>CAWDDV010000006.1:0-390934 GCA_963801205.1 uncultured Acidimicrobiia bacterium
GCGCGGCAGGATGGGGGCATGGCCTCTGCCTCCGCGCCACCCGCCCCGAACCCACAGCTCGACGAGCTGGTCGCGACGTTGCACCGGCTGCGAGCTCCCGGCGGGTGTGCCTGGGATCGCGACCAGACTCACGACTCGCTCGTGCAGTACCTCGTCGAGGAGTGCTACGAGCTGATCGAGGCGATCGAGGGAGGACACGTGAGGAGCTGATCGAGGAGCTCGGCGATGTGCTCTACCAGGTGATCTTCCATGCCGACATCGAGGCCGAGGCAGGTCGATTCACCCTCGAGACGTCGCGGCGCACATGACGCAGAAGATGATCGCGCGGCACCCGCACGTGTTCGGCGATGTCGTGGCCGACACTCCGGATGAGGTGGTTGCGACCTGGGATCGGATCAAGGCGGTCGAGAAGTCGCACCGATCGAGCACGCTGGACGGTATCCCGCAGGCGATGCCCGCGCTGGCGCTCGCCGACAAGCTGCTCGGGCGGGCCGGCAAGCTCGGTGTGACGCGGACCCCGGCGGAGATCCCGGCGACGGAAGCAGAACTCGGCGCCCAGTTGCTCGCGATGGTCGCCGCCGCGCGCGACGCGGGCCTCGATAGCGAGCGTGCGCTCCGGGGCGCTTTGCGCGTCCTGCAGGACGACGTGCGATCCGCAGAGAGCTCGCCCACCGAGCCGTGATCGGGCCGCGACCGGCCCACCGAACCGTGATCGGGCCGCGACTGGCCGACTCGAGCCGTGATCAGGGCGCGGCTCGCCGCACCGGATTCTTTGATTCAAGGCGCATGGCCGGTTGTCCGGCACGGCGTATCTCGAAGCCGCCCGGACCCGCGGACCCGCGCGCCCGTGTCGTGCACCCACATGTGGTGATGTCGGCACAGTAGGACGCCGACGTCGACGTCAGTGTCGCCGTGATGCTCGTCCCATTCGTCGATGTGGTGCGCCTCGCACCATGACGGTGGTCTCTCGCATCCGGGTATGAGGCAACCGCCATCACGGGCGGCGAGCGCGATCCGCTGGGCGGCGGAGAAGAGCCGCTGGGTGCGGCCGAGCTTCAAGGGGCGCCCGTCGTCGAGAAACGCGATCGGCAGAGCGCCGACGGTGCAGATCAGGCGCTCGACGGTGCCCAGCGAGACCGGCGTCGACTGACCCTCGATCCATCCGAACCCCTTGCCGCGCTCGAGGTGCTCAGCGCGAACATGCACGCGGACCTCGGGAGCGCGGGAGCCGAAGATGCGGCCGTCGTCGACTGCTGCGGCAAGGCGGACCATGACCACGAATGCGTCGAAGGCGAGCTGTTCGGTACTGCGCGGATCGTCGATGATCTCGCCGGCCCGCTGCTGCTCGTCGGGTCGACGAATCGAACCCCGCCACGGCGCGGCGCCGTGACCCGGTCGATCGCATCGGTGACAAACGCGGCGTTCTCGGGATCGAGCAGTGCTACGAGCGTCGTCATGCCGTCGGGGAGACGCGAGATGCGCAGAGACCGCTTCTCCCGCAACGCCGCCTCACGGTCGGCGACCCCGTCGGCGTCGATGCGGTCACGCGCCTCGCGGGCGAGCGCCGCCACCCGCTCCGGAGGGAGGTCGCCCGAATCATCGACGAGTCGCTGCGCGGCGGCGGCCAGATCGTCGGCGCTGACGTCGGCAGTCGGCTCGCCGAGCCCCTTTCGGATGGCGGCCGTGGCACCGACCGACACATCGCCGGTCTGCAGTGCGACGGCCACCGGGGCCATCCACGACGCCTCCCCTTCGAGAGCCTCGCCGGCGGTGATCATCGCCCTCGACTCGCCGACCGACAGTCCCGTGACGGATGCGATCAACCGATCGGGCGTGCGCGCTCCGGTGCGTTGCGCGAGCCCGGCAAACCCGAGTTCGGGCCGTGAGCGCCGCGCGACCTCGCTCGCCACCGCGGCCGCCGCCGCATCCACCTTTCGCCGCGCTGAAGCGATGTGACCGCACAGCGAGCAGCTCGTCGTCACCCAGGCGCGCGAGGTCGGCACGTCGGGGAGGACCACGACTGGTCGTCGCAGGTTGCGGTGGGCATGCCTCTATTTTCGCAGGTGTCGAACACAAATGCTACTGATGAGAGGCAATCTGTGAGGAACTTTCGAACGAGTGTGCGGTGAGGAGACGCCGATCGCCAGGCGACATGGGTGACCTACGGCTGGGACATCCTCTGGCCGTACTCGGCCATCAGCGCGGGGTCGGACCCCATACGCACCTGCCAGCGACGCTGCGCCGCCGGCCATTCGCCCGCGGGGACGCCGCGCGACACCGCGTAGCCCTCGACCTCCTTTTTCTTGAGCGGTCCCCAGTCGATCTGGTGCTGCACGTCGAGGAACGTCTCCCATGACACGACGTCGCCGTCGTCGCCCGCTGACTCGCCGGCGCCGGGCTGCCTGCGACGCACGAAGCGGTCCATCATCTTCTGCGCGAACGCCGGGATCCTGCGGGGTCTCTGCGGCCGCGACGTCGGGCTCCGGCACGACGGTCCCCACGCGCCGCCCGCGAGATTGCCGAGCAACCCACCGCGCCCCGGCATCGGGGCCGGCGCCCGGCCGACCCCGGGGTCCGCGTTGGCGGCGGCGGCCCAGTCGATCACCAGCGACTCGCCCCAGCAAGCCCGTGCGCACCCAGGCCGGAAGGGTCGCCCCGATCACCGGGAGGTGCGCGGCATAGCCCGGCGCGCCTCTCGATCTTCTTGATCGTCGCCTCATACGGCTCGCCGCCGTCGGGTACCGCCCGCACGCGGACGTCGACCGCTTCCCCGAGGCCCGAGGGCGACCATCGCACCGAGAACTCGAGCAGCGTCACCGACCACCGCCGTCCCGCGACGGATCCGGTTCATCGCACCGCGGTTGTCGTTGTCGTCGAGGTCGTCGACGATGCCGGGAGCGGGAGGCGTCTTCAGCATCTTCCAGCGGTAGGTGCCGGAGTCGCCCCACTCGATGACCGCGGCCGTGCCGTGCACGAGAAGGGTGACCGGCATCCCGAGCCGGATCTGGTCGTCGGGGGCGAGGTCCTGGCGGATGCCGTAGACGGTGCCGCCTGCCTCGACGGCGTAGTCCGAGAACCGGGACGACTCCTCCTCGGAGGTCACGCCCACCTGGATGCCGACGAGGGTGCCGGGAGTGCGAGTGCCTTCCAGCTGCACGCGCCCGGCATCGGGACCGAACAGGGGACTCATGGCAGACCTCCCGGCAAAGCGTGGTGTCCAGAGCCTACGGCTCGGCTGCGCTGGCAGACTAGGGCGGTGGCCACCCAGGTGAACCCCCCGCGCGGCATGCGCGACTTCCTCCCCGCCGAGAAGGCGCGTCGCGAGCGCGTGCTCGGCGTGATCCGCGACACCTACCGGGCGCACGGCTTCGACGAGATCGAGACGCCCGTCATGGAGGACAGCGACCGCCTGCACGCCGGTCTCGGCGGCGACAACGAGAAGCTCGCCTTCGGCGTGCTGAAGCGCGGGCTCACGCCGCGACGACCTGAGGGCGGCGAAGGAGCCGCTCGACCTCGTCGACCTCGGCCTGCGCTTCGACCTGACCGTGCCCCTGGCCCGCTTCTATGCCACCCACCGCGCCGCGCTTCCCGCGGTCTTCCGCAGCATCCAGGTCGCGCCGGTCTGGCGTGCCGAGCGCCCGCAGAAGGGCCGGTACCGGCAGTTCGTGCAGTGCGACATCGACATCATCGGCGAGCCGGGCATCGCGGCCGAAGCGGAATTGCTGACCGCCACGCTCGCGACGGTCGATGCCCTCGGGCTCGGCGACGCATCCATCCGGGTCAACGACCGGCAGGCTGCTGATCGGGATGCTGGAGGGCTTCGGCTTCGAGCCTTCAGAACAGGATGCGGTGCTGATCACGATCGACAAGCTCGACAAGATCGCGCAGGACGGGGTCATCGCCGAGCTGCGCGACCGCGGGGTCACCGCCGCAGCCGTCGACGCGCTCGAGACCTTCTTCCGCCGCCCGACCACCATGGAGTTCCTGCCGTTCGGCGACGCCGCGATCCGCAAGGCGCTGCCGCCCGAGCCGGATGCCGCCGTGGTCGCCGAGCTCGCGGCACTCGGGGACGCGGTCGGGGCCGAGCGCCTCGCCTTCGACCCGTTCCTGGTGCGGGGGATGGGGTACTACACCGGCCCGATCTTCGAGCTCGCCCACCCGAGCGTCGACTACTCGCTGGGCGGCGGCGGCCGCTATGACGGGATGATCGGGCGCTTCCTGGGCAGCGAGGTCCCGGCGACCGGCTTCTCGCTCGGGTTCGAGCGGCTCGTCGAGCTGGTCGAGCTGCCGGAGGACGCCGCCGGCGACGCGGTCGTGCTCGTGCACGATGCCGACGTCCCGCTGGCGAGCCTGCTCGGCATCCAGACGCTCGCTGATCGCGAAGGGAGCGCGCGTGCGGCTCGTCGCCCGCCCCAAGAACCTCAAGCCGGCACTGGAGGCGCTCGCCGCCGAGGGGTTCACCCGATTCGCGACGGTCGACGCGGCGAGCACCGCCGAGTCCCTCGAGTTCCGGACCCTCGACTAGGCGCGCACATGCTGCTTCCGCCGAAGATCGCCGCCGGGGTTGCGGAGGGAACGGTGACGCTCGCGTTCCGGCGGTGGTCGGGGCCGCGCGTGAAGGTCGGCGGCCGGTTCCTGACGTCGGCGGGGCTCATCGAGGTGACCTCGGTCGAGCAGATCGCCGATGACGCCGTCACCCAGGCCGACGCGGAGGCCGCCGGCGCGGCCTCGCCCGCGGTCGTGCTCAAGCTCACGAAGGGCGGGCCCGACGTCCCGCTCTTCCGCGTCGGCCTCGCCTGGGCCGGACCCGATCCGCGCGTCGCCCTGCGCGAGAGCGCCGACCTGACCGACGACGATGTCGCCGCGCTGCAGGCCAAGCTCGCGCGCCTCGACCGGGCGAGCAGCCATGGCGCCTGGACCGCCCAGACCCTCGACCTCATCGAGCAGCACCCGCAGCGCCGCGCTCCCGATCTCGCGGCGATGGTGGGCCGCGAGACCGCCCCGTTCAAGATCGACGTGCGCAAGCTCAAGGCGCTCGGCCTGACGCGCAGCTTCGACGTGGGCTACGAGCTGTCGCCGCGCGGGCGCGAATTCCTGCGCCGCTCGCGCTCGGTAGGCTGACTGCGCCACCTAACGGCGTGCCACCGCCCCTCAACTTTCCAGGAGTCCCCATGTCTGCCATCGAAGCCGTCGGCGCCCGCGAGATCCTCGATTCCCGCGGCAACCCGACCGTCGAGGTCGAGGTCCTGCTCGAAGACGGCACGGTCGCTCGCGCCGCCGTTCCCTCGGGTGCATCAACCGGTGCCTTCGAGGCCTACGAGCTGCGCGACGAGGACAAGAACCGTTACGGCGGCAAGGGCGTGCTCAAGGCCGTCGGCAACGTGCTCGATGTGCTCGGCCCGGCCATCGAGGGCTTCGATGCCGCCGACCAGCGCCTGGTCGACGCCGAGCTGAACGCCGCCGACGGCACCGACAACAAGTCGAAGCTCGGTGCGAACGCGATCCTCGGGCGTCTCACTCGCGGTCGGCAAGGCCGCGGCCGATTCCGCCGACCTGCCGCTGTTCCGCTACCTCGGCGGCCCGAACGCGCACACCCTTCCGGTGCCGCTGATGAACATCATCAACGGCGGGGCGCACGCGGACACCGCCCTCGACATCCAGGAGTTCATGGTGCTGCCGATCGGCGCCGAGAGCTTCGCCGAGGGGCTGCGCTGGGGCACCGAGGTCTACCACGCGCTGAAGGGCGAGCTGAAGAAGGCCGGGCCAGAACACCGGTCTCGGCGACGAGGGCGGCTTCGCCCCCGATCTGCCGGGCGCCCGCGCTGCGCTCGACTTCATCGTGAAGGCGATCGAGGTCGCCGGATTCAAGCCCGGCGCCGACTTCGCGCTCGGCCTCGACGTCGCCGCCACCGAGTTCTTCGAGGACGGAAAGTACGCGTTCGAGAAGTCCAGCTACACCGGAGAGACACTGACGAAGTTCTGGGTCGACCTGGTCAAGGACTACCCGCTCGCCACCATCGAGGACCCGCTCGCCGAAGACGACTGGGACGGCTACGTGCACCTCACCGAGCAGCTCGGCGACAAGGTGCAGATCGTCGGCGACGACTTCTTCGTCACCAACCCGGTCCGCCTCAAGAAGGGCATCGACCTCAAGGCCGCCAACTCGATCCTGGTGAAGGTGAACCAGATCGGGACGCTGAGCGAGACCCTGGATGCCGTGGCGATGGCCCAGCGCGCCGGCTACACCGCGATCATCAGCCACCGATCCGGGCGAGACCGAGGACACCACGATCGCCGACATCGCGGTCGCGACCGACGCCGGCCAGATCAAGACGGGTGCTCCGGCCCGCTCCGACCGCGTCGCCAAGTACAACCAGCTGCTGCGCATCGAAGAGGAACTGGGCGAGGCGGCGACCTACGCCGGCCGCGACGCGTTCCCCAGATTCGCCGCGTAGGGCACGTAGCCTGGTCCCATGGCCCGGCGTGAGCGCACCATCCGCGTGCCGGTGGCCCTCCCCGAGGAGAGCCGCCCGGCAGCGTGGCTGCGCAACTTCCGGCTCTCGGGGTTCGCCCTGTCGATGCTCGGGCTCATCGTCGCCGCGCTGCTCGTGCTCGCCGCCCCGCTGAAGACGCTCGTCGAGCAGCGGCAGCAGATCGCGCAGCTCGAGGCGTCCCTGGCCGAGGCTCAGGATGCGGTGGACGACCTGAACGAGGAGGTCGCCCGCTGGGAGGACCCCGCCTACATCGAGGCGCAGGCGCGGGAGCGGCTGTACTACGTGCTGCCCGGTGACGTCAGCTACCTCGTCGTCGGAGAGAGCGACGACGGCGGTGCCGGCGAGGAGCTCCCGATCAGCGACGAGATCCAGACCACCCAGACCGACTGGGTCGGCGGCCTGCTCGCCAGCGTCTACACGGCAGGATTGACCGACGCCACGCCCGCTCAGCTCGACAGCCCTGAGCAGTCCGATGCGGCGCAGGGGGCGGCTGCCGGATGAGCACGCCTCCGTTCGCGCCACCCAGCGCGGAGGACATCGCCGAAGTCACCCGACAGCTCGGCCGTCCCGCCCGCGGCGTCATCGGCATCGCCGCGCGCTGCGTGTGCGGCAAGCCGACGGTGGTGGCGACGCATCCGCGCCTGCCCGATGGCACGCCGTTCCCCACGCTCTATTACCTGTCGCACCCGGCCGCCACCGCATCCCTCTCGACCCTCGAGGCGACCGGGGTGATGGCCGAGCTGTCCGAGCGAGCTGGATGCCGATGACGGCCTCGCGGGCGCGTACCGTGCCGCTCACGAGGCCTACCTGGCCGACCGGGCGAGCATCGAGGACGTCCCGGAGATCGAGGGCTTCTCGGCCGGGGGCATGCCCGACCGGATCAAGTGCCTGCACGCGCTCGCCGCTCACTCGCTCGCTGCCGGCCGCGGCGTGAACCCGATCGGAGACCGCGCGCTCGATCGCGCCACCTGGAGCCCGGAGCGCTGCCAATGCCAGGCCTGATGCGAGCGGGGCTGGCTGCCGCCCTCGCCCTCCTGACCCTGGCGCTGCCGGCCTCGGCCGTCGCAGCGCCGCCGGCACCGGCGGGCCGAGGGCAGGCACAGGACCTGGTGCGGTCGCGCGAGTACTGGCTCGACGACTACGGCATCCGGGATGCGTGGGCGACCACCAAGGGCAAGGGCGTCACGATCGCGATCATCGACACCGGCATCGACTCCGGAGTCGCGCGATCTCGCCGGCGCCGTCATCGGCGGGGCGGACTTCTCGGGCATCGGATTCGGCAACGGGCAGAAGCCGATCGGCTCGGACGGCGCGGAGCACGCCACGATGGTCGCCTCGCTCGCGGCAGGACGCGGCACGGGCCCCGACTCGGGCGTCATCGGCTCGGCACCCGCAGGCGTCGCTGCTGTCGCTGTCGATCGGATTCGGCGAGGGCGAGAAGGACTCCGACACGCAGATCGCCGAGGCGGTCCGCTGGGCCGTCGACAACGGCGCCGATGTGATCAACATGTCCCTGACCCGCAACACGCTGGAATGGCCCGAGAGCTGGGACGACGCCTTCCTCTATGCGATGGAGAACGACGTGGTCGTCGTCGCGGCGGCCGGCAACCGGGGGAGCGGCACCGTCGAGGTCGGCGCCCCGGCGACGATGCCCGGCGTGCTGACCGTCTCGGGGGTCGACGAGAACGGCTCGGCCAGCTGGGACGCGTCGGCGCAGGGCATCACGATCGGCGTCGCGGCCCCGAGTGAGGAGCTCGTCGGGGTGATCCCCGGCGGCCAGTACGTGACCTGGAGCGGCACGAGCGGCGCCACCCCGATCGTCGCCGGCATCGTCGCGCTCGTGCGGGCCGCGCATCCGGACCTCGACGCCGCCAACGTCATCAACAGGGTGATCCTCTCGGCGCGGGACGTGGGCCCGAGCGGCGCCGACTTCACCTACGGATTCGGGCTGGTGGATGCCGAGGCCGCGGTCGAGGACGAGATCGCCGCCGTGGGCGAGAATCCGATGGGTGATCTGGCCGAATGGATCCGCCTGAACCGGCGCGCGGAGGCGACCGAGGAGCCGACGGAGCCGCAGGAAGAGGTCGACAAGAACGTCGTCGCGGCGCCCGAGAACCCCATCGGAACTCTGCTCCCGTCGGTCACCACGTTGCAGCTCGTCGGTATCCCGACGCTCGTCGTCGCACTGCTCGCGACGGTGCTGATCGGACTGGCCGCGGGCGCCGTCCGCGCGTACGGAAGCCGTCGCCGGGCACGGTAGATTGGGACTGGTTTTTCTCCAGCGAAAGAGACGTCCCAATCGTGCGCAAGATCCTGATCGTCGGTGGTGGTTACGCCGGCTTCTACACGGCCAAAAAGCTCGAGAAGTGGCTTGGCCGTCGTGAGGCCGAGGTCACCATGGTCGACCCGTTGCCGTACATGACCTACCAGCCCTTCCTCCCCGAGGTCGCGGCCGGTTCGCTCGACCCCAGGCACGCGCTCGTGAACCACCGCCGCCACCTGAAGCGCACCAAGGTGATCACGGCGAAGGTGACCGACATCCGTCACGCGGAGAAGACGGCGACCCTGACCCCCGAGGTCGGCGAGCCGTGGGATGTCGAGTACGACATCGTCGTGGTGACGGCCGGCGCGGTCACGCGCACTTTCCCGATCCCCGGGCTGGCCGATCAGGCGATCGGTCTCAAGAACATCGAAGAGGCCGTTTCGATCCGCGACCGGATGACGGACAACTTCGCCAAGGCATCCAACCTGCCTGCCGGTCCGGAGCGCGATCGCCTGCTGACCGTGGTCGTCGTGGGCGGTGGATTCGCCGGCATCGAGATCTTCGGCGAGCTCCGCAGCTTCGCCAGTGCCCTCATCGGCAAGTACCACCAGCTCACCACCGATGACACGCACTTCCACCTCATCGAGGCGATGGACTTCATCATGCCCGAGGTGTCGCGCAAGACCAGCCGCTGGGTGATCCGCAACCTCGAGCAGCGCGCCGCGACGGTGCACCTCAACACGCAGCTCGCGAGCGCCGTCGGCGGCAAGATCGAGATGTCGAACGGCGAGACGTTCGAGTCCGACCTCATCGTCTGGACGGCCGGCGTCATGGCCAACCCGGTCATGCGCAGCACGGACCTCCCGATCGAAGAGCGCGGCCGCCTGCGCGTGCAGGCCGACCTCCGGGTCATCAACGACGACGGCGTGGTGCTCGACGCCTGGGGCGCCGGCGACGTGTGTGCCGTGCCCGACCTCATCGAGGGACAGGGCGTCGCCGGGTTCACCGTTCCCAACGCCCAGCACGCCGTGCGTCAGGGCAAGCTCATGGCGCGCAACCTCACCGCAGTGCTGCGCGGCGAGGAGCCGCGCCAGTACCGCCACCGCAACCAGGGCGCCGTCGCCGGCTTCGGCCTGTACGAGGGCGTGTTCCAGAGCGGTGCCGGTCGCCGTGAAGGGACTCATCGCCTGGTTCATGCACCGCGGCTACCACGGTTTCGCGATGCCGATGTGGGAGCGCAAGATCCGCGTCTTCGGCGAGTGGATCATCAACTTCCTGACCCGCCGTGACCTCGTCGGCATCCCGGCCCGCGACACCCCGCGCGCCGCCTTCGAGGAGTTCGCCTTACGCCCGAAGGGCGGGGTAGCACCAGCCGGCGAGCCCGCATACAGCCGCGGGCTGCGCCGTAACGTCGCAGGCTCCCGTAGCCCAACTGGCAGAGGCAGGCGACTTAAAATCGCTGCAGTCTGAGTTCGAATCTCAGCGGGAGCACAGAGCGTGGGACGCCAAGGCAAAATCTCGCTCAGTTGAGGACTATTCGAAACCGGTTACTCTGTGCCATAGTTCGCGTGTGGATATCAGTCGCCGCGCAGTCGTAGGCGGGAGCGCTGCGATCGCCGGGCTCGGCCTCTTTGGATTTGATCTAGCCCTGTCCCCGGCCGCAGCATTCGCGTACGACGCCGGCGCCGACCGCGGCTGCAGCAGCAGCGTTGGCGATGAGCCTCGTGGGCAAAACCAAGAATCAGCTCGGAAGCGTCATCACCGATGTCCCCTGGAGTTCCTACAACGGGGCTTGGTGCGCGTGGTTCGGCTCCTGGATCCTCCGAGGTGCAGGCGTTCCTTACCTCGACCCTCGCCAGCGCCTTGCGCGATCGAGGTGACTACGTAACCCCGAACGAGACCGCCGCGGGCGACATCGTCTATTACCCGCCCCAGCCGCTGGCCCCCGAAGGGCACGTGGGCATCGTCGTCGGGCGCTCAGGTGGGGTCAATGTCGTCGAGGGTAACGCTGGCGATGCCCCAGGGATTGTGAAGTACCGGACAAACCCGTTCGGTACTTACTACTTCACTCGGCCGAACTGGCCGACCAACCCCGTGAACGCGAGGAGCCGCAGCATGACAACGCGATTCGGAAAAATTGGTACGGGAAGCGGCGGTCTGGGAACGGTCGTCGCTCTCGCCGGCGATGCCGGATACCCGTGCGCCGCCAACTGGCAGGAGTACACCCGTAACCCCGCCGACCAGTCCCAGCTGGACCGCGCGGCCCAGGAGTACAAAGTCCATGGGGAGATCGTGTGGATCCCGGCCGCGCAGTGGGACGCTCTCAAGGCGGCGTACACAGAGGCTGGTCCGACCGCGGGCATCCCGCAAACCGTAAGCCTCTCGCCGGACGACCGGGCCCTGCTAGTTGACATCGCGACCAAGCTGGAGGCGGCGCAGCCCTAGCCGGGGTCCTCAGCGATCACATCGATCTCTGCGGCCCTCGGGTTTGCGGGTACCCCCGAACCCGAGCAACTCGGAGACGACACTGGCTGCCCGCGTCACCCGAACTGGGCGGCGCGCCGCTCTTGCATCCTGATCACCCGTCTGGGACGCTTGACCCACTTCGCGGCACCGACGCTGCGGGCCGCCGCAGTATCCGGCGCGAGAGGGGCGAGAGCGATGACCCGCATCCCCGCCGCCGAGCGCCGCGCCGCTCTCGCAGAGGCCGCCCTCACCGTCATCGCCCGCGACGGGCTCGCCGCCGCCACGACCCGCGCGATCGTCGCCGAAGCCGGGATGCCGCTGGCCAGCTTCCACTACGCCGTCGCGAGCCGCGACGAGCTGCTCCGCGACGTCGTCGACCTCGTCGTCGCAGGCGAGGGAGTCGCCGCCGGCAGCTTCCTCGCGCACGCCACGACACCCCGCGAAGCCATCCGCCTCGCCCTGCGCGGGTACCTCGACCACGTCCGCGCCGACCCCGGCAACGAGCAGGCCATGTTCGAGCTGACCCAGTACGCCCTCCGGACGCCCCACCTCGCCGACCTACCGGCCGAGCAGTACCACCGCTATCACGCCCTCGCCGCCGACCTCCTCGAGGCCGGCGCATCCCTCCTGCACATCGAATGGAGCATTCCCGTGCCAGACCTCGCCCGCCTGCTCGTCACCCTGACCGACGGGCTCACGCTCGCCTGGCTCGCCGATCGCGACGATGCCGCCGCCGAGCGGTCCATCGATCACGCCGCCGACGCCATCTCGGCGTTCGCCCGTGAGGCGGTGGCCGCATGACGACGACGACCCCGCAGCCGGCCGCGCCGCTGTCCCCGTTCGCCGAACCGAAGAAGGCCATCACCGGCGGCTGGATCGCCGCCTTCGCCGCCGCCTGGCTCGGCATCTGGATGGCGCAGCTCACCCCCATCCAGCTCCTCCTCCCGGTGCAGATCGACAACGTTCGCGGCAACACCGGCGACTGGCTCGACTCGGTCGTCGCGTTCGGCATCATCTCCGGGATCGCCGGGGTCTGCGCGATCATCGCCTACCCGCTCTCCGGTGCGCTCTCCGACCGCACGACATCCCGATTCGGTCGTCGCCGACCCTGGATCCTCGGCGGCGCGCTCGCCTTCGCGATCTCGCTCGTCGTGCTCGGGTTCCAGACGACGTTCGTCGGCGTCGGCATCTGGTGGTCGCTCGCGCTCACCGGCTTCTGCGTGCTGACCGCCGCGCTCACCGCCACGATCTCCGACCAGGTGCCGGTCCGGCAGCGCGGCTTCATCTCGGGATGGGTCTCGGCACCCCAGGCGATCGGAACGATCCTCGGACTCGTGCTGGTGACCTACGTCATCACGGCGCAGGTGCTCGGCTACGTCGCGCTAGCCGTACTTCTGCTCGTTCTCGTGGCACCGTTCCTGATCTTCGTGAAGGACACCGTGCTGCCCCGCGACCAGCGCCCGAAGCTCTCGGCCGCGGCGGTCGTCCGCGGCATGTGGGTCTCGCCCCGCAAGCACCCGGACTTCGCCTGGACCCTGGCCAGCCGCATCCTGATCAACCTCGGCAACGCGCTCGGAACGACCCTGCTGTTCTACTTCCTGCAGGACGGCCTGAAGCTCGCCAACCCCGAGGACGACCTCATCACCCTGACCCTCGTCTACATGGTGTTCGTCATCCTGGCGTCCCTGTTCCTCGGGCGCCTGAGCGACGCGATGGGTCGCCGCAAGGCGTTCGTGACGTTCGCGGCGATCATGCAGGCGACGGCCGCATTGCTGCTGGCCCTCGCTCCGAATTACACCGTCGCGATCGTCGCGGCAGGCCTGCTCGGCCTCGGCTACGGCTGCTTCCTGTCGGTCGACCAGGCGCTCGCGACGCAGGTGCTCCCGGATGCCGCCGACCGCGGCAAGGACCTCGGCGTCATGAACATCGCCTCGGCGGTGCCGCAGGCGCTCGCGCCCCTGCTCGGCGCCTACGTGGTGGTGGCGCTCGGCGGATTCACCGGGCTGTTCCTGCTGTCGGGCCTCGTGGCGCTCCTCGGCGCCGCGACGATCACGCCGATCAGGTCGGTGCGGTAGACCGTGCCCACTGCGACCCTCGCCCTCACCCGGCCGACGGGGGAGGCGCTCTGGCGGGAGCCTGCCCGCTACTGGCCGGAGCTCACCGAGGCGACCGCGCACCTGGAGACCCCGCTCGGCGCCATCTCGGCGACCGGCCTGGCCGCGAACGCCTTCGACATGCTCGATCGCGCCGCAGGCACGCCCATCCGGGTGGCGAGCAAGAGCGTCAGGGTCCGCGCGGTCCTCGATGCGGTGCTGGCCCTGCCCGGCTACCACGGGGTGCTTGCCTACACCTTGCCCGAGGCGCTGTGGCTGGCCGAGACAGGCATTCAGGATGTCGTGGTCGGCTACCCGAGTGTCGATCGCGCCGCCCTCGCGCGGCTTGCAATCGACGAGGGGCTCGCGTCGCGGGTCACCGTGATGATCGACGACGTCGAGCAACTCGACCTGATCGACGCCGTCACCCCGCCCGCGAAAGCGCAACGCCGATCCGGGTCTGCCTCGAGCTCGACGCCTCCTTCCAGGCCCCGGTGCTCGGGCACCTCGGCGTTCGGCGCTGCCCCGTGCACACCCCCGAGCAGGCCCGCGCCCTCGCCGAGGCGATCGTCGCCCGCCCCGGCTTCACGCTCGTCGGGATGATGGCGTACGAGGCGCAGATCGCCGGCGTCGTCAACAAGGGCAAAGCCGATCGTCGAAGGCGATGCAGAAGGCGTCGGCGTCCGAGCTGGCCGAGCGGCGCGGGGCCGCGGTCGCGACCGTGCGCGAGATCGCCGAGCTCGAGTTCGTGAACGGCGGCGGAACCGGCTCCCTCGAGACCACCCACGCCGACCCGAGCGTCACCGAGATCGCGGCGGGCTCCGGCCTGTTCGGGCCGCACCTGTTCGACGGCTACTGGCAGTTCACGCCGGTGCCCGCGGCCGCCTTCGCCCTCAGCGTCGTGCGCCGCCCCACGCCCGACGTCGCGACGCTCCTCGGCGGCGGCTGGATCGCATCCGGCCCGCCCGCCGCCGACCGCCTGCCGCAGCTCGCCTGGCCAGAGGGGCTCCGGATGCTGCCCCGCGAGGCCGCCGGAGAGGTCCAGACCCCGGTCACCGGCCCCGCCGCCCGCGGGCTGGCCATCGGCGACCGGGTGTGGCTGCGCCACACCAAGGCCGGAGAGCTGAGCGAGCACCTCGACGCCTTCGCCGTCGTCAGGACGGCAAGGTCGTCGCCGAGCTGCCGACCTACCGCGGCGAGGGCAAGGTGTGGCTGTGACCGAGCCGCGACCTGCTCGTCGACCCCGTCACCCCCTGGCGCAACTGGAGCCGCGCCGAGAGCTCGACGCCCGGCGTACCGCGCCCGCCCGACCAGCGTCGACGAGGTCGTCGCCGTCGTCGCGGCCGCCCGCGAGCGCGGCCTCACCGTCAAGGCGGTCGGCGCCGGCCACAGCTTCACCGACATCGCCGCGACCATCGGCGTGCTCGTCGACGTGGGCGCGATCGACGGGCTGCTGCACGTCGACGCCGAGCGGCACCGCGCAACGCTCGGCGCGGGCACGAACCTGTACCAGCTGCCCGCGCTGCTCGATCCGCACGGCCTCGCGCTCGAGAACATGGGCGACATCGACCGGCAGACGATCGCGGGGGCGACCTCCACCGGCACCCACGGCACCGGCGCGCGCTTCCGCGGCCTCGCCGCCCAGATCGTCGGCATGCTCCTCGTCACGGCCGACGGCCGCCTGCTCCGCATCGACGAGGAGCACAACCCCGAGCTGCTGCCCGCGGCGCGACTCGGCCTCGGCGCGCTCGGCATCGTGGTCGAGGTGACCCTGCAGTGCGTGCCGTCGTTCCTGCTGCGCGCGGTCGAGCGCCCGGAGGCCTTCGACGCCGTGCTCGACACCTTCGAGCAGCGCGCCGTCGAGGCCGACCACTTCGAGTTCTACTACTGGCCGCACACCGACGTCGTGATGACCCGCACCAACACGCGCCTCCCCGCCGACGCCGAGCACAAGAAGCCCGGCGCCGTCGCGAACTGGGTCGAGGAGCGCCTCATGCAGAACGGCGCCCTCGGCGTGAAGTCGGCGCTCGGCAGCGTCATCCCGCGCTGGACCCCCGCGATCAACCGGTTCGCCACCCGCGTCTACGGCGACCGCGAGTTCACCGACATGTCCTACGACGTGTTCACGAGCCCGCGCACGGTCCGCTTCCGGGAATCGGAGTACGCCCTGCCCCGGCCGGCGATCGCGCAGGCGCTCCGCGACATCCGGGGCCTCATCGACCGGCAGGGCTGGCGCATCGGGTTCCCGATCGAGGTGCGCGTCGCGGCTCCCGACGACAACTGGCTCTCGACCGCCTACCAGCGCGAGTCGGGCTACATCGCGATCCACCAGTACTGGCGCGAGGATCACCTGCCCTACTTCCGCGCGGTGGACAAGCTGCTGCGCAGCTACGACGGCCGGCCGCACTGGGGCAAGATCCACTTCCAGGATGCCGCGGAGCTGTCGGGCCGCTACCCCCGGTTCGCCGACTTCCGCGCCCTGCGAGACCGCCTCGACCCCGACCGCGTGTTCGCCAACCCCTATCTCGACAGGGTGCTGGGTGCCTGAGCTCTCGCCTGCCCCAGGGCTTCATCGTCGGCGCCGCGACCGCCGCGTTCCAGATCGAGGGCGCCGCGGACGAGGACGGCCGCACCCCGTCGACCTGGGACGAGTTCGCCGCCCGTCCGGGCGTCATCCTCGACGGCTCCGACGGCCGCGTCGCCACCGACCACTACCACCGGTACCGCGAGGACGTCGCGCTGATGCGCGAGCTCGGCATCGACGCCTACCGGTTCTCGCTCTCCTGGACCCGCATCCAGCCGAACGGCACCGGGCCGGGCAACCCGGCCGGGCATCGCGTTCTACGACCGCCTGCTCGACGAGCTGCTCGAGGCGGGCATCCGGCCGATGGCGACCCTGTTCCACTGGGACACGCCCGTCGAGCTGGAGCAGCGCGGCGGCTGGCGTCGCCGTGACACCGCCCTGCGGTTCGCCGAGTTCGCCCGGATCGCGGGGGAGGCCTTCGGCGACCGCGTCGACGCGTGGGTGACGATCAACGAGGCCTGCACGGTCGCGCTCGAGGGCTACGGGCTCGACCTGCACGCGCCGGGCGCTCGGCTCGTCGCTCGCGATCCCGCGCGTCGGCCCGCAACCTGCTGCTCGGCCACGGCCTCGCTGTCCAGGCGCTCCGCGCCGTGCCGGTCACGCGGTCGCATCGGCATCACGAACGTGCACACCGCATCCGTGCCCGCGACGGATTCGGCGAAGGACGCCGCCTACGCCGACCTGTTCGACTTCCTGCACAACCGCCAGTTCGCCGACCCGGTGCTGCTCGGCCGCAACCCCACCCCGCCGCGCGGCGTCGGTCCGCTGGGAACCGCCCTCGGCATCCTGTCGCGCAGCAGCAAGCGCGATCTCGCGCTCATGTCGCAGCCGCTCGACTTCTACGGCCTCAACTACTACTTCCCGAGCCGCATCGCCGCGGGCCCGCCACCGCCCGGGCACCGGCAACCCCGACGGGGTCTCCGAGGCGATGGATTCCGCTCCCTTCCACCTGGCCGACTGGCCCGAGTTCCCGCAGACCGGGTTCGGCTGGCCGATCGCGCCCGACTACCTGCGCGTCGTGCTCGAGCAGCTGCGCGACCGCTACGGCGACCGCCTGCCGCCCGTGATCATCACCGAGGGCGGGGCGAGCTTCCCGGATGTCGTGGGCACCGACGGCGCGGTCGACGACCCCCAGCGCATCGCCTACCTGGCCGCGCACATGAGAGGTCGCCGCGGAAGGCGTTCCCGGCCTCCGCCCGGAGGGCTACTTCGTCTGGACTCTGCTCGACAACTTCGAGTGGGCCGCCGGATACAGCCAGCGGTTCGGGCTCGTGCACGTCGACTTCGAGACGCTCGCGCGCACGCCCAAATCGTCGTTCCGCTGGCTGCAAGGAGTTCTCGCAGCTCGCGGGTAGAGATTCTCGGGCTCGCCCTTATGATGAGCGCATGGAACTTCTGATCGTCATCCTCGTCATCGTCGCGCTGGTCGTCATCATCGGCATCTACCTCTGGGCGACCTACAACGGCCTCGTGCGGCTCAACGTGCGCGT
The DNA here is from genome assembly GCA_963801205.1 of uncultured Acidimicrobiia bacterium. GTDB lineage: Bacteria > Actinomycetota > Acidimicrobiia > Acidimicrobiales > AC-14 > JAXDMK01. The sequence continues at coordinate 17,391 of CAWDDV010000006.1, forward strand.
CGACGAGGCCTGGAGCGACATCACGGTTCAGATGAAGCGTCGTGCCGACCTCATCCCGAACCTCATCGAAGCCGTCAAGGGCTACGCCGCTCACGAGAAGCAGGTGTTCGAGAACGTCACCGCCGCCCGTGCCGCGACGGTGAACGCCAACTCCCCCGCCGAGGCGGGCAAGGCCGAGAACATGATGCAGCAGGCGCTGAAGAGCATCTTCGCGGTCGCCGAGGCGTACCCGCAGCTCCAGGCGAACCAGAACTTCCTGCAGCTGCAGGGCGAGCTGGTCGACACCGAAGACAAGATCCAGGCCTCGCGCCGGTTCTACAACGGTGGCGTGCGCGAGCTGAACACGAAGATCAAGGTGTTCCCGAACACCCTGTTCGTGCGCAGCCTCGGCTTCAAGGAGCGCGAGTTCTTCGAGGTCGACGAGCCGGCAGCCATCGCCGAGCCGCCGCGCGTGCAGTTCTAAGCAACCGCTGGTTGAGTAGCCGCATGGCGGCGTATCGAAACCCGGCAGGGGTCAGCGATGTATAGCGCGATCGCGCGCAACAAGCGCAACACCGTGTTCATCATCCTGCTGTTCCTGCTGATCATCGGCGGCCTCGGCGCGCTCGTCGCCTGGTACTTCAACGACTGGTCGATCGCGATCATCGTGTTCGTCATCGCGGGGCTGTACGCGTGGTTCCAGTACTTCATGGCGACCAAGCAGACGCTCGCCCTGAGCGGCGCCCACGAGATCCAGAAGTCCGACAATCCGCGGCTGTACCGCGTCGTCGAGAACCTCGCGATCACCGAGGGCCTGCCGACGCCGAAGATCTACCTCATCAACGACCCGGCGCCGAACGCGTTCGCCACGGGGCGCGACCCGGAGCACGCGGTCGTCGCGGCGACCACCGGGCTGCTCGACCTCATGAACGACCAGGAGCTCGAGGGCGTCATGGCCCACGAGATGGGTCACGTCAAGAACTACGACATCCGGGTCTCGCTGATCGTCTTCGGCCTCGTCATCGCGATCGGGCTCATCGCCGACATCATCTTCCGGATGATCTTCTGGGGCGGCCGCAGCCGCAACAGCAACCTCGGCGGGCCCGCGTTCCTGATCGTGATCGCGATCGGCCTGGTCGCCGCGATCCTCGCGCCGATCGTCGCCGCCGTCGTGCAGGCGGCCGTCTCGCGCCAGCGCGAGTACCTGGCCGACGCGACGAGCTCGCTCACGACCCGCAACCCCGAGGCGCTGGCCAGCGCGCTGGAGAAGCTCGGCGCCAACGCGCGGCCCGTGGCGCGGACCAACACGAGCATGTCGCACCTGTGGATCGCCGACCCGAACCGCCCCGGCTTCCTGGCGCGCATGTTCAGCACGCACCCGCCGATCGTCGACCGCGTCGCCCGCCTGCGGAACAACGCGACCAAGTTCTGAGCCGAGCGGGCAAGCGCTCGTCGTCGAAGATCCTTCGAAATTGGGACTATCGCTGTCCGTGACTTTTCCTCCATGCTGTGGACAGTTCGATTCGCGCTGTTCAACCCGAGGATCTGCCGATGCGTGCTCGTACCCGTTTGCGCTCTCCCGCCGTGCGCCGCAATGCGCTTGTCGCTGGCATCACCGCGGTCGTCCTGACGGTCACGCTCGCGACGCCGGCTACACGTCGTGGCCAAATCTGAACTGCGAGAATTGTGGGTGGATTTCGACCCCAGACGTTGAGGTAGCGCTGAGGGGAATTGAATCGGATGAGTTCATCGTCGTGCCGTCCATGGTGGTGTGGTATTGACGTGTGTGGACCTGATGAGTAGCACGTTCACCGCTCGGGCTAGACGACGTGCCTGCATCTTGCTTGCGGTCGCTTGGTTGTGCGTTTCCGGCTGTACAGAGACGCGCGAAATGAACGTGCTGGAAACCGCGGTAGCCGAGAACCGGCTCGACGCCAAGGCAGCGAGCGCCTGCGAAGAGGCGATCTCGTTCGATTCGCCGACGCCTCAAGTTGCCGCGATTGACGCAACCGCTGGGGAGATCCGTGCTCTCCGTGACGAAGTCGACGTCTACGCTTCGGACTACGACCTCGGGCTTCCGGAAGGCGATACCACCTACGCCGCCATCTGTATCTACGAGCACAACCCGTTTCCAGAGGAGGACTACACCTATGAAGCAGATTGGGTCAGTCACGACTCCCAATCCGGAGGTCAGGGAATTATTGCGTTCTGGTAGCCCGTCGTCGCCGTACCGCGCAGTCCGTTCATCTGCCAGGTCTGGGAAGTCGGCAGTTGGTCAGATGTAAAAGCGTGACGTGACTTCCTAGCCGGCGGCGATCTCCGCGCCGATGGCGAGCAGCGCGTCCTCGGGCGGCATCCCGCCGGTCTCGAAGCCGCCCGCGATCGAGATCTTGATCCAGGTGCCCCCGAGCACGAGATCCAGCGAGACCGAGTCGACGTGCTGGTAAAGAGCCGTCGCGCCCGCCGGCACCCCGACCACGGCGGGCGTCGGCACCGGACCGCCGAGGTTCGCCTCCATGGCCGCCTTCGCCGCCTCCATCGCCCACGCGCCGCCGGGCAGCACGTGATGCGGGCGATGTCGTAGAAGCCGCCCGACTCCTTCCAGTTGCAGTCCGATCCGCCGACATCGAGCAGGGCGGCGCGCGTGATGTAGCGGGAAGCTGGGCTCCTCCGCAACCGCGGCGGCGCCGAGGCCGAGCGCCGAGGAGAGGCGCGCCCGGTGATGACACCCGTGCAGCCACCGCCGAACGCGTCGTCGGGTGTCGGGAAGCGTCCAGGCCGGGTCGGCGGCGGGCAGCGCGCTCGCCGCGGTGACGATCGAGCCGAAGACCGGTGCCGAGAGCGCCCTCACCGAGGCCTCGGTGGGCGCGGCTCCCGCGTCGAGGCCCTCGGCGCTCAGCTGCAGCCACCAGCCGTTGGCGAGGTACTGGTCGAGGTAGCACGCGGGCGTGAAGTCGGCGTAGCACTCGAGCCAGCGGTCGCTTCCGTCCCCGCGGGCGTCGGAGTACTCCTGCCACTGCGGCCCCGATGCCGGAGAGCAGCTGCAGCCGCAGGCCCGAGTAGTTGAAGTAGCCCTCCGAGCCCACGATCGCGTCGACGTTCGACCACTCGCACGCGAAGCCGCCGTCCTGGCGGACGATCCACGCGATGCGATGCCGGCGCCGATGTACTCGGCCGTGCGCGTGGGCGGCGCTTCGGCGACGGCCGGCGCGAAGAGCGGGTTGAGGACCGCCGGGTTGGCGAAGTCCGAGCACTCCGCCTCGGCGCGGGCCTCAGGCCGTTCACCGGAGGCCGCTACCGGCGCCGGTCGATTCGCCGGGCGTGGGCGAGGTCGTCTCGACGACCGGGTCGGGTATGGCGGGAGGGCCCGGCGGAAGCCCGCAGGCGGTCGCGCCGAGCGCGACGGAGACAAGGACGGCGCCGAGAGCGAAACGACGCACAAGCGGGTTCGTTGCCATACTCTGACGACGCGCCGAGGCCGTGTCTAGGTTGACAGCGAGACGCCCAGCGCCCCGGCGAGTTCACGAGCGAGGTCGCCACGATCGGCCACCGCGATCGACTCGCAGCCCTGCCAGGCCGCGATCTCGCGCAGGACCGGCACGATGCGCTCGGCGATGCCGGCTCGCGCCCCCTCTTCGCGCCAGGCCGACTGCACCCGCAGCACCTTCGCCTGCCGGTCGTTCTTGAGGTCGATGCGGCCGACCAGCTCGTCGTCGATCAGGACGGGCAGCGTGTAGTAGCCGAAGATCCGCTTCGCCGCGGGCGTGTAGATCTCGATGCGGTAGTGGAAGCCGAACATGCGCAGCGCGCGGTCGCGTTCCCACACGACGGGATCGAAGGGCGACAGCAGCGCGGCCGTCTCGATCCTGCGCGGCACCTTGGCATCCCGGTGCAGGTACGCGGGCTTCTTCCACCCGCCGACCGCGACCTCGCGGACCTCGCCCTCGTCGAGCAGGCGCTGCAACGCGTCCTTCGCCTGCGTCTGCTTGATGCGGTAGTAGTCGGCCAGGTCGGGGAGCGTGCCGATGCCGTGCGCGACCGCCGCGCGCTTCATGAGCTGGTACTTGGCCTCCTCTTCGGAGACCTCGCGGGCGAGCACCTCGGGCGGCAGCACCTGCTCGGGCAAGGGCGTAGGTGCGCTCGAAGTTCGTGCGCCCGGCCGAGACCACCTCGCCGAGGCGGAACATGACCTCGAGGCCGCGCTTGACGTCGTCCCACTCCCACCAGGATCCCCGGCGCTGCTCGACGTCCCGCTCGATCTTGGATGCCGGAAGCGGCCCCTTGTCGGCAAGCTCGGCGCGCAGCCAGGCGAGCGTCTCGTCGCTTGCCTTCAACCAGTCGCTGTCGACGCGCTCGAAGTAGCCGCGGTAGAACTGCATGCGGAAGCGGAACAGCGGCCAGTCCTCCACCGGGATGACGGCCGCCTCGTGCGCCCAGTACTCCACGTACTTGCCGCGCCGGGCGAACGTCAGCTTGTCGAGCAGCGTCTTGTCGTAGGGCCCGAGCCGCGCGAACACCGGCTGGTAGTGGCTGCGCTCGAAGACGTTCACGGAGTCGAGCTGCAGGAGGCCGAGCCGCTGGATGGCGAGGTTGAGCTGGCGGGTGCCCACCACATCCGGCCGCTTCGTGGCGAACCCCTGAGCCCCGAGGGCGATGCGGCGCGCGACAGCAGGGGAGATCGAGTCGGCCACCGTCGGAGCCTAGCGAGCGGCCCCGGACACCGGCCCGGCGATATGCTCCGGGCGGCATCCGTCGGTCCGGGCGGCGCTGCGGCGATGCCTAGACTGTCGCCATGGCGATCCGCTCCCGCGAGAAGACCGCGCCGGCACTGACCGACGCGGAAGTGACCGAGTCCGTGGCCCCGGGAATGAGGATCGCCGCGGCCTGGGGATGGCGCATCCTCGTCGTCGCCGCGGTCATCGCGCTGATCGGCTTCATCGTCTTCCTGCTGCGCGACGTCGCGGTGCCGGTCTTCGTCGCCATCCTGCTCTCGGCCCTGCTCGTCCCGCTCTGCAACTGGCTCCAGCGCAAGGGCTGGCCGAAGGCGCTCGCGGTCGCCGTCTGCGAGATCGGGCTGCTCGTCGTCATCGCCGGTCTCATCACGGTGATCGTCATCACGGTGCGCCGCGGTCTCCCCGACCTGGTCGACACGACGCAGGTCAAGTACGAGGAGTTCGTGCAGCTGGCTCGCCGCGCCGCCGCTGAACCTCAGCGAGGACGACATCACCGGCTACGTCGACGGCGTCGTGAAGGCGTTCCAGTCGGACGGCGGCTCGCTGCTGACCGGCGCGCTGTCGGTCGGGTCGACCGCCGGCCACGTGCTCGCCGGAGCACTCATCGCGCTCTTCATGACGCTCTTCATCCTGATCGACGGCCGCAGCATGTGGACCTGGATCGTGCGCCTGTTCCCCACGCGTGCCCGCGCCGCGATCATGGGCGCCGGAGAGGCGGGCTGGATCACGCTCTCGACGTTCGTCCGGGTGCAGATCTTCGTCGCATTCGTCGACGCGGTCGGCATCGGCCTCGGCGCCTTCCTCCTGGGCTTCTTCATCGGCGACCCGTTCCCGCTCGTCATCCCGATCGCGATCGCCGTGTTCCTCGCGTCGTTCATCCCGGTCGTCGGCGCCGTCGCTACCGGCGTGTTCGCGGTGTTCGTCGCGCTGGTCTATCTCGGGCCCGTGCCCGCCCTCATCATGCTCGGCATCGTCATCCTGGTGCAGCAGGTCGAGGGCCACGTGCTGCAGCCGTTCCTGATCGGCAACGCCGTCAAGGTGCATCCCGTCGCCGTCGTGCTCGCCGTCGCAACCGGCGGGTTCGTGGCCGGCATCCCCGGCGCGCTGTTCGCCGTGCCGCTGGTCGCGGCGCTCAACGTCATGATCGGCTACGTGGCGCGCGGCGACTGGCGCACCAATCCGCATCCGAGCGTCTCGGATGTCGTCCCTGCCGAGGAGAGGCGCGGTGACCCGTGGCGAATAAGACCAAGGCACCGGCCGGACTGGCCGGACCGACCCTCGCGGAGATCCGCGAGGCGCGCGAGCGCGTCTCCTCGGTCGTCGATACGACGCCGATGGAGAAGTCGCGCTACCTGCGCGAGCTGCTCGGGCAGGACGTCTACTTCAAAGCCGAGAACCTGCAGCGCACCGGGTCGTACAAGATCCGCGGCGCGTTCAACCTGCTGTCGCAGCTGAGCCCCGAGCAGCGGGCGCGCGGTGTCGTCGCGGCGTCGGCGGGCAACCACGCGCAGGGTGTCGCCCTCGCCGCGCGCGAGCTGGGCATCTCGGCCACGATCTTCATGCCGCTCGGCGTCGCCCTGCCGAAGCTGCAGGCCACCCGCAACTACGGGGCCGAGGTCGTGCTGCACGGCCACGTCGTCGACGAGACGCTGCAGGCCGCGGCCGAGTTCGCCGAGCGCACCGGCGCCATCATCATCCCGCCCTTCGATCACCCGGATGTGGTGGCCGGCCAGGGGACGCTGGCCCTGGAGATCCTGGAGCAGGTCCCGACCGTCGAGAACGTCATCGTCCCGATCGGCGGCGGCGGCCTCATCGCCGGCGTCGCGAGCGCGTTCGCGCAGCTCGCCCCCGAGATCGGGCGCAAGGTGCGGATCATCGGCGTGCAGGCCGAGAACGCCGCCGCCTATCCGCCGTCACTGGCGGCGGGCGAGCCCGTGCAGATCATCACGGCGCCGACGATCGCCGACGGCATCGTGGTCGGGCGACCCGGAGACCTGAACTTCGCCATCATCCGGGACACCGTCGACCAGATCGTCACGGTCGCCGACGACGACACCGCCCGCGCGCTGGTCCTGCTGCTCGAGCGCGCGAAGCTCGTCGTCGAGCCCGCCGGCGCCGTCGGCGTCGCCGGAGCGCTCACCGGGGCGTACAGCGTCGACGGGCCGACCGTCATCATCCTGAGCGGCGGCAACATCGACCCGATGGTGATGGAGCGCGTCATCAGCCGCGGCCTCACCGCGTCGGAGCGCTACCTGCGGCTGCGGATCCCGCTGCCCGACCGCCCCGGCCAGCTCGCCCGCACCGCGGAGCTCGTGGCCGAGGCGAACGCCAACGTCGTCGAGGTGCTGCACACGCGGCACGGCGGCGGGCTGCAGATCAGCGAGGTCGAGCTCGAACTGCACATCGAGACGCGCGGGCCCGAGCACGCCGAGCTGGTGCTGGCGAAGCTGCGGGATGCCGGGTACCGGCCCCGCGTCGACTTCTAGCTCAGCCCTTGTAGGTCTCGACCTTGGTGACCTCGACCGCGATGTCCTTGCCGGACGGCGCGGTGTAGGTCGTCGACTCGCCGACCTTGAGGCCGAGGATCGCCTGGCCGAGCGGGCTGGTCTCCGGGTAGACCTCGATGTCGCTGGAGTCGTCGGCGATCTCGCGCGACCCGAGAAGGAACGTGCTGGAGTCGCCGGCGATCTTCGCCGTCACGACGGTGCCGATCTCGACGACGCCGTGGCTGGCGGGCGGTTCGCCGACGGTCGAGTTGCGCAAGAGCTGCGTGAGCTGACGGATGCGGGCCTCGATCTTGCCCTGCTCGTCCTTGGCGGCGTGGTATCCGCCGTTCTCCTTGAGATCGCCCTCATCGCGGGCCGACTCGATCTTCTTGGCGATGTCGGCGCGCGCGGGACCGCTGAGCTCCTCGAGCTCGGCACTGAGCCGGTCGTAGGACTCCTGGGTCAGCCACGTGGTGGTGGGTGCGTCGGACATGGTGGGTGCTCCTTACAAGCATCAAGACCGGCCGGTGGCCGGTCTCTCAGAGGGCAAGCCTAGGTCAGCCAGCAACGGTAGATCAAGCCGGTGACAGCGGGTTCCGAGGTACGGAGGGTCTCGCGGAACTGGCGCGTGCCCTCGTCCGACGCGGGGATCGGGACGACCTTCCACCCCACGATCGCGAATGTGTCGTTCAGGGCCTGCAGCGCGCACGACACGGGCTTGCCCGCATCCACCGTCACTTCGTAGCGCACTTCGATCGCATCGTCGCCGATCAGGGCGTAGCCGAGGTCGCGGCTGCCGAGCGATGCGTTCGGCCCGAGCAGCCCGACCCAGGCGACCCACGCGACGACGACCGCGGTCACCCCGGCCGCTGCGACGATCGCCAGCATGCGGCCTCGGCGCCGACGCCGGGGGCTGCGGCCGTAGCGCGCCTCGATCGGGTCGGTGCTCACGTCCGTATCCCCGTTCCTCGGCGCGTTACGCTTGATTCCAGGCTATTCGCAAACCGGAAGGCGCACGTGCTCTGGTTCACCGTCCCGGATCCGTCACCGGTCCCGACCTCCGGCGTCGACGCCGACCTCGTGACGCCGGGCGTCTGGGGATTCGTCGTCACGTTCCTCCTCGTCGTCGCCGTCGTGCTGCTGATCTTCGACATGACCCGCCGCATCCGCCGGGTCACGCACCGCGCGCAGGTGCGTGAGCAGCTGGCCGCCGAGCAGCTCGCAGCAGACGCTGCGACCAAGCCCGCGACGAAGCCGCGACCAAGCCGCTAGCTACCCCACGATGGCCCTGATCCCACGATGGGATGCATCGCGATGAGCAGGATGCCCGCCCAGTGGCAGAGGAACGCGATCACCGTGCAGGTGTGGAACAGCTCGTGGAACCCGAACACGCCCGGCACCGGGTTCGGACGCTTGAACGCGTAGAACAGCGCGCCCACGGTGTACGACAGGCCGCCGACGATGACGAGCACCATCGTGACCGGGTTGGCCGTGAACAGGTCGCCCATGTAGATGACCGCGGCCCAGCCGAGGGCGATGTACAGCACGACGTACGACCAGCGCGGCGCCTTCAGCCAGAAGATGCGGGACAGGATGCCGATGACCGCGCCGCCCCAGATGACCGACAGCATGATGACGTTCTTCGGCCACTCCAGGGCGTCGATCGCGAGCGGCGTGTAGGTGCCCGCGATGAGCAGGAAGATGTTCGAGTGGTCGAGGCGGCGGAACACCGCCTTCGTCTTCGGCTTCCAGTTGAAGCGGTGGTAGACCGCCGAGACGCCGAACAGCAGGAGCGAACTCGCCATGAAGATCGCGGAGGCGATCTTCGCGGGCACGCCGTCGGACAGGACGATCAGCACGATGCCGGCCGCGATTGCGAGCGGGAACGTGCCGGCGTGGATCCAGCCGCGCCACTTGGTCTTCGCCGCGAGTTCCTTCTCGTGGTCGATCGCGTCGTCGAGCAGCGGGATGTTCGGCAGGTCGTTCTCTTCCGTCACCGGCTGCGCCGCCGCGGAGGCCACTTCGGACAGGGGATCGGTCTTCCGGGGGCGTGCGGCGTACATGCGGCAAGAGTACGGGCTGCGCCCAGGGTGATGCCTGAGAGGCGGGTAACGTTGTCGCGTGCGTGAACGCCGGGGCCCCCGTGGATCGGGCATTCTGTATGGTCTCTACTCCGCGCGCCTTCGCCGCTCCCTCGCTGACGCGCCCGCCCCGCATCACGTCGCGATGATCATCGACGGCAACCGCCGCTGGGCACGCGAGCGGGCGCTCGAGACCGCGGCTCACGGCCACCGGGCCGGCGCGGAGAAGATGCGCGAGTTCCTGCGCTGGTGCGACCAGCTCGGCATCCGGGTCGTCACGATCTACCTGCTCTCCGCCGACAATCTCACGAGCCGCAAAGGGGACGAGCTCGACCAGCTCTTCGAGATCATCGCCGACCTCGCCGACGACCTCTCCCGCGCGGCCGACTGGCGCATCCAGCACGTCGGCACGACCGATGGTCTCCCAGCGGAGCTGACCGAGACCCTGAACGCCGCCGAGGCGCGGACGTCGGCCAACACCGGCCTGCACGTGAATCTCGCGGTCGGGTATGGCGGGCGGCGCGAGATCGCGGATGCGATGCGCAGCATCGTGCGCGACCACGGCAAGGGCGGCGGATCGATCGACGATCTGGCCGAGATCCTCACCCCCGAGTTGATCGGCGACCACCTGTACACGCAGGGGCAGCCGGATCCCGACCTCATCATCCGGACCTCGGGGGAGCAGCGGCTGAGCGACTTCATGCTCTGGCAGAGCGCGCACAGCGAGTTCTACTTCGTCGAGGCGCTCGGGCCCGATCTGCGGGAGGTCGACTTCCTGCGCGCGCTCCGCGACTTCGCGAAGCGCGAGCGCCGGTGGGGACGCTAGCCCCGTGAACGTCGAGACCTACGCCGCCCGCTTCGACGAGGAGCCCGGGTACCTGGACTTCGCCCGCGTCGGCCCGATCGGTGCCGCCGTCGTCGAGGAGGAGGCGGCGCTCATGCCGCTGCTCGCGCGCGCCCGGTTCGGCTCGCTCGACGCGCTGCTGCCGCCGGGACCCGGATCCCCGCGTGCGCGGCGCCGTCGCGGCCCTGACGGGTTTCCGTCCCGACCAGGTCGTCTTCCAGCCGAACACGACGCAGGCCCTCATGCACGTGATGTTCGGCATCACCGGCGGGGTCGCCCTCTCTCCGGCCGAGTTCCCGAGCCTGACGTTCGCGGTGACCCGTGCCGAGCAGGCGCTCGGGGTGATCGCGCCGGTGTGGCTGGGGACCGAACCGGGCAGGATGACGCCGGGCGGCATCCGGGATCTGGATCTCGCCTCGTCGGTCAGGGCCGTCGCGGTCAGCCTGGTCGATTTCCGCACCGGGTATCTCGTCGACGTGGAGGGGATCCGGCAGGTGATCGGCGACCGTCTGCTCATCGTGGACGCGACGCAGGGCTTCGGCGTGGTCGATGCGCCGTTCTCGCTCGCGGACGTGGTCGTCGGCGGCGGTCAGAAGTGGCCGCGCGCCGGATGGGGCACCGGCTTCCTCGCGCTGAGCGATCGGGCGCTCGATCACCTCACGCCGGTGTGGTCGGGCATCAACGCGACCGACGTCGAGGGCACCCCGATGGACGAGGTACCCGAGCCGACCCGCGGGGCAGGCAAGTTCCAGGTGAGCAACCCCGATCCGGTCGCACAGGCGCGGCTCGCCGGGGCGCTCGAGGAGATCGCGTCCGTCGGCGTCCCTGCCATCAACGCGAGCATCGCCGGCAAGGTCAGCCGCATCATCGACCTCGCCGACGAGTACGGGCTGCCGGTCACGTCTCCGCGAGCCGACTCCGAGCGGGCGGGCATCGCGGTGATCCAGCCCGAGCCGGACCAGCTCACGGTTCTCGCAGCGTCGCTGCACAACCACGGGATCACCGCCACCGTCCGGGCGGGTCACGTCCGGCTGAGCGCCCACGCATCCACCGGCGAGGAGACGTTCGGGATGCTGCAAGCGGCGTTCCTGGCGTTCGCCACGGCCGTGTCCCGCTGAGCGTTCTGGATTTCATCTGACCGAAACGCGCGCCGCGCGTGTCGCTCCGCACCCCTCCGCCACCCGGGCTTACGTTCAGGTCATCAGGCATGGCGTCTGATCGGAGCGGCCACGTAAGTTCGCATCCGTAGAGCCCAACCGGTCGTTCCGTCACAGGATCCGGGTGGACATGTGCCACTCGGGGATGGAGTGGCATTGCCAGCGCTCGACAAGCCTCAGCAGAAGTCCACCACCGCACAGAGCCCGATCAGGGACTCGGAGCAGACGCAGAGGCAGGGGGAGCGCACGTACGTGCTCGACACCTCCGTCCTGCTGAGCGATCCGAAGGCGATCTTCCGTTTCGCCGAACACGCGGTGGTTCTCCCGGTCGTCGTCGTCACGGAACTCGAGGCGAAGAGACACGACCCCGAGATCGGATACTTCGCGCGACAAGCGCTCCGCAACCTGGACGAGCTCCGCGTCCAGCACGAGCGGCTCGACTTCCCGATCGCCGTCGGCGAGGCGGGCGGGTCGCTGCGGGTCGAGCTGAACCACTCCAACATGTCGGTGCTGCCGTCCGGGCTTCAGCTCGGCGACAACGACTCGCGCATCCTCGCGGTCGCGATGAACCTGGCGAACGACGGCCTGGATGTCGTGGTGGTCTCCAAGGACCTCCCCCTTCGCGTCAAGGCGGCCTCGGTCGGCCTCGCCGCGGAGGAGTACCGGGCCGAGCTCGCGGTCGACTCGGGATACACCGGACTCGCCGAGATCGACGTGTCGAGCGAGCAGATGACGGAGCTCTACGACGACGCCGTGATCTCGAGCCGGCTCGTGCAGGACCTGCCGGTCAACACCAGTCTGGTCATCAAGTCCGACCGCGGGTCGGCGCTCGGCCGCGTGGTCGCGAAGGGCGAGCTGAAGGTGGTGCGCGGCGACCGCGACGTCTTCGGCCTGCACGGTCGCAGCGCGGAGCAGCGTCTCGCCATCGACCTGCTGCTCGATCCCGAGATCGGCATCGTGTCGCTCGGCGGCCGGGCAGGCACTGGCAAGAGCGCGCTCGCGCTCTGCGCGGGGCTCGAGGCCGTGCTCGAGAAGCAGCAGCACCGCAAGATCATGGTGTTCCGTCCGCTGTACGCGGTCGGTGGCCAGGAGCTCGGCTACCTGCCCGGAGACCAGGGCGAGAAGATGAACCCCTGGGGCCAGGCGGTGTTCGACACGCTCGGCGCGTTGGTCAGCGAGAACGTGCTCGAGGAGGTGGTGGAGCGCGGCATCCTCGAGGTGCTGCCGCTGACCCATATCCGCGGCCGGTCGCTGCACGACGCGTTCGTGATCGTCGACGAGGCCCAGTCGCTCGAGCGCAACGTGCTGCTCACGGTGCTCTCGCGCATCGGCCAGAACTCGCGGGTCGTGCTCACCCACGACGTCGCGCAGCGCGACAACCTGCGGGTCGGCCGCCATGACGGCGTCGCGTCGGTCATCGAGACGCTGAAGGGCCACCCGCTCTTCGCCCACATCACGCTCACCCGATCGGAGAGGTCGGCCATCGCGGCCCTCGTCACCGAGATGCTGGAGAGCAACGAGCTGGCGTAAGCCACAAGTTGGGGAGGCACCCGGCGGCGTCCGCTCGTCGCCGGGTAGCCTCCTCGCCATGACTCTGCGCCTGGCCTGGCAGCTCCACCGTCGCGGTTGCACTGGCCTGGCTCGCGATCGCGGCTCTCGGCCTCACCCCGGCGGCTCTCCCGGCCCTGTACCTCGCAGCCGTCACTCCGGAGCTCGTGCGGATCGACCTGCGCGAGCACCGCCTCCCGAACCGCATCGTCGTGCCGGGAATCATGGTCGGGCTCGCCGCGGCCGCACTGTCGTGGCCCGCCACCGGGGTCGCGCCGCTCGTCCCGATCGTCGCGGCCCTCGCGACCGCGGGCCTGCTGTTCCTGCTGAGTCTCGGCGGCGGCATCGGCATGGGAGACGTCAAGCTGGCCGCACTCATCGGGCTCGCCAGTCCGGCGATCGCGATCGCGGTGGCCGCACCGCTCGCGGCATTCCTCCTGGGCGGCGTCGTGGCATCCATCGTCCTGTTCCGTGGCGTGCTCGCCGGGCGCGGGCGTGAGGCGCGGCGCGCGCAGCTCGCGTTCGGTCCGTACCTCCTTTTGGGTTACTTCCTGACGCTCGGAGTCGTCGTACTCTGGGCGCTGTGAACGTCGCTGCCCGAAACGACATCGCCCTCTCCGACATCGTGATCCGCGATGCCGAGGCGCTCGACGTGCGGTCGTTGTCGCTCGCCCTCGCCTACGCGGCGGATTGGAACGGGAAGACGCCGACGAGCCCCGGCGAGGCGATGCTCCGGCCCGATCTGCAGAAGTACCTCGGCGACTGGCCGTGGCCCACCGATATCGGCGTGATCGCCGCAGTCGACGGCCGGGATGTCGGCGCCGCCTGGGCGCGCAGGCTCACGAGCGGCGACCCCGGCTATGGCTGGGTGTCCGACGACATCCCGGAGCTCACCATCGGCGTGGACCCGGCCATGCGCGGCCGGGGCATCGGGCACGCGCTGCTCGACGCGCTCATCATGCGGGTGCGGGCAGCGGCCCCGGCGCTGAGCCTCAGCGTCGAGGACGGCAACTCGTCGGCGCGGGCGCTGTACGAGAACGCGGGATTCGTCGTCGTCGGTCGCAATGGCGACTCGGACACGATGCTGCTGGAGTTCTGAGCGCTCAGCCGGCGGCGGGTTCGGTGAGGGGTTCGGTCAGCTCCGGCGCCGGCGACCCGTATGTTGCGGTCACCAGGATCGGCAGGTGATCCGAGCCGCCCTTCGGGAGCGTCTCGACCGACGTGATCGCCATGCCGACCGAGGTCGCGAAGTCGAAATGCCCGCGCAGGAACTTGTAGCGGGTGTAGGTGCGCCCGTCGCTGAACGTGAGGTCATGGCCGGTTCTGCCGACCGAGCGCGAGAGCCCGCGGCGGAACAGCGGGTAGTTGTAGTCGCCGACCATGAGGTGGGGGAGCCCGGGGCCGAGCTCTGCGAGCCGTTCGTGAGCCGCGGCGATCTGAGCGCGGCGCAGCGAGTTGAGAGCAGTCAGCGGCGCCGCATGGAACGAGGCCACCACCAGCTCGTGGTCGGTGACCTTGTCGATGAGCCGGGACGCGAGCAGGCGCTCATGGGCGGGCTTCGCGATCCGGTCATGCAGGGACTTCTTCAGCGCGAACGCCTCGGTGCGCACCGCGGTGTAGCGATCGCGGCGGTGGTAGATCGCCAGGCCGAGACGGTTGGCGTACGTGCGGTCGACCAGATGCATGAGGCCGAGTTCGTCGGGCAACGCGGCCGAATCGACTTCCTGGAGGCAGAGCAGGTCGAGGTCGTGGCGCTCGATCAGCGCCAGGAGCTCGCCGACCGCCTTGTTCTTCTCGAGGTTGTAGCTGAGGACGCGCATCACTCCACGCTAGTCCGGTCCGGCTAGCCGGGGCGGGTCATGGAGAGAACATCCAGTGCCGCGTCCAGTTGCGCCTCGGTGAGCTCGCCGCGCTCGACGAAGCCGAGGTCGATCGTCGCTTCGCGCACCGTCATTCCCTTGGCGACCGAGTGCTTGGCGATCTTGGCCGCGTTCTCATAGCCGATCAGCTTGTTGAGCGGCGTCACGATCGACGGCGAAGACTCGGCCATCTCGCGCGCGCGCTCGAGGTTGGCCTCGAGCCCGTCGATGGTCTTGTCGGCCAGCAGTCGGGTCGAGTTCGCGAGCAGCCGGATCGACTCCAGCAACGAGGTGCCCATCACCGGGATCGCGACGTTGAGCTCGAAGGAGCCGGTCGCACCCGCCCAGGCGATCGCGGCGTCGTTGCCGATCACGCGGGCGCCGACCATGATCACGGCCTCTGGGATCACCGGGTTGACCTTGCCCGGCATGATCGACGATCCGGGCTGCAGGTCGGGGATGTGCAGTTCTGCAAGTCCGGTGTTCGGTCCCGACCCCATCCAGCGCAGGTCGTTGCAGATCTTGGTGAGTGACACCGCGATGGTGCGCAGGGCACCGGATGCCTCCACGAGCCCGTCGCGCGCGCCCTGCGCCTCGAAGTGGTCCTTCGCCTCGGTGATGGGGAGTCCAGAGGTCTCGGCGAGGATCGCGATGACCTTCTGCGAGAAGGCGGGCGGCATGTTGATGCCGGTTCCGACCGCGGTGCCGCCGAGCGGGACCTCGGCGACGCGGGGGAGCGCCGACTCGACGCGCTCGATTCCGAGGCGCACCTGCCGCGCGTATCCGCCGAACTCCTGCCCGAGGGTCACGGGAGTGGCATCCATCAGGTGGGTGCGCCCCGACTTCACGGCGCCTGCCCAGAGCTTCGCCTTCTTCTCGAGCGAGACGGCGAGGTGATCCAGCGCCGGAACGAGGTCGTTGGTCAGCGCGCCGGTGACGGCGACATGCACCGAGGTCGGGAACACGTCGTTCGACGACTGCGACGCGTTGACGTGGTCGTTGGGGTGCACCGGCGACCCGAGCTTGGTGGTCGCGAGGGTCGCGAGCACCTCGTTCATGTTCATGTTCGAGCTGGTGCCCGAGCCGGTCTGGTACGTGTCGATCGGGAACTCGCCGTGGTGGTCGCCGGCGATCAGCTCGTCAGCGGCGGCGACGATCGCGTCGGCGATGGCGCCGTCCACGATGCCGAGCTCTTTGTTGACGATCGCGGCAGCACGCTTGATGCGGGCCAGGGCGACGATCTGCGCCGGCTCGAGCCCGGATCCGGAGATCGGGAAGTTCTCGACGGCGCGCTGCGTCTGCGCGCCGTACAGGGCGGCCGCGGGAACGCGAACTTCGCCCATGGTGTCGTGCTCGATGCGCCAGTCCTTGTCGGTGTTGGCCTTGGCGGGTTGCCCGTGCTCACGGCGACGTGTGCCTTTCGGTGGGTGATGCCTCGGCGGTGCCGTCGACTTTGCTGTCGACATCGCCGAGGATGACGTCGGGGATGACCCGGCCCTCGCTGAGCCGGTAGTTCGCGCCGACGACAGCCAGCGTACCCGCGGCGATCGCGGCGCCGATGAGCTCGGAGCGCTCCAGCAGCTCGCTGACGGTGTCGCGCAGGTGCTCGCGGCCGACGTCGAGCGCGTCCGGTGCACCATCGATGCGCTGTGCGCGCGGCGACGGCCGGCGCGATCGGCGCGATCAGGGTCTGGATGTGAGGCGGCAGCGGAGGAGCGCCGGTCTCTGCTTGGTCGATGGCGGCCGCCACGGCGCCGCATTCGTCATGGCCGAGCACGAGGATCAGCGGCACCTGCAGCACGGCGACCGCGTACTCGAGCGATCCGACCACCGAGTCGGAGATGACCTGCCCGGCGTTGCGCACCACGAACAGGTCGCCGAGCCCCTTGTCGAAGATGATCTCGGCCGCGAGCCGCGAATCGCTGCAGCCGAAGAGCGCCGCGTGCGGGGTCTGCGCCTCGACGAGCTTCTCGCGGTGCTCGATGTCCTGCCGCGGGTGCAGCGGCTCGCCGGCGACGAAACGCTCGTTGCCGCGCATCATCTCGCGCCACACGTCTTGAGGCGTCCTGCCCTGCACGGTCACGACGCGCCCTCCTGCCCGAGCTCGGCGCCGACCGCGTCGGCCAGCACCGCGAATTCGGCATCGGATGCCGTTCCGCCGAGCACGATGGCCGAGTCGCCGCGTCGACCGTCGTCAGGATGTAGGCGAGGTTGCCCGGATCCTGCACGTCACGCCGGTCGTAGACCTGCCAGACGCGATCGCCGATCGTCACACGGTCGGTCGCTTCGGCGTTCGCGGTCTGCTCCGACATCCAGCGCTCGTCGACGTCGATGCCCTGGACGAACCCGATGTACTGCTCGCCGGGAGTGAGGAAGCCGATCTGCCAGGAGTCGATCCCGTCGGGCTCGCCGGTGACGAGCTCTGCCCGGTTCGCCGTCCAGCTGTCTGGGAGGTCGGGGACGACGAGCGGGACGTCGACCGCCTGCTGCGCGTCCGAGGCGACGGCCGCGAAGTCGATCGGGTCGCGGTCGATCGAGGTCGGCCGCACGACGACGAGGACGACGAGCGCGACGACCCCGAGTGACGACAGCAGTGCGAGCACGAGGTTGGTCGCGGTCTGGTTCGAGCGGCGCTTGGCGCTCGCGGCGGCCTTGCGCTCGGCGACCTCTTCTGGCGTCTCGGCGCGGCCGAGTTCGGCGACGATCGGGCGTCCGGCGTCGTCGGTGCTGGGAGGACGCGAGCTGGTGCGCGAGTGGGGCGCGAGCTCGGAGCGGCTCACGGCCTGCGTCACCGCCCGTCGACGCCGCGCGCGCCTTGTCGAGCCGTTCCTTCGCGCCGAGCAGCCACTCCTCGCAGCGCTTCGCGAGGGCCTCGCCGCGCTCCCAGAGGGCGAGCGAATCCTCGAGCGTGGCGGCGCCCTGCTCGAGTTCGGTCACGACCCGGATGAGCTCGTCGCGCGCCTGCTCGTAGCTGAGCGCGGCGACATCGGAGGCGCCGCGACACGGGATTCTCGGCTGCTGCAGGCACGTCTTCCAGTCTAGCCGCGGCCCTCGGCCGCTGTCGGTTCCGGATCGACCGTGGTGGAGACCGATCCGTCGCTCAGGGTGAGGCGGAGGGGAGAGCCCGCGACCGCATCCGCGACCCCGCGAAGCACCCGCCCGTCGGCATGCTGGGCGATCGCGTATCCGCGTTCGAGCGTGCGCTTCGGCGAGAGCGCGCGCAGCTGCCCCGCGAGCTCGGTGAGGCTGCGCTCGGCGCGCTCGACGCTGTAGTCGATCAGTTCCGAGCCGCGGGCGACCCAGCGCGTCAGCTCCTCCGAGCGCTGCGCGATGACCCAGCCGGGGTCGGCGAGCACGGGCCGTGACCGGATGCCGGCGAGCCGCTCGATCTCATGCGTCAGCATGGCGGTCACCCGGGTTCCGATGCGCGCGCGAGCCTGCTGCACGCGGGCGAGCTCGTCGGCCACATCGGGGACCACGCGCTTCGCGGCGTCGGTCGGAGTGGAGGCGCGCAGATCCGCGACCTCGTCGAGCAGCGGCCGATCGGCCTCGTGCCCGATGGCGCTCACCAGCGGCGTCTCGCACGCGGCGGCGGTCCTCAGCAGGGTCTCGTCGCTGAACGCGAGCAGGTTCTGGAAGTCGCCGCCACCGCGCGCGACGATGATCACCTCGACCTCGGGATCCGCATCGAGCTCGCGGATCGCGGCCGCGACATCCGCCGCCGCCCGATCGCCCTGCACGGCCGCATGCCGCACCCGGAACTGCACCGACGGCCAGCGCAGCTGCGCGTTGCGCAGCACATCCTTCTCGGCGTCGGAATCCTTGCCTGTCACCAGTCCGATACAGGCGGGCAGGAAGGGCAAAGGCTTCTTGCGCGAAGCATCGAACAATCCCTCTGCCGCCAGCAGCGCTCGCAGCCGTTCGAGCCGTTCGAGCAGGTCTCCCAGGCCGACGTGCCGCAGCTCGTAGACCTGCATCGTGAGAGTGCCGCCCTTGGGCCAGTAGTTCGGCTTGAGGAGCGCGAGCACGTGGTCGCCCTGCTTGAACTCCTCTTTCAGCTTCGCGAGGGTCGACGACCAGAGCGTGAAGCTCAGCGTGACGTCCTGGTCGAGGTCCTTGAGCTTGCCGTAGACGTTGCCGCCCGATCCGCCCCACTGCGTGATCTCGCCCTCGGCCCACACGGTGCCGAGCCGGTCGATGTAGCCCTTGATCTTGCCGGCGACGACGGCGACCGGCCACGGCTGCTCTGCCGACGACGCGGTCGCGCCATCGGCACGCGGCGGGGGAACGGGGGCGTCGGTCACGCGGTCAGGTTACGTCAAACGGGTGACGTGTGTTTCTCTGCAAGGATCGGCTCATGACCGACCCTCAGGCTCCGTCTCCCGCGCCGGCGGCGCCATCCGCTGCGCCCCCTGCGGCCCCGAAGCCCACGCGCCGCACGTTCGTCATCGGCATCGCGATCGCCGCGGTCGTCTTCATCCTCACCGCCATCGGCGTCAACGCTCTCTTCCGCGCCCTCGACCCGGCTGACAAGTTCGACGACCCGGTCACGGGGCAGCCGGTGTCGTACACGTCGGAGGAGCACGGCTACTCCGTCGAGTTCCCTGCCGAACCGAAGGAGGCGACCCAGGCGGTTCCCGTCGGCGGCGAGAACATCGATCTCGACTCCGCGGTCTGGGAGGACGCCGACTCCGCGATCCTGTCCAGCGCCGCCGTCTTCCCCAGCGGCGTCATCACCGATGTGAACGGCGCTCTGCAGGGCTCGGTCGAGGGCGCCGTCGGGAACATTCCGGGCGGCACGATCACGCAGTCGGAGCCGATCGAGCTCGAGGGCCTGCCGGCCATGCGGGCCGAAGCCACGAGCAGCAACGGTGACGTCTTCCTCATCGTCGCGTTCGACGGCGACAGGCAGTTCCAGCTCCTCACGCTGGGTGTCGACGAGGCGACCGCCCAGGCGTTCTTCGACTCGTTCGCCCTGACGGGCTGATCGGGCCGCACGCTGCTACCCGACCGGCAACCCCGCCACCCAGCCCGGGCGCGGCCACCCTCCGTAGAATCGATTCGTGGCGATCACCAACGGCAGGATCGGGAGCTTCCCAGAATCCGTCGACCTCCCGCGTCCTCCGGCGCAGCGCGGTCGCCTCAAGGACCTTCCCGTCACCGGAGGCGCCAAGCGCGTGCTGCTCGCCGCTCCCCGCGGCTACTGCGCCGGTGTCGACCGCGCGGTCATCGCGGTCGAGAAGGCGCTCGACCACTTCGGCGAGCCGGTGTACGTGCGCAAGCAGATCGTGCACAACGTCCACGTCGTGAGCGAGCTCGAGAAGCGCGGTGCGATCTTCGTCGACGACGTCGCCGAGGTCCCCACCGGATCCCACATCGTCTTCAGCGCCCACGGCGTCAGCCCCGCCGTCGTCAAGGCCGCTGCCGACCGAGAGCTCGACGCGATCGACGCCACCTGCCCGCTCGTCACCAAGGTGCACCGCGAGGCGGTCCGCTTCGCGAAAGCAGGACGCCACCATCCTGCTCATCGGGCACGCCGGCCACGAAGAGGTCGAAGGCACGATGGGGCACGCGCCCGAGCGCACGATCCTCATCGGCAGCCCCGAGGAGGCCGACACCGTCCAGGTGCCCGAGACCGACAACCTCGTGTGGATCTCGCAGACCACCCTCAGCGTCGACGAGACGATGGACACCGTGCGACGCCTGCGCGAGCGCTTCCCGCACCTGCAGGACCCCCCGAGCGACGACATCTGCTACGCGACGCAGAACCGTCAGGTCGCCATCAAGAAGGTGGCACCGGATGCCGACCTGGTGATCGTCGTCGGGTCGGCCAACAGCTCCAACAGCGTGCGACTCGTCGAGGTCGCGCTCGAGTACGGCGCGAAGGCCGCACACCGCATCGACTACGCAAGCGAGATCAAGCAGGAGTGGCTGGAGGGCGTCGCCTCGGTCGGCGTGAGCTCCGGTGCGAGCGTGCCCGAGGTGCTGGTCGAGGAGGTGCTCGCCGATCTGGCCGACGCCGGGTACGGAACCGTCGAGGAGGTGCGCACCGCTCACGAGGACCTGATGTTCTCGCTGCCGAAGGAACTGCGCACCGACGCATCGGGCAACGCCGACGAGCGCGCGCTCGGCGGGCGCACGCGCGGCTAGCATTCCCGGTAGGCGGCCGTAGGCCGCCGACCGCCTGATCGGCGACACCAGGGAGGTGCTGATGCGCGTCCGCGTCCTCCCGCGTGAACTGGCCGCGCGGATCATCAACGGCACCGTCGCCACGATGGGCTGGGCGGTCGGGGCGCTCACGATCGTGCTGACGATCCCGGTGCTGATCGAGACGCTGATCGAGCGCGGCCGTGCGGCCGACATCCCGCTCCCGCTCGCGCTGCTGCTGATCATCCTGCTCGGCATCGCGGCGGTGGCGCGCTGGCGGCGCACCGAGGTGGTCCTGGTCTACCTGGCGGTGGCGGGCGTCGCGACGGTCTGCTACGAGCTGGCGCTCCTGAACGGCGATGTGGCGATCCTCGACGAGGCGCTCTTCGTGGTGAACCGCCCGACCCTCGCACTCGTGGCCGTGGGGGTGACGGCGGCCACCGCCCTCAGCGGCATCCTCTGGTGCTCGTTCGGCCTGGTCGTTGCGACCGGGGTGTCACTGACCTCGGCGCTGATCGCGGGCGTGCCGTTCCGCCCGGGACTCGGGCCCCTGATGGTCTTCGTCATCGCGGTGGTCGGGTATCTGACGTTCGCGGCGATCCAGAACACCCAGCGGCGGCAGGTGCCGAACTTCGACGAGCTCGAGGCCGAGACCCAGCGCCTGGCCCGCGGCGAGGACCTCGCGCGCCGGACCACGGCGGCCGTGCACGACACCGTCCTCAACGACCTGTCGATCGTGATGAACGCCGTGGACACTCTCGACGAACGCACCTCCGCGCGGCTGCTCCAGGATCTCGAGCAGCTGCGCAGCGCGGAGTGGATCTCGCAGACCACCGAGATCGCGACGGGAGACGACGAGGACGCGAGCCTGCGCAACGAGCTCATGCAGATGGTCAGCGACTTCCAGTGGCGCGGCCTCAGCATCCATGTCACCGGGTACGGCTCTGGGGTGTACCGGCTCGACCCGGATGTGGCGCGTGCCCTGGCCGGATCGGTGTCGGCCGCGTTCGAGAACGTCCTCCGCCACTCGGGGGCCGCGGTCGCGGAGCTGGAGCTGATCTACGGGGACGACGTCATCACCGTGATGGTCAGCGACCAGGGTTCGGGCTTCGACCTGGCCGACGTCGCGCCCGATCGGCTCGGCGTCCGCGGATCGATCGTCGACCGCATGGATTCGGTCGGCGGCTCTGCGCGCATCTGGTCGTCACCGGGAAGCGGCACGACCGTCATGCTCACGGTGCCGGTCCTCGAAGTCCTCGAACCGCAGCCGGAATCGCCGCACCGGAGAACCCAGGGATGAGGGTGCGCGCGTGAGCCGGTTCAACCGCCACTTCCTGACGCTGTCGGCCTACGAGGTCGACCCGCTGAGCTGGTTCACGGGACCGCTCGTGCCGATCGTGTTCGCCTTGCTCAACCTCGCCTATGGCGGCACGCTCGCGATCGTGACCTGGACCCAGATCGGCAACCCGCGCCTGCAGTTCGCGGGCGTCATCATCTGCACGCTGGGCTGCCTGTTCGTGCACGTCATGACGCGACCGCTCCGGCCCCGGATCGGGTGGGGCACGGGCGCGATCGCGGTCGGAATCGGGTGCGTCGGCTTCATCGTCTCGGCCATCGGCTACACGAACATCGTGTTCGCCATCGAGCTGTGGTGGGCGCCTTTCGGTCTCGCCCTCGTGCTGGCGAGCCTGGCCCCGTACCTCCCGGCCCGCGCGCTGATCGGGCTCGGCCTCGGCGCGATCGCGATCACGTCGCCGATCGCCTACCTGATCGTGCACGACGACGTGCCGTTCTGGGGCCCCGTCTCGACCGTGCTGATCATCATCTCGCCGATCGTCAGCGGCATCACCGCGGCAGCGGCCTTCTCCTACGTCGTCGTCAGCCGGATGCAGCCGCTCATCGAGAAGCGGTCGGAGGTGCTGGTCTCACCGGAGGCGGGCCGGGACGACGAGGCCGAGGAAGCCGAACGGATCCGGCTCGCGCGGTTCACAGCCCGGGCGGTGCCCTTCCTGGAGTCCGTCGCCCAGGCCCGGGTCGTGACCCCTGCCGATCGGGCACTCGCCGGGCAGCTGGCGCGCCGGCTGCGCGACGACCTGGTGACGCAGTCGAACGTCAGCTGGCTCGACTCGGTCGCGAGCGAGTCCCGTCTCGTCGTGGTCGACCCGGAGCATCGAGCCGCCAAGATGCGGGCACCTCAGCGCACCGCCCTCCGGGCTCTCCTCCGGGCCATCCTCGACACACCGGGGACGGACGCAGGCTCGCTGCTGGTCGAGCTTCGCGGCACGCCCGACGGCTCCACGGCGGTGGGCGTCAGCCTCGACATGGAGCTGCCAGAGGGCAGGCGCATCATGCACCTGGCGCCGTACTACCTGACGCTCGGCACCGAGGTCAAAGACCTGCAATGGAGCCAGGACCGGTTCCTGAAGCTGAGCTTCAACCTGCCCGACTAGCTACGTGCTGCTGATGCTCTTCCCGGCCGACCCGAGCTGCTTCGTCGCCTCGACGACGCGCGCCGCCATGGCGGTCTCGGCGGTCTTGCCCCAGGCGCGCGGGTCGTAGACCTTCTTGTTGCCGACCTCGCCATCGACCTTGAGGAAGCCGTCGTAGTTCTTGAGCACCGTGTCGGCGACCGAGCGGCTGAACGCGTACTGGGTGTCGGTGTCGACGTTCATCTTGATGACGCCGTTCGCGACGGCCGTGGCGATCTCCGCGTCGGACGAGCCCGATCCGCCGTGGAAGACCAGGTCGAGCGGCAGCGGGCCGGTCTTGTACTTGGCCTGGATGCCATCCTGGATCTCTTTCAGCAGCTCGGGCTTCAGCACCACGTTGCCGGGCTTGTAGACGCCGTGCACGTTGCCGAAGGTCAGGGCGGCCATGTAGCGGCCCTGCTCGCCGAGGCCGAGCGCATCGACGATCTGGATCGCGTCGTCGAGAGTGGTGTAGAGGTGCTCGTTGATCTCGTGGCTGACGCCGTCCTCCTCGCCGCCGACGACGCCGATCTCGACCTCGAGGATCGCGTCGATCGCCTTCATGCGGGGCAGCAACGTCTTCGCGATCTCGATGTTCTCGTCGAGGGGGACGGCCGAGCCGTCCCACATGTGCGACTGGAAGATCGGGTTGCGACCGGCCTTGACCTCGGCCTCCGAAGCCTCGATCAGCGGGAGGACGAAACCGTCGAGCGCGTCCTTGGGGCAGTGGTCGGTGTGCAGCGCAACGGTGATCGGGTAGTTCTTGGCGACCTCGGTGGCGAATGCCGCGAACGCGAGCGCACCGGATGCGCGCGCCTTGACCGTCTGGCCCGCGAAGTAGTCGGCGCCACCGGTCGTCACCTGGATGATGCCGTCGGACCCCGCCTCGGTCAGCCCCTGCAGCACCGAGTTGATCGTCGACGACGACGAGACGTTGACCGCGGCGAACGCGAACCCGCCCTTCTTGGCGGTGTCGAGCATCTCGGCGTACTGGTCCGGTGTGGCGATAGGCATGAGGCGAGTCTACCGAGCGGCCGTAAGCTGGCAGGTGCGCTCCGCCACCGGCGCATCCCGTTCGACGCGACAGTCCGAAAGACTCCGAGAGGATGCCCCATGGCGAGCAAAGCCAGTCAGCCCACCGAGTCCGGAACCCTGTTTCTCCACCCCGACCGCAACCTGGCCATGGAGCTGGTGCGAGCGACGGAGGCGGCCGCGATCCGCGCCGTTCCGTTCATCGGCCGCGGCGACAAGAACGGTGCCGATGGCGCGGCGGTGGATGCGATGCGCAAGTTCCTGGGGACGGTCAACTTCGCCGGCACGGTCGTCATCGGCGAGGGTGAGAAGGACAAGGCGCCGATGCTCTACAACGGCGAAGTCGTCGGCAACGGCCGCGGTCCCGAGTGCGACATCGCCGTCGACCCGATCGACGGCACGTCGCTCACGGCGGCCGGCCGACGGAACGCGATCTCGATGATCGCGGCATCCGACCGCGGGCTCGATGCTCGACGCGTCATCGGTGTTCTACATGGACAAGATCGTCACCGGGCCGGAGGGGATCGGCATCGTCGACATCCGGCAGAGCGTCGCCGAGAACATCCACGCCCTGGCGAAGGCGAAGGGCAAGGAGCTCTCGGAGATGTCGATCGGCGTGCTCGACCGGCCGCGTCACGAGCAGCTCATCGACGAGATCCGGGCGGCGGGTGCCGGAACGCGCCTGCTGCTCGACGGCGACGTGGCCGGCGGCATCGACGCCGCCAGCTACGAGGGCCGGATCGACATGTGCATGGGAGTCGGCGGCAGCCCCGAGGGCGTCGCGACGGCGTGCGCGATCAAGGCGCTCGGCGGGCTCATCCAGACGCGCCTGTGGCCGCAGACCGACGAGGAGCGCCAGAAGGGCATCGACGCCGGCTTGAAGTTCGACCACGTCTACGAGGCGGAGGATCTCGTCAAGGGCGACAACACGTTCTTCGTCGCGACCGGGGTGACCGACGGCAACCTGGTGAGCGGGGTGCGTCGCAAGGGCCCGGTGATCCGGACCGAGAGCATCGTGCTGCGCGCGCGATCGGGCACGATCCGTCGCGTGATCGCCGATCACCTCGCCGAGAAGTGGCTGGGCGAGTTCGAAGTCTGACGCGCCGGTCTTCCGACACCTTGCGGAGTGAGTACTCACTCACTTAGTATCGCCAGGTGATCGATGTACGCCCCGATGGCTTCGTCGTGCTCGGACGCGAGCGCGCCAAGCCGCTCGCGCCCGATGAGCGGCGCTCGGCGATCATCGACGCCGTCATCCCGCTGATCCGTGAGCGCGGTCGCGACATCTCCACGCGCGAGATCGCCGACGCGGCCGGCGTCGCCGAAGGCACGATCTTCCGCGCCTTCGGCGATAAGGAGAGCATCATCCAGGCGGCGGTCGACCGCTTCCTCGACCCCGAGCCGCTCGGCGCGGCCCTGCGAGGCATCGACCCCGACGAGTCGACCGAGGAGAAGGTGCGCCAGGTGGTCGCCCTCCTCCGCGAGCGGTTCACCGGCGTGATCGGTTTCATGCACGCGCTCGGCATGCACGGCCCGCCACCCGGACGCGGGCACTCCGCCCCGGCGGCCGAGTGGGTCGCGATCGTCGAGCGCATGTTCCGCCCCGACGAGCTCACGGTGCCCGTCGAGACCTTCGCGTTCTACGTGCGCCTGGTCGCGTTCGGCTCGTCGATCCCGGTACTGAACGAACCGCACCCCTTCGAGACCGGCGATCTCGCCGACCTGATCATCCACGGCATCCTGCCCGCCTCTGGAAAGAAGAAGAACTGACCATGCTCGGTCGCATCCTCGTCCGCTACCTCAAGCCGTTCCGGCTGCTCCTCATCGGGGTGGTGATCTTCCAGGCGGGTCAGTCGTTCGCAGCCCTCGCACTGCCGGGCCTCAACGCCGACATCATCGACAAGGGCGTGGTCTCGGGAGACGTCGGATTCATCCTGACCAACGGCGCCATCATGCTCGGCCTCACGATCGTGCAGATCGCCTGCTCGATCGCGGCCGTCTACTTCGGCGCGCGTACGGCCATGGGCCTCGGCCGGGACCTGCGCGGCGCGATCTTCACCCGGGTCGGCGAGTTCAGCGAGCGCGAGGTGTCGAAGTTCGGCGCCCCCTCGCTCATCACGCGCACGACCAACGACGTGCAGCAGGTGCAGATGCTCGTGCTCATGACCTGCACGATGCTCGTCGCGACGCCGATCCAGAGCATCGGCGGCGTGATCTTCGCCCTCGGCACCGACGTCCAGCTGTCCTGGATCCTCGTCGTCGCGGTCCCCGTGCTTCTTCTCGGCGTGGGCCTGATCATCGTGCGGATGGTGCCTCAGTTCCGCAAGATGCAGGCCCGGATCGACACGGTCAACCGTGTGATGCGCGAGCAGCTCACCGGCATGCGGGTCGTCCGCGCCTTCGTGCGCGAACCGGTCGAGACCGAGCGCTTCCGGGTCGCCAACGACGAGCTCACCGACACGGCCCTGCGTGCCGGCCGGCTCTTCGCGCTGATGTTCCCGATCGTGATGCTCGTGCTCAACGTCTCCAGCATCGCCGTGCTCTGGTTCGGCGCCTACCGCGTCGAGAGCGGGGAACTGCAGGTCGGCTCCCTGATCGCCTTCCTCAGCTACCTCATCCAGATCCTGATGGCGGTCATGATGGCGACGTTCATGGCGGTGCTGCTGCCCCGTGCGGCGGTGTCGGCCGACCGGATCGGCGAGGTGCTCGACACCGAGTCGTCGGTCCGCCCTCCCGAGAATCCGGTGACGGAGCTGAAGAAGACCGGCCAGGTCGAGCTCCGCGGCGCGACGTTCTCGTATCCCGGCGCTGAGCAGCCCGTCCTGCGCGATGTCAGCTTCACCGCGAAGCGCGGGCAGACCACGGCCATCATCGGCAGCACCGGCGCCGGCAAGACAACGCTCGTGAACCTCCTCCCGCGCCTGTTCGACGTCACAGAGGGCGCCGTGCTGATCGACGGTGCCGACGTCCGCGAGATCGACCCCGACATCCTGTGGGGACGCATCGGGCTGGTGCCCCAGCGTGCCTACCTGTTCTCGGGCACGGTGGCGAGCAACCTGCGATACGGCAATCCGGATGCGACGGACGACGAGCTCTGGAACGCGCTCGAGATCGCCCAGGGCCGCGATTTCGTCGAGGCCATGCCCGAGCAGCTCGAGGCTCCGATCTCCCAGGGCGGCACGAACGTGTCCGGAGGACAGCGGCAACGACTCGCGATCGCGAGAGCGCTCGTGAAGAGACCGGAGGTCTACGTCTTCGACGACTCGTTCTCGGCGCTCGACACCGCGACCGACGCCCGGCTGCGCGCGGCGCTGGCGAGCGAGGTCGGCGGCGCCACCTTGATCATCGTCGCCCAGCGGGTCTCGACAATCCTCGACGCCGATCAGATCATCGTTCTCGACGACGGTGCGATCGTCGGCAAGGGCACCCACCAGCAGCTGCTGAAGACCTCGACGGAGTACGCCGAGATCGTCGCCAGCCAGCTCAGCGCGGAGGAGGTGGCCTGATGTGCGACTCCCGGAACACCGACTCGCGGAACACCGAGCCCGCCGACAAGCCGGCCGCGCCCGAACGCCCTGCCTTCCAGGCACCACCGCGTCGCGGTCCCGGCGGCGGGGGACCGTTCGGCGGCATGGGGATGCCGGCCGAGAAGTCGATGAACTTCGGCCCGTCCGCGCGCAGGCTCCTCCGCCGGCTCAAGCCCGAGCGTGCCGGACTCGTCGGCGTCATCCTGCTCGGCGTGCTGAGCGTGCTGCTCGCCGTGGTCGGCCCGAAGATCCTCGGCGAGGCGACCAACATCATCTTCGAGGGCGCCATCGCGAGCCAGATCCCGGCCGGCGTGACCGTCGAGCAGTTCATTGCGGCTGCCGAGGCGAACGACCCACAGCAAGGCGACTTCCTGCGCAGCCTCGACCTCGTGGCGGGGCAGGGCATCGACTTCGACGCACTCGCTCTCGTGCTCGGCTTCGTGCTGCTGCTCTACGTGCTGTCGTCGGTCTTCAGCTGGCTGCAGGGCTATGTGCTGAACGGCATAACCCAGCGCACCGTCTATCGCCTGCGCGAGGAGGTGGAGGCGAAGCTGCACCGGTTGCCGCTCAGCTACTTCGACAAGATGCAGCGCGGCGAACTGCTCAGCCGGGTGACGAACGACATCGACAACGTGTCGCAGAGCCTCCAGCAGACGCTGAGCCAGCTGCTCATCTCGCTGCTCACGGTGATCGGCGTGCTGATCATCATGTTCGTGATCTCGCCGCTGCTGTCGCTCGTCGCGATCGTGGCGATCCCGCTCACCCTCGGCATCGTGGTGCTGATCGCCAAGCGCTCGCAGAAGCTGTTCATCGCGCAGTGGACGCACACCGGCGCGCTCAACGGCCAGATCGAGGAGGGCTACACCGGCCACGCGCTCGTGAAGGTCTTCGGACGCCACCGCGAGGTCGGCGCCCGTTTCTCCGAGAAGAACGAGGAGCTCTACCGGGCGAGCTTCGGCGCGCAGTTCATCAGCGGGCTGATCATGCCGGCGACGATGTTCGTCGGCAACCTGGTCTACGTGGGCATCGCCGTCGTCGGCGGCGTCATGGTCACGAGCGGATCGCTCAGCCTCGGCGACGTGCAGGCGTTCATCCAGTACTCCCGGCAGTTCACCCAGCCGCTCTCGCAGCTCGGCTCGATGGCCAACCTGCTGCAGTCGGGCGTCGCGAGCGCCGAGCGGGTCTTCGAGCTGCTGGATGCCGACGAGCAGTCCCCGGATCCCGGCACCGCAGGCAATTCGATCGAAGCGCAGTCGCCCACCGAAGCGACGGGACGGCTGGCCTTCGAGCACGTCTCCTTCCGATACGACCCCGAGACTCCGCTCATCGACGACCTGTCGCTCGTGGCCGAGCCCGGATCGACGGTCGCGATCGTCGGGCCGACCGGTGCCGGCAAGACGACGCTCGTCAACCTCGTGATGCGCTTCTACGAGCTCGACGGCGGGCGGATCACCCTCGACGGGGTCGACACCGCGACGATGACGCGCGACGATCTGCGCTCGCGCACCGGCATGGTGCTGCAGGACACCTGGCTCTTCGCCGGGACCATCCGCGACAACATCGCCTACGGCCGCCCGGACGCAACGGACGACGACATCCATGCCGCCGCGGAAGCCGCCTACGTCGATCGTTTCGTGCACTCACTGCCCGACGGCTACGACACCAAGCTCGACGACGAGGGCGGCAACGTCTCCGCCGGCGAGAAGCAGCTCATCACGATCGCCCGCGCGTTCCTCGCGAAGCCGAGCGTGCTGATCCTGGATGAGGCGACGAGCTCCGTCGACACCCGCACCGAGCTGCTGGTGCAGCGCGCGATGAGCGCGCTCCGCAAGGACCGCACGAGCTTCGTGATCGCGCACCGACTGTCCACGATCCGCGACGCTGACCTCATCCTGGTGATGGAGTCCGGCGCCATCGTCGAGCAGGGGACGCACGACGAGCTGCTGAAGAAGGACGGCGCCTACGCCCGGCTGTACGAGGCGCAGTTCGCCGCCCCGACCGTCGAGGAGGAGGAGCCGGTCGTCGACCCGCCGCTCGCGATGTCGATGGCCGCGCGCGAATCCGAACCTCCGACGACGGGCGAGATCGTGCGCGACGCGCTGGCCGACGAGGCCGAGGAGGGCGAACGCCTGGTCTGACCACGGCTGCGAGACTGGCAGCATGCAGATCCCTCACAACCCGGCCGATGGCGTGTACGCGACCGACGGCGACTGGATCCACGCCGTCGAGGTGCGTCAGCCGGCGCGGATGCTCTACACGAGCGGGACGATGGGCCTCGAGCTCGACGGGTCGCCGGGCGCCGATCTGGACCGTCAGCTCGTGCTGCTCTGGGACAACCTGCGCGCGATCCTCGCCGCGGCGGACATGACGGTCGACGACATCGTGCGTGTGACCAGCTACCTGCGGGACACGTCGTATGCCGGACCGAACGCCGAGGCGCGGGTCGCCGCGCTCGGCGGCCGTGCCGTCGCGACGACCGCGATCGTCGCCCAGACGCTCACACCCGACTGGCTGGTCGAGCTGGAGATCGTCGCGGCGGCGGACGCCCCCGCAGCCGGCTAGGCGCTCTTGTTCTTCTTCGCCGGCGCGATCGGCGGCTCGGCGAGCGTGAAGTCGAGGTCGGGCCGGCCGATGCCCGTCTCGGTCAGCGACGCCTGCTCGGCACGCGCCACCTCGGCACTGCCGGCGGGACTCAGCTCCGGCTGACTCAGCCGCTTCGGCTGCTCGTCGATCGCCGGCGGCGTCGCGATCACCTTCGACTCGTCGAGGGCGTCGAGCTTGCGGGCGGTGACGAGCACCCGCTGCTCGAGCGAGCTGGCGAACTGGTTATAGCTGGTGACCGTCGACTCGATGGCGCGACGCAGCTTGTCTGCGTGCTCCGACAGCGTCGACAGCCGCGAGTAGAGCTCCTTGCCCAGATCGAACAGGCGCTTGGCGTCTTCGGTGAGCACATCCTGCTGCCACGTGAAGGCGATGGTCTTGAGAAGCGCCCACAGCGTCGCCGGGTTGGCGAGGATCACGCGCTTGGAGAACGCGTACTCCATCAGGGTCGCGTCGTTCTCGAGTGCCGCGGTCAGCAGCGGCTCGTTCGGGATGAAGGCGATGGTGAAGTCGGGGCTGATGTCGAGGCCGGTCCAGTAGCTCTTCGCCGAGAGGGCGTCGACGTGGGCCCGCACCTGCTTGGCGTGCTTCGTCAGCAGCTCGCCGCGCTGGCGCTCCTGCTCGGCCGTGCCGGCGGCGGGGATCGCGCTGGCATCGATGTAGGCGTTGTAGGGCACCTTCGCGTCGACCGGGATGCCCTTGCCGCCGGGAAGGTGGATCACCATGTCGGGCCGGCGGGTTCCGCTCTCGGAGCTGATCGTCGACTGCACCGTGAAGTCGACCCGGTTCAAGAGCCCCGCGGACTCGACGAGGGTGCGCAGCTGTGTCTCGCCCCACACCCCGCGGGTCGCGTTGTTGCGCAACGCGGAGGCGAGCGACTCGGCTGTCGCACGCAGGCGCTCCTCCGACTCGGTCGCCGACTTCAGCTGCTGCGAGAGCTCGCCGTGCTGCTGGCTGCGCTGCGTCTCGAGCTCGTTGACCTTCGCCTGCATCGTCGTGAGGGTCTCCTTGACGGGCGCGAGCGCCTGAAGGACCTTGCTCTCGGCGGCAGCGGCCGTCTCGCGTTCCTTCGCCTCGGCCCGTGCCCGGTCCATCACGTCGCGGTACTGCTCCTGCGTCGACGAGAGCTGCTCGCGCAGCCCGCCGATCGCCGCCTCGGCGGCTGCGAGCTGCGTCGCGACGTCGGCGCGGGCCTGGGCCTCCTGGGATCGCAACTCGGCCATCACCTGGGCGTGGCGGGCCTCGATGACCGCCGGATCGGCATCCACCACCGCGTCCGCACGGCGCGAACGGGCGACGAGCACTCCGATGAGCACGCCCAGCACGACGCCGACGGCGAGGCCGATCAGGAGTGCGACGATGGGATCCATGCGGCAAGTGTCGCAGCGGGCCCCGACATCGCTGCGGCTGCGGCGGGCGCGCCTCCAAAATGTTCCGGAAATGTCCGGCGCGTACCATCGCCACATGGCTACAGAGATCCTCGACCACTGGGTCGCGGGCGCGAAGTTCACCGGAGAATCCACGCGCACCGCACCCGTCTACAACCCCGCGAAGGGTGTCGTTCAGCGCGAGGTCAGGCTTGCCAGCACCGCCGACGTGGACCACGCGGTCAAGGTGGCGACCGAGGCGTTCCCCGACTGGGCGAACGCATCCTGGGCCAAGCGCACCGCGGTGCTCTTCGCGTTCCGCGAGATCCTGAACGCGCGCAAGGACGAGCTGGCCGCGATCCTGACCTCCGAGCACGGCAAGGTGCTGTCCGACGCCGGAGGCGAGATCGCCCGCGGCCTCGAGGTCGTCGAGTTCGCGTGCGGCATCGCGCACCTGGCGAAGGGCGAGTACAGCGAGCAGGTGTCGACCGGCGTCGACGTGTACTCGCTGCGCCAGCCGCTCGGCGTCGTCGGCATCATCAGCCCCTTCAACTTCCCGGCGATGGTGCCGATGTGGTTCTTCCCGATCGCGATCGCGGCCGGCAACACGGTCGTGCTGAAGCCCAGCGAGAAGGATCCGTCGGCATCCATCTGGATGGCGAACGCCATGAAGGAGGCCGGCCTGCCCGACGGCGTCTTCAACGTCGTCCACGGCGACAAGGAGTCGGTCGACGCGCTGCTCGACCACCCCGATGTCGCCTCGATCTCGTTCGTCGGCTCGACCCCGATCGCCAAGTACGTCTACGAGCAGGGCACCAAGGCGGGCAAGCGCGTCCAGGCCCTCGGCGGTGCGAAGAACCACATGCTCGTGCTGCCCGACGCCGATCTGGATCTCGTGGCCGACTCTGCGGTCAACGCCGGCTTCGGCTCCGCGGGCGAGCGCTGCATGGCGATCTCGGCCCTCGTGGTGGTCGAGCCGGTCGCCGACGAGCTCATCGCCAAGATCAGCGAGCGGATGTCGGGGCTGAAGGTCGGCGACGGCACCCGCGGCTGCGACATGGGGCCCCTGATCACGAAGGAGCACCGCGACAAGGTCGCCGGATACCTCGACATCGCCGAGAAGGACGGCGCGACCGTCGTCGTCGACGGCCGCGGTATCGACATCGACGGAGACGCAGACGGCTTCTGGCTCGGCCCCACCCTCATCGACAAGGTGCCGACCACATCCGACGTCTACAAGCACGAGATCTTCGGGCCGGTGCTGTCGGTCATCCGCGTCGAGACCTACGACGAGGGTCTCGGCGCTCATCAACGCGAGCCAGTACGGCAACGGCACGGCGATCTTCACGAACGACGGTGGGGCCGCGCGGCGCTTCCAGCGCGAGGTGCAGGTCGGCATGATCGGCATCAACGTGCCGATCCCGGTTCCGGTGGGCTACTTCTCGTTCGGCGGATGGAAGGACTCGCTCTTCGGTGACACGAAGGCGTACGGGCCGCACGCGGTGCACTTCTTCACCCGCGAGAAGGCGATCACCTCACGCTGGCTCGACCCGTCGCACGGCGGCATCAACCTCGGGTTCCCGGAGCACGACTGACCCCAGCGCGACTGACGCCTCCACGCCTGACGCGGAACACCAGCCCGACCAGAGGCATGATCCAGCGCGGTCCCCAGAATCGCGCCAGCGTCGTCTCGCCGCGGCCGTAGCGCACGAAGTACGACTGCGCCGCCCGGAGCGAGAGTGCCCGATGGAGCAGCCACGGCATTCGCTCGAACACGGCGAGCAGGAGGCTGCCCGAGCGCTGCTCCGGCACGAGCTCGCTGCGAAGCCGGCGCTCGTAGAGGTCGAGGCGCTCGGGGTCTCCGATCGCGGCGGCGGCGGCCTCTCCGGCCCAGGTGCCCGATCGCAGCGCGAACGAGATGCCCTCGCGGAGCCAGGGCTCCAGGAGCCCGGCCGCGTCCCCGGCGACGATCACGCGCCCACGCCGGAATGGGGAGTCACGTTCCCGCCACCGCGTCAGATGACCGCTGGACTGGACGGTCCGCGCGCCGGTGACACCGAGGCGTTCCTTCCACTCGGCCAGATAGGCGCGCGTGGCCTCCGGATCACCCGTGCGCTGGATCACCCCGATTGCGGCGACGTCCGCCTTCGGGAACATCCAGGCGTAGCTGCCCGGCGATCTCCCCCAGTCGATCAGCACCACGCTGCGCCATGGCGATTCGGCGCCGAGCGGGATCTCCTCCTCCAGGCCCAGGTCGGTCACCCGGTATCTCACGCCCACGAAGCGCGCGACCCGGCTCGCCGAGCCGTCCGCACCGATGACGATCCGGGATCGCAGGGTGCCGTCGGCGGTCTCCAGTTCGACCTCGTCCGCGCCGTCGCGCACCTCTCGAACCGTGATGCCGCCCCGGAACGTCGCGCCCGCGTCGACCGCAGCCTCCACCAGCGCCGCATCGAACCGCTGCCTGTCGACCATCCCGAGGAAGGGGCGTGCGTCGTCGATCGTGATCGCGGAGACTCCGCCCCGGGTGAACACCGCGCGCGACGGACGATCCTCGACCGTCTCTCGGACGGATGCCGGGATGTGGGCCAGCGAGGCTCCGATCAGCCCGCCGGCACAGGTCTTGTAGCGCGGGAACTCCGCACGGTCGACCAGAAGCACCGATGCCCCGCATTCGGCCGCGGAGCGTGCTGCCGAGGAGCCGGCCGGACCGGCGCCCACGACGATGACATCCCACAGCCGTGCGTCGTCGGTCACGGGTTCAGGCTAGAACCAGCGCAGACCGGGCGTCTTCATGGAATCCCGCTCGGATGACGATTCAGGATGCGACGGCCGCGGCCGGCGGGACCGTCGAACTGACCCGCACGCCCGCCAGCTCCGCGAGCTCGGTCAGGTCGATCGCGCCGTATCGGTCGGCCGCGTGGATCATGATCGCCGCGCACGCCTCGGCGTCGGCGACGGCGTCGTGGTGCGGGAAGTCTTCGAATCCGGCCGCCATCGCGACGACGGGCAGCCGGTACGAGTCCAGGTGATACGTCTTGCGCGCCACCTGCAGGCTGCACACGTAGAGGTACGACGGCACGCTCAGCCCGGTGGCGGCGCAGGCCGACTTCATGACGCCCATGTCGAATCCCGCGTTGTGGGCGACCAGGGTGTCGCCGTCGACGTAGGCCTGCAGATCGCCCAGCTGGTCGATCCAGCGGGGGCGTCGACCACCATGTCGGCCGTGATGCCATGGATGCGGGTGTTCCACTCGACGAAGTGGTCGTGGCCGAACGGCGGCTGGATGAACCAGCCGATCTTGTCGACGACCTGCCCGTCGCGCACCTTCACCAGGCCGACGGAGCACGCGCTGGCCGCGGAGCCGTTGGCCGTCTCGAAGTCGATGGCGGTGAAGTCGAGCGGCACGTACCTGACTCTGACACGGGGTACCGACGACGGGCGGTTGCCCCGCCGCGAATGTGGACAGCGGCGTCACGTCGCCCGCAACGCGGACGAGGCCGCCGCCGGAGGCGGACCTCCTGCGACGGCCCCGTGTTTCCTGCGGTAGCAGAATCGGTGACCGCTGACTCGGCAGCTCATCGCAACGGAGCGAGCCGACTGACGTAGTCGATCGGCAGCTCGTCGTTCGCCAGGGAGGCGAGCGCGAACTGACGGTCGCGGTGCAGCAGGGCGAGCTCGGCGCGGTTGACCCGGCGCTCGCGCGCCGGGGTCGCGCCGGGACGGCGACCCCACTTGATCAGGGCGACACCCAGGTGCAGTGCGGCGCGGTCGAGCATGCCGACGCGGCGCACGGGCTGGGAGGATTGCTCGGGACGGACGGATGGTTCGTGACGAGTCTCGGTCGTCAGCGTGGTGTTCATGATGTTCCTCATCGTGAGAGTGGTGAACTGCAGACCGCCCTTCGTGAGGGCGGGGGATCGGCCACATGCGCGGCGCTGAAGAAGCGCGGCGGGCCGCGGACGGGGCGTGGATCGGCCCACGAGCGCGGCAAGGATGCGCGGGCCGTGCTTCGAGAGCGTCGCCACCGTCATGAACGGCGGCGCAGCTCTATCGAAGCGCGCTCAGCCGTGCAGACGATGGTGACGCCGGCGAAGCCGGCGAGGGTGGGAATCTTCGGTGTGCTGTTGACCATTGCTGGCTCCTTTCTGTGTCGGCGTGCTCGGCCACGTTAGTGAACGCGCCGGGGGCGTCGCAACATCCCGGGCGTGTCGAGGCGGGATGTGATCGGATCGTGACCGATTTGCATAGTCAGTCAAACTGTATATAGTGATGACATGAGCGAGATGCGCGAACCGACGTTTCTCATCCTGTCGGCACTTGCCGATGGGCCCGAAGCACGGCTACGCGATCATCGCGGATGCCGAAAGCCAGTCCGGGGGACGGGTGCGGTTGCAGGCGGGCACCCTCTATGCCGCGATCGACCGGCTCGTCGAGCGAGGGACTCGTCGAGGCCGCCGGGCGAGGAAGTCGTCGGAGGGCGCCGCCGGCGATACGTCGGCGCTGACCGATGACGGGATCCGCCGATGCTCGGCGCGAGGACGCAGAACGTCAGGCCGCGAACGCCCGCCGCGCGCTGAAGCGGCTGCGATCGCGCGGCGACGCCGCAACGGCGCGGACGGCGGTCGCCCGATGACCGTGATCGACGAGGCGCCGTTCCGCAGGACCATGCGCTGGTATCCCGCGCTCGTGGCGGGCGGCGAACGAGGACGTCATCGTTGGCACCCTCCTCGACGCCGCCGACGCCGATGGCCGAACGCTGCCGACGGCGACCGAGCGTCGCGATCTGGCCGCCAGCGGCATCCGGACCCGTCTGGCGATCGTGCTGCCCCAGGCCGTGCGTGATCGGGTCGCCGCGCTGTCACTCGGAGCCGGGCACCGGGCTGGCCGCGGTGCTTCGTCTTCGGGCAGGTATGGGCGCCGACAGTTCCGGGAAGTCTCAATCCCGGAGAGGCGCCGCCCGACCATCTCGTCGTTCAGGTGCTGCCCCTCTACATCTGTGGCTGCTCGCGGCCACCGCCGCCCTGCTGGGCAGGTCGTGGCTTGCGCGCGTGCTCGTCGTGCTCGACGATCCCGGCGGCGGTCTGGTCGATGAGCGCTCCGGAGTCCGACTTCCTGCTTCAGACCCTCGCTGGTGTCGGTGCTGCTGCTCATGCTCGCTCGCGATCCTGGCCGTCGGCCGGACGACCCGCACGCGATAGTGCGACAGGTCGTGTGCTCCTCATCGCTGCGGGCAGCTCGGCCTGATCGCTCTGCTCTGGATCATCCTGTACCGCCCGTTCGGACCGGCCAGCCTCGTGTTCCCGCGCGGCGGGATGCTGGAGCTGTTCGGCAGCGGACTGGTCGGCATCCTGTTGGTCCTGGTGTTCATCATGGCGCTCGCCGCCGGGCGGCGTGAGCTCGCCGCCGCATCGCTGCTCGCGGGCCTGCCATGGTTCAGCGTGCCCGTCGTGCTCAACCGGTGTTGCACGTGGTCGAACCCGACGATCGTGCTGTCGCCGCTCGGCACCGCCGTAGTGGTCGTCGCGCTCGCACTCGGGGTCTCGACCTTCGCGGTCCTCGTCGCCCGTCGACGGGGCGACTGGGGCGCCAACGATGGGCGAAGAGCGGTAGGCGTGCGCCGGTACGCTTGACCCCCGTGGCTCTCACCATCGGAATCGTCGGACTCCCGAACGTCGGCAAGTCGACCCTCTTCAACGCGCTGACCAAGAACGACGTGCTCGCGGCGAACTACCCGTTCGCGACGATCGAGCCGAACATCGGCATGGTGAACCTGCCCGACCCGCGGCTCGCAGGTGCTGGCCGAGATCTTCCACAGCGAGCGCATCGTGCCGGCGACCGTGTCGTTCGTCGACATCGCCGGCATCGTGAAGGGCGCTTCGGAGGGCGAGGGGCTCGGCAACCAGTTCCTCGCGAACATCCGTGAGGCGGACGCGATCGCCCAGGTCGTGCGGGGATTCGACGACAGCGACGTCGTGCACGTCGCAGGGGCGATCGACCCGGCCTCCGATCTCGCGACCATCACGACCGAGCTCGCGCTCGCCGACCTGCAGACCCTCGAGAAGGCGCTGCCCCGGTACCAGAAGGAGGTCACCGGCAAGAGCCTCGATCCCGCCGTGCTCGAGGCCGCCACCGCCGCCCAGGACTGGCTCGAACGCCGGCAAGCCGCTCTCGGCATCCGGGAATCGACCTCGCGCCGCTCAAGGAGCTCGGGTCTGATGACCGCGAAGCCGATCATCTACGTGTTCAACGTGGATGAGGCGGTGCTGACCTCGGACGCCAAGCGTGCCGAGCTGGCCGCCCTCGTCGCTCCGGCCGACGCGGTCTTCCTCGACGCGAAGATCGAGTCGGAGCTCATGGACCTCGACGCCGCCGACGCCGCCGAGCTGCTCGCCTCGACCGGCCAGACCGAATCGGGCCTCGACCAGCTCGCCCGGATCGGGTTCGACACGCTCGGGCTGCAGACCTACCTGACGGCCGGGCCCGAAGGAATCGCGGGCCTGGACGATCCACAAGGGCGACAAGGCTCCGCAGGCGGCGGGCGTCATCCACACCGACTTCGAGCGCGGGTTCATCAAGGCCGAGATCGTCTCGTTCGCGGATCTCGTGGAGACCGGCTCGATCGCCGAGGCGCGCGCGAAGGGCAAGGCCCGAATCGAGGGCAAGGACTACGTGATGCACGACGGCGACGTCGTGGAGTTCCGGTTCAACGTGTAGGAGGTCGGATGATCTTCCGGCGAGTCTGGGTCAGAGCTCGCAATCCAGCAAGATGCCGAGGTCGCCGACATCGTCTGCGACCACTGCGGAACGCCGATCACCCGCGTGACCGCGTTCATCAACAAGGGCGGTGCGGCTCACGCCTCGTATTGGGCCTTCTGCCACCATCGCGACGGCCACGAGGTGTTCATCGAGGTGATCCTGTCGCCGACCTGGGACGAATCAGGTCGACGATCAGCCTGATGTTCGCCTGCAGGGTGGGCGCGGTAGACGGGCAGGCACACGCCTGCAGCGACGCTCATCGATGCGAGGCCGGACGGGAAGCCAGGGTGGCTGACCGGACAGCGTCTGACGCGTGAAGAAGGCTTGAAGCACGATCGAGCTCGCCGAGTTCTGGCGAATCGTGGATCACGTGCTGGAGTTCGATCCGGTGGTCCACACGCACATGTACGGGTCATTCGCGTTGAGCCGCGCCGGCCCCGACCCACTACCCGACCGGTCCAGCATCCCTCCCTCCTCCCCAGGCTGACGGCTCACGGAGTTCCATCCCGATCGGGCGAAACGGACGCTACTTGTCGGTAGCATGCGCAAAGCTGGACGCATGGACGAATTCGCGCAGTGCTCGACCCGCGTCGCGCCGACGTGCGCATCGAGTTCGGCGTCGCGCGCGCGGAATTCGCTCAGCAGACGCGCAAATCGCGACAGCCGCCGAGCTGTGGCTGGCGATCGCCGAGATCCTCGACGAGGCACGGCTCGCCCCGACGTCTACGTCGACGAGCAGTTGCCGATGCGTGCCGGCGAGCGCAGTCGAGTTCGCGGTCGCGTGCGGCTGCAGCCGACCTGGCGGTACGGCTGAGCCTGTCTGAAGCGACCGTGCGCGGCTATGCGTTCGACGCCGACACGCTCCGCACGCGCTTGCCGCGGCTGTGGGCGGCGTTCTGCGAGGGCGACGTGAACCCCCAGAACGCGCGCACGGCCGCCGATCTCGTCCGCTCGCTCCCTGACGAGGCGGAGCCCGCTGCCCGGTTCGATGAGGCGCTCGCCGGCATCGCCGATCTCGCTCCGGGTCGGTTCCGGATGCGGGCACGGGTTCTGCGTGAGCGCATCCATTCGATCGCGCTCGGCCGAGCGGATCGCGGCGGCCGCGCGGACTCGCGGGGTCTGGATCGACAACGACATCGACGGCATGGCCTTCCTCACGATGAAGCTGCCCGCGGAGGTCGCCCACCGCGTGTTCGCCCGTGTCGATTCGGCCGCGCGAAACCTTGCCCGCGACGCGGACGAGACACGCACCCTCGCTCAGCTGCGGGCCGACGCCGCGGGCGACCTGCTCCTCGACGGGGTTCTCGAGGGCGGTCGCGTGCCGCGTGTCTCCGTTGCGGTCACCGTTCCCGTGATGACCCTCCTCGGCCACGAGGACGAGCCCGGCATTCTCGAGGGCTACGGCCCGATCGATGCGCAGACCGCTCGCCGGCTCGCCGCCCACGCGCCGTCGTTCACCCGGCTCCTGACGCATCCGGTCACGGGCGCGCTGCTCGATATCGACCGTGGCGTCTACCGGCCGCCGGCCGATCTGAAACGCTGGCTGGAGGTCACGGACGTGACCTGCGCCTTCCCCGGATGCACCCGCCTCGCGCGCAACAGCGACATCGATCACATCGTCGACCGGCAGTTCGGCGGAGAGACCCGCGCCGGCAATCTCGTCCACCTCTGCCGACATCATCATCGGCTGAAGCACATGACGCGCTGGACGGTTCGGGCGACCGACCGCGATCCCGGATGCCGCGTGGAATGGTCGAGTCCGACAGGACATCGCCGCGCGCAGGATCCGCCGCCGTTCTAGTGTCGGGCCGCGTTGGCTACGCTGATCGCCATGAGTGACGCGACGCACCGCCGCGGAGCCCGCTGAGCAGTACATCGCGTCGCTGCCCGCCGACGCGCAGGCCTGGATGCGCGAGTTCACCGAGTACGTCGCGGCGCACTACCCGACGGTGCCGTACGTGATGTTCCGCGGCAGGCCGATGTTCAAGTTCGAGGGCACCTACCTGAAGGGCTACGTGATGTTCACGGCGGCCTCGAAGCACTTCACCGCGCACGCGATCGACTTCGACCTGATCGAGGCCGCCAAGCCGAGCTTCCCGAAGGCGAGCTTCGGCAAGGGCAGCATCAAGATCCCCTTCGGCGACCTTGCGTCCAAGAGCCGCTTCGCGAGTTCGTCGATGCCGTCATGGCACGCCACGGCGTCCCGCGCGTCTAGCGCTTGGTCGGATTCTCCTCGTCGATGCCGACTGCGTCGAGCTTCGCCAGCGCGACGCTCACCGCCTTCAGCTCGGTGAGCGCTTCGATGACATCGCGCGAGACGGCCTTGTCGGCGGCCGCGCGTTCGAGGGCGGCCGTCGCCAAGGCGAGGTGCTGCTTGGCGACGTCGCGCTGATCGACCCAGGCCATGGCTATCCCTCCTGCGGGCGCGTACCCGCACTGCTCGAGCTCCTGCTCGACCTGCAGCGTCAGGCGCTCCTTGCCGTCCGCGTGCGCGTCGGCCACGGTGCCGGAGTAGATCGTGTTGTCCTCCGACTCGAGGTTCACGGCCGACGCGTCCTCGCAGAGGTGGTAGACCTCGCCGGACTTGGTCCAGAAGACCAGGTTCTGGCCGGTCAGCTCGACGACGGTCTGCGTCTCGGCGGTGTACTGCTCGACCGACGGCGGGTTGATGCGAGAGGCCGAAGTAGCCGGCGACGAGCAGCAGCACGATGGCGATCGCGCCCGCGATGCCCTTCTGCTTGCCGTCCATGTTCTTGTTCGTGAAGATCAGGATGATCAGCGGCAGGAAGGCGATCACGGTGATGATCGCGCCGAGCTGGTTCTGGATGAAGAACCGCACCTTGTCGGACTTCCGCGCCGGATCGAGGCGGTTGGCCCGCTTCCAGAGCAGCGAGCCGCCGACCGCGAGCGCGCCGATGACGACGAGCAGGATGATCAGCAGCACCAGGTTGACCGGGTCCTGGCGGAGCACGAAGAAGATCGCGAACGCCTCGGTGCCGATCGCGAGGATCCACAGGATCGCGGCGATGACGCGGAAGGTGGTGGCCTTCCCCTTCGACTCGGGCGTCGGCTTCCAGTCGGCTGCGGCCTCTTCGACCTCGGCCGCATCGCGACTCGACGCGGACGACCTTCTTCTTCCGGTTCTCGGCCACGGATTTCCTCCCTGGTTGATCTGCTGATCTGGCGATCGGTGGCACGAGCCTAGCGATCGGTCAGCGGCCGGTGCGACCCGCCAGCTTCTCCGCGAGCCCGGCCTCGTCGTCGAAGAACCAGATGTGGTCGCCGCGGTTCGTCTCCCAGACGTAGTCGGCGAACGGCTGGCTCGCCGCCGACGGCTGCGCTGACGTCGCCGATGATGGCGAGCTTGAGCTGGTAGTTGACGAACTTCTGCGTGATCTCGCCGAGCGACGCCCGACGACAGGTCGAAGAACGACGGATCGAGCCGGGCGACCGGCACCGCGATGACGCTCGCGTCGTCCGGCCCACGCGTTCGCCGATCAGGTCGGAGGTGTCGTCGCCGGTGGAGATGACGCGGTCCTTCGGCGTCGAGGTACTGCACCGCAGGTCGCCGTGTTCTTCGATGCGCATCCGGCGACGATACGACATGTCCGCCGAGCAGGTGGCAGTGTTACAGGGGATGGACGCATCTCGAGGCGGCGCGCGGCCGCCGTCGCTCACGCGCGTCGACCGGCTCGCCGCGGCCGGGGCCCGCGACGAGGTTCTCGCCGTCGCTCGTGCATCGGCGCCTGCGCGGCGACACGTTCGTCGTCGTCGAGCGGGTCTGGCGGCTCGGGCGTGCTGCTGCTCGGCCGCAGCGGCGCGCTCTACGCGACCGGCACGACGTTCCGCATCGACGAGCTGAAGTTCGACAACCACCAGTCGAACCTGGCCGCGGCCCGCCGCGAGTACCGCGCGGCCGCGCTCCGCGCGGGGTTCCCGCCGGGCGAGACCGTGAATTTCGATGCGAAGCCGATCGAGCTGGATGCTGCGCTCGCCGAGTCGGACGGCCCCGTCATCCTGGGCCCCGATGGCATGCAGGTGCGCTGGAGCCCGACGAGCGACGCGCTCGCGCCCTTCGAGTCCTACCTCGCCGAGCGCGCCGAGCTGCTCGCCGACCCGCCTGTCCGGCGCCTGATGCTCAGCCGGGGGCTGACGAGGCGCCTCGCGCAGCGACTCGGGGAGCGTCGGCGGCACGTCGAGCGGGACCGCCAGGGCCTGCAGCGCGCGCGAGTAGTAGTTGCGCACGGCCGCCGCGAGCGTGATGTCGACGATGTCGCGGTCGCTGAACCCGTGATCGCGCAGGATCTGCGAGTCGGCGTCGGTCATCGCGGCGGAGTCGCCGCAGACCTTCTCGGCGAACTCCATCATGGCGACCTCGGCGTCGGTCAGGTCGGCGTCGTGGAAGTCGCGCGCGACCCGCTCGATCTGGGCGTCATCCATGATCTTGCGGGCCATGCTCGCCGTGGGCGAGGCGGCACTCGTCCGAGTTGAGCGCGCCGGCCGCCGCGAGCGTCACGAGCCGGTAGTTGCGCACGCCGAGCTGCGACGCGATCGCCTTGGTCAGATCCTCGAAGGCGGTAGCGCCTCGGGGTTGACGGCCATGATGCGGGTGCGGGTCGGGACGTAGCCGTGGTGCTCGCGGTCTTCGGCGTAGAGGGCGGCGACGTCACCGGTCGCGTCGTCGTCGCTGACGGTGTGTGATGATCGACATCCCGACATGCTGACACGACTCGGCTACCGGTTCTTCCATGTTCGCGTTCCCGATTCCCGTGCCGCCCGGCACGCCGCCGATCGTCGGCATCCTGTTCGGCATCGCCGCGATCGTCGGGTTCGCTGGTGCTGATCTGGCAGGCCGTGCGGTACTTCCGCGACGATCGCGATGACGACGAGCGGCGGCGACGGCGACGATCGGTAGCCTGGCGACATGAGCGAGACTCCTCCTCCCTACACGGGCAAAGCCGCGCGCCGAAGCCGCCGCGAAGCCGGCGCGCGAAGGCGCACGGCGAGCGCCGGCAGCCGCACAGCCCGCCGTCGCCCCCGCTCCGGCGCCGAATCGCGCCGCACGCCCCGCACCGCCCCCGTCGTCTCCTACGTCACGATCTGGCACAGCCGCGCGGTGCTCATCGGGGTCGGCCGCGCTCGCCGCGCTCGCCGGCATCGGCACGGCGATCGGCGCCGCGGGCTTCCCGACGCAACGCGCCGGTCGAGTCCGATCTACGCGTTCGGCGTGGTCGTCGACATGATCGCGGTCGTCGATCGCGCTCATCATCCTGACGATCGTCGAGTTCCGGCGCCGTGCCGATCCGATCCGGCTCGGTCTGCCCGTCAATCCCCGGCCGTCGGTGTTCGCGATCATCGCCGATCGGCATGGCCGCGCTGACGCTGCTCGCGTGGGTCGGTCGGCGGCGGGCCGACGCAGCTCATCGACCTCGCCCAGGGCCTGCGTGCGCGCTACATGTACCACACGGGCGGGCTGTTCGCCGCGGGGATCCCGTGGGCGCTGAGCCTGATCTTCGGCGCATGGGGCTTCCGGCCGAAGGGCAACATCGGTGACGAACGTCGCTGGCCATCGCGGCCATCGCGATCGGCGCGCTGCTCGCGGTCGTCGCGGTCGTCGCCGCGCTGGTCTACGGAGCCGGGCTCAGCGACTGACCGCCAGCTCGCGGTCACGGCCCGCAGGCTGTCGAGCTCGGCCAGCAGCGCGCGCTCGTCCTCGTCGGTGAGCCCGGCGCGGCGCTCGCCGGGCTCCGCGAGCTCCCACGCGAGCGTGTCGGCCAGCGTCTCGGCGAGCGGGCGGGTGCGCAGGCCGAGGGATGCGGCGCGCGACAGGTCGTGCGCGTTCAGCGCGATCGCCTCGGCCGGCAACCACAGGGGGAGCGACCGCGGGCCCATCCACGGCT
Source organism: uncultured Acidimicrobiia bacterium (assembly GCA_963801205.1). Taxonomy (GTDB): domain Bacteria; phylum Actinomycetota; class Acidimicrobiia; order Acidimicrobiales; family AC-14; genus JAXDMK01. The sequence continues at coordinate 61,879 of CAWDDV010000006.1, forward strand.
CGACGTCGTGGGCGGCCAGCCAGTCCTCGCCGGCGACCTCCCAGGACCCGGTGAAGCCGGTCACGACCGCGCACCGCCTCGAGGTGCTCGCCGAACGTGTGGGTCGGACCGCCCGCGTTTGCGATGCCCGCCCGCTTGCGCTCGGCCGCGTGCACGAGCCAGGCGGCCAGGTCGCGCACGTCGAGCACCTGCACCGGGACGTCGGGTGCATCCGGGATGAGGACGCGGCCCTCGGGATTCGACGGCCGCGCGAACCTCCGCGGCCAGTAGCCGGTGCGGCCCGACCAGTCGCCGGGACCGCCGATCAGGCTGACCCGTGCGATGAGGGCGCGGTCGGGTCCGATGCCGTCGAGCACATGCTGCTCGCATGGAGACCTTCGCCGACCCGTAGGTCTCCATCGTCTCCATGACGTCGCCTTCGTGGAGCGGCAGCAGCTCGGCCGATTCGTCGGCGCCGATCGTCGTCGAGTCCGCATAGACGGATGCCGACGAGACGAAGACCCAATGTGCGGTCCGTTCGCCCAGGGTCGCGACCGCGCGCCGCACCTGGCCCGGCTGCCGCGAAACGTCGATGACGGCATCCCAGCTCTCGCCCGCCAGCGCGTCGAACGCGTCGTCGCGATCCCGGTCGGCCACGACGAACCGCGCCCCGCCCGGGCGCCTCGCCCGCCTCGCCTCGCGCCAGTGCCGTGACCTCGTGCCCGGCGGCGACCGCCGCCGAGACGATGTTCCTGCCGAGCCAGGCCGTGCCGCCGAGGACGAGGATGCGCATCCCCTCAGGCAACCGGGTGGCCGCCGCCTCGGCAAGCGATTCTGCGCAGGGCAGATCGGTGGGGGCAGATCGGTCGGGGCGGATCAGTCGGGGCGGATCAGTCGGGTGGGCTCAGCAACGCGAACAGGTCGCGCAGTCGCGCATAGTCAGGCAGGCGTGCACCCTCCGGCAGAGCATCGAGCTGCGCCTTCGCATCGCGGTCGAGCCGCGACCGGCTGAGATCCGAGAGCGTCCAGCCGAGGGGTGCCGCGATGGCCGGATACGTGCTGGGCGCAGCGACCACGACCCCGTCGCGGACGACGACCCGGCTCGACTGCACTGCGGCGATGCAGTCGGCCGCTTGCGAGTCTTCGACCGGCGCCTCAGCCGGTTCGGCCGGGTCGGCGGTCGGCCGGGTCGGCCGGGACCTCTTCGGGTTTGGGGGCGCACACGTCATCGAGCGTGTCGGCGAGCCTCTGCAGCCATGCTCCGTCGCTGCTCAGCGAATCGGCCGCGAGGATGCCGTTCAGAGGCACGATCAGCTGCGGTGCGGCCTTGGCCTCTGGCGCGATGACGTCCGCGCCTGCCGAATTGCGGATGTACAGCACGATCGGGACGACGAAGACGTCGGTGCCGGCCTTGCTGTTGTGTGCGGTGATCGCCTGGGTCAGCTCGGGTGCCAGATCGACGATGCTGCTCAAGGCGCTGTTGTCGAAGTAGCCGCCATCGATGAGCTGGAGGTCGTTGAGATTGCCGCAGTTCCTCGGGTATCCGGCCGGCGTCACATACGGGAACCGTGCCGACAGCATGGCCGCCGTGGACCACGTGGTGTCCAGGTCGCAGTGCGCGAGCAGGTCGACCGACCTGGCGACGCCGGGCGCGCCGCCACCGCACTCCGGCAGATCGTCCACCGTTCCGGCGCCGATGTGAAGGTCGAGCTGGCTGACGACGACCTTGCAGCCGATCGTCGCCGTCGCCGAATTCAAGATCAGCCAGCCGGTCGGCGTCTCCCGTTGCAGATCGAAGGACGTCGCCAGCGCCGGCACTTCCGTCCGCCAGGCCGCCTCGATGAGCGCCGCCCGATCGCGCCAGACCCACTCGCTCGGGGTGTCTTCATCCTCCGCGATGGTGAGCGACGGAAGTCGGAGCCCGGTGCTCGCCGCGAACGCGTCGCCGACGAGCAAGCCGGTGACGCCGGCGGCGACAGCATCCGCTTCCCCCAGTCGTTTCGACGACACATCGTCTCCCTGCGCACCGGCAGGGATGTCCCGCAGCGTGGCCAGACCGACCGATCCTCCACTGGCACCGGATGAGAGGAACACCGCGTCACGGCGGCAGTCCTCACCGAGGAACTCCCGGAGCACATCGATCGTCCAGGTCGCGGCACGGATGCCGCCGCCTTCGGCCGCGACGAGCACGAGCGGTCGCACCTGGGAGCCGTCCGGGGTCGTGACGGCACACTTCTCGCCGTCCATCGCCCAATCTTCGAACGCGGCCTCCAGGGTCGGGCGGGCTGCGGCGGTAGGCGGCGAGGCTGTCGCCACGATCGCGTGGAGGGAATCGCCACCCAGGATCTGCGCGACGATCACCGGCACGAAGAGCAGCAGGGTGATGAGCGGCTCGGTCCTGAGGCGGAGCCAGGCGATCAGCTCCAGCGGGCGCGAGCGCTGCAATTCGGTGAGGGCGACGGTGAGAGCCACGAACAGGGAGAGGAGGATGAGCGAGGTGATCGGGAGTGCTCCGAGACCGTCCGTCAGCTGTGACGGGAAGAGAGCGAGGCCGAGAAGGAGCAGGCCGGCGATTCCGAAGCCGATCCAGCCCACCCATCGTGGTGGCGTCCAGCCCGGAGAGGCCCACGCCGCGAGCGCCGCGACCACCGGCGCCCCGAATACCGCGAATGCGAGGCCGGCGATGGTCGCACCCAGCGAGATCAAGCCGATCGCGAACACCGCGTCGCTCGGGTGCTGTTCGACGATCGGGAAGCCGAGCGCGGCCGGCGCCGTGAAGGATCGCACGATTCCCAGCCCGGCGACGGCCCACGCGGCCGCAGCGACACCGTCTCCGATCCCCAGCACTGTCGGGTCGGAGAGCGGGTACGACTTCCGCCGGATCCAGCGGTCGCGGTGCTCGCCGCGGAACTTGCGGAGGAGCAGGGATACGGCGGGGATCGCCGACGAAGCGAGGACGGCGATCGGGAACTGCGGCAAGAGGATGTCGTCGCGGTGGCCGGTCACCAGGAGCACCAGGGCGACGATCAGGATGCCCAGCGGGATGGCGAACCAGACTCCGTAGCTGAAGAGGCCCGGCGACGGCCGTTGCGAGCCGACGGGAGGCGGAGGAGGCGGCGGCGTGGGCCAGGCGCCCTTCTGCATGGCAGGCATTCCGGCGTACCAACCCGAACGGTATCGATTGATGAGCAGCATCACCGCGAAGAAGATGAACGTCGCCGCGAACGCCGCGCCGAACAGATCGAAGCGCGGCACGACATCGCCCCATTCGGGGCCGGACTTCTCGATCCAGGAACGCTGCACATCGGGCAGCTGCTCGAGCACGCCGGCTCGGGGGATCATCGAGAGGACACCGAGCACCAGCACCGCCAGTGCGGCGAATCGATGTACGACGACCGCCTCGACGAGCGGGCGGAGTGCGCGGAAGCGCTCGCGGACCAGCTGGGATCGGGCCGCGGCTACCACGAGCGCGAGCAACGCCAGGAACTTGAGGGTCGACACGAGCGCCACCCCCTTGCCGAAACCCTCGAGGTCGGCGCCCGGATTGAGCATCCCGGCTCCTACGAAAAGGAGGACGTCTTCGAGCACGTCGACGGAGACGAGTGCGACCAGCGCGGCTTTCGCCGTCGTGACAGAGGCCTGGAGCTGACCGGGCGTGTAGGTGGAGACGATCCAGGCCGGCACGGCGTTGGAGAGGACGCGGCGAATCAGGAAGTAGTAGCAGAGGATGAACAGCAGGTCCACGGCGGTGTGCGTGACGATCATCCATCGTGGTGACGGGTCGGCGTCCGCCCAGCCGGTCCAGACTCCCTCCGCCCCGAGTGCAAGAGGTCCGATCGTCCCCTGGATGGAGAAGCTCTGTCCGCCTCGGGTGAGGAACTCCTCGCTCAGCCGATCGAGCTCGCTCAATGCGATGAGCAATCCGACGGAGGCGATGAGGAGCCGTGTCGTCCAGATGTTCATGTCGGAACTCCTGCGGTCGGGGGAGCGGAGGATGGGACACCCTACCGTGACGATCGCTCGGTTAGACAGAGGACAATCTGGGGACATCGCGGGGTACACCGACCGTCCTGGGGATGCGCACGCTCCGAGACATCCGCGCGCTAGGCTGTCCGCACAATCGAACATCGGGCCGCACGCGATGCGGGAGAGCCGGACGTGCGATCCACTCGCAGCCGGCACCGAAGGAGCAAGCCTCCCCGCCAATCTCTCAGGTACGTGTACCGCATCGCACAGGCCACTCTGAAAAGTGGTTCCAGCGATGGAGTCCCGCCGAAGGTGAAAGCGCCGACCGAACGCCCGGCGTGAAGCTCTCAGGTACCGATGACAGAGGGGGAGTTCCACTTGGCACGCGCGCGCGCAGAGAGAACTCACCCATGACCGACCCGACCGAACGACTCAGCCCGCTCCACGACATCCACGTCGCGGCCGGCGCTGCGTTCACCGACTTCGCGGGCTGGCAGATGCCGGTGCGCTACAGCTCCGACCTCGCCGAGCACGCCGCCGTGCGCAGCGCCGCCGGCCTGTTCGACCTGAGCCACATGGGCGAGATCCTCGTCGTCGGGCCGCAGGCGGCCGAGGCCCTCGACTACGCGCTCGCCGGCAAGCTCTCCGCGATCGAGGAGGGGCAGGCGAAGTACTCGCTGCTGCTCGAGCGCCGAGGGCGGCATCCTCGACGACCTCGTCGTCTACCGCACCGGCGCCGACCGCTTCCTGGTCGTCGCCAACGCGTCCAACCGCGAGGTCGCGGCCCGCGAGCTGCGCGAGCGCGCCTCCGCGTTCGACTGCCTGGTCGAGGACGAGAGCGACGACATCGCGCTGATCGCGCTCCAGGGCCCGAAGGCCGAGGAGATCCTGCGCAACGTCGAGGGCTTCGACCACGCGTGCCGGCGCAGACGGGCGGCCTCGACGACCTCAAGTACTACCGCGCCATCCCGTGCGACTTCCGCGGGCGCACAACGTGCTGGTCGCTCGCACCGGGTACACCGGCGAGGACGGTTTCGAGTTCTACATCGCCCCGGATGCCGCTCCCGCGCTCTGGGAGGCGATCGCCGAGACGGGTGCGGGGTCGGGCCTCGTTCCCGCCGGCCTCGCCGCCCGCGACACCCTGCGCCTCGAGGCGGGCATGCCGCTCTACGGGCACGAGCTCAGCACCGAGACCTTCCCGGTGCAGGCCGGGCTCGGCCGCGTCGTCGCGCTGAAGACCAAGGAGGGCGACTTCGTCGGCCGCGCGGCCGTCGAGGCCGGGCCCGCCGCCGACGCCCGGATGCTGGTCGGGCTGCGATCCGACGGCAAGCGCGCCGGGCGCGCCGGCTACCCGGTCATGCAGCGGCGACCGGCGTCGTCGGCGAGGTCACCTCCGGCGCGCTCTCGCCGACGCTCGGCTATCCCGATCGCCATGGCGTACGTCGACCCCGACGCGGCCGACGGCACCAGCCCTCGAACTCGACGTGCGCGGCTCGCGCGTCGCCGCATCCGTCACCCCGCTTCCGTTCTACAAGAAGGAGTCCTGACCATGAGCGCATCACCTGCCGCCGACCTGAAGTACACCGCCGAGCACGAGTGGATCGCCGTCGACGGCGACACCGCGACGATCGGCATCACCGCCTACGCGGCCGACAAGCTCGGCGACGTCGTCTACGTCGACCTGCCCAAGGCCGGCGCGTCGATCGCGAGCGGCAAGGTCGTCGGCGAGATCGAGTCGACCAAGTCGGTCGGCGAGCTGTTCGCGCCGCGTCGACGGCGAGGTCGTCGAGGCGAACGACGCCGTCGTCGCCGACCCGACGCTCGTCAACAGCGACCCGTACGGCGCCGGCTGGATGATCAAGGTGCGCTTCACCGGGCTGCCCGACGGCCTGCTCTCCGCGGACGAGTACGCCGCCCTGACGGGGGAGTGACCCGCTCGATGACCGACGCCTTCGCCGATCGCCACATCGGCACCGACTCCGTCGCGCAGCTGGCCATGCTGGATGCCGTCGGCTACGACACCGTCGACGCCCTCGATGGATGCCGCGGTGCCCGATTCGATCCGGCTCGACCCGGCAGCCGCCGACCGCGCATCCCGGCGGCCGCGAGCGAGCGCGAGGCGCTCGCCGAGCTGCGCGCGCTCGCGGCGCAGAACCGCGTGCGCCGCTCGATGATCGGCCTCGGCTACTACGACACGCTCACGCCCGTCGGTGATCCAGCGCAACGTGCTCGAGAACCCGAGCTGGTACACCGCGTACACGCCGTACCAGCCGGAGATCTCGCAGGGCCGGCTCGAGGCGCTCATCAACTTCCAGACGATGGTGACCGACCTCACCGGCCTCGCCACGGCCAACGCGTCGATGCTCGACGAGGCGACCGCGGTCGTCGAGGGCATGCTGCTCGCCCGCCGCGCCTCCGGCTCGGCGTCGAACGTGTTCGTCGTCGACGCCGACGCGTTCCCGCAGACCAAGGCGCTGCTCGCGCACCGCGCCGAGGCCGTCGGCATCGAGCTGCGTCGAGCTCGACCTCGCCGGCGGCGCCGGCGACATCCCGGACGTGCTTCGGCGTCTTCGTCCAGTACCCCGGCGCATCCGGCCGCCTCTGGGACCCGGCGGCCGTCGTCGACCGCGGCCCACGAGCAGGGCGCGCTCGCCGTCGTCGCCGCCGACCTGCTCGCGCTGACGCTGCGTCACCTCGCCCGGCGAGTTCGGCGCCGACATCGCCGTCGGCACCAGCCAGCGCTTCGGCGTGCCGATGGGCTTCGGCGGCCCGCACGCCGGCTACATGGCCGTGCGCGACGGCCTCGAGCGCCAGCTGCCCGGCCGCCTCGTCGGGCGTGAGCCAGGATGCCAGCGGCTACCCCGCCTACCGGCTCAGCCTGCAGACCCGCGAGCAGCACATCCGCCGCGAGAAGGCGACGTCGAACATCTGCACCGCGCAGGTGCTGCTCGCCGTGATGGCGAGCATGTACGCGGTCTACCACGGCCCCGGCGGCCTCAAGCGGATCGCCCACCAGGTCAACCGCACTGACCGGCGCTGATCGCCGACGCGCTCGGCGACCGGGTCGTGCACGACACGCTTCTTCGACACGCTCACCGTGACGGTCGACGACCCGGATGCCGTGGTCGCCGCCGCCGCGGACGCCGGCATCAACGTGTGGCGGGCCTCCGACTCCGCGATCCAGTTCTCGGTCGACGAGACGACGACGGCCGGACGACGCGCTCGCGCTGCTCGCGCGCCATCCTCGGCGACGAGCGCGCCGTCGGCGCTCGGCGCCGAAGCCGACGGCGCAGGGCATCGGCAAGGACCTCGGCGCGCACCAGCCGGCTACCTCGAGCACGACGTGTTCAACACGCACCGCTCCGAGACGGCGATGATGCGCTACCTCAAGTACCTCGCCGACAAGGACTACGCGCTCGACCGCGGCATGATCCCGCTCGGCTCGTGCACGATGAAGCTCAACGCCGCCACCGAGATGGCGGCGGTCACCTGGCCGGAGTTCGCCGGCCATCCACCCGTTCGCGCCCGAGGCCGACGTCGAGGGCTACCTCGACGCTGATCGAGCAGCTCGAGGGCTGGCTCGCCGAGGTCACCGGCTACGACGAGGTGTCGCTGCAGCCGAACGCCGGATCGCAGGGCGAGCTCGCCGGGCTGCTCGCGATCCGCGGCTACCACCGCGCGAACGGCGACACCGGCCGCGTCGTGTGCCTCATCCCGTCGAGCGCCCACGGCACGAACGCCGCGAGCGCCGTGCTGGCCGGCATGAAGGTCGTCGTCGTCGCGTGCGACGAGCTCGGCAACGTCGACCTCGACGACCTGCGCGCCAAGGTCGCCGAGCACGCCGCCGACCTCGCCGCGCTCATGGTCACCTACCCGTCGACGCACGGCGTGTACGAGCACGAGATCCGCGCGATCACGGATGCCGTGCACGAGGCCGGCGGGCAGGTCTACGTCGACGGCGCGAACCTCAACGCGCTGCTCGGCTACGCGCGCTTCGGCGACTTCGGCGGCGACGTCTCGCACCTCAACCTGCACAAGACGTTCTGCATCCCGCACGGCGGCGGCGGGCCCGGCGTCGGGCCCGGTCGCGGCGAAGGCGCACCTCGCGCCGTTCCTGCCCGGGCATCCGCTCGCGCAGCGCGGCCGCACCGGCAACATCGTGAGCGCGGCGCCGTACGGCAGCCCCAGCATCCTGCCGATCTCCTGGTCGTACGTGCGGATGATGGGATCGGACGGCCTGCGGCAGGCGACCGGCGCGGCGGTGCTCGCCGCGAACTACGTCGCCGCCCGGCTGCGCGAGCACTACCCGGTGCTCTACGCGGGCGAGAACGGCCTGGTCGCGCACGAGTGCATCCTCGACCTGCGTCCGCTGCGCGAGGCGACCGGGGTGACCGTCGACGACGTCGCGAAGCGCCTCATCGACTACGGGTTCCACGCGCCGACGATGTCGTTCCCGGTCGCGGGCACGCTCATGGTCGAGCCGACCGAGAGCGAGGACCTCGCCGAGATCGACCGCTTCATCGACGCGATGATCGCGATCAAGGCCGAGGCGGATGCCGTGGCGGCCGGGCGAGTGGCCGGCGGACGACAACCCGCTCGTCCACGCCCCGCACACGGCCGAGTCGGTCATCGTCGGGCGAGTGGACGCACGCCGTACACGCGCGAGCAGGCCGTCTACCCGGTGCGCGGCATCCTGCACCGCAAGTACTGGCCGCCGGTGCGCCGCATCGACCAGGCCTACGGCGACCGCAACCTGGTGTGCGCGTGCCCGCCGGTGGAGGCGTTCGCCTAGCGAACGCCGCAGAAGCAGAGCGCGTTCGCCGTACGCGCGGCAGCTGGCGGCGGCAGCTGGAACGTGCCGCCCATCGGTCCCGGGAGCAGCAGCAGCAGCTGACCGCGGATGTCGGCAGCGCTCGGCAGGTCGCCGCCGGCGTGCGCCCAGCGCACCAGTCCCGCGGGGTCGAGGATGTAGACGCCGACGTCGTAGCCCGACAGGTGCGCGTCCTGGGCCGTGAACGCCCAGACGTCGGCGGCGAGTCCGTCCCAGCCCGCGTACGACGCGAGGTCGGCATCGGAGAACGCCAGCACGACCGGCGAGCCGCGGTGCTCGGCGAGGCGTGAACTCCAGGCGCTCGGCCTGGCCGCCCGAGATACGCGTGCCCCGGAGAGTGAAATCGGGCGCGACGCCGCCAGATCGTCGTTGCCCCCATGCCGGCCAGCCTAGCCGCCGCGGTCGCCGCAGGGCACGACCCCCTACGCGGGCAGTCCGGGTGATCTACGCGGGCAGGCCGAACAGCGCCGGGAACGTCGCGGCCGCCCACGGATAGCCGACGAAGATCGCCGCGTCGATCACGACATGCGCGATCACGAACGGCAGCACCCGGCCCCAGCGCGTGTACAGCCACCCGAAGATCAGCGCCCATGATGACGTTGCCGACGAAGCCGCCGAAGCCCTGGTAGAGGTGGTAGCTGCCGCGCAGCAGGGCCGCGCCGACGATGATCTGCCAGGTGCCCCAGCCGACGTCGCGCAGCCGCGCGAACAGGTAGCCGAGCACGACGATCTCCTCCTGCAGCCCGGCGCGCAGAGCCGACAGCAGCAGCACCGGGACCGTCCACCAGTGCGCGTCGAGCCCGGCCGGGTTCACGGCGACGCCGAGGTCGAGCGCGCGCGCGCCGAGGTACACGCCGAGCCCGCCGAGCCCGATGACGAGCGCCAGCGAGAGGCCCCGGATGCCGTCCGACGCCGGCCGGACACCCGTCGAGACCCAGCCGCGACAGATGGGGCCGCGGCGGCATCCAGAGCAGGAAGCAGACGAGCAGCACGGGCGCGAGCGAGAACGCGATGTCGAGCAGCTGGTAGATGAGGTCGAAGATCTCGCGGTCGCTGAGCGACGGGTTGAGGGTCGCGGTCTGCGTCGCCGAGCGACTCCTCGCGGGTCAGCGCGGTTGACGATCGCGACGATCGCGTAGACGGCGCTCTGGCCGAGGCCGAGGGAGAGCACGATGGCGATCTCCCACCAGAGGCGGCTCGGGCGCGAGGGGTTCGATACGCTCGCCGCGGCGGGCTACTCAACCGGCGACCCGGGCGGGGGAGCGCGCACGCCGGGGTGCCGCCGGGCAGGATGTGGCGGTACCTCGCGATCGACGTTGTAGCCGAGCGCCGCGACGATCGAGAACGGCGGCGTGGCGAGCAGGCGGCCGGCGAACCGCAGGCCGATCCGCGGCTGGCCGCGCAGGATCGCCGCGAAGGCGAGGGCGCCCGCGTAGGAGTGCCGGCGGGTCAGGAACCACGCGAAGTCGGCGACGTCCTGCTGGGTCAGGCCCACGGCATCCAGGTCGATCCACTGCCAGGGAACGGCCTCGGGAGGCCGGGGCAGCCAGTCCCGCAGGCGGTTCACCCAGGTGGTGCAGAACGCGCAGTCGCCGTCGAAGACCAGGACCGGCAGGTCGGGGGTCGGGAGAGCGGGCGCGGCCACCTTTCGATGCTACGCCCGGTGTACCCCGTCGCCGTCCGGAGCGTTCCACCCCGGCCATGGGGGAAATCGTCAGAACGACTGATTCCGCGCTCGATTCTTGCGTCAGGCGCAAGGATCGTGACGATTCGTTTCCAGCCTGTAACGATTGGCCCTCGGGGATTTGCCAGGCGTTGACCCCCGTCTTAGGGTCTCAGGTATCAGTGCGGTGCCGCGATGACTCCGTGTGCACCGCCACATTCTGCACAGGAGGAACATTGCGAATCACGCGAATCGCAGCAGCCGCAGGGGGCCTGGCCATCGCCAGCGCTCTCGTGCTCAGCGGGTGCTCGGCGGAAGGTGGGGACACGCCCTCGGGCGACTCCACCGCGATCATCACGGCGAACGGCTCTGAGCCGCAGAACCCGTTGATCCCGGCGAACACCAACGAGACCGGCGGCGGCAAGATCATCGACAGCATCTTCGCTGGCCTCGTCTACTACACGGGTGACGGCACGCCGGAGAACGATGTCGCCGAGTCCATCGAGGCGCAACGACGACAACACCGTCTTCACCGTCAAGATCAAGGACGGGCACGACCTTCACCAACGGTGAAGAGGTCACGGCCAGCTCGTTCGTCGACGCCTGGGACTGGGGAGCTCTCGCGAGCAACGCGGCCCTGAGCAGCTACTTCTTCGAGGACATCGAGGGCTTCAGCTACGACGAGGACGTCTCGCTCAAGGAAGCCGGCGGCCTCGTGGTCGTCGACGACTCCACCTTCGAGATCCACCTGAAGTCGTCGCTCGCGGACTACCCGCTGCGCCTCGGCTACTCGGCGTACTACCCGCTCCCGTCGTCGTTCTTCGACGACCCGGCGGCGTTCGGCGAGAACCCGATCGGCAACGGCCCGTACATGTTCGCGGGTGAGGACGCCTGGCAGCACAACGAGCGGATCGACCTCGTGGTCAACCCTGACTACGACGGCCCCCGCAAGGCTGCCAACGGTGGCGTGTCGTTCGTCTTCTACGAGACGCCGGACGCCTCCTACGCCGACCTGCTCGGTGGCAACCTCGACGTGCTGGACGAGATCCCGGACAGCGCGCTCGCGACCTTCAAGGACGAGCTGGGCGACCGCTCGATCGACCAGGCCGCAGCGATCTTCCAGTCGTTCACGATCCCGGCTCGCCTGCCGCACTTCAGCGGCGAGGAGGGCGAGCTGCGTCGCGCCGCCATCTCGATGGCGATCAACCGCGAGGAGATCACCGACGTGATCTTCAACGGCACTCGTATCCCGGCGCACGACTTCACGTCGCCGGTCATCGATGGCTACTCGGAGGACGTGCCCGGATCCGAGGTGCTCAACTACAACGAGGACGAGGCCAAGGCCAAGTGGGCCGAGGCCGACGCCATCTCGCCGTGGGAAGGCACCTTCGAGATCGCCTACAACGCCGACGGCGGCCACCAGGCGTGGGTCGACGCAGTGACGAACAGCATCAAGAACGTTCTGGGTATCGACGCCGCCGGCGCCCCGTACCCGACGTTCGCCGAGGTTCGCACCGCGATCACCGACCGCACGATCCAGACCGCCTTCCGCACCGGATGGCAGGCTGACTACCCGGGTCTGTTCAACTTCCTGGGTCCGATCTACGGCACCAACGCCGGTTCCAACGACGGCGACTACTCGAACGCCGAGTTCGACGCACTGCTGAAGGAGGGCTCGTCCGCGGCTAGCCACCGAGGAGGCGAACGAGAAGTTCCAGCAGGCGCAGGAGATCCTGTTCAAGGACCTCCCGGCCATCCCGCTGTGGTACTCGTCCGTTCAGGGCGGCTACAGCGAGCTGGTCGACAACGTCGAGATCGACTGGCACTCGGTGCCGCTGTACTACCAGATCACCAAGGCCGGTGAGTAAGGCGTTAGACAGCCCACTCATCGTCTGATCAGTAGTCCGTGGGGCGGCGGCATAACCGCCGCCCCACGGTTCTGTCCAGGCGCGTAGCATTCGGTTACCGCGTCCGTACAGGGACACCAGAAAAAGGCACACACCCATGCTTCAGATACGCGGATCGCAGGACCGCTGATGGCCGGATACGTCCTCCGCCGCCTCCTGCAGATCATCCCGGTCTTCCTCGGGACGACCCTCCTCATCTACTTCCTGGTCTTCGCCCTGCCGGGCGACCCGATCGTGGCCCTGTTCGGCGACAAGACAGCCGAACCCCGCGGTCCTCGAGCGGCTGCGCGAGCAGTACCACCTCGACCAGCCGTTCTTCGTGCAGTACTTCTACTACATGACCGGCATCTTCCAGGGCGACTTCGGCACCTCGTTCAACGGCCAGCCGGTCTCCGAGCAGCTCGTCCGGGCCTTCCCGATCACGCTCCGGCTCGCGATCCTCGCGACCCTGTTCGAGATGATCATCGGCATCACGCTCGGCCTGATCGCCGGCCTACGCAAGGGCGGCATCTTCGACGCGACGACGCTCGTCGTCGCGCTCATCCTGATCTCCCTGCCGATCTTCGTGATCGCGCTTCACGGCGCAGTTCGTCCTGGCCATCCAGCTCGGCTGGTTCCGAACCACGGTGGGCCAAGGGGCTCCACTGCAAGACCTGGTGCTCCCGGCGATCGTGCTGGCGAGCATCAACTTCGCCGTCACGCTCCGCCTCACGCGGTCCTCGGTCATCGACACCGCAGAACCAGGACTTCGTGCGGATGGCCTACGGCAAGGGCCTCCCGACCCGGCGCGTCATCCCCGTGCACATCCTGCGCAACTCGCTCATCCCGGTCACCACCGCCCTCGCCGCCAACTTCGGCATCCTGCTCGTCGGCGCGACCGTCACCGAGGGCGTCTTCAACATCCCGGGCGTCGGCGGCACGCTCTTCCGGGCGATCAAGCTGGCGAGAGACCGCGACGGTCGTCTCGTTCGTGACCGTCATGGTCATCCTGTATCTGCATCGTCAACCTGCTCATCGACCTGCTGTACGGGCTGCTCGACCCGAGGATCCGCTATGTCAAGTAAGAACCCCGTCCGCCGCGCCCCGCACTTCGTGGCGCCCGTCGACGACGCCGCGCTCGGCGTCGTCGACGCGGTCCGCGTCGGCGAGAAGAAGAGCAACCTCTGGCTGGACGCCTGGCGCGACCTCCGCGGCCGGCCGATGTTCTGGGCGAGCCTGGTCATGATCGTGTTCATCGTCGTTCGTCGCGCTGTTCCCGGTCCTCTTCACGGCCGAGCCGATCCGTACTATCTGCCACGCTCGTCGACCAGCAACGCCGGCACCGGCCGCGACGGGCACCCGCTCGGCTTCACCCGGCAGGGCTGCGACGTGTTCTCGCGCATCGTCTACGGCGCCTCGACCTCGCTCTCCGTCGGCCTCATCGTCACCGTCATGGTCTTCGTCGATGGGCGTCGTGATGGGCGGCCTCGCCGGCTTCTTCGGCGGCTGGATCGACTCGGTGCTCATGCGCGTCGGCGACATCTTCTTCGCGATCCCCTACATCCTCGCCGCCGTCGTCGTCATGAGCGTCTTCTCGGCGAACCGCAACGTCTGGGTGATCTCGCTCGCCATCGGCGCCTTCGCGTGGCCGTCGACCGCGCGCATCCTGAGATCCGAGGTGCTGCGCATCAAGCAGTCCGACTTCGTGATGGCGTCGACGGCGCTCGGCGTCTCGCGCTTCCGCACCCTGCTCGACGCACGTGCTGCCGAACTCGATCGCGCCGGTCATCGTCGTCACGACGATCTCGCTCGCCGCCGCGATCACGGCCGAGGCGACGCTGTCGTTCCTCGGCGTCGGCCTGCCCGACGCGTCATGTCGTGGGGCAACGACATCAGTCAGGCGCAGGTCGACTCTGCGCACCGCACCCGAACGCCCTGCTCTACCCGTCGATCGCCCTGTCGCTCACCGTGCTGAGCTTCATCATGCTCGGCGAGACCCTGCGCGACGCGCTCGACCCGAAGGCGAGGGCTCAGCGATGAGCGACCCCATCCCCGGAACGCCCCTGCTCGAGATCAAGAACCTCGAGGTCGGATTCCAGACCACCGACGGCCTCATCCCGGCCGTCCGCGGCATCGACCTCGAGATCTACCCGGGCGAGACGCTCGCGATCGTCGGCGAGTCCGGCTCCGGCAAGTCGACGACCGCGCACGCGATCATCAACCTGCTGCCCGGCAGCGGGCGCATCACCGGCGGCTCGGTCATGTTCGAGGGCCGCGACCTCACCAAGCTGAAGACCGCCGAGATCGAGTCGGTGCGCGGCCGCCTGATCGGCCTCGTGCCGCAGGACCCGATGCAGAGCCTCAACCCGGTCTGGAACATCGGCTTCCAGGTCGAGGAGGCGATCCGCGCGAACGGCATCGCCACCGAACAAGCGCGAGGTGCGCAAGCGCGCGATCCAGGTGCTCCAGGAGGCGGGCCTGCAGGATGCCGACAAGCGCCTCCGGCAGTTCCCGCACCAGTTCTCGGGCGGCATGCGCCAGCGCGTGCTGATCGGCATCGGCCTCTCGGCCGACCCGAAGCTGCTCATCGCCGACGAGCCGACCTCGGCGCTCGACGTGACCGTGCAGCGCCGCATCCTCGACCACCTCGAGTCGCTCACCGACCAGACGCAACACCGCGGTGATCTTCATCACGCACGACCTCGGCCTCGCCGCCGAGCGCGCCGAGAACATCGTCGTGATGCACCGCGGCAAGATCGTCGAGTCCGGCCCGGCGCTGGAGATCCTGCAGGATCCGAAGCACCCGTACACGCAGCGCCTGGTCGCCGCGGCGCCGAGCCTCGCGTCCACGCCGCATCCAGTCGGCGGTCACGTCGCATTCGGGCGTCGAGCACGTCGGCGGCGCCGCGGCGGAGTTCGACCTCGGCCGTCGCCGCCGAGAAGTCGGCGCGACATCGACGACGAAGGCCGTGCCGGTCATCGAGTTCCGCGACGCGACGAAGGTCTTCAAGATCCGCACCGGCAGCTTCACGCTCGACCGACTTCACGGCGGTCGACAAGATCTCGTTCTCGCGTGCCGAAGGGCTCGACGATGGCGCTCGTCGGCGAGTCGGGCTCCGGCAAGTCGACGGCGGCGAAGCTGCTGCTCGGGCTCGAGCGGCTGACGTCGGGCTCGATCTTCGTCAACGGCGCCGACGTCAGCAAGCTGAACCGCAAGCGAGTTCCTCGCGCTCCGCCGGCAGATGCAGCCGGTGTTCCAGGACCCGTACGGCTCGCTCGACCCGCTGCACAACATCGGCAACACGATCTCCGAGCCCCTCCGCATCCACAAGGTCGGCGACGTCGCGTCGCGCAAGGCGCGCGTGCTCGAGGTGCTCGAGCAGGTCGCGCTCCCCACGGAGCTCGCGACCCGGTACCCGAACGAGCTCTCGGGCGGTCAGCGGCAGCGCGTCGCCATCGCCCGCGCGCTCGCGCTCAAGCCCGACATCGTCGTCCTCGACGAGGCGGTCTCGGCGCTCGACGTGCTGGTGCAGGCGCAGGTGCTCAACCTGCTCGCCGAGCTGCAGTCCGAGCTCGGGCTCACCTACCTGTTCATCACCCACGACCTCGCGGTGGTCCGCGTCATCGCCGACCACGTCTGCGTCATGGAGAAGGGCAAGATCGTCGAGCAGTCGACGGTCGACGAGGTGTTCGAGAACCCGCGCGAGGACGTACACGCGCGAGCTGCTCGACGCGATCCCCGGGAGCGAAGATCCAGCTCGCGCAGAGTCAGAGCGCTCGGTAGGCTTGCCCCGGTGAGTACACGAGTTCTAGGCGCCGCGACTGGCGTTCGTCGTCGCGGCGGCGGTCCTCTCGGCGTGCACGCCGACCACGACCGTGGTCGAGGGCAGCGAGGTGACGGTCGCGGTCTCGACGCCGTACACGTCGGCCAACGCGAGCACGTCGTTCGGCCGGTCGTCGCCGACCAACGCCGACGTCGCCTACCTGACGAGCACGGGCTTCGGGTACTACGACGACCGCTACGCGCTGGTCGAGGACCCGTCGTTCGGCACCGCCGAGATCGTCGACGAGTCGCCCTTCACGGTGCGCTACACGCGTCGCCGACGCCGCGCGCTGGTCGGACGGCATCCCGGTCGACGCGGCCGACCTGCTGCTGGCCTGGGCGGGCAACTCGGGATCGCTCAACACCCCCGACTTCGACGACGCCGACTTCGTCGATGCGGCGACCGGGCAGTACACCGACGACTTCCCCGACGACGTCGTGTTCTTCGACGGCACGATCGGCAGCGGCCTCGAGCTGGCGACGGCGACCCCGCGCATCGTCGAGGACCGGTCGCTCGAGGTCGTCTACGACGACGTACTTCCCGGGCTGGCGGCTCGCGCTCGCGCCCGGCGTCGCCGCGCACGTGGTCGCCGAGCGGGCCCTCGACCTCGACGACGGCGCGCGGCGCGATGCGCGACCGACGACCGACGCCGAGCGCCTGGATGCCGCGATGGCCGCGAAGGCGGCGCTGGTCGCCGCGGTCGTCGGCGGCGACACCGACGCAGCTCGCCGAGCTCTCGCGGTTCTGGAACACCGCCTACAACCTCACCGAGACGCCCGACGACCCCGCGCTGCTCGCTCTCGTCGGGCCCGTACACGGTGACCGAGATCGTCGACAACGAGTCGGTGACCCTCACGCGCGAACCCCGAGTACTCGGCGACCGCGAGCCGAGCTACGAGACCATCGTGCTGCGCGTCTCGCCCGACCCGCTCGAGACCGTCGACCTGCTCGAGACGGCACCAGGTCGACATCGCGACGCCGCAGCCGACCGAGGACGTCGTCTCGGCCCTCGTCGGCGTCGACGACGTCACCGTGACGGCCGGCTCCGAGGGCACCTTCGAGCACCTCGACCTGCAGTTCGCCGACTCGCGCGTCGGGCGTCTTCGACGACATCCGGGTGCGGCAGGCGTTCCTGCTCGTCGTCCCGCGGCAGCAGATCCTCGACGACCTGGTCGTCCCCGTGCAGCAGGATGCCGGGCTGCTCGACTCGTTCGTCCTGCGTCCCGGCGCGGAGGGCTACGCCGACGCGATCGCCGAGCAACGGCTCCCGCGACTACGCCGCGACCGACGTGAAGGCGGCCGACCGACCTGCTCGCGGAGGCCGGCGTCGTGAAGCCGCGGGTCTGCATCCTGTACGACCCGTCGAACCCGCGGCGGGTCGCGGAGTTCACGCTGATCCGCGAGAGCGCGGCGCGCGCCGGCTTCGTGGTCACCGACTGCTCGAACCCCGACTGGGAGGGCCTGCTCGGGGTCGCGCGGCGCCTACGACGCCGCCCTGTTCGCCTGGGACACCACGCGCCTCGGCCCGGCGGCCGCGAGCGCCGTCTTCGCGAGCGACTCGAAGCTCGCGAACTTCAACCGGTACAGCAATCCCGAGGTCGACCGGCTGATCGGCGAGGTGGACGCGTCCGACGACCCGGCCGAGGTCACCCGCCTGCTGACCGAGATCGACGCCGAGGTCTGGGCCGACGCCTACGGCGTGCCGCTGTTCGCCTATCCGACGGTCACGGCCGTGTCGGCCGACGTCACCGGCGTGACCCGCTCGCCGCTCGCGCGCGGCGTGTTCTGGAACGCCTGGGACTGGGCGCCGACCGTCGCCACGGACGATCCGGCGCCGAACGGCTAGACTGGGCAGTCGTCTCGCCCGCTCGCTCGGGCACCATCCCACACTTCCTTCCTTCTCCGAGGTACATCCATGGCATCCGCCCGCCGCTCCGACCTGCGCAACGTCGCGATCGTCGCCCACGTCGACCACGGCAAGACGACGCTCGTCGACGCCATGCTGCGCCAGACCAACTCCTTCGGCTCGCACGAGCACATGGAGGAGCGGGCCATGGACTCGAACGACCTCGAGCGCGAGAAGGGCATCACGATCCTCGCGAAGAACACCGCGATCAGCTACGAGGGCGTGCACGCGACCGACGGCCCGGTGACGATCAACGTCATCGACACCCCCGGCCACGCCGACTTCGGCGGCGAGGTCGAGCGCGGCCTGTCGATGGTGGATGGCGTGGTGCTGCTCGTCGACGCGAGCGAGGGCCCGCTGCCGCAGACCCGGTTCGTGCTGCGCAAGGCGCTCGAGTCGAAGCTCCCCGTCATCCTGCTGGTCAACAAGACCGACCGCCCCGACGCCCGCATCGACGAGGTCGTCGAGGAGAGCCACGACCTGCTGCTCGGCCTCGCCAGCGACCTGCACGACGACGTGCCCGACCTCGACGTCGACGCGCTCCTCGACGTGCCGGTCGTCTACGCCTCGGGCCGCAACGGCGCCGCGAGCTGGAACAAGCCCGAGAACGGCACGCTCCCCGACAACGACGACCTCGAGCCGCTGTTCGACGCGATCCTCAAGCACGTGCCGGCGCCCGAGTACGACGACGAGGCGCCGCTGCAGGCCTGGGTCACGAACCTCGACGCGTCGCCGTTCCTCGGCCGCATCGCGCTGCTGCGCGTGTTCTCCGGCACGCATCAAGAAGGGCCAGACCGTCGCCTGGGTGCGCCACGACGGCTCGCACACGAACGTGCGCATCACCGAGCTGCTGAAGACCCGCGCGCTCGACCGCTACCCGGCCGAGAGCGCCAGCGCCGGCGACATCGTCGCCATCGCCGGCATCGAGGACATCACGATCGGCGAGACGATCGCCGACCCCGACGACATCCGCCCGCTGCCCGCGATCACGGTCGACGATCCCGCGATCTCGATGACGATCGGCACCAACACCACGCCCGATCGTCGGCAAGGTCAAGGGCCACAAGCTCACCGCCCGCATGGTCAAGGACCGCCTCGACCGCGAGCTGGTCGGCAACGTCTCGCTCAAGGTCGTCGACATCGGGCGCCCGGACGCATGGGAGGTGCAGGGCCGCGGCGAGCTGGCCCTCGCCATCCTCGTCGAGAACATGCGCCGCGAGGGCTTCGAGCTCACGGTCGGCAAGCCGCAGGTCGTCACCCAGCAAGGTCGACGGCAAGCTGCACGAGCCGTTCGAGCACCTCACGATCGACGCGCCCGAGGAGTACCTCGGCGCGATCACCCAGCTGCTCGCCGCCCGCAAGGGCCGCATGGAGACCATGACCAACCACGGCACCGGCTGGGTGCGCATGGAGTTCATCGTGCCGTCGCGCGGCCTCATCGGCTTCCGCACCGAGTTCCTCACGATCACCCGCGGCACCGGCATCGCCAACGCGATCTCGCACGGCTACGAGCCGTGGGCGGGCGCGATCGTCACCCGCGTCAACGGCTCGATCGTCGCCGACCGCGCCGGCGTCGTCACCCCGTTCGCGATGATCGCGCTGCAGGAGCGCATGTCGTTCTTCGTCGAGCCGACGCAGGAGGTCTACGAGGGCATGGTCGTCGGCGAGAACTCGCGCGCCGACGACATGGACGTGAACATCACCAAGGAGAAGCAGCTGACCAACATGCGTCAGTCGACCTCCGACGCGTTCGAGCGGATGACCCCGTCGCGCAAGCTCACCCTCGAGGAGTGCCTCGAGTTCGCCCGCGAGGACGAGTGCGTCGAGGTGACGCCCGAGGTGGTGCGCATCCGCAAGGTCGATCCTCGACCAGACCGAGCGCGCCCGCACCGCTCTCGCGGCATGAAGAAGCAGGACGCGTAGGCCGGTTCAGGGCTACGCTGTGCCCATGAACGATGCTGCGCACGCGATCGCGCATCCCCGTCACCCTGGCCATCGCGGGCGTCCTGCTGGTCGGCGCCGCCGCTGATGACGGGCTGCAGCCTGATCAACAACGTCGTGAACAGCGCCACCGGGGGCAACGTCCCCGAGGGCCTCGGCACCGGGCAGTCGGTCCCGGCGGACTTCCCGAGCGAGGTGCCGCTGATCGACGGCGACGTGGTCTTCGGGCTGTCGCTGCCCGGCGACAACGGCGAGAAGGCCTGGAACGTCACGATCAACGTGTCCGGGGCGCGAGCGTTCGAGACGATCAAGACCCAGCTCACCGACGCCGGGTTCGAGTACCAGGAGCTGTCGGACGGGCGAGTCGGGATCGACCGGCGCGTTCACCAAGGACCCCCTGCAGCGTGCTCGTCGTGGTCGCGGCCGGCGACGGCTCGCAGTGGACCGCGAACTACACGGTCACCAACGCCGAGACCAGCCAGTGATCGCCCGACGCCTGGCGGCCGCCCTCGCGGCGCTCGTGCTGGTGCCCGGTCGTGCTCGCGGGCTGCTCGCTGCCCGGTTCCGGTGGCGGCGGCGATGCTGCACCGACGACCCGGCGGTGTCGGGCCCCGCGCCCGACGACGCGCCGGCGACGGCGGCGGAGACCCGAACGCGCAGGTCCCGGCGACGTTCCCGGCCGACATCCCGCTCATCGACGGGGACGTCCTCGAGTCGGCCGATCTCGGCACCGGATGGGTCGTGCTGTTCGGCGTCGACGACGCGATCGCCTCGTTCGACTCCGGTGCCGACGCCCTCGCGCGGCCGGATTCGAGGAGGCCGAGCGCACGACCGACGAGACCCAGGGCTTCGGCAACTACACGAACGACCTCTACACGGTGCAGATCTCGGCGAACACCGACTACCCCGGCTACGGCCAGGCGGTGTCGTACACCGTCGTCAAGCGCGGCTGAGCGTGAACCCGGGCAGCCGACAGGGCCGCGATCATGTCGATCGTGCTGGCCTCGCTGTTCGCCTTCGTGATCGGCGTGGCCGTCGGGTTCATCACGACGTTCACGCATCGCGGCATCCCGCCCTGGGGGCTGATCGCCGGCCTCGTCATCATCGCCGCCGCGGTCCTGGGCTTCCGCCTGGTCTTCGCGAGCCGCATCATCGGCGCGGCCGCGGCCGCCGGCGTGCATCGGCGCGACCGCCGCTGCTCACGCTGCCCGGGGCAGGCGGAACCGTCTTCGTCCTGAGCGATCCGATCGGCTACGCCTGGGCCATCGGACCCGCGCTGCTCGCCGTCATCGCGCTCGCCTGGCCGAACCCGGCGGCGGGTCGGAAGGGCTCGGCAAGCCGACCTAGAATGGATCCGTGACCTACGTCATCGCCCTTCCCTGCGTGGATCTCAAGGACCGCGCCTGCATCGACGAGTGCCCCGTCGACTGCATCTACGAGGGCGACCGGATGCTGTACATCCACCCCGACGAGTGCGTCGACTGCGGCGCCTGCGAGCCGGTCTGCCCCGTCGAGGCGATCTACTACGAAGACGATCTGCCCGAGGAGTGGTCCGACTACTACAAGGCCAACGTCGAGTTCTTCAGCGAGACGGCATCGGCTCGCCGGGCGGCGCCGCCAAGATCGGCGTCGTCGCCGGCGACCACCCGATCGTCGCCGCGGTCCCCCCGCAGACGCACTGACGCGGCTGCGCCGCGATCGTGGCCCTCGAGCTCCCCGACTTCCCCTGGGACGCCCTCGCCCCGTACGGCGAGCGGGCTCGCGCCCATCCCGGCGGCATCGTCGACCTCTCGGTCGGGTCGCCGGTCGACGAGACCCCGGATGTGGTGCGCGCCGCCCTGCGCGCCGCCGACGATGCGCACGGGTACCCGGCGACCGCCGGCATCGCCGGCCCTGCGCGAGGCGATCGTCGACTGGTACGCGCGGCGGCACGGCGTCGCCCTCGAGGTCGCGAACGTGCTGCCGACCATCGGCTCGAAGGAGCTCGTCGCCCTGATGCCGACGCTGCTCGGCCTGCGGCCCGGCGACGTCGTCGTGCGTGCCGGAGCTCGCCTACCCGAGCTACGCGGTCGGCGCCGCGGTGGTCGGCGCCACCGTGCTCGCCTCCGACGACCCGGACGACTGGCCGGCCGAGACGCGGCTGGTCTGGCTGAACAGCCCGGGCAACCCCGACGGCCGGGTGCACGGGGTCGAGTTCCTGCGCCCGCGCCGTCGCGCCGCGCGCGCGAGCTCGGCGCGGTCATCGCGAACGACGAGTGCTACGCCGAGCTCAACTGGGCCGGCAGCCTGAGCCGACCCCCAGCATCCTGGACCGCCGCGTCATCGGCGACAGCCGCGCGCCTGACGCTGTCGGTGTCGTCGCTCAGCAAGCAGTCGAACCTGGCCGGCTATCGCGCGGGGTTCGTCGCGGGATGCAGCCGACGTCGTCGGCGAGCTGCTCGCGGTGCGCAAGCACCTCGGACTGATCCCGCCCGCCCCGGTGCAGGCCGCGATGATCGCGGCCCTCGGCGACGACGAGCACGTCGCGGTGCAGCGCGAGCGGTACCGCGCACGCCGCGACGACGCATGCGCCGCGCCCTCGAGGGTGCGGGCTTCCGCATCGACGAGAGCGCCGCGGGCCTGTACCTCTGGGCGACCCGCGGGCGAGGACGCCTGGGCGACGGTCGACGCGCTCGCCGGCCACGGCATCCTGGTCACGCCCGGCTCGTTCTACGGCGCGCGCGGGCGCGCGAGCACGTGCGGGTCGCGCTGACCGCGACCGACGCGGATGTCGCCGAAGCGGCCCGGCGTTTGGTGCAGGTCTCCAACCGCTGATGCGCGATTGTTGGCGGTTGTGACAGTGGTCAGGGCCAGCCAATAGGCTGTAGCCGTGAGCGACACGGCCGCGACCCGCGAGCAGCCGACAAGGTCACCTTCTCCTACCGGGGCAGACCGCCGAGTTCCCGGTCGTGCGCGCCGCGGACGGTCGCGACAGCGTCGACATCTCGGCGTTCACGCAAGCAGACCGGGCTGACGACGCTCGACCAGGGCTTCGTCAACACCGCCTCGACCACGCAGCGCGATCACCTACATCGACGGCGACGCCGGCATCCTGCGCTACCGCGGCTACGCGATCGAAGACCTCGCGAACAACTCGACCTACCTCGAGGTCGCCTGGCTGCTCATCTACGGCGAGCTGCCGACGCCCGTCCGAGCTCGCCGAGTTCTCCGAGAACGTGCGCCGCCACACCCTGCTGCACGAGGACCTCAAGCGGTTCTTCTCCGCGCTGCCGCACACCGCGCACCCGATGTCGGTGCTGTCCTCGGCCGTGTCGGCGCTCTCGACCTACTACGAGGACTCGCTCGACCCGCACAACCCCGAGATGGTCGAGATGTCGACCATCCGGCTGCTCGCGAAGCTGCCGGTCATCGCGGCCTACGCGCACAAGAAGGCGCTCGGCCAGGCGTTCCTCTACCCCGACAACTCGCTGAGCTTCGTCGAGAACTTCCTCAAGCTGAACTTCGGCAACCTCGCCGAGCTGTACGACGTCAACCCGGTGCTCGTGAAGGCGCTCGACCGGCTGCTGATCCTGCACGAGGACCACGAGCAGAACGCGTCGACCTCGACCGTGCGGCTCGTCGGCTCGACCGGCGCCAACATGTTCGCCTCGATCTCGGCCGGCATCAACGCCCTCTACGGGCCGCTGCACGGCGGCGCCAACGAGGCCGTGCTCACGATGCTCGCGCAGATCCGCGACTCGGGCGAGAGCGTGCAGCACTTCGTCGAGCGGGTCAAGAACAAGGAAGACGGCGTCAAGCTCATGGGCTTCGGCCACCGCGTCTACAAGAACTTCGACCCGCGCGCGCAGGTCGTCAAGGAGAGCGCCGACGAGGTGCTCGCCGCGCTCGGCGTCAGCGACCCGCTGCTCGACATCGCGAGGGAGCTCGAGCAGGTCGCGCTCGCCGACGACTACTTCATCGAGCGCAAGCTCTACCCGAACATCGACTTCTACACCGGCGTGATCTACAAGGCGATGGGCTTCCCGACGCGCATGTTCACGGTCCTGTTCGCGATCGGGCGCCTGCCCGGCTGGATCGCGCACTGGCGCGAGGCGAACACCGACCCCGCGACCAAGATCGGCCGCCCCCAGCAGCTCTACATCGGGCCCGCCGGCGCGGGACTGGCCGACCGAGCGCTGACCCGCCGTCCGCGTCCGAGACAGGCGGACTACCCTCGGAAGCGTGTTCCGCAAGCTCGCCGTCGCCTCCGCCGCGGGCGGGTCGATGTCGGAGCGCTACGAGGCCCCGGAGCCGACCGAAGCCCCTCCCGGTCGAGGAGATCGCAGAGGAGGGTCTCCTGATCGCGGCGTCGGCGGTCCGGATGGCGGTGAAGAACCGGCAGATCGTGCGGGCACTGCGCGACCGGGCCGACTATTCCGAGAAGGCGGCCGTCGCCGCGGCCCGCGAGGTGTTCAGCGGCCCTGGCCGGGAGAAGCGGGAGGACGTCGACCGTCTCGAGGACATCCTCGATCACGCGCGCGATCGCCCCGGCCGCGCGCAGCATCAGACCGACTATCGCGAGCGCCGACGCCGAACTGCTGGAGCGCCGGGAGCAGGTCTCCGACATCCTGGCCGACCGCCTCGACGAGCTCGCCGGCCGACGACGAGTACCTGCTGGGCATCGTCGAGAACGCCCGCGACTCCGCATGGGACGAGATCGGCGCATCGATCATCGCCCAGCTCGCTCGCGGCGTCCCGAGGCGGAGGCGCACACGGCCGAGTACCAGGCCGAGCGTGCCCGCAGGATGAAGCAGCTGATCGCGGTCGACTTCGCCCTGCTCGAGGCGAGCGCGCAGGCCGAGTACTGAGCCGCGCTGCCTCTGCGGCTAGGCGTGCAGCGCCGCGTTGAGCGCGACGCCCTCGCCCGATGCGCGGCAGCACCTCGACGGCGCCCGACTGCGAGTTGCGGCGGAACAGCAGCCCGGGCACGCCGCTCAGCTCGACGGCCTTCACGATGCGCGGCTCCTCGCCCGGGCACGATCGACGGTCGACCTTCGTGCCCGCGGTCACGTAGAGGCCCGCCTCGACGACCGAGTCGTCGCCGATCGAGATGCCGATGCCCGCGTTCGCGCCGAGCAGCGCGCGCTCGCCGATCGACACGCGCTCGCGTGCCGCCGCCCGACAGGGTGCCCATGATCGAGGCGCCGCCGCCGATGTCGCGAGCCGTCGCCGACGACGACGCCCTGCGAGATGCGGCCCTCGACCATCGAGGCGCCGAGCGTGCCGGCGTTGAAGTTGACGAAGCCCTCGTGCATGACCGTCGTGCCGGGGGAGAGGTGGGCGCCGAGGCGCACGCGCGAGGCGTCGGCGATGCGCACCCGGCTCGGGCGTGACGTAGTCGAGCAGCCGCGGGAACTTGTCGAGGCCGTGCACGTGGATGCCGTCGCGCTGCAGCGCGGGCGCAGGCGCTGCGCAGGCGTCGGGATGCATCGGCCCGGCGTTGGTCCACGCGACGATCGGCAGGTGGCCGAAGATGCCGTCGAGGTTGATCGTGTTCGGCGCGACGAGCAGGTGGCTGAGCAGGTGCAGCCGCAGGTAGGCGTCCGGCGTGGACGCCGGGGGCGCGTCGAGGTCGATCTCGACGGTCGACGAACTCGACCTGCACGTCGCGGCGCGGGTCGGGCCCCAGCGTGCGGCGCCAGCTCGGCCGGGACCGGTGCGGGTCCTGCCCGGCCGGCGCTGCGCCGAGCGCGGGCGCGGGGAACCACGTGTCGAGCACCGTGCCGTCGGCGGCGATCGTGGCGAGGCCGAAGCCCCAGGCGGACGGATCATGGCACCAACGCTACGCGGCTCGCGTACGGCTGGCTGCCCCGTGCCCGCCGCTCGATCCTCACCGCCGACCACCGCTCGAGCTGACCCGCGCAGCTCTGTCGACATCGAGTCCGTCTCGGGCAACGAGACCGCGCTCGCCGACGCCGATCGAGGCCGCGCTCGGCCGCTGCCGCACCTCGAGGTGATCCGCGACGGCGACACGATCGTCGCGCGCACGAACCTCGGGCGCGACCGCAGCGGGTCGTGATCGCCGGGCACATCGACACCGTGCCCGATCAACGGCAACCTGCCGACCCGGCTCGATGCCGACGGCGATCCTCTGGGGTCGCGGCACCGTCGACATGAAGGCCGGCTGCGCCGTCAGCTGAAGCTCGCCGCCGAGCTCGACCGAGCCCGCGCGTCGACATCACCTGGATCTGGTACGACCACGAGGAGGTCGAGTCCGACCTCAACGGCCTCGGCGCGGCTCGCCGCGCACCCGTCCCGAGCTGCTCGCCGGCCGACTTCGCGATCCTCGGCGAGCCGTCGAACGCCGAGGTCGAGGGCGGATGCAACGGCACGCTGCGCGTCGATCGTGCGCACCCGCGGCGCGCGCGCGCACAGCGCGCGCTCATGGGTCGGGCGAGAACGCCATCCACGCCGCCGCGCCCGTCCTGCGCCCTGCTCGCCGGATACCGGCCGCGCGAGGTCCAGGTCGACGGCTCGTCTACCGCGAGGGCCTCAACGCGGTGGGCATCAGCGGCGGCGTCGCCGGCAACGTCATCCCCGACCAGTGCGAGGTCGACGGTGAACTACCGCTTCGCGCCCGACCAGAGCGGCGCGGAGGCCGAGGCGCACGTGCGCGAGCTGTTCGCCGGCTTCGAGATCGAGGTGGTCGACCTCGCCGAGGGCGCGCGGCCCGGGCTCGACGCCCCGCTCGCCCAGGAGTTCGTCGCGGCCGTCGGCGGCGAGGCCCGGCCGAAGTACGGCTGGACGGACGTCGCGCGCTTCTCGGCCCTCGGCATCCCGGCCGTCAACTACGGGCCGGGCGACCCGGCACTCGCGCACGCCGACGACGAGCGCGTGCCGGTCGCGCAGATCGAGCGGTGCGAGGCGGGCTGCGGGCGTGGCTGACGCGGCCGGCCTGACCGACCGGCCGCGGCGCGCTCCGGCGATCGGCGCGTGCGCTAGCGCCTCGCGTGGGGGCAGGTCATGGCGATCTTCGTCGCGTCCCGCGTCGTCACGACCGTGATCCTGCGCGGTTCGCCGCGCGCCAGCCGGCGAGCTACCGGACCGGCGCGCATCGCCCGACTACTTCACTTCGCGACATCTGGGACGGTCAGTGGTACTGGCTGATCAGCCGGTCGGGCTATCCGAGCACGCTGCCGCTGACCGACGCCGGGCAGGTCGCCGAGAACGCCTGGGCGTTCATGCCCGGCGTACCCGGCGCTCATGTCGGTGCTCACCCTCGGCAATGCCGTTCCCGGTCATCGCGCCGCTCGTCTCGACGGCGTTCGCGCTCGGCGCCGCGCTGCTGTTCTACCGGCTCATGTCGCGCTTCCTGCCCGGATCGGCGGCCCTGTTCGCGGTCGTCCTGTTCTGCATCGCGCCGCTGTCGCCGATCCTGCAGGTCGCGTACGCGGAGTCGATGCACCTGTTCCTGCTGTTCGCCGCCCTGCTGCTGCTGCTCACCGGCGCTACTGGCTGCTGATCCCGGTCGTCGTGCTCATGGCGCTCACCCGGCCGAGCGGGCTCGCGTTCGCGCTGCTGCCTGCTGCTGCACCTGCATCTGGCGGTTCGCCGTCGCGTCGGCGCGACCCGTTCCCGATGCGCCAACGGGTCGCGGTCGTCGTCGCCGTGGGCCTCACGAGCGCCCTGGCGGGCGTCGCGTGGCCGCTCATCGCCTGGGCGGTGACCGGAGTCTGCGACGGCCTACACCGACACCGAGCTGGTGTGGCGGCGCGGGATACATCGGCGACCAGGAGCTGGTGCCGTTCACGCCCTGGTTCCAGGGCGCCGAGTGGTGGCTCGAGCACACCGGGGTGCCCGACCCGGCGCGATCTGGTGCTCGGAGCCGCCGCGGTGGTCGTGCTCGCGGCCGGGTTCGCGGCGTTCCTGCTTCACGCCGTGGGCGCGACGGCTCGGCGTCGACCTGCGGTTCTGGCTGGCGAGCTACGCCCTCTACCTGCTCGCCGTGTTCTTCCCGCAGTCGAGCACGTTCCGGCTGCTCGTGCCCCTCGCTCCGGCGCTCGGCGCGCTCGCGGTCCCGCGGTCGCGCGTGTTCCGGATCGCGCTCATCGTGCTCGGGGTCGCCGGGCAGGTCGGCTGGGTGTACATCGCCTGGTGGATCGACGGCGTCGACTGGACGCCCGCCGTGAGCCCGCCCGCGACTGGTCCGGCGACCTCCGAATCGCCTCAACAGAAACGGGCTGATTTTCCCCTGTTCGATGGCGCCGGCCGGGCGCTCGAGTTCTGGTCGGGCGTGGTCGGGGTCCCGGCGCCGGCGTTGGCGGTAGCGCGGAAGCGCCACAACCCCAAGACGGTGCGGAAAAACACCGGTGACGGGTACCACGGGTGCCTCTCCGTCACCGTGCGCCGGAGCAGTGAGCTCAACCTTCGCATCTCTGGATGGTGCGAGGGGCTGGTGATCCGGGTGGTCGGCGACAGACCCGCCGGTACCCTGGTTGACGAGTCGGGGGTGGTGTAATCGGCAGCACTGGGTCCTTTGGAGCCCCAAGTCCAGGTTCGAATCCTGGCCCCCGAGCGGGTTCCATTCGGGGTAGAACAGGGGTATGAGGGTGCGTCCGCTGTGCGCGGTGGTCATGGCGGCGGGGCACGGGACCCGAATGCGGTCGGCGTTGCCCAAGCCCCTCCACCCGTTGTGCGGGCGGCCGATGCTCCTCCACGTGCTCGACGCCCTGTCCGAGCTTCTACGTGGAGCGGGCGGTGGTGGTGGTGGGCCACGGGGCGGAGCCGATCACCAAGACCCTCCAGGAGTTCGGCCCTCCCGACCTGGTGATCGACTACGTCGAGCAGCGGGTCACCCGGGGCACCGCCGACGCCCTGGCCGTGGCCCTCACCGCCCTCCCCGACGACCCCGACCTCGACGATGCCGACATCGTCGTCCTCCCCTGCGACACGCCCCTCGTGCGTCCGGCCACCCTCAGCGACCTGGTCGTCGAGCACCGGGAGAGCGATGCCGCCGCCATCCTCCTCACCGCGGTTCCCGACGACCCCGGCGGCATGGGCCGTGTCGTCCGGGGCAAGGACGGCCGGGTGACGCGGGTGGTAGAGGACTCCGACGCCACCGAGGTCCAGCGCGACATCGCCGAGGTGGCCACCTCGATCTACTGTTTCCGCCGGGGTCTGCTCGCCCCCTCCCTCCGCCGGATCAGCCCCGACAACACCAGGGGCGAGTACTACCTGTCCGACGTGGTGGCCGTCCTCCACGGCACCGGCCACAAGGTGGTCGCCCTGGCCGCCGACGACCCGTCGGAGGCGGTCGGGGTCAACGACCGGGCCCAACTGGCCGAGGCCGAGGCGGTCCTCCGCCGACGCATCAACGCCCGCTGGATGCGAGCCGGGGTCACCATGGTCGACCCGGCCACCACCTACGTCGACACCGCCGTCCATCTGGCGGCCGACGTCACCCTCCTGCCGGGCACCGTCCTCCAGGGGCGCACCGTGGTGGGCCGGGGCGCCCGCCTCGGCCCCAACACCCGTTTGGTCGACTGCGTGGTGGGGGAGGGGGCGACCGTGGAGCAGACCACCGCCCACGACGCCGAGATCGGCGCGGCCAGCACGGTGGGCCCCTTCGCGGTGATCTCGCCCGGCGCCCATATTGCCCCCGGAGCCTCCACGGGCGCCTTCTACACTGCCCGGGGGGGCGATGACGACGGAGTCTGACCGCGCGCTGGGCCACATGGAGCTGATCCCGAAGAAGCGACTACAGCTGTTCGCCGGCCGGTCGCACCCCGGCCTGGCCCGCGACATCGCCGCCCACCTGGGCGTCGAGCTGGGCGAGGCCAACCTGTCCCAATTCGCCAGTGGCGAGAACTACTGCCGGTTCGACGAGTCGATCCGGGGCTCCGACGCCTTCATCATCCAGACCCACTGCGGCCCGGTGAACGACTCGATCATGGAGCAGCTGATCATGATCGACGCCGCCAAGCGGGCCTCGGCCAAGCGCATCACCGCCGTCTGCCCCTTCTACGGCTACTCCCGCCAGGACCGCAAGGCTGCCGGCCGGGAGCCGATCACGGCCAAGCTGCTGGCCAACATGCTCATGACCGCGGGCGTCGACCGGGTGGTGAGCGTCGACCTCCACTCAGGCCAGATCCAGGGTTTCTTCGACGTCCCTGTCGACCACCTCACGGCCATGCCGGTGCTGGCCGACTATGTCGCCCGCAACCTGGGCGACGACGTGGTCATCGTCTCGCCGGACGCGGGCCGGGTGAAGACGGCGGAGCGCTTCGCCCAGCACGTCCACACCGAGGACTTGGCCATGGTCCACAAGCGGCGGGTCCGGGGGGCCAGCGGTCAGGTCCAAGCCCTGCAGGTGGTGGGCGACGTCTCGGGGCGGGTATGTGTGCTGGTCGACGACATGATCGACACCGCCGGCACCATCTGCGCCGCCGCCGACCTGCTGCTCGACCACGGGGCGGCCGAGGTCCACGCCATCGCCACCCACGGTGTGCTGTCCGACCCCGCCCTCGACCGGCTGAAGAACTCCCAGCTCACGAGGGTGGTCATCACCGACACGCTGCCCCTCGACGACGACCGTCGCATCGACAAGATCGAGGTCCTCTCGGTGGCGGGCATCATCGCCGACGCGCTCGACGCGGTCTTCGAGGACACGTCGGTCTCCGAGATCTTCGGGGGCGAGAACCAGGCCTAGCCGGGCCCCGCGGGGCACCATCGGCGGGGCGCCTACACTGGACCGCCTATGGCCGAGGTCTCACTGGTTGCAGAAGCACGTCGTCTCACCGGAAGCGCGGCCGCCCGCCGCCTTCGGGCCGAGGGCAAGATTCCCGCCGTTCTCTACGGCCACGGCATCGATCCTCAGCCCCTCACCGTCAACCGCAAGGACCTCCGCGCCGCCCTGGCCCACGAGGCCGGGCTCAACGCCCTGTTCGCCCTCGAGGTCGAAGGCACCCGCCACCTGGCCATGGCCCGCCAGCTCCAGCGGGACGCCATCCGCCGGTCGGTGGCCCACGTCGACTTCGTGATCGTCCGCCGCGACGAGATCGTGAGCGTAGAGGTGCCCGTGCACCTGGTGGGCGAGGCCCTGGCCGTCGAGCACGCCGACGGCATGGTCGAGCAGCAGATGTTCCAGCTCGCCATCGAGGCCAAGCCGGCCGACATCCCCTCCGCCATTGAGGTCGACATCACCAACCTCACCATCGGCGAGGCCATCCGGGTCAGCGACCTGGTCCTGCCTGAGGGCGTCACCACCGAGGTCGACGGCGACGACCCGGTCGTGATGGGCCAGACGACGAGGATGGCGGTCGAGGAAGAAGAAGAGGAAGCCGCCGACGGCGCCGAGGCGGCGTCCGGCGGCGACACCGAGGACTAGGCCCTGCCACCGCCGCGGACGGGAGAGGCTGCCGACCTCCTCGTTGTCGGCCTCGGCAACCCCGGTCCCGACTACGACGGCACCCGCCACAACCTGGGTGCGGAGGTCGTCTCCGCCCTCGCCTCCCGGCACGGCACCGTGCTGCGCAAGGGCAAGGAGCGGGCCCTCGTGGCCGACGCCCGCGTCGACGGCCGGCTCATGGCCCTCGCCTTCCCCCAGACCTACGTCAACCTGTCGGGGGAGTCGGTGGCCCGCCTGGTGCGGCGCTACGGCATCGAGGGCGACCTGGGACGGCTGGTGGTCGTCCACGACGAGCTCGACCTGCCCCCGGGACGGGTGAAGGTGAAGGAGGGCGGGGGCACCGCCGGCCACAACGGGCTGGAGTCCATCCGGGCCCACCTCCACTCGGGCGCCTTCCTCCGGGTCCGCATCGGGATCGGCAAGCCGCCCGGGCGCCAGGACGGCGCCGACTACGTCCTCCGCCGGTTTGGCAAGGCCCTCCGCACCGAGATGGACGTGGCCATCGAGGAGGCGGCCGAGGCGGTTGAGGTCCTCTTCCGGGAGGGGCCGGCGGCGGCCATGCTCCGCTTCAACTCCCCCCGGCCCGCCTGACAGCTGGGGTTCCCCCCGCCGCCGGAGGGGAACATGGCCGGGGATGCCCGACGACTTCACCATCGGCGTGGAGGAGGAGTTCTTCCTCGTCGACCGTGAGACCCGGCGGCTGCGATCGGTCGCGGGCGACCTGGTCCCCGAAGCGGTGGCGGTCGGCGGCGGTGAGGTAGGTCCCGAGCTTCCAGCAGTGCCAGGTCGAGACGGGTACCGCCATCTGCCGGACCCTCGACGAGGTGACGGAGGAGGTCGGGCGCCTGCGGCGGACGGTGTCGCACGCGGCTCGCGCCACCGGCTGCACGATCGCGTCGAGCGGCACCCACCCTCTCCCCTTCGACGACAAGTCGAGCCGGGTGACCCCCAAGCCGCGCCTATCTGCGCCTGGAGCACGACTACCGGCTGGTAACCCACGAACAGCTGGTGTGCGGCTGCCACGTCCACGTGGGGATCGCCGATCCCGAACTGGCCATCCAGGTGGTGAACCGGGCCCGGTCGTGGCTGCCGGTGCTGCTGGCCCTGACGGCCAACTCGCCGTTCTGGCAGGGGTCCGACAGCGGCTACGCCAGCTTCCGCACCATCGTCTGGCAGCGGTGGCCGACCGCGGGCACACCCGGCACCCTTGCCGACCGGGCCGAGTACGACGAGCTCGTCCGCACCCTTCTGGCGGTGGGCGCCATCGACGATCCGGCCCGTATCTACTGGGACATCCGACCATCGGCCAAGTTCGACACGGTCGAGCTCCGGGTGGCCGACGCCAACCTCACCGTCGCCGACACCGTCATGACCGCCGGCCTGGCGCGAGCCCTGGTCGTCGCCTGCTACCGCCAGGTGGTCGACGGGGAGCCGTGGGTCGATCCCCGCCTCGAGCTGCGGCGGGCGGCCGCCTGGCGAGCGGCCCGCTTCGGCCTCGACGGTCGGTTGCTGGACCTCGCCGGCTGCCAGTCCCTCGCCGCGTCGGAGATGGTGGAACGGCTGCTCGACTTCCTCCGTCCCGCTCTCGTCGACCTCGGCGACTGGGAACGGGTGCGGGCCCTGGTGGCGGAGGTGATGGCCGTCGGCACCGGAGCGGTTCGCCAGCGGCGGGTGTTCGAGCGTCGCCGCCGCCTGGAGGACGTGGTCGACTATGTGTTGGCGGAGACGGACCGGCCGGCGCCGGCCGCCCAGGCCGGCGTCAAAGGGTGACGGAGATCGGGCCGACGATGGTCGAGACCAGCCCGTCGTAGGCGGCGGCGTACACGGTGTGCCCGCCGGCGCCCAGGGTGGGCAGGGCGAGGGTGGCGGTGCAACCGCTGCAGGTCCGCCCGCTCCAGCCTTCCTTGAGCACCGCTCCACTCGGCCCGACGACCCAGAAGTAGACGTAGCCGGCGGTGCCGTCGGGGTCGGAGTAGCGGGCCGACGCCTGGATCCGGGTGGCGGTCACGGCCGTGGGCGCCGACGGCGCGGTGCGGTCGACCCAGAACACCTGGGGGCCCGCCCAGCCCGACGCCAGGCCGCCGTCGTTGGCGGCCGCGTACAGCGCGTACACCCCGTCCGGCACCGGGGCGAAGGCGAAGGTGGCGATGCACCCCGAGCACGTCTGGGCGCTCCACCCCTGGCGGACGGTGGCGCCGGTGGCGTCGGCGAGGACGAAGTAGACGTGGCCGGGCGTGCCGTCGGGATCGGCGTAGCGGGCCGACGCCTGGGTGGGCGAGGCTCGCAGCGTGCCGGCCGCGGGCACGATGTCGGTGGGCAGCCCGGCCGCGGGCGCGGGCGAGGCGAACTTGGCGAACGCCTGGGTCACGAAGAACGACCCGTTGGCGTAGGCGACGCCGATCCCGACTGCGTTGAAGCCGGTGTCGACCATGTTCTGGTAGTGCCCGGGACTGTTGAGGAGGGCCTGGTGGACCGCGTCCACCGACGACGCCCGGCCCACGTTCTCGCCCAGCCGGGCCCATCCGACGATCTGGGTGGACAGCTGCGGGTTGTGGGAGATGGTGCCGGCCGCGGCCATGGCCGTCGACCACGTCCGGGCCGAGGCCGACAGGGAGGGGTCGACGCCCAGGGCGGGAGACCCGGCCGAGGCCCGGGTCTGGTTGAGCAGGGTGAGGACGCGGGCCTCGTCGGAGGCGGTGTCGGCCCCGGCGGCGGGGGCCATCAGGACCAGGGTGACCGCCGCCAGGGCGACGACCGCTAGAACCCGTGAACGGGGCTTCGACATGTGGGTTCCTTCCAGGGGCCGCAACGCCGTGTCCCTGTCTGCCCGGGGAGGCGGGTCCGGTCCTCTGTGTTGCTCAGTGGTGCTGGGTGGTGTGCGTGGTCCTCGGCAACGGCACCGAAAAGCTTGAGGGCGTCCTACTCCCCCGAGTGCTGGGGGCACTGGCAGTAGAGAATCCCCTCGTCCGAGGGTCGCTTACTGGCCCCCCACCGACTGGTCGAGGCGGATCCAGCGGTAGCCGTAGCCGTTGACCTCGAGCTTGGCCGGATCGGGATGGGGGTCGCCGTAGTCCGCATCGCCGAGGACTTCGACGGGGACGGCCGGCTCACCGAGCTGTTCGGCCAGGTCGACCACGGACGGTTCGTCGGCCAGGTTGGTCAAGGCCAGCATCACGCCCGACGGCGCCTCGTAGCGCAGGGCGAGCACGGACCGTTGTCCCGAGTCGAGCGGTTGGCACTTCCCGATGGCGAACTCGGGGCACTCGTGGAGGGTGTGCAGCGCCCGCTCCATCCACGACAGGAGCGAGGCCGGGTCGCGTCGCTGGGCGGTCACGTTCACCGTGCGGTAGCCGAAAGGGCCATCGTCGATGACGGGGTGGCTGAGGTCCCTGGGGTTGCGGGCGGTCGAGAAGCCGGCGTGGGGGGCGTCGGACCACTGCATCGGCGTCCGCACCGCGTTGCGCTCCGGCAGGGAGAGGTCGTCGCCCATGCCGATCTCGTCGCCGTAGCGGAGCACCGGGGTGCCGGGGAGGGTGAACTGCAGGGCGTAGGCCATCTCGATCCGGCGCCGGTCACCGCCCAGCATCGGAGCCAGCCGGCGGCGGATGCCGCGGCCGTACGCCTGCATGTCCGGCTCCGGCCCGAACGCCTCGAAGACCTCGGCCCGCTCGACACCGGTGAGCCGGCCGAGGTCGACCTCGTCGTGGTTACGGAGGAACGTGGCCCACTGGCACGACTCGGGGATCGACGGTGTCATGGTGAGTCCACTGAGGACGGGGCCGGCGTCGCCCCGGGCCAGGCCCAGGAACACCTCCTGGTTGAGGAGGAAGTTGAACAGCATGGGCAGCCGGTCGCCGGTGCCGAAGTACTCGGTCAGCTCCTGGGGCTCGGCGTTGGCCTCGGCCAGGATCAGGGTGTCGCCCTTGCGCCACGCCATGAGCTCCCGGAGCTGGCGCAGGTAGTCGAAGTCCTTGGGCGGGGCGGGGTCGTCGGGCTCCGACAGCTCGATGACGAAGGGGGCCGCGTCCATGCGGAAGCCGGCCACGCCCAGCTTGAGCCAGAAAGCGGCCACCTTCTCCACCTCCTCCCGCACCCGGGGATTGGCCGCGTTGAGCTCGGGCTCGAAGTCGTAGAAGCGGTGGTAGTACCAGGCCTTGGCCTTGCGGTCGTAGGTCCAGGTCGCGGTCTGGACCCCGGGGAACACCATGCCCTGGGCGATGTCCTTGGGCTTCTTCTCCGACCACACGTAGTAGTCCCGGAAGGGCGAATCGGGGTCGGACCGGGCCGCCTGGAACCACGGGTGCTGGTCCGAGGTGTGATTGATGACCAGATCGATGATCACTCGTAGGCCCCGGTTCTCGGCCTGGTGGACCAGCTCCACGAAGTCGCCCAGGTTGCCCAGCCGGGGATCGACGCCGTAGTAGTCGGCGACGTCGTAGCCGTCGTCGCGATTGGGCGTCGGGTGGATGGGGTTCAGCCACAGGCAGGTGACGCCCAGCCGCTCGAGATAGTCGAGCCGACTGGTGAGGCCGGGCAGGTCGCCCACCCCGTCGCCGTTGGAGTCCTGGAACGTCTCCACGTCGAGGCAGTAGATGACCGCTTCCTTGTACCAGCGCGCTCGCATGGACGATGCCTACCCCGGAGGGGCCCGGCCTTACGCTTCGGTGGTGCGGATGGTGGCTTTCGGGGAGGAGGCGGTGGGTGTGATCGCCATCGGGCAGATGGCCACCGGCGTGGTGGCGATCGGGCAGATGGCCACCGGCGTGGTGGCGATCGGGCAGCTGGCCCGGGGGGTGGTGGTGGTGGGGCAGCTGGCGCTGGGCGTGGTGGCGTTCGGCCAGTTGGCAGTCGGCGTGGGCTGGGCCGGCGGGATGTTGGGGATCGGGGCCACGTCGGGACCCGGCCTGCTCGTTTTCGGGCCGCTCGGGCGGCTCTACCTCCGGCCCTTCCTCGGCCGGCGCCCGGGTGGACGGTTGGTCTCCCATCTCCGGGCCGGCGGTCCCTGGTACGGGGTGGCCGCGGTCGTCGTGGCGGTGGTCGCCGTCCTGTGGTGGTTCGTGGCCGGGCAGCCCCTGCTCGACGCTCTCACCCGCACCGGAGGGATCCTGGTGGAGGCGCCTCGGCCCCTGCGGTGATGGCCAGTCGAGGGGAGCCGCCGGTACGATACGGGCGGTTCGCGCCCGGCGGTGCTCTGCCGCCTGCTCGGGCCTGGAGCGGCCATGCCCGACGTCGAGCGCACCCATCCGGCACCGGAGGACTACGTCGGAACCGGCGGACGGGAGCGCGGGCCGGCCCCCCGCCGGCGCCTGCTCGGGATGGCCGCCGCGGTCGCCGTCGTGGCGGCGGCGGTGGTCGTCGTGGCCCGGCCGGACGACGGCGGTCCCGAGCGGGGCGGCAACGTCAAAGCCGGTCCCGCGGCCGAACTGCCGCCGATCCCGACTTCCATCCCCCTGCCGGCTCAGGTCGAGCTGCAACTGCCCGCGGGGTGGCAGACGCTGCTGGCCGACGGCGATCGGCTGGTCGTGGCCACGACACCCCTCGACGAGCGCGACCTGTTCCTGGCGGTGCTGGCGAGGGACGACGCCGTCTTCACCGCCTTCCCGCCGACCGGGGCGGTCTTCGTCGTCGGCGGCGACCGGCTCAAGGCCAAGTACGTCGGCGCCTCTCCGAGCGCCACCGTGACCCAGACGGAGAACGGGATCGAGATCGTGGAGGACGACCCCGCCGGGTTCGTCGGTCCGGGGCCGGCGCTCGCCCTGGCCGCCCACGCTCCTCGAGGGAGGGGTCACCGTCCGGCTGGGCGACCTGCCCCGGTCGGGCGTGTGGTTGGCCGCCTACGTCGGTCCCCAAGCCCCGGAGACGGCGATGGTGGACGCGGAGGCGATGGCGGCGACCGCCCGCGCCCTCCCGTACGACCCGGCCCTGATCCCGCCCCCGCCCCCCGGGAGCCGGCCCGGCTTCGACCAGGGCGGGGTCGACGCCGACCCCGACGACCTGGTGGCGATGGCATCGGTCGAGGCCGCCGGCGTCACCTACTCCGTCCGGGCCCTCACCGACTGCGCGGTCGTGGCGCCGTCGTTCTCGGTAGCCGGGGGTGCGCTTTCCGCACCCACCGCTACCGAGAACTCCCGGATCGGAACGTCCGCCGACCCCATCGTCGGCGGCTGCCGACCGCGATCGGCGGCCCTGGTCGGCGTCGTGGCCGTCGGGAGCGCCCGGGGGCTGCCGGAGCTGCCTCCGGAACTACCTCCGCCGGGGTCGACGGCCGTTCCATCGTCGACAATGGTTGTCCTGGCCCGGGTGGGGCCCGGAGTGGCTCAGGTCACGGGCGCGCTGGTCGACGGGGGGATCGTCGACGGGGCGGTCGGCGATGACGGGTGGGCAGTCCTGGTGACCGACGGGCGGGCGTTCCTGCTGGAGGGCAAGGACGCCGGAGGCACGATCGTCGGCCGGGCGCGCGTCACCTGACGCTCCCGGATAGGGAGGGGCCCGCCGGTACCCTCGTCGGGTGACCCTGCACGACCTCCCGCCGCTCCTGCGCCGCCACCCCGGGCTCTCCGGGCTGGCCGGGGTGTCGTCGGCGGTGCTGGCCGTGGCCGAGCCGGCCCGGGCCTTCGCCATCGCCGGACTGGCCGGGCTCACCGGGCGCCACCCGCTGGTCGTCGCCGTCCCCACCAGCCCCGATGCCGAGCGGCTGGCCCACGACCTGCGGGCCTTCCTGGGTGAGGACGAGGTCGACGTCTTCCCCGCCTGGGAGACCCTGCCCTTCGAGCGGGTCAGCCCCAGCACCGAGACCATGGGCCGCCGGCTGCGGGTCATCTGGCGCCTCCGCGACCCGCAGCGCATGCCCCGGGTGCTGGTCGCCCCGGTGCGCTCGCTCGTCCAGCGCCTCGGCCCCCACGTGGAGGACGGGGAGCCGATCACGGTCACGCCCGGAACCCGGATCGACCCCGTCGACCTGGTCAGACGGCTGGTCGACGTCGGTTACCGGCGGGAGGTACAGGTCGAACACCGGGGCCAGGTGGCCCGCCGGGGCTCGATCGTCGACGTGTTCCCGTCCACCGCCGACCACCCCGTCCGCATCGACCTGTGGGGGGACGAGGTCGACCGCCTCACCCGCTTCTCGGTCACCGACCAGCGCTCCACCGGCGACGTCGAACGGGTGGAGCTGTTCCCCAGCCGGGAGCTGCTCCCCACCGACGAGGTGCGCCGCCGGGCGGCCGAGCTGGTCGGGGCCGAGCCGTGGGGTCGCGAGCAGTGGGAGCGGCTGGCCGAGGGGGCCGTCTTCGAGGGGATGGAGTCGTGGCTGCCGTGGCTGACGGCGGGTGAGCACACCCTCTTCGACCTGCTCGGGCCAGACGCCCTGGTCCTACTGGTCGAGCCCCGGCGCATGCGCGACCGGGCGGCCGACCTGCTCGCCGAGGAGGCGTCGCTGGCCGCCAGCCTGGCCATCACCTGGGGGGCGGCCCAGGCCAAGGGAGTGAAACAGGACTGGCCCAAGCTCCACCTCCCCTTCGACCGGCTGCTGGCCCATACCCCCGCCCCCGCGTGGACCGTCACCGGCGCGGCCGAGGGCCCCGACGTCACCACCATCGAGGCCCGCGGCTGGGACCCAGTGATGGGCGACTCCGACCGCCTCACCCGCCAGGTCGCCGACCTGGTCGGCATGGGTTACCAGCTCATCGTGGCCGCCGAGGGCAAGGGCAGCGCCGCCCGTATGGCCGGACTCCTGCGGGAGGGGGGCGTCGCCCTCCCCGTGGTGGAGGCCGGCGCGCTCTCCAAGCCCGGGTCCAGTCGGGTCGTCGTCCAGCCCCTCGAGCGGGGGTTCGTCCTCCCCGAGGTGAAGCTGGCCGTCCTCGTGGAGAGCGACGTCACCGGCCGGCGGCGGGCCCACCGCGCCCCCCGCCCGAGGCGCACCGACGCCCAGGGCTTCTTCGACGACCTCAACCCGGGCGACTACGTCGTCCACCACCAGCACGGGGTGGCCAAGTACGCGGGGATGGTCAAGCGCAGCCTGGGCGGGGCCGAGCGCGACTACCTCCTCCTCGAGTACCGGGGGGGCGACAAGCTCTACGTCCCGTCCGACCAGATCGACGCCGTCCGCCACTACACCGGGGGCGACACGCCCACCCTCAACCGCCTGGGCGGGTCGGAGTGGGGCCGGACCAAGGCCAAGGTCCGCTCGGCCGTCCGCGACATCGCCGAGGAACTGGTCGCCCTCTACCGCCAGCGGATCCACGCGCCGGGCCACGCCTTCCCCGCCGACACCCCCTGGCAGCGGGAGCTGGAGGACGCCTTCCCCTACCAGGAGACGCCCGACCAGGCCAAGGCCATCCGCGACGTCAAGGCCGACATGGAGGAGCCCCGGCCGATGGACCGGCTGGTCTGCGGCGACGTGGGCTTCGGCAAGACCGAGGTCGCCATCCGGGCCGCCTTCAAGGCGGTGCAGGAGGGCATGCAGGCGGCGGTGCTCGTCCCCACCACCCTGCTCGCCCAGCAGCACTTCGGGACCTTCTCCGAGCGATACGCCGGCTACCCGGTGCGGGTGGAGGTCCTGTCCCGGTTCCTGACGCCCGGCCAGGCCAAGAAGGTGGTGGACGGCCTGGCCGATGGTTCCGTCGACGTGGTCATCGGCACCCACCGGCTCCTGTCGGCCGACGTGAAGTTCAAGAACCTGGGCCTGCTGGTGGTCGACGAGGAGCAGCGCTTCGGCGTCACCCACAAGGAGGCGATCAAGAAGTTCCGGGCCAACGTCGACGTGCTCACCCTCACCGCCACACCCATCCCCCGCACCCTGGAGATGAGCCTCACCGGCATCCGCGACCTCACCATCCTCAACACCGCCCCCGCCGAACGCCAGCCCATCCTCACCTACGTCGGCCCCTACGACGAGCGGGCGGTGGGGGAGTCCATCCGCCGGGAGCTGCTGCGGGAGGGACAGGTCTTCTTCGTCCACAACCGGGTGCAGGACATCGACCGGGTGGCGGCCCGGTTGCGGGAGCTGGTGCCCGAGGCCCGGGTGGCGGTGGCCCACGGGCAGATGGACGAGGGCCGGCTGGAGCGGATCGTGCTCGACTTCTGGGAGGGCCAGTACGACGTGCTCGTCTGCACCACGATCATCGAGTCGGGCATCGACATGCCCACCGTCAACACGCTGGTCGTCGACCGGGCCGACATGATGGGCCTGGGCCAGCTCCACCAGCTCCGGGGCCGGGTGGGACGGGCCGGCCAGCGGGCCTACGCCTACCTCTTCTTCCCCCCCGAGCGGCAGCTGTCGGAGACGGCCTACGAGCGGCTGAAGACCATCGGCGAGCACACCGAGCTGGGGTCGGGGTTCAAGATCGCCATGCGCGACCTCGAGATCCGGGGGGCGGGCAACCTGCTGGGGGCCAACCAGTCCGGGCACATCGCGGCCGTCGGCTACGACCTGTACGTCCAGATGGTCAGCGAGGCGGTCGCCGACCTCAAGGGCGAGGAGGTGCGGGAGCCGGCCGAGGTCAAGCTCGACATCCCCGTCGTGGCCAACCTCCCCCCCGACTACGTGGCCGGCGGCGAGCAGCGGCTGGAGGCCTACCGGCGGCTGGCGGCCGTCACCACCCAGGCCGAGGTCGACGACATCCGGACGGAGTGGCTCGACCGCTACGGGCCCATGCCCCCGCCGGCGGAGGCGCTGCTGGGTGTGGCCGGGCTGCGGGCGGAATGCGTGCGCACCGGGGCCCGGGAGGTAACCGTGGCCCGGGGGACGGCCCGCATCTCGCCCCTCGAGCTGCGCACCAGCCAGCAGATCCGTTTGCAGCGGGTCGCCCGCCAGGCCGTGTACAAGGAGGACATCCAGCAGCTGGTGGCGCCCCTGGCCCGGGGGGTCGACCCGGTGTGGGCGGTGGTGCAGCTGCTGCGGCTGTTGGTCCCCGAGGAGGCTGCGCCAGTAGTGTCGGTGGCACCGTGAAAACGTTGAGAACCGCCTTTGTCGCGTCCGTCGTCGGGATCGCCCTGGTCGCCACCGCCGCCTGCGGGTCGGTGGCGCCCTACGCGGCCAAGGTCGACGGCGATCCCATCAGCGAGGACACCCTCGTCAGCGAGCTGCGCTCCATCGCCGCCAACGAGGAGTACCTGAAGCTGGTCGAGGAACGTCAGCCGGTGCGAGGCAGCGGCCAGGGGACCTTCGACTCCGCCTTCACCGCCCTCGCCCTCACCCGCCAGATCTATTACACGCTCATCGGCACCGAGCTCGACAAGCGCAAGCTTTCGGTGGGGGAGAGCGACCTGGCCGCGGCCCGGG
Source organism: uncultured Acidimicrobiia bacterium (assembly GCA_963801205.1). Classification (GTDB taxonomy): domain Bacteria; phylum Actinomycetota; class Acidimicrobiia; order Acidimicrobiales; family AC-14; genus JAXDMK01. Next base: position 103,540 of record CAWDDV010000006.1, read on the forward strand.
CCCTGGTCGTGCAGCAGCTCAGCGGCGAGGAGGTGTTCGACAAGTTCCCTAAGAGCTACCAGGACGACCTGGTCCGCCGGCAGGCCGAGCTCGACCTGCTCACCCTGGCCGTCAACGAGCTGGGGACGGCGGAGCAGGCGGCGCGCACGTTCTACGACAACAACCCCACCGAGTTCGCCTCCGCCTGCGTGAGCCACATCCTGGTGGCCGACGAGGCCAAGGCCAACGAGCTGCGGGGCCGTTTGGCGGCGGGCGAGGACTTCGCCGCCATCGCCCGGACGGACACCATCGACGAGGGCACCAAGGCCACCGGCGGCGACCTCGGCTGCGACATCACCCCCGAGACCAACTTCGTCCCCGAGTTCCAACTGGCGGTGTTCACCCAGCCGGTGGGCGAGGTGGGGGCGCCGGTGCAGACCCAGTTCGGGTTCCACCTGGTCAAGGTCACCAAGCGCGACGTCCAGCCGTTCGACCAGGTGGCCGACATGGCCCGCCAGAAGGTCACCGACGCCGGTCAGGAGCGGGTCCTCGCCCTGCTGCAGGAGGCGGTGCAGAAGGCCCGTATCGAGATCAACCCCAAGTACGGGTCGTTCCGCAAGACCGGTGGGTCCCCCGGCGTGGTGCCGCCCGAGAGCGGGGCCACTCCGTCGGCCGGGGCAGGCCTGGAGCCCGTCACCGACCCCGCTCCCCCGGAACCGGCACCGTCGAACCCGTAAGGCCGGGGGTGGGACGGGTCCTGGTGGTGGGGCTCGGTCCCGCCGGCCGACCAGCTGACGGTGGCCGCGGTGGACGCCATCGCCCGGGTGCCGCCCGGGCGCCGGTTCCTGCGCACCGTCCGTCACCCGGCCGCGGTCGCCCTGGGCGAGGGGATCGCCTCCTTCGACCGCATGTACGACCGGGCGACCACGGTGGACGAGGTCTACCCGGCCATCGTGGAGGCGCTGGTGGGGGCCTCGTCGCCGGACTACGAGGTTTTGTACGCGGTGCCGGGGTCGCCGCTGGTGGCGGAGCGTACGGTCGAGCTGCTGCTGGCCGACCTTCGGGTGACGGTCGAGCTGGTGCCGGGGATGTCGTTCGCCGACCTGGCCTGGGCCCGGCTGGCCGTCGACCCGGTGGCGGCCGGGGCCCGTCTGGTCGACGGCCACCGGTTCGCGGTGGAGGCGGCCGGCGAGCGGGGGCCCTGCTGGTGGCCCAGTGCGACTCCAAGGCGGTCCTGTCCGACATCAAGCTGTCGGTCGAGTCCGGTGACCCGCGTGACCCGCTGCCGGTGGTCGTCCTCTCCCGCCTGGGGCTGCCCGACGAGTCGGTGCGCACGGTGGCGTGGGACGACTTGGACCGGGAGGTGTCGCCCGATCATCTGACGTCGCTCTACGTGCCGGTGCTGGCCGCGCCGGTGGCGGGGGAGGTGGCCCGGTTCGCGGCGCTGGTGCGTGAGCTGCGGGAGCGCTGCCCCTGGGACCGGGAGCAGACCCACGCCTCGTTGACCCGTCACCTGCTGGAGGAGACGTACGAGGTGTTGGAGGCGATCGGGGCGCTCGACGTGGACGCGGGCACCGGCTTCGAGCACCTGGAGGAGGAGCTGGGCGACCTGCTGTTCCAAGTCGTGTTCCATGCCACCCTGGCCGCCGAGGAGGGCCACTTCACCCTGGCCGACGTGGCCCGGGGCATCCACGACAAGCTCGTCCACCGCCATCCGCACGTGTTCGGGCCAAAGGAGAGGGAGCGGTGTCGGCGGAGACTCCCGGCCAGGTCATGGAGAACTGGGAGCGGATCAAGAAGGCGGAGAAGGGCCGGGTGTCGCTCATGGACGGGATCGCGGCCGACCTTCCGTCGCTCCTCTACGCCCACAAGGTGCAACGCAAGGCCCAGTCGGTGGGGCTGGACCCAGTGGAGGGGGCGGCGTCGCGCTCTCCGGTGACCGACATGGAGGCGGCGGGGGAGCTGTTGTTCGAGGCCGTCGACCGGATTCGCCGCGGTGGCATCGATCCCGAGGCCGCCCTGCGCTCGGCCACGGCCCGTTTCCGGGACCGGTTCGTGACCGTCGAACAGGCCGCCGCCGAGGGCGGGTTCGACCTCGGCCACCTCGACCCGGCTACGGTCACCGGGCTGTGGCGATTCGCGAAACCGACTGGGGGAGAATGACGGGGATGAGCCCGACGTCGCCCGTCCGCAGCCGGCCGCACATCCCCGACTACGGCATTCCCCAGGAACCGGACGGGATGCTGCCCTGGGAGTACGTCACCGAACGGCTGGCGAGGGCCCTCATGTACTGGGTGGCCTCCACCGGTCCCAAGGGCGAGCCCCACGCGGTGCCGTACTGGGGTGCGTTCGTCGACGACATCCTCTACTTCGAGACGGCCCCCTCCACCCGGGGCGGGCGGAACCTCCGCCACAACCCGGCAGTCGTGGTCCACCTCATCAGCGGCGAACAGGTCGTGATCATCGAGGGCCTGGCCCGCACCGCGGTGCCCGGGGCCACGCTGTTCGCCAAGCTCCAGGAGGCGTACAAGCCCAAATACGACGGATACTTCCCCCCGTCGGCCGACAATCTGTACGCGGTCGAGCCCATGGTCGTCTTCGCCTGGGACCTGGCCGACTTCCCCGGGTCCATGACCCGCTGGCGGTTCCGCGAGGCGTCGGAGATCGTGTCGTCGCTGGGCGACGACTAGATCGCCGTCGCAACCGGAGGTTGCGACGGCGGGTCTTGAGGAGCGGCGGACGCCGGCGGAGCCGGCTTACCGCCGCACTGGCAGGCTTGGTGGCCGCCAGCCACTGGGGGCCGCCTTCGGCGGCGGGCGTGGCCGGCGGCGTTGCTGGCGCGAGCCACCACTACTTTCTTCGCGGACGTCGAGCGAATGGCTGGTCCCTCTTAGGGACCGCTTGTGGCGATCGCTTGGCCGAGGTTCGGGCCCAAGTCCGAGCGGACGGCGCGGGTGGTCCCTTCTTGGGGCCTGTTGCGGCGATCGCTCGGCGATTGATCCGCGCACGTGCCCCCTCCACCGTGTAATTGCGCGGTTTGGTCGGCGGGGGCGGCTCGACTTCGGCGATTGATCCGCGCACTTGCCCCCTCCAGGGGGGAATTGCGCGGATCAATGGGTCAGAGGACGAAGTCGTCGTCGGGGTCGTTGCGGGAGGCTTGGTACCGGGCGGGGCCTTCGCACGTGTGGCGGAGGGTGCACCAGGTGCAGGTGGGGCCGGGGGAGATGGCGGCGGGGGCGTCCTTCTCGAGGAGGCGGGCCATCCTTCCCGCCCCGTCGATCGTGCGACGGACAGCCACCGAGAGCATCTCGACGGTGACGTCCTCGTGGTGGAAGGTGGCGGTGTCGAGGTAGTAGCTGGCCACCCGGAAGGGAGGGACGCCGATTCGCAGCGTCTGCACCAGGGCGTAGAAGCGCAGGTCGTCGAGGTGGCCGGGGTAGCTCCGACCCGTCTTGAGGTCGACGATGAGCGAGCGGGCCTCGTCCCCCCGGGCCACCCCCAGGACGAGGTCGACCCGGCCCCACAGGACGATGCGACTGCCGCACAGCTCGGCGCCGATGCCGGTCTCGGTCCGGGGCGCCCACGCCGCCTGCAGCCGGGGCCAGCACTCCTGGAACTTGACGACCCGGTCGTGGACCCGTCCCCGCAGGTCGGCCAGCTCCATGGGGGTGGCGGTCAGCAGCCACGGCCGGGGACTCGACCGGCGGGTGTCCTCGGCCAGCGACGCCATGGCGTGGTCGACCAGGTCGAGGGCCACCGCCTCCGTCCGGGACGAGATCGACAGCTCGATCGCCTTGTGCACCACCGAGCCGACCGCGGTGCCGGCGTTCCAGTCGAAGCCCGACTCCTCCCGCCCCGCCCGCCAGTGGGCCTCGCAGGCGTGGATCTGGCCCAGCTGGCGCTTGTCGACCCAGAGCTCGTCGACCGGCAGGGCGTCCGCCAGCGGCCCAGGGCGGTCTCCAGCTGGCGCCGGAGGTGGTGGCTGAGGTCGGGGTCGAAGCGGGGCCGGGGCTGGCCCAGGGCCAAGAGGTCGGCGAGGACCCGATGCTGCGCCGGCGTCGGCGCGAAGCTGCCCGCCGCCTCGGTCACCGGCCGGCGGTCAGCTCTCGTTGCGCTGGCCGAGGGCGGTCACCGCGCCGTAGACGGCGAGCGCCGACGCGGCCAGCGTCGCCAGCAGGAAGCTGGTGAACTGCACCCGGACGTAGCCCGGCACGGCGACGTTCTTGGCCGAGTACTCGTGCAGGCTGCCCCGGACCGCCAGCAGGCTGCCCAAGCCGATGAGCACGCCGACCACGATGGCGGTCTTGAGGGCGGCGCCGGCCAGGGAGTACTGGCGGTCAGTCACCTCCTCACCGAGGATGGAGGGCAGGACGAGGAGCACCACTCCGAGCACAACGAAGAACACCGCCGTCGACCCCAGGCTGCCGAAGGGGTACCCGATGCGGTGGATGAGGTCGTCGGGGACGGCGAAGCGCTGGCCCTCCTTGAGGCTGAGGCCCTCGACCAGGGTCAGCAGCACCTGGAGGGTGACGACGCCGATGATCCCGGCGCCGATGGTGGTGGTCAGGCCCACCCACCGGGGGGCGACGTAGTCGTCGAGGTCGTACTCGAGGAGGTCGTCGGCGTAGGCGGGGCTGGAGGCGACCGGCACCGACGTGGCCACCGGCTCGGGTGTGGTGACCGGGGCCGGTGCCGGCACCACCGATGGGACGGGCACCGGCGGAGGTGTCGGCGTCGGCGGAGGTGTCGGCGTCGGCGTCGGCGGCGGCGTCGGGGGAGGTGCCGGCGTCGGGGGAGGTGCCGGCGTTGGCGGCGGAGTGGTGGTGGGGGCCGGTGGCGGGGGCTCGGCGGCGGGAGGGGGTACGGGCACGGTGGGCGGCTCGGCGGTGGCGGGCGGGAGGACGATGGGAGCGTCGCCCTTCGCCTCCGGTGTGGGTCCGGCGGCCGGCGGGGCCGGCGCGGCAGGAGGCGTGTCCGGGCCGCCGGGGCGGCCCTCGTCGGGCTCGGTCATGTCCCTAGCCTGACGTGTTTGGAGGCCGCTGTCACACCCTGGTGCCATCCTGGTCCGTGATGGTGCCCGCCGACCCCGTCCGTTTCGCGACCGCCGCCCGCCGGCTGGGTGCCGAGGCCCGTCGTCGGGGCTTGGCGGTGCCCGGATTTCGCAGCCCGCCACGCCTGGCGGGCGTCGACCGCAGCATCCGGCGCCGGCCCGACGGCGCCGCCGTGGTCGCGGTCCGGGTGCACGGGCGCTCGATCGAGGCCGTCGTGGCCGACATGGTCGAGGGCGTGCTGGCGGCCAACCCGTCGGCGGCAGGCGACGCCACCAAGCACCGGGAGGCGCTGCTGGCGGCGGTCCCCGGGGAGGAGGAGGCGTCGGCGGCGTGACCATCCGCCCGATCGCCGACGACGAGGCCGACGCCCTGGCCCGGATCACGCTCGACGTCTACACCGCGGAGATCGGCTTCCTCGCCGACGACTACCAAGCCGAGCTGGCCGACGTCCGGGGCCGGGCCAAGGAGGCGCTCGTCCTGGTGGCGGTCGCCGACGGCGATACCCCGAGGTTGCTCGGCGGCATCACCTACGTCGGCCGGCCGAGCCCCCTCGCCACCATCGACCGTGCCGACCAGGCCGAGCTGCGCATGCTGGCGGTCGCCCCCGAGGCCCGGGGCCAGGGTGTGGCCACCGCCCTGGTGCAGGCGTGCATCGAGCAGGCCCGATCCGATGGGAAGCGCGAGATCGTCCTCCACACCGCCGACTTCATGCGCACGGCGAGGCGCATCTACGAGCGGGCCGGGTTCCACCGCCGCCCCGAGCGCGACCTGACGATCGACGACGGCCTCGTGCTCCTCGGCTACGTCCTCCACCTCGAGGGCTAGCCTGATCGCCACCCGCCCGGGTGGCGGAACTGGTCAGACGCGAGGGGCTTAAACCCCCTTGGCTCGCAAGGGCCGTGTGGGTTCGAATCCCACCCCGGGCACCCCCTGTCCCGGGCTCCCCTGGGCGCGGAATCCCCACACTTGTTTCGTTCGCTTCGTCTATTTCGCATCCTGTCGGATATGCCGAGAGCCCTGTCAGAGTCCGAACAGGCGGCCGTTGCGGCTGTGGCCTTACCCGGTGGTCGGGTGGTGGTGCTGTCGAGCAGTCCGAATGGGGAGCCCATCGAGGTGCCCGCATCGGCCGTGCGGGTGCTGGCCGATGTGCTCGATCACCTACGGCGCGGCGAGCACGTCCGGGTCATTGCCGACGAGGAGGAAATCACCACCCAGCAGGCTGCCAACCTGCTCAGCGTGTCGCGCCCGTACCTGGTTCGCCTCGTCGACCGAGGCGAGATCCCGGCCCGGAAGGTCGGCACCCGGCGCCGGATGAAGCTGGCTGACGTGCTCCTCTACCGGGATGTCGACCAGGCCCGACGGCTCCGAGCCGTTGCAGACCTGGCCGCCGAAGCGCAGGACCTGGGCCTGTACTGACCGTGGCCCGCCCAATGGCGGTGCTCGAGGCGAACGCGCTCTACCCCGCCCGTGCCCGCGACCCCCTCCTGTGCCTTGCCGCAGGCCGCTACCGGGCCCTCTGGACCGAGCGCATCCTCGATCGAACCGCGCCGCCTCGAACTCAGTCGCGGAGGTGGAGACGGGCGAGGCCGCAGGAGCGGGGTCGCGTCCGGATCCGGCAATAGCGGTTCCTAAACCCGACGACCGGTGCCGATGACGGCATAGGGGCACAGCGGTACGCTTGGACCATGACAGACGCGAAGCAGGTGATCGAGGAGGAGGAGACAGCCCTCGACGCCGAGGACCGCGTCTGGCTTGACGAGCAGCTCGATCGATATCGCGAGCTGCTCACTTTTCTTCGCGACCATTGAGGCGCCCGACCATCGCGATTGCCATCGCCATCAACCGCGCCGTTCGTGATGGTGATGAGTGGTTCGATGAACCTGACGATCTCGACCGCGTTCAAAAGGCGCTTGCTGCCATCGATGAGGTCGACGACCCGATCGACGCCGCCGCCGTTCTGGCCTACCGCATTGCTCGGGCACAGGGTTTTGCTGAGGGAAACAAGCGCACAGCCCTGCTGCTGGCGAAGTGGCTGCTCGATCGCAACGGGATCGACGGCGAGCAGGTCGTTCCCCCCGACGATCGTGTCGTGGGCGATCTTCTCGTGCGGGCGGCGTCAGGCCTCGATGTCGAAGACGCCATCGTCGAGGCACTTCGAAGTCGTCGCTGAGGTATACGCCGAGCGCACGCGGCCGGAGCGGCTCAGCCTGCGGGCGATCGGTAACAACGCGTTACGCCGTTCCTCCTCAGCTGACCACCAGAACCATCGCGATGTATCCGGCAGTACCTCTTATCGCGCGGTCTCCAGTTGGTCTTGGTGGCTTTGATCGCCGGCAGTGCTGGAGGTGGACCGAGAACGACATCGCTCGAGCGAGGGACGCCACCTCACCTTCCCGACCACCGGGACGACCTCCCCACCTGTTCTGCTCGCTACACTTAAGCCGTCGGCGGCAGGGCCCATGCTATGCCATCAGTAATGGAGGGGCGGAGCTGATGCATGGACACAGCGGCGCAAAGACGAGTTCGAGTTCTACCGTCAAATGGGTGCGGCGAATCGTAACCGTTGGGACCATTCAGGTCGCAGCGCTTCTGACGACCAGCGCGCCAGTCTTGGCCGCCACTCACAGCATGTCAGGCTCAGTTGCGTGTGAAAATGGTGGGGAAGTAAATGGAATATGGCTTCAGTCCTCTGCGGGTGGATCCGTTTGGGCTGATTACTCGCGCCGATCAACTGCACCGTGGGTCGCGAACTACTCTAAGTCATTCAGCACCTCGGCATCGAGTACACAGGTCGAATTGCATATTGGCTGTGCGGGTTCGACCGGCACTTGGGGATCCAGCAACAAGACGACCGCGATAACGGTCAGCGGGCCAAAGGAGTTCAGCGCTCGATGTAATGACGTGAAGGGCAAGAATGGATACCGATGCCGTCGGTGGAGCAATGGGACGGTTCTAGTCGGAATGCCATTTTCTGGCGGCTTTGACCGGGCCGGACTTTCGCCGGCCACTTCTCACCCCACTCAAGGCCACGTGTCGACGGATCTATACGCAAGCTCCGGCACGCCCGTAAAGGCTTTCGCGTATGGTCACCGGGGGGTTGCGGTTACGCTCAAGACCGCTGGATCACCGACTTCGAATTGCGGCAACAGCGGCGAGAGCGTCCAGCTCGACGTCTTCTGGGACGGGTCGAAGGTCGGTTGGTTCCGGTTCGCACATCTGAAGGCTATTCCCGCCTCAATACGGCAGGCAGGAACGGTAGTGGGCAACGGTACGACTATCGGCACTACGTCTACGTGGCCATGGAGAGAAAGTTGTTGGGAGGTCACGACGGCCAGCGGCGTACACACGCATTACACAGGGCTAAATACGAAGGAGTTTGCGTGTATGGCCCCTTACTCCCAACTTGAGCTGACGCAGGGACGCTGGATCGGCCTGGTCGGACTTACCGGCGCCAATAGTACCAAGGAATATTGTGCTGCATGAATTACACCTTCTGCTGAAGGTATCGGAGACGGTTGTTTAGGAGTTTGGTTCGAAGTCCTCCGCACAATGTTCCAAGCGTGGCCTGTGAGCCTGACGAGGAAACAGCCTTGTGTGCCTGGTAATTGGGCGACGACAGATTGTTTGTTTGAAGGCGAACATCCTGACACGGTCCGTAATGAGCCGGTAAGGGCGTAGGCGACAACCGCAGACCCCGGCCACGACGCCCCCCGTCGGGTCGGTAACCGAGATGTGCCGTTATCTCTCGTGCCGCAGCCGCGCTGCGGACCGTGCAGAGCGATGGGTAACGATCTCCCTTGTCCGATTGGGAAGACCCGGGCCGTCAAGGCTGTCCTTCGCCGGCCTTGACTGCCCTCCCGTAATCCGCCAGATCGCGGCTCTTGATCCTGGGCCGAGGAGGACTCCTGTCGGGTCGGCGAGGTGCAAGAAGAGGTCCAGTGCAGACCGGCGGATCAGCCCCGCTGGTCACAAGCTGGTCACGAACTCAGATCGGCCACTACGGGACGGAAACAGCCACGCCTCGAAGAGCGCGAAAGTGCTGGTCAGAGCCTACAAGCCGGACTCTGCAACACAATGGATATCTGCCCGGTGAGACCCTCCCACCCCCGGGCACCCAAGTCACCGACCGGCCGAGGGGCGCCTATCCCTGTGGTTCCTCGTCGCCTTGGCTGATGAGGCCCTTGGCCTTGGCCGCGGCGGAGTCGATCTTGTCGTCGTGGCCTTCGAGGCGGTCCTTGGCCAGATCGGCGACTTTGTCGATGACGTCGTCGATCTTGTCGTCGTGCTCCTTGGCCAGGTCCTTGGCCTTGCCGGCCAAGTCTCCGAGATCCATGCGTGTTACCTCCCTGGGATCGAGTAGTCCGGGATGGTGTAGCCGGGCGGCAGGCTGATCGGCGGGCGGGTCATGTTCGGGATCGACATGTCGGGGTCGGAGGTGGGCGGCGACGTCTGGGGCGGTGAGGTCTGCGGCGGGGAGGTCTCCGGCGGCGACGTCTGCGGCGGGTTGGTGGGCGCGGGCGAGGTGTCGTCGGTATTGGCGGGCGGGGTCTCGTCGGCGGGGGCCTGGCCGACGGGAGCGGCGGTACCGGCGGGCGTGTTCGTGCCGCCGCCGCCCCCACCACCGCCGGTGTTCGTCGGGCGGCGGGTCGTCGGCGGGGACCCAGGCTGGGACCCAGGCTGGGTCCCCGGCTGGGAGGTGGAGGTGGTCGACGTGGCCCGCAGGGTCGTGGTCGGCGGTAGGGGCCGAGTGGTGGACGTGGTGCTGCTGGGGACGGCGGCCACCTGGCTGGCGGAGTCGAGGTCGGTGTCGCCGCCGCCGCCCAGGCCGACCTCGAGCAGGAGGACCACCAACGACACCGCGCCCAGCACGTAGAGCGCCATGTTCAGCCGGTAGGCGTTGGGGGCCAGCGCCACCGGGCCCGCAGGTTCCACCAGGGCGGGTCGTAGTCGTCGTAGTTGTCGTCGTGTCGCTGCTCGTACCAGAAGGCGTCGGGGTTCATGCCCATGGGGAAATCCTCGGAACCAACCTAGACGGTGGTTTGCGTCGTGGTGGTTATGTCCTGGGCCACGGTGGTCGTGGTCTCGTCGATCGTGGTGGTGGTGGTCTCGTCGATCGTGGTCGTCGTGGTCTCGTCGATCGTGGTGGTCGTCTCGTCGATCGTGGTGGTCGTGGTCTCGTCGTCGTCGGGCGCCGTGTCCGGCGGGTCGGTCACAACCGGGCGGGACGTGGTGAGGGTAGTGGGCGGCACCGAACTGCTGGTGGACGAGCTGGACGTCGTCGACGAGGGGGTCGTCGAGGTGGTCGGCGAGGTCGTGGTGCTGGTCGCCACCGGCGCCTGGCTGGCCAGGTCGACCTTGGGGCGGTGTCGTCGCCGGCGACGAGCTCGAAGACGAGGGCGACCAGCGACAGGGCGGTGAGGGCGTAGAGGACGACGTTCACCCGCCAGGGCTTGGCGAGGTGGTTCCATCGCGCCGCCAGTCCCTGGAGCCCGCCGGGTCCTTGCGCCGGGTTGCTCGCCAAAAAACGTCCCTCCCGTGCGGTTGCGGTGCCCCGTGGGCTTAGCTAGCCGTCATGGAGCTCTGGCCTGGCAACCCGTCACCACCGGGCGCCACCTGGGATGGCCAGGGTACCAACTTCGCCCTCTTCACCGAGCGCGCCACCTCGGTGGAGCTGTGCCTCTTCGACGACGAGCCCCTTTCCCGGCACCCTCGGGCGGCACTCGGTGAGCACCGAGACCCGCCTGCCGCTCACCGAGGTCGACGGCCACGTGTGGCACGGCTACGTCCCCGGGGTGATGCCCGGGCAGCGCTACGGCTACCGGGTCCACGGCCCGTGGGACCCGGCCCGGGGGCTGCGCTTCAACCCCTCCAAGCTGCTCGTCGACCCCTACGCCCTGGCCATCGACGGCCGCCTCGACTGGCACGAGGCCGTCTTCGGCCACAGCGCGGGCGGTCCCGACGACCACGCGCGACCGGCGGGACTCCGCCCCCCACGTCCCCCGGTCGGTGGTGGCCGACACCCTCTTCCCGTGGGGCGAGGACACCCACCCCCGGACCCCGTGGCACGAGACCGTGATCTACGAGCTGCACGTCAAGGGCTTCACCGCCCTCCACCCGGACGTCCCGCCCCGGCTGCGGGGCACCTACGCCGGCCTGGCCAGCCCGCCGGTGATCGACTACCTGGTCGAGCCTCGGGGTGACCGCGGTGGAGCTCATGCCGGTCCACCACTTCGTGTCCGAGCCCCAGCTGCTGCGGCGGGGCCTGACCAACTACTGGGGCTACAACTCGCTCGGGCTACTTCGCCCCCCACGCCGACTACTCGTCGTCGGGCACCCAGGGCGAGCAGGTCCGGGAGTTCAAGTCGATGGTGCGGGCGCTGCACGCGGCGGGCATCGAGGTCATCCTCGACGTCGTCTACAACCACACCGCCGAGGGCGACCAGCTCGGCCCCACCCTCAGCCTGCGGGGGATCGACAACCCCGCCTACTACCGGCTGGCGTCCGGCGACCAGCGCCGCTACGTGGACTTCACCGGCTGCGGCAACACCCTCAACGCCCGCCACCCCGAGGTCCTCCACCTCATCCTCGACAGCCTGCGCTACTGGGTCACCGACATGCACGTCGACGGCTTCCGCTTCGACCTGGCGTCGGCCCTGGCCCGGGGGATGCACGAGGCCGACCGGCTGTCGTCGTTCTTCGACCTCATCCACCAGGACCCGGTCGTGTCCGCGGTGAAGCTCATCGCCGAGCCGTGGGACCTGGGCGAGGGCGGCTACCAGGTGGGCAACTTCCCGGTGCTGTGGACGGAATGGAACGGGAAGTACCGGGACGCGGTGCGGGACTTCTGGCGGGGCAAGGGGACCAGCCTGGCCGAGATGGGCTACCGGCTGACCGGGTCGAGCGACCTCTACCAGGGCAGCGCCCGCAAACCGTCGGCGTCGATCAACTTCGTCACCGCCCACGACGGCTTCACCCTGCGCGACCTGGTGTCCTACGACCGCAAGCACAACGAGGCCAACGGCGAGCACAACCGGGACGGCACCGACGACAACCGGTCGTGGAACTGCGGCGTCGAGGGCGACACCGACGACGCCGACGTGCTCGCCCTGCGCCGGCGCCAGCAGCGCAACTTCCTGGCCACCCTGCTGCTGTCCCAGGGCGTCCCGATGCTGGTGGCGGGCGACGAGATGCGACCGCACCCAGCGGGGCAACAACAACGCCTACTGCCAGGACAACGAGCTGTCGTGGGTCGACTGGGACCTGGGCGAGGACGGCTCCGACCTGCTGGCCTTCACCCGGCGCCTGATCCGGCTGCGGCGGGACCATCCCGTGTTCCGGCGGCGGCGGTTCTTCCAGGGCCGTCCCATCCACGGCCGGCCGCTCGACGAGGCGGGCCTGGCCGACATCGGCTGGTTCGGTCCCGACGGCCAGGAGATGACCGAGCGGGAGTGGGCGGAGAGCACGGTGCGGGCGCTGGGGATGTTCCTCAACGGCGACGAGATCTCGGAGCCCGGGCCGCGGGGCCAGCGCATCGTCGACGACAGCTTCCTGGTCCTCCTCAACGGGCCCAACCCGGTGGAGCTTCCGGCTGCCGGGCAAGGGGTGGGCGTCGGCTTTCGAGCTCGTCCTCGACACCGCCGACCATCGGGAGGGCGTCGTGTTCCCCGCGGGGGACGAGGTCGGCCTGCTGGCCTACTCGCTGGTGGTGCTGCGCAAGATCGCGAGCCTGAGAGGGCGGCGTCGGCCGCCTCGGCCGCGGAGCTCGACCCGGAGGATGGCGTCGACCGGACGGCCCTGTCTCGCCAGCTCCCAGGTAGCGATGCCGACCACCGGCGTACCCAGGCGGAGGGCGAAGGCGATCTCGGACAGGGTCCCGAACTCCCCGCCCACGGCCACCACCACGTCGGCGGTGCGGACGACGAGCAGGTTGCGGGCCTCGCCCAGGCCGGTGGCGACCGCCACCTCGACGTAGGGGTTGGCCTGGCTGCGGTCGTCCCCCGGGAGGATGCCGATGGTGTGCCCTCCGGCCTGGCGGGCGCCCCGGCACACCGCCTCCATGACCCCGCCCAGTCCCCCGCAGACGACGACCGCCCCCCGCGGCGGCCAACTCCCGGCCCAGGTCCTCGGCCATCGCCAGGTCGGCGGGGCCGGCCTCACCGGCACCGACCACGGCCACGTGGGGCCGGAGGGGGCGTGCGCACGGGTCGGAGGGTATCGGCCGCTACCGTTTTCGCACCGATGAGTTCTCGGATCGCGTCGCTCTCGTCGTCGGTGTGTTCGCCGTCAGCCTCGGCATCGGCTCCCTCGGACCGTTCGAGGAGCGGATGGCGGACGAGACCGCGCTCGACGCCTCGGGCCCCGCCGTCATGGGGCGGGCGCCGACCACCACATCGACCACCACCACCACTGACCACGACGACGACGACGACGACCGTGCCGCCGCCGGTCAACCTCTATGCCGGCACCCTCGGACCGGCGCTCACGCCGGGCGTGGCCGACATCCCCGTCCGGGTCTACGTCCCCAACAGCGGCGACGGGACGGTGAGCGTGATCGACCCGACCACGTTCCGGTCGTCGACCGCTTCCCCGTGGGCAGGGTGCCCCACCACGTAACCCCGTCGTGGGACCTGAGCCGGCTCTACGTCAACAACACCGAGGGCAACAGCATCACCGTCGTCGACCCTCGGTCGGGGAAGCCCATCGAGACCATCCCGATCACCGATCCCTACAACCTGTACTTCACGCCCGACGGCACCAAGGCGATCGTGGTGGCCGAGCGCTTCCAAGCGGCTGGACTTCTACGACGCCGCCTCGTGGCAGTTCGCTGAAGAGCGTGCCCATCCCGTGGCCGGGGGTCGACCACGGCGACTTCACGGCCGACGGCCGGTGGTTCCTGGCCAGCACCGAGTTCAGCGGGCAGGTGGTGAAGGTCGACACCGAGGCGATGGCGGTGGCCGGCCACCTCACCGTCGGTGGGCTGCCGATCGACGTGAAGGTGGCTCCCGACGGGACGGTGGCCTACGTGACCAACCAGGGCCGGCACGGCGTGTCGATCGTCGACCCGGAGTCGATGACCGAGATCGGGTTCCTCGACACCGGCAAGGGCGCCCACGGGCTCAACGTGAGCCGGGACGCCGGCGTCGATGTACGTGAGCAACCGGCTCGACGGGAGCATCACCGTGATCGATCTGGCCACCCGCTCAGGTGGCGGCCACGTGGAAGGTGGGCGGGAGCCCGGACATGCTGCAGGTGTCGGCCGACGGGAGCCAGCTGTGGGTGTCGAACCGCTACCACGGCAGCGTGTCGGTGATCGACACCTCCAGCGGGGCGGTGCTCCACACCATCCCCACCGGTGCCGGCGCCCACGGGCTGTCCCTCTTCCCCCAGCCCGGGAACCACTCCATCGGCCACAACGGGGTCTACCGGTAATCGCCATCGCAACCGGAGGTTGCTCGGCGAGTTGTTCGGAACGAGCGGGGGACGCCGGCGGAGCCGGCTTACCGCCGCGCTGACTGCTTGCTGGCCGGCAGCCGAAGGGAGGCCGCCCTGCGGGCGGCTTCGAGCGGCCGCCGGCGGGGGCGCCTCCGGCGCCCCACTGCCTGGCGACGGCGGGTCTGTGGATAACTCGCCTAGTGTTCCGGGCGTCATGGCGCGCTCTCGTTGGTCTGGCGCGTGGTGCGCCCGGCTTGTCGTCCTCGCCCTGGCTCTTCTCGCGGTGCCGTCGTTGGCGTCGGCCGCCCCGGAGGACGACCTGGAGGCGGCCCAGGCCCGGGCCAACGAGGCCGCCCGGGAGCTGTCGGAGGCGGAGACGGCCTTGGCCGAGGCGGAGGACGCGGTGACGCACCTCCAGGGCCGGGTGGACACGATCGACGCCCGGGTGGGGGTCGCCCGCCAGCGGGTGCAGGAGCTGGCCGTGTGGTTGTACGTGGCGGGCACCGCTCCCGTCATCCGCATCCTGCGCATGGCCGACGCCAACGACGTGATCCTCGCCCAGCAGTACAGCCACGTCATCGCCGGGGGCTCGACCGACGCCCTCCAGCAGTTCCGGGCCGACCGGGAGGACCTGGTGCGGGAGCAGGCCCGGCTGGAGGACGAGCAGGAGGCGCACGCCGAGTCCCTGGAGAACCTGCGCCAGCGCCGGGAGGACGCGGTGGAGGAGATCGACCGGCTGAGCGAGGTCGTCGCCGAGGCGGCCGCGGCCCGGGAGGCCGAGCGCCAGGCCGCCGCCGCGGCCGCGGCTTCGGCTTCGGCTTCGTCGTCGGCGGCCTCGTCGGCGGAGCAGGCGTCGAGCGGGCCGCTCACGGCCACGCCGTCCGACTCGCCATCGCCCTCGCCGTCGTCAGGGGCGGACCCGGCGGTGGCGGCGCCGACGACGACCACCATCCCGCCGCTGGTGGAGATCGACCCCGACGCCGACTGGATCTGCCCCGTCCAAGGGCCGCTCGCCTTCAGCAACGACTACGGCGCCCCCCGCGGCGGTGGGTACACCCACCAGGGAAACGACATCCTGTCCCCCCGGGGGACGCCGGTGGTCGCCAGCGTCGACGGGGTGGTGCGGCACCGGTCGGGCGCGGTCAGCGGCCTCGCCTACTACCTCGACGGTGACGACGGCAACGAGTACTTCGGCGCCCACCTCGACGAGTACGGCGAGAGCGGTCGGGTCACGGCGGGGACGGTGGTCGGCTACGTGGGCAACACCGGCGACGCGGCCAGCACCGCCCCCCACCTCCACTTCGAGATCCACCCCGGCGGCAGCGGCTACGAGAACCCCTACCCCACGCGTGAAGTACTGCGAGCGAGGACGCCGGCTCCGCCGGCGCCCGCAGCCTCCGCACAACTCGCCGAGCAACCTCCGGTTGCGACGGCGAACAGCCCGGTCGGCCAGCTCCTACCAAGTCGCCGGAGCGCCAGCCGCGGATGCGGATGGGGGTGCCAGTGGTGGAGGCCTCGATCATCTGGCCGTCGCCGATGTACATGGTCACGTGGTGGATGCCCTCCACCGAGTCGCCGAAGAAGAGCAGGTCACCGGGGATGACCTCGTCGATCGGGACCCGGGTGCTCTCGTAGTACTGGATGTCGGCGGCATGGGACAGGCTCACGCCGGCGGCGGCCCACGCGTCCTGGGTGAGCCCGGAGCAGTCGAACGAGCCGGGCCCCGAGCCGCCGTACTCGTAGGGCTTGCCCAGGTGGGTCATGGCCCGGTCGACGGCCACCCCGCCCAGCCCCGACGACGGCAGGATGCGGGTGGCGGGCAAGGCCGCCTCCGGCTCGTCCGCCGCCAGCCGGACGGCGGTGGGGGGGATCACCGCGGCCAGGCGTCGCTGCGACGCCTCCTCGGCCTCCCGGCGGGCGGCCTCCTCGGCCACCAGGCCGGAGATGTCGCCCTCGACGGAGGCGAGCAGCGCCCGCTGGACGGCTTCCGCCTCCTCGGCCTCGGCGTTGGCCGCTTCCGCCTCATCGGCGGCCTCCCGGGCCGCCTTGCGCTCACCGTCGAGCTCGGCCCGGCGGATCGAGAGGTCCTCCTTGGCCGACCGCAGCTCCCCGATGATGGAGCGCTGGTCGGCGGCGGTGACCCGCAGGTACTGGTGGCGCACGATCGTCTCGTTGGGCACGCCGCTGCGGGCCATGGTGCTCAGGATCGACGTGCTGCCCCCGTGCATGTAGGCGGACACCGCGGCCGCGGCCAGGCGGTTCCTGACCAGCTTGAGGCGCTCGTCGGACCGGGCCACTTCGGCTTCGGTCTGGGCCACGTTGTCGTCGACCTCGGCCACCTTGAGCCGGGCGCGGTTGTAGCGCTCGGCCATGATGCTGACCTGCTCGCCCTGGGCCTCGAGCTGGTCCTGGAGACGAGCGGCCTCGGCCCGCTTGTCGTCGATGGGCGCCGCCGTCGCCAAAGGCTGCCCCAGGACGGGGAGCATCAGTGACAACCCGACGAAAACGCCGAGCAGCCGTCGGTGACGTGGGGTCATCAGCCTCACTTACGCCGGGGGGGTCCTCGGTTCCGCCGAACCCTAACCTGGCCCCGTAGGGGGTGCAACAATCCCGGCCATGGCCTCTCGGCGGGAACACGACTCCATGGGCGAGGTCGACGTGCCCGTCGACGCCCGGTGGGGAGCGTCCACCCAGCGGGCGGTGCAGAACTTCCCGATATCCGGGCAGGCGATCGGCCGGGAGCTGATCGGGGCCCTGGGTCGGATCAAGGAGGCGGCGGCCATCGTCAATGGCCGACTGGGCGTCCTCGACCCCGACCTGGCGGCCGCCGTCGCCGGGGCCGCCCGGGAGGTGGCGGCCGGCGCCTGGGACGCCCACTTCCCGGTCGACGTGTTCCAGACGGGGTCCGGCACCTCGTCCAACATGAACGCCAACGAGGTGATCGCGGGACTGGCCGCCGAGCGCCTGGACCGGCTGGTGCACCCCAACGACCACGTCAACGCGTCGCAGTCGTCGAACGACGTCTTCCCCTCGGCCGTCCACCTGGCCGCCACCGAGGCGGTGGCCACCGACCTGGTCCCATCGCTCCGCCACCTGGCCGACGTCCTCCGCCGCCGCCAAGCGGACACCGCCGACGTGGTCAAGGCCGGCCGCACCCACCTCATGGATGCCACGCCGGTCACCCTCGGCCAGGAGCTGGGGGGCTACGCCAGCGCCATCGAGCACGGCATCGAACGGCTGGAGGACACCCTGCCTCGCCTGGGGGAGCTGGCCCTGGGGGGCACCGCGGTGGGTACCGGCATCAACGCCCCGCCCGGCTTCGCGTCCGCCGTGATCGAGGCGCTCACCGCCGCCACCGGCCTTCCCCTCCGGGAGGCCCGTGACCACTTCGAGGCCCAGGGGGGACGGGACGCCCTGGTGGAGGCGTCGGGGATGGTGCGCACGGTGGCCGTGTCCATGATCAAGATGGCCAACGACCTGCGGTGGATGTCGAGCGGGCCGGCGTCGGGACTGGCCGAGATCCACCTGCCCGACCTCCAGCCGGGGAGCTCGATCATGCCGGGCAAGGTCAACCCGGTGATCCCCGAAGTGGTGGTGCAGGTGGGGGCGCAGGTCGTGGGCAACGACGCCGCGGTGGCCTTCGCCGGCACCACTGGCTCGTTCGAGCTGCAACGTGGCCGTGCCGGTGATGGCCCGCAACCTGTTGGAGTCGATCCGCATCCTGGCCGCCGCCGCCCGGGTCCTGGCCGACCGGTGCGTGGCCGGCTTCCAGGCCGACGCGGCCCGGTGCCGGCGCTACGCGGAGTCGTCTCCCGCCCTCGCCACCGCTCTCGTCCCCCACATCGGCTACGAGCAGTCGGCGGCGGTCGTGCGCCAGGCCCTGGCCGAGGGCCGCACCCTCCGGGACGTCGTCGTCGAGCGCGGCCTCCTGCCCGCCGCCGACCTCGACCGGGTCCTCGACGTCGACGCCATGACCCGAGGCGGAATCACCCGCTGACCTGCGGTTTTCCCCACCCGACCCCACTCCGACGCGAGTTGTGCCCAGCTTTTACGGTCTTGTGCTCCACAGGCCCGAGGGGCGAGGGTGGGGGAGTTGGGAAGTGAGGGAGGCAAGGGCATGCAGGTGGAGGCGGCCAAGCTGGCATCCGAGTTGCGGCGACGCCGTGTCGGCCCCCGTTCGATGGTCGACGTGCCCTCGAAACCGTCGACCGCTCGACCTGGGTGCTGGGAGAACTGCGCAACGCACCCACGTCGATCCTCGTCCTGGCTGCCCTCTCCCTCACCAGCGACCCCGCCGCCGAGGCCCGCCGCTTGGCTTGACCCCCTCAGCCGGCGCGGGCCGGCAGCGGGGCGCCCTTGAACGGGCCCGGGTCCTTCGGGTCGGGGAGGCGGGGCCGGGTCCATCCGACCTGGCGGGAGAGCTCAACGGTGAGCGCCCGCCAGGCCATCGGGTCCCATCCCTCGACCGCGTTCACCACCGTGCCGTCGATGCCGAGGTGGACGATGGCGGGCAGCGTCGCCAGCCCGAACCCCTTGACCGCCTGGAGGTCGGGGTCGAGGAACACCAGGTCGTCGGTGGCAGCCCTGGCCCCCAGCAGGCGGCGGGCGTCGCTCGCCTCCCCCGCCACCAGCCACGCCACCCGGCAGTCGGCCTGCTCGTAGTCGTAGAGCACCCGGCGGGCGGTGGGG
This sequence comes from uncultured Acidimicrobiia bacterium, assembly GCA_963801205.1. Classification (GTDB taxonomy): domain Bacteria; phylum Actinomycetota; class Acidimicrobiia; order Acidimicrobiales; family AC-14; genus JAXDMK01. Next base: position 122,691 of record CAWDDV010000006.1, read on the forward strand.
ACGATCCACTCGCTCGGGCCCCGGGTACCGATGGCGACGAAGAGCAGGTGGAAGGTGGTGAGCCATTCCCGGACAGTGTGCGTGCGGCCGTTGAGGGCGGAGAGCACCAGCGTGGGGGGCGGGTCGGTGGCCACGGCGGGACGGTACCCCAGCTATCTTCGGCACAGCGAGCCTGGTCGTTTCGAAACGGGGGGCAGATGAGCGACGCCTACAAGGTCGTGTTGGTGCTGCACCTGCTCACGGCCATCGTGGGCTTCGGCGGGGTGGCGGTCACCGGCTACTTCGGTGCCATGGCCGCGGCCCGCAAGGGGCGGGACGGCGCCGCCATCGGCGAGGTGGTCGAGAAGGGCTACACGTTCTGCGAATGGTTCATCTACGCGGTGCCGGTGCTGGGCATCGTCCTGGTCCTGCTGAGCGAGGATGTGTTCGCCTTCAGCCAGGCGTGGATCTCGCTGTCGTTCCTCCTCTACATCGTGGCCCTCGGGCTGTACCACGGGCTGCACCGGCCGACCGTGCGCCGCATCAACGCCATCCTCACGGAGACGGCGGGCGGGTCGGAGGCCTCGGCTGCCAACCTCGACGCCCTGGGCAAGAAGGCGGGGGCGGTGGGCGGGGCCCTCAACCTGATCACCGCGGTCATCGTGGTGCTGATGGTGTTCAAGCCCGGCTTCCCGTGAGCCGCTGAGCTGCTGAGCAGCTGAGTACCCGAGCGCTGGTGCACCCCTTCGAGCGGCTGCGGATGGCGGCCCGAGCGGGGGGCGACGACCCCGGGCTGGTGGCCCGCCAGGCGGCGTCGGCGCTGGCTGCCATCGCCGGGGAGCCGGCGGCGGTGGTGACGGCCTGTCGGCGGCTGGTCGGCCGCCAGCCCACCTACGGACCGGTGTGGTGGCTGTCGGCCCGGGTGCTGGCCGCGGCCGACCCGGCCAACGAGGCGTGGCGGGCGGCCGACGAGTTGCGCCACGACACGACCGCCCGAGTCCTGGCCGAGGCCCTGCCCGACGGCGCCACCGTCACCGTCCTGGGCTCGCCCCGCCTGGTGGGCAAGGCCCTCGTCCACCGGGGCGACGTCCGGGTCCTGCTGGTCGACGCCCGGGGCGAGGGCGGGCGCCTCCTCTACGACCTGGACGAGGCCGGGGCCGACGTGGACGCGGTGGCGGAGTCGGGCTTGGCGGCGGCGGTGGTGGCGGGCGACCTGGTGGTGCTGGAGGCGGACGCCCTCGGCCCGGGCGGACTGGTGGCCACGGCCGGGTCGCGGGCCGCGGCCGCAGTGGCGGCTCATGCCGGCATCCCGGTGTGGGCGGTGGCGGGGGTGGGGCGGGCTCTGCCGGAGGGGCTGTGGGACGCCCTCGTGGCTCGCCTCGACGAGGCCCCCGCGCCGTGGGCGGTCCCGTCGGAGGTGGTCCCCGCCGACCTGGTCGACGTGGTGGTGGGGCCGGCCGGCCGGGGGACGTTGGCCGAGGCGGTGGCCCAGGCCGGCTGCGTCGCCGTTCCCGAGCTGACCCGCCGGTAGGCCCGCGGGCGGCGGGGGTAGCTTCCACCGCGATGGCACACCACGCGGGCGACATGGTCGAGTTCCCTGCCGACGCCGGCACCGGGCGGGGCTACCTGGCCCCCGCCGTCGGAGGGGCCGGGCTGGGGGTGGTCGTGATCCAGGAGTGGTGGGGTCTCGACCGCCACATCAAGGACGTGTGCGACCGGTTCGCGGCCGAGGGCATCACCGCCCTGGCCCCGGACCTGTACGACGGCAAGACCGTCCCCCTCCGGGAGGTGGACGAGGCGTCCCGGTCGGCCATGGCCCTCGACACCGCCCGGGCGGCCCGCGACCTGTCGGGGGCGGTCGACTTCCTCCTCGCCCATCAGGCGGTACGGGGGCACACGGTGGGCGTGGTCGGGTTTTGCATCGGCGGCGGGCTGGCACTGTGGCTGGCGACCCTCCGCCCCGACGCGGTGGCGGCGGTGGTGCCCTTCTACGGCCTCACCCCCTGGGACGAGGCCCAGCCCGACTACTCCCTGCTGGAGGGCGCGGTCGAGGGCCACTATGCGGAGGACGACGACATGGCCGGACCGCCCGCCGTCCAGAAGCTGGTGGACACCCTCACCGAACTGGGCAAGGACGTACAGGTGTTCCTCTACCCGGGTACCCGGCACGCCTTCTTCAACGACACCCGGTCGGAGGTCTACGACGACGACGCGGCCCGGCTGGCGTGGGTCCGCACCCTCGAGTTCCTGCGGGCCAAGCTCGGTTGACGCCCGCCCTCCCGGTCATCGACGTCGTCATCCCCGCCCGCAATGAGGCGCGGACGGTGGCGGCGGTGGTCGGGGCGGCCCTCGGCTGCCGCTACGCCCGGGAGGTGCTCGTCGTCGACGACGGGTCCATCGACGGCACGGCCGAGGTGGCGTCGGCCGCGGGGGCCAAGGTGGTGCGGCGGGACGGGTGGGGCCGGCGGGTCCAAGGCCCACGCCCTGGCGGCGGGGGTCGCCGCCAGCGACGCCGACGCCTTCCTGTTCTGCGACGCCGACCTGGTCGGGATCACCGCCGCCCACCTGGACGGGATCTGCCGGCCGTACGTCGGTGGTCAGGCGGCGATGTCGGTGGGGTGGTTCGACTACGGGCTGTGGAACCCGCTGGTGGTGCGGCTGGCGCCGACCACGGGAGAACGGCTGGTCCCCCGGTGGGTGTGGGACGCCGTCCCCGACCACAAGCGGCAGGGGTACTCGATCGAGATCATGATCAACGAGGTCATCGCCGAGGGCCGGCTGCCCACGACCGCCCGCACCCTCCACGGCGTCACCCACCGCACCAAACGGGACAAGCTCGGCCGCCGGTCCGGCTACCGGGAGACGTGGCGCATGTTCTGGCACCTCATCGGCCTGCCGGTGACGGGCGTCGTCCGCTGGCGGACGTACTGGTTCTACCTGGCGTGCCCTCTCCGTAGAAGTTTGATCGTAGAAGTTTGATTGGCGAGGTCCGAGCCCCGGTTCCGGTCGTTCGTCCCCCACCGGGTGGGGGCGTACGAGTGCCGGGCGTGGGTCACCTACTACCGGCGGGAGTGGGCCCGGATGCTGGTGGCGTCGGTGGGACTGGTGCGGGCCGGGTTCGGCATGCGGTGGGATCGCACCCTGCACGGCGCCTGGCTGGTGCTGCGGGCCAACCAGCGGTGGGCCCCTCCCCGGTGAACGACCCCGACGGCGCCCGCCGGTGCATGGAGCGCTTCTACCGGCTGGTGGCGGAGGACGCGGGCGAGCCGCTCGACGTCGTCGAGGCGGCCCGCCTGGAGGTGGAGTGGTGGCGGGCCCACCGGGAGCACCAGCGGGCGGCGGACCGGGACGACCCGGTGGACGCCCTGGTCGAGGCCCTCACCGCCCTGTACGCCTTCGTGTACGGCTGCCCGCCGGCGGAGGTCCGCCCGGCGGCCGCCCTGCGGGCCCGGGCCATGGACGTGTCCGACCGGTGGGTGGCGGAGGGGTGCGATCTCGGCAGCCCGCTGGTGGCCGAGGAGCGGGCCCTGCTCGTGCGTTCCTACGCCACCTTGCTGGCTGCGGTACACCGGTAGCCCGTGAAACTCGTCGGCGCGGTCCTCGTCGTGCTCGGCTACGTCGTCTCCCTTCCCATCATCTTCCGGTTCCGGGCCGTCTTCGCCGAACGGCGCACGAGCTGGTTCGCGGCCTTCATGGCCGCCCTGGTCGCCATCGTCGTCGGCTACGTGCTGGTCGGCCGGCCGGTGGCGGCCGCCCTCAACGCCGCCGCCGCCGTCATCCTGATCGCCGCCTGGTGGGTGCTCGGCCGCCGGGCGGACGCGGACGCCGGGTAGCGATCAGCCGGCGGCGGGCGGTTGCTGGCGGCGGGCGGCCTTCACGAACTCGGCCGACCGTGGGTGCAGGGGACGGTTCATGACCTGGTCGGTGGGGCCCTGGTCGACGATGCGGCCCTCGTCCAACACCACCAGCCGGTCGCAGAGGAACTCGGCCAGCCCCAGGTCGCGGGTGACGAAGAGGTAGCCGACGCCGTGGAGGATCCCCAGCTCGGCCATGAGCTGCACCAGGTCGGCGGCCGCCGTCGGGTCGAGGGCGCCCGTCACGTCGTCGGCCACCACCAGCCGGGGCCGCAGGATCAGGGCCCGGGCCAGCGCCACCCGGGCCTTGGCCGCGGGGGTGAGGGTCGAGATGCGCCGCCCGAGGATGTCGTCCGCGGGGAGGGCGACCGCGGTGAGGGCGGCCAGGATGAGCGGCCGGCGGTGCTCGGGGTTGGTCTTGACCCAGTCCAGGGGCTCGTCGACGATCCGCTCGACCTTGCTCTTGGGGGGAAGGGCGGTGGCCAGGTCCTGGGGGATGAGGTGCACCCGGCTGGGCAGGGCCAGCAGCTCTTTGCGGGACATGGTGGCCACGTCCTGCCCCTCGACCCGTACCGTCCCCTTGTCGGGGGGGAGGAAGCCGGTGATCATGCGGGCGACGGTGGTCTTGCCGGCGCCGACGTCGCCCACCAGCCCGACGTTCTCGCCCGCCAGCAGGCTGATGCTCACGTCCTTGACCGCGTCGAACGACATCGCCCGTCCCGGGCCATAGCTCTTGCGCAGGCCGTCCGCCTCCAGCAGGAAATCACTCACCGCCCACCGCTCCCCCCGGCCCGGTGCCTGAACCACCGCAGTATGGCCCAGGCGGGTCGGTCAGTGTCCAGGGCGGCGGGCCACGACGGTGACCAGGGGGGGCAGCACGACGGCGTCGTCGCCCGGGTGGACGCCGGTGAGGGACGCCAGGTAGTCGGCCACCGGCCCGGGACCGGCGCCGGCCTGGGACTCGGCCCAGGCGTCGACCACCTCCAGCCCGGCGGCCACCGCCAGGGCGGGCAGCTGGGCGCCCACGTCGGGGTGGCGGGCGTCGGGCATCGACAGCGGTTGGCCGCCCACCCGTCCGGCGGACGTGATCGGTTCCTGGGCCACCACCCATCCCCCGGGACGGACGGCGGCGCCCATCCGTCCCAGCACCACGGCCGGGTCGTGGACGTGCATGAGGACGAACCGGCAGAAGGCGAGGTCGACCGCCTCCGGCAGGAGCAGGTCCTCGGCCGACTGGGTGATGGCGACCACCTGTCCCTGGCCGGCGGAGGCGGCCGCGGCCGCGGCCAGGTCGCGGGCCCGGGGGTCGCTGTCGACGGCGTAGACCCGCCCGTCCCGACCTACGACCTCGGCCAGGGCCACGCTCACATCGCCCCCGCCGGCCCCGACGTCGACGCACAGCCACCCCTCCCGCAGGCCGAGGCGGTCGAGGGCCGTCATCAACGGCCGGCGGTAGACGTCGCTGCGGAGGGCGAACTCGAGCATCGCGACGCCGACGTTACGCTCCGCCGGTGGAGGCGGTTCTCGAGTGGGGCGAGCGTCGCCGGCGTGACCTCCCCTGGCGGCGGACGAGGGACCCGTGGGCGGTGCTGGTGAGCGAGGTCATGACCCAGCAGACCCAGGTGGCCCGGGTCGTGCCCCGCTGGCACCGGTTCCTCGACCGCTTCCCCACGCCGGCCGGCTGCGCGGCCGCGCCCGTGGCCGACGTCATCGAGGAGTGGGCCGGGCTGGGCTACAACCGGCGGGCGGTGAGCCTGCACCGGGCGGCGGTGGCGGTGGTCGAGCGTCACGGCGGGCGGCTGCCGGCCGACCTGGCCGCCCTGCGGGCCCTGCCCGGGATCGGCCCCTACACCGCCCGGGCGGTGCTGGCCTTCGCCTTCGGCGCCGACGTGGGGGTGGTCGAGGTCAACACCGCCCGGGTGCTGGCCCGGGCCTTCGCCGGCCGCCCGCTGGGTGCGGCCGAGGCCCAGTCCCTGGCCGACAGCCTGGTCCCGCCGGGCCGAGGGTGGGCGTGGAACCAGACGCTCCTCGACGTCGGCGCCACCGTGTGCACCAAGCGGGCCCAGGCCTGTGGCGAGTGCCCGTTGCGACCGGACTGCTCGTGGGCGGCCGCGGGACGCCCTCCGCCCGACCCGGCCGAGGGCTCGGCCGGTACCGGCGGCGGCCAATCGCGGTTCGCCGGCTCCGACCGCCAGGGCCGGGGCCGGCTGGTGGACGCCCTCCGCCGAGGGCCGGTGGCCGAGGTCGACGTCGCCGCCGCCACCGGCTGGCCCGAGGACCCGTCCCGGGCCCACCGGGTGGCGACGCGCCTCGTGGCCGACGGGTTGGCCGTCGACCACGAGGGGTCCTGCGCCTGCCGTGACCGGTGGCTACCAGCGGTGGGCGATGTCGATCACCAGCCGGCTGTGAGTGCCCGGCCCGGGGAGGACGAACGCCCGGAAGGGCAGCCGGGCCCGCACGCCGATCCCGAAGGTGGTGTGCCACTCCCCGAGGTGGCCGATCTCGTTGGCACCCCCGAACTCGACGTCCCGCAGCGTCTTGTAGCCGGTCACGTCGGCGTCACGGTCGGTGGGATAGGTCCACCGACCGGTCTCGTCGATGATGTCGGCCCCCAGGGTCACCTGCAGCCGGGCGCCGCCGGCGACGGGGAGGACCCAGCCGTCGGGCTCGGTGCGGACCTGGTCGACGTACCCGACCTGGTAGCCGTCGAAGGCGCCCTCGAACTCGAAGACGACCCGGTCGTAGCAATCGTGACGACCGGTGCGGGTTTGGGCCAGCTCCGGTTCGACGGTGGCCGTCCGACCCTTGTCCAGGCTCCCCCACTTGAGGCCGCAGAACGGGGCCGCCGATGCCCGGGCGGGCAGAGCCAGCGTGGTCGCGGCGATGGCGGCGACGGCGACGAGCATCAGGGCGCGGCGAAAACGGACGGACATTTCGAGACCTCCTGTCGGGCCGACCGCCGGGCCCCTCGACACCCATCCTCGGCGTCCCGTGCAACCGTTCCCTCTCAGCCGTGTCGCGGTTGTGTCACAGCCCCGGCGCTAGCCTCGGTCCGCGTGCTCAACGTGACGTTCCACGGCGTTCGGGGGGCCGCTCCCGTCCCCGCCCCGGGGAACCTGCGCTACGGCACCCATACCGCCTGCGTCGTGGTGGAGACGCCGAAGGAGCCGCCGGTCGTGCTCGACCTGGGGTCCGGCCTGCGCCGGTGGGCGCCCACCCTGGAGGCCGACGCTCCCCTGCGGGCCACCGCCCTCGTTACCCACCTGCACTGGGGCCACGTCCAGGGCCTGCCCGACCTGGCGCCCCTCGACGACTACCGCACCGCCCTGGACGTGTTCGGCCCGCCGCCGGACCAGGGCCCGCTGGGCCGGGTCCTGGCCGACACCCTGGGCCCACCCTGGTTCCGGGAGCGGTTCGACGAGAAGCCCGCCATCATCCGCTTCCACGAGGTGCGGGACGAGGACTTCGCGGTGGGGGCGGCCAAGGTCACCGTCCGCCCGGTGCCGCACGGGGCCGCCGTCACCAACTGCTATCGGGTGGAGCGGGACGGGTTGAGCGTGGCCTACGTCCCCGACCACGACGCCCCGCCCGACCTCGACGGCGTCGACGACGGAGTCCTCGAGGTGGCCGACGGCGTCGACCTGCTGGTCCACGATGCCCAGCTCAGCGCGGCCGACTGGCCGGGCCGGGCCGGTCGGGGGCACTCGACGGTGGGTTACGCGGTCCTCGTGGCCAAGGAGGCGGGCGCCCGCCGGCTGGCCCTGTTCCACCACCATCCCGACCGCGACGACGACGAGCTCGACCGCCTGCTCGAGGTGGCCCGCCGCACCGCCGAGCGCACGGGCGTCGACGAGGTGCTCAGTGCCTTCGAGGGCCTCACCGTGAGCCTCGAGCGGGTGTCGGCATGACGGTCGACGCCGCCCGTTACCGACAGGTGTTGGGGCACTTCGCCACCGGGGTGACGGTCGTGACCGGCGACGACGGCGGGGCGCCGGTCGGCCTCTCGGTGAACTCCTTCACGTCGGTCTCCCTCGACCCCCCGTTGGTGGCCTTCTGCGTGACCCGGACGTCGACCACCTGGCCTCGCATCCGGGCCACCGGACGGTTCACGGTCAACATCCTGAGCGCCGACCAGGAGGCGGTCTCCCGCCGGTTCGCCTCCGCCGGCGCCGACCGCTTCGAGGGCATCGGCTGGCACTCGTCGCCCGCCGGCTCGCCCGTCGTGGAAGGGGCCCTGGCCTGGATCGACGCCACCGTCGAGGCCGAGTACGAGGCCGGCGACCACGTCATGGTGATCGGCGAGGTGGCGGGGCTCGAGGTGGCCCACGAGGGGCCTCCGCTGGTGTTTTACAGGGGCGGCTACGGTCGCTTCGAATCATGAGCGCCACCCGAGTGACCGAGTCCGACGTCATCGCCGGCGTCTACGTGGTCGAGCCGGCCACCTTTGGCGACGCCCGGGGCCGGTTCGTCGAGAGCTACCGGCGGTCGTGGTTCCCGGCGGGGCGGGAGATGGTGCAGGGCAACCGGTCCGACAAGCAGGCGGGGGCCGTGGTCGGCCTGCACTACCACCTCCACCAGGCCGACTACTGGTACATGACCAGGGGCGGGCCCGGGTGGTGCTGCACGACCTGCGGGAGGGTTCGCCCACCGACGGGGCGACGTTGGAGCTCGACCTGGGCGACGAGGACGGGCGGGGCGTGTTCATCCCGCCGGGCGTGGCCCACGGCTTCGCCGCCCTCACCGACCTCACCCTCACCTACCTGGTCGACCAGTACTACAACCCCGAGGACGAGCTGGGCGTGGCCTGGGACGACCCCGAGATCAGTGCCGACTGGGGCGTCGACGACCCGGTGCTGTCCGATCGCGACCGCAAGAACCCGTCGCGGGCGGGGATCCCCGCCGGCCGCCGTCCCTACGTGGGGTTGCGCACGTAGCGGTCGAACGCCTCGGCGCCGACCAGGCGGGCCTGCACCCGCCCGTCGCCGTCGGCCAGGAGCACGGTGGGCGCGCTCCGCACCTTGAAGGCGTGGGACAGGTGGGGCTGCTCGGTGGCGTCGATGCGCACCACGTTGGCCCCCGGCTCGCTCGCCCGCAGCCGGGCCTCGATCGGCCCGCAGCTGACACACAACGGGGTGGTGAAGATCACCCACGTGCGCTCGGCGCCGGCCCGGATGGAGAGGGGGATGAGGGGCGTGGCCGGCGTCTCGGTGCGGACCCGGTGGCGCCACTGACGGAAGAGGCGGGCTACCAGGAGCACGCCGAAGGCCAGCACCAGGACGACCAGCAGCCGCAGGGGGATCATGAGCCGCTCAACGTTACGCCCCGGCGGCGGGCGGCGAAGAGCCACATCTCGCAGCCGACGCACACACCGGTGGTGGCCGACAGCCCGGCCAGGACGGCCACCACCAGGGCCAGGGCCCATCCGAGGGTCGAGGCGCCGGCGGCGAAGGCGATGGTGGCGGAGGTGAGGAATACCACCCCGACGGTGGCCGCGAACCGGGGCGGGCGGGGGTCCTCCATCTCCCTGGGCGGGCCCAGGCCGGGGCTTGATCACCTCCGCGTAGAGGCGGAGGAACGGGCCGTACCGGGGCCCGAAGGCGGCGCCCAGGAAGAGGACGACGGCGAAGATCGGCGCCACCGGCTCCCAGTCGAAGAGGAACCCGGCCACCAGCCCGATCGAGAGCACGGCCTGGTTGAACCGGGGCCGCGCGGGTCGATCGGCGGCGGGGCGGCGGGCATGGTGACAGTGTAAACCCGACTTGTCAGGTCGGGTATTCCTCGTCCGGTCAGGCGGGGTGGCCGGCGTCGAGCTCCTTGACCGCCTGGAAGCCGAGCTGGCCCGCCCACTCGCCGGCGGCGCCGTCGAAGAGGTCGAGGAGATGGCCCACGTGGTCGCCGGTGTCGACCCGCTGGAGGACGTGCCCCGCCACCCATCGGGTGCAGTCGGCGAGGCGGGGGACGCCGTCGGCCCCGCCTCCCACCGGCAGCGGGAGAACTTGTCGACGTCGTCGCCGGTGAGGCCGCCGAAGAGGATGGCCAGGTCCCGCTGGTCGGCGGCCAGGAAGTGGACGAGGAGGGTGGACGCCCGGTGGGCGACCCGGGCGGTGCGGTTGTTCTTCGACAGCCACACCATGAGCAGCGGGGGGTCGATGCTGCACTGGGCCGAGAACCCGACCAGGCACCCGGCTCGCTCCTCGCCGTAGGCGGTGGTCACGATCGTCATCGGGTAGTCGAGGTCGTCGGCGACGAGTTGAAAGGCGGCGGCCGGCATGTCTGGTGTACTACCCACCCATGGACCGCGACCTCGTCGGACGGGTGGCCATCGTGGGACTGGAGTGGGCTGACGTGGCCCGGCGGCTGGCCGCGGAGGGGGCGACGGTCGTGCTGGTGGGCGACGACGCCGACGCCGCGGGGGCGCTCCTGGCCGAACTGGAAGCGGCGATCGAGGCGGTGGGCCGCGGCCGGGCGGCGTACTTCAGGATTTCGGCCACTCCGGCAGCTCCGGGTCCGGCGGACGACCGGGAGCCGGGTCGGAGCGGTCCTCCGGAGGCGGCGGAGGCGGAGGCGGCGGAGGCGGACGGCGGGGCGCCTTCGTCGGGTCCCACGGGATACGGGCGAGCTCGACGCGCTCGTGGAGCTCGTGGCCGAGATGTGGCCAGCCAGATGACGAGGAGCACCAGCGCCTCGGCGGTGACGATCATCCCGTAGCGCACCGACCGGGGCCGGTAGCGGAGGACCACCTCGTGGGTGCCGGCGTCGACCGGGACCGCGGTGAAGGCGTAGTTGGCCCGTTCCACGTCGGTCCGCTTGCCGTCGACGAGGGCGGTCCAGCCCGGGTACGACGTCTGGATCGCCACCAGCCACCCCGGGTCGGTGCGGGTCACCCGCAGCACGACCTTGGTCGCCCGCTGCTCGACGACCTCGACCTGGCCGGCGGCGCCGGTGGTGGCGGGCGTGTCGGGGTCGTGCACCAGCGCGGTGCGGCCCATCTCGAAGCCGGCCGACACCAGGATGCGGCGGGCCTCGTCGTCGTCGGCCACCGGGCGGGAGTCGGCGGGGGAGAAGTAGCGGCCGGGGACGGAGGGCGCACGGAACAGGGCCACGTCGTCGTCGGCCACGTCGACCTGCTCCAAGCCGACCAGCCCCTGGGCCCAGGGGGCGAAGGCGAGCACGTCGGCCTGGCCACCGAAGCGGGCGGTGTAGGTCTTGCCCTGGCTGTCGGCGATGGGCGGGAAGGAGAGGGTGGTGAACGGCTTCCGGCACGGGGCCGCGGCCTGGGCCGCCACCGGGCCGGCAGTGCCCTCCACCAGCTCCAACGTGATCTGGCAGCTGCCGGGAGGTTGGGTGGCGGGGACGGCCGTCACCGCATGCAGCCCGTTGAGCGTGACGTTGAACGTCCGCGGTACCGGCAGCCGGGCCGCGGGCAGCGCCGTGGGGTACACCTGCTCTGACGCGACGTAGCGGACGCCGAGCACCTCCAGCGTCCGCGTACCCCGCAGGGGCTCGGGCAGGGCCACCAGGTCCCGTTGCAACTGCTCGTAGCGGCGGACTCCCACCCCGTCGTAGGAGTCGGGCGACCGCAACCGGTACCAGAGGTTGGCGTCGGCCGACAGCAGGGCCCCCAGCGACACCGTCTCCTCGGTGGGGCCGGCCGCCCGCTGCAGCGCCTCCAGCGCGGGGGACGAGGCGCCGATCAGGTCCTCGTCGACGGTCGGGTTGTGCGACCGCAGCAGCCACCCGCCCTGGGCGAACACCACGCCCACCACGGCCAGGCCGGCCACGCCCCGCACCCACCGGCGACCCCCCAGGCCCACCAGCGCCACCAGCACCGCCACCCCCGCCAGGAATGTGAAGGCCACGAACTTCAGGTGGGCGTCCACCGACGCCTTGCCCACCGGGTCCAGCACCCGCCCGCCCAGGTTGCCGCCCGCGTCGAGGGTGTGGCGGGCCAGCAGGACGGCCCCCGCCAGCATGAGTACCCCCAGGGCCGCCACCCCACCGGCGGCCGCCCACGCCCGTCGGCCCCCACCGGCTCCCGCCCGCAGGAGACCGTCCACCCCCATGGCGGCCAGGCAGCACACCGCGAACGCCCAGATCGGGTGGCTGCGGTTGATGGTGCTCAGCTCGACCAAGGGGAGCTTGGCCACGCTGTGGCCGATCCCGCCCAGGTCGTGGGCGTACACCACCCACACCGCCGCGGCCAGGGCCGCGACCACGCCGAACACGGTCTGTCCCGCCGGCTTCTGGCGCCGCACGAGCGATACCACACCCACCCCCGCCAGCAGGAGGACCAGCAGCCCCACGTAGAAGCCGGAGGATTCGATGTAGTTCGACGCCACCCGGGCCCCGTCGGGGAGCTGGATGCCGCCGACCAGCTGCAGCGGCTGGTAATAGGACTCGCTGGGGGCGCCGAAGAGGTTGGGGAACCCGTGCAGGCCCGAGTAGGCCAGCGCGAAGTGGGCCTGGGCCCGCTCCGCCCCCTCGGCGTAGGCGGTGCTGCGCCGCAGGTACTCCACGAAGGGCAGCAGCTGCACCGCCGCCAGCCCCACGGCCAGGATGCTGGCCACCACGAACTGGCCCGCCTTGGCCAGCCGCTCCCGCCCGTCGCCCAGCTCCCCCGACACCAGCAGCCGCACCGGCACGTAGGCCAGCACCAGTCCCCAGGCGAAGAACATCGTCTCCGGGTGGCCGGCCAGGAATGAGCCCAGCACCGCCAGCGCGTACCCGCCCCACGCCAGGCGCTGGCGGACCCGGCTGGCCGATTGCATGGCCACCTCGGCGAAGTACAGGCCCATCGGCAGGCAGATGGCCGCCCCCGGATGGGGCCACGCCACCCACAGCACGTTGTAGGCGGCGAACATGAACCCGGCCGCCCCCACCAGCCCGGCGACGTGCGACACCGCGATCTTGCGCAGGAACAGGTAGGTGAACAGGCCGAGGACGAGGAGCTTGAGCCCGGCCGACACCAGCAGCGCCATCGGCCACGGCATCACGTAGAACGGCACGCTGAACGGGGACAGCACCGCCGACACGTAGTTGGCCAGGTGCGGCGTCCCCGCCCCGTTGTAGGGGTTCCACACCGGCAGGTCGCCCTCGTCCACCTGCTCGTTGTTCCAGTCCAGCCACGGGTGCATCTGGAGCACGGGGTCGGTGAGCATGACGTTGCCGAAGCGGTAGTCGTCGGGGACGGTGCGCACGAGGGGCGACGACTGCAGGAGGTCGTCGGACGTGTACGCCCCGTCCTCCGTCGTCAGCGGCTCCCACAGGAAGACGGCCAGCAGGACGAGGAGCACGACCGTGGCCACGAGGGCTTCCCGCCAGGTGGCGCCCCGGGCGGGGCCAATCGGAGTGCGATCCTCGCTCACGGCGCGGCATGCTAAAGGGGTGCGACCCGTGATCGGTATTACGGCCTACCCGCGCGTCGTGGAGACCGCCACCGGCCCGACGCTGTTGCACACCGCGTCCCGGTTCTATGTCGAGAGCGTGGAGCGGGCGGGCGGCCTCCCCCTGGTCCTACCGGTGCTCGACCCGTCGATGGTGGAGGACGCCCTGAGCTGCGTCCACGGGGTGCTGCTCACCGGCGGGGGCGACGTCCAGCCCGCCCGCTACGGCGCCATCCCACATCGTGGCCGTGCAGTGGCACCCCGAGCTGCTGGAGGACTGGCCCGAGCAGCAGGGCCTGTTCCGCCAGCTGGTCCGCCACGCGCAGGAGCGAGCACGCAGCTAGAGAAACCGCCGGCCTGGGGGATGACCGGCGAGGAGGGGTTTGTTACTATCTACGTAGGAGAAATTCCGCCTCTCTCTCTTTCTGGGAAGTTGGTGTGCTGATGGCGACGACCGAACTCGACCTGGGCCGGTACAAGCTCGGGTGGCACGACGTCGAGGATTACGTCTTCAAGCCCAAGAAGGGCCTGAACGCCGACATCGTCAACGAGATGTCGTGGATGAAGGGCGAGCCCGACTGGATGCGCCAGTTCCGCCTGCGCGCCCTCAAGATCTTCGAGCGCAAGCCCATGGCCCCGTGGTTCGCGGTCAACATGCCCGACCTGGACTTTCAGGACATCTTCTATTACATCAAGCCCACCGAAAACCAGGTCAGCTCCTGGGACCAGCTCCCCGACTCGGTCAAGGACACCTACGAGAAGCTGGGCATCCCCGAGGCCGAGCGCAAGTACCTGGCCGGTGTCACCGCCCAGTACGAGTCCGAGGTCGTCTACCACAAGAACCGGGAGGACCTGGAGGCCCAGGGCGTCCTGTTCATGGACATGGACTCGGCCCTCCGGGAGCACCCCGAGATCCTCAAGGAGTACTTCGGGTCGATCATCCCGCCGGGCGACAACAAGTTCGCGGCGTTGAACTCCGCCGTCTGGTCGGGCGGGTCGTTCATCTACGTGCCCCCGGGCGTCAACGTGGAGATGCCGCTGCAGGCCTACTTCCGGATCAACGCCGAGAACATGGGCCAGTTCGAGCGCACCCTGATCATCGCCGACGAGGGGTCCACGGTGCACTACATCGAGGGCTGCTCGGCCCCCGTGTACTCCACCGACTCGCTGCACTCGGCAGTCGTCGAGCTCATCGCCAAGCCCTCGGCCCACATCACCTACACGACCATCCAGAACTGGTCGAACAACGTCTACAACCTGGTCACCAAGCGGGCCCGGGCGGAGACGGAGGCCCGGGTGGAGTGGATCGACGGCAACATCGGGTCCCGGCTCACCATGAAGTACCCCTCGATCTACCTGATGGGCCCCAAGGCCTCGGGTGAGGTCTTGTCCGTCGCCTACGCCGGCGCCGGCATGCACCAGGACGCGGGCGCCAAGATCGTCCACGCCGCCTCCGAGACCACGTCGACCATCGTGTCGAAGTCGATCTCCAAGGACGGCGGGCGCACCACGTACCGCGGGCTGCTGAAGGTGGAGGAGGGGGCCAAGAACGTCAAGGCCCACGTGCGCTGCGACGCGCTCATTCTCGACGAGCTAAGCCGGTCCGACACCTACCCCTACATGGAGATCGGCGAGCGCGACGCGCGGGTGGGCCACGAGGCCACCGTCTCCAAGGTCGGCGAGGACCAGCTCTTCTACCTGATGAGCCGGGGCCTCTCGGAGCAGCAGGCGATGGGCATGATCGTCAACGGCTTCATCGAGCCCGTGACCCGCACCCTGCCCATGGAGTACGCGGTGGAGTGGTCGCGGCTGATCGAGCTCAACATGGAGGGCTCGGTCGGGTAACCGGCTTCGCTGCCGCTAGAAGGGCCCCCACAGCCAGCTACCGGGGGCGTCGGGGTCGTCGCTGAGGAAGAAGTCCAGGAAGAGCTGGTCCCACTCGTCCGCGGTCAGGTGCCCGTCGCCGTCGGTGTCGAGCCTGGCGAACATCTTGTCCGCCACCGACGGATCGATCTTCGACGACGTCAGGTACTGGCGGTACTCGTCCTTCCCGATGACGCCGTCACCGTCGCCGTCGAGCACGGGAAAGGTGACCCGCGCGAACCCGACCACGGCCTCGGGGGTGAAGTTGGCCTCCTGGAAGGCGAGCGCCTCGTCGACGGTGCCTTTCCGTCGCCGTCGGCGTCGGCTGCGGCGAGGCGTACCAGACCTGGAGGTAGACCTCGGCGAGGGACCGGACCTCGGGGGTGCCGGGGGCGAGCCCACGGGCGTCGGCCAGCCGCCCGACGAAGATGTCGAAGTCCTCCCGTTCCCAGTAGCCGTCGCCGTCATAGTCGAACAGCTTGAACAGCGCCTCGGTCTTGCGGAGGCGTACCGGTCCCAACATCGCCCCACCTCCTGGTTCGAGCCCACAAAGTTCTAGTTTCCTGCACGCTCGCTCGCGGCCAGGCGCGGTCGGGTAACACCGCCTGTTCGTAGGACCGACACGGGGCGCCCGGTACCTGTGGTACCGGGCGCCGCCGCGCCGGGGGTTCCCGCCTGATGTGGTCGACTCCGTTCTCGGTAGCTGGGGGTGCGGTTTCCGCAACCCCCGCTACCGAGAACCGCAGGGCATGGGCCACACGTGGTAGCCCTCTTACGGATGGCCGCCACATCGGGATTGGAGCTCGTCCTTGGCATCGACGTCGGCTCGTCGAGCACCAAGGTGGTGGCGGTCGACGGGTGTGGCGGTGCCGAGGCGGCGGCGGCGCGGCTGTCGGGGCGCTTCGCGGGGCGGACCGAGGCCGCGGTGGACGATCTGCTGGGCCTGGTCCGGCGGGTGCTGGGCGGCCTCGACCGGCGGCTCTTGGCCCGGGTGGCGGGTGTGGGTATCGGGGGGATGGCCGAGAGCGGGGCGCCCCTGGATGGCGAAGGGCGGGCGTTGGCGCCCGTCATCGCCTGGCACGATCGCCGGGGCGAGGCCGTCGCCGAGCGGCTGGCGACCGCCTTCGGCGCCCGACCTCGATCAGGCGGTCGGCCAACGGCTGCGCTATGTGGCCACCATCGCCAAGCTGGGGTGGCTGGTGGAGGACGGGCTGCGGTCGGCGCCCACCCGGTGGCTTGGCGTCCCGGAACTGGTGCTGCGGGACCTCACCGGCGCCGAGGCCACCGAATGGTCGCTGGCCGCCCGCACCGGGTGCTTCGATGTCGGCCGGCGGGTGTGGCTGCCCGAGGTGGCGCGGGCGGCGGGGTTCGGGGTGGAGGTCTTCCCGCCGGTGATGGCCGCGGGGGAGGTCATGGGGCGGGTGACGGTGGATGCGGCGGGCTGGTCGGGGCTGAGGGCCGGCGTGCCCGTGACGGTCGCCGGCCACGACCACCTGGTCGGCTTCGTAGGCAGCGGCGCCGGGCCGCTCGACCTGGTCGACTCGGTCGGCACCGCGGAGACGGTCGTCGGCCGGTCGGCGACGTTTCCCGAGGCGCCCGAGCGGGACTGGCCGTCGGTCTCTTCCCCGGCGGCGACGGGTGGGCGGTGTCCGCCAGCGCGGCCCGCTCGGGACAAGCGGTCGACGCCGCCGCCACCGCCCTCGGCCGGACGCCGTCCGCGCTCGACCGGCTTCTCGCCGACGAGGCGGCACCGGTCCTCGACGCGCCCGGGCTGCTCGAGAGCCTCCGTCGCCGGCAACCGCCCGTCCTCCCCGACGGCCCGCCGGCGGCGGTGTGGGCCACCCTCCTCGACGCCCTGGCCTCGGAGACGGCGGCCGCCGTCGACCTTGTCACCGCCGTCCTCGGCCCCCGCCGCCGCCTGGTCGTCATCGGCGGTGGGTCGGTCAGCGAGCCCCTCCTGGCGGCCAAGTCCCGCCGCGTCCGCATCCCGGTCGAACGGGCGCCGGTGGTCGACGCGGTGGCGAGGGGCGCCGCCCGTTTCGCCGCCGTCGCCGCCGGCTTCCCCCCGGCGAACTGGTGACGGGCAGGGCCCTCAGAGGGCCGCAAGCGTCACCAGTTCGACCGGCCGCCCCAACTGGTGACGATTAACGCCCTCTGCTGGCCGCAAGGGTCACCAGTTCGAGATGGGCCGCCAACTGGTGACGAATCCTGGGGTCCCGGCCCCCGATTCCGTCACCGGTTCGAGGTGGGCCGCCAACCGGTGACGATTTTCGGGGCCTGTGGCCCCGGGATCCGTCACCAGTTCGAGATCGGCTCGCTAGGCGTCGCTCTCGATGACGGGGAGGCGCATGGCGACCACCGCGGCCCGGCCCTTCTTCTTCTCCGGCTTGGGGGGCGGCGGATGAAGCGGCGGGTGGCGCCCACGATCCCCAGGCGCCAGCACAAATACCCCGACCGGCCCGGCAGGACGGAGAAGTCCATCGACCGGAGGTGGTCGAGGACCCGCTTGAGCAAGTAGATCGACCGGAGGAACGTGCCCAGGCGGGGGTAGAACCGCTGCTCCTCGCTGCTCGGTTTGACCCGCGTCAGCATGCGGTCGAACAGCCGGCGGGGCGGCTTCCAGACGGCCAACACGTAGAGCATGAGGTTGGCCCACCGTGGCGGCACGACCATGAAGCTCGACGAGATGTGCTCCACGTCGATGCCCCGCTCGATCATCTCCTTCTCCAGCTGGGTGTTGGGGATGACCTTCAGCGAGTAGATGTACAGCGTGTACGGCCGGTCCATGGCGTACAGCAACTCGAGGGTGTCGACCACGTCCTGCTTGGTCTCGATGGGGTTGTCGACGATGATGTCGTAGGCGGGCGGAATGTGGTATTTCGGCGAAAACGAGGCGATCACCGACCCCGCTTCAAGGATTCGAGCGGGGGGAGTCGGCCGCTTGTAGAAGTCGAGGATGTTCTGACTTCCGCTCTGAATGCCCATGCGGACTCGGTTCATCCCAGCCCAGCTCAGGAGGTCGAATTTCTCCTGTTTCACGTAGTTGGGAATGACCCCGAACACGGTGAATGGGATGCCCAGTTCCTCCCGCCACAGCTCGGCGAACTCCTCCAGCTCCCGGTAAGGGATGGCCATGAAGCTGTCGTCGTGGAAGTTGACGTGGCTCACGAAAGGGAACGTCCGGCGGACGCTCTTGACCTCGTCGACCACATACCGCGGGCTCGGGTGGCGCACCTTCTTGTAGCTCGGGTCGTTGGCGATGAACTTGGTGTTGCCGCAGAACGAGCAGTGGAAGGGGCAGCCGATCGACCACACCGTCTGGTAGCCGAGGCTGAAGTTGAGCAGGTAGTCGTCCTTGTCGACGGGGACGAAACCCTGGTGGGGGGCGTAGATCATCTCCCCCTTGGCCCCGTACTGGGGGAACGGCAGGGTGTCCATGTCGGCCGGCGTCATCAGTGGCAGGAAGTCGTTGCGGGTGATCTGCTCGCCCCGCTTGAACCAGAAGTTCTTGACGCTGGTGAAGTCCTGGCCGGCGTCGAACTTGTCGTAGAACTCGTGGAAGGCGAACTCGCCCTCACCGGTGCAGATGGCGTCGACCTCGGCCTGGATGGCGTCCTCGGGATGGATGATGGGGTGGATGCCGCCCCAGATGATGAACGTGGACGGCTCGATCGCCCGCAGGCGGCCGATGACCTGGCGGGTGAGGTCGGCGTAGCCCGTCATCGAGGAGAAGCCGACGAGGTCGTTGCCGGCCAGGGATTTGGCGATCTGGTCGACGTCGTCGTCGTCGAAGTCGCCCTTGGTGCCCATCTTCCCGGTGATGTTGTTCATCACGCCGCGGAAGCGCTTGGTGGACACGTACCACGACTCGGTGTCGGGATTCAGACGGGCGGCATAGCCGGCCATCTTGCGGAAACCACATGACGTGATTCCGTCCTCAAGACATACTATCTTGACGCGCAATATGACAATCCCCGGGTATGCGGCAGTGCGAAGCAACGAGACTACCATCGGGGCCGTGACGAACGCCCACCGTGAGTACCAGCAGAACTACTACGACCGCACCTACCCCCGGCGGGCGGCGGTGGTGGGCGAGCAGCTGAACCACCCGCTGTTCCGGGCCTTCAACGACCGCCTGGCCGGCCGGGTGCTCGACGGGGTCAAGCCCCTGCCGGGCCCGCCCGACGCCTCCACCAACGGCCACGGGTCCCAACCCCTCCGGGTCTTCGAGCCCGCGTGCGGCGAAGGCTTCCTGGCCGCCGCCCTGCTGCGGGTGGCCAAGGAGCGGGGCCTCGACCTGCGCTACGCGGGCGCCGACCTCAGCCAGGCCGCGGTCGACCTGGCCCGGCCCCTCCTGGGCGACGACCTGGTGGTGGGCGACGCCACCGAGGTCCTGGGGGCCATGCCGGCGGGCGCGGCCGACGTGGTCATCGTCAAGAACCTCCTCCACCACCTGGTGGCGCCGGCCGACGTGCTCCGGGAGGCGTCCCGGGTGGTGGGCCCGTCGGGCCGGGTGGTCGTCCTCGAGGGCCGCCTGGGCTGCCCCCACTTCATGCTCCTGGCCACCCTTGCCCCCAAGCGGGAGAAGTTCTACTTCTACGGCACCCGCCGCAACCGCAAGGCGGTGGCCGACGCCGGGCTGGAGCTGGTCCACCAGGAGCGGTTCAGCTTCCTGCCCTACGAGTTGTTCCTCCAGCCCCGGCCCAACATCATGCGCCGCATCTTCTCCACGTCCGACCCGAACGCCCTCGAGCGCTACCGCAAACTCGACGACGGCCTGGCCAAGGCCCTCCCCTTCTGGTCGAGCTACTGGGTCTGGGTAGCCAAGCCCACGGGTGTGAACAAGACAAAACGATGATGGGCCAGGGCGGGCTGGATCACCCCCGGGAGGAACCGCTCCCAGCGTGAGAGGCGGGCCACCCGGTCCTCCATCCCCGGGTCGTCGCCGGTGAGGAACGGCAGGATCGACCACGCCCACGCCTGCTGCTCACCGTCGCCCGCGCCGTCGGTCGCCGCCACCTTGCCCTTGCGGGCCCGCAGCAGCTTGGCCAGGGGGACCGACGTGTCGGGGAACGGCGGGATGTCGAACAGGCCGGTGCCGATCGCCTCCAGCCCCGACTCGGCCGCGGCCCGGGTGGCGGCCTTGGCGTCGAGGGCGTCCTCGTTGAGCCGCTCGAACAGGTCCTTGTGCCACAGGCGCGCCCGCAGGCGCATGAACACGTTGCGGTTGGGGACGCACGTGAGCACGCCCTTGTCGGCCCACCGGGCGAGGGCGGCCTGCACCGCCCACGGGTCCTCGAACCACCACAGGGCGGCGAAGGAAAAGGCCAGGTCGTAGCGGACGGGCAGCTCGTCCGGCCATCCCCGCGGGTCGAGGCCGTCGACCAGGTGGACCTCGGGGTCGAGGCCCAGGTCGCGCCACTGCTTGTGCACCGCCTCCAGCCGCTCGCCGTCGACGTCGAGCAGGCCCACCCGCAGGCCCCGACGGGCGAGGAACACGGCGTCGAGGCCGGGGATGCCCATCATCCCGAACAACGGGGCGTGGAGGACGCTGGCGGACCCGGTGGCGGCGATGGCTTCGTGGAGCACCTTGTCGAGGGCGAAGCGCTCGTAGACGGTGCCCAGGCCCTCGTCGGGGTCGACGAAGTAGCCCCGCCAGTCAAAGCCCCCGGCGGCTGGCACGTCGGGATCGTGGCCCGCCTCGAAGCCGGGGACGGTCCTTGCCGCCCTCGGGGTGGCCGCCTTCGGTGTGGCCGGGGTGGCCGCCTTGGCCAGCACGTTCTCCGCCAGCCACTTCCCCACTTCGGGGACCCCGTCCTCCAGCTCGACCTGCGGCGTCCACCCGAGGACCTCCGCCGCCCTGGCCCACGAGTAGGCCCGGTCGCGGGTGGCCACGTCGAGGCTGTGACGGTTGAGCGGCGGCTCGCCCGACCGGCCGGTCTGGTCCCAGAGGCCCTCCACCGCCGCGGCCACGCCCCGCACCGGGCCCTCGGGCACGCCGAAGACCGGTCGGGACAGGCCGGCGCCGTCGGCCAGCAGGCCCAGGATGCGGCGGATGGGGGCGGCGTGAGGCCCGCCCAGCACGACCACCCGGTCCCCCCGGTCGCCCAGCGCCACCAGGGCGGCCACCAGGTCGTCGACGTGGATCAGGTGGACCCGGTTCAGGCCGTCGCCGGGGAACAGCCGCACGTGGCGGCCGAGGAGCTTGGCCACGCGGGCCAGCATCCCGTCGGCGTCGCCCGGCCCGTAGACGATGGTGGAGCGGGCGATGACCGACGTGCCCGTCACACGGGCCGCCACCAGTCCCTCCGCCGCCAGCTTGGCCCGCCCGTAGGCCGACGACGGCGCCGGCGGCGACGCGTGGTCGGCGGGCCAGGACTGCTCCCACCCGTAGACCGACGTGGAGCTGAGGAGGACGACCCGGGCGTCGGGCTCGACCGCCTCCAGCAGCCGGGCCGTCCCGTCCACGTGCATGGCCTGGACCTCGGCGGCCGATCCTCGGTAGCGCCCGGCCAGGTGGTAGACGAGCCCGCACCCTCCGGCCGCGTCGGCCACGTCGAAGGAGATCTCGACCGGCCAGGGGCCGGCGGCCGCCCGCACCCGGGCCGCGGCCGACTCCGACCGCACCAGCACCCGTACCGGCCGATCGCCGCCCGCGACCAGGGCCGAGACCAGATGGGACCCGATGAACCCCGACCCGCCGGTGACGAGAACAGCCGGCGGCTCGCTCATTGGCGCACCATCCTCTCGGATGCTGCGCCAACGAAACCCTTCGCTCGATCCGGCCTGCGGCCGGCCCGATCGCTCCACATTGGTTCGCTCGCCTGCGGCTCGCTCATTGGCGCACCATCCTCTCGGATGCGGCGCCAACGAAACCCTTCGCTCGATCCGGCCTGCGGCCGGCCCGATCGCTCCACATTGGTTCGCTCGCCTGCGGCTCGCTCAGGAGTCCCCGCTCCCGACGGCTGTCGGCACCTGGGTCGGCTTGGGCTTCTTGATCATGCTGACCGCCATCCGGGACGCCGCTCCCGGCTCGACCAGCATGTTGGTGTAGGCGGCGTTGGCCAGGGGGCAGGCGCAGCGCCGTTCCCGCATCCACGTCCGGAACTCCTCCGCCGCCGGCGAGAACCACACCTTCTTGAAGTCGAAGTCGTGGTCGCGCAGGTTCCCGAACGAGCGGGCCAGCACGCAGCACGACCACACGTCGCCGTCGGCCCCGATGTGGACCGAGAGGAACCCGGCGTGGCACACCGGCATGGCGGTGACGTCGCCGTCGAGGAACCGGACCACCCGCCCGTAGTACTCGCCCCGCAGGGCCGGGCCATCTTGGCCACCGTGCCCTGGGCTTCCTTCTCGTTGACCAGCACCGCCGCCGCCGCCCGGGCGAAGCCGGCTCCACCCGGCGTGATGCCCGTGTTGAGCGTCTGTAGCTCGACCCTCTCCTCGGCCGGCTCGGCGATGTAGGAGTCGGCGCCCAGATGGGCGAGGCCCTCGGCCACCGCCGGGAAGTCGGCCACGTTGGCGTTGGACACCACCGTGTGGACCCCGACGGTGAGGTTGGGCAGCTCTAGCGCCCGCAGCCCGGCCAGGGTGGCCATCAGCCGCTCGTAGGAGCCGGCCGCCCCCCGCAGGACGTCGTGGCGCTCGGGGATGTGGTGGTCGATGCTCAGGTTGACCACCAGCTGGATGTCGGGGTGGGTGGTGCAGATCTTCTTGACGCCCGCCACCACCCGGTCGGTGAACCAGCCGTTGGTGGGGATGTTGACCACCGCTGGCCGGCAGTGGCGGACGGCCATGCCGATGATGTCGGGCAGGTCACCCCGGAGGAAGGGCTCGCCCCCGCTGAAGGTCATCCACGCCGGGGCCCGGCCCAAGGACTTGAACACCTGCTCCCACTCGGCCGCCTCGAGCTCCTTGACCTTGCGCTCGTAGACGTTGCAGCTCAGGCACTTGAAGTTGCACCGGAAGTTGGTGCTGACGGTGACGTTGACGGGCAGGAGGCGGGGCCGCCCCTTCGAGCGCCAGGAGCTAGCCGCCGCCAGCGCCCAGCCCGTCCGGGCCAGGCGGGCCGCCTTTGGTGCTCTTGACCATGGCCCAGACAACGTTTTCCCTCCCTTTGAGGTAGTCGAGGCGAGCCAGGAGGCGGGCGGAGGCCTCCAGCGCCACGGTGCCTGCCGTGAAGGCTAGCGGTCGCGGCCGGCGGGCCTGGGGCTCCTCGGCCAGGTCGCGCCAGAACTCCCGCAGCAGCAGGCCCAGGCGCAGGCTGGGCACCGAGTAGTGCTCCCGGTGGCGCAGCCACAGGTGCCCGGTGTGGATCTGGCGCCGCTGGCGGACGAAGTCGCGCACCGTGCACGGCCCCCGGTTGGACAGCAGGGCCTCGGGGACGTAGCGGGCCTTCCACCCGGCCGTCTCCAGGAGGGACTGGAAGCAGGCCTCGTCGACCGACGTGCGGGGCAGGGTGACGACCGCCTCGGTGCGGATGGCGATCATCTCGCCCAGCTTGGGCTGCTGGAGGGCCAGCCGGTGGTGCAGGCGCCACAGGAGGTGGGATGCGTGGCCCATCGCCGTCGACGGGGGGTTGTCGGGGACGGGCCGCCCGCCGGCCAGGCCCACGCCCGGCTGCCCCAGGGCGTCCACCAGGAGGGAGACCGCGCCCGGGGCAGGCAGGACGTCGCCCGAGATGATCACCACGTAGGGGAGGCGCAGGCGCTGGTCCATCCCGAAGTTGATGGCCGCCGCCTTGCCCGAGCGCTCGGCCTCCACGAACAGCTGGACCCGGGAGTCGCCGGCCGCCGTCTCCGCCACCAGGGACACGGTGTCGTCGTCGCACCCGCTGGCCACGACGACCACGTCGCCCACGCCCGGCTCGGTCAGCACCCGGCGCAGGAGGGGCTCGATGGTGCCCCCGTCGTTGTGGGTGGGGATGAGGACGGCGACGGTGGCCACCGCCGGCTGCGGGCGGGCGCCCTCGGTGGTTTGGGCATCGGTGGCGTGGGCATTGGTGGCGTCGGCATCGGACGCGTGGGCTGAGCCGTTGCCCGAGCCATGACCAGAGCCATTGCCCGAAACGGGGACGGAGCCATGGGTCGAGCCGTTGCTGGAAGGCACGGCGGTCAGCGGCGTCCCGCCCCGCTCCTCGGCTCGCTGATCCATTGGCCGGCTCCCCCTAGCCCGTCTGCTCACTCACCGACCGGCACCGAGCCGGCGCCGACGGCTCGTCGGGGCAGCATAACCTCCCAGGGTGCGCGGCCCGAAGATCTGCCTGGCCGTGACGGTCGCCTTGCTGGCGATGGCCGGCCCCGTCCGAGGTGCGGGCGGGGCCGCGGCCCAGCCGTCCACCTGTCCCTCGCCCGACGAGGAGGCGTCCTCCGTCGTGATCGCCTCGCCCGAGGCGGGCGCCGAGGTCGCCGGCCGGGTCGAGGTCACCGGCAGTGTGGAGTCGCCCACGGCCCTGTTCCAGGTGGAGCTGTTCGTCGGCGACAGCCGCAAGGACTTCGTCGTGGTCGATCCCCCCGTGACCACCACCGACTTCACCCTCGTGTGGGACGCGTCGGCGGTGCCGGCCGGCCCCTCCACCCTGCGGGTCGTGGCGTGTGGGGGCAGCGCCGACGTCGGCCGCCTGATCCGGGGCACGGCGACGGTCGACGTGCAGGTGGGGGCGTCCGCCCCCGCGCCCAGCCGCACCCTGGTCGAGGTCCGCCCCGACGACGACGAGCCCGGGGAACCGTCGATCGTGGCGGGGGCCGTCATCGCCGTCCCCGCCGCCCTCTGCCTCCTCTTCGCCCTGGGGCGCCGCCGGCAATCGTCGTGACCGGCGTGACCGGCGGGACCGATGTCGTCCCCCCGGCCCGGTCGGCGGCGGGGCCCGACGACGCCCCGTCCCCCAACCCGTGGATGGAGGACCACCTCGTCCGCCTCGGCGGCGCCAAGGAGGCCACCGGGGACGGGCCGGTCCTCGATCTCGGCTGCGGCCGGGGCTACTGGCTGCGGCGGATGGCGAAGGCGGGCCTGGCCCCGGTGGGCATCGAGTACGACCCGTCCCGGGCCGCCGAGGCCGCCCTCCAGGCGCCGGTGGCGGCGGGCGACGCCGCCCGCCTGCCGCTGCGGACCGCGTCGGTCGGCCTGGTGTGGTCGATCCACGTCCTCCACCACCTGCCCGACCCACCGGTCGTGCTGGCCGAGGTGGCGCGGGTCCTCCGCCCCGGCGGGCACCTGATCCTGGCCGAGACGGTCGAGGACCACCCCGTCATCCGCCTGGGCCGGGCCGTCCACCCCCACTGGGACGGGGTGGGTGTCCACTCACGGTTTCGGGCGGC
This sequence comes from uncultured Acidimicrobiia bacterium, assembly GCA_963801205.1. Classification (GTDB taxonomy): domain Bacteria; phylum Actinomycetota; class Acidimicrobiia; order Acidimicrobiales; family AC-14; genus JAXDMK01. Next base: position 148,086 of record CAWDDV010000006.1, read on the forward strand.
GACGCTGCTGGGGCTGGTGGCGGCGGCCGGCTTCGAAGTCGTCGCGTCCCGCCAGCACAGCCTCGTCTCCTTCGCCGCCTGGGCCCTGCCCTTCGGCGACCGGCGGGCGTGGTCGGCGCTGCTCCGGGTCGAGCGCCGCCTGCCAGTCGGGCTCAGCCGATGGGGGCCCACCTGGAGGTCGTCGCCCGCCGTCCGTGACCGCCGGGGCGACGGCCCTGTCCGTCGCCGCCGCCACCACAGCAGCAGCACGACGAGGATCGTCCCCCCGCTGATGGCCCGGCCCACCATCGCCGCCGCCGGGCGTCGGTAGGAGAGCAGCACGGTGTGCTCACCGGCGGGGATGGGGATGCCGACGAAGGCGCCGTCGGCCTCGAGCACGGGCACCGCCTGGCCGTCGACGGTCGCCTCCCAGCCCGGGAAGTAGGTCTCGGCCACGACGACGAGGGTCGGGATGCCGGCCGCGGCCTGGATCCGCCACTCGCCGGGGCCGGGCCGGTCGGCGCTGGCGGCCGTGCCCGGCCGGGAGGCGGGCGGGAGGCGGTCGTGGACGGGCACGAACGCCACCTGCCGGCCCACCTCCCGCCGGCCGTCGATCACCAGGTTGCCGGGATCGCCCTCCCGGGTGGGCCCGGTGACGACGTTGGTCGGCAGGTCGGGGCGGCAGGTGGCGCACGTCACCATGAACACGAACGTGCGCCCGGCGGAGTCGAGGATGGGATCGAAGGTGAAGGTGGTGAGGTCGTACTCGTCGACGCCGACGGCCTGGCTGCGGGCAAGCTCGGGCCCCAGCGAGACCCCGTCGGCGGCCAGCTCGTAGAGGGCGAGCTCGGCCCGGCCGGGGTTGCCGTCGAGCCACACCGACATGCCCCGCAGGCCGTTGGTCACGCCCTGGTAGACGCCGCCCACCTCGTGGCCCACCAGGGGCTGGAGCGTCGACCCGGCGAAGAACGCGCCCAGCCACGGGTCGAGGGCGCACGCCACCGCCACCTCCCCGGCCAGGGGGCCGAGGACGGACACGGAGGCGGGGTCGCACTCGGCGCCGGCGGGCACCGATGCCACCGGCATGCCCCCGAGCTTCTGGTCGGCGTCGGGGACCTCGCCCACCACGGCCACGTTGCGGGCGGCCAGGGACGTGGCCAGCAGGGGCGCCAGGTTCCCGTCGCCGACCACCACTGCCTGCTCGTAGGTGCGGACCAGGGGCAGCAGCCGGGGGTTGCGGATGAGGCGGATGCCGGCCACCGCCTCCTCGGGCGTCCCCCGGGCGGTGGTCTCCTCCACGGCCAGGTACCCGGTGCCGGACAGTCCGTAGGCCGCCTCCCGGTAGCCGAAGGGGGCGACGTAGGCCTCCCCGCTCAGCCGCCAGTTGTGGGCCCCGGCCAGCGGATGGGGCCAGCCGACCGACAGGTGGCGGCCGGTGTCCATGACCGCGGTGATCGACCGGGGGTCGATGGTGCCGGTGGCGATCCGTGACTCCCCGCCCACGGACTTCAGGCTCTCCGTCATCTGCCGGTAGGCGACGTCGTCGGCCGGCGGCTGCAGCCGGTAGAAGCTCCGGTACGGCAGGACGTCGACCATGAAGGCGGCGGCGATGACCACCGCCACCAGCGCCGGAGGCAGCACCCGCAGGCGGGGCCGGCGGATTCCCTCCCGGGCCAGGTGGACGATGGGGTAGGCGGTCCCCAGGGCCAGGCCGAGGGGGGCGACCACGTAGAAGCGGGGGAAGCGGAGGCTGCTCACCAGGGGGACGAACGTCTGCAGGCTGAGGAACGGGGTGACGAACGGCAGCACCGCCAGCAGCCCCAGGCCGGCGACCACCGCCACCGTCAGCCCCCGCCGGCGTAGCCCGAGGCGGCGGACGTAGGCCCCGATGGCCAGTCCGGCGGCGGCCCCGGCCAGGCCCAGGCCGATCCACTGCTGGCGCACGGCCGGTCCGCTCGACGCCAGCGGCACCGCCGCCGTCGACATCCACACCCCGATGAGGGAGACGAGCAAGACCGACGACAGGGTCCGTTCGCCGTCCCGCCGGCTGATGAGGATCAGGGACAGGAGTGACACCGCCACGCACACCCAGCCCAGGTAGAAGAAGTCGGACAGGATGCCGTCCCGGGTGAAGCTGATGGTGCCGTCGCGGTAGCTGGCGCGGGTGAAGAAGATGCCGATCTCGCGGCCCACGCTGGCGCCGATGCCGTTGTAGAGCTCGCCCTTGACCAGCTCCGGGGGCGAGAGCACGAACCACTTGCCGAGAGAGGCGAAGGGCAGGAGCCAGTGGGCGGCCAGGGCCAGGCCGAGACCGGCCACCGCCGCCGCCCGGGCCAGCACCCGGCGCACGGGCACCGACGACCCCAGGCTGCGCAGCCGTCCCGCCTCGGCCACCACCAGCACCACACACAGGATGGCCAGCCCGTAGGCCAGCTCGGCCTGGTGGATGACGGAGAACCCGGCCAGGAAGCCGGCCCCCACCACGTAGCGGGTGCCCTCGCCCCGCAGGCCCAGGCGCAGGCTCCACACCAGCCAGGGGACGACCGCCAGCACCCCCGACGCCGTCTCCGCCCCGGCCAGGGCCCCGTGGGAGATCACGAACGGGTGGAGGGTGTAGACGAGGGCGGCGACCAGGTTGGCCGGCGACCGGCCCCAGATCGAACGGGCCAGCACGTAGGCGCCCACCCCGCCGATCACCTGGAAGGCCACGATGGCGGCCTTCACCGCCACCGCGGGCCCGAACACGGAGGCGATCGGGACGAGCAGCATCGCCGGCAACGACGGGGCCAAGGCCCACACCGGCGCCCCCGACCACATCTCCGGGACCCAGTACGGAACCCGGCCGATGGCCTGGACGTAGTCGGTGGCGATGCGCACGTAGAGGGCGATGCCGGGGCCGTCGATGAGCAGCGCCCCCTGGGTCCACAGGCCCGAGAAGGCGGCCAGGACGGCCGTGAGCAGGGCCGTCACCGACACGAGGGGGTGGCGGGTGAGGAATCCGCCGAGACCGGGCTGGCGCCGGGCGGCGACGGGGGCGTCGTCGACGCTCGGCGCCGGCCGCTCGTGGTCGGGCTCGTGGTCGTCCCTGGAGGGCGCGGGCGGGGCCGGTGCCGGTGCCGGTTGGGTGGCATAGCCCAGCCGGCGGCGGATGTCCCCCACGCCGGGGATGAGCCTCGTCATCGCAGGGGGAGAGCCTCACCGCGTCACCGGGAGGTGGGGGCCGCGACCGGTCCCCGGGCCAATCCCGATGGGAACGGGGTCAGTCGGCGGACGGGCCCGCCTTGAGGGCGTCCCACAGGTCGGCCTCGAGCCGGTTGATGCGCTGGCCCTGGAGGCGGAGGGCGTCCCACAGGCGGGCGTTCAGCTCGGCGAGGGGCGCCCCGCCGACGCCGGTGGTGCGCTGGTCCATGGCCGCCCGCATCTCGTAGAGGGCGGTGAAGAGGGCCTCGTCGACCTGGCGCTGGTAGAGGCCCGGGACCGGACGGCCCGGTCGACCATGCGCCGGACGGTGGCGTTGGCCCCCTGCTCGCCCAATCCAGCCTGGTAGCCCTCGTGCAGGAGGCGCCCGGCGCGGGACAGGGCGTCCTCCACCGGGGTGACGGGGGCGCCGGCCGCACCGCCCATACCGGCGGTGCCGACCGCGGCCGCGGCCGCCGACACGGCCAGCGGCTGCACGGTGATGGGCTGGGCCTTGACCACGCCGGGGACGTCGTCGGGCGGGCGCTGGAGGAGGACGAAGTCCTGGAAGCCCATCGAGCCCCGGGGGATGTAGGCGGCCACGTTGAAGAACCGGCCCCAGTGCTCGAAGACGTACCAGGGGGCGTGGAAGGTGGAGTGGTAGAAGTCGGGGAAGGGCCGCCGGTGAAGGCGTCGTCGTGGATGAACGAGATGCCCTTGGTGCTCAGCTCCCGGCGGATGAGGCTGGGGTCTCCCACCCCGCTCTTCTTGACGTTCTCCTCGAAGACCAGGAAGGCGGGCTCGCCGTGCACGCTCAGGATCAGGTGCCCGCCCGGCTTCACGACCCGCCGCAGCTCGGCCAGCCACTGGTCCTGGTAGTTCTCGTCGATGTGGGTGAAGACGCTGTGGTTGAAGACGAGGTCGAAGGTGGCGTCGGGGTAGTCGATGGGCGGCAGCGGCTGGTTGGCCTTGAACGTCGCCCACGGCATGTTGTCGCGCGACCACTGGATGGCCCGCTCGTCGATGTCGATCCCGTGGAGGGACGACGTGGACGAGAGGTGCTCGAGCCAGAGCATGATCCGGCCGCAGCCGCTGCCGAAGTCGAGGATCGTCTCGTAATCGGACAGCTGGCGGTGGATGAGGGCGAGGACGGCCTCCAAGTCGCGGACCGACTGGCGGCCGGACGTGAAGAAGTTCAGGCGGTCGGTGCCACCGGTGACGCGGTTGACCAGCTCCTCCCCCGGCCAGGGGAGCTTGTCGATGTCCGGTTCGGGTCGAGTTTCGGGGTTCGGGGGTGTCATGGGAGGCTGCCAGCCTTGCGCGTCGACTACCGCGGCGGCAAACGTAGGCTTGCCGGCCTGTGTACAGACGAAAGAAGAACGTGACCCAGAGGGCCATGCAACGAGAAGTGACGTGAGCACCGAGGGACCGGTCTTCCGGGCTATCGGCCCCGACGGCGAGTATCTCGACGACGAGGCCGACGGTGAGGGCAGTGCCGACGGCGGCGCCGATCTGATCGGCGGGAAGGTGCTGGTGGCGGTCATCGGCCCCGGCCCCGACGTCCTCGAGATCGTGACCCACACCGACGAGGGGGAGTCGGTCACCCACCGCGTCACCTCCCGCCCCATCACCCTGGCCGCGGCCCGCAATCAGGCCATCAGCTACGCCTCCGACATGTGGTTCGACGCGGTGGTCCTGCTCTCGGGCGCCCTGCCTCCGTGGCCGCTGGCCTCCCGGCTGTGGGCGGTGGCGTCGTCCGACCCGTCCATCGCCATGGTCACCGGCCTCGACTCGCCCTCTGCCGGCGGTGCCCGCAGCTGGGTCGCAGCCCAACTGGCGGCCGAGTTCGGCACCGAAGCCATCGACATCCCCGCCCCCAACCCCGAGTGCATGCTCGTCGTCCTGTCCGCCGTCCGTCGCATCGACCGTTTCGACCTCAACTACAAGTCGGGCAGCGAGCTCGACTGGGCGGCGCGGGCCCGCAAGGCGGGTCTGCGGGTGGTGGCCGCCCCGGCGGTGCCCCTGGGTGGCCCCGCCACCGCCCCTCCGGCGGGGATGGTGCTCTTCCGCCACCCGTCGCTCATCAAGGACCAGAAGGAGTTCTGGGCGTCGGGGGCGGTGGAGGCGGTGGAGGCCCGGGCCGCCCACGCCCTGGTCAAGGCGGCCGCCCGCACCATCGGCTACACGGTCGAGGTGACGTCGCAGCCCCGGCCCATGATCACCCACGACCCTCTCGCCCGGGTGAGCATCCGGCCCGAGCCGTCCACCTCGGTCGACATCCGCTTCGCCGGCCTCCAGTCCGCCGTCGAGGTGGGGGAGGGCGACCCGCCCGATCTCCTCGAGCTCGCCTTCGGCCGGCTCCCGGAAAAGGTGGTGGTCTACGACCGGGGCGAGGTCGCCGATCGGCTCATGGTGTGGGAGTTCAGCGGCGTGCCCTTCGACGACAAGACCACGGGGGTGGGCCAGTGACCACGTCGCCCTACGCTCCCGAACGGGTGGTGGAGAACCCCGACGACTGTCTCTGGTACCACACCACCGACCTCCCCGGCCGGGGCCAGGTCCAGGGCCAGTGGGACCTGCGGGGCGGCGAGGCCGACTACACCGGCCACGTCGATCTGGCCGGCAAGCGGGTGCTGGAAATGGGCACCGCGTCCGGGCACATGTGCCGCTACATGGAGTCCCAGGGGGCCGACGTGGTCGCCTACGACCTGTCCGAGAAGCAGCCGTGGGACGTGGTCCCCTTTGCCGTCATCGACGTCGACGCCATCATCGCCCAGCGCCAGGGCCTCATCCGCCGGCTCAACGACAGCTGGTGGTACGCCCACCGGGTGTTCAAGTCGAACGCCAAGGTCGTCTACGGCACCGTCTACGAGGTCCCCGCGTCCATCGGCCCGGTCGACGTGGGCCTGTACGGCGCCATCCTCCTCCACGTGCGCGACCCGTTCCTGGCCCTGTGGAACGGGCTGCGGCTGGTGAAGGAGACGGCCGTCGTCACCGAGATCGTGAACAACCGCCGGCCGCCGGTGCCGTCGGTCGTCGACGCCGCCCCCGGCCGCCCGTCGGTCGAGTTCCTTCCCGACTGGCGCATCGGGGCGCCCCTCGACACGTGGTGGTTCCTCACCGAGGAGGTGGTGCAGGCCATGCTCGGCGTCCTCGGCTTCGCCGACACCACCGTGAGCCACCACTCCCAGAAGGGCAGCTACGGCGAACAAAAGTTCTTCACGGTGGTCGGACGGCGCACGTTCGGCGCCGCCCTCGGAGCCTGAGAACGATGAGTTGAGAGAGGCCATGGCCCAGAGATCGAAGGACCCTGTCGAGCTGGTACGCGAGGGCGTACGCAAGATCGTGCCCGAGCCCGCCCGCCGGTTCATCCGCCGGCTGGTGAACGGGTCGCCCGTGCCGCCGGAGTCGGCGTCGCTGACGCTAACGCCCACCGACCCGGCCGTGCCCGGGCTCGGCGGGGCCCGTCCCCGGCATCTACGAGACGCTCTACGAGCAGCACGCCGAGCGCCACGACGACTACACCGTGGTGGGCGAGGGCATCGAGCGCTTCGGCCGCCTGGAGCTGGCCATCCTCCAGAAGGAGGGATTGCAGCCGGCGCAGACGCTGGTCGACCTGGGCTGTGGCATCGGCCGGCTGGCGGCCCAGGTGGTGCCGTGGCTCGACGGCGGCCACTACATCGGCACCGACATCTCCCAGCAGATCCTCACCCGGGCCGCCCACCGCATCGCGGTGGTGGTGCCCAAGCCGCCGTGCCAGGTGACCTGGATCAAGCAGTCCGACAACACGTTCCCCATCCCCGACGCCACCGTCGACATGGTGTGCGCCTTCTCCGTCTTCACCCACACCGAGCACGAGGACACCTACAACATCCTCAAGGACGCCCGCCGGATCACGCGGAAGGGCGGGACGTTCGTGCTCTCGTGCCTGCCGATGGACCTGGACGCGTCCCGGGTGATCTTCGTGAACTCGTCCAAGGTCGACTTCAACGCCCGGTGGTCCGACGTCCGCAACGTGACCACGTCGGTCGATCTGATGGAGATGATCGCCCTGATGGCCGGCTGGAAGACCAAGGCCTGGTACCGGGGCGACAAGAAGCACTTCGTGGTCGACGGGGAGCTGAACAACTTCGGTCAGTCGGTCATGGTCCTCGAAGCGCACTGAGGACGTCGGCCCAGGCGGTGAGGGCCACCAGGTGGCCCACGTCGGGCACCACCCGGAGGTCGCCGTGGGGGAGTTGGGCGGCGTACCACTCGCCGTGGGCGGGGCCGCAGACGAGGTCGTCGGCGCCGTAGAAGGCGGTGACCGGGGCCTGCACGTCGGCCATCTCGAACCCCCACGGGACCATGGTGTAGGAGACGATGTCGGCGGCCAGGCCGATGGCCCCGGTCCGGAAGGCCTCGCTCAGCATCGCCTCCAATCGCTCCCGGCGGGTGGGGTCGGCGGCGAGGGCGGCGTCGTCGGCCGCTCCCACGGCCACCGCGCCGACCGCCCCCGACAGGTCGAGAGCCATCTCGGAGAACACGGGGGCGATGGCGGCGGCGGCCGCCGCCGGATCGGCGGACAGGGCGTCGATCATGGCCACGTACTCGTCGGGGATCCACGGGACGTGCTCGTGGGGGGCCGGGGTGGCGATGACCGCCACCGCCCGGACGCGATCGGGATGGCGGGCGGCGACGGCCAGCGCCACCCGTCCCCCGGCCGACCACCCGGCGACGGCGACCGGGTGGTCGACGCCGAGGTGGTCGAGGACGGCGATCACGTCGTCGGCGTAGCCGGCGATGCTGGGGACGGTGCCCTTGGTTGGCGGGGGCGAGGCGCCGTAGCCGGCCCGGTCGACCCCGACGAGGCGGACCCCGGCGGCGGCAGTGGCCTCGGGGTCGGGGTCGAAGTGGCTCGACCCGGGAGCCGCGTGGCACAGGACCACCACCGGGCCGTCGGTGGGCCCGTTGTCGGTGAAGGCGGGGAGAGGCTTGGCCCGGGTTGCGTTCGAGGCCGCCGGCTGGGGCCGCTTCTGGCGCCGGCCCGCGTTCTGGGATCGGCCGCTCGGACGCTTCTTCTTCTTGTTGCGTTTCGAAGGCACGGGACCCAACGCTACGTCGGCGCCGGTCGGCGTCGAGGTGTCCGGGCCGGCCACCACGGGAAGGCTGGTGGTGTCAGGAGGTGGTGATGGACCGGAACGGGACCCTTCTCGAGCTCGAACGATCCGGCTGGCGGGCCCTGGCGACGGGGGGCGAGGCGGCGGGCGCCTTCTACGGGGACGTGCTGGCCGACGACGTGCTGATGCTCCTCCCCGGAGGACTCGTCATCGACGATCGGGACGAGGTCGTCTCCTCGATGAGCGGGGCCGCCTGGGACTCCTTCGAGCTGGCCGACGAGCGGGTCTTCGACCTGACGCCCGACAGCGCGGTCGTGGCCTACCGGGCCACCGCCCGCCGGAGTGACACGAGCTACCAGGCCCTGTTCAACAGCACCTACGTCCGCCAGGCGGAGTCCTGGCGGCTGGCGGTCCACCAGCAGACACCGATCTGACCGTCGGCGTCCGCCGCCCCTGATGCTCGACCAGGGTTCCGTCCCCGGTCACCCGGCGGCTACGGGCGGTTCAAGTTCGGTTCCTAGGTTCGCCCCCGACGGCTGCCTTCGCATGGGGGCCCCAGCCACGGGAGCGGACCATGACCGACACCACCGAGCACCTCGACCTGCGACGGGCCCTGCCCCTGAACCGGCGCTCGTTCCTCCGGGGGGCGCTGGCCACCGGGGCGGGAGCCGCCCTGGCCGGTCCGTTCGGAGCGCTCGCGGCCCGCTCCGCCGGCGCCGCGCCGGGCGACGGCCGGGGCCGGCCGACCGGTCTCGGCTATGGCCCCCTCCGTCCCGTCCGGGACGCCACCACGGGCCTGGAGCTTCCTCCTGCTGCCCCGGGGCTTCGAGTACATGAGCTTCGGCTGGCGCAACGAAATCATGTCCGACGGCATCGCCACACCCAGCTCCCACGACGGCATGGCCGCCTTCCGCCGGGGCGACCTCGTCCACCTGGTCCGCAACCACGAGCGGGACGGGTGGCGCGCCCTTCGCCGGCCCCGACCGGGTCTACGACGGGGCCGCCGCGGGCGGGACGACCAACCTCGTGTTCGACCCCGACCGGGCCGTAGTGGTCGACAGCTACGCCAGCCTCAGCGGCACCATCCGCAACTGCGCCGGCGGTCCGACCCCCGGGGGGACGTGGCTGACGTGCGAGGAGACCACGACGATCATCGGCGGCACCCGCCACGGCTACATCTTCGAAGTCCCGTCGGACGGGCCGTCGGACGCAGTGCCGCTTACCGCCATGGGCCGCTTCTCCCACGAGGCAACCGCCACCGACCCCGCCACCGGGTTCGTGTACGAGACGGAGGACGCCGGCAGCTCGGCGCTGTACCGGTTCCGTCCCGCCGACCCCGCCAACCTGGCCGCCGGTGGCGTGCTGGAGGCCATGAAGCTGGCCGGCACGGCCGACACCCGGGAGTGGACCACCGGGCGCTCTGCCGCGATCGAGGCATGGGTGACCGTCGACAGCCCGGACTGCGCCGCCCACGCCGAGCCCGTGGAACCAGGTGCGGGTCAAGGGCGCGGCCCGCATCAGCCGGGGCGAGGGCGCATGGTACGGCAACGGGCTGGTCTACATCGTGTCCACCGACGGAGCGCCCAGCCGCCAGGGCCAGGTCTTCGCCCTCGACCCGGTGGCGGGCACCTTTACCTGCGTGTTCGCGTCGCCGTCGGCGGGGGTGCTCAACGCGCCCGACAACATCTGCGTCAGCCCCCGGGGCGGCCTGGTGCTGTGCGAGGACGGGAGCGGCCTGGAGTTCCTCCACGGGCTCTCGCCCGAGGGGGAGATCTTCCCCTTCGCCCAGAACAACGTGGTGCTGCCCGAGAGCTTCGAGGCGACCAAGGGCTACTCGGGCGACTTCTCCAGCTCGGAGTGGGCGGGGGCGACGTTCGAGCCCAAGAACGGCAACTGGCTGTTCGTGAACATCCAGAGCCCGGGCGTCACCTTCGCCATCACCGGCCCCTGGCGCCAGGGCGTGCTCTAGGCAGTTGCGGTCGCGGTCGCCGCGACCGCCAGGCGGGCGTGGCGGGCGGCGTCGAGGACGTCGGGCCACCGGCCGGCGGTCGCGAGGTCGGGCGGGGGGACGTCGTCGATCGCCCGTCGGCGGCGTTCCCACGCCTGGCGGTCGGTGAGGAGGGTGGCCACCTCGGCGGCGAAGGCGTCGTCGTCGCCGGCCACGACCACCGCGCTGGTGAGGTCGGGGGGGAGGTGGGCGGCGACCGCGGGCGTCGTCACCACCGGCACCCCGTCGACGACGGCGGCGACCGCGGCCAACACGTCGGTGGCGACCATGACCCGCGGCGGGGGATCGTCGGCCGTGTGCAGGCGGGCGTCGGGGGCGCTGGCGGCACGCACCCGGGCCAGCCAGTCGTGGGAGTCGGCTGCGGTCGCGGCGGCGAGCACGTGCCGGCGGGCGCCGAAGCCCGGTGACGGCCGCGGGCGGGGCGGGCGACGGGGTTCGACCATGTCGAGTGTGCAGTTGTGTGGGATATACCGACGTAACTGCACACTCGACGGGACCACGACCCGGTCGGCGCCCTCCGGGGGGTTCTCGTCGGCCTCGTGGGCCATGGCCCAGAAGACGAGCGGCGCCTGCGGTTGCGTCCGCCGGACGGCGTCCGCCCACCGGTCCCAGAGCGGCCGCCCGGCGACAACGACCACGTCGAACGCGATCGGGCCGGGCAGGGTCACGTCGAGGTCGCGGACGATGTCGACGCCGTCGTCGCCCAGGCGGTCTCGCACCGCCGCCGGCAACGGACCCGCCGCGCCCAGTGTGACCGCATAGCCCCGACCCGCCCCCGCGATCTCCTCCAGCACCGCCTCCAGCTCGCGGCTCACCCGGGAGTCGACCACCAGCGCCCGCAACGGCAGGCGGCGGGCGACCTCGGTGGCCCGCTCGACGGTGGGCATGGCCGCCGGGTCGGGCGGCGTGGCCTCCGGTGGCGACGGGTAGGCCCCGAGCTTGTCGCCCCACTTGGCCAGGAAGGTGTCCCGGCTGCGGCGGGCCACGAAGGCCTTGACCCGGAGGTCGAGGCTGCCGACATCGCCCCCGCCGTGGTGCATCAGGCGGGCCCGGGGCTGGTAGAGGATCGTCTGGCCCAGGGCGGCGATGTTGAGGCAGAGGTCGAGGTCCTCGTAGTAGCCGGGGAAGAACGACTCGTCGAAGCCGCCCACCGCGTCCCACGTCGAGCGGCGGATGAGCAGGGAGCAGGCCGAGCAGTAGTCGACCCGGCGCACGTGCCGGTAGCGGGAGGTCGTGTCGCTCACCAGCCGGCCCACGTGCCAGATCGACCCGTCGTTCCAGAGGATCCCCCCCGCCTCCTGCAGCTTTCCGTACGGGTCGCGCACCCGGCTGCCGACGGACCCCGCCTCGGGATGGCGGTCGGCGGTGTCGACGAGGGCGTCGAGCCACCCGTCCTCCACCTCGGTGTCGTCGTTGAGGAGGACGATGTACTCGCCCCGGGACGCCCGCACGCCCCGGTTGCAGCCGCCGCCGAAGCCGAGGTTCACCGACGAGCGCACGACCACCGCGCCCCGCACACTGTCCTCCACGACCTCCCGCACCTGGTCGTCGGCCCCGTTGAGGACGACGACCGTCTCGAAATCGACCCGGGTGCGGTGGCGGGCGAGGGCGGCCAGCCCCCGGTGCAGCAACCGGGCGTGGCGGTACCCCAGGATGACGACCGACACCCGGGGGCGGGCGGGGAACGGCAGCGTCACCAGGCCGACGTCGCCGGCGTTGGCGGAGCTGGGGACGGCCAGGGGTCAGGCTCCTCGGCCGCGGCCGGTGAGACGGGCCAGCCGGCGCGCCAGCCCACCGGCCAGGCGGGCCGCGGGCTGGAACCGCTCGAGGGCCTTGGTGGTGCCGTCGACGATCTGGTAGCTGGCTCGGTTGGTGACCAGGTCGAGCTGGGTGGCCAGCCGGCCGATCTCCATGTTGGCCACCGCCACCTCGCCGGTGCGGCTGGCCAGCAGGGCGTGGGCCTCCAGCAGGTTGGCCTGGAGGTGGTCGACCGAGCGCTGCAGGGCCTGCGCCTCCAGCCGGGTGTGGTGGGCGGACAGCTCCCGGTCGTCGGCCAGGGTGCGCATCTCGAGGGAGTAGGCGTCCTTCAGCTCCAGGTCCATGCGGGCGTGGGCCAGCTCGCCGTGGAGGTCGTCGAGCTCGGCCAGCCGGGCCGGAGGGCCTCCTCCAGCTCCCGCACCCGCTCGCCCCGGGCGTCGGCGTCGGCCCGGGCCCGGGCCGCCTCCAGCTCGGCGTGGCGCAGCCGGTCCTGCAGCTCCTCGGCCAGCGACAGGCCGCCGTCCGGTCCGCCGACGACGGCCACGCTGTCGTCGCTCGCCCGCCGGCCGACGAAGACGAGGGCGGCCACCTGGGCGTCGTGGTCGTCCTCCACTGCGGCCAGCAGCTCGGGCTTGAAGGCGTCGAGGTCGACGTCGATGCCGGCCTCGTCGAGGGGTCGGCGGACCTCCACCCGGTCGAGCACGACCAGGCCGGCGGCGGTGAAGAGCCGCTCGAGGGCGTCCCGGTCGAAGACCGGCCCCTCGCCGGCGGCCGCGAACCGGCCCTGGAGGAGGGCCAGGCGGACGGCGCCGTGGGTGACGTTGGCGGCGGTGACCACCACCCGCCCCCCGGCGGCCAGGCGGGCGGTGGTCTCGGCCAGCGCCTCGGCCGACACCGCCCCCCCGTGGACGACGACCGCGTCGAGGGCGTCGCCCTCGTCGTCGAGGCGGCAGCCCCGTTCGGCTAGGGCGGCGGTGAGGGCGGGCGTCCCGCCCGTCAGCGCCACCCGGCTGCCGGGGGTGACGGCCAGTACGGCCAGGTCGGCGGCCTCGTCGGAGGCGGAGCGGGTCACCGGCTCAACGTACTGCGGGACGGGCGGTCCCCCACCGGTTCTCGGTCGCGACGGGTGCGGTTTCCGCAACCAGCGCTACCGAGAACTGCTCTCTACCGGGCCGCGGGGCGGGCCAGCAGCGAGCGGTAGACGTCGACCAGGCGGGCGGCGGTGGCGTCCCACGTGAGGTCGCGGCCGGCGGCCAGGGTGGCCCGCACCTGGGCCGCGGCGAGGGTCGGGTCCCACAGGAGGGCCTCGGAGGCGTCGGCCAGGGCCGTCGGGGACCAGTCGGCGGCCGCCACCGGCAGGGCCGCGGCCAGGTCCTTCAGGGGGCCGACGGGGACCATCACCGTCGGTGTTCCCAGGCGGGCGGCCTCGTAGGGCACGAGGCCGAAGCCCTCGGCGGACGTCGGATAGAGGACCAGGTCGGCGTGGCGCAGGAGCCAGTTGCGCTCGGCGGCGGGCACGTTGGGGAGGCGGATGGTGTGGGCGTCGGCCGTGGTGGCCTCGGTGACCCGGGACGACCCGTGGAGGACGGTGGGCCGACCAGGACGAGCCCGACGTCGAGGCCCCGGCGGACGAGGTCGGCGTGGGCCCGCACCGCCAGGTCCCGGTTCTTGTGGGCGTAGTCGGCGCCCAGGACGACGACGAACCGGCCCATTCCGGCGAGGGCGGCGGGCGCCGTCTCGGGGGCGTCCCACAGGAGGTGGTCTGTCCCCAGGCCCACCACGAACAGTCGCTCGGGCTCCACCGGCAGCCGCTCCCGGCGGACCTGGACGGCCACGTCCTCGGATATGACGACCACCCCGTCCACCGCCCCCGCCGTCTGGCGGATGGTGCGCCGGTGGGCCACCCAGTGCTCGCCCGACGGGTGGTAGGACCCCACCGAGTAGGCGATGAGGTCGAGGATGGTGACGACGGTGCGGGCCGCCTCCTTGCGCCAGGCGTCGACGTCGAGGGGCCAGTCGGGCTGGAACGGGCGGTGGACGACGTCGGCGGGGCCGAGCCCGGCCAGGTTGCCGCCGGTGTCGGCCCGGGCGTCGACCTTGGGCCCGTCGAGCAGCTCGCGGGCCGCCGCCGGGAGGACCGCGGGCAGGGCCATGGTCACGTTGGCGACGTCTTGGCGGCGGGCGAGGGCCTGGACCATGGCGAGGGCCTGGACCTGGGTCCCCATCTCCCACGACCCCAGCCACGACCCGTCCACCAGGATGCGCAGGCCGGCGGCCTTGGCGTGAGCGGACGAGCGGACGATGGCCAGTGGGGTGTCGTCCTCGGTCTCCTCGGCGTCGAGCAGGGCGGCCACGAAGGGGTGGCGGGCGACCAGCCACCGCCGGTCGGGCTCGGGCGCGGGCGCCGCGCCCCCGATCGGTGTCGACGGGTCGACCACGTCGAGGAAGCCCCGGCGCCGAGCGCGGAGGGAGAAGTCGGCGATCGCCTCCGCGGGGCCGGCGTCCACCAGGGGACCGACGGCGGAGTAGGCGTGCCGGGAGAGCACCACGACCGCCCCGGTGGCGAACGGCACCGGCGCCGGCTCCTCGTGCGGCGGGAGCCCGCTGCCCTCGGGGAGGAAGCTCACCGTCGCCACCCGCCGGTCGCCGTCGAGGATGGCGAGTGCGGGGGTGAAGGCGCGGTCGGGGAGGGTGGCGACGGGGGCGGTGATGGCGACCACGTGCGCCGGCCACGCCTGGTTGACGGCTGCGGCCAGGGAGGTGGCGGTGGCGGCCGACGACGCCCCCCCGGCCACGAGGGGCGCCGAGCGCGTCCGGATCCGGTCCCGCCACGACGAGGAGGACCTCGGGCGCGGCCCGGCGCACGGCCGCGACCGTCGGCAGCCACGCCCCGGGCTCGCCGTCACAGAACAGCACGGCCACAGGCGTCGGCACCCGGCGGAGTCTACGGACCTCGCCCTCGCCGCCAACCGGTGCCGCATTTCGGGGCCCTGGCGCCTGGATCCGTCACCAGTTCGCCCGCCCCGCCGCCAACCGGGGACGCCGACCGCCACCTGTGGGCGCTCACCGTCACCAGTTCCCCGTTGCCCGGAACCGGGGACGCCGACCGCCACCTGTGGGCGCTCACCGTCACCGGTTCCCCCGCGGCCCGGAACCGGGGACGCCGACCGCCACCTGTGGGCGCTCGCCGTCACCGGTTCCCCCGCGGCCCGGAACCGGTGACGGTTTCCGCCTCCCACGGGCGTACACCGTCACCAGTTCGGGGCGCCGGTAGGGTTCTTCCGATGACCGAGGGGGTGGACGCCCGCAGTGGCGTGCGGCTGATCGGCGGGGAGGTCGACTACGCCGACGGGTCGGAGGACCCCGTCCTCGAGATCCTGGAGGAGGCCGACGACCGCAGCACGGCGTCGGACGAGTTGGCCCGCCACATCTCGGACTGGCCCACCCGCTACCACCTCGCCCGCCAACGGGCCAACCTCCTCCGCCCGCTCACCCTGGGCCCGGAACCCGGGTCCTCGACGTGGGCGCCGGCACCGGCGCCCTCGCCCGCCACGTGGCCGAGACGGGGGCCGACGTGGTGGCCCTCGAAGGCACCCTCCCGCGAGCCCGGGCGGCGGCCGCCCGGTGCGACGGCCTGCCCAACGTCGAGGTCGTGTGCGGCCCGGTCGACGCCTTCGACGACCCCGACGGCTTCGACGTCGTCCTGTGCATCGGGGTCCTCGAGTACGCCGGCGAGACCCTCCTCGCCAAGCTCCGCTCCCTCACCCGGCCCGACGGGGTGGTCGTGGTGGCCATCGAGAACCAGCTCGGCCTCAAGTACCTCCTCGGCTACGGCGAGGACCACCTGGGCGAGCCGTGGGCCGGCGTCGAGGGCTACCGCTCGCGGCCCGAGGCCAGGCCCCCGCACGTGGTCGCGCCGGCGGCTGGGCGGCCTCTTGGCCCAGGCCGGCTTCCCCGCCCAGCGGTGGACGTTCCCGTTCCCCGACTACAAGCTCCCGTCGGTGGTGGTCGACGAGTCGGCCTACGCCGAGGTCGACGCCCCCGATTTCGTCGACCAGATCGTTCGCTGGCCGTGCAGCCCGTTGGCGTCGGAGCCGGCCCGCGTGTGCGACGACCGCCTCGCCCACCGGGTCTTCCTCGAGGCCGGGCTCGGGCCCGACGTGGCCAACTCGTTCCTCGTCGTCGCCGGCCACGACACCGCCGCCATCGCCCGCCGCATCGACCCCGACGTGGCCGCCTGGTTCTTCGGTGGCGACCGCCTGCGCATGTGGCTCGGCGCCAAGACCTTCGAGGCCGACGGCGACGTCCGCGCCACCTCCCTGGCCCCCACCGATCGACTCCTCCAGCGGGACTGGCTCAGCCAGCAGCGGGAGTCCCGCCAGCCCCGCATCCTCGGCCGCACCATCGAACAACAAGCCCTCGACGCCCTCGACCACGGCCCGGCGGCGGTGGCCGAGGTCCTCCAAGACTGGCGCAATATCCTGCCGGGCCCACGAGACCGACGCCCCCACCGACCCTCCTGCCCACCCCTTCGCCGGCCCCCAGTCCCGCCGGCTCCTCCCCGCCGACCACCTCGACGTCGACCTAGGCAACTTCGTCGGCAGTACCCCCGAAACCCACACCTACGTCGACCGCGAGTGGCGGGCGGAGGGCGGCGTCGACGCCGACCTGGTGGTCCTCCGGGCCCTGTGGTCATTCGCCTTCGACGTCGTGGCCCGAGGCGTCCGTCACCCGTGGCCGCTCTCGACGACCGTCGACGAGCTGGCCCAGACGATGGCCCGGATGTGCGGCGCCCAGGCCAGCGACGCCGCCCTCGAACGCTGGCGCCACGCCGAGTCCGAGCTCCAGGCCAAGGTCCGGGGCATCGACGCCGCCGTCACCCACCGGGAGCTCGAGCGGGTGGGCGCGGTGTCCCAGGTGTCGCCCGGCAGCAGCCGCTACCTGCCGTTCACGTCGCTCCGCCACACCCTGGCCCGCACCTACGACCACCTGGGGGAGGTCTGCCGCCAGCTCGAGCAGTCCCTCCAGGCCCAGGTCGCCCTCGGCCACAGCCTCGAAGGCCAGCAGGCCCTCTACCAGCAGCTCGGCCGCGACGGCGCCGCCCTGCCGCGTCGCCCTGGCCCACGAGCAGGCCGCCTCGGCCGATCTCCGCCACCGCCTGCAGGAGGCCGACGACCGCCAGCGGGCCTTCGAGGCCAAGACCCTCGTCCGCCTCTACCGGCGCCTGCGCCGGTTCGTCGGCTAGACACCGTCTCGACTAGACCGGGTCCCCAGATGTCCAAGACCGTCAAGATCTACGGCCGCACCTTCACCATTTCCGGCGGTGAGGGGGACGACTACTACCGGCACATCCCCGACGGCGGTGACATCACCGACTCGGTGATGGCCGCCATCCAACCCCACGTCAAGCCGGACGCGGTCTGCCTCGACGTGGGCGCCAACATCGGCCTCTACAGCCTGGGGCTGTCCGCCCTCGCCCCCAAGGGCCAGGTCTACGCCTTCGAGCCGTCACCGAGCGCCTACGGCCACCTGCAGGCCAACCTGAAGACCAACCGGGCGGCCAACGTCGACGCCTGCAACCTGGCCGTGAGCGATTCCACCGGCACCGTGGTCTTCCACGACTTCTCCTTCTTCAGCGCCGGCAGCTTCTCGTCGGACGAGGGGTCGCTGCTCTCGTCGGAGTCGTACGGGTCGCAGTCGTTCGAGGCCGCCACCACCACCCTCGACGAGTTCGTGGCCGACCACCAGCTCGACCGGGTCGACTTCATCAAGGTCGACGTCGAGGGCGCCGAGCTGCTCGGTGCTGGCGGGGGCGGAGAAGACCCTCGCCACCTACCGGCCGGCCACCGTGCTCGAGTTCAACACCTTCGGGTTCACCATCCACCAGAGCGTCCTGCCCCAGGTGGCCCTGGCCCGGATCAAGGAGATGTTCCCCCACGTCTTCGTGATGGACCGGGTCGACGGGGCCCTGTGCCGGCTGGAGACCCCCCACGAGATCTACGAGTTCCTCTACGACAACGGCATCCACGGTCCCGGCCGACAACATGCTCTGCACGTTCGACGACCTGCCCGTCACCCGCCGGTACTCCCACCTCACCACCGTGATCAACGCCCCCTACCGGGGCGCGGCCTCGCTGGCCGAGGCGGAGGCCATGCGCCACACGCTCTCGTGGCGGGTCACCGCCCCCCTCCGCGACGCCCGCCGGCGGTTCGACCCCCTCATCACCAGGGCCCAGGCCGTGAAGCGGGCGCTCAAGGGCTGACGGTGGCGACCGGCGAGGCAACATGGACCGGCTGGAGGCCATCGTCGCCCGCCTGCCCGAGGCGGAGCGGGTCGACATCGCCGAGTGGGGCGACCACCCCACCTTCCGGGTCAACGGCAAGAACTTCATCTTCTGCGACCAGGAGGCCCGCAACCTCAGCCTCAAGCTCCCCAAGGAGGAGGCGGCGGCCGTCACCGCCACCGATCCCGATGTCCACCCCGCCGGCTACGGGCTGGGCCGCCACGGTTGGGTGTCCCTCGACCTCGCCCCCGATCCCGACGACGATCGCTGGCGCCAGGTGGAGGAATGGGTGCGCAGCTCGTACGTCCTGGTGGCCCCCAAGCGGCTGTCCAGGGCGGTCCTGGAGGAGGACGAGCGCGACCGTTGACGCGCCCGAGGGAGCCGGTTTAGCGTGCCCGTCCAATCAGAATCCGAGGACTGGGGGTCCGATGCGTCGGTCAGCGAGATGTCTTTTGGCAGTCATGGTGGGAATGACGTTCCTGGCGGGATGTGGCGACGATCGCGGGAGTCGTCAGAGCCACCGACCTGGCCGTGACCATCACGCGAGGCGGGTGACCGGGTCAGCATCGGCATCCCGGGCAACATCGACGGCGGGGTGGTCAACCTGTCGCTGACGAACTCGGGCCAGGGCGCTGCACTCCCTCCAGTTCATCAAGGTCGACGGCGACCACACCATCCAGGAGTGGCTCGACTTCCTGGAGAGCGAGGAGCCGGCGCCCGGTCCCCGACTGGATCTCCGAGGGCGGCGGCATCGGCACGGTGGCCCCCGGACAGACCGGGAAGTCGAGCTTCGAGCTGAGTGAGGGCCGGCACTTCGTCTGGGACGACGAGTCCGATGAGAACGACGTCAGCAACACCGCCAAGGGCGCCATCCTGGAAGTCACCGTCTCCGACGAGGGTGGCGGCGAGCTGCCCGACGCCGACGCCACGGTCACGGCCGAGGAGTACGAGTTCACCACCGAGGGCCTCTCCGCGGGGACCGCCAACATCCGCTTCGAGAACGACGGCGACGAGCTCCACCACTTCATCGCCGCCCCCATCGCCCCCGGCAGTGACATCGACGACGTGAAGGCGTTCTTCGAGACCGAGGGCACGCCGACCGGCCCGCCGCCGCTCGACTTCGAGGCGGGCGTGGGCGTCCCGGTGATGGACTCGGGCAAGGCCGTGGTGGCCGAGCTGACCCTGGCCGCGGGCGACTACGCCTTCGTCTGCTTCATCAGCGACCGGGCCGGTGGGCCGCCCCACTTCACCCTGGGCATGCTGCAGGCGGTGACCGTCGCCGCCTAGGCCTGCCTAGCCGGTCAGTTGTGGATGGCCAGCGGCCCGGCGGGGTCGAGCAGGGTCCGTAGCGACGCGAAGGGGATGCTCACGTGGGGCGTCCCCATCGCGTACGGGGCCACCTGGTACTCGGCGAAGGTGATCACCAGGTCCTGCTCGGTGACGGTCCAGGCGGCGAAGTTCTCGGCCGTGGGCTCGGTGCCGGGCGTCACGAACTCGGGCACCTGGTCGAACCCGGGCTGGGCCAGGAGCAGCTGGCGGGACTGCTCCGACAGGCGGTCGAGGTAGGGCGACCCGGCGGTGAAGAGGTCGGCCAGCGCCAGCCGGCGGCCCGTACTCAGGTCGTAGGTGAACGTGAGCAGAACCCGCGCCGGATGGGCCTGGCCGGTGTAGAAGCGGCTCACCGGCAGGCGGAAGCTCAGCAGCCCGTCGTCGACCCGGGCCAGCTGGTAGCGCCCGGTGAACGAACTGCGCTGGTCGGCCAGCTCGGGCAGCGGTGGTCCGAAGTCGTCGGTCCCGGACACGAACTCGTCGATGGCGGCGGTGACGTCGGCCCGGGTCTGTTGGTTGATCGCCTCCTGGACGGACGGGTCGCCCAGGCCGGCGAGGTCGGGGTAGGTGACCTGGTAGGAGTAGCGGTCGGGCTCGCTGCCGCCCTGGAGGGTGACGTCGGCCACGGTCGGGCGGCCGACGGCGGTGCCGGTCGTGGGTGTGACCGCGTCCGTCGTCGGGCTTGACGGCGTGGTCGTGGTCACCGCCGCCGGGGACGTGGTCGAGGGCGTGGTCGAGCCGGGCTCACCGTCGTCCCCGCAGGCGGCGGCGACCAGTCCGAGTACCGCCATCGCGGCCGTCGCCAGCGCTCGTTTCATGCTTCCTCCGTGACCTTGCGGGCCCGACTGGGGGCGACCCGGGGGGGCTCCCCCGGCATCTTGGGGTAGACGGGCGGCCACGGTGCGTCGAGCAGGCCGGCGGCCCGGTCCCGCTCGTGGAGGGCCAGCACCGGCGCGAGCGACTGGGGGGCGGCGGCCATGGCCGCCCACGGGTCGCCTGCCTCCTCCACCCGCCGGGGGACGGTGGCGATGGTGAAGTTGTCCGGATGCACCGCCTCCAGCTCGTCCCAGGCGAAGGGGGTCGACACCTGGGCCCGGCCGGGCCCGCACCGACCACGCCCCGAAGATCGTCTTGTGGGGAGCGTTCTGGTTGAAGTCCACGAACACCCGGCTGCCCCGCTCCTCCTTCCACCAGGCGGCGGTGACGAGGTCGGGCCGGCGCCGCTCGAGCTCCCGGGCCACCGCCACCGCCGCCGAGCGGACCTCGTACGACGTCCACTTCTGCTGCAGGCGGACGTACACGTGGATCCCCCGGTTCCCGGTGGTCTTGGGCATCGCCACCACGCCCAGCTCGTCGAACAGCCGGCGAACCTCGGTGGCCGCCTCCCGCAGCATGGGGAAGTCGACCCCCGGGCTGGGGTCGAGGTCGATGCGCAGCTCGTCGGCGTGCTCGGGGTCGGCCGCCTTCGACGGCCACACGTGGAAGCCGAGGCAGCCCATGTTGACGGCCCACAGCACGTGGGCCAGGTCGGCCGTGACCAGGGCCTGGGACGTGGTGCCGTTGGGCGTGCTGACGATGCTGGTCTCGAGCCAGTCGGGCCGCGACTCGGGCACCCGCTTCTGGAAGAACGACGACCCCCCGGCGCCGTTGGGGAAGCGCTGCAGGAGCACCGGCCGTCCCCCCATGGCGGCCATGAGCGGACCTTCGACGGCCTGGTAGTAGCGGACGAGGTCGAGCTTGGTGTCGCCCCGCTCGGCGAAGAAGACCTTGTCTGGGTGGGTGACGACGATCTCCCGCCCCGCCGCCTCGACGACCACCCCGTCCTCCGCCACGCAACCCGACGCTAGTGGGGGTCGAGGGTGCAGAAACCTACATATTCTGTAGGTTTTTGCACACTCGACGGTGGTTTCAGCCTAGTTGGAGCAGGCGGGCCTTGACCTTGCGGGCGACGTCGTCCCAGGTCCAGTTGGCGGCCACCTCGGCCGCCGCGGCCAGGCCCTTCTCCCGGGCCGCCTCCGGGTTGTCGGCCACCTGGCGCATCAGGCTGCGGAGCTGCTCGACGTCGGGATCGGCCCACTCGAAGCCCTCGTAGTACGGGCAGCGGGCCTCGGCCGGCACCAGTCGCCGCGGCTCAAGCGGGAAGCCGACGCCCTCGTGGAGGAAGTCGGCGGGGCCGCTCCAGCGGGTGGCGATCGTCGGCAGCCCGCAGGCCATGGCCTCCAGCACCGGCATCCCCCACCCCTCACCCCGGGAGGGCAGGACGAAGGCGTCCGCCGACCGGTACAAGCTGCCCATCTGGTGGGCGGTGAACTTCGGGTTGAGCATGACCACGATGGGGGCAGTCGGCGGCAGGTCGAGGTCGGCGATCTGCTGGTGGACGTCCACGTGGGGGTCGCGGTTGAACACCGACAGGAGCAGGAGCACGTCCTCCGAGTCCTTGAACTCCTCGGCGAAGGCCCGCAGCAGCACCTCCGGCGCCTTGCGCTCGCCCCACTCGAAGACCGATAGGAACGTGAACCGGGTCGACGGGCGGAAGCCGGTGATCTCGGGGTGGAAGTAGTCGACGTCGACGCCCAGCGGCATGACGTGGATGGGCACCGTCACCCCCGAGCTGCGGAACGATTCCACGTTGAACGACGCCGGCACCCACACCTCGTCCATCGAGTTGCAGCCGGCCACCCACGCCGGGGGCAGGCCGGTGACCTCGAGCATCGTCCAGCCCACGGTGTGCTTGCCCGCCACCGGGAAGAAGGCGTCGGCCTGGCACAGGGCGACCTGGGTGACGTCGGGGCGGATGGCCCGCTTCATGATGTCGTCGAGGAGGAAGTCCTCGGTGGGGTCGTCCTCCTGGTTGTAGGCGTTCTTGTAGGCGACCTTCACCCCGGCGAAATGGAGGGCCTTCATGATGTGGCGGCTCTGGACGCCGTAGCCCATGGGCTGGTGGACCACCGAGTGCCACGCCATCTCCAGGTCGTAACGGTCGTGCTCGAGGTACTGGGCCCACTTGCGGGTGAAGACCTTGCGGGACTTGCCGTAGACCGACCAGAAGTCGACCTTGTTCTCCTTGGTCGACGTGCTCTGGTGGTGGACGGAGGTGACGCTGCCCTCGCAGGCCACGTCCCATCCGGCCCTGATGGCCCGCAGGCAGAAGTCGGAGTCCTCGAAGTAGGCGAACAGGTCCTCGTCGAGGGGGCCGATCTCGTCCAGGCAGTCCCGGCGGATGTAGGCCTGGGCGAACACCACCGACTCAACCGAGCGGGTGGTGTTGCACTGGTTGACGTCGAGCTCGAAGCCGCCCATCTGCTGGCCCATGAGGGTGAGAGGCATCATGAGGGCGCCCAGGTGCAGGATCGTGCCCTGGGCGTCGACCAGGCGGGCGCCGACCACGCCCCGCTTGGGGTGGGCGTAGGCCGCGTCCTGGAGCTTGGTCAGCCACCGGCGGTCGGTGATGATGACGTCGTTGTTCATGAGGACGACGTCCTCGCCTGGCAGGCAGGCGGTGATGCCGATATTGCAGCCCTTGGTGAAGCCCAGGTTGCGGCTGTTGCGGACGAGGGTGATCCACGGGAGCGTGCTCAGCCACTCGGGGGTGCCGTCGACGCTGCCGTTGTCGACCACGATCAGGCGCCAGTTGGGGTGGTCGGTCATCTCCTTGAGGGCGGTCAGGCACCGCTTGGAGAACTCGATCGCGTTCCACGTGAGGATGACGACCGCGACCGGCCGGCCCGGCTCAGTCATCGTCGGCGGACTTCTTGGCCTCGTCCCGCAGGGCCCGGTTGAGCTCCTCCACCTCGTTGCGCAGGCGCTCGTTCTGCAGGCGGAGCTTCTCCACCAGGTCGAGGAGGGCGTTGTTGAAGCGGCTCTGCTGCTCCCACGGGGGCGTCGTGTACCACCGCAGGGCCCGGCGGACGGCCTTCTTCCCGAAGCGGATGGCGTCGCCGATCACCGGCCGGTCCGAGCCGGAGATGAACTCCACCCGGATGTTGGCCGGGTCCCGGAGGTTGGCGATGCCCAATTCGTCATCGCCCTCGGTGTGCACGAAGATCGGTCCTCCCGCGCTCACGCCGCCCGGCTGGCGGGCGGCCCGCACCAGGGCCGTCTCCACCCGGGTCATCATCGTCGGGACAGGCGTGCCGCTCATCGGGTGGAAGTGTTGTCGTGCCGATTGATCCGCGCAATTACACGCGGGAGGGGGTAAGCGCGCGAATTGGTCGGCTGGGGGGTCAGCGGGCGGGCTGTTCGACGGGCATGGTGACGGCGGCCGACGCCGACTGGGCCTTCCACTCGGTGGTGACGTGGACCATGCCGCCCTCGATGGGCAGGGCCGGGTTGTCGAAGACCGAGAACCAGTGGCGGCGCTCGTGGCAGTCGTAGATCTTGGTGGCGGCCCCGTCGTGGAGGACGACGGTGATCACGTAGTGACCCCGGAGGAGCGGCAGGTAGGGCACCCGGAAGTCCACCGACCCGTGCCCCGTCGACAGGTCGATTCCCGCCTGGCCCGAGTTCTGGCCGAAGACGTAGGCCAGGTTCTCGCCCCGCATGACGGCGATGCCGCAGATGGTGTCGACCAACCCGGTGGGGATGTCGTAGGTCACCCGGATGGTCAACGGGTCGCCGGTGCGGAAGGTGCCGGTGTGGGCGCCGTCACCGTCGAGCACGCCGATCTCGGTGATCTGGGCCGGCCCGCCCCGTACCGGCGCCCGTGCGAGCCCGCCCCCGCCCCACCCTCCTGCTCGGCGGTCTCGTGGTGGACTTCGGCCAGGTAGTCGGCGACCACGTCGGCGGCCTTGCCCACCTCCCGCACCGTCCCCTTCTCCAGCCACACCGCCTTGGAGCAGAGGGTCCGCACGGTCGGCAACGAATGGGACACGAGCACGATCGTGCGTCCCTCCGCCCGCAGTTCGGAGATGCGCTCCCAGCACTTCATCTGGAAACCCTCGTCGCCCACCGACAGGACCTCGTCCACGATGAGGATCTCGGGGTCGACGCTGATGGCCACTGCGAACGCCAGCCGGGCGTACATCCCGCTCGAGTAGTTCTTGACCGGGATGTCCATGAACGTCTCGATCCCGGCGAAGTCGACGATCCCGTCGTAGCGCTTCTCGATCTCCTTCTTGGGCTGGCCCAGGAGCGAGCCGGCCAGGAACACGTTCTCCTTGCCCGTCAGCTCGGGGTGGAAGCCGGTGCCCAGCTCGAGCAGGGGTGAGATCGTCCCCCGGACCGTCAGGGACCCCTTGTTGGGGGTGAGGATCTTGGCCAGCGTCTTCAGGAGCGTGGACTTGCCGGAGCCGTTGGCGCCGATGATCCCGATCGTGGTCCCCGCCTCGACTTCCAGGTCGATGCCCTTCAGGGCCCAGAAGTCCTCGTAGCGGTGGGCCCGCGACAGGACCTTCTCCTTCAGGGTGTGGGCCCGCTGGTGGTAGATGCGGTAGCTCTTCCACACCCCGTCGCACGAGATGGCTATGTCACCCATCAGACGATCTCCGCGAACTGCCGCTGCCAGCGGCCGAACACCTTGGTCCCGATGGCCAGGCAGACCAGGGCCACCAACGCGTCGTAGGCCAGCAGCTTGAAGTCGGGCGCCCGGTTGAGCAGGACCGCGTTCCGGAACGACACCACGATGCCCGTCATCGGGTTGAGCTCGATGAGGCGGACCAGTCCGGGGCGGTCGTCGAGGATGTGGAGGGAGTAGATGATCGGCGTCCCCCAGAACCACAGCTGCAGGAACACGCCGATGAAGTGGGCCACGTCCCGCAGGAAGACGGTGACGGCGGACAGGATCAGGGCCAGCCCGAACGACAGCAGCGTCACCACCACCACGATCAGCGGCAGCCACAGGATGTGGAGGCCGGGCACGCCAGCGAAGACCAGGGTCGCCACCAGCAGCACCGCCAGCTCGAAGCCGAACGTCACCACCGATGACAGGACCGTGCTCAGCGGGAGGATGGCCCGGGGGAAGTACACCTTGCCCAGCAGGTAGCCCGACCCGATCACGCTGCCCGTCGAGCCGCCGACGGCAGTGGCGAACAGGTTCCAGATGACGAGGCCGCCGAAGAAGTAGAGGGCGAAGGGCACGACCGTGCCGTCGGAGCGGGTGGCGTCCTGGATGTCGCCCGCCCGAAAGATGAAGGTGAAGATGAACCAGTAGAGGCCCACGAACAGCAGCGGGGTGGTGAGCGACCACAGCATCCCCAGGAACGTCCCCCGATGGCGGACCTTGAGGTCGCGCCGGACCAGGTTCCCGATGAGCTCGCGAGCGCGATGACAGCTCCTCCACGCCTGCGATGGCCACGGAGGGACGGTACTACGGCGCCGAATCGCCCTTTCGGGTGCCCTCCGGCGGCGGCTGGCCCAGGCCGGGCTCGGGGCTCGACCCCGGCTCCCGGACCTCGGCCACCGCCGCCCACAGGTCGGTGGCCGACGGGGGACCGACGAACGACGCCCGCACCACCCCTTCGGCGTCGGCCACCACGATGGTGGGGACGGCCTCGATGCCGTAGCGCTGGTGGAGGTCGCCCTTGGCCCCCACCTCCACGTCCTGGACGGCCACCTCGGCGCTGGCCAGCACGGCCGACTTCCGGACGACGGTGGCGCACGAGTCGCACGTGGCCGAGGAGAACACCGCCACCAGCCAGGGGGCGTCGGCCCGGTCGAAGTCGGCCCGGTCGAGCTGGCGGGGGACGGGCCACTCGCCCTGGGTGGGGGCGTCCGGCCGCCGCCGGTCGACCACCACCGCCAAGACGACGGCGACGACCACGACGACGACCACCACCACCAGACGCTCCACGGGCCCAGTATCGACCACCCGCCGGGGACGGCGTGAACGGCCGACGACGCCTCGGCGCCTACTCGGTCGTGGCCTTGGACGTGGCCGCCCGCGTCCTTCCCCTTGCCGTCATCCTTCTCCGCCTTCGGGGGACAGGCGGGCTTGCGGTCCTGGGCCTGCTTGCAGTGGGCGGAGTTGGCGAGTTTCACGGCCTTGACGACGTCGTCACCGAGGCCCCGGATATCGCGGCCGAGGATGGCCGCCTGCGTTCCCAGGTGGTGGCCCAGCGCCCGATAGGCCTCGAACTTCTGGTCGGTGAAGAGCTGGTCGGCGGTGGGGTGGTTCGGGAACGAGGGCAGGCTGCGGGCCAGGTCGACGATGTCGAAGGGCTCGCCGGCGGGAACGGCCAGCTTGGCGACCACCAGCCAGCCGGGTTGGTCGTGGTTCGGGTGGCCATGGGGCCACCGGATCGTCCCCGCCCAGACGGCCAGGTGGGAGACGCCGTCGCCGTCGGGCTTCATGGCCCGGGGGTCGATGACGATCTCGATGTCGAGCTCCTGCCGGGCCAGGCGCATGGCCTCGGCCAGGGTGCCGAACGTGTCCGGCTTGTCGCCGGCGGCGTCGAGGCAGTAGATCTCGGTGCACCCCTTCCGCAGCAGCTCGACCAGGCCCAGGTTCTCGTAGTGGCCGCCGTCGGTGAGGTAGATCCACCTGTCGTCCGCCTTGTGGCGGCCGATGGCCTCCTTGAACAGGTACCAGGGCCGGGGCCAGTGGGTGTCGTAGAACGCCTCTTCCGCAGTGTCGGCCAGGTAGGCCGGGTTGGGGTACCACACGCCGAGCCGGAGGTTCCCGAGGGCGAACGCGAAGCGCTCGAGGCGGGTCATCTTGCCCATGGCGGGCGAGAAGGCGGCACCGGCCACCGCGACCGCGGTCCACGTCCACGCCAGGTGTTCGAACTGGCGCCCCGCCAGCCGCGCCGGATCCACCATCCCTTGCTCCTCCGCCGGCCTGGCCTTGTCGATGGCCCGACCCAGGGCCGAGCAACCCATCCTCTTCTTGGTGAAGACCCACGACGCCACCGGGCGCCCGGGGGGCGCCACCCGCCTGTCGGCCAGGTTGGCGGCGGCACACAGGATCAGCTCCGGCTTGTCGGGCAGGTCGGGCAACGGGTCCTCGCGCACGTTGGGGGCCTCGTCCTCGTTCGGGGAACCGAGGTCGGCCGCGTAGGCCGACCGGAGCCGCTCCCGGTAGTAGGGGTGGAGCGACCACTCGTTGAGGTCCCCGGACGCGAGGACGTACCCCAGCAGCCCGACCACCGCCACGAAGACGCCGACCTGGCCCGGCGACCAGCCGTCGTCGGCCGCCGCCGCGGCCCAGGAGATGGCGATGGCGACGACGACCAGGGGCCCGGCCAGGGCACTGGCGATCCGGATGAGGGCCGGCCGCAGCTTGGAGAGGAGGTTCCCCAAGAAGTTGGACGCCTTCACCTTCGTCCCGGCCGCGCTCCCGAAGCTCGACACCCGGCCCACGAAGGCGAGGATGAGGGCGAGGGTGCCCGACGCGGGCAGGGCCGCCCGGTCGCCCAGCCAGCCCGTCCAGGTGGCGACGCGGGTCGTGACCAGGGGGAAGACGTAGACGGACAGGACGAGAACCGCTGCCGCCGAGACCAGGACTTTCACGACCCACTGGGTCGCCTTGGACGCAGCTCGGGCTGGTGCGGACGATGAGCATCATCCAGCCCGACAGCAGCGCCAGCGCGCCCACCGCCACCACGACCCACTTGGCCGCGTCGGGCACGTCCAGCCGTTGACAGGCCGAGGTGCTGCACGCCTTGGACAGCCGGACGGGGTCGTCGAAGTCGTCGACGGAGACGACGGCGGGCGCACCCAGCTCGAGGACGGCCTCGGGGGCGCTCACCAACCGGGCCTCCTCGTCGAGCGTCCGCTCGACCGGCGCGGCGCAGTCTCCGTCGTCGCCGAGGCACCCCACGACGCCGGTGCCTCGCACCGGGAGCGCGTCCTCCAGGGCGAGCCGGACCTGCGTGCCCTTGTCGAGCACCCGGTCGTCGGTCGCGGCCGGCAACCCGTCGCCGGGGCCCGCCGGCAGGTCGCTGGCCACCGCGGGGCAGGTCGGAGCGGAACCGGGTGCCGTGGTGGTGGTGGTGGAGGTGGTGGTGGACGGGCGCACGTCCGTCGCCGCCCCCGCCAGCCGGCTGCCGGCGTCGCCGGCCGTGGCGACGGCCGCCGCCGTCTCCCCCAGCGCGGTGACGGACGCGTCGCCCTGGGTGATCGTCACCGATGCCGGCGAGCCCTTGGCCGGCGGATCCATCGCGGGGGCGCTCTTGTCCAGGGCGACGGAGGCGCTGCCCCGCAGCTGCAGGGAGGTGCCGGGGCGGGCGATGAAGGCGCCGTCGACCGTCTCCAGGCACCCACCGGCGGGGAGGGTCACGGTCGCCCCGCCCGGAAGGGGCTCGGGTTCGAGGGCGAAGGCGTTGATGGCCACGCCGTAGGGGATGAAGAGGGCGCCCAGGGCCAGGACGAACACCGCCAGGTTCAGGGTCAGCCCGAGGAGGAAGCGGGCCAGGGCCCACAGCTTCCCGGTCAGGCCGGGAGCCATGTAGGAGGCATGCCGGCGCAGATGCTGCTCCTCGGGGGACCGCCGGATCCAGGCCTCGTCGTTCCCTTTCCTCCCCGTGTACCACGCCGCCGCCATGTAGGCGCCGCCGGAGACGGCGGTGACGACCTCGGCCCGGGCCAGCTCGGAATCGTCCTTGGTCCCGCCGTTGGGCGGGGTTTGCAGCGCCTGCAGCGCCCCCAGGGTGAACGCCGCCGAGCGGACGCCACCCCCGGAGCAGGCCACCCCGAGCCCGGCAGACGTCGAGGACGGGGCGGCCTCCGTCGCAGAGGCCGCCTGTTCGGCGGGGGAGAACGACATTCGCTTCTTGAATCGGTCCCCCGCTGTGGTGTAGCCCTTCCCCGACGATCGGCCGGTGGCGTCGACTGTCGAGCGGTCGCCCTCCGAGCTCTTGCCAGCCGGCGTCTCCTTCCGGGGCTTGGCCCTGGCCTCGCCGACGGCCAGGGCCAGCGACGTGAGGAAGATCGGCAGGGCGGCGAGGAACGCACCCACCTTCACCGCCGCCAGCCACGGCAGGGCCGGCCGCCACGTGTCGTCCTTCAGGAGCTCGGCCAGCAGGAGGTTCTCCCCGATGTCGGCTACGACATACACCAGCCCGAAACCGGCCGCGATCCGGGCGGCCAGCAGGAAGCGCCGACCGGGCCGTCGATGGGTGAGGAGGACCGCCATGCCGAGCCCTACGGCGATGGTGACGACGAGCCCGTAGTCGCGGGCGACCGCGTCCCTCGCCGTGTCCCGGAACCGCCGGTCGCAGGCGTCCCAGCGCTGGAGCTGGGCGTCGGCGGCCGCCTCGGTCCGGCGCCCGGCCAGGTCGAGGAGCTTGTCGTGGTCGTCGTGGACACGAGCGCATTCCGGCCCCGTCCCCTCCGGGCCGGGGTTGAGGCCGCCCCACCCGATGAGCAACGTGGCCGCCGCGACCAGGACGGCGAGGTGAAGGCCGAGGATCACCCGCCCCCGCCGCTGCCGGGCCTCTAGCTCCTTGTCCGGCTTTTCCTTCGCCCCGTTCGGATCGTCGTCGTCGACCCTCGCCGCCGCCCCGCCACCACCCGCCATGACGCCCCCTTGCCGCAGAGGCCGTGCCGGCCTCCGGCGGAAAGTGTTCCATACCGGGCCCGCTCGGGCGCTATCTGCGAAGGGACGCTATTGACGATGGCGTGGCGACAGAACACCATCTCCGGGACGTCTCGGGCGGCGGTTGTCGGAGGGGGGCCTGAAGGCCCCCTTCCGTCGTTCAGGCCCGGCTTCCAGGCCCGGCTGTCAGTCCCGGAGGGCGATCCCGGGCGTGATCGACATCCCGAGGGCGCCCCCCTGGGCGAACAGCAGGCGCTCGGCCACCACCGGGCCGGTGCTGGTGACCAGCAGGGGCAGGGCGAGGGCGGGGACAGTCACGAAGTCGGCCAGCCGCACGACCGTCCGCCCACCCGGGGCCAGCTCCAAGTCGTCGAGGCCGGAGATCTGCCGCAGCACGCCGTCGGCCAGCACCGAGACCGTCACCTCGGCCGGGCCTGAGCCGGGGTTGGCCACCGCCAGGAACTCGTCGACCGACTCGTCCAGTTGGCCGGCGGCGAAGACCCATCCCCGGGCGGTCGTCCGGGCCCCGGGCGACGACCCCACCCCCGACCGGCCGGCGGCCCCGGTGGCGTCGACGCTGCGCTCGACCACCACGTCGACCCCGTTGGTGCTCCGGAGGATCACCGAGTGGCCGACCCCCTTGGGCACCCGGGTCTCGTCGTTGGCGACCACGCTCACCCTCGATTCCCGGGGGACGGTGATGCGCAACGGCTCGGCCTCGCCGTCGTCGAGGGCGATGGCGATCTCCACCTGGGCCTCGGCCGGGAGCGGGTTGTAGACCTGGAAGCGCTCGGCCAGCCCGTCGGCGGCCAGTCCGTCGGCGAAGTACCACACCGGCTCGGGGGCGGGGACGCCCAGGGTCACCGAGGCCCCCTTGCGGCCGACGCTGCCGTCGAACACCTGCAGGCGGGACACCACCAGCCGCCCGGTGCGGGCCGTGATCCGGGCCGCCACCGCCTCCCGACGCTGGACGTAGTCGCCCACGTTGATGGCGGCCATCCCTCGCCCCTGGACCGACAGCCCGGTCAGGGCCTGGGGCGTGACCTGGCCCTCCTCGGTGGTGAAGGCGAAGTCGACCACCGCGTCCTCGGGGAAGGGGTTGAACACGAGGAGGACCTCGGTGGCGTCCCGGGTGGTGACTCCTTCGGCGAAGTACCAGGTGGGGGAGGCCGTCGAGGCGCAGGGGGTGACGCTGGTGCCTAGGGGGCCGGTGGTCGACAGCTCCACCGCCGCCTCGCCGCCGTCGAGCTCGACCACGGCCGAGAGATAGTCGCCCTGGACGACGTCGGCCAGGCGGATGGCGGCCCGCCCGTTGGCGGCGACGTCGAGGGTCGCCTGTCCGGGGTCGCCGCCCACGGGGAGGATCGTGATGTCGGCCTTCAGGGCGCGGGAGCCGGCGTTGGCGATGACGACGGTGCCGTCGGCCACCGCGTCGGCCGCGCCGGTGGCGCCGGTGCAGTACCAGGCTGACGACCGGGCCGAGGCGGGGGCGGCGGACGGCCCGGCCAGGGCGAGGACCGCCTTCGGGTCGTCGGGGACCGAGTCGGACGAGGAGCGGGCCCACCGGTCGATCGCCCCGCCTGCAACCAGCAGCAGCACGATGAGGACGATGGCCGGGATGCGCCGGGCGTTCAGGCTCCTCACCATCAGCCGTCGACGCCATCGAGGCGGCTGGCTCACTGGTCGGTTCGCTCGCCTGCGGTCACTCGCTCACTGGTCGTCCGGTTCGGCCGCCGCCGGGCGTCGGGGCCGGGTCACGACCAGGAACCGGATCAGGCCGATCCACAGGGCCAGCTGCAGGAGGACCAGCCCGTAGCGGAGGATCGGGGTGTTGAAGCGCAGGCTGGCGTCGCCCGGCCGGGAGACGTCGAAGGCGTTGGCCACGCCGAAGGCCCGGGTGCGGTCGACGCCCTGCCCCGCCACCTCGAGCGACCAGCGGGGCGAGGGGGTCTCGGCCAGCAGGACCGTGCCCGCGTCGGGGATGGGCCCGCGGAAGCGCACCGGCCCACCCTGGGTGAGGACGGGCTGGCCACCGGCGAGGTCGGCGCCGCCGTCCAGCTGCTCGGGGACGGCGTCGGCCAGTCCGGCGGGGGCCAGGGCCCGGCCCGGCCCCCACGCGGTGTTCTCGTACACGGCCAGGCTGGCGTCGGCCGGCAGCAGGCGGAGGTCGAGCTGCGACCCGAGGGCGCGGGTGAGGGCGGGGGGGATGCCCGGCACGGGCGGTATGTCGTCGCGGGGCGCCGTCTGGGTGGGGACCACGATGTAGCGCACGGCCATGGGGGCGAGCAGACGTCCGAGGCGGGCGGTGCCGCCGTTCTGGGCCACCCGCAGGACCTCGGCGATGGTCTCGGTGGCCGACGACGGTCGCCCGGGGAGGAGGTCGGCCGCGTCGGGCGCGCCGTTGCGGGACGTGGCGTAACCGACCCCCTCTTGGAACCGCCAGCTGTCGAGGGGCAGGACCTCGGGGTCACCCAGCCAAAGCACCCGGAAGGAGCCCGCCTCGATCTCGGGGTCCATCCACGCCACCGACCGGGCCAGGTCGGTCGAGGGCAGGTTCCACGAGCCGTCGGCCGCGCCCCCGAGGACGGGCAGGGTGAGGGCGGCGACGGTGGCGCCGGCGAGCACCGAGAGCGCTTGCCGCCAGCCGAAGCGCTCGGACCGGAGGTCGGTCTCGAAGGCGACTGCCCCCAGGGCCACCGACCCGGCCAGGGCGGCGGCGGCGAAGGCGAGGAGCACGTCGGGGGACTGGAACTGCAGCGGGATCCAGCCCTGGCCGCCGGCCCAGGCCACGCCGATGCAGGTCAGGGCGGTGATCCACAGGCGGATGGCCCACGTCAGGCGCCAGTCGCGACCGAGCACGAGGGGGACAGCGGCCACCACCAGGAGCGCCCAGCCCAACGGTGCCGCCCCCATGGGCCCGACCTGGAAGCGCAGCAACTCACCCAGCCCGGGCTGCACCGCGGGAGTGCGGGAGACGCCGGTGACCGTCGACCACCCCCCGGGCAGCAGCAGCTCGACCGACCACGGGACCAGCAGGACCACGGCCACCAGCACCGCCCCCAGGGCCCCCATGAACGACGTCGAGGTGGCGGTGGGCTGGCCCGCCAGCAGCGATCCCAGGAGGAGCCCGAGCGCCGCCACCAGGAAGGCCAGGGCGATCGACGGGACGAAGGCGGCGACCACGGCCAGGGCCAGTCCCAGGACGAGGATGTCGCGCCAGTCGGGCGGGGTCGTCCTCGGTCCGGAACGGGGGCAGGCCGGTCAGGCGCAGGAGCGACCCCAGCAGCCAGGGGGCGGCGGCGTAGGCCAGCAGTCCGCCCCACTGGCCCCGGGCCAGGGAGTTGTAGGGCAAGGGGACCGTGAGGTAGGCGATCACGCCCACCAGCCGGGCCAGGGGTGAGCCCAGGTGGCGGCCGATCCGCCAGGCGCCGACGGCGGCGATCGGCCACGCCCCCAGGACCAGCAGCTTCTGGAGCAGCCCGACGCCGCCCAGCAGGAGCGGTGCCGACGAAGCCGAGGAGCCCGAGCATGGGCGGGGCCGACGACGGCGAGCCCAGGCCGGTGGTGCGCCAGCCGTCGACGAAGTGGGTGAGCAGGGTGGACGGCCGGGGGAAGGGCGCCAGCTGGCCGACCGCCGGGATGCGGCCGGTGAGCAGCTCCCGGCTGCCGATGAGCAGGGCCAGGGCGACCAGGCCGAGCAGGGCGGCCGCGGCCCGGGCCGGCCCCTGCCACACCGACGTCGACCAGCTCCTGGCCGGCCGACACCAGGGCCCGGGCCCGTTCCTCGGCGTGGAGCCGGCGTTGGAGGTAGTTGGTCAGCCGGACGCTGCCCCGCACCTGGAGCCGGCGGACCTCGCTGTCGGGGACGTTCCGGGAGCGGTGGACGGCCTTGCGCAGGGGGCGCAGCCGGTTGAGCTGGCGCAGGTTCCAGAACCAGGCCGCCACCAGCTGGCGGGCCTCACCCCACCGGCGGGCGAAAAGGGCGACCACCGTTTCCACCAGGGTGACGACCATGGCCTGGGGGACCACCCGCAGGAGGTGGAGCAGGGAATAGCTCTTGAACATGGTACGCAGGTGGTGGCGGGACTGGGCCGCGTCCTTGTCGACCGCGTCCTCCCGGTGGCGATCGTCGCCGGTGTGGTGACGGACCCGGGCCGCGGGGGCCACGACCACCCGGGCCCCGGCCACCTGGGCCCGCCAGCACAGGTCGACGTCGGCGCCGTGGTCGCCCATCTCGGCGTCGAAGCCGCCCAGCTCGCTGAACAGGTCGCTGCGCACCAGCAGGCAGGTGTTGGACACCGCGAACACGTCCTTGACCGCGTCGTGCTGCTCCTGGTCGAGCTCACCCCGGTCGACCACCGACGCGCAAGCGCCCGTCTTGTCGACCACCAGCCCCACCTCGAGGAGGCGGTCGGGGTGGTCCCACTCGACCACCTTGGGGGCGACGATGCCGGCATTGGACCGCAGCGCCTCCTCCACCAGGAGGCGGATGGCATCGGGCTCCATGGCCACGTCGTCGTGGCAGAAGACGAGGAAGGAGGCGCCCTGCACCGTCTGGAGGACGTCGTTGGCGGCGGCCGCGAACCCGGGCCTGGTGGGAACCCGGCGCAGGTACGCGTCAGGCAGGACCGACGCCACCCGGCGGGCCGAATCGGCGTCGCCTCCGGCGTCCATCACCAGCACCGATTGGTTGGGGTAGTCCTGGCTGCCCAGCGCCACCAGGGCTTCCTCGAACCAGTCACCCGGCTCGTTGGCCACGACCACGGCCACCACCGGCGGGGCGGAGGGCTGCGGTTCCATGCTCGGCGTGAGGCTAGCCGCCCTCGATTCGTGGTCTCCTGGGAACCGGTGTGGTTTGCTGGTGCCGGTGTCCGACCAGCGTCCCTACCGCCTCCGGAGCCTTCTGGCCTGAGCCCGTCGCCCGGTCTTTCCGCTCGAACGTCAGCCGACGACCGTGTTCTGGCCCCGGCCAGGTGGGTGGCCGCCCTCATCGTGCCGGTCCTGACGGCGGCGTTCGTCATCCTCTACCTGTTCCCTGGCCGCACCCGCCAGCTGTGGTCGTGGACGATCACCCCGCCGATGTCCTCCCTGATCATGGGTGCCGGCTATGTTGCCGGCGCCTACCTCTTCACCCGGGCCGCCACTGCCCGCCAGTGGCACCGGGTGTCGGTCGGGTTCCTGGGCGCGTGGCTCTTCGCCACCCTGCTCGGGATCGCCACCGTCCTGCACTGGGACCGCTTCAACCACGACCACGTGAGCTTCTGGGGCTGGCTGATCCTCTACACCGTCACCCCCATCCTCCTGCCGTGGCTGTGGGCGATTGGGCGGGCTGCCGATCCCCGGGTGCCGGCGCCGGGCGACCTCGTCGTGCCTCGACCAGTTCGGCGCGTGGTCGGCACGGTCGGTGTCGTGTGGCTGGTGGGCGCCCTGGCCATGTTCGTCCGTCCCGAGGTCGCCCTCGATCGCTGGCCGTGGCCGCTCACGCCCGTCACCGCCCGCTCCGTGAGCGCGTTCATGGCCTTTCCCGCCCTGATGCTGGCGTGGTTCCTGGTCGACGAGCGGTGGAGCACTTCGCCATCGCCCTGGAGTCGGCCGCCATCGGCATCGCCCTGGTCGGATTGGGGGCGGTGCGGGCGACTGGTGACTTCGGCGGCGAGGGCCGTCTGGCTCTGGGCCCGTACGTGGCGGCCCTGGTGCTGACGCTGGGCTTCTTGGTGGCCCTGCGGGTGACGTTCGGCGCCCGGGCCCGGGCTGCGGCGGCCGCGGCGGCGGTGCCGGGGCTGTGACCGACGAGCCGGTCGACGTCACCCACCTGCGGGGACGGCTGCTGGTGGCGTCGCCCACCGTTGGTGACCCCAATTTCGCCGGCACCGTGGTCCTCATGCTCGAGCACTCCGACGAGGGGGCCATGGGGGTGGTCCTCAATCGGCCGAGCGAGATCCACGTGGCCGAGCACCTGCCGGGGTGGACGGAGGTGGTGGTCTCGCCGCCGGTGGTCTTCCTGGGCGGACCGGTGGCCCCCAACGCCGCCCTCTGCCTGGCCCGGGTCGACGCCGACATCGCCGACGGGGAATGGGACCCCGTGCTGGGCCAGGTGGGCACCGTCGACCTCAACGCCGACCCCGGCCACGCGGTGCCGGGCGTGGCCGCGGTCCGCATCTTCGCCGGCTACGCGGGCTGGGCGCCCCACCAACTGGAGGCGGAGATCGCCGAGGGCGGCTGGTTCGTCGTCGACGCCGACCCCGCCGACGCCCTGTCCCCCCTGCCCGAGGAGCTGTGGCGGGACGTCCTCCGCCGCCAACCGGGCATGGTCTCCCTCTTCGCCGACTACCCCCCCGATCCCTCGATGAATTAGGAGGGGGGCAGGCCCCCCTCCTAGACCTCCCCCCGGGCCGGCCTTCGGCCGGCCCTCGGTGCCGACCCCTGCGGGGCCGGCGGGAGGCCATCCGGATGGGGCCGCCTGTGGCGGCGCTCGCGGCCGGCGGGGACCCCCGGCCGGCCGCCCGGCCGCCAACGGCCGCCCGGCCCGTCGTTCTCGGTAGCTGTGGGAGCGCTTTCCGCACGCACCGCTACCGAGAACGAGGGGTCCGCGGCGCGTGACACAGTGTCTCGATGGCCACCTCCTCCGCTCGGCCGCCGGCGTTGGTGACGTCGGTCGTGTTCGGGATCATTGGGACGGTGTTGCTGGTGATCGGGTTCGTCGCCGACAGCGAGCCGCTCGTGCTCAGCGCAGTCGGGGCGGGGACGATCTCCCTGATCGCGGTCCTCGTCTGGCGGGAGCAGTTGATCGCGGCGTGGAGGAGTCGGAAGCGGGCAGGCTGACCTGGGCTTTTCGGGGTGGCGGGCGCCCGTGGATAGCGACCTCGGCAGCAGTACGATGGCGGCCATGCGCACGACCAATCCGGCCCTGAACGACAAGGTCTTCAACCGCGAAATCGAGGCCGCCCGGGCGTCGGGAGCGGGGGGGCGGATGACCCGTCCGCCCGTCGACGACCAGGTCTCGCCGTGGACCCCGCCCGATTCGTTCGAGACCATGACCATCGGCGGCACCGTCAGCGCGGCGGCCGTCCTCCTCCTGATCCTGTTGGTCGCGGGCTGGGTCGGGTGGGCCCAGGTCAGCCCCTCGCCCGAGGGCGTCCAGTTCCCGGGATGGATCCTGCCGGCCGTCCTCGTCGCCCTCGGCGTGGCCATCCTGACGTTCTTCAAGCCCCGGCTGGCCCGCTTCACCGCTCCCGTCTACGCCCTCGTCGAGGGCTTCCTGCTGGGCGCCATCTCCCACGTCTACGACATCGCCTGGGAGGGCATCGTCGTCCAGGCCGTCGGGCTGACGGTGGCCGTGTTCGGCGTCCTCTTGTTCCTGTACGCCACCCGCGTCATCAAGGTCACCGACAAGCTGCGCATGGGCATCGTGGCCGCCACCGGGGCGATCATGGTGGTCTACCTGGTGAGCATCGTGCTGCGGCTGTTCGGCGTGCAGGTCCCCTTCCTCCACGACGCCTCCCCGATCGGGATCCTGATCAGCCTGGCCATCGTGGTCGTCGCCGCCCTCAACCTGCTCCTCGACTTCGATTTCATCGAGCGGGGCGCCGCCGGGGGAGCCCCCAAGTACATGGAGTGGTACGGCGCCTTCGGACTGCTCGTCACCCTGGTCTGGCTGTACCTGGAGCTGCTCCGCCTCCTCTCCAAGCTCCGCAGCCGGTAAGCACCTCAAGGCCCCCACCTGGGACGCCGACAGGTGGGGGATGGGCTCTACGGCGGTCCCCCGGCCCCGGCCCCGGCAGCGTCCGGTGGCTCGTTGTCGCGGTTGCGTCCCTCGTGGCCGCCGCGACCAGCGCCCTCGGCGCCCCGCAGCTGTCGGCCGCGGCCCCGGCGGACCCGGCGGGCACCGGCACCGCCACCGCCCTCGACTCGTCCTTCGGCGGGGGCCTCGTCACCAGCGGGCTCTCCCCGTTCGACGACGAGGCGGCGGCCGTCGCCCTCCAGCCGGACGGGGCCACCGTCGTCGTCGGGCGCACGAACCACGACCCGTTCGACGGCGACCCTAACGGGGACATCCTCGTCGCCCGCTACACGCCGGCGGGCGCTCTCGACCCCGCCTTCGGCACCGGCGGGACGTTCGTCCTCGCCTCCCCGGGCGCCTACGACACCGCCTACGCGGTCGCCCTCCAGCCCGACGGCGGGATCGTCGTCGGCGGCGAGCGCGACGGGAAGGGGATCGTCGTGCGCCTCACCCCGGCCGGCGTCCTCGACCCGACCTTCCAGGGAGGGACGGTGACGTTCCCCGAGGTGGTGGCGGGCAAGGTGAAGGCGCTGGCCGTGCAGGTCGACGGCTCGATCCGGGTGGGTGGCACCGGCAGCGTCCAGGCCAACTCGGGCCGGGCGGGGGCCGCCTTCCAGGCCCGGCTCGATCCCCTCGGCCTGCGGGACACGACCTTCGCCCCGGCCGGGCTGGTGATCGGACCGGCCCCCACGGACGTGGGCTTCGGCACGGTGGCCCTCGTGGCTGACGGAAAGCTGGTGGCGGCCGGCGCCCAGTCGTGGCCCGTGTTCGGCGGCGGCCCGAGCGACGCCGCCGCCATCGCCCGCTACCTCCCGACGGGGGCCTCGACCCCTCGTTCGGCACCGGCGGGTCCACCGTCGTGTGGCCCGACACCGACTACGTCGACCGCGGCACCGTGATCACCGCCCTCGCCGTCCAGCCCGACGGTCGCATCGTGGCCACCGGCGCCGAGTTCATCTTCGGCGGCCCGGCCAGCCCGCCCAGACCGGGTACCTCACCCCCCTCGCCCACCGGCATCCAGCACATCGGCCTGGGCAACGTCGTCCTGTTCCGGTTCCTCGCCGACGGCGTCCTCGACACCAGCCTGGCCGGAACCGGGCAGGTCATCACCCGCGTCCCGCCCCAGACCGGTCCGGGGGCGTCGACCCCGCCCGCATCGACGGTGGCGGAGGTCGGCTCGGCCGGGATCTCGGTGGCGCTGGCGGCCGACGGCAGCATCGTGGTCGGCGGGTCATCGTCGCAACCCTTCCCGGAGCCGCTGGTGGTCCGCTACACGCCGTCGGGGCTAGTCGACCCGTCCTTCGGTCGGGCCGGCTTCCTCTCCCTCGACCGGGGCGGGCCCCTCGGGTTCGTGAACGCCCTCGCCTTCGCCGACGACGGCCGCCTGGTGATCGCCGGGTCCAGCCGCCCCGGCTTCTGGAACGAGCCCGGGAACTGGCGGGACGTGCTCGTGGGCCGGCTGATCCCCGGTTCGAACCGGGGAACCGTGTGGGCGTGGGGCTGGAACGGCGTCGGCCAGCTGGGCGACGGCACCACCGCCGACCGCCACGTCCCCACCCGGATAGCAGGCCTCACCGGCATCGTGGCCGTGTCGGCCAGCCCCTACCACTCGCTCGCCCTCAAGGGCGACGGCACCGTCTGGGCCTGGGGGTGGAACATCCTGGGCCAGCTGGGCGACGGCACCACCCTCGACCGGTCGGCGCCGGTGCAGGTCGCCGGGCTGACGGGCGTGGTCGCCATCGCCGCCGGCGGGCTGCACAGCCTGGCCCTGCGCGGGGACGGGACCGTCTGGGGCTGGGGCTACAACGGCTACGGCCAGCTGGGTGACGGCACCCTGACGACCAGGCTGACGCCGGCCAAGGCCCAGATGGCGGGCATGACCTCCATCTCCGCCGGGTTCCTGCACAGCCTCGCCGTGCGGGAGGAGGGCACCGGCTGGGCCTGGGGCCACAACGCCTTCGGCCAGCTGGGCGACGGCACCGTGGTCAACCGTGGCCTGCCCGTCGCCCTGCCGGCCCACTACGGCAACACCGCCTACACCCGGGTGTCGGCCGGGTGGTTCCACAGCACGTCCCTGGACGTCTCCGATACGACCCAGCGGTGGGGTGCCAACTTCGTCGGGCAGGTCACGGGGACGGCCGGTCCGAGCCTGCCGACGCCGGGCCGCTACGGCGTCGGAGGCCTGGTCGTCAGCGCCGGCGGCTACCACATCGTGACGACCGCCCGCGAGGGCGTCATCTACGCCGGCGGTTGGGGCGCCCACGGGCAGTTGGGGAACCGGACCCCGACCTACACGGTGGCGGGCGTGCCCGACACGTCGATCGTCAGCCCCGGAGGCGTCCACACCCTGGCCGTCAACCCCGCCCGCCAGATCCTGGCGTGGGGTTGGAACCACTTCGGTCAGCTGGGCACGGGCACGACGGTCGGCGGACCGGTGCCGGGCGCGGTGTCCCTCGCCAACCCGGTCATGGTCGGTTCCGGCGGGTACCACTCCCTGGCGATCCAGGGCTGACCCGCCGATAGACCTCGGCGTGGCCGGCGGCGCTGGCCGACCACGTATGACGGGCGGCCACCACCAGTCCGTCGACCCGGCGGCGTTCGACGTCGGCGCCGCCGGCGAGCGTGGCGTCCAGAGCCTCGGCCAGGCCCACGGTGTCTCCCGGGGTCACCAGGATGCCGGCCGTCCCCACCACCTCCTCCATGGCCGAACCGGACGTGGTCACCAGGGGCGCGCCGCAGGCCATGGTCTCCAGCGCGGGGAGGCCGAAGCCCTCCTCCAGCGAGGGATAGGCGACCACCGACGCCCCCCGGAGGAGGGCGACGTTCTCGTCGTCGGTCACGTAGCCGGCGACCAGAATCCGATTTCGGGCCCGGGCGGTGACGATGGCGGCCTCGACCGCGTCCACGCCCCATCCCCGCTGGCCGGCCAGCACCAGGACGGTGTCGGGGTGGCTGGCGGCGATGAGGTCGAAGGCCCGCACCAGCGACGGCACGTCCTTGCGGGGCTCGAGCGTGCCCACGTACGCGACATAGGCGCGGTCGGGCTCGAGCCCGAGGCGCTGGCGGGCCTGGACGTCGGCCTCCACCTCGTCCGGTCCCGAGGGAGGACGGAACCGGCCGTGGTCGACGCCATGGGGGATGACGTAGACGGGTCCCTGCGGCCGAGCCCGATCGACCAGCCGGTCGGCGGTGGTCTGGCTCACGGCGACGATGGCCGCGGCCCGGGCCGCCGCCACCCGGATCGCACCCCGGAAGAAGGCGACCTTCGACGACTGGTGCCATTCCGGGTGGGAGAAGAACGACAGGTCGTGCACCGTGACCACGCTCGGGCCCCGGGCTGCGATCGGCATCGTGTAGTGGGGACCGTGGTGGACGTCGACGGGCATGCGGTTGAGCAGCCGGGGGAGCGCGGTCTGCTCCCACGCCAGGCGGACCGGACGGCGGGTGGGGGCGGTGTCGACCACCTGCCCGGCGCCGGCCATGGCCTCCCACCGGGCCCGGTCGCCCTGGCGGCAGACGACGGTGGCCTCGACGTCGTCCCTGGCCGCCAGTTCCCGGGCCAGGTTGAGGACGTACCGCCCGGCGCCACCCGGCTTGGCCGGGACGGCCGTGGCGTCGAGGCTGACCCGGATCGGCGCGCTCACGCCACCAGCCCCCGCCCCAGCCCTTGCCGATTACTTCGCGCAAGTACACGCGTGAGGGGGCAAGCGCGCGGACTAATCGCCCGGGCCCCGCCCGGCCGCCGATTACTCCGCGCAACTACACGCGTGAGGGGGCAAGCGCGCGGACTGTTCGCCCGGGCCCGGCTCATCCGGCGGCCAGCCCCTGCCAGAGGTCGAGGTGGCGGGCGGCGGCCCGCTTCCACGTGAGGCTGACGGCCCGAAGTTCACCGGCTCGCTTCAGTCGGGCCCGGAGGGCGTCGTCGCTCGCCACCGCCACCAGTCCTTCGGCGATGGCCTCGACGTCGTCGACGGGGACCTCGAAGGCGGCCCCGCCCGTGCTCGGCATCGGCGTGGCCACCACCGGGATGCCGCACGACATGGCCTCCAACGCCGGCAGCCCCCATCCCTCCCGGCGGGGGACGTAGGCCACCAACCGGGCCCCGTAGTAGAGGGCCGAAAGCACGGGTCCGCCCACGTGACCGGCCAGCAGCACCGACGGGCGGGGCGACAGCGCCGGCCCCCAACCGGCGGGCCCGACGACCACCAGGGGCCACGGCTCGGGGAGCCGGGGCCGGGCCCGGGCGTAGGCGTCCAGCAGGCGGGGCAGGTTCTTGCGGGGCTCGAGGGTGGACACGGTGAGCAGGTAGTTCCCGCCGGGCTCGACCCCCAGGCGGGCCAGGAGGGCGGCCGCGCCGTCGCTGTCGGGTGGATCGAGGTGGTCGCTCCCCTCCTCGACGATCGCCACCCGGCCCTCGGGCACGCCGGCCGCGGCCAGGTCGTCGGCGGTGGCGGCGGAGGGCGCCAGGAGGAGCGCGCCCCGCTTCCGGGCCCGGGCCAGCGCCGCCTCGTGCCACTCCCGGCCCCGACGGGGGTAGGCGTCGGGCTCGTGACGCCAGGCGAGGTCGTGCACCATCACCGTCATCGGCGCCGGTCCCGCCGGGGGTACGGCAAGCGACGTGGCGTGCACCACGTCGGCCCCCGCCGGCGGCCGCCCCAGGCCCCGGTCCCACAGCCGGGTGAGGACGGGCCCGGGAAGCCTCGACGCCGCGACGTTGTCGAACCCGGCCAGCGGATCGCGCTCGCGCCCGGCACCGCCGCGGGCCCGTCCCATCCACAAGGTGATGTCGACCTGCTCGGGGGCGGCGGTGCGCAGCCCGGCCAGCAGCCCTCGGACGTAGGTCCCGATCCCCCCGGGGACCGGTCGCCGCAACTGGTCGGCCACGATGACGACTCCGAGGGGGCTGGGCGCCGTCAGGCGGCCACCTGTCGGTACAGGCGGAGGCACGCGGCGGCCGCCCGTTCCCAGGTGAACTCCGCTTCCCGGGCCTTGCCCGCCTTGATCAGGGTCGTCCGTAGCTCGTCGTCGAAGACGAGCTGGGCCATGGCGTCGGCGAAGCCCTCGACGTCGCCCGGGTCGACCAGGAGCCCGGCGTCGCCCACCGTCTCCGGCGACGCCCCCGCCCGGGCGGCCACCACGGGGACGCCCACCTGCATCGCCTCCAGCAGCGGCATCCCGAAGCCCTCGTAGAGGGAGGGGAACACCAGCATCCGGGCCCCGCCAGCAGGGACGCCACCCGGTTGTCGTCGATGTAGCCGGTGCAGACGACCTCGGGGCTGCCCAGGCCCCGCTCGGCCAGCATGGCGGGCAGGTCGATGAGGGTGCTCCGTCCCCGGCGAGGACGAGCCGCAGGTCGACACC
This sequence comes from uncultured Acidimicrobiia bacterium, assembly GCA_963801205.1. Classification (GTDB taxonomy): domain Bacteria; phylum Actinomycetota; class Acidimicrobiia; order Acidimicrobiales; family AC-14; genus JAXDMK01. The sequence continues at coordinate 191,332 of CAWDDV010000006.1, forward strand.
CCGTCGGCGGAGGACGCTGAGGGCATCGAGCGCGAGGGGCAGGTTCTTGCGGGGCTCGAGGGTGCCGAGCATGAGGGCGTAGGGGGCGCCCACCGCCGCTCCCCGGGTGCTGTCGACTGCCTTGGCCCGGTGGTGGCTGCCGTTGGGGATGACGGTGATGCGGTCGGCCAGGTGGGGTTGCCAGTCGAGGAGCTCCTGGCGGGTGAACTCCGACACGGTGACGATGGCCGCCGCCCGGGACAGGATCTGGGGCAGGAGCCGGGCCATGCGCCGGACGCCGGGGGAGACGTCGGCCGGGTGGTGGACGAAGCCGATGTCGTGGACGGTGACCACCACCGGGACCTTCCGGGACGGGGGGGCGATGAAGTTGGTGGCGTGGAAGACGTCGCAGTCGACCAGCCACTCGACCGGCGGGAACGGGACCCGGTCCCACATCGCCCACAGGGGACGGGCGGGGGCGAGCTTGCGTTCGACGCCCACGTTGGGCCGGTGGGGAGGGTCGAGGTTGAGGTAGCGGGCGGTGCGCCAGGAGATGGGGAAGACGACCATGTCGTCCTCGGGGGCGAGGAGGGCGATGGCATCGATCAGCTCGTGGGTGTACCAGCCGACCCCGGTCTTGCGTCCGAGCAGGGGGGTGCCGTCGAAACCGATCCGCACGCCGTCAGCCTTCCTTGCGACGGCGACGCTTCCGGCGTCCGCCGCCGGCCTCGTCGGGACCGTCATCGTCGTCGTCGGTGCTGGCGGACGCGGCGGGGCCGGTTGCGGAGGCGGTGGCCGTAGGTGGCGCCGGGGTCGCCGGTCCGCCGTCGTCGGCCGCCGGAGCGGTGGCGTCGGCCGCGGCCGCGGCCGCGGTCGCGGTCGCCCCGCCCCCTCGCAGCTCGCCCACGATCAGCTGGCGGTGGCGGTCGAGGAACTGCGGTAGGTCGAGCGCCAGCCGCCGCCCGAGCTCGCTGACCGTGTGGCGGATCTCGTTCGACGCCCGCCGCGTCTCCTCCCGGACCGCCAGCTGCAACGACGCTTCGAGCTGTTCCAAGCGGGCGCCCAGGGCGATTAGCTCGGCCTCCACGGCGGCCAACCGGCCGGCCGGATCCTCGGGGTCGTCTCGTCGTTCCGGGCCCTGCACCGGGGGCGGCAGGTCCATCCCCCGAGACTAGCGGCGCCGCCCCCCGCCCACCCGGGAGGCGTGCCCGTGAACGTCGTCCGCCGGGTGCCGGTCCCCGGCTCAGATCGTGACGTCGCAGAGGGGGGCGGGCGCGTTGACGTCTCCCACCTGGCCGCCGGCCAGGCAGCGGTCGGTGCCGGCGTCGCCGGTGAGGCGGTCGTTCCCGGTGCCGCCCCGGAGGACGTCGTCACCGGCCCCACCCGTGAGGTCGTCGTTGTCGGCGTCGCCCTGGAGGTGGTCGTTGCCGTTACCGCCGGTCAGGCGGTCGTTCCCGCCTCCGCCGCAGAGGATGTCGTCGCCGTCCCCTCCCTGGAGATCGTCGTGGCCACCGTTGCCGATCACGATGTCGTTGCCGCCCAGCCCCGCGATCCGGTCGACGCCCGCGGTGCCGTAGATGACGTCGGCGTTCGGTGTGCCCACGGTGATGGCTCCGGGCACGGCGGTGATGGTGGCCGGCGGCGGCGTCGAGCAGCTGAAGATCTGCACGGCCCGGAACAGATCGGGAAGGGGACCGATGTTGCCCGCCAACCCGAACTGCTGGGGCGTCCCCGTGTCCTGGAGGATGGTGCGGACCTGTAGCGGCGTGAGGGTGATGCCGCGCTGCTGGGCGATGCTCGAGAGCACCCCGGCGGCGCCGGCGACGATCGGCGACGCGCTCGAGGTCCCCCCGAAGGAGTTGGAGTAGTGGACGTTGGGGTCGGCGCCTCCCTGGAGCGTCCCGTACCCGGTGGTCACCACACACTCGCCCCAGCCCTGGAGGTTGACGCGGGCGCCGGAGTTGGAGAAGTCGAGCCGTCCTCGCGCCGGCGCGGTACATCCCGGGGCGCCCCCCGCACCGACCACGATGGCGCCGGAGTCGGCCCTGGCGTTGAGCGGGTTGTAGGGGGCGGAGTCGAGGTCCTGGGTGCCATTGCCGGCCGCCTCGACGACGATGATCCCGGCGGCGGTGGCGACGACGATGGCGTCGTAGAAGGCCTGCACCCACTCGACCGGAGCGCACCCGACCTGGGTCGTCGCGTCGCACCCGCCGTTGGCCCGGTGGTCTGCTGCTCGATGAGGATGACGTCGCCCGGGGCGAGGGCGGCCGTCGCCAGGCTGATGGCGTTGGCCAGGTCGTATCCACCCGTCGTGTTGGCGTTCACCAGGCGCAGGGTGGCGCCGCTGACGATGCCGGTGACGCCGAAGGCGTTCTCGTCGCCGACGATCTCGCCCAGGACGGCCGTGCCGTGGTTGAAGTCGGAGAACGGGTCGTCGGGCGTGCCGTTGGCGATGACCGCGCCCGCGGCCCGGGCCTTGGCCAGGTCCTCGTGGTCGACGTTCCAGCTGTACTCGATGTCGGCGATGACGATGTTCTGGCCTTTGCCGCCGGCCACCGCGGACACGAGGTTGGCGCCGATCCCGCCCGGCGCCGTCAGCCGGTACCCCTGCTGGGCGGTGAAGTCGGGTGTGACCGGCGGCGGTGCGGCGGTGGGCTCACTGTAGGCGCCCTCGACCACCTCGAGCTTGTTGAGCTCGGCGACCAGGGCGGCCACGTCGGTCCCCTCGGGCACGACCAGCCGGAAGTAGAGGTTGAGATCGGCCAGCTGGCGGCGGGTGCGGGCCTCGACCCGCGCCTTCTCCCGGGCCAGATCGGCGACCGGCCGATCGAAGAGCCGCTCGACGGTGATGCCGGGGAACGTGGCGAGGACGGCGTGGACGCCCGCCAGATCGACCGGTGCGGTGAGGGCCGAGCCCTGCAGGCGCACGCCCGATCCCTCCCGGAACTTGACGATCACCGCGCCACTGGCGGGGTCGACCGGCTGGGTCGCGAGGGCCGCCTTGGCGGTGGCGGTCCGGGCCTGGAGCGGCTCGCTCGACTGCGACGAGGACTGGGCGCCGGCGGTCGAAGCCAACGACGGCATCGTCGCCGCCAGAGCCAGCGCAATGGCCGCCGTCCGGGCCCATCGGGTGCTCGTCATGGTCCCCACCCCTCTCCTGTCAGCGCCGAGGGAAATAGATGCTTTTAGATGCTCAGGGAACGAGTGTCAAGGGTTCCGTCACGGAGGGGGAGCGGCGACGGGGTCGGCGTACGCCCGGTCGACGACGTCGAGTGCGCTCAGGTCGGCGATGGCCTCGTCCGGGTCGACCCCCTCGGGCAGCGTGAGCCGGTAATAGAGGTTGAGGTCGGGCTGGGGGAGCCCGGTGCGGGCCTCGGCCGCCACCCTCTCCGCCTCCAAGTCCGCCTCCGGCCGCTGGAAGAGGCGCTGGACGGTGGTGCCGGGGTAGGCGGCGAGGACCGCGTTGAGCGGGGAGAGGTCGGCGCCGGTTTCGCTCACGAGGGCGCCGTCGCGGAGGCGGACACCCGACCCGGGCGCGAACTTGACCTGGATTCGGGCACCGGGCCGAACTTCGGGCGCGGTCGTGAGTGCAGTCGTGGGCGCGGGCTCCGGGTCGGTGGCGGCGGTGGTCGGGGTCTGGCCCTCGACGCCGGTGGTCGTGCTCGACGCCGGCTCGTTCGACGAGGTCGACGTGGTCGAGGTGGCTTCGGTCCCCGGCTGGTCGGCTCGGGCGCCTGGCTCGTCGTCGTCGCCACACGCCACGCTCGCCACCAGTCCGAGGAGCGCAATCAAGGCGACCACCGGCATCCCCCCGACCGGCCGCCTGCGGAACCTCCTGGTCATGGGCTCGATATCTCGGCGTCGGCCACCCCCCGACGGTACCTACCAACCCGGCCCGACGAGGCGCGGGTCATCGTCGGCCCGTCCTCGCCGCGCGACAGTGGTCGGATGGTCGCCATCCGCACGCAGGTCGTCTTCGATGCCGCCGAGCCCCATGCGCTGGCCGCGTTCTGGGCCGAGGCCCTCCACTACCAGCACGAGGAGATCGACGCCTTCGTCAGTGGCCTCGTCGAGGCCGGCCACGTGCCCGCTGAGCTCACCGTCGAGATCGACGGGAAACGGCGCTGGCGGGACCTCGCCTCGTTGCGCCATCCCGACGATCCCGTCGACGAGCGGGGCGCGGGCGCGGGCCGGCGCATCCTCTTCCAGGCGGTCCCCGAGCCCAAGACGGTGAAGAACCGGGTCCACCTCGACCTCCTCGTCGGACCCGACGCTCACGACGCCGAGGTCGAACGCCTCGTCGGGCTGGGCGCCACCCTCGTCAGCGTCCACGACGGCGCCGATGGCCGGTGGACGCTGCTGACCGACCCCGAAGGCAACGAGTTCGACGTCTCGTGACGGGCTGACGGCCCAGCTACCGGTGCCGCCCACCACTTCTCGGTAGCTCAGGTTGCGGAAACCGCACGCATGGCTACCGAGAACGTCGGCGTGTAGGCGCGGCACGCTGCGTCGAGAGACGGGACTCGGTGTCGGAGCGGCCGGATCCCGCTACGACCCGCAGACCGAGTCGAGGTGCCCGTTCAGCCGGAGGTTGATGAGCACGGCCAGGGCCGCCTGTCCGCACGCGTTGGGGTGGAAGGACTTGTCGTCCACGTGGTTCCCCTCGCTGAAGGAGAGGGACAGGCCGTGCACCCACTCGCCGTTGCGCCCACACGGCTCGTGACCCGTGAAGAGCGCATCGACCCGGATGTACTCCGCGCCGTTGGCCATTGAGCGCTCGAGGATGAGCTTGTTGAGCTTCGCGGTGGCGATCCGGAACCAGGTCTGCTCGGTCTGGCTCCATCCGAACGTCTTGCCGTTGAACGGGTTCGTCTTCTGGCTGAGACCGAAGCACTTCTGCTCGTTCGGGGTCAGTGGGAACAGGTTCGGATAGCCGAGCACGAGCACTCGGGCCTGGAATGCCTGCGTGCGAATCTGCTTGTACAGGGCATCCAACTTGCCGCTCAACTCGGTCAGCTTGGCGGTGGCGTAGGCGTCGAGGCTGCTGTAGCCCCCGAAGGCGCCGGTCGTGCAGTTCGCCGAGTAGAAGCAGTGATCCAGCACGCCGACGAAGTTCATGTCGTTGCCGCCGATCGTCAATGTCACGAGGGTCGTCTTGCTGTCGACGGGAAGGTCGTTGGCGTTGCCGGTGTCGGCGCTGCGATTCAGGGCAAGCTGCGGCAGTGGGTCGCCGTGGAGGCCGGTCGACAGCACGTTGGCGGTCGTGGCCCCGCTGCATGCCTGGAAGCCCCATTGCGCGTCCAGTACCCCGGCTTTCACCTGGTCGTACAGCGATGCACCGGTGATCCCGGGCGTCTCCACCTTGGTGGAGTACGCCACTTTCGAACGGTGGCAATTGTTGCCCGGCTCGAAGAACGGCTCGACCCCTTCGCCCGAGGAGAACGAGTCGCCCAGGGCGACGTACTTCGGCTTCGCCGTGGCCGGCGGGATGCCCGGCGCATCCGTGCAGACGGAGTCGATGAGGAAGTAGTTCCCGGAGTCGTGCACGATCAGGTACGCGATGTCGGCCTGGGCCCGCTGGATGCGCAGCTCGTCCATCGTGCCGGTACCGGTGTTGCCCGCGGGCGAGGAGACGGTCTGCAGGAGGGTGCCGTTGGCGGCGTAGGCCTCCAGGTGGATGGGTGAGGCCGACGACGCCAGCAGGCTGAAGAACTTGGCTCGACCCTGGATGAAGTCGATGCGGCCTGAACCCTGCGAGGTGCCCAGCCACGCCCAGTGCGTCCCCTGGCTGGTGTACACGCCGTTCGGGTACTTCCCGTTGTACCTGCCCGTGCCGAAGTCCCCGACCAGCCAGGTGAATCCGGCTCTACGCGACTGAGTGGGGAGAGCGGGTTCGGATTCGGGGTGGACGAGGCTTTGATGGCCAGCTGACCCCGCCAGCGTGGAGGAGCACCCGCAGGCGGTAGTGCTCGAACTTCTTGAAGCCGTGGCCGCAGCGCTTGACCCGCTTCACGCACAGGTTCAGGCCCTCGGTCGGACCGTTCGAGGCGCCGGTGTCGTGGTGGGCCAGGATCTCGGTGCGCCACGACTTCAGGGTGTGGCCGAGGGAGCGGATCTCGGGCACCTCGTCGGCGATGCAGCCGGCGATGGCCTTGTCGAGGAGGGTGGCGGCGACATCGCGATCGGCGGTGAGGTAGACGTCGCGGACCGACTCCTTGGCCAGCCAGGCGCCCAGCACCTCGTCCTTGGGGTCACCCGCCCGCAGGCCCAGCAGCATGCGGGCGTTGCCGCTCTCGTCGAGTCGCTCGCCGCCGGTGAGGAGCAGCTTGCGGATGCGATAGAGCGGATCGTCCTTGCGTCCGCGGTGGTCGAGGGTCTCGTTCTGCACCCGCCGCCGGACCTTGTCCAGGCAGCGGTTGCCGACGCGCACGACGTGGAACGGATCAGCCACCCGGGTGGCGTGGTCGAGCCCCGGCGACAGCCCCACCCGGAAGGACTCGGCCAGGTCGGTGGCCACCACAGTGATCGCCTTGAGCCACGCCGGATCGGCGCCCTTGGTCCATCGCCGCAGGTCAGCAGCGGCGTTGCCCTTCACCATGTCGATGATGACCTTGGCCTTGAGGTCGACCAGGCCGGTGGCGTAGATCGTCGCATGCGTGCGGTTGGCGGTGAGGAACGAGGTCTCGTCGACGCCGAGCTGGGTCACCTTTCCGATCCGGTCAGGGGCGTCGACCAACGGCGTACCGTGCTCGATCACGGCGTTCATCACCGTCCACCAACACACGCCGAGCTCGGCTGCCACAGTGGCCACCGGGCGGGCGTCGGCACCGACCTGGCGGCACGCCTCGGCCCCGGCGCGCCGTGTCAGCACAGCCTGGGAACCGACGTGGTCGGAGTGCTCCGTCCACGTCTTGGCCTCGCAGTCAGCCTCGGTGCAGCGCCACCGGCGCTTGTTCCACACCAGCCGAGCCGGCCGGCCGAAGCAGGCCAGATCGCGGATGTCGATCGGCATCCGGTCCTGCGCCTCGGCCCGCACGCCGCAGCTCCCGCAGCCCACCTGGGTCGCCACCGTCTCGATGGTCACGATCAGTTCGGCGGGGCCTTCGGCGACCGCCAGCACCCGGAATCCCTCCAGTCCCAGTAGGGCCTCCGCCAGGCCGATACCGTCGTTCGCCACCAGGGGCCTCCCATCGCTGTAGCCGTCGAGAAGCCGCAACGATGACGGGGCCCCTGGCCCCAGTGGTGGATGCTCCTGCTACTTCACGCTCCCCACTCCAACGCGAAGAGCCGTGAATCCGCCGGTCGTCGTGAACCGCACGCCGGGGAAGGTCTGTGCGGACAGGTTCGTCTGGTCCGGGAACTGTTCGAACCCGATGGAACCCTGCGAGCAAATGGCGGCGTCCGGATTGGTGGCCTGGGCCACGCCCGGTGTCGGTGCGGTCTGGGTACTCGCGGATGTGGTGGTCCGCGGCCCGAGCAGAGTCGGCGGGGGCGTCGACGTCTGCGCCGAGGCGCTCAGACCGTGGCCCACCGTGAGCAGAGCAATGGCGAGTATCGCCGTCCACATTCGCCGCGCCATGTCCCGAGCCTTTCGTTGCGGGACGCGCTGAACAACCGCGAGCGCCGAATGTAAGCCGCCGTCGCCGAACCGCCGTCTCCCTGAACCCCTTTGGTCGGCAAGCTAGCAGGGCGTCGGCACCACATCAACCGAAAAGAGCAGGCACGCATCAGGCAAGTAACACCACGGAAGGATTCGTACCGGAAGAAGCCAAAATGCCCGGAAAAACGCTCGATGAATCGACGGGCGGTGGCCGCCATGGACGGGTCCGAATACCGACCGCGCACTGTCAGTGAGGGACCCGCTACTCGGACCCTCGCCCGAGGCCAGTGGCGGCCCGCGGGATGGGCGAGCGGAAGCTACAGGGCCAAACTCGGCGCCCGGGGCGATTGGCGGGTGCGCCGAGCTAGCTTCTCTCGATGGCAATCGTCGCCCGCATCGTCATCGACTCAGCGGATCAGGACGACCATGACCGTCTGAGCGTTGCCTTCGAGGCCCGGCTCCATGCGTTAGGCGGCCCACCCGACGGGCTCATGGTGCATGTGGGCTATCCAGCAAACGGCGGATTCGTGATCGTTGAGGCATGGCGAACCGAGGAAGTTGTTCTGGTCGTGCCACGACCAGGTGTTTGTACCCACCCTTGGCGACACGGGTCTTTCCGCCAGCGACCCTGAGATCGCTCCCGCTTGGTCCATCGCCCGCCCGTAGCCCCCCGCCGATTGGGCGTTTCGTAGCCCGGCAAATCAGATGCGGACGCCCTTCTCCACGATTGCCGTGACCGTCTTGCGTCCCAGGCCCGAGACATCGGCGAGCTGCCGCAGCGATGCGCCGGCGTGATGGGCGACTCGGATCATGTCGTCGCGGATCTCGGCTTCTCTCGCCGCTCGCTCGGCGCTGAGTCCCACCACCACGAGAGCAGCACCAACTTCGCTGTCGTCATCGCCTCGGTACTTGTCCATCGCTGCCGCCGCGGCCGACACCTGGACGTCCGAGTAGCTCATGTTGCCTCCCGAAGCGCGTTGGCGAGCTTGTCCCGAATTGCCATGAGCAGGGGAACTCTTGCGGAGATCTCGCGCCTCGCCTCGCCATCGTTGAGGTGGGCCAGCGTCATCCCGAGTAGTTCCAGTGCTTCGACTCGTTCGAGCTCGATAGTCACCATCGGGCCGATTGTAACCGGCACCGGCCCCGTTGGGACCACTCGCGTGCCGGCCATGGCGACCCCTTGGCCGGCCGCTCGGACATCGCTGGTACCGGGCGCGGGAGGGTATCGACGAGTACCAGACGAGCCCGAGTGAGCGGTCCGTCAGAGGAACTGGGCGGACGTCGCGTCTACCGGGCGGGGCGGTGTTCGACGAGGAGGCCCTCCTTGTCGACGCGGTAGGAGCCCTCGCAGACCGGACACGATCCCCACGTCGCGTACGCGCCGCCGAGGCTTTGGCGAATCAGGCTCGGATTCGCCCCACTCCCTTGGCAGTAGTCCCGATCTCGACGGTCGCCCTCGCCCACGCCGGCACCTCCGCCCTTCCGCCGCCCGAACAGCCGAATGCTACGCCCCGGCCGCCACGCGACCCCCGACTAACGTTTCGGCTCCGTGAAAGGCGTGATCCTCGCGGGCGGCACCGGTACCCGGATGCATCCCCTCACCCGCATCACCAACAAGCACCTCCTGCCGATCTACGACCGGCCGATGGTGACGTACGCCATCGAGGCTCTCGTCACCGCCGGGGTGGACGAGATCATGATGGTCACCGGTGGCACCCACGCGGGCGAGTTCCTCCGCCTCCTCGGCAGCGGCAACGAGTGGGGCATCGACCGCCTCTCCTACGCCTACCAGGAGAGAGCGGGCGGGATCGCGGAGGCGCTCAGCCTGGCCGAGCGCTTCGTCGACGGCGACCGGGTCGTGGTCATGCTCGCCGACAACATCGTCGGGCGCTCCATCCGCACCGCGGTCGACAACTTCCGCAGCCAGCCCAAGGGTGCCCGCATCCTCCTCTCCAAGATCGAGGACCCGGCCCACCTCAGCCACCTGGGCGTGCCCGACCTCGACGCCGACGGTCGCGTCCGCCGGATCGTGGAGAAGCCCGACGTCCCGCCGAGCGACTTCGCCGTCACCGGCATCTACTTCTACGACCAGTCGGTGTTCGAGATCATCACCACCCTCGTGCCCTCGGGCCGGGGCGAGCTGGAGATCACCGACGTCAACAACTGGTACGTCGACCAGGGGGCCATCGAGTACGACATCCTCGACGGCTTCTGGGGCGACGCGGGCGAGTCGATCGACGCGTACTACGAGGTCAACGACTATGTCCGGGCCCACGGGGCCAACAAGGGCTGACGTGCTCCGGCGGGGCCGGCTCCGTCCCCCGTCGGATGCCCCTGCCGACGGCGAGACCACCGACCGCCTCGTCGGCGGCGACCACCCGGACGACGACGACCCGGACGGCGGCGACGACCGCACCCAGACGACGGCCATCGTCGAGCAGATCCTCAGCGGCCGGGTGGGTACGCCCGTCGACTATCTCTCGTCCCGCAGCGAGTGGGTGACCGTCCTCCACGGCCACGCGACCATCGACGTGGGCGGCGAAACCGTCGACCTCACCGCCGGCGACTGGGTCGTCCTGCCCGCCAATGCTCCCCACCGCCTGCTCGAGGTCGCCGAAGGGACCAGTTGGCTGGCGTTCCACTTCCCGGTCTGATAGTTCTCCCCAGGAGATCCACAGGGCCGCTGCGGAACCATCCCCAGGGGTCGTGCGTCTACGGAGAGTGGGGACGCGATGGCGGGAAGGAAAGTCTCTCGTTAGGGTGGCCCATCGGTTCGGCGGATCGCGGCCCGTTTGACGGGATCGCAGGGGGGTGCGTATGCGGACAATGACGTCTCGGATATCGGTCAGCGTGGGGGCCGCGGCGGCTCTCTTGGCGGTCGTTCTCGTACTGCCTTCCGCCCAGGCCACCTTCCCGGGAGCGAACGGGAAGATCGGGTGGATCCAGGGCGGCGACCTGTGGAACTCGCTGCCCAACGGCAGCAGCCCGGCCAAGCTCGTCGACGACGCCGACCACCCTGCGTGGTCGGTGGACGGTGCGTGGGTCCTGTTCGACCGCGATTTCAGTAGCAACGGCGAGATCTTCAAGGCCGCCGCCGACGGCACCAACGTCAGCCGGCTCACCACCAACGCGGCCGACGACATCCAGCCCGCGTGGTCGCCCGACAACAACCGGATGGTGTTCGCCAGCAACCGGGTCGGCGGCGAGTACCGCCTCTTCATCCAGAGGACCGACGGCTCCGGCGGACTGGTCCAGCTCACGAATGGCGACGCCCTCCCGGCCGGCACCGACGACAACGCCCCCGAGTGGTCGCCCAACGGCGAGCGCATCATCTTCCAGCGGGGCGACGGCGCAGGCGGGTCGAACATCTGGAGCATCAGGGCCGACGGCACCAGTGCCTTCCAGGTCAACCCCGAAACGGCTCCTGACGACCCCCTGCCGTTCGACAAGCTGGTCACGCCCAAGTGGTCACCCAACGGGTCGACGATCGTCTTCACGGCCGAGGGAGCCACCTGCACCAGCCGCATCTTCGTGATGGCCGCGGCCAACGGATCGGGCCTCGACGACGTCCCCGACGGCGGCTGCCTGGTCGCCGAGCCGACATGGTCGCCCGACGGCCTGGTGATCCTCTTCCGCCTCACCGCCGGGCCCACCGGCGACGGCCTGTACGGCTACAACGTGCCTGGCAACACCCTGGCCGAACTGGTCGGCGGCGCCGGCGCCACCTCGCCCGACTGGGAGGCCCTGGGTGGCTCGCCGGTCACCACCACCGCGCCGACCACGACCTCGACCACCATCGACGGCACCACCACGACAACAACGACGACCACGACGACCACGACGAGCACCACCGTGCCGCCCACGGTCGACAAGAAGTCCCGCCCCCTGGTCGTGCGGGCCGCCCGCTGGTACCTGCGCAATACGGCCACCACCGGGACCGCAGACGCAACCTTCGACTACGGCGACGCGGGCGACACCGCCATCACCGGCGACTGGGATGGCAATGGGACCCGGACGCCGGGCGTGGTCAGAGGGAACATCTGGTTCCTGCGTAACGCCAACACCACCGGCGTCGCCGATCTGTCGTTCACCTATGGCAACCCGGGCGACATCCCCATCGCCGGCGACTGGGACGGGAACGGCACCGTCACCCCGGGCGTCGTCCGGGGTGGCACCTGGTTCCTCAGGAACGCCAACACGACGGGAGTGGCGGACGTGACCTTCACCTACGGCAATCCGGGCGACCTGCCCGTCGTCGGTGACTGGGACAGCACCGGTACGGCCACGCCGGGCGTCGTACGCAGCGGCACCTGGTTCCTGCGCAACTCCAACACCACCGGTGTCGCCGACGCCACCTTCGGCTACGGCAACCCGGGCGACACGCCCCTGCCGGGCGACTGGGACGCCAATGGGTCGACCACGCCGGGCGTGGTGCGCGGTGGCACCTGGTTCCTCCGGAACTCGAACACGACGGGGACGGCCGACGTCAGCTTCGGGTATGGCGATGCCAGCGACAAGCAGTTGACGTGGCGCAACAGTTGAGATCTCTTCGGACAGTGCTCGACGAGCGGGAGGCAACGTGAGGATGGATCGGTCCACACGAGTTTGGGCAATACGGGCCGCGTGCGTGGCAACTATCGTGGCGTCCGGATTCGTGGTTTCCCCGGCCGCCCAGGCCGCCATCACAGGCGTGACCGTAGGCCCTAAATGCGGTACCGCGGCCCAGACCACCAACTTCGCCGTCATCACCAACCAGCGGAACACACAGATCACGGGCTCGGTCCAGGGCCAGGTGCCCACCAACTTCACGGTGAACGCCAACTCGAGCGCCGACGTCCCCGTGGCCAAGTCCGTCAACGCAGCCGTGGTGAGCGTGGGCAACGAGGTCGACGTGGTCAACTTCACCGTGTGCGCGGCGGCCGTGACCACGACCTCCACCACCACCACGACGGTCCCGGGGTCCTCGACCACCAGCACCACGTCGACCACGATCGTCGGCACCACCACGACCTCGACGACCTCGACGACCACCAGCACCACCACCACCACGATCCCGCCGTTGGGCCCGAAGCAGGCAAGGCCCCTGGTGGTGCGGGGTGACACCTGGTACCTGCGCAACAGCCAGTCGACCGGCGTGGCCGACGTCGTCTTCGTCTACGGCAACCCCACCGGCGACACTCCCCTCACCGGCGACTGGGACGGCACCGGCTCGGTGACGCCCGGCATCTACCGGGGCAGCACGTTCTTCCTCCGCAACGCCAACACCACCGGTGCGGCCGACGTGTCCTTCATCTACGGCAACCCGGGCGACATCCCCCTCGCCGGTGACTGGGACGGCAACGGCACCACCACCGTCGGCGTGTACCGGAATGGCACCTTCTATTTGCGGAACTCCAACACCACCGGTGCGGCTGACATCTCCTTCATCTACGGCAACCCGGGCGATATTCCCGTCGTCGGCGACTGGGATAGCAGCAAGACCACCACGCCTGGAGTGGTGCGGGCCGGGGTGTGGTACATCCGCAATTCCAACACCCAGGGCACGGCCGACGGGACCTTCACCTACGGCAACTCCGGTGACAAGCCGCTGGCCGCCGATTGGGACGGCAACGACTCGGTCACTCCTGGCGTGATCCGCGGGGGCACCTGGTTCATCCGCAACTCCAACACCACCGGCGTGTCCGACGTCGCCTTCACCTACGGCAACGCCACGGACCGCCAGCTGACCTGGCGCCCGTAGCCCTTGGCTGCGAGCTGGTGACAGATCCTGGGGTCTGAGCCCCGGAATCCGTCACCAGTTCGGTGGGACTTTTGATACGTTGGTGTCTCGTAGCGAGACAGACGCGTATCGAAAGGACCACCGATGACCGAACTGCATGCGCCCGGTCCGCCGGCGGCTCTCCTCCACGAGGATCCCGTCATCCATCGCCGGCGATGGTTCCTCCTGGGGATCATGTGCCTGTCGCTGGTGATGGTGGTCATGTCGGTGGCCGGGCTCAACGTGGCCCTGCCCAACATGCAGCGGGAGCTGGATGCGGGGGCCAGCGCCCTGCAGTGGATCGTCGACTCCTACGCCCTGGTGTTCGCCGCCCTCCTCCTGCCGGCGGGCGCCCTGGGTGACCGCTTCGGCCGCAAGCGGGCGCTCATGTTCGGGCTCATGGTGTTCACCACCGGCTCGCTGATCGGCGGGCTCGGCACCGGCCCGACCCAGGTCATCGTGGGCCGGGTGATCACCGGGATCGGCGCCGCCTTCGTCATGCCGGCCACGTTGTCGCTGCTCACGACCATCTTCCCGCCCCACGAGCGGCGCAAGGCGATCGCCATGTGGGCCGGGTTCGCGGGGGCCGGCGGTGCCCTCGGGCCCATCGTGTCGGGCGCCCTCCTCGAGAAGTTCTGGTGGGGATCGGCCTTCCTGGTGAACATCCCCATCGTCGCCTTCGTGCTGCTGGCCGTGGCGGTGTTCTCGCCCACGTCCAAGGACCCGGACGCGACGCCGCTCGACCCGGTCGGCGCCGCCCTGTCGCTGGTGGGCCTGGGTGCGCTCGTCTACGGGATCATCGAGGGACCGGAGAAGGGATGGACCAGCGGCATCGTCGTCGGCGCGTTCGCAGTGGCGGTCGTCGGTCTGGTCGGCTTCCTGGCCTGGGAGCGGCGGACGCGGCACCCCATGCTCCCGCTGCGCCTGTTCAAGGACCGGCGCATGAGCGTGGGCAGCGCCGTCGTCACCGTCGCCTTCTTCATCATGTTCGGCCTCTTCTTCATGTTCACCCTCTACCTCCAGTTCGTGCGCGGGTACTCGCCCCTCGAGGCCGGGCTGTCCACCCTGCCCCTGGCGGTCACGCTGGTTGCCATCGCCCCCCGGAGCGCGGCCCTGGCCGAGAAGCTGGGTTCCGGACCGGTGATGGCGTCCGGGTTCGTCCTCATCGCGGCCGGCTTCGGCGTGCTCGCCCTCATCGGTACCGAAACGCCGTACGTGGTGCTGGGCCTGGCCATGGTCCTGCTGGGCGCGGGCATGAGCCTCACCGCCGCCCCCGCCACCGGCAGCATCATGAGCGCCGTCCCCCCGGCCAAGGCCGGCGTGGGCTCGGCCGTCAACGACACCACCAGGGAGGTGGGGGGCGCCCTCGGCATCGCCGTCCTGGGTAGCCTCGCCAGCGCCGTCTACCGGTCGAGCGTCGACCTCGACGGTCTGTCGTTGCCGCCCGAGGTGCGCGACGCGGCCACCGAGTCGGTCGGCGCGGCCACCGTGATCGCCGAGCAGGCGGGCCGGGGCGGGGCCGAGTTGGCAGCTCGGGCCGGGTCTGCCTTCACCGACGCCTTCAACCTCACCAGCACGGTGGCGGCCGCGGTCGCCCTGGCGGCCGCGGTGGCGGTGTTCGCCGTCTTCAGCCGCCGCTCGGAGGACGCCGCCACTGCCGACGGCGACCGGGCCCAGGCCGCGGTCGACGCCGAGCGGTCAGGGGTGGGCGCCTGACCAGCCCGGACGCGGCCGGGGCGACGCCCGCCGCCGCCGAGCTCGACCCTCGGGTCGAGCGGTCGCGGCGCGTCATCCTGGCCGCGGCCCTCGACCTGCTGGCCGAGGTCGGGTGCGTCGGCATCACCATGGAGTCGGTGGCGGCCCGGGCCGGCGTCGGCCGGAGCACCGTGTACCGCCACTGGCCCGACAAGCTGGCTCTCGTCGAGGACGCCATCCGCACCCTCAAGCCGGTGATCCCGCCGCCGGCCGGAGGGTCGGTGCGGCAACGGGTCACCGACCTGCTGCAGGCGGTGGCGGCCGGCTTGGCCGACTCGAGGTGGGCCTCGTGCCTGCCGGCGATCATCGACGCCGCCGAGCGCGACCCGGAGGTACTCGCCATCCACCGCCCGCTGGCCTACGAGAGGCGGCAAATCCTCGTCGACCTCCTGGCCGAGGGCGTCGCCACGGGTGAGATCCCCGCCGACGTCGACCTCTACGTCCTGGCCGAGTGCCTCATCGGCCCCCTGGTGTTCCGCCGCCTGCTGCTCCACGAGGCGTTCGACCCCGCCGCCGTCCCCGCCCTGGTCGACCAGGTCCTGACCCGCCGGTAGCGGTGTACTTCGACGGACGAAGAAGTCATGCTGACGGCTGTGGACGGCGAGCGCTCGCACGAGGGTGGACGATCGTTCGCGCCGGCCCGCGCCCCGGCGGGCCGGAGCGAGAAGGTCGCCCGGCCCGCGCCCCGTCCCGCCCACCAGGAACTGATGCGGCTGCAGGCCGGCGCCGGTAACGCGGCCGTGGCCCGCGCCCTCGACGTTCAGCGCCAGGGCGGTCCCAACCCGGGCATGACGGTCACCCCGATCCTGGGGACGTTCAACGACAAGGCCGCGTTCATCCAAGCCGGTCAGCGGTTCGACATGCGCTACGACCCCGTCGGGCCCCTCCCCAAGGTCGGCAAGGCGACGGTGACGCTCAAGATCAACGTCGAGTTCAAGAACTTCACCCGGGCCATGATGCGGCGGGCCGAGTTCCGGGGCCACCGCTGGACCAGGGCCCAGCTGCGGCAGTTCGCCTGGCCCGACGACAAGAAGCGCGAGTGGGTGGGCAAGTTCGGCAACGCGGTGGCCGCCGGCTGGAAGGAGAAGCACGCTTTCGTCCTGGATGAACCCGGCTTCGAGAAGTACCGGGCGACGTGCGATGTCCAGGTCAAGCACGTCGACAAGCCGGAGGAGGCCAACACCAAGATCGCGGCGCAGTGGGTCCCCCCTGGCGCCCCCCGCATACGGTCGTCCGTCACTGGAGGGTCGGTCGCCGAGCTCGACGTCCGTGACGTCGACGAGCCCGAGACCCACAAGGTCCAAGGCATCCGCTTCGCCCGCCAGATCGGCCCCTTCGAGTTCAACAGCTCGGAGCTGACCCCCACCGTCGTGAGCAGTATCAGCGCCTTCGAGACGGCGTTCAAGCGTCAGCGGGAGCCGGGGCGCCCGCTGGCCGGATCGATCGACGACGTCGACGTGGGCTTCGTCGGACGGGCCAGCTCCAAGGGCTCCGTCTCCTACAACAAGAAGCTCGCTCAGGCGAGGGCCGAGGCGGTCATGTCTCAGGTGATGACCGACCTCGGCTTGTCGACGTCGCACGCCGGGGCGCAGGGCGAGCGGAACACCACCGACGACCCGAAGTTCCAGCGGGTCGACGGGATCGCGACCAAGGGCGGGGACATCGAGGTCGCCCAGAACGTCGCGGCCCACGAAGCCGGCCACATGTTCGGGCTCGGCGACGAGTACATCGACGAGGCGCCCCCCAAGGACGTCACCTCGAAGTTCGAGGCGGACAAGGCCCGGCACGACCCCGACGTGCGGACGGCGATGGGCGACGAGGCCGCCGACGAGACGCTCGTGGCCGATAGCGGGAGCATGATGTCGTCCGGGAGCGAGGTGAAGCGGGGCCACTACGTGTACTTCCTGACCTCGCTGAACACGGCGACCGGTCACACGTGGAAGGTGGAATGAACCTCGACGGCCTGCCCGACGGCGCCTACCTGGCGTGGCGCTACGTCGACGGCCACCGCCACATCGACCGGGGCCAGGTCTACTGGGACGACGGCCGGGTCGACGCCGTCGAGGACGGCGAGTGGGAGGAGCTTCCGGCTCCCCCCCCGGGACGTGGAGGCGGCGCGCCGGGCCATCGTCGAGAGCGGGCTGCCGGACGCCACCGACCGGTCACGGGACGACGCCTACGACACTGCCTCCCTCACCTACTGGTGGCGGGCCGAGGGCCGCTGCGGCGCCGTCGTCAACGCCGCCTACCCCGTAGAGCAGCCGCCCGAGATCGAGCGGCTCGAGTCGCGCCTCACCGCATTGGAGGAGCAGGCCGGCGTCTGGCCGCTGTTGGCCAACGAGTAGTGCGCCCTCGCTGGCGTTCCGCGCTCAACAGCCGTCCTCACAGTCCCCGCCGGTCGCCGGAGCCTCCCAATCGAGTGTGCAGTTGTATCGGATATACCGAAACAACTGCACACTCGATTGGGTGCGTCGGCGGCTTGGGGTGGAAAAGGGGGTAGCGACCTCCCGGACCGGCCGCGTAGCATCGAGGCTGCGTGGCGGCGAAGGACGTAGCTCGGCTCACGGCCGACCTCGACCTCGGGCGGTTGATCGATGCCGTCCGGCCCCGGCCCCGGCGGGAGTTCCGGGTCCACGTCCGCCGTCCGGACGACCACCTGGTCTTCGACGTCGTCTTCGAGAACCTCCGCCTCCAGACCGGCGAGAACGGCGGGCTCAGCCTGACGAGGCAGAACCCGGCCCAGTCCGCCCACCTCGTCGTCGAGCTCCCGCCCCAGAGCTTCGGGGAGGAGGCGTTCCTCGAACACTCGAACACCGAGGCCGACGACGACAAGCGGCCGGACGACGGTCCCCTCCCTCCCAAGAACGTGATCAGCGACGCCCAGCCGCTGCCCACCCCGCTGCCCTCGGCCAGGATCCGCATGGCGAGGCGCCAGCCGGCTGGCGTTCACCATGCCCGACGCCACGCCCCTCCCGTTCAGCCTCGGCGGCGTGCTGACGGCGATGCGCACGTGGCCCCTCCGGCTCGACATCGGGGCCCAGCCCGACCCCGACTTCACCTTTCGCCCGTCCCTGAGTGAGTACCTCGGCGCCATCATCGCCTCCACCGGCTGGCAGGCGGCCACGTCCGTCCTCTCCGCCTCCCTCGAGGCGGCCGGCGGCAAGGGGAGCGCCCAAGCCGTCGCCGAGGCGGCCCAGCGGGTGGCCGAGCGGACCGCCGTCGGGCTCGACCGCGGCGCCCGGAGATCACTGGGCAAGCTCGCCTTCGAGGCCATGCAACCCGAGCTCGACGAGCTCTTCGCCGGCTACCCGGCGCTGCGCAAGGGCGCCGCCCACCAGGCCACCGTGGCCTCCCTCTCCCTCGCCACCACCGAGGCCCTCACCGCCGCCGCCACCCGGCTGAAGGTGCCGGTCGAGATCGCGGTCCAGATCCCCGGGCTCCACTTCCTCATCGGCCCCCACGAACCGTCCACCGGCGTCACCGCCCTCGAGCTCCCGTACCGCCTCCAGCTCTCGCCCATCGAGAACGCCCGCTGGCTGCACCGCGACGTCCCCGTCGTCCACCACGGCCGCACCGAGTTGTGGCACACCCGCCTGACCACGTCGCCCCTCGACACCGGCACCGATCGCCCGGCCAAGGTCCGGGCCCTGTGGTCGCCGGACTACCCGGCCACGATCGACGAGATCGTCCCCCGCCTCGAGCCCGACCCCAAGCCCTTCCGCATGAGCCTCGACCCTCTCGACCGCCAGATGCTGGTGAAGCTGATGGCCGGCTACGGCGAGATGCAGCCGGCGCCGCCCCGGCGCTCCTTCCGGCCCCGGTCCAGCCAGGCCAAGCGGCTGCACCTGTCGTCCCTCGGCGGGCTGCTCGACGTCGAGGGCCAGTGGAACCCCCGTCCCGACGAGGTCGACCTGGAGGAGTGGCGCCACCTCGCCTCCCTGGGCCGCGACTCCTACGTCCGCGTGGTCTACGCCGGCTTCCTGTGCTGCTTCGGCCACGCCGCTTCGCTGGTGAAGGTCACCGAGCGCAAGTTCGAGTCCCTGGACGGGAACCGGAACCACCGGGTGGCGCCCCTGCGCCAGCGGTTCTTCATCGTCGTCCGCCAGCGGGTCAGGGACTACGTGCCGGCGGAGCACGAGTTCCACGGCCACAACTTCCCTATCACCCGGGTCGAGATCCTGACCAAGGTCACGCCCGACCTGAAGCCGCCCGGCGTCGGCTCGTCGGCCCTGGAGGACTTCGACTATCCGGGCCGGAGCGTCCCCCGGCGCCAGGTGTTCTGGCCGGTGGTCCCCACCCCGTCGGGGACGGGCGTCGACTTCCGCTTCGAGGTGGTGGCCACCGACATCCACGGCGAGCAGGTCTCGTTCAACGTCCCCCTGCTGTTCGTCAGCGAGCTCCCCAACCGGGTCGACGCCACCATCACCGACATCCGGCGCTGCTACAACACCAAGTCCCCCGCCACCCGGAAGCAGGCCGACCTGGGGGGAAAGACGGTGTGCTTCGCGCCCCCCAGTCCGGGGGACAAGGGCGACCCCCGGCTGCCGACCAGCGCCATGACGTTCGGCGCGGGCGCCCTCGTCGGCTCCATCCGCCCCCTCGACCCCAACTTCTACCCGGAGACGGCGTCGGCCGTGGTCGGCATCCGGCCCTTGCAGAAGCTCCTGGGCCAGCCCGACGCGGTGGCCCAGGTCACCTATCCGGACGTGTACAAGCAGCACGGCTTCGGCGAGGACGACCCCTCCCAGAACGTGGGCCAGCTCTTCCTGCAGCTCATCGGCAGTGCCCAGCCCCTGGCCTTCGGCAACGGCAGCAACCAGGCCAAGAGCGACGCCCTGGGTGCCCTGGCCGCGCCCCAAATGCAGATCCTGGGCCTGTCCAAGGTCATGGGCCCGGTGGCGGGCAAGCCGCCGGCGGACCTGTCGGCCGCGGCCGCCATCGAGGCCGCCCTGGGCAACGTCGTCGGCAACACATTCGACCCCACCGACTTCTTCGACGGGGCCACCATCCTCGGTGGCGTCAAGCTCTCGTCGATCCTCAAGACGGTGACCGGCCTGGCCGGCGCCGAGGTCCCCAAGCTGCTCTCGCGCGAGCTCGACGGCCCCGACGGGTGGAGGCCAGCTTCGACTGGACCACCCTCATCAAGGACTCCGACCCGCTGAAGCTCATCATCCCCAAGGCCAACGGCGGCACGACCACCCTGGCCATGCGGGGCCTGGTCACCACACCCCTCGACAACCCCGGCGCCGCGACCTACGAGGCCACCGCCTCCCTCGACAACTTCAAGGTCAACCTGTTCGGGTTCATCATCCTGTGGTTCGACGACCTCCGCTTCGAGGCCCGCAAGGGCCAGAAGCCGGACGTCGCGGTGCGAGCTCCACGGCGACGACGCGGTCAAGTTCGGCGGGCCGCTGGAGTTCGTCAACAAACTGCGCGACAGTTCATCCCGAGCAACGGGTTCTCCGACCCGCCGGCGTTGACCGTCACGCCCAGCGGCATCGCGCGCCAGCTACTCGCTGAACCTCCCGGCCCTGAGCGTCGGCATCTTCTCGCTGTCCAACGCCTCGCTCGGGCGCCGGCTTCAACCTGCCGTTCGACGCCCGGCCGGCGTCGGTGAAGTTCAACTTCTCCGAGCGGGAGCATCCGTTCAGCCTGACCGTGTCGATGCTCGGCGGCGGCGGGTTCTTCGCCATCGGCGATCTCGCGCCAAGGGCGTCCAGCGAGATCGAGGCCGCGCTCGAGTTCGGCGCCGCGCTGGCCATCGACCTCGGGGTCGCGTCAGGCAGCGTGGAGATCAAGGCGGGCGTCTACTTCCACTGGCTGGAGGTCGACCCGAACCCGGGATCGGTGCAGCTCAGCCGGCTATGTCCGGCTGCACGGCGAGCTGTCGGTGCTCGGGCATGATCTCCGCCTCGCTCACCTTCAACCTCCAGCTCTCCTACAAGAAGGAGGGCTCGACCTCCACCGTGTGGGGCGAGGCGACGCTCACGATCGAGGTCGAGGTCCTGTTCTTCAGTGCCGACGTGTCGGTCAAGTGCCGGCGGGAGTTCGGCGGGTCGCCGTCAGACCCCAAGTTCATCGACCTCATCCCCGACCAGGACATGTGGGCGGAGTACTGCGACGCCTTCGCCGAGGAAGGCGTCTGACGTGGCCCTCCAGTCCCTCCTCTGGACGGCGCTGCCCAACGGCTTCACCCCCGACGGGCGGGGATTGCGGGTCTCGGTGCTGGTCTCGCCCCGGCTCGAGCCCCAGGCCGACCCGCGGGTGCTGGCCAGCTTCGACCCCGACTGGACGGATTGGCCCGCCACCCTGGCCCATGCGACCGTCCGGGTCTTCTACGGCGGCCTTCCCGGCGTGGCCGTCCCGTTGGGCCAGACGACCGGAGCCGACCGGGTCGACACCGAGGTGGGGGTGGCCGACTCCGACGTCTGGAAGGCCCTGTTCCACGACCAGCTCCCCGTGCACGGCTTCGCCTTCAAGGACCTCTCCGACCACGACGTGCTCTCCTACGACACCGTCGGCGTGGCCGCCCTGGTGGAGGACCTCTACGGCAAGCTGGCGTCCGCCGCCGACGGGGACCTGCCGACCATCTCCGACTTTCTCGATGACCCCGACTGGCTCCACCTGGCGGAGACGGTCGCCCAGGTCGACAGCCAGCTGGTCGACCCCAAGACGGGCCTGCGCGACCCCGCCCGCGAGTTCGAGGCGTTCCGGCGGGGGGGCCCGACACCCGGGGGCTGGGCCGGATGCTGGCCCGCATGCAGCTCTTCCACACGCCCCCGTCGAGGGCCGAGCCGGTCACCCGCACCCGCACCGACGACCCCCGCATCGACGCCACCTACGTCGAGCACGCCCAAACCAAGCTGCCCGCCGACACCGACTTCGCCAAGGAGCTCGACTTCCACAAGATCGTGGCGGCCATGAACTCCTACCCGACGGTCCTGCGCCGCCTGGGCCTGGTGGTCGACCTGGTGGTCGACCGCGACCGCTACGCCGACTATCCCGACTCGCTGCTGTGGGCCGAGGTGACGTTCCCGGCCGGGGGCCTCCAGGTGGCCAAGTCGGCCGGCGACGTGTCCCCGAGGACGCACGCCACCCTCTCGGCCAGCACCTTCGCGGCCCACTCCAACCCGGTGCCGCCGTCGGCCAGCGAGCTACGGGTGCCGGACCGGCTGCTCGACCTCGACCCGAAGCGCTTCGCCCTGCTGGAGATGGACGTCGACGGGATCGGGCTCAAGCTCCTCAACTTCGCCCGCTCCCTGGGCCGGGTCCTGGTCGACCAGGAACAGCGGGTCGACCCCGTTACCCGTTTCGAGAAGGAGTCGGGGGCGCCGTCGCTGCGCACGGCGGGGATGATGCTCGTCCACCGGGAGCGATCGGACGCGCTGAAGGCGGCGCTGGCGGCCAGCAAGGCCAAGAACGACCTGGCCGGGCCGGTGCTGGCCGGGACCCCCGGCGCCCTCCCGCCCGTGCTGTGGGCGGAAGACGCGGTCCGGGGCTTCCGCTTCGACGTCTGGGACGCCGACACGGGCGTTTGGCGCTCGTTGTGCCGGCGGGAGGCGGTCTATGAGGTGGGCGAGGGCGGGGCCGCGGTCACGGTGACGCCGGAGGCGGGGGAAGAGGAGGGCACCGTCCGCCTGGCCGCCACCACCACGCCCGACCCGAAGACCAACCCCGACCTCATCTGGCTGCACGAGGCGGTCGTGTCGTGGACGGGGTGGAGCCTGGTCGCGCCCCCGCCCGGCCGGGCCATCCGCCCCGACGACACCGTCGACACCACCGAGGCCCAGACGGACGCGGAGCTGCCCCCCGGCCTCTCCTTCCGCTCCCGCTACCGGGCCGTGCGCCGGTCGCTGCCCCGGCTGCGCTTCGGCCGGCGGTACTGGATCCGGGCGCGGGCCGTCGACCTGGCCGGCAATGCCCTGCCGCCCCAGGCCGACGATTTCGGTCCCGAGGACCCTCGCCACCGGGCGCAGCCGTTCCTCCGCTACGAGCCGGTGGTGGCGCCGGTGATCGCCCTGGTCGAGCCGGAGGGCGGCGGGCCCGAGGCGCCGGCCGAGGGCGAGTCGATGCAACGGATGGCGATCCGGACGTTCAACGACGTCCCGGCCGACAACGCCGTCCCCAGCGTCCAGCGGGCCCGCCGGTTCGCGGTGCCGGCCCAGGTCAGTTCCAAGGACGCCGAGTACCACGGCATGCTCGACGCCGGCGGGCGGGTCGACCCGACCACGTTCGACCTGCTGGCCAACCAGAAGGACCTCGACGCCACCGACCCGGCGGCCGCTCTGGTCGAGGTGAAGATCCCCCTCAAGGGCCCCTCGAGCCGACGCCGGTGCCCACCACCTTCGCCGTCTACCAGGACGGCCACGCCCTGACGTACCTGCCCGACCCGTTGGCCGAGGTCGTGTCGGCCCGGGTCATCGGCCATCCCGCCATCTCACCGGACGAGGTCATCCCCATCCCCCTCTACCCCCTCCCGAACGACGAGTGGCCGGACGCCCAGCCGTTCAAGATCGAGCTGGTCGAGGACCCGGGGGCGCCGGTGCCCCGCTTCGACGAGGCCACCCGCACCCTGGTGGTGCCCCTGGCCAAGGGCGACCGGGCGACGGTCCGGCTGTCGATGCAGCTCTCCCACGAGGCCCTGTGGGACGTGATGGGTGTCTGGCAGTGGGTGGGCGGGCCGGGGGACGACCAGGTCCGGCGGGCCCGCACCGGCCAGAACTGGCTGCTCACCCCGTGGCGGACGGTCGAGGTGGTGCATGCCGTCCAGCGCCCACTGGTCACGCCGCAGATGGTCAAGCTCGACATCGACCGGTGGTCGGGCGCCACGTCGGCCCGGCCCCGGTTCATCGCCACCTGCGGCCTGACCAGTACCGATCGGGTCGACCTGCGGGCGGAGTGGCACGAGCCGAGCGACGATCCGGCCGCCCCCGAGAGCGAGGCCGCCGAAGTCGACCGCCACCGGGGCGACACCGCCTTCTCGGTCAAGGTCACGTCCCCGTCGGCCTACGCCCAGCGCCACCTCGGTCACACCCGGGGCGGCATCGCCGACCACACCGTGGTCGGGCCTGACCTCATCAACGTGGGGATGGTCGGCCACGACCTGGTGGCGGCCAAGGCCCACGAGTTCCACGACACCCGCTACCGCCGCATCGAGTACTGGCTGGAGGGGACCAGCCGCTTCCGGGAGTACCTGCCCTTCGAGCTGCTGGTCGAGGACCCGGTGGCCGACCCGACGCCCACCGAGGAGCACGTCAAGGTCGTCGGTCCCCGGACGGTGGCGTGGATCCCGAGCTCGGCGCCGCCCCCGGCGCCGGAGGTGCTGTACGTGGTGCCCACCTTCGGCTGGACGCGATCGCAGACGGAGGGCGGGGACGCGTCGAGCTGGCGCAAGGGCGGCGGTATCCGGGTCTACCTCAACCGCCCGTGGAACGTGTCCGGCTACGGGGAGATGCTGGCCGTCGTCCTGCCCCCGCCGTCGTTCGGCGGCGACCCGGACACGGAACCCACCGGCCGCCCGTACAAGAAGCTGGTCACCCAGTGGGGCAACGACCCCATCTGGGCCTCGCCGTTCGTGTCCGGGATCGCGCCCGGTCGATCGCGGTTCCCGCGCCGGCCCGGCGCCCGACCCGTCCGGCGGGTGGCTGCCCTCGGGCGCCCCGCCCGTGGAGAGCGACCAGCCGCCGGGGCCGTTCCCGGTGACCGACCTCGGTCGGTTCGGCGACCCCCCGGTCGACGTCGCCCCCCACGACGTCTTCTACGACCCCGACCGCCGGCTCTGGTACTGCGACATCGAGATCGAGGCGGGCGCGTCCTACTGGCCCTTCGTCCGCCTCGCCCTGGCCCGCTACCAGCCCGTTTCCGTGGGCGGGGCCCACCTGTCGGAGGTGGTGCTGGCCGACTTCATGCCCCTCGTGGCCGACCGCTGGCTCAACGTCAACCGCACCCGGGTCGACCGCCGGCGGGCGGTGACCGTGTTCGGTTTCACCTACCACGGGTCGAGCGGGCACGACGAGGCCCGTCGGGCGCCCTCCATGAGCCTCATCAACCCGATCACGGGCCAGGTCACCGAGCTGACGCCGGCCCAGGTCTCGCCCACGAGCGTGGTCGAGGTGTGGCTGGAGCGGCTCAACCCGGCCCTGGGCGAGGACTTCGGCTGGGAACGGGTGGCCGAGGGGACGCCGACGCCGCCGCCCAAGCGGTCGGGGTCGAAGTCGGCCGCGGCCAAGGCCAAGGCGGCGGCCGACACGGAGGCCGACGCCGGGTCGTCGTTCGTCCTCGCCCCCGAGCTGGCCCGGGCCCACCACCTCTACCAGGAACGGGACTTCGACCGGCTGGTGAACGAGCGCCTGGTGGGGGCGGTGTTCGCCTACACCGCCCTGTGGGACGGCACCGTCACCCTGCCCGCCGACCCGTCAGGCGGCACCCGGTACCGGCTGGTCATCGCCGAGTACGAGGAGTACCTGGTCGACGACGACCGCCCGTACGACAGGGTCCCCACCGCCAAGGGCCGGCGGCTGGTCTTCGTCGAGCACGTCGAGCTCACCTAACCGATGGGTTCACGTACCCGCTCCCTGCTCCTCGCCGTCGCCCTCGTCCTGCCCGTCCTGGCCGCGTGCAGCGACGACCAAGCGGACGACTCCGGCGGCGGGTCGGTCGTCGCCCTCACCTTCCTCCAGATGAACGACGTCTACGAGCTGACCCCGGTGAGCGGCGGGGCCGAGGGCGGGTTGGCCCGGGTCGCCACCCTGCGGGCGAACCTGAAGGCGGAGAACCCGAACACCTTCACCGTGCTGGCCGGTGACCTGCTGAACCCGTCGGCGCTCAGCACCGCCACCGTCGACGGCCAGCGCCTGGCCGGCCGCCAGATGGTCGACGTGATGAACATCCTCGGCCTCGACTACGCCACCTTCGGCAACCACGAGTTCGACCTGTCCCAGGAGAACCTCAACCTGCGCCTGGAGGAGTCCAAGTTCAAATGGGTCTCGAGCAACGTGACCCAGGCCGACGGCCAGCCCTTCCCCAACGTTCCCCTGAACGTGACCTTCAGCGTGGCCAACGACGACGGCAGGGAGGTCCGGGTCGGGCTGTTCGGCCTGACGGTGGCCTCGAACGCGGCCGGCTACGTCGCCTACCGCGACCCGGTGGAAGTGGCCCGGGAGCAGGTGGCGGAACTGCGGAGCAAGGTCGACATCCTGATCGCGGTCACCCACCTCAGCCTGGAGGGCGACATCGATCTGGTCCAGAAGGTGCCCGAGATCGACCTCGTCCTCGGCGGCCACGAGCACGAGAACGCCCAGGTGGAGCGGGGTGAGGACTTCACGCCAGTGTCCAAAGCCGACGCCAACGCCCGGTCGGTCTACGTCCACCGGCTCCGCTACGACACGGCGACCAAGCAGCTCGACCACCAGTCGACCCTCGAGCGGGTGACGCCGGCCCTGACCGACGACCCCGTCGTGGGCGAGGCCGTCGACCGGTGGGTGAAGGCCGCCTTCGAGGGCTTCCGGTCCCAGGGGTTCGAGCCGACCCAGGTGGTCGCCACCACGACGGAGCCGCTCGACGGGAAGGAGGCGAGCGTGCGCAACATGCCCACCCACCTCACCGACCTGACCGCGGCGGGGATGCTCCGCGCCGCGCCCGGCACCGAGCTGGCCATCTTCAACAGTGGGACGATCCGCATCGACGACGTCATCCCGCCGGGCGAGGTCACCGAGTACGACATCATCCGGACGCTGCCCTTCGGGGACACGATCCTGTCCGTGCAGATGAGCGGTGCCCTGCTTCTACGCACCCTCGACCAGGGCCGGGCCAACGCCGGCACTGGCGGCTACCTGCAGCTGGCCAACGTGACCCGCACCGCCGGCGGTGACGGCTGGCAGGTCAACGGGGCGGCCCTCGACGTGGGCCGGAGCTACTCCGTCGCCATCATCGCGTTCCTCCTGACCGGCCGCGAGATCAAGCTCGACTTCCTCACCCGCGACAACCCCGAGATCACCGTCGTCGCCGAGCACGAGGACATCCGCAAAGCGCTGATCGCCGAGCTCCAGCGGTAACGCAACCGCGCTCGGCCGGGCACGGTAGCCTCCCTGCTCCGAGCGGAGGGTGAGATGGGCGACGGCACTGGTCGGCAGGTTGACGGGCGGCGCCAGTGACCGGCCCGGGAGGCCGGTCCATCGAGCATTCACTGGGCCATCCCTCGAAGAGGGTGGACCGGTGACCGGCCCGGCGGCGTCGGAGCTCAGGGTCCATGGGGTCGGCGGTTCGCACGGCCCTCGGATGCTCGGCTTCGAGTCGGCGGAGGACGTGGTGGTCGTCGGCGAGGGGGTCGGGGGCACGTCGGTGTTGGCCCGGCGCCACGACCGCAGCGTGGAGAGCTACGACTGGGGCGACCTCACGTCCGGCTCGGGGACGCGGGCCCTGTGGGTGCTCCTGCTTCCCTTCACCCTGATCAACGTGGCCGGCTGGATGCACCCGCCGGTCGGTCGGACGTCTCTGCGGAAGGTGAAGTGGAACCGAGGCCTGGTCCACGTCCTCTCGGTCCTGGTCACCGCCGCCTACGTGGTCACCCTCGGCACCATCGTGGTGGACCTCCTCGGATGGCAGTGGGTCCGGCACATTCGGCTCCCCGCCGATCCGACCCGATACGGAGAGGGGGCCGCGCCCCTTCCGTCCACCCTTGGCGCCCAGCGGATCGGCATGTGGGTCGGACTGGTCGTCCTCCTCGGCGTGATCGTGGCGGTGACCAAGCTGGCGGGGAAGTCCCAGGACGGCTTCGAGGGGTACCCGCCGAAGCCCCAAGTGGAGGGCGCGGCCGGTGAGGAGCGATGGGGGGCTGACGAGAAGCTGGATGGGCGGGGCTTCTTCCTCCACCCGACGGCCGCCCGCAGGCGCCTTTCCGTGCACAAAGCGGCCCTCTTCATCACGTGGGGCGGCATCTGTGTCTGGAGCTGGTTCCGCGCCTACCGGTTCTCCGGTAACCCCCCCGACCGGCTCGAAGTGGGTGGGCTGAACGGTTTCACGAGCGTGGCCGGGCTCGTCGTCATCCTGTTGCTCGCCCTGTGTTCGTGGCGGAACGGTCGGCGAACCGGGGAGCGCTGGGTGCGGTGCGCCCCTGCGATCGCGAGCGTCTTGGGATTGGCGCTGCTCAACGCGGTCGCCGCCGGGACCCATCTCCTGCTGCTCAAGCGTCTGAACGACTGGCCCAAGCGCCCGGCGGGGGCCGCCATGGCCGCCAGCCCGGAAGTCGCCCTGGTCGACGTCTGGGGCGCGGTGACGCTGGCGCTGGTCGTGGCCGCGGCGGTGTTCGTGTGGAGGCGCTCGAAGGCGCCCCCCGCCAAGGTGAAGGACCGCAGGTCTCCGCCGGGCCACCGCCCCGACGGCGCTGACCCCGCCATGCGCACGTCCATCGCCCAAACCCGCTACCTGGCCCGGTGGGCGCACAGGGCCGGGGGCGTCGCCCTCACGTTCTCCCTCCTCCTCGTGGTGACGTACGTCGTGGTCGTGTC
Organism: uncultured Acidimicrobiia bacterium; assembly: GCA_963801205.1. GTDB lineage: Bacteria > Actinomycetota > Acidimicrobiia > Acidimicrobiales > AC-14 > JAXDMK01. The sequence continues at coordinate 219,929 of CAWDDV010000006.1, forward strand.
GTGGCGCGGCCTTTTCGACCGAGGGGAGGGGTTCCGCCCGTGGTTGCCGGCGCCGACGCTCGACGACCTTCAGGGGAACAACGCCCGGGCCTACCTGTACCGGGTCGGCGCCTACGTGTTGCCCTTCCTCGTCCTCTTCCTGGTGACGCTCGTCAGCAAGAGCTATCGGGGGGCCCGGACGTTCGCATCCACGCTCTGGGACGTCCTGACCTTCTGGCCCCGACGGTTCTCGCCGCTGGCGGTGCGTCCGTACGCCGAACGGGCTGTCCCTGAACTTCGGGGCCGGATCGACTACCACGTGCGGGAAGAGGGTCATCCGGTGGTCGTGAGCGCCCACAGTCAGGGTTCCATCCTGAGCTTCGCCGCCCTGTCCTCGCTGGCTCCCGACGATCTCAGGCGAGTGGGCTTCGTCACCTACGGCTCGCCGATCACCACGATCTTCGCCGTCTTCTTCCCTGCCTATTTCGGGACGGACGAGGTCGCGCGCCTCCGGAAGGGGCTGGCTGGTCCCGGTAAGGACCTCCAGCGTTGGCGCAACTTCTACCGGCTCACCGACCCCATTGGGGGGCCGATCTTCACGTCGGGCGCCGATCCCGGCGACCAGGAGCTACCCGATCCGGGCGATCGCGTGCTCGCCGATCCGTACGACGGCCCGGCCGGGCCCCGACCCGCCGACGACCCCTCCGCTCGAACGCGACCTCCAACCGTGGGTTCGGATCGCCGGGCACTCGTACTACGGACGGGAGCCGGAGCTCAAGCGCTGGGTCCAGGACCTCCGTTCGGCCCTGGGCTCCTGACCGGCCCTGACTTCAGGACGACGGCGCGTCCCAGGGCGGGGCCAGCTGGAAGTAGTTGCCGTCGGGGTCGGCGAAGGTGCACATCTGCATCCCGCCGCCGCCCGCTGGCGTGTAGGGCTCGGCCACGACCTCGGCGCCGAGAGCCTTGACCCGCTCGAACTCGCCCGTCACGTCGGGGGTGGCGAAGGTCAGCATGATGCGCCCCGGCTGCTGGTTCTGGCCCGTGACCTCGCTGTGCGGACCGATGGCGATGCTGCCGTCGCCCGCCTTGAACCCGAACCACCCGTTGGCCTCGTCGCTCCAGTCGGGATTGGGGGCGCCCAGCACCTGGGCGTAGAAGGCGGCCAGCCGCTTCGAGTCCTCCGAACCGAGCATGACGTTGTTGAGATTCAAGGCCATCGTTCCTCCTTGGGCACCGTTGTCTTCAGTCTCGTACGTCGGAACGGAGCACGATGTCCGGATGCCTTCCGACAATGCCCGTCCCGGCGATGCCCCTTCGGTCGATGCCCCTTCCGGCGAGGCGGCAGCCCACCAGCTCTGCCGGGTCCGGGACGGGATCTACGCCGACGACCTGGTGCTGGCCGCGGTCGCCTGGCTGGACGTCTTCACCTGGCTCGACGACCACGCCGTCGACCTGGACGGGTTGTGTCGGGGGCTCGGGCTCGCACCCCGCCCGGCCGACGTCATGTGCACGCTCTTCCGGGCCATGGGACTGCTCGAGCCGGACCCGCACCACCTGCGACCGACAGCCGCCGCCCGCGACCACCTCATGGCCGGGGCCCGCGTCGACCTGCGCCCGTACTACGCCTCCCTCCGGGACCGCCCCGCGTGCCGTGAGCTCCACCAGGTCCTGATCACCGGCGAGCCCGCGAACTGGTCGAGCGCCGCCGACGGGGCCGACTGGGAGTCCGAGCTGGCAGAGCCCGCCTTTGCTGGGCTCATCACCGCGGCCATGGATTCCCGAGGCACCCTCCTGGCACCGGCCCTCGCCCGGTCCATGGGGGACGTTCCTGGGCACCGCCTGCTCGACATCGCGGGCGGGTCGGGCGTCTACGCCGCCGCTTTCCTCGACGTTCGTCCCGACCTGACGGCCACCGTCGTGGAGCGGGCTCCTGTCGACGTGGCCGCCCGGGCGATCCTCGCCGAGCGAGGGTGCGCCGAGCGGGTCAGCGTCGTCACCGGGGACATGTTCGACGCCCTGCCGCCCGACCATGACATCCACCTGCTCTCCCACGTGCTCCACGACTGGGACGAGGACCGGGTTCGCCGCATCCTGGTTGCCTCGTTCGACGCCCTCGTCCCCGGCGGGTGGCTCATCGACCACGACGCCCACGTGAACGCGGACAAGACCGGCCCGCTGTCCGTGGTCCGGTACTCGGTGCTGCTCGCCCATTCCACGTGGGGAAAGTGCTGGTCGGTGGCGGAGATGGAGACGTTTCTCGCCGACGCCGGCTTCCGGGACGTCTCCCATCGGTCGACGGGCCCGGACCGAAGCGTCGTACTCGCCCGCAAGCCGACCTAGCCGAAGCGCCTCAAGTCCGACCCCGCGGATGTCGATCACCAGGCGGCAGCTTCATTCGCAGCCTCCCCCCAAACGGCGGCTCTACGGGCACAGGGAAGGCGGGCCATGGCGCGTCGGAGGAGCGAATCGGTCGTACTCAGCCACAACGGGTGGGCGACCCGGTGGCGGTGCCAATGCGGCTACGACAACACCGGCCGGGCCACATGCCTGATGTGCAACGGCCCCGCGCCGATGGAGTTCCTCACCGATCCGACGGTGTACGAGGAGCCCTACGTGCCCCCGCCCGTCTACGGGCCTCCGGTGAAGACCGGGACCAAGGCCGGCCGGACGGTGATGGGCATCATCGGTGCCAACCTGGCCATCCAGGCGGTCCTGTTCGTCTACATCGTGGGGGCCGACGTCCCCCGGGCGACCGCGGTCCAGATGTCCCTGTTCACCGGCCTCGCCTTCTACGCCGTCAGCGCCTTCTGGGTGCTGGCCCGGTCGGCGTCGCTCAAGCTGCGCCCGTTCACCGGGCTGGGCCAGGACGCCGCCGTCGGCGCGGCCGAAGGAGCGGTGGTCGGCGGGGTGGCGGCGGTGCTCCTGGTGGCGGTCCTCCGCCTGGTCACCGGTCACCCGGTGCTCGACCCGTCGACCGCGTTCCTGGCGTCCCAGGGCTCGTGGGGAGCCCTCCTGCTCGGCTTCGTCGTCATCGTGGTGGCGGCGCCGGTGGTCGAGGAAGCTCGTCTTCCGGGGCTTCATGGCCGAGTCCTACCGTCGCCACGGCAGCCGGCTGGCAATCCTCCTCAGCGCGGGCGCCTTCAGCCTGGCCCACCTGTCGCCGGCCCAGCTCCGCTACTACGTGGTCCTCGGCGTGGCCCTCGGCGTCGTCTACTGGCGGCGGGGGCTGGTGGGCTCCATCGCCGCCCACGCCGCCTTCAACGGCATCCTGCTGGCGGTGGCGGTGGCCGCCGCCCACGGACCGGCGGTCGTGCACCACGTGGCCGGGGCCAGCGTCGCCATCCCCGGCGTCTACCAGGTGAGCACGCCCTTCGAGCACGCCGGGCTGGTCGCCGAGGGCCCGTTGGGGGCGAGCGTCGAGGTGGCCCATGTCGACGACGGACCGGTCGGTCTCTCGGCGGAGGACATCGGCGACCTCTTCGCCCGGGAAGACCAGTCGCTGCCGGCCGAGGTCGTGGTCGACCATTCGTCGGTGGTGGTCTTCGATCTTCCAGCCGGCCGGGCGGTGTCGCTGGACGTCGAGATCGAGGGCCGGGACGGGCGGGTCGTCATCGTCCCCCGGGGCGGCGAGAGCTGGGTTCTCACCCACCAGTCCGACGGCAGCGCCCAGTCCTCGGAGGACTTCGACGACATGCTGCGCAGCCTCACCCTTCCGTGACGCCCCGTCGAGGTGGCGGACGCGGCCGTCAGACGCGTGGGACGCCGCCGGCGGTGCTGGGGGCGGTGGTCGTCGTCGCCCAGGCGGCGATCGGCCTGCGCATCGGGCTGGAGGCCGGAAGCGTGATCGTCGGGGTCCTGGCCTCGGTCGGGTTCACCGTGTTCGCCGTCGTGCTCGTGCTCTGGCTCCGCCGGCGGACGGAGACCAGGGTCGCCGCCACCCTGGCGTCGACCGGGCCTCCCGCGGTGGACGGGGCCCTCGACTGCAACCTGCTGCCCGACCCGTGGCCGAGCCGGGCCGCGGATACGCTCGGCTGGGCGGCGGACGCGGCGGCGGGCATGCCGGTCCACGTCTCGATCGAGGGTCCCCTGCTCCGCATCGAGAAGCGACGGTCGCTCTTCGTCGGCTCGCATCCGTTCAGGGCTGAGGTGCCGCTCCATGGCGTGCGGGCGGTCCGTACCGACCGGGCCCGGCAGGCGCTGGTGGGCTCGTCGCTCACCTTCGAGCTGGATGACGGGTCGGTGACCCTCGACCTCATGCTCGGCCGGGAAGGGGCGGAACAGCTGGCCGGCCGCTTCGAGTCGGCGGTGGCGAGTGCCAGCCGGCGCCCCGGCCCGACGCCGTCGGCCCGCCTGCAGGTGACCAGCCCGGCCGCGGCGCGGCGCACCTCGCGGGGGCGGGCCTTCCTCATGCTGGCAGTGACCATGGCCGTCTGGATGGCATCGATGGCGGGGATCGACGGCGGACCGGTGGCGGCGACGGCGGGCTCCGTCGTGTTCATGGCCGCGGTGGTGGTCGTCCAACTGAGGCCCCGGCGGACGCACGTCTGGCTGGGCCGGGGACTGGCCGTGGTGGCCCTCGCCTTCGCCGTCGACGCGGTGCTGTCCGGCGACCTCGTCCGCCTCGCAGGCACGGCGTTGGCCGGGCTGGGGGCACTCGCGGTAGCCCGCCTCGGGTCCGGTCAGACCGACGACCGGACTACGGGCTGACCGTCTCCAGGCCCTTGGGGTAGGAGCCGGTGGCCTTCTTCCAGGCCTCGGCTGCCCCCCGCTGGGCGACCAGGCGGACCACCGCGATGGCGACGCCGCAGGCGGCGGCCCAGGCCAGGGCTTCGGACCACTTGGTGGAGGGCGAGGCGGGGTTGGTGGGCGGGTCGCTGCCCTTCCACTTCTGCCACCCCTTCGTGAGGGCGGTCCGGGTGAGTCCTCCCGACGCGGCCCCGCTGAGGGCGCCGGCGCCTTTCCACAGCACGGCTTGATTGTCCACGACGACATGTCTGCCCCCATCCGGCGGCGGGCATACGTTGGGACCATCGGCAACCCGAGGAGGCTCCGTGGCACAGCGCAGGGCGAGTGCGAAGTGGGAAGGCGACCTGTTCGAGGGCAGCGGGACGGTGTCGGCGGTGAGCACGGGGCTGTTCACCGACGCCCCCGTGAGCTGGCCGGCCCGCACCGAGGACCAGCCGGGCGGCAAGACCAGTCCCGAGGAACTGCTGGCGGCCGCCCACGCGGCCTGCTTCTGCATGGCCCTCTCCCTCGAGCTCAGCAACCGGGGCCGCCGGCCGTCCTCGAGATCGAGGCCACGTGCACGTTCGAGCCGCCCACCATCACCGCCATCGACCTGGTCGTGGTGGCCACCGTCCCGGGCGCCGACGAGGCCACCTTCCAGGAGGCGCTCACCGCCACCGAGGGTTCCTGTCCCGTCTCCAACGCCCTGCGGGGCGGCCCGACGATCAGCGTGGAGGGCCAGCTTTCCTGACCCCCCGGCTATCATGCGGTCTGGAGATGTTGTCGCCCACCTGCGATGACGCCCAGTAGCTCGACAACCTTCCCGAGGCTGCGCCGATGACCGAAACCGAAGAAGAAGCGCGCTCCGAGGCCGAGTGGCTCAAGCTGGTGGTGCGCATCCGGGCCATGCTGGCCCAGGCCCAGTCGAGCACGTACCCGCAGGAGATCGAGGTCTACCGCAAGAAGGCGGCCCAGCTGGCCAGGCGCCACGAGGTCGACGAATGGCTGTTGGAGGCGCCCGGCGCCGACCTCGACATCGTCATCATCGGGGCCCAGTTGCGGCGGCTGAACACGATCATGGCCGGCTACTCGAAGTTCACACGGATCGAGTACGAGGACCAGACCCGGGAGTGGACCGACTTCATCCGCCAGTACGACGCCACCCTCGAGGTGGCCTGCGGCATCCTCAACGTCCCCCTGCCGATGCTGCCCGGCGGGGTCGTCCGCCGCTTCCGGCCCGAGGCCCAGCTCCACATCGAGAACCTGATCCTCGAGGCGGGCTACGACGTCAGCGCCCGCCCCGGCTGGGACCCGTCGGTCGACGCCCAGACGCCCAACCTCGACCAGGTGGTGGAGGGGGAGATCTGCAAGCAGGCCAACGTGGCCGGGGGCGAGGACATCCCGCTGAAGAAGCCGCAGGTCGTGTGAAGAAATCGATCGATTACGGGATGGACGACCACCCGGCCGGCGGTGAGCGCCCGCCGTGCTCGTGGGCGGTGGCCATCGCCGACGATTGCGACGAGTGCCAGGACCTCCGGGTGGAGATCACGGTGGAGGAACAGGACCGTAGGGGCACGGGGATCATCACCCACCTGACGCCCCGATCGGCCCGCCGGCTGCGAGCAGCGCTGGCCGAAGGGTTGCGCCAGCTGGGTGAAGATGTCGAGGGAGACCAAGGAGTTTCGCCGTGAGCAGCGTGTTGTTGGAAGGTTGGACCGAGGTCACCCCCGAGCTACTGGCCGCCCACGGAGAACCCCCGGGGCCCGACGACCTCATCCGCTACTACGACGGTGGTCCAGCGGACTGGCGCCTCGCCCAGGCGCCCGAGAGCCAGGTCCTGCGCCGGCAGGCGGTGGCGCCGGCGGCGGCGGCGTTCGACAAGACCATCGAGTCGGCCATGGTGCTGCTGGTGGGGCCGCGGGGTGAGGGCAAGACCACGATCGCCCTCCAGATTGCGGTCGACCTGGTCCGGGCCGGCACCAAAGTGCTGTTCCGGGACCCCGGCGGCCCACTCGACGCCGACGCCGTCGCCGCCCTGCCCGAGGGCCCCTGGGTCCTGGTCAGCGATGACGCCGAGGAGATCGCCTCCGACCTGGAGTCCACCGTCACGCCGCTAGCCAAGAAGCGCAAGGACATTCACTGGGTGCTGCTCGGGCGGAGCCCCGACTGGGAGTCGAAGTTCAAGCACCAGGGGCGCAGCGCGGAGCCGCCGTGGGAGAAGTTCGTCAGCCTGTGGCCGACGCTCGGGATGCGGGGCCAGCTGCTGGCCCTGGCCCCGGCCGACGCCGACCGCCTGGTCGAGGTGTGGGCGGCCGCCGGGTCGCTGCGGGCGCTGGAGCCCGATCCCGCCGACGAACGGGGCCAGTACCTGCTGGACGCGGTCAGCTCCCGCCAGGGGATGTGCGACAAAACCCTCCTGGGCGGCATTCTCGACCAGCGCTTCGGGGCCGACGACCTGGTCGACCACGTGGCCGGCCTGGTGGCGGGGCTGAGCGGCCCCGACCTCGACACGTTCCTGTCGGTGGCGGTGGCCGACGCCTGCGACTTCGACGGGATCGACATGGCGGTGGTGGCCGACCTGGCCGGGGTCGAAAGGTCAGCGGCGCCAGCGATTCGCCAGCGCCTCATCGCCGCCGGCGCGGGCGCGGGGAGCGGGAACACCCTGCGCAGTCGCCACCCATCCCTGGCCAAGGCCGCCGTCCGGCTGGTCGACGCCGGCCGCCTGGGAGACCTGGCCCTGGACCACATCTGGCGCCAGCTGGTGCAGTCCACCGGGCGCATGGGCCGCAAGCTCGGTCCGCTGGTCTCCGACGGCCCCATCATGACGTGCGGGCCGGTGCTCTCCGGCCGCTACGAGCGCTTCGGTATCCCGCGCGACCGGGCCGACCGCATCGCCCGGGTGGTGGCCGACGACGCCCTGGCCGCCATGGGCGAGAAGTTCAGCCTGTTCACCGTCCTCCAGGCCCGGACCTACCGGCTGAGCGGGCTGGCCGCGGAGGCGTCGGCCATCCTGCGCAAGTCCTTCGCCGACGAGTTCAAGAAGCAGGACTGGGACCGCATGGGTCGGACCTACCTGTACGAGATGGCCGTGGCCGAGTCCGCCGTGGGCCATTGGCTGGAGACGATCGTCCTGGCCGGCCTGTCGATGATCGACGCCCGCCGGATGGGCCCCGTCGTGTACACCGACGCCAAGATCGCCCTGGTCGAGATCGGCGAGGCGTGCCTGAAGATGGACGAGGCCCAGCTGGTCCCCCGCTACGCCAACCTTCTGCGGGCGGCGTCGGTCATGAGCCCCACCGTCACCCCCAAGTGGGACCAGATCACCCGGGGCCGGTTCAAGGCCTTCGCCGAGCGGGCCGACGAGCTGGAACTGCCCGCGGCCAAGCTGCCGCAGGCGTTCGAGTGGTTCGCCGAAGCCCTCGTCACGGCCGCCGGGGAGGTCCAGGACCCCGAGGTGGACGCCATATGGAAGCGGCTGGTCCCCGAGGGTGGCGCGCCCAGCCTCACCATGCTCAAGCGCACGGTCGACATCCGCGGCCCCTTCCCCGGCAGCCAGTCGCAGACCTGAGTTCGCGCTGGCTCAGCGGCGGCCGGCCCACTCCTCGAGGAGTTGGTGGTCGTCGACGGTGCGGCGGCGGCGGAGGGAGCGGCGGTCGTTGAGGGCCCGGGGTAGCAGGCGGACATAGGCGCCGAGGGATTGCAGCCGGCGGCGGACGGTCTCCAGCGTCGGCCGGCGGAGCTGGACCAGGGGGCTGATGATGTCGCGGCGGGCATACGAGCCGGTGATCAGCAGGTGGCGGCCGGCCTCCTTGCCGGCCAGGGCCAGGGGCGCGTTGCGGGTGAGCATGAGCAGCCGGTTGCGCTCGACGTAGTGGGCGAACAGCCGGGACCCCTCCACCGACGATGCCGAGTGCACGTGGTGGACCACCGAGTCGGGGACGTACACGTACCGCCAGCCCTGGGACCGGCCCCGCCAGGAGAGGTCGGTGTCCTCGTAGTAGAGGAAGAAGCGCTCGTCGAAGAGCCCGACCGTTCGCAGGTATCGCTTCGACAGCAGCACCGCCGCACCGCACCAGGCGAACACCTCCCCGGGCTGGTCGAACTGACCGCCGTCGCGCTGCTGGTACCCACGGTCGGCGCCGGAGCCGTCGGCGAGCAGCAGGTTTCCGGCATTGTTGAGCACCGGGAACGGGGGCCCGGCGACGGGCACCTCGTACCACGCCGCGGTCGGCGTCACCGCCAGTTCGACCTCCTCGGGGTCGGACCGCACGACGACGGTGCGGTGGTTGCTGGCCGCCAGCCGCAGCTCGACCCGGGGCAGGCTGCCGTCGGGGCGGGCCGGCACCCGCAGGTGGGCGGCCCCGTTGCTCCACTGGAAGACGGCCTCGCCGTTGTGGCCGTGCTCCAACCCCCAGAACCCGTCGACCATCTGGATCCGGCCTGACGCGTCCGTCCCGTCGAGGCGGGCCCCACTGAGGCGTACCCCGAGGGGCCGACGGTCGCCGAGTCCCCGGACTTCGGTGGACGACTCGAGGAGGACGTCGATGTACGACCCGGTGAAGAGGATCTTGGGGCAGGCGGCGCCGATGGCGGGGTCGCTGTCGACAGCCGCCACCAACGGCTGCAGCCACCCGGGCTCGACGGTGGCGTCGTTGTTGAGGAGGGCGACGTAGTCGACCTCGGACAGGTCGTGGAGGGCAAGGTTGCAGCCACCAGCGAAGCCCCGGTTCGAGCCCGCCTCGATCACCCGCACCCGCGGCATCCCCGCCTTGACCGCGGCCACTACCCCGTCGTGGGAGGCGTTGTCGACGAGGACCAGGTCGAGGTCGTCGTGCGGCCAGTCGCAGGCGAGGACGCTCTCTAGGCACGCCCGGGTGGTGTCCCCGCCGTTGTAGTTGACCACCACGACCCGTACCCGCCGGCCGGTCACCTCGGTCCGGAGTCGGGGAGCGGGCTGCTCACCGTGGTCCGCCGCAAAGGAGAGGTCCCGATCATGCTCACCAGGACCCGCACGTAGTGGTACGCCAGCTTGACCCGACCGTTGGACGGGGTGCCTCCGGCCCGGGGACGCATCCGCACCGGCACCTCGACCACCTCGAAGCCGGCCCGGCAAGCCAGCAGGAGGGCCTCGGCGGTGTCGCCCAGGAACTCGTTGGGGTAGCGCTCGGCGAAGAAGTCGAGCAGGGGGGCGGAGAAGGCCCGGAACCCGGACGAGGCGTCGGTCAGGGGGCGGCCGCCGAGGATGCGGACCGCCAACTGGAGGCCCCGCATGGCCCCGCCCCGCACCCGCCCGACCGAGTAGGAGCCCTCGCCGGAGTCGCCCGCGCCCGACCCCGCCGCGAAGCGGCTGCCGATGACCAGGTCGGCGCCCTCGTCGAGGCCGGCCAGGAGGGCGGGGATCTCGGACGCCTCGTGTTGGCCGTCGCCGTCGAACTGGATGGCCCGGGTGAAGCCGTGGCGTACCGCGTAGCGGAACCCGGTCTGGAGGGCACCGCCGACGCCCAGGTTGAAGGCGAGGGTGGCGACGGCCACGCCCGCGGCCCGGGCCACGGCGGTGGTCGAGTCAGTGGAGCCGTCGTCGACGACAAGGATGTGGACGTCGGGCGACCACGCCCGCAGCTCCGAGATGACGCCGCCCAAGGCGGCTTCCTCGTTGAGGGCGGGGATGATGACGAGGAGCGATTCGTTGCCCGCAGCCGTCACGACCCCGGAGTGTACGCCCGACCCGCCTCGGCCTAGCTCCAGGGGACGAGGCGGTCGGCCGGGTCGCCGAAGTGGAAGTTGTTGTCGGCGGTGCTGCTGCCGAGGGTGTTGGTGGTGAACCACTGGCCGTCGCGGAAGACGCCGGCGGTGGACGCGCCGTCGTCGTCCCAGTCGCCCACGACGGGGGTGTCGCCCGGGTTGCCGTAGCTGAAGACCTGCTCGGCCCGGCCGGCGTCGAAGTAGTCGGCGATGTACCAGACCCCCCGCCGCACCACCCCGAAGGTGTCGGTGCCGTTGCCGTTCCAGTCGCCCACCACGGGCGTGTCGCCGAAGTCGCCGAAGGGCCACACCGCATCGGCCACCCCGGTGGAGTTGGCGTTGCGGAAGTACCAGTTCCCGGCCCGAAAGATCCCGATGGTGTCGACCCCGTCGCCGTTCCAGTCCCCCACCACGGGATAGTCGCCCGGGTCCCCGTAGCCGAAGGCGATGTCGGCCACCCCCGAGCTGTTGGAGTTGCGGAGGTAGAACGTGCCCCCCCGGAAGACCCCCGGGGTGTCGGTGCCGTTGCCGTCCCAGTCGCCCACCAGGGGGATGTCGGACGGTTCACCGTAGAGGTAGCTGAAGTCGGCCGGGCCGCTGGTGCGGGTCTGGCGCAGGAAGCGGGTGCTGCTCCGGGCCAGGGCGGGCTTGGTGCCTGGGGTCACCGGCTCCCACAGGAAGGTGACGTTGACGAAGGCGTTGTCGTTGGGGCCCAGGCCGAGCTTCTTGGCCGCCTCCCGCGACAGGTCGATGCCGGCCGGGTTGAGCACGCACCGCCCGAACTGGTCGACACCGGCCGTTTTGGTGGTGGGTTGCTGGTCGAGGTCCTTGCAGTTGGCCTGGACGTTGTAGCTCTCGGTGAAGGCGGCGGTGGCCTCCGGTTTGCCGGTGGGCAGGTCGCCGAACAGCCGGCGGGGCCGGGGCGAGCCGGCCGCGCTCGGGTCCCAGTAGTTGTCGTCGACGTTCCACGGCCCGACGTCCTTGACCGGGATGACCTCGCTGCGACCGTTGGCCAAGGTGACGATGACCCGGTAGTCGAGGGCGGTGCTGTAGCCGGCGGGGCAGCCCTGGCTGCTCAGGGCGCCGGTGTTCTTGAGGGCGGCGAACTTGGCGCACTTGTCGGGGACGGCCACCTCGACGCTGGCCGGGTCGTGGGAGTTGTACTGGGTGGCGAAGACCCGGTAGGTGACGAACGACCCGGTGGGGACGGGGATCTCGGCCGGCGTCTGGGCCGCGGCCTGGGCCCCGCCTCGGCCGACTCGGACTCCCCATGGGGCGTCGGCTCGACCTGGCGGGCGGACACGGACGCGCTGGCGGGGAGGGCGGCCAGGACCGCCAGGGCCACGGTGAGGACTCTCCTCCGCCGGGGACGGGGCGGTGCGCCCCGTGCTCGGCTCACCATCGGGCGATCTCGCCGTCCCTCTCGCCAGGGGATGCGACGGGTCCATCGGGTCCCTCCGCCCGCAGGAGGGCCAGCTCCTCGGCCAGCAGCCGGGTGCGTTCCTCCAACCGGGACAGCTCCCACGAGAAGTGGACGACCACCAGCAGCAGGAGGGTGATGGCCCCCAGGAAGAAGGTGGTGGGGCCGTAGGTGATGCCCATCCAGTCGGAGACCGTGTCGAGGACCCCGGGGAAGGCGGCCAGGAACACGAGCACGGCCCCGACCGACATCCACAGCAGCGCGTAGCGCGCCGGCAGGTGGTGGCGACGGAGGAGCCGGACGATGAAGAGGACGCTCGAAAGCGTCACCAGCAGGACGAGCAGGTGGCCGCGGGAACTCAAGGCACCGAGAGCCTAGGCCAGCGGGCGCCGCCGGCGGAGCATCCTCCGGGCCAGCCACCAGTACGCCGAGAGCCCGGCGTCGAGGGGCCGGGTCCAGCCGGGCACGATGCCCATGTTGGCCGCGTCGAACCGGGTCGAGAGGCGGGGGGCGAGGGCCCGGTCGCCCACCACCCGCTCCGACTGGAGGCGGCGCCGGCGCTCGCCGATCCACCGCCGGTTGCGGACGATCCACATCCAGCCCCGGAGCTTGGGCCGCAGCCACCCGGCCCGCACCGCCACCAGCAGCATCCCGACCTCCACGCTGAGGGCGGCCGGGAGCAGGAGCAGGAGCGTGCGCCGCTCGTAGGTGGTGAGGACGAAGATGAGCCGGTTGCGCTCGAGCAGGTACCACTTGGCCGGGTTGCGGGAGAAGTGGTAGCGGTGGGTCACGACGGCGGCGGGGACGTAGAGCACCCGCAGGCCCCGCTGCCAGCAGCGCATGCTCAGTTCTGTGTCCTCGTGGTAGGCGAAGTACTCCTCGGTGAAGCCGCCGAGGTCGTCCCACAGGGCCGGCGCAGGGCCATGGCCGTGCCCGCGGCGGAGAGGACCTCGGCCTCGACCGGGTAGTTCGCGGCCGGCTCGCCGAAGGCGCCCGACCAGCAGAACCCGAGGAAGTGGACCGGGTTGCCGGCCGAGTTCAGGAGGTCGGGATCGTCGGCCAGGCGGATGCTGGCCGAGGCGATTCCCACCTCGGGCCGGGCCGCCACCTCGACCAGGGCGGCGAGGGCACCGGGCTGGAGGATGGCGTCCTGGTTGAGGAAGGCGATGAAGTCGCTGTCGGGTCGGCCGGGCGGCCGCGCCCGCGTTGCAGCCGCCGGCGAAGCCGAGGTTGGTCCCGGGACGCACGACGGTGACGCGGGGCCGGTCGGCCAGGCGGTCGATGGTGGCGGGATCGCCGCCGTTGTCGACGACGATGGCGCTGGCGTCGACACCGGTGGAGGCGAGGATGGAGCCCACCGACCGCTCCAACCAGGGGTCGTCGCCCCAGGCGGGGACGACGACGTCGATCGTGATCGCGTCGACGCTCCTCACGGGGTCATCCCCGGGGGCGGCGTGGTGAGGAGGTCGCCGGCGGACGGAGCCGGCCCGACGCGGTGATGGAGGAGGGGGACGAGGAGGCGGCCATGGTGATGGCCGACACGACCCCGCCCGCCACCATGCCCAGCTCGACCCGGGTGAGCAGGTCCGATCCGAGGGCGGTCACGATCCCGAACGACGCCACCCCGGCCAGCCAGGCGACCGCCACCCGGCCGTGGCCGGCCACCGCGATGAGGGCCTGGGCCAGGGTCATGGCGAACAGGTAGGCGGCGCACGCCACCGCCAGGGTGGCCAGGTCGTGGGCCGGGAAGCTCGAAGTCGGAGCCGAACAGGACCCGCACGACCGTCGGGCCGGCCACCAGGGCGCCCACGATGCCGGCCCCGCTGAGGGCCGTCACCAGGGCCAGCAGGCGCCAGAGGCCGGCGTCGAAGCCCCGCCGGTCGCCGGCCGCCGCCATCCGGGCCAGGCGGGGGAGGGCGGGGGCGAGGACGGCAGTGAACAGGAACAGCGGCACCCGGGCCACGATGAGGGCGGCCAGGAAGCGTCCCGCCACCGCCCGCTCGCTGTCGTCGGCCAGCAGCTTGACCGCCACCGGGCCGGCGTTGGCCAGGGCCTGGGCCAGCACCGATCCGGCCAGCAGCCAGCCCAGGGCCACCGTGAGCTCCCGCCGGTCGGCCTCCGGGCCGGGTGGCGCCAGGTCGCGCTGGCCCCGGAGGGCGATGGCCGTGGCGACGAGGGGCGCCGCCCCCAGCACGACGCCGTAGGGGCCGGCGGTGGCCACCCCGAGGACGGCCAGGACGGCGCACCCGACCAGGCGGAACGTCCCCTCGGTGGCCAGGGCGATGCCGTAGGGCCGGAACCGGCCGTAGCCGGCCAGGACCCCCCGGGCCAGGTGCTCGGCGTAGTAGCCGGCCAACGACAGCAGGAGGCCGACGACGAGCAGCGCCTCACCGTCGAAGAGCCGGTCGAGGAGGACGATGCCGACGACCGCGCACAGCACCGTGAGGAGAAAGAGCGCGCCCCCGCCGAGGGTCGCTGCTCGCCGGATGACCGGTCCGCCACCGATGCCCGCCGCCCGGCGGGCGGCCAGGCTGCGGGCCAGCTCCTGCTCGATGGGGATGAAGCACCCCGGTCCGACCAGGAACACGATCGCCCACAGGGCGGACAGGGGGGCATAGGCCTCGGGCCCAGTGCCCGGGCGGCGATGACCAGGAACCCGTAGGCAGTGAGCCCGAGGACGACCAGTCCGGCGGCGATGGCCACCGTGCCCTCCGACGCCCGGGCCAACTGCCGGAGCCGGCTGGGGGTGTCGGCACGGTTGGCGGGGAGAGACGCGGGACGGCTCCGGGGCGTTCGGGCGGCGGACGCGGGGGGCCTTGATCATAGGTGAGCCTCGTCGGTCGGCCCGGACCCGAGTTCTCGGTAGCGCTCGTGGCGGAATCCGCACCCGCAGCTACCGAGAAGCTCTTGAAGCGGTGGCTGGGTTCGGGTCAGCCGCGGCTGCGGCGGCTGTCGAGGTACTGGAGGAGGTCGTGGGCGGCCAGCTCGACCTCCTTGTGGTTCCACTCCGCGGCCCGGTACACGCAGGCGATCAGGCCGCTGCGGTGGAGCCGGCGGAGGTCGCCGTAGACGAAGGCGTGGCGGGCCTTCGTCTCCTCGTTGGCCCCCACGGTGAGCCCGAGGTACCACTCGGCGTACTCCTCCCACGGGTGCTTGGCCAGGTAGGCGTTCTCGTCCTCGGCCGTGGGCTGGACATCCCCCCACGTGCTGCGCAGCACGTACTGGCGGTTGTCGATGAGCTGGCGCGCCTTCGCCACCGCCCGTGGATTGACCGAGTAGGACGCCATGGAGAGAGTGTTCCCACCTGGACGGAGGGCACGCCTCCCTACGATCCGACCACCGACTCCGGCAGGGCGGCCAACCGGTCGGCGAACACGCCCACGATCCCGGGGATGGTGGTCTGGCCCGCGACCGCGGTCGGCGGCTGGTCGACGTCGGGGAAGTAGACGCCCAGGAGCGCACGCCCCCGCTTCAGGTAGACGGCGTAGGAGTGGTTCGTCTGCCCGGATTCGTCGGTGGTGGTGAGGTCGAAGGCGACCCGGGTCACCCCGTCCGCCTGGGGCCAGTCGCCGTCGGGTGGGGGGCCGAAGGTGGTGACGAGGGTCGGGCCGCCGCTCGGGCTGGGGACCGGGGTTGGGGGGCAGGCGGCGACCACCTCCTGCACCTCGGCCAGGGCCTGGGCCGCGCCCGCCGGGTCGGCGTAGAGGACCGCCTCGGTGCTGAACGTGACCACCGTCTGGTCGTCGACGACGACGTCCTGCAGGCGGGCCTGGCGGCGGGACTCGCTGGGATAGGTCCCGTTGCAGAGGTCGAGGGTGGGCTGGGTGAGGCCGTCGCCGCCGGGGAGGACGCCGATCGTGAACGACGTCGCCACGTCGTCCGGGACGACCACCAGCGAGAGCAGGGCGTCGGCATCCTCGTCGGCGAGGGTGGTGGGCGGCCGCAGGCGGGGCGTGGTGGGAGCGGGGCCGGACCCGACCGACGAGTCGGGCGACGTCGGGCGGGTGGTCGCCTCGTCCCGGTCGGGGCCGCGGAGGACGGCGACGCCCAGGAGCCCGGCGACCAGGCCGAGGCCGAGGCACGCGATCAGCACGATCACGCCCACCGGGCGCTTGGGGGTAGCCGAACGGGGCGGTGGCGACGTCGATGGCGTCCTCGAGGACATTGGCGCCGTCGAGGGCGGCGGCGGGGGGGCCTCGACGGTGGCCTCGGGTTCGGACCCGGGGGCAACGGGGGTCGTGGAAAACGTCCACGCGTCGCCCGTCCACCATCGCAGGAGGGTGGACGAGTAGGGGTCGGGGTACCAGCCGGGAACGCCCGCCGTGGCCCCCGCGGGAGGTGCCCCGCCCGGGTCGGGCCCGTCGCTCATGGTGTCTCCACCACACCATCATGGGCGCGCCGTGCCTGGGAGCGGACCTCGGCCACCGCCGCCACCGCGGCCGCGATGACGCCGGCGGCCACGCCCCACGCCCACCACGGACCGGGGAGGAGCGAGCCGACGTGGTCGGGGGTGGTGGCGTAGTGGCGGATGTTGGTGCGCAGGGCAACCAGGTGCAGCGCCGCCACCACCGCCGCCACCACCGTCACGACCACCGCCGGGCGTCGCCACCGCAGCCGGTCGCGACGGGCGAACACGATCTCCCCGGCCACGAGGGGGGCGAGGACGGCGAAGGCCAGGACGTGGCGTCCCTGGACCTGAAAGCCGTTCTGGCGCAGGAGGGCGGAGGAGACGACGAGGGTGACGGCCACGCCGGCGACGACGACCGCGGCGACGACCATCCGCTGCCGCCAGGTGCCGACGGCCGCCGCCGCCCCCAGCACCCCCAGGACCAGCCCGGTCCACGCCCAGCGGGCGGCGGCGGGCAGGGCCACGTCGATCGCGCCGAAGACGCCGACCAGCTCCCGCTGCACCCGGGCCAGGTCGCCCGTCGACGGTCCGAGCTGGTCGAAGAAGAACCCGACGTCGATGGGGACGCCCGGCTGGTGGGTGAGCTCCCACCCGGCCGTGGCCAGGCCGCCGGCCACCACCGCGACCAGCGCCGCCGCGGCCCACGGCCCGCCGCCCCGGAGCGTCGCCCACAGGCGGCGGGGGCCGACGAGCGCCGCCACCGCCACCACGTCCAACACGATCCACACCGGGCCCAGCGAGCGGCTGGTGGCGAGGGCCACCCCCCCGACGGCCAGGGCCAGCCACACGCCCGGGCCGGCGGGCTGTTCCGGCGCCCGGGCCAGACGCACCAGGGCGGCGGCGAAGCAGACCCCGCCCGCCACCTCGACCGCGCTGGGCGCGGGCGACGCGCCCACGAAGAGCACCATCGGGCTGACCGCGGCCAGGAGTCCGACCCACGCCAGGCCCGAGCCGGCGGGTGACCACAGCGCCCAGGCGGCCAGGGCCAACAAGGCCAGCGTGACCAGGGCGTTGGCCGCCCGGGCCCATCGGACGGCGGCGACGGGGTCGTCGGCCAGACGGGTGGCCAGTCCCGGGAGAACGTAGGGGACGGGCTCCAGCGTCCCCATGGTCGTCAGCCGCTCCGCCGCCACCACGGGCGACGCCACCGCCACCCCCGGCGACGCCTCGCTCTCGACGCAGTCGGCGACGAACCCCGCAGGCAGGTCGAAGCACGTCCCGAAGTCGAGGGCAGCGGGGACGTCGACCAGGCGGGCACCCCGCTGCACCCACCGCAGGCGGGCGGGGTTGTCAGGAGCGCAGCACGCCTTGGCCAGCTCCGTGCCGATGGCGGTGTCGGCCAGCTCCGGGTTGGGCCGGCCCGAGAAGTCGCCCCGTCCGACCGCCTGGGCCCGGAGCACGTGGTTGAGCTCGTCGGGGGAGCCCGCCACCGGGTTGGTGAACACCCACCCGGCCAGCACCACGGCCGCCGCCAGTAGGACCACCGCCGGCGCGGCCGCCCGCCGCAGGCCCTGGATCGGCCGCAGCCGCGGACGCCGGCTCAGGACAGCAGCCGGCGGACCCGGCCCAGGGCCTTCCTCGCCACCAGTCGGGGACCGCCCCACTGCAGGTACTCGATGCCGGACCGCAGGTCGTGGCGCCAGCCGGCCAGGCCGGTGCGGCCGGGGGCGAGGTCGCGGCGCAGGTGGTGGTCGGAGTCGTGGTCGAGGAGGTCGGGCGCCCGCCGGGGGCCCGGCAGAACTCGACCAGCGGCCGCAGGCCCTCCGCCCACACCAGTCCGGGCACGACCTGGGCCACGTTCTCGACGCAGCCCTTGCGGAAGCCCTCGTCGTCGAGGATCCGGAACAGCGCCGCCTCCAGCGCCTCGACGTCGCCCGACGGCACCGTCAGGCCGAGGCCGGCGGACTCCACCAGGTCGGCCAGCGAGTCGCCCGCGGTGCAGACCACAGGCAGCGACGCCCACAGGTAGTCGAGGATGCGGGTGCGGAACGACATCGCCGTCTCGAGGTGGTCGATGTGGGTGCTGACCCCGATGTCGGATTCCAGCAGGTAGTTCTGGCGGTCCTCGTACTCCACCCATCCCTCGTTGAAGAAGACGTGGGTGCCGGTGAGGCCGAGCTGGTCGGACAGGGACCGGGCAGCCACCGCCATCCGCATCTCGGGGATGTCGGGGTTGGGGTGCTTGAGGCCCATGAAGTAGAGGCGGACGTTGGGCACCCGCCGGCGCAGGCGGTCGACCGCCCGCAGCAGGGTCAGGGGGTCGAACCAGTTGTAGATGCCCCCGCCCCAGAGGATGACCTTGTCGTCGAGGCCGATGCCGGGGAGGACGCCCTTGATGGCGGGCCGGGTGTGCACCGGCGGGGCGTCGGAGATCCCGAAGGGCACCACCGAGATCAGCGACCGCAGGGTGCCGTCCTCGTCGTAGGTCAGCGGGTTGACCCGGCCGAGGGCCGCCAGCTGGCCCAGCCAGAAGTCCCGCTGCTTCTCGCTGGCGCAGAGGAAGAAGTCCCCCCGGATGAGCTGCTCGTTGAGGACCCCGACCGCCTCCGCCACCAGCTGCTTGCGCCGCTTCTCACCCTCGTCCCGGGCCTGCTCCAGCTGCTCCAGGTGGAGGGGGTCGTAGATGTCGGCCACCACCACCTTGGTGGAGTTCAGGAGGAACGGCCGCCCGGTGAGGAACCAACCCTGGAAGAGCAGGACGTCGCACCATTCCTCCAGCTCCCGCAGGTCGCGGTCCTGGACCGAGCGGACCTCGAAGCGGGGGTGGGACACGGTGGCGGTCGAGGTGGTGACCAGCCGCACGTCGTGCTCGAGGGACAGGGCGGACGCGATCTGCCAGGCCCGGATGGCGGGGCCGGCCATGGCCGGGGTGAGGGTGTCGCAGGTGGCGACCACGATGCGACGGCGGCTCCCGAAGCGCTCCCGCACGCCCATCGACTCGACCGCGTCGGCGAAGGCGTCCCGGTAGCCCTCGTCATCGACGTCGGCCCCGAAGGGGGTACGGAGGACGCGGAAGATCTCCTGGTCGGTGCGCCGGCGGCTGTGCTGGATGGCCTGGCGGACGGGCGCCAGCTCGGGCAGGGCGGCCAGGAAGGCGTCGATGGCGTGGGCCGAGGCCACCAGCTGGGGCGACGCCGTCGTGTCTGTGGGCACCGAGCTGGTAGGCACGGGGGTGTCGCCGCCGAGGGCGACCCCCCGGCGGATGCCCAGGGCGAGGGCGGCCGGTAGGGCCGCGGCCAGGCTGGCGTCGTCGTAGTTCTTGTAGAGGGTGAACAGGGCGTTGCGCTCCCGCAGGAACTGCTCCCGCGCCGAGGGCGCCGAGGGCGCCGAGGGCTCGACGCGGGGGCCGGCGACCGACACGTCGGGGGCGGCGACCACCCGGTGGCCGAGCAGCCACAGCCGCCAGCCGAGGTCGACGTCCTCCAGGCCCCGCTCGTAGCGGGCGTCGAAGCCGCCGACGTCGTGGAACACGTCGGCCCGGATCACCATGGCCTCGACCGGGGCGTAGAGGACGTCCTGCACGGTCTGCCCGGTGACTCGCTCACCCGGTACGGGGTGCCCGAGGAACGAGACGGCGGGGGGCCAGGCGTCGTCTCCGCTGGCGGCGTCGGCCCGGTCCACCCGGGTGGCGACGCAGGCGACCGACCGGTCGCGGTCGAGGATCTCGATCGCCGCCTGCAGCCAGTGGCGGTCGGGGACGTGGCCCGCCCCCAGGAAGGCGATGGTGGTGCCGGTGCAGGCCGTGGCGGCCCGGTTGAAGGCCTCCGCCCGCCCGGGGTCGGCCGTCAGGGACACGACGATGGCGGACGGGGCCACTGCTCGGAGCCGCTTCTGGTCACCTCGGAGCGTGCCCGGGTCGACGAGGACGATCTCCACCCGGTCGGCGGGGAAGTCGAGGTCGGCCACCGCCTGCAGCCCAGCCACGGTGTCGGCCATGGCGCCCTCGTGAAGGATCACCACCGACACCATCTCGGGCAGGAGCTGGTCGTCGGTCACGGCGCCCCGTCCACCGAATGAATTTGCCACAGCCCGCCGAGGGACACGACCCCGCCGTAGGACTCCTTGGGCTGGCCCGCCTCCACGTCGAAGCGGAAGGTGCGGTGGCGGAAGTCGAACTGGTGCAGGGTGGCGTAGTCGGTGATGGCGGTGGACACGTCGTAGGTGCCGGGCAGGAGCATGAGGACGGGCACCACCAGGTCGACGTGGCCCTCCCCCTCCAGCCGCTCGGGCACGCAGCCCGCCTCCCGGGTGTTCGGCCCGGTGACGTGCTGGCCGTCGAGGGTGTGGATGGCCATCCCGAACACGGGCCGGGGGATGGGCTCGGTCATCACGTAGTGGAATCGGAACGTCACCCGGTCGCCGGTGCGGACCTTGCCCGCGGGGGCGCCGTTGCCGTCGATCAGTTCGATGCGGTCGACCCGGGCCTCGCCCGATCCCCACCGGGTGCCCGCGCCCGCCACCTGCTGGCGGTCGGGGTGGACCTCGTCGATGTACTGGTCGACCACGTCGCCCGCAGGGCCGACCGCGTGGAGGACGCCGCCCTTCAGCCACGCCACCTGGTCGCACAGGCTGCGGATGCCCGAGAGGCCGTGGGAGACCACGACCACCGTCTTCTTGGCCGCCTTGAGCTCGGCGAACTTCTCGTTGCACTTGCGCTGGAAGCTCTCGTCCCCGACGGCCAGCACCTCGTCGACCAGGAGCACGTCGGGATCGACGTTGATGGCCACCGAGAACCCCAGGCGGACGTACATCCCCGACGAGTAGTTCTTCACCGGCGTGTCGATGAACCGCTCGAGGCCGGCGAACTCGACGATCTCGTCGAACTTGGCCGCGATCTGCTTCTTGCCCAGCCCGAGGATCGAGCCGTTGAGGTGGACGTTCTCCCGTCCCGACAGCTCGGGGTGGAAGCCGGCGCCCAGCTCGAGCAGGGCGGAGACCTTGCCCTTGACGTCGATGTGGCCCTCGTCCGGACGGAGGATGCGGGCCATGCACTTCAGGAGCGTGCTCTTGCCCGACCCGTTCTCGCCGATGAGGCCGAAGGTGGTCCCTTCGGGGACGGTCGAGGGCCACGTCGCGCAGGGCGTAGAACTCCTCGTACTCCGCCCGCCGGCCGCGGAGGAGCGTGCTCTTCAGGTGCTGGTTGCGCTCGTGGTAGAGCCGGAAGTGCTTGGTGACGTGGTCGACGACGACCGCCGGGGTGTCACTCACGGCGGCTTCGGTCACGACGACCCGTTCCCACGGCGGAATGCCGGCGGCCGCACTCGCCGCCTCAGGCGGCCCCCCTCGGCTGCCGGCGACAAGCCTTCAGTGCGGAGGTCGCCCGGCTTCGCCGGGCGGCCGGAGTCTCCCACGGTTCGCCGAGCAAGCTCTGCTTGCGAAGGCGAGGCTCACAGCTCTTCCGCCAATTTGGGCTCGAGGCGGGCGAAGACGACCAGGCCGATGGCCAGGGCGGCGAGGGAGACCGCGAGCAGGTAGGCGAGGTCTGTGGCGGCGGGCGCCCGCACGTCGTAGAGGAGGTCGCGGTAGACCTCGACGAAGTGGACCATGGGGTTCAGGTTGTAGAGGGCCCGTACCGGGATCTCGGCGCCCAGGAGGGTGGCCGTCTCGGGGACGAGCGACACCGGGTACACCACCGGCGTGGCGTAGAACCAGAGCTGGAGGAGGATGGCGGTGAAGTGCTGGACGTCGCGGAAGTAGACGTTGAGCACGCCCAGGGTGAGCCCGATCCCGAGCACGAAGACGGCCTGAACGACCACCAGGGCCACCACCGGCAACAGCCACGGGAGCACGAAGTTGCCGGCCACCAGGAGGACGACGGCCAGCACGCCCAGCTCGATGAGGAAGGCGACGACCCACGAGGCGACGTTGGCCGCGATGAGGACCTGGCGGGGGAAGTACACCTTCTTGATGAGGTTGGAGTTGGCCAGCATGGTGCCCATGGCGCCGGTCATCCCGTTGGCCAGCAGGTTCCACGGCAGGATCCCGCAGAGGAGGAAGAGGGCGAACACGTCGAGCCCGCTGGGGTCGCCGGGTGGGACGTCGATCTTGAGGAAGAGGCCGAAGACGACGGCGAAGATGGCCATGGTGGCCAGCGGGTTCACCATCGACCACGCCCAGCCGAGGAGCGAGCGCTTGTACTTGCCCCGCAGCTCCCGCAGGGTCAGGTTGGCCAGCAGGTCCCGCGACTGCCACATCTCGCCGACGCTGGCGACGGTGGCGGGCAGGAGGGGGGGCCGGGCCGGTCGGCGGCGCCGGTCGCCGTCGGCGGTGGCCACGACGTCGTCTTCGACCACCAAGAAACCTGAACCCTCCCGGGAGGCGTCATCGGGCGCCGGTCCAGGATACCGCCCCCACCTCGGCGGTCGGGGGCATCGGCGGTAGGGTCGGCGGCGGATGCGGATCGTCGTCGTGTCGGCCCACTTCCCGCCGAACTTCGTCAGCGGCGGGACCCTCCAGCCCCAGCGCCTGGCCCGGGCTTTGCGAGCGCGGGGCCACGATGTGCGGGTCTACGCCGGGTGGCTCGGCGACCGTCCGCCCCTGGAGAGCTGGGACGACGTCGACGAGACGGGCCTGACGGTGCGGTGGGTGGCCAGCGGGCAGTGGATCGGGTGGGGGGACGAGCGCAACTTCGACAACCCCGACGTCGGCGCCCACTTCGCGTCGTGGCTGGCCGAGGTGCGGCCGGACGTCGTCCACCTCCACGCCTTGCAATCGCTGGGCGGGACGCTGGTGCCGGCGGCGGCGGCGGCCGGGGCCAAGGTCGTGGTCACCATGCACGACTTCTGGTGGTGCTGCCCCCGCCAGTTCCTTGTTGACCGCACCATGCGGCCGTGCTCGCTGGTGGTGGCGGCGGGCGCGTGCCCGTGCCAGTTCGACCGGGACTGGCTGGAGGCCCGCAACCGGCGCCTGACGGCGATGCTGGCCGGGGCCGACCGTATCCTGGCCCCGTCGGCCAGCGCGGCCCGGGTGCTGGCCGCCAACGGGGTCGACCCGGCCAAGCTGGCGGTCGACGAGAACGGCATGCCCGAGGGCGCGCCGGCGGCCGCCGATCCCACGCCCTCGGAAACGGTGCGGTTCCTGTTCACCGGCGGGAACAACCTCATGAAGGGCGGGCAGGTGTTGTTCGACGCCGCCCGGCGGATGTCGTCGGTCCCCGGCTGGCGGCTGACTGCCTACGGGTGGGACGGTCCGGCCCGGGCAGACCAGGTGGCGGCGCCGGCCGCCGGCGACGGGGTGCCGGTCGATGTCCGTCCCCCGTTCGACCCCGCCGACCTGGAGTCGGTCTACGCCGACACCGACGTGGTCGTGGTCCCGTCCCTCATGCGGGAGACCTACTCCCTGGTCACCCGGGAGGCCCTCACCCGCGGCATCCCCGTGGTCTGCACCGACACCCTCGGGCCGGAGGAGGTCGTCGACCACGGCCGCAACGGTCTGGTGGTGCCGGCCGGCGACGCCCATGCCCTGGCCGCCGCCCTCCGCTCGCTGGTCAGCGCCCCCGACCTGCTCGACCGCCTGCGGGCCGGCTGCCAGCCGCCCCTCCCCGTCCGGTCCCTCGAGGGCCAGGTCGAGGGCCTGGAGCGGGTGTACATCGAGCTGCTCCTGACCGGGTCACCCGCCATCGACCCGTCCCCGAGGCGGGCCGTGCGGCGGGTGCTGTTCGTGGTCGGGATCGACGGGGCGCCGCTGCGCTACCGGGCCCGGCTGCCGGCGGAGGCGCTGGCCCTGGTCGGGATCGACAGCGACGTCCGCCACTACCGCCACCCCGACGTGCCCCGATTGGCGGCCGAGGCCGACGCGGTGGTCGTCTACCGGGTGCCGGCCACGGTCGAGGTCCTGGCCGTGATCGAGGCGGTGCGGGACCGGGGCGTCCCCGTGGTCTTCGACGTCGACGACCTCATCTTCGACCCCGACGTGGCCGCCGAGATCCCCGCCCTCGAGATCCTGCCGCGGGCGGAGGCGGAGCTGTGGATGGAGGGCGTCCGCCGCTACCGGACCACGATGGAGGCCTGCGACGCCTTTGTCGGCACGACGCCGGCGCTGTGCCGGCACGCCACCGAGGTCACCGGCCTGCCCGCCTGGCGGTACCCCAACGGCGTCGGCGTGGTGCTCGGGGCCGCGTCCGACGAGGCCCTGCGGCAGGTTCGCCAATCGGCGCCGCTCCGCGTCGGGTACGTGAGCGGGACCAACACCCACGACCTCGACTGGGCCCACGTCGAGCCGGCCATCGTCGAGATCCTCACCCGCCACCCGGGCGTGGAGCTGTGGCTGGCCGGGCTGGTGGCGCCGTCGTCGGCCCTCGACCCGTTCGCCGACCGGGTCGTGCGTATCCCGTTCCTGCCCTGGCGGGACCTGCCCGGGCTGCTGCGCCAGATCGACGTCAACCTGGCGCCCCTCGCCCCCGGCAGCCGCTTCAACGAGTCCAAGAGCGCCATCAAGTGGCTGGAGGCGGCCCTGGTGGAGACGGCCACCGTGGCTAGCCCCACCCAGCCGTTCCGGGAGTCGATCGTGCTCGGGGTCACCGGCTGGCTGGCGTCGACCCCGGAGGAGTGGGTGGAGGCAATCGACCGGCTGCTCGGCGACGACGACATCCGGAGCGCCATCGGCCGCCACGCCCGCCGGGAGGCCCTCCTGCAGTGGTCGCCCCACCTCCAGGCCCACCGGTACCGGGAGATCCTGGAGACGGTGGAGCTGCGGGACCGCGCGTCGGGGTCGGGATGGGTGCCGGTGGCCCACACCGAGCCGCCCCACCCCTTCGAGCTGGAGCCCTACGGGGACGACCCGGGCCCCGCCACCAACAACGGCTCGGTCCCCGACGGGCCGGTCGTAGCCGCCTCCCGGCGGGCCCACGGCGCCTGGACCGAGGCCGGCCGCCTCCTGGCTGCACTGCGGGAGAGCGTCCGCTCCGAGGGCCCCCGGTCGACGGCCGTGCGCCTGGGCCGCTACTCGGCCAAGGCCGTCCGCCGCCGCTTCTCCAGCCGGTGACGAAATCCGGGCCCCGACCCCCGGATCCGTCACCGGTTCGGCTTGCGGCGGACCTTGTCGGCGGCGCTGGCCAGCGGGTGGCGGATGAGGCGGATGAGGCGCTCGATCGACGACTCGATGGCCTCCGAGCGGGCGTCGAGGCGGGCCATGGCGTCCTCGATGGCGGCCAGCCGGGGCGAGACGTCGGCCAGCATCCGCTCGGTGGCCGCCACCCGGGTGTCGGTGTCCTGGCGGACGGCCTCGGCCACGTTGGCCGCGGTGAAGGCGGCCAGGAGGCCGGCGATCCCGTCGGCCGAGGCCTCGTCCAGGGGGGTGGGGGCGCCGAACGACGGCATGGCGGTGCGGCCGGCGGCGACCAGGTGGCGGTAGAAGGGCGGGACATGGTCCCGGCCCGAGAACAGCCAGTTGTAGGCGATGTCGTAACCAGTATCGAGTGGCCCCAGGGCGGGCCGGGCCACCAGCTGGTGCTTGAGCAGCATCATGGCCAGCCAGTCGTGGAGGTTGCCGGCGCCGGCCACCGCCACCTGCAGGCCGAGGGCGGCGAAGGCGGCCTGGGTGTCCTCCACCCCCGGCAGCCCGTGCTCGCGGTGCTCCTCCAGCTGCTCCTGGGGCCGGCCGGTGACGAGGAGGACGAACCGGCGGGCCAGCTCCTCCGCCCCGGCCACGCCCGGCGTGTCGAAGGGGGCGGCCAGCAGGACCAGCTCCCGGCTGACCCGGGCCAGCTCGGCCACGAAGTCCGGCCGCCGGTCGGGCGGGACGTGCTCGAGGGCGTCGCTGCTGACGACGGCGTCGAAGCTGGCGTCGGGGAACGGCAGGCGGGTGCCGTCGGCGGCCAGGCGGACGGTGCCGGGGAGGGGTTCGGCGGTGGGGGCGAGGTCGACCGACACCGCGTCCACATCGGGATCGAAGGCGGACAGGTAGCCGGCGCCGTCGCCGACGTCGAGCACCCGGAGGGTGCCTGTCCCGAGGGTGGACCGCAGGGCCCGGACGATGGCGCCGTAGCGGCTGTAGCGGTCGAACGCGGTCCATGCCGCGCCGGGGAACTCCACGTGGCGGTGCTCCTTGCGGATGGGCTCGGTCACCGGTCGGCCACCTTTCCGGCCCGGGGGCGCATGGCGTTCCCCACCGCCGCCACCAGCCCGACCAAGCCGAGCCCGGCCCAGGCCCGGGGCCACAGGCGAAGGGTGTCGTAGCCGAGCTGGCTCGGATGCAGCGGCGGGAACTGCTGGTCGAACCGGGCCCGCTCGGAGTCCTCCACCTGGCAATACAGGCGGGCGACGGGGTCGCCGGGAGCGTTGCGCAGGGCGAGGTGGGGATCGGTGTCGTCCCGGCGGGCGCCCACGAGGAAGGGCTCGGGTGCGACCACGTCGAAGGGCACCGGGAGGGGCGCGGCCAGGGAGTACACCTGCACCTCGGGATCGGACGGCCGGGGCCGGGGGCTGAGATCGGCCAGGGTGCCGGTGAGGTCGGTCGAGAGGTCCCCGATGAGGAGGGTCGCCGGCGGGGGGCCGTCGACCACCAGGCCGACCGCCCGCACCGGGCACGGGGGCTCGACCTGGATGGTGGACACGGACACGAAGCCCTCGTTCAGCGGCTGGTCGACCACGGGCGCCAGATCCGGCGGGATCCGGCCGGCGGCGTAGGTGTAGGTCACGTAGTCCCGCACCTCGGCCTGCTCGGCGAGGAAGGCGAGGGCGATGACGCCGGCCACGGCCACCACGCCCCACCGGGGGCCGAGGGCGACGACGGCGGCGGCCGCGATGAGGATGCTCACCGGCGCCAGGGCGGTGTAGAGGTGGCGGCCCTCCGGGTGGCCCACGCCGTCGAACAGCCCGAACACGATGGCCTCCATGCCGACGAAGGCGATGGGCAGGGCCGTGGCGACCCAGACCAGGGCCCCCGCCGCCGGCCGGTCCCGCCTGGCCAGGGCCGCGCCCAGCCCGACCACCACCGCTACGATCACCGTCCACACGAAGACCCGCTCGTACGGGGGACCGGTGAGGTGGCTGAACAGGGCCGAGTCCCAGAAGCCCATGTTGGCCAGGCGGACGTGGTCCCACAGCACGCCTGCGCTGAGCTTGGACTGGGCCATCATCTGGCCGGTGATGGCGCTGCTGGCGTCGGCCGCGGTGGGTGAGCCGTAGGTGGCGAGGTTCCACGCCACCCACGGCAGGAGCACCACCGCCGTGCAGGCGCCCGTCACCAGCCCCGTCCCGAGGACCTGCGCCACCGACTTCCGCCGGGTCACGGCCAACCACAGGTAGGGGAGGGCGAGCACGCCGACCAGTCCGAGGGTCGTGGTCTTGCTCAGCAGGGCGGCACCGAGGGCGAGACCGGTGAAGGCGGCGGTCTTGACCCCCGGGTTCCGGTAGTAGCGGGCCGCGGCCAGGAAGGCGAGGGCGGCCACCGGCACCACCAGGGCGTCGTTGGAGATGGTGGCCAGGTTGGTGTTGAAGCCGTTGATGGCGACCAGGACGGCGGGGGCGGCCAGCCACGCCGCCGGCCGGCGGGGAAAGAGCTCTCTGGCCAGGAGCCAGGTCAGGGGCACGGCGGCCAGCGAGATCAGGACGGAGCCGATGCGCAGCCCGTAGATCGACGCCACGAAGCCGAACGGCCGCGACACCCAGTACGCCGGCACCTGGAGGACGTAGTAGAGCGGCGGCTGGACGGCCTCGTACTGCGACGACGCCACCGACCAGTACCCGTCCTCGAACACGGGCACGTGCGGTGTGGAGCGTGACGCCAGCGTGGGGGAGGTCTTGACCGTCTCGATGACCTCGATGGGCATGACGTCCTTGCCCACCGTCGGGATGCCGTCGCCGGTGGCGATCGACTGGACGAAGCCGTAGTGGTGGGCCTCGTCGATCGGGCTCCACGTCTCGGTGGCGCCGACCCAGAACAACCCGCGAAGGAGTCCGACCACGCCGATCGCGACCAGCGCCAGCCGGTGGCCCTTCGGCATCCTCGACGGCTTCCGCACCCGGCGCAGTCCCCCGCCCCGTTCGGCGGGCGGAGCCGCGGTCGGCTCGACGCGGTCGTGGGTCGATGCCGTCACTCGGGGTCCGAGGGTAGTGGGCGGGGCCGTCCGATCCCCGGCCCGCCGGTACCCTGGCCGGGTGCGCATCACCGCCCTGGCCGGAGGGGTGGGGGCGGCGCGACTGCTGCGGGGCATGGTCGAGGTCGTCGACCCGGCCGCCATCACCGCCATCGTCAACACCGGCGACGACTTCGTCATCCACGGGTTGCACGTCAGCCCCGACCTCGACACGGTCACCTACACCCTGGCCGGGGCGGTGAACCCGGAGACCGGTTGGGGCCTGGCCGGCGAGTCGTGGGCGGCCATGGACGCCCTCGACCGCTATGGCCCCGGCCTCACCTGGTTCCGGCTGGGCGACCGCGACCTGGCCACCCACCTGTTCCGCACCCGCCGCCTGCGGGAAGGCGACCCGCTGTCGGTGGTGACGGCCGAGATCGCGGCCGCCTGGGGGCTGGGCCTCCGCCTGCTGCCCATGTCCGACGATCGGGTGGAGACTCGGGTCGAGGTGGTGGGCGAGGGGGAGATCGAGTTCCAGGACTATTTCGTGCGCCGACGCCACGACGTCCCCGTGCAGGCGGTGCGGTTCGCGGGCGCGGACGCCGCCTCCGCCGGCCCGGGTGTGCTCGCCGCGCTGCGCGAGGCCGACCGGATCGTGATCTGCCCGTCCAACCCCATCGTGTCGATCGCACCGATCCTGTCCGTGCCGGGGATCCGGACCGCGGTCGAGGCCCGCCGGCGGGACGTCGTGGCGGTGTCGCCGATCGTCGCCGGCGCCGCCCTCAAGGGCCCCGCCGCCCGGCTGCTGGCCGACCTCGGCCACGACGTGTCGGTGGTCGGCATCGCCCGCCTCTATGCGCCGGTGGCGTCGGTGCTGGTCGTCGACGAGGCCGACGGGTGGCTGGCCGACGCGGTGGAGGCGGAGGGCATGCGCTGCGTCGTGACCCCGGCGGTCATGCGGGGCCGGCCGGAGGCGGTGGCCCTGGCCGCGGCCGTGCTCGGCGCCTAGGCCGTGGGCCGGCTGGAGATCATCCCCGTCGAGGGCGTGCCCGAGGTCCGTCCCGGCGACCGGCTGGCCGACCTGCTGGCGGCGGGGTCGGTGCTGTTCGAGGATGGGGACGTGGTCGTGGTCACCCAGAAGGTGGTGTCCAAGGCCGAGGGCCGCATGGTGGCCGTCGACCATGACGACCGCCAGGCCCGGGCGGCGGTGGTGGAGGCGGAGGCGGTGCGCATCCTCCGCCGGCGGGGCGATCTCGTCATCACCGAGACGGCGGGCGGGTTCGTGTGCGCCAACGCCGGCGTCGACCTGTCGAACGTCCCCGACGGCTTCGCCACCCTCCTCCCCGTCGACGCCGACCGCTCCGCCCGCCGCATCCGCGACGGCCTGCGGGCCCGGACCGGGCGGGAGGTGGCCGTGATCGTGTCCGACACCTTCGGCCGCCCCTGGCGCCGGGGCCTGACCGACGTGGCCATCGGCTGCGCCGGGATCGCCGCCGTCATCGATCTGCGGGGCTCCACCGACGCCAACGGCCGGGAGCTGCACGCCACCGAGGTGGCGGTGGCCGACGAGCTGGCAGCGGCGGCCGAGCTGGTCATGGGCAAGGCGTCCGGCGTCTGCGCGGCGGTGGTGCGGGGCGTCGACCGCTCGTGGTTCCGGGAGCGGGCGTCGGTACGCGAAGAGATCGTGCGCCCGCCGGCGGACGATCTCTTTCGCTAGCGGGCGCCGACGCTTCCTGAAGCGAGAACGACTGTGGGTGTCGTTTTCGCTTCAGAGAACGTCACGGGCGTCGAACCAGCGCACCACCTCGGCGGTGCCCTGCTCCAGGGAGGTCCACGGTTCCCAGCCCAGGTGGATGGCGGCCCGGCCCGGGTCGAGCGACGACCGGGCCAGCTCGCCGGCCCGGGGCGGGGCGTAGAGCGCCGGCGTAGCCACCCCGGCGACGTCGGCCATGGTCTGGTAGAGCCGGTTGACCGAGGTCTCCCGGCCCGTCCCGACGTTCATCAGCAGCCCCGTCCCCCGGGTGGCGGCCCGGGCGAAGGCGTCGACCACGTCGTCGACGTAGACGAAATCCCGGGTTTGCTCGCCGGTGCCGAAGATGGTGCACGGATCCCCGGCCAGCAGCCGGCCGGCGAAGATGGCCACCACGCCCGCCTCGCCGTGGGGGTCCTGGCGGGGCCCGTAGACGTTGGCCAGGGCCAGGGCGGTGAACTCGATGCCGTGCAGCTCCCGGTAGGCAGCCAGGTAGTCGCCGGCCGCCTTCTTGGACACGCCGTAGGGCGACAGCGGGCGTTGGGGCGCCGACTCGCGCACGGGCAGCTCGTCCGGCTCTCCGTAGAGGGTGCCACCACTGGCGGCGAAGACCACCTTCGCCGTCCCCGCCGCCCGCGCCCCCTCCAGCACGTTGAGCGTCCCCACGATGTTGACCTCGGCGTCGAACACGGGCCGGTCCACCGACACCCGCACGTCGGCCTGGGCGGCCAGGTGGAACACCACCTCGGGCCGGCGGCGGGCCATCAGCTCGATCACCGCCGGCTCCCGGATGTCGAGGCGGTGGAAGCTCAGATCGTGACCGGAGGTGGACCGAGCCTCGGCCAGGTTGGCCAGGGCGCCGCTCGACAGGTCGTCGATCACGTCGACGGTGTGGCCCTCGGCCAGGAGCCGGTCGACGAGGGTCGAGCCGATGAACCCGGCGCCACCGGTGACAAGGGCCCGCACCGACGCCCTCTCAACCCGCCGGGATGGCCTCGCCGGCGGGCACCCGGGCGCCGACGATGTTGGAGCCGGGGTCGACCTTGAAGCTGGCGCCCACGACGGAACACCCAACCACCGACGCCCCTTCGCCGATCACCGCCCCCGGCCCGACGATCGATCCCCGCACCGCGGCGTAGGCGGCCACCCACGCGCCCGGCAGCAGGACCGAGTCGACCACCAGCGCCCCTTCGTCGACGACCGCGCCCGCGCCCACGACCGAGTTGCGGACGGTGGCGGCCACGCCGACCCGGGCGCCGACGCCGAGCACGGCCGGCCCCTGCACGTCGCCCTCGACCGTGACCCGGCCCATGGTCCACACGCCATCGCCCGTGTCGACCGCCCCCGGGACGGGGGGACCGGGCCGGCGGCCGGCGACGAGGTCGAGCTGGGCCCGGAGGTACTGGACAGGGGTGCCCGTGTCGGTCCAGTAGGCGGGGGACGGGAACCCGAACAGGGCCCGGTCGGTGGCGATGCCGGGGAACACCTCCCGCTCCACCGAGACCCGCCGGTCGGCCGCGATCCGGTCGAGGACCCGCGCCTCGAACACGTAGGTGCCGGCGTTGATGTTGCCGGGCCCGGCCTGGTCGGCGGGCGGCTTCTCCACGAACCGCTCGACCCGGCCGTCGGTGGGGTCGGTGACGACCAGGCCGAAGGCGGACGAGTCGTCGACGTGGGCGAGGGCGATGGTGGCCTCGGCCCCGTCCCGGGAGTCGTGGAACGCGAGCATGGCGGTGATGTCGAGGTCGGTGAGGATGTCACCGTTGACCACCAGGAAGCGCTCGTCGATACCGGCCTCGACCGCCGCGAAGCGGATGGCGCCGGCGGTGTCGAGCGGCTCCGGCTCCACCGCGAAGTGGACGTCCATGGTGTGGAACCGGCCGCTCTCGAACAGGTCGGCGAAGGCCTGGTGGAGGTAGCCGAGGGACAGCACCGCCCCGGTGACCCCGTGGTCGAGGAGGTGGGCCAGCACCCGCTCGATCATCGGCACCTCCACGATGGGGAGGGCCTGTTTGGGGGTGGAGTAGGTGAGCGGACGCAACCGGGTCCCGATGCCCCCGAGGAGCACCACCGCCTGCAACGTCACGGGACGGGCGGCGTCGTCGTCTCGGGCGGGATGGTGGTCGAATCGGCGGGCGGGACGGTCGACTCGGGGGTGGTCCCCTCCGGCGGCGTGCTGGTGGTGCTCGTCAGCTCGTCGGGCACCGGCGTGGTGCCGACGTCGCTCAGGTTGTCGAGCTGCGGTTCCGACGGCGGGCGGGGGATGTCGGTGCCGTCGGGGACGAAGGCCACCGTGATCAGCTGGTTGTCGGTGAGGCGGATGTCGCCGGGATCGCCCCGGAAGACCGTGCCCTCGTCGGCCGGGTCGCGGGTGGCCCAGATCTTGACCTGCACGTTGGCGTCGTCGTCGCCACACTTGTCGCCGTTGCGCTTGGCGTCCTGGCCGGGGAGCTTGAGCTGGGTACTGGTGACGTTGGCGTCGACGGTGTCGAAGAAGACGCCCAGCTTGGCGTTCTTGCCCGCCGACCGCGACGTGAACGGGTGGATGTGGACCACGCCGTCGTCGTGGGTGTGGATGCCGAGGGGGTCGGCTGCGGCCGAGATGTTGGGCGCGAACGTGCCGCAGATGTAGTAGCCGATGGCCGCGTGCCAGTGGTCACCCTGGCGGCCGGCCCCGGAGGCGACGGGCCGGCTGGTGTCGGGCTGGCGCTGCTCCCGGGAGTAGACGACTCCCGCGGTACCGAGGAGGACGATGGCGGCCATCATCGTCGGCCACAGCCACGACGACGACCCCCGGCGCGTGCGTCCGCCACCGGTACGAGCGGCGCGCGCGCGACCTTCTTGCTAGACGATGCCTTTCCCATGACCCCCTCGAAGGTACTCCGGCGGCCGAGGCTAGCCGGGCCGCGGTCTGGCCTTCCCCCTCCCGCTCAATGCGTGGCGGGGGGTTTGCGGTCGAAGCGGTGTTGGGCCAGGCGAGCACGGTGCGGAGGGCCAAGCCGGCGGCCACGGCCGGTAACAAGGCCCGTCCCGGACCGGTGGTGGTCCGGTTGGCGAAGCGCAGCAGCGACCGATGGTGGGCCAGGATCATCCGGTACGGGGCGAGCTGGCTCGATGCGCCCACCGCGTGGACCACCCGCCCCGCCGGCTGGTAGCCGACGGTCCACCCCGCCCGCCGCAGCCGCCAGCACAGGTCGACGTCCTCCACGTACATGAAGTAGGCGGGATCGAACCCCCCGACCTGGTCGAAGGCGCGCCGGCGGACGAGCATGCAGGCCCCTCCCACCCAGTCGACCGGCCCCGCGGCGGCGTGGTCCCAGTCCAGCATCCGGTAGCGGCGGGTGAACCGGTTCTTCTTCCAGACGACCCCCAGGAAGGCGTGGCCGGCGGCGTCGCGCATCTGCGGGAAGCGGCGGGCCGACGGGTACAGGCTGCCGTCGGGGTTGTCGATCCGGGGCCCCACCACTGCCAGCAGGGGATCCTGGTCGAGGGCGGAGGCCAGAGCCTCGGACGTGCCCTGCCCCACGATCGTGTCGGGGTTGAGGATCAGGACGTAGTCGGCGCCGGTGTTGGCGACCCCCACGTTGGCCGCAGTGCCGAACCCGAGGTTGGACCCGGTGGGCAGGAACCGGCAGTCGGGGTCGGCCGCTGCCAGCACCTCCTCCGACCCGTCGGTCGACGCGTTGTCAACCACCACCACCTCGTCGACGCCGTCGGCCCGCAGGCTGCGCACGCACTCGACCAGGTGCGCCCGGGCGTTGAAGTTGACGATGACCGCGCTGACGCCGGGCCGGGCGGAGTCAGGAGCGACCACTGCGGAACCACTCGGCGGTGAGCGCCAGGCCCTGGCGGAGGTCGACCTCAGGCTCCCAGCCCAGGACCGGGCGGGCGAGCGTGATGTCAGGGCCGCTCGCCCATGTGACCCGGAGGCCGGGGAACCCGGCGGCGTCGGTGGTCATCGCCCGCCGGGCGGCCATCAGCGGCCCATGCCGGTGTACTGGAAGCCGTGCCGGCGCAGCTCGGCGGGGTCGAGCAGGTTGCGGCTGTCGACCACCCGCAGGGGCCGCAGCAGGAGCCCCGCGACCTTAGTGAAGTCCGCCCGCCGGAACTCCTCCCACTCGGTGAGCACGACCAGCACCGACGCGCCGTCGCACGGCGCGTAGACGTCGGCGCAGACGTCGATGCCGGCGAGCGACCGATCGGGCGAGCCGGGCGGGATGGCCGGGTCGTGGGCTCGCACCCGGGCGCCCCGGGCCGTCAGCCGGCTGATGACCTCCAGGGCGGGCGACATGCGCAGGTCGTCGGTGCGGGCCTTGAAGGTCAGTCCCCACGCCGCGATCGTCACGCCGTCGACCGATCCCCCTGACGCGGCCACGACCTTGCCGACCACTCGCTCGAACTGCTCGGTGTTGACCTCGGTGACCCCCCGCAGGAGCCCGAAGTCGTACCCCGCATCGGCCGCGATCCGGATGAGGGCCGCCGTATCTTTCGGGAAGCATTGGCCGACGACGAGGCCGCCAGTGGTGACCACCGTGCCCGCGTCGGGCACCTTCAGCGAGTACACCGTTCCCTCGTACGGGCGGCGTACGACGCTGGCGACCCGGGCCCACGAAGCGTTCTTCGACAGCCGGCGGTAGCCGGTGGGCGCGATCCGCTTCCCTTGGGCGCCAATGGAGCGGGCGATGTCGGCGTGTTCCGCCTCGGGGAACAGCCAGAGGCAGCGCTCGAGCTGCTCGGCGCCCGAGATCTGGATCCACGACGTGTCGACCGTGGACTTCGCCACCCGGGCCACCCGCAGGCGGGCGGTGATCCCCAGGTCGCCGAGCAGCCGCAGCATCCCGTCCGCCAGCCGGGCGGAGGCGGTGCCGTACTCGAACACGACGCTCGGCCCGCCGGCGACCTTCGACCACGACCCGTCGCCGTCCCACAGCCCCCGTAGGAGCGCCCGCTTGTGGCCCGGCGGGGCGACCCAGATCGCGTTAGGGACCCGCTTGGTGTAGCAGTTGGCCCCCAGATCGAGGCCCTGGAGCAGGGTGCCGGCCAGGATGCGGGACGAGATCGACACCTGCATGGCCGTGGCTGCCGGCCGAACGGTCGTCCTCACGCCGTACCGCTGCCAGTAGTGGGAGAGGAACTCGACCAGCTCGGGCTCCCCAGTGGGGTGGAACGCCCACGAAATGCGGTCGCGGGCGCCATCGCGGGTCACCCACCCCTCGGCCAGGTAGAGGCCGACCATGCGCCAGAAGTCCTCGTCGATCGCCAGCGCGGTTGGAACCGAGGTGCCATTCGACACGGTCCCGATGCGGGCGTCGGGGTCGACGAAGCCGATCTGCCGGGCCTCATGGAGGCGGAGCGCACCCAGGCGGTTGACCTCGTACCGGCGTACGGCCGGCAGCGCCGAGGCCAGCGTCCGCAGCCCTGGCCGGCACCCTCGGAAGCCCACACGATGATCTTCTCGTCCGGGATGCCGGCCGTCGCCGCCGCGTCCAGGAGGGACACGGTGGCCGCCGGCTCCGCTACCTGGGCCGCGCCTTGGGCGATCGGCAGCCAGTCCTCGATGGTGACGTCCCGGGCCAGGATCCGCCGAGGGGAGTCGGCGTCGTGGCCGTCAGCCACCACCAGCGGGTGGTCCTCGGTGACGGTGATACGCCGGCCCATCTTGGTGGTGACGGTGACCACGTCACCCTGGTAGTCGCGCCGGGTGAACACGACCGCCTGGAGGGGCTCGGGCGTCGGTTCCCCTGGCCGCCAGGCGAGGACGTCCCACCCGTCTGGTCCCCCCGTTCGACCTCCGCCGACAGCTCGGCGAACGAGAGCAGCCGGGTGCGGCCGTCCCGCCGAGTGAGGACGGTGTCGTCGCCCAGGAAGCACGAACCCCCGAACCCCGGGCCCGGCTTCATGAACTCGGAGCCGATGCGCTTGTCGAACGACATGCCCAGGAGGACGTCGCGGACGTCGGCCCCGACCGCCTCGCACACGTTGGCCATGGCGTTCACGAACGAGACCTTGGCCGCCAGGAAGGCGTTGGACGCGTACTTGATCGTCTCCGCCGAGGCGGGATCGGTGATGAGCAACTGCGTTCGGAGGGGATCGTAGAGGGAGGCCACCCGCAAGCGCGGCCGCGTGGTCGTCGGAGCCGATGACGACCCGGTCGGGGTTGAGGAAGTCGTGCACCGCCGAGCCCTCGCGGAGGAACTCGGGGTTCGACACCACCCGCACGTCGTCCCGCCCGAGGACCTCCTCCACCACCCGGGTCGAGCCCACGGGGACGGTGGACTTGTTGACCACGATGGCCTCGGCGGGCAGCAGGGGCCCGATCTCGGTCGCCGCCGACCGGATGTAGGACAGGTCGGCCGACCCGTCCCGCGACTGGGGGGTGGGTACGCACAGGTAGGCGAACTCACAGCTGGCCACCGCGGCCGCGGCGCCGACCACGAAGCGGAGGTTCCCGGTGTCGAGGCCGGTCCGGACCAGCTCCGAAAGCCCCGCCTCCACGATGGGGATCTGGCCGTCGTTGAGTCCCGCGATCCGGTCGGCGTCGATGTCGGCGCACAGCACTCTGTGCCCGATGGAAGCGAAGCAGGCGGCGGTGGTCAGTCCCACGTAGCCGGCGCCGATCACGGCGATGCTGCTCACAGGCGTTGCGATCCCATCGGTAGGCGGCTCCAGTACGGGGGAATCGTAGGCGGCACCGCCCCCGTCCCCCGCGGACGCAGGTGCCGCGGGGGTGGTCGGAGCCGCTAGTTGGCGGCGCCCGCCGGGGCCGGCGCGGGCCCACCGGGTGGCGGCTGCTCGGTCCGGACGGCCTCCAGCTCGTCCCAGATGCGGACGTTCCGGGTCTCCTTCATCGCGATCATGCCCACGACGAAGGTGATGGAGGCGACGATGATCGGATAGGCCAGACCCCAGTACATGTTCTTGGTGGCCGAGTTCACGTAGAGCCCGATCAGGGGCAGCAGTCCTCCGAAGACGCCGTTGCCGAGGTGGTACGGCAAGGAGAACGACGTGTATCTGACCTTGGCTGGGAACGCCTCCACCAGATAGGCCGCGATCGGCCCGTAGACCATGCAGACGAGCAACATCTGCAGGAAGATGAAGAACACCAGCAGGGGGAAGTTGGAGTCGACGTTCTGGGCGTCGAAGAACCTGCTGACGCCGGGCCGGATCTCGTCGGTGTTCTCGATGTTCGTCTGGTAGGCGGTGTCGGTCTTGGCCGTGACGATCTGGCCCGCGGAGTTGATGGCGGAGAGCTTGGGCTCGTCGGTGATCGGGTCGTGGGTGGCCGAGAGCTTCACCACATCGGTTTTCGCCGCCGCCTGCATCCCGTGGTAGATCGGGACATAGGAGAGGGCGGCCAGCAGGCAGCCGGTCATGATGATCCGCTTGCGGCCGATGCGGTCGGACATGGCCCCGAAGATGGTGAAGAACGGCATGCCCAGCAGCAGGGCAACGGCCACTGTGATGCGGGCCGCCTCCGTCTCCACCTTGAGGATGGTGGTCAGGTAGAAGAGGGCATAGAACTGCCCCGTGTACCAGACCACCGCCTGCCCGGCGGTGGCCCCGAACAGCGTCAGCAGGATCCGCTTCCAGTTGTCCCAACCTTTGAGGGCGTCGGTCAGCGGGGCCTTCGACGTCTTCCCTTGCGCCTTGAGCGTGGAGAAGATGGGGGATTCCTTCATCTTCATCCGGACGTAGAGCGAGAGCCCGAGGAGGACCAGGGACAGGAGGAACGGGATCCGGTAGCCCCAGTCCCGGAAGCTCTCGGGGCTCATCGACCGCTGGGTGATGACGACCACCAGGATGGCCAGGAAGAGGCCGGCGGTGGCCGTGATCTGGATGAAGCTCGTATAGAAGCCCCGCTTGTTGTCGGGGACGTGCTCGGCGACGTAGATGGCCGCCCCCCCGTACTCCCCACCCAGAGCCAGGCCCTGGAGGATCCTGAACAGGATCAGCAGGGCTGGTGCGGCATAGCCGATCGTCCCGTACCCGGGCAGGAGGCCGACGCCGGCGGTGGTCACGCCCATGATGATCAGGGTCACCATGAAGGCGTACTTCCGCCCGACCAGGTCGCCGATGCGGCCGAAGAAGATGGCACCGAAGGGGCGCACGACGAAGCCGACGGCAAAGGTGGACAGGTACAGCAGGAGCTGCACCGTCTCGTTCCCGGGCGGGTAGAACCTCGGGGCCAGGGTCGCCGCCAGCGTCCCGAAGATGTAGAAGTCGTACCACTCGATCACCGTGCCGGCCGACGAAGCACCGATCACGTTCCAGATCTTGTAGTCCCGCCTCGCCTTCTCTTCCGCTGAACCCGGAGGTGGCGTCTCCTTCGTCCTCATGTCTGTCTCCCCCAGTCATGAACTGACACGGGTGAAGGTCGCCTGGCTGAGTGTGCCCGTACTGGGCCGAGGGCGATTGGGAGCCTTCGGCGAACGTCTTTACCCGTCCCCCGCCTTATGAAGCGGTGAGCTTCCTTGACCAGCCGTTCGAGGGGGACGTGGTGGTCGTCGAGCAGGGGGACGCCGGACAGGCGCAGGGCGGCGTTGTCGAGGACCGAGGTGGCCGGCCGGGGGGCGGGCCGGGCCGGCTCCAGGTCGGCGGTGGCGATGGGTGCGACCAGCCCCGGGTCGAGGCCGGCGGCGACGGCGATGTCGACCGCGAACCGGTACCAGGTGGTGGGGCCCAGGTTGGTGACGTGGAAGAGGCCCGCCCGGTGGCCGACGACCAGCCGGTAGATCATGCCGGCCAGGTCGTCGGCGAACGAAGGGCAGCCGTGCTGGTCGTCGACGACCTTCATCTCCTGGCCGGCCGACACCAGGCGGAGGACGGTCTTCACGAAGTTGCGGCCGTGGCGCCCGCACACCCACGACGTGCGCAGCACGGTGTCGTCCGGGCCGAGGGCGTACTCGCCCGCCCGCTTCGACCGGCCGTAGACCGACAGC
This sequence comes from uncultured Acidimicrobiia bacterium, assembly GCA_963801205.1. Lineage (GTDB taxonomy): Bacteria > Actinomycetota > Acidimicrobiia > Acidimicrobiales > AC-14 > JAXDMK01. Next base: position 258,908 of record CAWDDV010000006.1, read on the forward strand.
GGGTTGGTGTCGTCCCACTCGTGGTACGGCCGGTCGGCGGTGCCGTCGAAGACGTAGTCGGTCGACACGTAGCAGACCCTCGCCCCCACCCGCCGGGCCGCCTCGGCGACGTGGCGGGTGCCGAGGGCGTTGACCCGCCACGCCCGGTCGGGATCGGTCTCGCACCCGTCCACGTCGGTCCACGCCCCCACGTGCACCACCGCGTCCGGCGCGAAGCCGCCGATGACCTGCATGGATGCGTCCCGGTCGCCCACGTCGAGATCGGCCCGGGTGCAGGCGAGGACGTCGTGATGCCCGGCAGCCGAGAACACGTCGACCACCTCCCGCCCAACCTGCCCCCCGGCACCCGTGACCAGAACCCGCATCAGGTTTGCCTGTGATCTTGCCGCCGGCCACGCCCGCCGCCGAAGGCGGCCCGCGGTGGCTGGCGGCCCGCGGCCGGCGCAGCCGGCCGCCATGAGCCTGCCCGTGCGGCGGTCGCCGGCTCCGCCGGCGCCCGCCGCTCCTCAGACCTCGCCGAGCAACCTCCGGTTGCGATGGCGAAACTCACAGGTCCAGAGTTTGGGCGTCCACCGGCTCGTCCCAGGCGGTGCCCTCCTCGACTGGGGCCCGGTCCATGAGCGGCTGCCACCAGGACCGGTTGGCGGCGTACCACTGCACCGTGTCGGCCAGGCCCTGCTCGAAGGGGATGGTCGGCTTCCAGCCCAGCTCGGAGGCGATCTTGGACGAGTCGAGCAGGTAGCGGCGGTCGTGGCCGGGACGGTCGGGGACGATGGTCTTGAGCGACTCCGGCTTGCCCAGCTCGGCCAGCACCCCGTCGGCGATCTCGGCGATGCTGCGCTCGACGCCGCTGCCCACGTGGTAGGTCTCGCCCACCCGGCCCTCCAGCAGCACCGCCTCCACCGCCCGGCAGTGGTCGATCACGTGCAGCCACTCCCGGCGATTGGCCGTCGACGCGTACAGCGGCAGGGGCTGGTCGTCGATGGCGTTGCACGTGAAGAGGGGGATGACCTTCTCCGGGAACTGGTAGGGCCGTAGTTGTTGCAGCAGTTGGTCACCGTCACCGGCAGCCCGAAGGTCTCGTAGTAGGCCCTCACCGCGTGGTCGGCCCCCGCCTTGGACGCGTTGTAGGGCGTCCGCGGCCGGTAGGGCGAGTCCTCGTGGAACATCTCGTCGCTGTCGAGGTCGAGGTCGCCGTAGACCTCGCAGGTCGAGATGTGGTGGAAGCGGGTGATCCCGCCCGCCCGCCGGGCGGCCTCCAAGAGGGTCTGGGTGCCGAGCACGTTGGTGCGGAAGAAGCGGCCCGGGTCGAGCACGGCCAGGCTGTTGTGGGACTCGGCCGCGAAGTTCACCACCACGTCGATCTTGTGCTCCCGGAGGGTGTGCTCGGACTCCTCGAGGTCGCCGATGTCGCCCCGGACGAAGGCGATCCGGTCCCGGACGTCGTCCAGGTTGGCCAGGTTGCCGGCGTAGGTCAGCAGGTCGTAGGCCACCACGTGGTCGCGGGAGTGGTTCTGGGCCAGTAGCGGACGAAGTTGGCGCCGATGAAGCCGGCACCGCCGGTGACGAGGAGTCTCACGTCCGCAACGGTAGGGGACCCGCGCCTCGACGGCGAACGGGCCCGGACTCGCCGCCGGTCCGACGAGAGTCGCCCCGAACGGTCAGCAGTCGACGCCCGGCGGCAGGGTCGTCGGGCCCAGCGTCGTCGGGGGCGTGGTGGTGGTCGAGGAGGCGGGCGCGGTCGTGGTCGAGCCGGTGCCGGCGGGGCTGGTGGTCACGGTGGTGGACGGCACCGCGACCGGGCTCACGGGACCCACCGTGAGGCCGTCGTAGTCGGCGCCGAGCACGAGGACGAGGTCGGTGTTGGTGACGGACTCGTCGACGACCAGATCGGCCCCGCCCACGAGGGCCCGATCCAGCAGCTGGGCGTGAGCCAGGGTGTCGGCACCGTGGCGGATGGTGGTGCGGCTGGTCTCGGGCGAGTCGCCGGTGCCGGAAACGGTGAAGCCGGCGCTCTCCAGTGCGATCGCGGCCCGGGCCGCCGCCCCCACCGTGCCCTCGCCGTTGAGGATCCGGATGTCGACGTCCTCCGGGTAGAGGAGCGCCTCGCCCGGCACCGTCGTGGTCGGCGGGGCGGGGGTCCCGGTCCCCGGTAGAGGCAGCGTGGCCGCGCTGAGCCCGTTGATGCGGGCGAGATAGGGCGTGGCCTCCTCCTCCCGGAGGCGGAGGATGGAGGCGCCGTCGACGTCGTCGGGGGTCGTGGGCAGGGTGAAGAGGGCCACGCTGTCGGCGTCGAGGTTGTTGAACCGCCGGGCGAGGGTGGTGATGTCCTTGGTCGACAGGGTCTCGTCGAGGGTGACGTCCCGCACCCCGATGCCGATCAGCCGGTTGAGCTGGATGGGATTGCTGATGCCCGACGACAGGGCCTTCTTGAGCATGCGCCGGATGAAGTCCTGCTGGCGCTCGATGCGGCCCAGGTCGCCCCGGGGGTCGGGGACCCACGTGAGGCCGTCGTCGAGGAGGTACTCGAAGTTGCGGCTGCGGACCCATGCCAGGCCCTGGGTGCCGTCGACGTTCACGCAGCCGATCTCGTGCAGGTCGAGGCCGCTGGTGAAGTCCCGCACCCACGCCGGGAGGTAGAGCTCGACCCCGCCCACCGCGTCGACGATGTCCTTGAAGCCGACGAAGTCGACCTCGACGTAGTGGTTGATGGTGATGCCGAGCGACTGCTGGATCGTCTCGATCAGGCCCTGGGCGCCGCCGATGGCGAAGGCGGCGTTGACCCGGTCGGAGTAGTCCTCGCCCGCGATCGGCACGTACAGGTCACGGGGGATGGAGAGGATCGCCGCCTGCTCCTGCTCGGGGTCGATGTGCAGGACCATGATCGTGTCGCTGCGCTGCCCGCTGACCGACCCCTTGCCCGCCTGGAGGGCGTCCTTGCCCTCGAGCCGGTCACGGCTGTCGGAGCCGACCAGGAGGACGTTCATGATCTGGCCGGGCTGGTCCTCCACCAGGCTGGGGACATCGACCCGGGGGATCTGCCCCAGCCGGTACTGGAGGTAGACGAAGCCGCTGCCCACCAGGGTGACGGTGACGGACAGGAAGAAGGTCAGGCCGATGACGAAGCGTCGCCGCCGCCGGCGCTGCTTGAGGAGGACGGCGCGGGGCGCCCGCGACGGCCGGCGGGGTGGGCCCGGCGGGGCCCGCCGGACCGGGGCGGTCGGGCCGGTGCGTATGTCGACGGACGGTCGAGGTCATCGTCGTCGTCGGCTGCGGTGACGGCCCACCTGCCGGTGTGCGACCCACGGTCACCGCCGTCGGCCTCCCCGCCGTCGTCCCCGCCTTCGTCGTCGCCCCACCCGTCGCCGTCGTCGGCCTGGGCGTCCTCGATGCTGGCGTCGACCTCCTCGGCCGCCAGCTCGTACTCGTCGTCGGTGTCGTCGTAGGCCTGGTAGGCCTGGGTGGCCTCGTCCGACGGCGGCTCGTCCCACTCCATCTCGGCCGGCTCGTCGGTCGGATCGCCCTCGACCTCATCGCTTTCGCCCGCAGCCCGGGGGGCGCGGATCGACGGACGACGAGGGCCGGGCCGGTCGGGGGGATCTAGCACGAGGGGCCGGCGGCCGCGCCCTTCGGCTCCGAGGATTCGTCCGGCGGGGGCGCGGTGGTGGGCGGCACCGTTGTGTCGGTGCCGGCGGGTTGGGTCACGATCCCGGTGTAGTCGGAGCCCAGCACCAGGGTCACGTCGACCGTGCGCAGCGAGGAGTCCTCCTCGATGACCGCCCCGCCGTCGACGTACTGGTTGAGCACCTCGGCCTTGGCCTCCGCCCCCGGCGCGTGGCGGATCACGGTGACGGTGTAGTTGTAGGAGTCGGCGTCGCCCCGGTCGGCCACGTTGAAGCCAGCCGTGGTGAGGCCGACGCTGGCCTCGGTGGCCACTCCGTCGGCGCCGTAGCCGTTGAGGACCCGCACCCGGATGTCGGAGGGCCGTGCCGAGCCGGAGGTGGCGTCCTCGGGTGGGGCCAGCCCGTTGAGGCGGTCGATGTAGGGCTGGGCCTCCGCCTCGTTGAGGAGCAGCACCGACGCCCCTCCGACGTCGGCCGGCTCGGTGGGGAACGTGAGCATGTCGACGGTGTCCGCATCGAGGGACTTGAACCGGCGGGCCAGCCGCACGATGTCACCAGTGCTCATCTGGCTGTCGAGGGTGACGTCGCGCACGCCGATGCCGATGAGACGGTTGAGCTTGAGGGGGTTGCTCAGCCCGGACGACACCGCCTTGCGCAGCATGCGGCGGATGAAGTCCTGCTGGCGCTGGATGCGGCCGAGGTCGGCGGTGGGGTCGAACTGCCACTCGCCGGCCTCGTAGGTCTCGTAGTTCCGGCTACGGACGAAGGCCAGCCCGGCCTCGCCGTCGAGCGTGACACAGCCGGGCTCGTCGACCCACAGGCCGGCCACCTCGTCCCGCACGGGGGACGGGAAGTACATCTTCACCCCGCCCACCGCGTTGAGGATGTCGCGGAAGCCCACGAAGTCGATCTCGACGTAGTGGTTGATCGGGAACCCGAGCGCACCCTCCACGGTGGCGACCAGGCCCGCGGCCCCGCCGACGGAGAAGGAGGTGTTGACCCGGTCGGAGTAGTCGGTGCCCGCGATCGGGACGTACAGGTCGCGGGGGATGGAGAAGATGGCCGCCTTGCTCTGCTTGGGGTCGACGTGCAGGACCATGATCGTGTCACTGCGGCTCCCGCTGACCTCGTCCTTGCCCGTCTGCTCGGCCAGGTCGCCCGTCACCCGGTCCCGGCTGTCGGACCCGACGAGGAGCACGTTCATGACGTCGCCCTCGTCGTCGAGGCCGGGAATGGCGAGGCGGTTGATCTTCCCGAGCTGGTGGCGGACATACACGTAGCCGCCGCCGGCGAGGATCACGCAGAAGGTGAGGAACCCGATGGAGATCTTGAGCAGGCGCAACGGCCACACTCGGGCCCCACCGGCGTTCAACGCTCGTACCACGACGGGAGGCTAGCGCCGCTCCTCCTCCGTCCCGCATCGCCGCCCGACGACGGAACAGCCTGGTCATCGGCCCTACGCTTGGTCTCGTGAAGCAGGTTGCCGACGTCGCCGACGTGGCGATCGTCGGTGGGCGGGTCCTCACCGGCCTGCTCGACGTCACGTCCGACGTGTCCGCCCTCGACGGCTCCGGCACGTGGGCGGTCGTGCTGCCGTTCGACGGGCCGCCGGTGTGCGCCCGCTTCGCGCAGGCGTCGGCGGCTGCCGCCGCCGGGTGGCCGGTCGTGCGGGCGCCCGCCCTCCGGGTCGACGGCTGGGAGTCGAGCCTCGACCGCCACGCCTACGCCAAGGGGGTGATGGCGATACGGGAGGCCATCGCCGCCGGCGACGTCTACCAGGTCAACCTGTGCCGCCGGTTGTCGGCACCCCTGCCCGCCGGGTTCGACGTGCTCGACTTGGGGGCGGCCCTGTTCCGGTCCCACGCCGCCCCCTATCAGGCGGTGGTCCGGCTGCCGTCGGTCGGCGGCGGCGGCGTGGCCGTCGCCTCCGCCTCCCCCGAGCTGTTCCTCCGCCGGCGGGGCGACGTGGTGGAGTCCTCCCCGATCAAGGGAACCGCCGTCGCGCCCGACGGGCTGACGGCCAAGGACCGGGCCGAGAACGTCATGATCGTCGACCTGGTGCGCAACGACCTCGGCCGGGTGTGCGAGTACGGGTCGATCGAGGTGCCGGCGCTGTGGCACCTGGAGGCACAGCCGGGGCTGGTCCACCTGGTGAGCACGGTGCGGGGCCGGCTGCGGTCCGGGATGGGATGGGCCGACCTGCTGGAAGCCACGTTCCCCCCCGGGTCGGTCACGGGCGCGCCCAAGCTGGCCGCCCTGGGGGTGATCTCCCACCTGGAACCGGTGTCCCGGGGGGTGTACTGCGGCGCCGTGGGCTGGGTCGACGCCGATCGGAGGGAGGGCGACCTCAACGTCGCCATCCGCACGTTCTGGGCGTCCGACGGCGAGCTCCACCTGGGCGTGGGGGCGGGGATCACCTGGGACTCCGACCCCGTCGCCGAGTGGGAGGAGACCGAGCTCAAGGCCCGCCAACTGCTGGCCGTCGCCGCCGGTGAGCCCGTGGACCGATGAACCCTGGACCGATGAACCCTGGACCGATGCAGTACGTGTGGATCGACGGTGAGGTGGTGGAGGCGTCCGTGGCCCGGGTCTCCCCGTTCGACCATGGCCTGCTCACGGGTGACGGGGTGTTCGAGACCCTCCGCGTGTACGGGGCCGTGCCCTTCGCCGCCCGCCGCCATCTGGAGCGGCTGGCCCTGTCGGCGGCGGCCATGCAGCTCCCGTGCCCCGAGCCGGAGTTGCTGCGGCAGGCCATGGCCGACGTCGTCGCCGCCAACGGCGTCGAATCGGGCCGCATGCGGATCACTCTCACCGGTGGCGTCGCCCCCCTCGGGTCCGACCGGGCCGACGTCCGACCGACGGTGATCCTGGCCGTCGGCCCGCTGACCGACTGGCCCGCCGCCACCGCCGTGGTCACCGTCCCCTGGCCCCGTAACGAGCGGGCCGCGCTGGCGGGCGTGAAGACCATCTCCTACGGCGAGAACGTGGTCGCCCTGGCCTACGCCCACGAGCGGGGGGCGGGGGAGGCGATCTTCGCCAACCTGGCCGGGAACCTGTGCGAGGGCACGGGCACCAACGTGTTCTTCGCCGTCGGCGGCCGGCTGATCACCCCGCCGCTGGCGGCGGGCTGCCTGGCGGGCGTGACCCGCGACCTCCTGCTGGAGCTGGTCGACGTGGTGGAGGACGACGTGCCGCTGTCGGCGCTGGCGGCGGCCGACGAGGCGTTCCTCAGCTCGAGCACCCGGGAGGTCCAGCCCATCTCCGCCGTCGACGGGGTGGCGCTGGCCGCGGTCCCCGGCCCGTGCACGGCCCTCGCCCGCAGCCGGTTCGCCGACCTCGTGCGGCGCGACACGGACCCGTAGCGGTGGAGATCGACGCCGTCCGCACCTTCGCCCTATCGCTACCGGAGGCCACCGAGTCGCCCCACTACGACTCGCCCTCGTTCCGGGTCCGCAATCGGATCTTCGCCCACCTGGCCGACGACGGCGAGCACGTCTACATCTACGTCGACGAGGACGAGTCCCGGGCAGTGGCGGCGGGCGAGGGGCCGGCCTTCGAGGAGTACTGGTGGGAGGGGAAGGCGCTGTGCGGAGTACAGGTGCACCTGCCGTCGGTGGTGGCGCCCGAACTCGTCTTCGAGCTGCTGGAGGGGGCCTGGCGGCGGCGGGCGCCGAAGCGGGCGATCGCGGCCTACGACGCCGGGCGGAGGTGAACGACGTCGCCGGCGGCGACGGGGCGGCCGTCGACAACCAGCCGACCATCGTCGTCGACACCCTCCGCCCGCCCCTCGAAGGACTGGCCGCCGGGAAGCTCCACCCGCACGGGACGGCCGATGGTGGAGCAGGCGGCCCGGTAGGCGCCCAGGAGGTCCGCGCCGAGCCGGCACCACGCCTCGAGGGCGACCAGGTACCCGACCAGCAGGTCGGCCCGTCGGACCGGGTGGCCGAGCTCGGCCAGTGACGTGGCTCCTGTCGGGAGGGCCACGTCGCCCCAGTCCACGTTGAGGCCGAGCCCGACCACGACCCCGCCGTCGACTGCCTCGGCCAGGATGCCGGCCAGCTTGCCCCTGCCCTCCACGACCAGGTCGTTGGGCCACTTGAGCGAGGCCTGCGGTGCCGCTGCCGCGTCGAGGGCGGCCAGGCCGGCGGCGACGACGGCCAGGTGGGGTGCCGGCGGCCGTAGGAGCACGGAGACGAGCAGTGACGACCCCGGCGGCGCTTCCCAGGGACGGCCCCGGCGGCCCCGGCCCGCGGCCTGGGCGTCGGCCACCACCACGACCCCTTCGGCCGCCCCCGCCCGGGCCCGGATGGCCACTTCGTCGTTGGTCGAGGCCACCTCGGCGAGCCACGTCACGGCCGCGAACCGGGTGGTGGCGAGGGTCGCTCTGGCGCCGGTGTCCAGCACGCCTGCACCATAGGGGTCGAATGTTCCGGAAAGTCCTCATCGCCAACCGGGCCGAGATCGCGGTCCGCGTCATCCGTGCCTGCCAGGAGCTTGGCATCGAGACGGTCGCGGTGTACTCCGACCTCGACCGCCGCTCGCTCCACGTCCGGTTGGCGGACGAGGCCTATGCCCTAGGCGGGGTCACCGCGGCCGAGAGCTACCTGAACACCGACGCCATCCTCGACGCCATCACCCGCAGCGGGGCCGACGCCGTCCATCCCGGCTATGGGTTCTTCTCCGAGAACGCCGACTTCGCCCGGGCCATCACCGCCCGGGGGGTGACGTTCGTCGGGCCACCGCCCGAGGCAGTCGACCTCATGGGCGACAAGCTGTCGGCCCGCACGACCGCACTGGGGGCGGGGGTGCCGGTGGTCCCGGGCAGCGACGGCCCGGTGACGGCCGCGTCGGAGGTGGTGGCCTTCGGGCGTGATCACGGGTGGCCGGTGACGATCAAAGCCGCCTACGGCGGTGGGGGCCGGGGGATGCGGGTCGTCGACGGTCCCCCGTCGGCCACCGCCGCCCTCGAGGCCGCCCGCCGGGAGGGCCACGCCTACTTCGGCCGGGACGAGGTCTACCTCGAGCGCTACCTCACCTGGCCCCGGCATATCGAGATGCAGGTCTTCGCCGACACCCACGGCCACGTGGTGTGGATGGGCGAGCGGGACTGCTCCGCCCAGCGCCGGCACCAGAAGCTGATCGAGGAGACCCCGGCCCCCGGCCTGCCCGAATCCGTGCGCCAGGCGATGGGCGACGCGGCGGTGGCCGTGGCCCGGGCGTGCGGGTACGTCAACGCCGGCACGGTCGAGTTCCTCTACCAGGACGGCGAGTTCTTCTTCCTGGAGATGAACACCCGGCTCCAGGTCGAGCACACCGTCACCGAGCTCGCCTGCGGGCTGGACATGGTGGCCGAGCAGCTGCGGGTGGCGGCCGGAGAGGCCCTGTCGTTCACCCAGGAGTCCCTGGTGCGCCGGGGCCATGCCATCGAGTGCCGCATCAACGCCGAGGACCCCGCCGGGGGACGGTTCCTCCCGTCGCCCGGCACCCTCACCCGCTTCTCCCGCCCCGGCGGGTTCGGTGTGCGCATCGACGCCGGCTACGGCGAGGGCGACGCCATCAGCCAGCACTACGACAACCTCATCGCCAAGTTCCTCACGTGGGGCCAGGACCGGGAGGAGGCCCGCCGGCGCATGCTCCGGGTCCTGCGGGAGACAACCATCGAGGGTGTCACCACCAACATGGCCGCCCACCTGCGCATTCTCGAGCACGCCGACTTCATCACCGGCGACCACTCCACCCGGTGGGTCGAGGACCGGCTCGACTTCTCCGACATCCCCCCCGGGCCTCCCGCCGGCGGCCGCGACCGGCCGTCGATGAAGGCTCGACCGGTCGACGTCGAGGTCGAGGGCCGCCGCTACGAGGTGCGGGTGTGGCTGCCGGAGTCGACCGGTGGCGGTGCCGGTGCCGGGTCGCCGGCGCCTGCCCCCCGGCGGCCATCGGCCAGCGCGGCGGGCGGTGCCGCCCCGGCGGCCGGCGGCGGTCGGGTGGTGGCCCCCATGCAGGGCACGATCGTCGAGGTGCTGGTGACGGTGGGCGAGACGGTCGCCGCGGGTCAGGGGATCTGCGTCCTTGAGGCCATGAAGATGGAGAACCTGGTCGCGTCCGAGCGCGCCGGACAGGTGGCCGAGGTTCGCGTCGTCGCCGGCGACAACGTGGGCGCCGGCGACGTCCTGGCGGTCATCGACTGACGCCGAACCGGTGACACTTTCCGGGGCCACAGGACCCCGGAATTCGTCCCCAGTTCGAGGTCCTCGCCGAACCGGTGACGCTGCGCGCCCCGGTGAGGCCGTCACCGTCCCCAGTTCGCGGCCTCGCCGAACTGGTGACGCTGCGCGCCCCGGTGCGGCCGTCACCGTCCCCAGTTCGCGCTATTCGGCGGCGTCGGCCAGCGACTCGGCCAGCGTGGGGTGGATGAGCAGCGAGTCGACCACGTCGGTCACCCGCAGGCCGCAGTTGACGGCGAGGGCGATCACCGAGATGAGCTCGGCCGCGTGGCGGCCGACGATCGAGCCGCCGAGGACGACGCCGGTGGCGGGGTCGGAGACGATCTTCACGAACCCCCGCCAGTTGTCGTTGATCAGAGCCTTGGCGTTGGCCGAGAAGGGGACCTTGGTCACCCGGATCTTTCGGCCGGAGGCGAACGCCTCCGCCTCGGCGATGCCGACCTCGGCGATCTCGGGGTCGGTGAACACGGCCTGGGCGGCCTTGTCGTAGTCGAGGTGGCGGTGGCTGCGTGAGTGGCCGCCCATCACGTGCTCGGCGATCTTGCGACCCTGCATGGTGGCCACCGACGAGAGGGGCAGCTTCCCCGACAGGTCGCCGGCGGCGTAGATGTGGCGGACGTTCGACTGGCAATGCTGGTTGATCGTCACGTAGCCCCGGTCGCTCCCGACGCCGGCCGCCTCCAACCCGAGGTCCTCCGAGTTGGGGATCGAGCCCACCGCCAGCAGGGCGTGGGTGCCCCGGGTCACCCGACCGTCGTCGCATCGCACCAGCACCCCGCCCTCCACCCGGTCGATGGCCTCGGCCCGGGCCCCCTTGAGCAGGCGCACGCCCCGGCGGAGAAAGTCGTCCTCCAACGCCTGGGCCACCTCCGGGTCCTTGTTGGGCAGGACGTGTTGGCGGCTCACGACGAGGGTCACCTGCGACCCGAGGGAGGCGAACATGTGGACGAACTCCACGCCCGTGACGCCTGACCCGATGACCACCAGGTGCTCGGGCATCGTGGGCGGCGGGTACGCCTGGCGGTGGGTGAGGACGCGGTCGCCGTCGGGGTTGGCCCAGTCCGGCACCCGGGGCCGGCTGCCCGTCGCCAGCAGGATCGCGTCCGCCTCCAGCTCTTCGTCCGGCCCGCCGGGCGTCTCCACCACCACGTGGTTGGGACCAGCCAGCCGGCCTTTGCCGGTGATGATCCGCACCCCTTGGTCGGCCAACAGGCGGACGACCGACCGATGCAGCCGCTCCTCGATGCCGGCGATCCGGAGCTTGAGGCTCTCCGGGTCGATCTCCGCCGCCGACTGGCTGAGCCCCATCCCCCCCGAGTGGCGGACGAAGGCCATGGCCCCGCCAGTGGCGATCATGGCCTTCGAGGGGATGCAGTCCCATAAGTGGGCCGCGCCCCCGACCACGTCGCGCTCGATGAGGGTGACCTCGGCCCCGAGGCGGGCGGCGGCGGTGGCGGCCGAGTTCCCGGCCGGGCCTCCCCCGATGATGACGAAGCGGACCGCAGGCACGTCCCCCACGGTACGGGACCCCTGTGAACGAGCGCTTACGTGGGCGTCAGGGCTGGAGGACGCCGCCGGTGAGGGGCGAGGTGACGAGCTCGAAGGCGATCCCCATGGCCGCCGACGCCCGTCCCATCTCCGGCGCGATGCGCATGCTGAACACGAGCAGTCCGGTGGGCGCCAGGGGGAGGGCGGGGCCGGTGGCCACGACCACGCCCACCGCCTTGCCGTCGAGGCTCACGACGGGGCTGCCCGAGTCTCCCGCCGAAGCGACACCCAGGCCGGTGAGCACCCGGATGTCGTCACCATCGACCGCCAACTGGGTACGGGCGGGGACGAGCGAGCCGGTGAGCGAGCCCCGTCCGACGTGATGGAGGGGGGTGAGGGCGGGCACGGGGCCGACGGCCATGCCCGTGGGACCGCCGAAGCGGCAGATCTCGGGGCTGGCCGGCACCCCCGGGTCGAGCCGGATGAGGGCGAAGTCGGCCACCTCGTCGAGCGCCCCGTAGGCGAACTCCCCGATGCGATGGCCGGAGCCGTCCCGGGCCGCGGGTCCCTGGCCGGGCGCGAACACGGCCTGGGTCTGGCTGCTCCCCTCCAGCAGGCAGTGGCCGGCGGTGCCGATGTACGACCGGCCGTCACTGCCCTTCCACAGGAAGTTGAGGGTGCACTGGCCGACCGGCGTGAGGACGGGGGAGCCGGGCCGGATGCCGCCGCACGCCTCGCTGCCGTCGAGGGCGGCCGGGGTCGAGGTAGTTGGCAGGAGCCGGCAGGACTGCCCGAACAGCGTCCACGACCTCCCCTTCGAGCCGGCTTCGGACTGGGTGGTGGGAGGGTCGGTCCACGACGCGGCGGCGACGCCGGGCGCGCCTGCGGCCACGCCGAGGGCGAGCAGGCAGGCCGCGGCCAGCACTCTCGACCGCCCGGATCGCATGGCGGTCACCGTACCCGCAGACGGTGGCAGAGCCACCGCGTGGGTATCGGGTCGGTCAGTGGGCGGCGGCTCCGACCACGTGGGGCATGCACAGCTCGTCGTACTCGGCGATGACGATCTCGGCGTCGGGACCGCACGCCGGGCAGGACGGGTCGCGCCCGACCTTGAACGTCCGGAAGCTCTCCTCCTGGGCGTCGTAGGCGAGCAGACGGCCGATCAGGGGGTCGCCCAGTCCGAGGATGATCTTGATCGCCTCCATGGCCTGGATCGAGCCGATGATGCCCGGGAGGACGCCCAGCACGCCCGCCTCGGCGCACGACGGGGCCAGCTCCGGCGGCGGCGGCTCGGGGATGAGGCAGCGGTAGCAGGGGCCCACGTAGGGGGCGAAGACGGTGGCCTGGCCCTCGAACCGGAAGATCGACCCGTGCACCACGGGGATCTTCTTGAGCAGGGAGGCGTCGTTGACCAGGTAGCGGGTGGGGAAGTTGTCGGTGCCGTCGACGATCACGTCGTAGCCGTCGATCACGTCGAGGACGTTGTCGGCTCCCAGGCGGACGTCGTAGGTGACGACGTTCACGTCGGGGTTGAGGCTGACGAGGGTCTTCTTGGCCGAGTCGACCTTGCGCTCGCCCACCCGGTCGATGTTGTGGAGGATCTGGCGCTGGAGGTTGGACTCGTCGACCACGTCCATGTCGACGATCCCGAGCGTGCCGACTCCCGCGGCGGCCAAGTACAAGGCGGCGGGCGAGCCCAGGCCGCCGGCGCCGAGCAGGAGGACCTTGGCGTCGAGCAACTTCTGCTGGCCCTCCTCGCCCACCTCGGGCAGGAGCAGGTGGCGGTGGTAGCGGTTGCGCTGCTCGGCCGTCAGGGTGCGGGGCGTCGACCACGTGCGCCCTTCGTTCTTCCACTTGTTGAACCCGCCGATCACGGAGACCACGTCGGTGTAGCCGAGGTCGGCCAGGGTCTTGGCCGCGAACGCGGACCGGGTGCCACCGGCGCAGTACACGACCATGGGGGCCGCGCGGTTGGTGACGCGCGACTCGATCTGGCTCTCGAGGTGGCCCCGGGGGATGTGGACCGCGCCCGGGAGGGCGCCCTGCTGGTACTCGTCGGGCTCGCGCACGTCGAGCACGACCAACCCCGGCGTGGCCGCGATGGTGGACTCGGCGGTGGCAGTGTCGACCTCACGGATGGTGGCCTTGGTCTGGGCCAGGAGGTCACGGAAGCTGGGCATGGGCGATCGTCCTCCGGAGGGGTTCCCGCAAGGGGATTACTCGGCCAAACCCTACCGCGAGGGTCGGCATTCCCTCCGGGGGAGACGCCCTTGACGGGCTCGCCGTCATTCGGTCAGAATGGAAACCTACGAAACAACACGAGCTTCCCCAGGCTGCTCCTTCCCCCTGGTCTCGCGACGCACCCCTGGAGGCTCCATGAGCACGGTCTCGTTGCTCCCCGTCGACACCCTGCCGGTCACCGTCCTGCCCGTCCGGCCGTGGCCCGACCCCGTCATCGACGCCCTCGGCCACGACCCCCGTTCCGCCTACGTCGAGACGTTCTGGCTCGGCATCCTCGGCCCGTCCACCACCTGGCTCCTGCGCCGGCTGGCGGCCGCCCTCGACGCGTCCCCCGCCGGGTTCGACCTCGACCTGGCCGACACCGCCGCCGCCCTCGGCCTGGGCGCCAAGGGCGGCCGCCACTCACCGTTCATGCGGGCCCTGAGCCGGTGCTGCCAGTTCGACCTGGCCATCGCCCGCCCCGACGGCACGCTGGCCGTGCGGCGGAAGGTCCCGCCCCTCAACCGTCGCCAGGTGCTGCGGTTGCCGCCGTCGCTGGTCGCCGCCCACCAGGCGTGGCAGGAGGGCGAGCTGCAGACGCCCGCGGCCGAGCAGCAGCGGCGGCGGGCCCGGCGCCTCGCCCTCAGCCTGCTCGAGTTGGGGGAGGACGTCGACGCCACCGAACGCCAGCTCCTGCGGTGGAAGTTCCACCCCGGCCTGTGCCGGGAGTCGGCCGCCTGGGCGTGGGACCGCCACCGGCGGGCGCTGACCGGCAACGACCCCCTCGGCCCCGGCCCCGACCCGCTCGGCCACGACGGCCCCATCCTGGACTGCCCGCTCCCGGACGGCCCCGCCGACTCGGGCGGCGGCCCCTCCGACGCCGCCTGAGCCCCGATCGGTGCCGCTGGCGGCCGGCCCCCCGACCCCGGCCGCTGGCGGGCACCCACCGGGATCGGGGTGGTGGCACCCCCCTGCAACAAACTGGTCAGCACCAGTTACAGATCGGGCTTCCGCGTGTCGAAATATGAAGTAACAAAACCGGGGGAAAAGAGAGTCAGATGGCCAGCCAGTCGTTCGACAGATCGCACCGATCGACCACTACCCTCGCCGAGCGCCGCATCCGGCACTCGGCCGGTAACCGCCTCGACCTCTCCGGTCACGTCAACCGCTACGGGCCGCCTGAAGCCGTCCTGCGCGCCCTGCGCACCCTCTCTGCCCGCGACCTCCAGGCCCAGCCGGCCGACGCCGCCTCCCGCCTGGCCGAGCGCTACGCCGAGGCCCTGGGCGTCGACCCCGGCGAGCTCGTCGCCGGACGGGGCCCGTCCGAGGCGCTGCGGGCCATCGCCGCCCGCGCCCCCCACGGGTCGGTGGCCGTCCTCCTGCCTGCCCCGGCCGAGGCCTCGCCATCTTCCCCGGCCGCGGCGTCGCCCGCCCCGAGGTCGACGGCCTGCCCGCCTACACCCAGGTCGACGAGGCCATGGACAACGCCGACCTGGTCGTCATGTCCAACCCCCACGCCCTCACCGGCAGCGTCCTCGACCCGGTAGTGCTGGCCCAGATCGCCGCCCGCCACCCGGCATCGACGCTGGTCGTCGACGAGACCGACATCGAGTTCCTGGCCAACCCCAGCCGGGTCACGCTCATCGGCACCGACGCCGACAACGTGATCGTGCTCCGCTCGGTAGCCGAGTTCTCGGGCATGGGCTCGACCCGGACGGGCGTGGCCTGGAGCCGGGACCGCTACCTGCTCAGGGTCCTCTTCGACCCCCGCTTCTCCTCGCCCATCTCCGGCCTCGACGTGGTCGCCACCGAAGCCGCCCTCGCCAGCCGGGTGTGGGCCGAGGCCGTGCGCCGGCAGCTGGTCGAAGACGGCGGTTGGCTCGCCCACGCTCTCGCCCCCCTGGGCACGGTCGCCGACGACCACGTCACCACCCCCTTCCGCCTGCTGGTCACCGAGCGGGCCGAGGAGCTCGCCGCCGGGTTCGCCCGCCAGGGCATCGACGTCCTCGTGGTCGGACCGGCCGAGGGTGTCCACCCCGGCGGGCTGCGCATCGCCGCTCCCCGGGTATCCGAGCGGGCCGTCTTCACGGCCGCCGTTCGCGCCCTCACCGCCGCCGCGACCGTCTCCGAGATGACGGTACTGGAGCTTGGCGTCGCCGGCTGATTAGATCTTCGAGGCGGCTCGGTCCATCCCCCCGTGGCCGAGCCGCCTCGGACGACAAAGACGGCGGCACCCCTAGCGACAGGAGCGACACTTGCGACGTCCCCTTTCCCCGACCTTCTCCCGACCTGCCCGTCACCGCCGCCGCACCCTCGTGGGTGCCCTGGTGGTCGTCGCGGCGTTGGGCGGTGTCGCCTGTGGCGACGACGATGACGACGAGGCTGCGGCCCCGACCACCACTGCCGCGGCCAGCTTCACTGCCTACTGCGACGCCAGCTTCGAACTCGAGAGCTACTTCGCCGAAGAACCCGACGTCGACTTCGCGACCGCCAGCGAGGCCCAGATAGCGGCCGCGTTCACCACCTACCTCCAGGGCGCCAAGCCGCTGATCGACAAGGCCGTTCCCCTGGCGCCGGCCGAGGTCAAGGCCTCTATCGACCTGCAGGTGGCCGAGTTCAACCGGGTGTTGGCCGAGGTGTCGGCCGGCAGGCTCCCGGATGAGGAGGCCTTCGAGAGCCCCGCCGTCAGCGACGCCGAGGCGAAGACACACGCCTTCGACCTGGCCAACTGCGGCTGGAACGGCGTCGACGTGACGGCCACCGACTACGCCTACGCCGGGCTGCCGGCCACGCTCGAGGCGGGGCGCACGAGCATCGACCTCACCAACAACGGCCAGGAGCTGCACGAGATCGTGTTCCTCGGCAAGAACCCCGGGGTCACCGAGACCTTCGACCAGATCCTCGCCCTCCCCGAGGAGGAGGCGATGACCAAGGTGAGGCCCGCCTCGTTTACCTTCGCCGCACAGGGCGACACCGAGTACACGGTGCTCGACCTGCCCGCCGGCTCCTACCTGGCGGTGTGCTTCATCCCCCAGGGCACCATCTCCGATGAGACGACGCCCGCCGAGGACGCGCCGCCCCACTTCGTCCTGGGCATGAAGCAGGAGGTCACGGTCGCCTAACGGAGGCCTTAAGGCATGCGGAAGGCGGCGACGGCTTCGAGGATGGTGCGAACCCCGAAGCCGGTGCCGCCTTTCGAGAGGTAGCCCTCGTCGTCGTCGCTGCGGGCGGGCCCGGCGATGTCGAGGTGGGCCCACGGCACGTCGCCCACGAACTCCCTCAGGAACAGGCCGGCGGTGAGCGCCCCTGCGTAGCGCCCACCGCCGATGTTCTTGACGTCGGCCACGTCGGAGTCGATCAGCTTGCGGTACTCCTCCGGCAGGGGGAGGGGCCAGACCGACTCGCCCGCCCGCTCCGACGCGGCCCGCACCTGCCCCATCCATCCCTCGTGGTTGCCCATGAGCCCGGCGATGCGCCGCCCGAGGGCGACCACGCAGGCGCCGGTGAGGGTGGCCAGGTCGAGGATGGCGTCGACCTCCGCCTCCACCGCCAGTGAGAGCCCGTCGGCCAGCACCAACCGGCCCTCGGCGTCGGTGTTGAGGACCTCGACGGTCTTGCCGTTGCGGATCTTGAGGACGTCGCCCGGCTTCACCGCCGATCCCCCCGGCATGTTCTCGGTGGCGGGGATGATGGCGATGACCTTCACCGGCAGGCCCAGGGCGGGCAGGGCCGACATTGCCCCCAGGACCGCGGCCGCCCCCGACTTGTCGGTCTTCATCGTCTCCATGCCCTCGGCCGTCTTGATCGACAGCCCACCCGAGTCGAAGGTGATGCCCTTGCCGACGAGGGCGAGCGTGCCCGTCGGGGCGGGCGGGTTGTAGGTCAGGCGGATGAGGCGGGCCGGCTCGTCCGAGCCCTGGGCCACGCCTGCGAGGCCGCCGAGGCCCTCGTTGACGATGGCGATCTCGTCGAGGATCTCGATCTCGAGGCCCTCGTCCTCCGCCACCTGGGTGGCGATCTCGGCCAACCGCCGGGGGGTCATGGCCCCCGCCGGCTCGTTCACGACGTCGCGGGCCAGGGCCACCGCCCGGGCGATGCGCACGCCCCGCTGGATGCCCCGATCGAGGTCGGCGCCGTCGCCCACCACCGTGAGCGACTCGATCGTGCACGCCTTGGGATCGGACTTGTAGGTGGTGAACCGGTACGACGCCAGCAGCGCCCCCTCTGTGACCGCCTGGGCGGCCAGGGCCGGGTCGAGACCCGGGGGGGCGGCGGCCAGGAGCGTCGTGGCCACCCGGGCGTCCCGCCAGGCCGCCTTCACCAGGGCCGCGGCCGAACGTCGGAGGGTCTCGGCGGTGACCTTGTCGGGCTCGCCCACGCCGACCGCCACCAGGGTGGTGCCATCGGGGCCGGGGACGATGGTCGTCTCGCCCACCTTGCCCTCGAAGCCTCGCTCGGCCAGGTACGTCCGGTCGATCTCAGGACCGGCGCCGCCGGGCGAGGTGCGGCCGGCGAAGACGGGGACCCCGACGACGGTGGTGTCGTCCGGGATGCTGGCGGCGAGGGAGACGGCGATGGGCATGGGATCAGTCCTTGGCGAGAAGGGGCTCGCCCTCCTGCCAGCGGGCGAGGGCCCACAGCAGGTCGGACAGCCGGTTGAGGTAGGGGACGACGTGGGAGCCGGCGGCCGCCGCCGACAGGGCCGTGCGCTCGGCCCGGCGAACCACGGCCCGGGCCACGTCGAGGGCGGCGGCCGGCGGCGTCTGACCGGGGAGCACGAACTCCCGGGGGGCCGGGAAGCGGGAGGTCACGTCGTCGATGAGCGGTTCGAGGGCAGCGACCATGGCGGGGGTGACCGACGTCCGGCCGGGGACAAGCTTGGACCGGTTCTCGGGGGCGGTGGCCAACTCGGCCATCAGCACCCACAGGTCGCGCTCGACGGCGACGAGGAGGTCGTTCAGCTCGGCGTCGGTCCCGGCCGCCAGCGCCCGGGCCATGCCGATGGCGGCCTGGGCCTCGTCGACGTCGCCGCAGGCGGCGGGGGCGGGATGGTCCTTGGGCACCCGTCCGCCGAAGAGCAGGCCGGTGGTGCCGTCGTCGCCGGTCCGCGTGTAGATCCTGCTCACGTGGTGGCCAGCCTACCGGCGAGGCCCTCCAATCCGGCCGCCCGGCTGCCCTTCACCAGGACCCCGTCGCCCGCCCCCACCGGCCCCAGGAGGCGGAGGGCGTCCTCCGGGTCGGCCGCCTGCTCGCCGCCGTAGTCGGGGGCCGCCACCGCGATCACCCGCAGCCCCAGCTCGGCCGCCAGCCCGCCCAGGCGGCGGTGCTCGGCGGGGCCGACGTCGCCCAGCTCGGCCATGATCCCGAGGATGGCGGTCCGCCGCTCGACCGGCAGCTGGGCCAGCGAACGGAGGGCGGCCTCGGTGGAGACGGGGTTGGCGTTGTAGGCGTCGTTGAGGACCAGCGCCCCCGACGGGGCCACGTCGAGCTGCATGCGCCACGCCGACAACCGGGCCCGGCCCAGCCCCTGGAGCACCAGGGTGAAGCTGACCCCGCAGGCCAGGGCGGCAGCTGTCGCTGCCACCGCGTTGGCCGCCTGGTGTTCGCCCCGGACCGGAAGCCAGATGGCGCACGACCCCCACGGCGTCTGCAGGTCGAGGCACGGCCGCAGCCGGTCGTCGACGCCCAGCACGTCGCCCCGCACCTCCCCGCAGCCCATCCCGAAGGTGAGCACCGTCGCCTGCGTGCGCTCCGCCATCGCCGCCACCAGGGGGACGCCGGCGTTGAGCACGGCGGTACCGGTGGCCGGCAACGCCTCGACCAGCTCCGCCTTGGCCGCGGCCACCTCCTCGACGGTGCCGAACAGCTCGGTGTGGGCCATCCCGACCGTGGTCACCACCCCCACCGTGGGCCGGGCCACTGCGCACAGGGAGGCGATGTGGCCCCGGCCCCGGGCCCCCATCTCGACCACCACCGCCTCGGTGCCGTCGGGGGCATTGGCCAGGGTAAGGGGCACGCCGAGCTCGTTGTTGAACGACTTCGGGCTGGCCGCGGTGACCATGCGCCGGGAGAACACCGACGCCAGCAGGTCCTTGGTCGACGTCTTGCCCACCGAGCCGGTGATGCCCACCACCCGGTCGGGCAGGCGGTCACGGGCGGCCCGGCCCAGGGCGGTGAGGGCGGCGGCGGTGTCGGCGACCACCACCGCCGTGGCTCCGTCGCCGACGGGCGTCCGGGAGGTCCGGGAGGTGAGGAAGGCGGCCGCCCCCGCGGCCAGGGCGGCGGTCACGAAGTCGTGCCCGTCGCGGTCCCCGACGATGGGGACGAACAGCTCGCCGCCCGCCACCAGCCGCGAGTCGATGGCCACACCCCGCACGACCACGTCGGGCCCGACGAGGGTCCCGCCGGTGGCGCGGGCCACCTCGGACGCCAGCAGCTCCATCGCTTCCTACACTCGCACCTTTGTGGGGCCCACTCGACTCGTCCTCCTGTTCGGTGGCCGGTCGGCGGAGCACGAGGTGTCCTGCGTGACCGCGGCCCACGTGTTGGCCGCGGCCGATCCCGACCGGTACGACGTCGTCCCCGTCGGTATCACCCACGACGGCCGGTGGGTGCGGGCCGAGGCCGCCGCCGACCGCCTCGTCGCCGCCGGCCCGCCGATCGAGCCGGGCGAGGTCCTGACCGGGGCGGGCGTCGTCGCCTTCCCCGTCCTCCACGGCCCCTTCGGCGAGGACGGCACCGTCCAGGGCCTGCTGGAGATGCTGGGCGTCCCCTACGTGGGCACCGGCGTGCTCGGCTCGGCGTTGTGCATGGACAAGGCCATGGCCAAGGACGCGGCCGCCGCCCACGGCCTGCCCCAGGTCCGCCACCTGGCCTTTCGCGACATCGACCTCGAGGGTGACTTCGACGGGACCATGGCCCGCACCGCGGCCGACCTCGGCCTGCCGGTGTTCGTGAAGCCGGCCAACCTGGGCTCGTCGGTGGGGGTGACCCGGGCCGCCGACGTGGGCGAGCTGGGGACGGCGGTGAAGCTGGCCCTCGACTACGACGAGTGGGTGGTGGTCGAGGAGGCGGTCGACCGCCCGGGAGATCGAGTGCGGGGTCCTCGGCTACGGGCGGCTGCGGGCGTCGGTGCCGGGCGAGATCCGTCCCAGCCACGACTTCTACGACTACGAGGACAAGTACGCCGACGGGGCCGCCGAGCTGCTGGTGCCGGCGCCACTCCCGGCGGACGTGGCCGAGGATGTCCGCCGGCTGGCGGTGGCCGCCGCCACCGCCCTCCGCGTCGACGGGATGGCCCGGGTCGACTTCTTCTACGAGGAGGGCGGCCGGGGCCTGCTGCTCAACGAGGTCAACACCATCCCCGGCTTCACGCCCATCTCCATGTATCCCAAGATGTGGGCCGCCACCGGCGTCCCCTACCGCCAGCTCATCGACGAGCTGGTCGACGCCGGCCTGGCCCGCCACCGCAACCGGGCCGAGCGCTACGGCCGCAGCCGCTAGGACGCCCGGAGGGCCGACTTCAGCACCTTGCCGGTGGGGCCGAGGGGCAGGGAGTCCCGCACCTCGACCAGGCGGGGGTACTTGTAGGCCGCCAGCCGGGTGCGGCAGAAGGCGACGATCTCGGTGGGGGTGGCCGTCGTCCCCGGCTTGAGGGTGATGACCGCCTTGACCTCCTCGCCCCGGCGGGCGTCGGGCACGCCCACGACCGCGGCCAGTGCGACCGCGGGGTGGAGGTGGAGGACGCCCTCGACCTCGCGGGGGTAGACGTTGTAGCCGGCCCGGATGATGAGGTCCTTCTTGCGGTCGACGATGCGCAGGGCGCCGTCGGCGTCGATCATGCCGATGTCGCCGGTGTGGAACCACCCGTCCACGATGGCCTCGGCCGTCGCCGCCGGGTTGCGCCAGTAGCCCTTCATCACGTTGGGGCCGCGGACGTGGATCTCACCGGCGACGTCGGGCTGGGTGACGACGTGGCCGGCCTCGTCGACCAGGCGGACGTCGACGCCGGGGATGGGGTAGCCGATCGAGCCCGGGGTGCGGGGCCGGTCGGGGACGGTGAAGCTCACCACGGGCGAGGTCTCCGACAGCCCGTAGCCCTCCAGCAGGGTGACGCCGAAGCGGGCCTCGAACTCGGCCATCACCGGGGCGGGCATGGGGGCGCCGCCGGAGACGCACCAGCGCAGGGCCGAGAGGTCGGCGGCGGAGGAGTCGACGTCGAGGAGGGCCATGAACATGGTGGGGACGCCGCCGAGGAGGGTCACCCGCCGGTCGTGGAGGAGCTGGACGACGGTCGGGGCGTGGAAACGGGGGACCAGCACCAGGGAGCCGCCGACGGCGAGCACCGCGTTGTGCATGACCGTCAGCCCGAAGGCGTGGAACAGGGGGAGGGCGACGAGGGCCACGCTGCCCTCGTCGAGGTCGACCAGCCCGGCGGCGGCGGTGGCGTTGGACAGGAGGTTGGCGTGGGTCAGCTCGGCGCCCTTGGGCTTGCCGGTGGTGCCGGAGGTGTAGAGGACGACGGCGGTGTCGTCGGCGGCGGTCGGGTGGGGCGAGGCGACGGGCGCGGCGCCGGCCAGGAGGGCGACCAGGTTGTGGCACCCGTCGGGGGCGGACAGGTCGGTCATGTCGGCCCGGGCCACGATCACGTGGCGGACGGTGCCCACCCGGGCGACGGCCTCCGCCAGCGGCCCGAGGAACGACTCCCAAACCACGACCACCGTCGCCTGGGAGTCCTCCAGGTGGTAGGCGAGCTCGTCCGCCGTGAGCAGGACGTTGAGGGGGACGACCGGCGTGCCCGCGTAGTGGGCGCCGAAGTAGGCGACGGTGAACTGGGGGACGTTGGGCAGCACGAGGGCGACGTGTTCGCCGGGGCGGACGCCGAGGTGGGCGAGGGCGCCGGCGAACAGGCGGGCGTAGGTGTCGAGGGCGGCGTAGGGAACGGTCGTGTCGCCGGCGACGAGGGCGGGACGGCTGGGGTGGCGGGCGGCGGAGTCCGCCAGGAGGGTGGCCAGGTTCAGGTGAGAGGTCATGGTTCGACTGTCGGCCCCGGCGGCGGCGGCGGCCACGCGGCGGTTCCCCCAAAGATCCGGGGTCCGGCCCCAGGGGTGGTGGGGGCCAACCCCGCTGGGGCCGGGCCGGGCGGGGGCCGACCATGAGCCCATGACCTCGACCCTCACCCGTACCGCAGGGGATCTGGCCGCCGCCACCCCGTCCACTCGCGACCGCTACGTCGACTTCCTCCGGGTGGCCTCCCTGGCGGTCGTCATGCTCGGGCACTGGCTCATGGCCGTCGTGGTCTGGGCCGACGGGCGCATCCACACGTCGAACGTGCTGGAAGTCACCCCGTCCGCCCAATGGCTGACGTGGGTGTTCCAGGTCATGCCCGTCTTCTTCATCGTGGGCGGCTTCTCCAATTCGGCCTCCCTGGCCGCCGCCCGCCGCAAGGGGACGACCTACGGGACGTGGCTGGGGAGCCGGCTGCGCCGCCTGGTCCGGCCGGTCATGGCCTTCGCCGTGGTGTGGACGGTGGCGGCGGCGGCCATGGTCGCCGCCGGGCTCGAGCCCAAGGGCCTGCGGGCGGGCTCGATCGCCCAGCCGCTGTGGTTCCTCGCCGTCTACGTCGTCGTCGTGGCCGCCGCCCCCATGATGGCGGCGGCCCAGCGGCGCTGGGGCTCAGGAGTCACGTTGGGACTGGGTGCGGCGGTGCTGGTGATCGACGTCGCCCGGTGGGGTTTCGGGGTGCCGTTCGTCGGATGGCTCAACCTGGGCCTGGTGTGGCTGTTCGCCCACCAGCTCGGCATCGTCTGGAGGACGGGATCGGTGGGGACCTGGTCGCGGGGCCGGTTGGCGCTGGTGGCCGCCGCCGGCATGGGCACTCTTGTCGTCCTCACGTCGACGTTCGGGTACCCGGGGTCGATGGTGGGTGGCATCGAGGCCGGGAGGACGAACACGTTCCCGCCGTCGTTCGCCATCGTCGCCCTGGCCGTGTGGCAGTTCGGCGCCGTGCTCGCCCTGCGGCCGATCGTCGACCGGTGGCTGGCCCGGCGCCGGGTGTGGACGACGGTGGTGGCGGCCAACGGCATGGCCATGACGCTCTACCTCTGGCACCTGACCGCCCTGGTCATCGTCACCGCCGCCGTCCTCCCGGCCGGGCTCCTGCCCTCATCTGAGGCGGGAACGGCGGCGTGGTGGGCCTGGCGCCCGGTGTGGATCGCCCTGCTGGCCGTCGCCCTGGTGCCCCTGGTGGCGGCCTTCGCCCGGGTGGAGGCGGCCCGGGTGACTTCGGCCGCTGTCGTCCGGTGGCGGGCGATCGGTGCGGCGGTGGCCATCACCGTCGCCATGGGGATGCTGGCCCGCCACGGGTTCGCGGCCCCGGGGATGCCGGCGGGCCTCCCGCTGGTGGCGCTCGGGCTGCTGGCGACCAGCTGGTGGCTGGTGGGCGCCCGCGCCGCACGCGGGTGACGGAGGCGCTGGTCCTCGCCGTCCTGGCCGTCCACAACGTGGGCGTGGAGCAGCTGCCGCCCGCCTTCTACGTGCCCGCGTGCCTGGCCACGTCGGCGGCGACGGTCGGGTTGGCGTCGGCTGCCGGCGTCGACGTCGGCCACCCGGGCCTGTCGACCGACGGCCTCGGCGTCGGGCTGGTCCTCGGGGGAGTGGTGGCGGTGCTCGTCGGGGTGGCGGGGTGGCTGCCGGCGATGTCGCCGCTGTTCGCCGACCGCCGGATGGCCGGTGTCGGCGCCGTCGGCACCGCCTACCGGGCCGCCGTCCGCATCCCGCTGGGAACGGTCCTCCTCGAGGAGGTCGCCTTCCGGGGGGTGCTGCTGGCTCTCGTCGGCGGGATGACCTCGTCGGTGTTGTTCGGCCTGTGGCACGTGGTCCCGGTGCGAACGACCCTGCGCACCAACGGAGTCCCCGCCGGACCGACGGTGCTGGTCGTGACGGCGGCGGGGATGGCGGTCATCGGCGGCGGGCTGTGCTGGCTGCGGATCGCGACGGGCGGCCTGGCCGCGCCCGCCCTCGTGCACGCGGCGGCCACCGTCTCCGCCACCGTGGTCGCCCACCGGGGGCCGATCGGCCCATTGTGAACCGTTGCCTCAGGTCCGGGTCTCCCCGCGCCGACGACGGCCCCATGAAGAACAACGGCGGTGGCGCAGTCGGTCAACTGGCGCGCTCGCTCCTCGGCGGCTTCCTCGTCCTGACCGGGCTCGTCGGCACGGCCGCGGGCCCGGCGGAAGCGGCGGCGGAGACGGACAAGATCGAAGCGGCCCTGCTGCGGGAGCCGCCCGGCCGGGAGGTCGCCTTCTGGGCGACGTTCCGAGCCGAGGCCGATCTGGCCCCGGCGGAGACGATCGCCGACTGGGAGGACCGGGGCGACCTGGTCGTCACCGAGCTGCAGGACACGGCCGAGTCGAGCCAGGCCCGCATCGTGCGCCTGCTCGACGACCGGGACGTCCCGCACACCGCCTACTGGATCTCGAACACGGTCCGGGTCACCGGCGACCGCAGCCTCATGATCGAGCTGGCCGCCTTCCCCGAGGTCGAGCAGATCACCGCCGACCGCACCTTCGACCTGACACCCCCGGGCGAGGCGCCGGCCGAGGACACGGACGCGGTCGAGTGGAACATCGCCGCCATCGGCGCGCCCGGGGTGTGGTCGGCGTTCGCCACCCGTGGCGAGGGCATCGTGGTGGCCAATATCGACACCGGTGTCGACTTCGCCCACCCCGCCCTGGTGGGCCAGTACCGGGGCAACCTGGGTGGGGGGACGTTCTCCCACGACTACAACTGGTTCGACCCCGCCCGCGTCTGCGGCAACCCCTCCCTGGTGCCCTGCGACAACAACAGCCACGGCACCCACACCATGGGGACCATGGTCGGCGACGACCGGGCCTTGGGAGGCACCAGCCAGGTGGGCGTCGCCCCCGGCGCCCGCTGGATGGCGGCCAAGGGCTGCGAGCTCAGCTCCTGCACCCAGACCTCGCTGCTGGCCTCGGGGCAGTGGATCCTGGCGCCGACCGACCTGGCCGGCAACAACCCCCGGCCCGACCTGCGGCCGAACGTGGTCAACAACTCGTGGGGCGGGGCCGGCGGGCGACCCTTCTACCAGGACATCGTCAGCGCGTGGGAGGCCGCCGGCGTCTTCCCCGTCTTCTCCAACGGCAACTCGGGACCGAGCTGCGGGTCGTCGGGGTCGCCGGGCGACTACGCCAACAGCTACTCGGTGGGCGCCTACGACTCGTCCGGGGTCATCGCCAGCTTCTCCAGCCGGGGATCGGCTGCGGGCTCGACCATGAAGCCCAACATCTCCGCCCCCGGCGTGGCCGTGCGCAGCAGCATGCCCGGCGGCGGGTACGCGTCGAAGAACGGGACCTCGATGGCGGCCCCCCACGTGGCGGGGGCGGTGGCCCTGCTGTGGTCGGCCGACCCGACGCTCGTCTCCGACGTCGCCCTCACCCGTGACCTGCTCGACCGGACCGCGGTGGACGTGCCCGACCTCGCCTGCGGCGGCACCGGCGCCGACAATGGCGTCTGGGGCGAGGGTCGCCTCGACGTCCTCGCCGCCGTCACCATGGCCCGTCTGCCGCGGGGCACGATCGGGGGCTCGGTGACGTCCGACGGTGGGGCGGTGGTGGCGGGGGCGGTCGTCGAGGCGGTCGGGCCCGTCACCTTCGCCACCGCGGCCGATGCCTCGGGGCACTACGCGACCTGGCTGCCGGGTGGGACCTATGAAGTCACCGCCCGGGCCTTCGGCCTGCGCCCGCAGTCCCGGACGGTCGTGATCGGGGCCGGTCCGGCGAACGTGGTCGATTTCGTCCTCCCCGCGGTCCCCGCCCACGGCGTGGCCGGGACCGTCCGCGATGGCGCCGGTGCGCCGGTGCCGGGGGCGACGGTGGCGATCCTCCAGACGCCGATCGCCTCGGTGGTCTCCGACAGCGTGGGACGGTTCGCCGTCCCGGCCGTGCCCGAGGGGACCTACCAGGTCTCCGTCGCCCCCCTGGGCTGCCATCAGCCGGCCCAGCAGAGCGTGGTCGTCGACGCCGACGAGTCGCTCGACGTCGTTGTGCTCGACAAGGTGGACGGGTTCGGGTACCGGTGCTCGGCCTCCGCCCCCGGGTACGTCGAGGCGGGCACACCCGTGCCGATAGTGATCGGCAGCGACGCCACCACGCCGGTGGCATTGCCGTTCCCCTTCAGCTTCTACGGGACGAGCTACGCCACGGCCAACGTGACCGCCAACGGCCTGGTCACCTTCGGGGCTCCGAACACCAGCTGGGCGAACGTGCGCATCCCCAACGCGAGCGCGCCCAACGCCGCCATCTACCCGTACTGGGACGACCTCTACGTCGACGCCCAGTCGAGCGTCCGGACCCAGGTGGCGGGCAGCGAACCCGACCGGACGTTCACCATCGAGTGGCGGAACCTCCGCTACCACAGCGTCACGACCAAGCGGGTCGACTTCGAGGTCGTCCTCCACCAGTCGGGCCAGTTCCAGCTGCACTACCGGAACATCGACGACGATCCCCTCGAGCGGGGCAACTCGGCCACCATCGGCATGGAGAACGCCACCGGCACCGTGGGCCTGGAGTACGGCTACCTGGTGCCGGCGCTCCCCGTGGGCTCCTCGTCGGTCCGGTTCACGACGGCGGCGGCGGCGTCGAACACCGCGCCCGACGCGGTCGACGACTCGGTCACCACGGCCGGCGGGCCCGTCGAGGTGCTGGTCATGGCCAACGACTCCGACCCGGATGGCGACCTGGTGATGCTCACCGGCGCGTCCGATCCTCCCCACGGTGTGTCCAAGCTGATCGGCGACGGCATCGTCCTCTACACCCCCGACCCCGGCTTCGCTGGCACCGACTCCTTCACCTACGACATCGCCGACCCCTTCGGCGGCACCGACCGGGCCACGGTGTCCGTCGTGGTCGAGCGGGGGGAGAACACCCCGCCCGTGGCCGGCGACGACGCGGCGACGACCTCGGAGGACACCCCGGTGACCATCTCGGTCCTCGCCAACGACGCCGACGCCAATGGCGACGCCCTGGTGGTGGCTGCGGTCGGCGCTCCCGCCCACGGCACCGCGGTCGCCGTCCAGGGGGGCACCCGCATCTCCTACACGCCGGCGCCCGACTACCACGGGCCCGACTCGTTCACCTACGAGGTCGGCGACGGGTTCGGGGGACGGACACGGCGACGGTCTCGACCACGGTCACCCCCGTCAACGACGCCCCCCGCCCCGGCGACGACGCCGCGACCACCGCCGAGGACACGCCCGTGACGGTGAACGTCCTGGCCAACGACGCCGACCCCGACGGCGATGCCTTCGACCTCGTCTCCGTCCTCGACGTCGTGAACGGGACCGCCACGATCGGGCTGGACGACCGCGTCACCTTCGTGCCGGCCGCCAACCACAACGGCCCGGCATCGTTCCGGTACGAGGTGCGTGACGGGCACGGCTCCTCGGCGGTGGCCAAGGTGACCGTCTCGGTCACGCCGGTCGCCGACCCGACGGTGGCCGTGGCCGACACCGCCCGCGCCTACGTCAACGGCCTGGCCGACGTCGACGTGGTGGCCAACGACTCCGACCCCGACGGACCGGTCCAGGTGCTGTCCGTCACCGACCCGCCCCACGGCACCTCCGCGGTGATCGGCCCGAACCTCGTGCGGTACACGCCCGACCTCTACTACGCCGGCACCGACACGTTCTCCTACACCGTCGGCGACGGGACCGGCCCGCCCGCCACCGCCGCCGTCACGGTGACGGTCTCGTCGAAGGAGATCGCCCTCCCGCTGTCCACCTGGAGCTTCCCCGGCGTGTCGAGCTTGGACGGCGTCGGCCACTGGATCGTCCCCGCCAACATGCCCGCCGCCACCGCCGGCCAACGCCCGGCCAACTACCGCTTCTCGGAGACGTTCCCCTTCTCCGACGTGGCCACCACGGCCACGGTGTCCCTGGGCATCGAGGGGGGCCAGACCTACGCCTGGTTCTCGATCACCCGCCACCAGGTGGAGGTCGACACCCTGCGCATCCCCTACCCGTGGACCCCCGGCAAGGCCTACCTCCTCCTCACCGCCCACGTCGGCGGCGGCCGGTGGCAGGCCACCGTCATCGACTGGGCGACCGGCGCCCAGACCGTCGTCGGGGCCCTCGACGCCGGGCCCAGCTGCGCACGCTCTACCCCCTGACCATCACCTACCTGGCCCGGTCGACGCCCGGGCCCGTCTTCGACTGCGCCGAGGTCGCCAAGGCGGAGGTCACGTTCCTGCGCCCGGTGGGCCTCCAGGGCGGGAACCTGGTCTGGGGCAGCGCCCCGAAGGCAGCTGATCGTCCGGGGGACTGCCCCTTCGGCAACGCCGTCTCGGGCGGGGTGCAGGTCCTCTACCGGGTGGGGCAGTAGCGCAGCCGGGCTACCCGGTGCGGTCGAGCGGTGCCCGCACGGGTGGCGGAGGTGTCGCCCTCACCTCGACCCGGAACAAGTAGTCGGCCGTACCCTGGGACCAGGTGGTCGTGACGATCACGGAGTGGATCCCGGGCGCGAAGGCCGCCGTGAACAGGTGGGGATCGGACTGGGGTATCGGCACCTGGGGGTTGGGGGGATCGAGCACCCGGACCCGGATGGTGAGGGGCCCCGGAGGTGAAGCCCAAGGAGACCAGCCCGCCCGGTGATACGACCAACAACGGCTCCTGGCCCGTCGGGAAGTCGTCAGCGCAGAGAGTCCCGCCGCCGTAGTCCCAACACGATCGGAGGAAGGGCAGCGGCGCCGTCGTGGCGCCGGCCGCCGAGGCCAGGAGGTTCGGGGGACCGGTGGTCTGCACCTTCGCTCCCGCCGAGCCGGCCGCACCCATCGCCAACAGGACAACGATCCCTACCATCCGAATCCGCCGCATGGACGGAGTGTGAGCCATCGACCACTCCTCGTCAACGGGCGATTCCCGACCGGGCGCCCGTGGGCGTCCCATTAGCCTGGGTGGCCACATGAGCTCCTATCTCGACGCCGTCCGGCAGCGGGTCGTCATCTATGACGGCGCCACCGGCACCAACCTCCAGCTCCGGGGGCTTACGGCCGACGACTTCGGCGGGCCCTCCTTCGAGGGGTGCAACGAGATCCTCGTTGACACCCGGCCGGACGTGATCGCCGACCTCCACCGGTCGTTCTTCGAGGTGGGGAGCGAGGTGGTGGAGACCGACTCGTTCGGCTCCCTGTCGATCACCCTCAACGAGTACGGCATCGCCGACCGGGCCTACGAGCTCAACCGCAAGGCGGCCGAGATCGCCAAGGAGGTGGCCCACGGGTTCACCACGCCCGACACCCCGCGGTGGGTGGCCGGCTCCATCGGTCCCGGTACCAAGTTCCCGTCCCTCGGCCAGATCCGCTTCGCCGAGATCCGCGACGCCTACGAGGTCCAGGCCCGGGGCCTGCTCGACGGCGGCGTCGACCTGTTCCTCATCGAGACCGTCTTCGACCTCCTCCAGGCCAAGACCGCCATCATCGGCTGTCGGCGGGCCATGGCCGCGGTCGGCCGTCAGGTCCCCATCCAGGTCCAGGTCACCATCGAGCTCACCGGCCGCATGCTCCCGGGCACCGAGATCGGCGCCGCCCTGACCGCCCTCGAGGCCGTGCGCCCCGACGTGATCGGCCTCAACTGCGCCACCGGCCCGGCCGAGATGTACGAGCACCTCCGCCACCTGTCCCAGCACTGCCGGGTGCCCATCTCGTGCCTGCCCAACGCCGGCCTGCCGTCGGTGGTCGACGGCAAGATGCACTACGACCTCACCCCCGACCAGTTGGCGGAGTACCACCGCGGGTTCGTCACCGATCTCGGGGTGAGCCTCATCGGCGGCTGCTGCGGCACCACGCCCGAGCACCTCAAGGCCGTCATCGACGTGTGCCGCGACCTCACCCCCGCACCCCGCAACCCCGTCCACGAGCCGGGGGCGGCGTCGATCTACACCCACGTCCCCTTCCGCCAGGACACGTCGTTCCTGGTGGTGGGCGAGCGCACCAACGCCAACGGGTCGCTCAAGTTCCGCAAGGCCATGCTCGCCTCCGACTGGGACACGTGCGTGGCCATGGCCCGCGACCAGGTGAAGGAGGGCGCCCACCTGCTCGACGTGTGCGTCGATTACACCGGCGAGAACGGCGTCGAGGACATGGACGAGATCGCCGTCCGCTTCGCCACCGCGGCCAGCCTCCCGCTGATGATCGACTCCACCGAGCCGCCCGTCATCGAGGCCGCCCTCCAGTGGATCGGGGGCAAGGCCGTCCTCAACTCGGTCAATCTGGAGGATGGCGACGCCCCCGGCACCCGCCTCGACCGCTTCCTGAGCCTGGCCCGGGAGTACGGGGCGGCCGTCGTCTGCACGTGCATCGACCAGGAGGGCCAGGCCCGCACCGCGGAGTGGAAGCTGCGGGCGGCCAGGGCCATCCACGACCTGGCCGTCAACCGCTACGGCCTGGAGCCGTCCGACCTGCTCTTCGACCCGCTCGCCCTGCCCCTGTCCACCGGCATGGAGGAAGGCCGGCGGGACGGCATCGAGACCATCGAGGGCATCAAGCTGATCAAGGCCCAACTGCCCGGCGTGTCCACCATCCTGGGCCTGTCAAACGTGTCCTTCGGGCTCACGCCGGCCGCCCGCCACGTCCTCAACTCCGTCTACCTCAACGAGTGCGTGGAGGCCGGGCTCGACGCGGCCATCGTCCACGCGGCCCGCATCATGCCCCTCAACAAGATCCCCGAGGAGCAGCGGCGGGTGTGCCTCGACCTGGTCTACGACCGGCGCAAGCCCGGCTACGACCCCCTGCAGGCCCTCCTGGCCCTGTTCGAGGGGGTCTCGTCGGCGACGCTGGTCAAGGAGGACCGCAGCGGCTGGCCGGTGGCGCGCCGGCTCGAGCAGCGCATCATCGACGGCGACCGCGAGGGCCTCACCGACGACCTCGACGAGGCCCTCCAGACCACGCCCGCCCTGGCCATCGTCAACGACATGCTCCTGGCCGGGATGAAGGTGGTGGGCGACCTGTTCGGGGCCGGTGAGATGCAGCTGCCCTTCGTCCTCCAGTCGGCCGAGTGCATGAAGGCGTCCGTCGCCTACCTCGAGCCCCACATGGAGAAGTCCGAGTCCGGCGGCAAGGGCCGCCTGGTGATCGGGACGGTGAAGGGCGACGTCCACGACATCGGCAAGAACCTGGTCGACATCATCCTCACCAACAACGGCTACGAGGTCCACAACCTCGGGATCAAGGTGTCGCTGGCGGAGATGCTGGCCAAGTACGACGAGGTCGGGGCCGACGTCCTCGGGATGAGCGGGCTGCTGGTGAAGAGCACCCTCATCATGCGGGAGAACCTGGAGGAGCTGAACCGGCGGGGGCTGAGCGCGGTGCCGGTGCTCCTGGGTGGGGCCGCCCTCACCCGGCGGTACGTGGAGCGCGACCTGCGGGAGGTCTACGAGGGCCGGGTCTTCTACGGCAAGGACGCCTTCGAGGGCCTGCGCACCATGGACCGGCTGATGGAGATGAAGCGCACGGGCGACGACGACCCGTCGTTCGGACGGGAGCCGCTGGGACGGGTGCTGCCGACGTTCGAGCGGGACGGGCCGTCGGAGGACGAGCTGCCCGCCCGGTCACCCGAGGTGGCCGTCGACAACCCGGTCTTCGTCCCCCCGTTCCTCGGGTCGCGGGTGGTGAAGGGGATCGCCCTCGACGACATCGCCGGCTACATCAACGAGACCGCCCTGTTCCGCAACCAGTGGCAGTTCCGTCCCCACAAGGGCGAGCCCGACGTCGAGTTCAAGGACCGCATCCGGCCCCAACTGCGGGAGGAGCTGGGCAAGGCCATCGAGGGCGGGCTGCTGGTCCCCCAGCTCGTCTACGGCTACTACCCGGCCAACAGCGAGGGCAACGACCTGATCCTCTGGAAGGACGACTCCCGCACGTCGGAGTGGATGCGGTTCTCGTACCCCCGGGAGCGTACGTCGCCGTGGCGGTGCATCGCCGACTTCTTCCGGCCCGCGGCTTCGGGGGAGGTCGACTACGCCGGGTTCCACATCGTCACCATCGGCGATCGGGTGTCGGAGGCGACGGCCGAGCTGTTCAAGCAGGACCGCTACACCGAGTACCTCATGCTCCACGGGCTGGGCGTGGAGATGGCGGAGGCGCTGGCCGAGTACTGGCACAAGCGCATCCGCGACGAGTGGGGCTTCGGCAACGAGGACGGCCGCCTCACCGACATGCTCGTGCGCCAGGGGTACCGGGGCGGGCGCTACTCGTGGGGCTACCCGGCCTGTCCCGACCTGGAGGACAACCTCAAGGTGGCCGAGCTGCTGGAGGCCGACCGCATCGGCGTGGCCGTGAGCGAGGACTTCCAGTACGTCCCCGAGCAGACCACGTCCGCCCTCATCTGCCACCACCCCCAGGCCAAGTACTTCGTCGCCCGGTAGGACGCGGTCAGGTGCCGATGGGCACCCGGAGGACCTGACCGGGGAAGATGAGGTCGGGGTCGGTGATGAGGTGGGGGTTGGCCCGGACGATGTGGGTGTACAGCCCGCCGTCGCCGTAGTTCGCCTCCGCGATCGCCCACAGGGTGTCGCCCGGGCGCACCTGGTGCTCCCGGTAGCCGATGTAGCCCTCCACGATGCGGGGGCCGAGGATCACGGGGACGATGACCTTGTTGATCTCCGATCCGTCCTCCGCGCTGCGCTCGAAGACCTCGACGAAGACCCGGTCGAGGGTGAAGGCCGCCCCCCCGACGTCGACCTGGAGCTGGAACTGGCCGTGCTCGCCGGTGCCACCGCCCACGTTGAAGAACCCGGTGACCTCGTCGTGTCCCTCGTGGATCCGATAGTTGAGGGTCGCCTCGAACCCTGCTCCCACCCCGCCGACGAGGACGGGGTTGCCCACGATGTCGTACTGCCGTGGCTGATCGATCCGGTTGGTCATCGGCCGCCTCCCTGTTGGGGCGCTGGGGTGCGCCGATCAGGTCATTCGACCCATTGTATTTCTCGGGGCCGACGGCAATCTGGACAGGGGGCCAAGCGCGCGACGCGAGGAGGTTGAGCAACGATGGCGAATGCATGGGTGGCCCGGCACGGGCTGACGTCTGACCAGTACCAGATCGAGTTCGACAAGCTGATGGGCCAGGGCTTCCGGCTGGTGCATGTGAACGGCTACACGGTGAACGGCAGCGACCGCTACGCCGCCATCTGGGAGAAGTCGCCCAGCCCGGGGTGGGTCGCCCGCCACCGGATGACCGCGGCCCAGTACCAGTCCGAGTTCGACACGTTCGTGGGCCAGGGCTTCCGCCTGGTCGAGGTCAGCGGCTACACCGTGAACGGCCAGGACCGCTACGCCGCCATCTGGGACAAGACCCCGAGCCCGGGATGGGTGGCCCGCCACGGGATGACCGGGCCCAGTACCAGGCCGAGTTCGACACGTTCGTGCGCCAGGGCTTCCGATTGGTACTGGTGAGCGGCTACGAGGTCGGCGGCCAGGACCGCTACGCCGCCATCTGGAGCAAGGCGTCGGGCCCGACGTGGGCCGCTCGCCACGGGATGACGTCGGCCCAGTACCAGTCCGAGTTCAATTCGCGGGTGGGCCAGGGCTTCCGCCTGGTCCAGGTCAGCGGGTACAGCGTCGGCGGCCAGGACCGCTACGCCGCCATCTGGGACAAGTCCTCCGGCCCGGCCTGGATCGCCCGGCACGGCATGACCTCGGCCCAGTACCAGGGCGAGTTCGACAACGCCTTCTACCAGGGCTACCGGCTGGCGTGGGTCAGCGGCTACGGCATCGCCGCCGGTGCCCGCTACGCCGCCATCTGGAAGGCGGAGGGCATCGCCGGCGCCGACCTGGGATCGATCGACGCCAAGATCAACGCCTACCTCACCAAGCACTCCATCCCCGGGCTGTCGGTGGCCATCACCAAGGACGAGCGGCTGGTGTTCGCCAAGGGCTATGGCAACGCCGACCCGTCCGTCGGGGAGAAGGTCCACCCCAAGCATCGCTTCCGGGTGGCCAGCGTCTCTAAGCCCATCACCGCCATCGACGTCATGGACCTGATCGAGGCGGGCAAGCTGCAGCTCGACCAGAAGGTGTTCGGCACCGGAGCCATCCTGGGGACGACCTACGGGACCAAGGCCTACTCGGCCGGCGTGAAGGCCATCACCGTCCGCCACCTGCTCCAGCACACCAGCGGGTTTACCAACGACGGGGGCGATCCGATGTTCGCCGGCCACGCGTCCCACAAGGCGGTCATCGACTGGATGCTCGACAACCGGCCGCTCAAGACGACCCCGGGGACGGCCAACGAGTACTGCAACTTCGGGTACTGCGTCCTCGGACGGGTCATCGAGAAGGTCACCGGCAAGGGGTACGAGGAGCACGTCAAGCTCATGCTCGGCGCCTGCGGGATCTCCCGCATGGAGATCGGCGGCGACACCCTGGCCGACCGCAAGCCGTCCGAGGTCACGTACCAGGGGGGCGGCGCCTACAACCTGCGCCCCCGCCACATGGACGCCCACGGGGGGTGGATCGCCACGCCGATCGACCTCCTCCGGCTCATGGTGCGGGCCGACGGGTTCGCGGCCAAGACCGACATCCTCTTCGCCAACACCGAGGCGACCATGTTTGCCGGCAGCCCGGCCAACCCCGGCTACGGGCTGGGCTGGATCTCCGACAGCAGCTACAAGGGCCACAACGGGGCCATGAACGGAACCATCGGGTTCCTGGTCCGCCGCGACGACGGGTTCTCCTTCGCCGTGCTCTGCAACACCCGTCCCGCCAACGACGGGTTCTGCTTCGAGCTGAAGGGTGTGATCGACGCGGTGGTGTCCTCAGGGGTCACCTGGCCGTCGTACGACCTGTTCTGATCTCCTGGGCGCGTGCTCGCCGGCCGGCCTGGTGTCGGGTCAGCCGGCGAGGACGGCCCGGGCCACCAGGTCGGTGCCGAAGGCCATGAGGATGGCCAGGTAGAGGAGGCCGGTGGCGGCCATGACCGCCGAGTACGACTTCTCCTCCAGGGCCTTGCTGGTGACGACGGTGAGGACGAGGGTGGTGATGGCGCAGGCGACCCAGAACCAGCCCAGGGTGCCGTTCCAGCCGTCGTCGATCGTGCCGGACAGCACCGACAGCATCCCCGTCGGCCACAGGAGGGCCCCCACCTCGACGGGCCAGGTGATGGCCAGCCACCGGTTGAGCTCGAGCAGCGGCTCCCGACCCAGCCCGGGCTGCACCAGGTACCAGTGGCCGAGGAGCATGGCGTCGGACACCGCCCCCAGGAAGGCGGCGCCGGCCAGGATGCGCACCAGGGCGAGGGCGGTCGGTCCCCCGGCGTCGAGGGCGGCCGCCACCAGTCCGACGACGCCGATGGCAGGGGCGACGAGGTCGAGGACGGGCGGGAACTCCCTTGGCGCCGCCAACTGGTGACGGTCGAGCCGGTCAGGGGCGGGAGAAGTGTCACCAGTTGCGGTCGCGGAGAGGGCGCCACCGCCGAGCATGGCGGCCACCCGGGCCGCCCGGCGCTCCTTGAGGGCCCGTTGGCCGGACACGCCCGCCTTGCGGCGGACGATCGACACCCCCAGGGCGAGGGCCGCCGCCACCGCCACCAGGGCGGCCGCCACGTCCCGCGCCGCGACCGGCTCGGCGAGCTGTCCGGCCACCACCGCGCCCGCCGCGATCACCCCGTACACGGTCCGCAGCAGCCACCCGTAGCCGATCCCGAGGAGGCGGCGGCGGGACGTCACCCACAGGAACAGGAGGCCGCCGGTGGCCCATTGCAGCAGGACGGTGGCGGCGTCGAGGCGGATCACGACATCCAATCCTCTCATGGGCCTCGTAGTCGGTTTGGAGAGGGGTAGGGGAGGAATCGTCAACGCACAGCACTCAAGGTTCGGGCCCGAAATGCCGAAAACTGGACCGAGGAAATCGACGGAAACCGGGGAGACGAGACCATGAGCGACGCGATCTTGGAAGTGGCGGCTTACGTGTGTCTGGGCCTGGGCGTCGCGCTTCTCGTCGTCCGCCTGTGCGGCGAGCGCCTCAAGAAGTCGGCCGGTATCTGGCGGTTCCGCTACACGCCTGCGCAAGCTCGACGGCGTGCCCGTCGAGTGGACCCGGGCCATGGACGCCATGGAGGACATGCACGAGGACGAGCACGTCCGCCGCAACCGTCGCCACCAGCACCCCAGCACCCCCGACGAGCGGTAAACCCCCTGCCGGCCTCCTCTGGCTCTAGCTGAGGCCGAGGATCCTCGCCCCGTCGACCGCGATGGCGGACCCGCTCACGAAGCGGGCGGGGTCGGAGCAGAGGAACGTCACCACCTTCCCGAAGTCGACCGGATCCCCCAAAGGGACTCCTTCCGGCGCGCCGACGGCGAGCAGCCGGTCGGTGGCGTGGTAGCCGGGGAGGACCAGGTTGAGGGTGATCCCGTCGGCGAAGAGGTCTTGGGCCGCGGTCTTGGCCCACCCCCACAGCCCGGCCCGGGCCGCGTTCGACAGGGCCAGGTTGGCGATGGGCTGTTTCACCGACGTCGAGGCGCAGAGCACGATCCGTCCCCAGCCGGCCCGGCGCATGGGGGGACGGCCGCCTGCACCAGCCGGACCGACGTGACCAGGTTGGCGTTGAGGGCGGCGGCGAGGGAGGCGTCGTCGACCTCGAGGGCCCGCATGGGCGGGGGCCGCCGGCGTTGGCCACCAGCACGTCGAGCCCGCCGAAGCGGTCGACGGCGGTGTCGACCAGCTTCTGGGGGACGTCGGGGCGGGTGACGTCGCCCACCACGCCCACCACCTCGGTGATGGCGGCCAGCTCGGCCCGGGCCTTCTCCAGCGCCTCCTCGCCCCGGGCGCAGATCACCAGCCTGACCCCCTCCTCGGCCAGGGCCTGGGCCGACGCCCGTCCCAGTCCCTTGGAGGCGGCGGTGACGAGGGCGACCTTGCCGTGAAGCCCGAGGTCCATCGGCGGGCAGTCGCCCTCGGCCTCGGCCTCAGGCCTCGACCAGGGCCAACCCGTGGGCGACCCGGTTGAGGGGCTCGGGCCCGTCGTCGGTGGCGACGACGATGTCCTCGATGCGGGCGCCGAAGCGTCCGGGGACGTAGATCCCGGGCTCGATGGAGAAGGCGTGGCCGTGGGCCAGCGGGAGGGCGTTGCCACCGGCGATGTAGGGGTCCTCGTGCTCCTCCAGTCCGATGCCGTGGCCGGTGCGGTGGACGATGTAGGCCCCGAAGCCGGCGTCGTGGATGTGGGCCCGGGCGACGAGGTCGACGTCCTGACAGCGGGTGCCGACGGTGGCCGCCTCCACGGCCATGGCCTGGGCCTCCTCCAGCACGTTGTAGAGGG
Source organism: uncultured Acidimicrobiia bacterium (assembly GCA_963801205.1). Classification (GTDB taxonomy): domain Bacteria; phylum Actinomycetota; class Acidimicrobiia; order Acidimicrobiales; family AC-14; genus JAXDMK01. The sequence goes on from CAWDDV010000006.1 coordinate 296,788, forward strand.
TGCGGAACTCGATGGGCGGGCGTCCGGTGAACACGGTGCGGGTGATGTCGGAGCAGTAGCCGTCGAGGGTGCCGCCGAAGTCGCACACCACCGCCTCGTCCCGCCCGATCACCCGGGCCCCGGGCTCGTGATGGGGACTGGCCGAGTTGGGGCCGCTGCCGACGATGGCGAAGTTGACCCGCTGGTGGCCCTCGGCCAGCAGCCGGTCGCCGATGTCGCGCGCCACCTCGGCCTCGGTGCGGCCCACAAGGGGAATGTCGCCGCCGATGAGCTGGGCTGCCACCCGATCGGCCGCCGCCGCCGCCCGCCGGAGCGCATCGATCTCGGCCGGGTCCTTGGTCGCCCGGAGGGGGGCCGTGACCAGCGACGACGGCAGCCACCAGCTGTCGGGGAGGGCGTCCTGCAGGCGGAGGACGAACGTCGCCCACGTGCGGTCGGAGATGGCGATGCGCTGGCGTCCGCCGCCGGCCAGGTCGGCCACGAACGCCACTGGGTCCTCCGACTCCTCCCACGCCAGGATGCCGAACAGGTCGGGGTGGGGCTCGACCCGGGGCGCCTCCAGCCGGGGGACCACGAGGGTGACCTCCCCATCGAAGGGGAGGACGAGCATGGTGAGGCGCTCGAGGGGCATGGCCTGGTACCCGGTGAGCCACGGCAGGTCGGCTCCCAGGGAGAGCAGGAGGACGTCGACCTCGAGCTCGGCCATCCGGGTGCGGACCCGCTCGGTGCGGGCGGCCAAGGTCGCGTCGTCGGTCACGGAGGACAGGCTACGGCCCGGGGTAGGTGACCGGCGCGCCCTCGCGCTCCAGGAGCAGGCGCTTGCGGTCGACGCCCCACCGGTAGCCGGACAGGGACCCGTCGGTGCGGACCACTCGGTGGCAGGGGATGGCCACCGCCAGCTTGTTGGCCGCGCAGGCGGCGGCGACGGCCCGGACCGAGGTGGGGGCGCCGATGGCGGTAGCGATCTCGGAGTAGGTGGCGGTGCGGCCTGCGGGGATGGCCCGCAGGGCCTGCCACACCCGCTGTTGGAAGGCGGTGCCCCGGACGTCGAGGGGCAGGTCGTGGCCGATGCGGGGATCGTCGACGAGGGCCACCACGGTCGCCATCCACTGCTCGAAACCGGCGTCGCCGCCGCTGATGGTCGCCGCCGGGAACCGGTCCTCCAGGTCGTGGACGAGGGCGTCGGGATCGTCGCCCAGGAAGATGGCGCACACGCCGGCGTCGGTGGCGGCCACCAGGACCGAGCCCAGCGAGCACGGCGCCCACGCCGAAGCGGATGGTGAGGCCGGCGCCGCCGGCCCGGTACGTCGTGGGGGACATGCCCAGGGTGGCCGACGAGGTGGCGTAGAAGCGGCCGTTGGAGTTGAAGCCGGCGTCGTAGATGGCGTCGGTGACCGTCGCCGAGATGGCTAGGGCGTCCCGCACCCGCCGGCTGCGGACCTCGGTGGCGTACGCCTTGGGCGTCAGCCCGGTGACGGCCTTGAACGCCCGGTGGAAGTGCGACCGGCTCATGCCGGCGGCGGCGGCCAGGTCGTCGACCGGGGCCGGCTCGCCCCGCTCGGCGGCGGTCTCGATGGACCGGCAGGCGGTGGCGACGGCGGCCGCCCGGCGCTCGGCTGCGGGCGCCTCGTCCGGCCGGCACCGGCGGCAGGGCCGGAAGCCGGCCTGCTCGGCGTCGACGGTCGTGGCGTGGAAGGCGACGTTCTCCCGGCGGGGGCGGCGGGCGGCGCACGACGGCCGGCAGTACACGCCCGTCGTCCGCACCGAGTAGTAGAAGTCGGCCTCGTGGCGGGCCAGCACCGCGGCCCAGCGATCCTCGTTGGTCATAGGGGTGATCGTCGCGCCGGCGGTCACTGGCGTCGCTCCGTTGTGTGCTCCCGAACCCGGGCGTAGCGGGCGAGGGCCTCCTTGCGCTCCTCGTCGTGGTCGACGATCGGCTGCGGGTAGCCCCGGGGCGGTCCGCTCTTGAGCTTCCACGGCTCGTGGACCGTGCCGCCCAGGACGTGGCGCAGCTCGGGCACCCACCGGCGGACGTAGTCGCCGTCGGGATCGAACCGCTTTCCCTGGCTGGTGGGGTTGAAGATGCGGAAGTACGGGGCGGGATCGGTGCCGGTGCCGGCCACCCACTGCCAGCCGTGGTTGTTGGAGGCCAGGTCGCCGTCCTGGAGGCGGTCCATGAACAGGTCGGCGCCCCGCAGCCAGTCGACATGCAGGTCCTTGACCAGGAAGCTGGCCACGATCATCCGCACCCGGTTGTGCATCCACGCCTCCTCGGCGAGCTGGCGCATGCCGGCGTCGACGATCGGGTAGCCGGTGCGACCGGCGGCCCACGCCTCGAAGCGACGGTCGGCGTCGGGGCCGGCGTCGACCTGCATGGCCGCCATCTCGGGGCGGAACGAGTGGCGGGCCGACCGGGGGAAGGCGGCCAGGACGGAGGCGTAGAAGTCCCGCCAGGCGAGCTCGGCCCGAAACCGCTCCGCCCCCTCGCCCTTGCGGTGCTTGACCGCGTCGAGGGCCTGGCGGGGGTGGACGCAGCCGAACTTGAGGTAAGGGCTCAGCCGGCTGGTGGCGTCCTGGGCGGGGAAGTCGCGCCCCTTGGCGTAGTGGGGCACCCGCTCGGCGAAGTCGGCCAGGCGGGCCAGGCCGGCCGCCTCGCCCGGCGTGAGGATGGTGGTGCCGGCCAGGTCGGGCCCCTGGGGGACGGGCTCGGAGCGCACGCCGGTGGCCCACTTGGGGTCGGTGGGCGCGTCCGCCGGTAGCCCCCACCCGTGCTCCCTCCACCGCCGGTGGAAGGGGGTGAAGACCAGGAACGGCCCGCCCTCGGCGGTGGTGACGTCGCCCGGGGCGACGGCGTAGGGGGAGTCGACGGACATGAGGCCGCCGGCGAGGGCCTCGTCGACGGCTGCGTCCCGCCGGCTGCCGTAGGGGCCGAAGTCGGCGGTGACGAAGACCTGCGCCGCCTCCGACCTCGGCCGCCACCGCCGCCACCTCTTTGGCCGGGTCGCCGGTGCGCACGACCAGGCGGCCGCCGGTGCGCTCGTCGAGGTCGGCCAGGCAGCCGGCGAGGAAGGCCAGGCGGGGGCCGCCCGACGCCCGCTTCAGCCGGGGGTCGAGGACGAACAGGGGCACCACCTCGTCGGCCGCGTCGAGGGCGGCCAGCAGGGCGGGGTGGTCGGCCAGGCGCAGGTCGCGCCGGAACCAGAGGACTGAGACACTCATGCGGGACAGCTCACCGGGGTGCTGCGGCGGCCTCCGCCGCCTGGCGGGCGTGGTAGCTCGAGCGGGTGAGGGGCGACGCCTCCACGTGGGCGAAGCCGAGGGCGGCGCCGGCGGCGCGGATGCGCTCGAAGTCGTCGGGCGTCCACCACCGGGCGACGGGGAGATGGTCGGCCGAGGGGCGCAGGTACTGGCCGACGGTGAGGATGTCGACGCCGACGCTGCGCAGGTCGGTCATGGCCGCCACCACCTCGTCCTCCGTCTCGCCCATGCCCACGATGAGGCCCGACTTGGTGGTGAGCCCGGCGGCCCGGGCCCGGGCCAGCACGGCCAGGCTGCGGGCGTAGCCGGCCGACGGGCGCACCACCCGCTGCAGGCGGGCGACCGTCTCCAGGTTGTGGTTGAGGACGTCGGGGCGGGTGTCGAAGATCGCGGCCAGGGCAGCCGGGTCGCCCTTGCAGTCGGGGATGAGGACCTCGACGGTGGTGTCGGCTGGCGCCGGCGGATGGCTCGAACCGTCTCGCCGATGGCGGCCGCGCCCCCGTCGGGGAGGTCGTCGCGGGCCACCGCGGTGACCACCGCGTGGGCCAGTCCCATGTGGGCGACGGCCTCCGCCACCCGGTCGGGCTCGGCCGGGTCGGGCGGGCCCGACGGGCGGGACGTGTCCACCAGGCAGAACCGGCAGGCCCGGGTGCACTGGTCGCCGTTGACCATGAACGTGGCCGTGCCGTCGGCCCAGCACTCGAAGATGTTGGGGCAGCCGGCCTCCTCGCACACCGTCACCAGGTCGAGGGCGCGCATGGTGCGCTTGACGTCGCGGTAGCCGGGGCCGAGGTTGGCCTGCACCCGGAGCCACTCCGGCTTGCGCTCGTCGACGGGCAGGCCGCCCGTCGGACGTTCGCCGTCGACCGACGTGAACTCGTACCGGCCGCCGTCCCACGCCTCGGCCGCCCGGCTCACGACTCGGTCGACCACCTCGGCCATGGTGACGTGGACGCCCTCGGCCGCCAGCGAGGTGACTTCGCAGCCGTCGATGCCGCAGGGGACGATGCGGTCGAACCACGACAGGTCGGGGTCGACGTTGAGGGCGAAGCCGTGCATCGTCCGTCCCCGGCTGCGGCGGACGCCGATGGCGCACAGCTTGCGGCGGCCGTCGACCCACACCCCGGGGTAGCCGGGCAGGCGGCCGGCGCCGGCCAGGCCGAGGTCGGCGCACACGTCGATGATCAGCTGTTCGACGCTGCGGACGTAGGCCGGGGTGGCGCCCGGCGAGTTCGGCCAGGTGAGGATGGGGTAGCCGACGAGCTGGCCCGGCCCGTGGTAGGTGACGTCGCCGCCCCGGTCGGTGCGGATGAGCGGCGCGCCGAGGTCGTCGGTCAGGACGTGATCGAGCGTTCCCCGCAGGCCGAGGGTGAAGACGTGCGGGTGCTCGAGGAGGAGCAGGTAGGGGTCGGTGGCCCGCTCGAACAACGCCCGCTGGACGGCGTGGGCGTCGGCGAACTGCGTCCGCCCCAGCCAGCGCGCCCGGAGCACCGTCCAGTGCGAACTGGTGACGATTACCGCCCTCTGGGGGCTGTACGTGTCACCAGTTCGGCGGCGGTCACAGCTCCTGGGACCAGTCGCGGGTCTCGAGGATGTCGCTGGACCCGGGCGATGAACGCCGACGCGTAGGCGCCGTCGAAGGCCCGGTGGTCGAAGCTGAGGGCGAGGTTGCCCACCGGGTGGATGGCGATGGCGTCGGAGCCGTCGGGCAGCTCGATCACCACCGGCCGCTTCTTCACCCCATCGGTGGAGACGATGGCCACGTTGGGCTGGTTGATCACGGGGAAGGTGAGCAGGGTGCCGTAGCCGCCGGGGTTGGTGATGGTGAAGGTGGCGCCCTGGATCTCGTCGGCGTTGAGCTTCTTGGCCCGGGCCCGGGCGGCCAGGTCGGCCAGCTCGCGGGCGAGGGAGCGCATGCGCTTGGCGTCGGCGTCGTGGATCACGGGGACGATGAGCCCCTCGAAGTTGAGGTCGACGGCGAAGCCGAGGTTGACCGCACCGTGCACGACGAGCGAGTCGCCGTCGACCGACGCGTTGACGTGGGGGAAGTCGCGGATGGCGTCGATCACGGCCCGGGACACGAACGGGAGGTAGGTGAGGGAGAAGCCCTCCTCCTCCTTCCACTTGCCCTTGGCCGCCTGGCGGACGCGTTCGACGTTGTCGAAGTCGACCTCGATGACGGTGAGGACGTGGGCCGAGGTGTCCAGCGAGCGGACCATGTGCTCGGCCGTCCGCCGGCGGATGTTGGAGAACGGCACCACCTGGTCGCCACCGGCGCCGGCGGTGGCGGGGACGGTGGCCGGCGGCCGCGGCCGCGGGCGTCGGTGCGGGGGTGGAGGCGGTGGCCGCGGCCGGCCGGCGGCCGGTTGCGCTCCGGTCGAGGTGGGCGAGGACGTCGTCGCGGGTGATCCGGTTCTGGTAGCCGGTGCCGGCGATCTGGTCGGGGTCGAGGTCGTGCTCGGCGATGAGTCGACGGACGACGGGGGAGAGGACCCGTCGGGCCGCCGGCCTGGCCCGCTCCGTCCGGCCGTCCGCCGGACGAGGCCGGCTCGGGGCGAGGAGCGGGCGGGGGCTCGGGCTTGGCCTCGGCCTGCGTCGGCCGTGGGTGCGGGCTCCGACCGGCCGCCTCGGCCGCTTCGGCCGCATCGGCCTCCGCCTCGGCCGATTCGGGCTCCGGCTCCGGGTCCGGCTCCGCCTCCGCGGGCTCGGCCGCCTTGGCCTCGGGCTCGGCCGCCTTGCGCCTCGGGCTCGGCCGCCACCTGGCCGTTCGAGTCGCCTGCACCCCCGGCGCCGGCGGGCTGGTCGGAGATGACGGCCAGCTTGGCGCCCACGTCGACCGTCTCTCCCTCCTTGACCAGGATCTCGGACAGGTAGCCCGACGTCGACGCCGGCACCTCCGAGTCGACCTTGTCGGTGGAGACCTCGAAGAGGGCCTCGTCCTCCTCGACCTTGTCGCCGACCTGCTTGAACCACTTGGTGATCGTGCCCTCGGTGACGGTTTCGCCCAGCTGGGGCATGGTGACGTCGGCCATCAGCCGTGCAACCCCCTTCCGGTGAGCGTCAGGACGGCCTCGCCGAACGTCTCCGACAGTGTTGGGTGCGGGTGGACGAACGGGGCCATGTCGTCGGGAGTGGCCTCCCAGTTGACGGCCAGCCAACCCTCGGCCAGCTGCTCCGTCACCCATGGTCCGGCCATGTGCACGCCCAGCAGCTTCCCGGCCCGCCCGTCCGGTGCCTTCTCGGCGATGACCTTCACCAGTCCCTCCGTCTCCCCGATGATCATGGCCCGGCTGCTCGAAGCGAACCGGTGCTTGGACACGACGACGTCGCGCCCCGCGTCCCGGGCCGCCTGCTCCGACACGCCGGCGAACGCCACCTCGGGATGGCAGTAGATGGCCCACGGGACATTGCCGTAGTCGACGGGGAGCGGGTCCTCGCCGAGGATGTGCTTGACGGCCACGATGGCTTCGGCGAAGCCGACGTGGGCCAGCTGGGGCGTGTTGACCAGGTCGCCCACGGCGTACACGCCGTTCTCGCCGGTGCGCATCAGCTCGTCGACGGCCACGAAGCCCCTCCCGTCGATCTCCACCCCGGTGCCGTCGAGCAGGAGGCCGTCGCTCAGGGGCCGGCGCCCGACGGAGACGACCACCGCGTCGACCGTCACCTGGCCGCCGTCGCCGAAGCTCACCGTGGTCTGGCCGTCACCCGGCTGGTGGCCGTGGACGGGAACGCCAGTGTGCATGTCGATGCCCCGCCGCTTGAAGGACCGGGCGACCACGTCGGCCACGTCGGCGTCGCAGCCGGCGAGGAGCCGGGGGAGGACCTCCAGGATCGTGACCTGGGTGCCGAGGTCGCTCATCATGGAGGCGAACTCGCAGCCGATGGCGCCGCCGCCGATGACCACGGCGGAGCCGGGGAGGCGGTCGAGGGCGAGGACCTCGTCGGAGGTGAGGACGTAGCGTCCGTCGATCTCGAAGCCGGGCAGGGTGCGGGGGACGGAGCCGGAGGCGAGGACCACGTGGCGGCCGACGAGCTCGACGTCGCCGGAGCCGTCGCCCCCGGTGACCCGCACCGTGCGGCCCGGGCCGAGGGCGCCGGTGCCGGTGACGGTGGTGATCTTGCGGCTCTTCATGAGCCCGGCCAGGCCCTTCCAGAGCTGGTTGACGACCTTCTGCTTGCGGGCCTGGCTGATGGCGAAGTCGACCGTGGGCTGCTCGGCCTGGATGCCGAACTCCTTGGCCCCGGCGACCGTCCGGAACACGCGGGCCGTCTCCAGGAACTGCTTGGCCGGGATGCAGCCCCGGTGGAGGCATGTTCCGCCGACCTTGTCCTTCTCCACGACGGCGACCGACAGGCCGGCGCCGGCGGCGTACAGGGCGGCCGCGTACCCGCCCGGACCGCCTCCGATCACCACGATGTCGTAGTGATTTGGGTCGTACTGATCAGCCATCGGGCGCGAGCCTAGGTGGCCATGGTGATCTGGATGGCGAAGGCGACGAGGATGGCCAGCCCGGCGATCAGGGCCAACAGGATGAGCATGCGGGTGCTCACAGGCTGCCGCCTGGTCCCCTGGGGTACCGGGGAAGCGGCTTGCGGCCGGGGAAGCCCTCCTCGGGCAGGTGCCACCAGGACAGCTCGTCCTCGCCCAGGCGCCAGCACAGGTAGTAGACGACGCCGTCCTCGCCCAGGGCGGGGAAGTCGCTCAGCCCGGTGTTGGCGTCCCGCAGGATGATGTCGCCCGCCTCCAGCTCGGCGACGGCCTCCTCGGCCTCGGCGGCGGGGGATGCGCTTCCGTTCCGGGACCCGACCCGGCCGGCCTGGACCTGATTCGTCTGGCGCACCGTCTCCACCAGCTGCTTGAGCCGGGGCAGGTACGCCCGCGCCTCCTCCACGGTCCAGTAGCGCACAGTTGTACGGTAGAACGCAACGCAGGGGAGCTCGGAGCGCCGGGCTGAGAGGCGGGCACGACCGGCCCGCGACCCTCTCGACCAGCCCGGTAATGCGGGCGAAAGGCAGCGTGGAGTGTTGGATTCGCTGGTGCCTGATCCTCTGGTGATAGGGGGGCGGGAATTCGGGTCGCGGCTGTTCCTGGGCACGGGCAAGTTCCCGTCCAACGAATCGTTGCGGGCCGCGATCGAGGCGTCGGGGACGGAGATGGTGACGGTGGCGCTGCGGCGGGTGGACGCCAGCGCCATCGACGGCGACATCCTGGACGCCATCGACCCCGATCGGGTGCTGCTGCTGACCAACACGTCGGGGGCGGACGACGCCGAGGAGGCGGTGCGGCTGGCCCGCCTGGCCCGGGCCGCGGGCCTGCCGACGTGGATCAAGCTGGAGATCACGCCCGAGCCGCGGTACCTGCTGCCCGACGGTGTCGAGACCTTGAAGGCGGCCGAGGTGTTGTGCCGGGAGGGCTTCACGGTGCTGCCCTACGTCAACGCCGACCCGGTGCTGTGCAAGCGGCTGGAGGAGGTGGGGTGCGCCACGGTGATGCCCCTCGGGTCGTGGATCGGGTCGAACCAGGGGCTGCGGACCCGGGGCGCGCTGGAGATCATCGTCGAGCAGTCGCTGGTGCCGGTTGTGGTCGACGCCGGCATCGGGGCGCCGTCGCAGGCGGCGGAGGCGTTGGAGCTGGGGGCGGACGCGGTACTGGTGAACACCGCCATCGGGACGGCCGGCTCGCCGGCGGCCATGGCTTTGGCGTTCCGTCTCGCGGTCGAGGCCGGCCGGCGGGGGTACCTGGCCGGGCTGCCGGCGGTGGGCGGGGTGGCGGCGGCGTCGTCGCCGTTGACGGGCTTCCTGTCGTGACCGCGGTGGGGGTCGAGCTGTCGTCGCGGCCGGTCGGGGTTCCGTCGGGAACGGCGGCGGCCGACCTGCTGTCGGTGGACCTGGATGCTCTGGCGGCGCGGGCGGCGTCTGCGGTGGCGGCCGACGTCGACCGGTCGCTGCGGGTGCCCGGCGGTCGGCGCACGCTCTCCGACCTGGCTGTGCTGCTGTCGCCGGCTGCTGGTGATCGTCTGGAAGACCTGGCGGCGGCCGCCTCTCGCGCCACGGTGCAACGGTTCGGGAGGGTGGTGCGCCTGTTCGCGCCGCTGTACCTGTCCAACGAGTGCGTGTCGGTGTGCACGTACTGCGGGTTCTCGGCCGACAACGAGATCGCCCGGCGGACCTTGACGGTCGAGGAGGTGGTGGCCGAGGGCCGGGAGCTAGTGTCTCGGGGCTTCCGCCACGTGCTGCTGGTGGCGGGGGAGCACGCCCGGATCGTGTCGAAGGACTACCTGGTCTCGTGCGTGGAGGCGCTGGCGCCGGTGGTGCCGTCGCTGTCCGTGGAGGTGCAGGTGTGGGACGCGTCGACGTACCGGCGGCTGGTGGCGGCGGGGTGCGAGGGGCTGGTCGTGTACCAGGAGGCGTACGACCGGGACGTGTACGAGTCGTGTCACCTGAAGGGGAAGAAGCGCAACTACGACTGGCGGCTGGCCGCACCCGACCGGGGGGCGGAGGCGGGGATGCGGTCGCTGGCGGTGGGGGCGCTGCTGGGCCTGGTCCCCGACTGGCGCCGGGAGGTGCTGGCGGTGGGGGCGCACGCGTCGGCCTTGCTGCGGCGGTGGTGGCGGTGCGAGGTGTCGGTGTCGGTGCCCCGGCTGCGACCGGCGGCGGGGGAGTACGCGGCGGAGCGGCCCGTGTCGGATGCCGAGTTCGTGCAAGTGGTGTGCGCACTGCGGCTGTGCCTGCCGACGGTGGGGATCACCCTGTCGACCGCGGGAGTCACCCCGGCTGCGGGACGGGCTGGTCGGGCTGGGGGTCACGTCGATGTCCGCCGGCGCCCACACCGAGCCCGGCGGGTATGCGGCGGCGAGCGACGCCGAACCCCAATTCGAGGTCGCCGACACCCGGTCTCCGTCCGAAGTGGCGGTGATGCTGCGCTCGGCCGGCTACGAACCGGTCTGGAAGGACACCATCGGCCCCCGCCGGTTGGTGTAGCCCTTCCGCGGCGTGTTGGAGTCGCCAGCCGACTCATCCGCGCCCCAGAACGGTCTAGGGCATGAAAAGATGCGCCTGACGACCCCTTTTCATGCCCCAAACCGATCTAGCGGAGCACGACCGCCTGGATCTGCTGCACGGGGAAGTCGTCGATCCGCCCCACGGTGCGGAGCTCGTCGAGCGTGCCCGACTCGGCCCCGAAGCTCCACGTCGCCGTCCACCGCTCGGTGACGATCACGTCGTAGGCACCGACGTTGAGGTACTCGTGAGTGACCCCCTCGTAGTGGCCACCCGTTGTGGGAGTCCGTTGCCCCAGCATTGGGGCAGGAGGACGACACCATGACCCGACGTCGGCACACGCCCGACCAGATCATCCGCAAGCTCGCCGAAGGCTACAAGCTCCTCGCCGGTGGCGCCGAGCTGGACTCGGTAGCCCGGCACCTGCAGATCGCCGAGTCGACCTGGCACCGCTGGGTGGCCCAGTACGGCGGGATAAAGGCCAGCGACGCCAGCCGCCTCAAGGAACTCGAGGTCGAGAACGCCCGACTGAAGAAGCTCCTGGCCGAGGCCGAGCTGGACAAGTCGATGCTCAAGGAGCTGGCCGAGGGAAACTTCTGACCCCGAAACGTCGCCGCCGACGGGCCCGAGTTCATCGGCGCCGCGGTGGCTGACTGGTGCCGGTTCAACGGCGTGGGCACCGTGTTCATCGATCCCGGCTCGCCGTGGCAGAAGGCCTGGATCGAGTCGTTCAACGGCCGGCTGCGCGACGAGTTCCTCAACGGCTGGCAGTTCGACAGCCTGCTCGAGGCCCAGGTGCTCATCGAGGACTGGAGGATCGACTACAACAAACACCGCCCCCACAGCGCCCACGGTGACCTCACCCCAACCGAGTTCGCCCAGGCCTGGACCACCCGACACCAACCATCGCTCGCATAACGCCTGGACCACTTATCGGGGTCCCCGCAGACTGGTGCGGCTGGGGGTCACGTCAATGTCCGCCGGGTCGCATACCGAGCCGGGCGGGTACGCGTCGGCGAGTTCGGCCGAACGCCAAATTCGAGATCGCCGACGAGCGTTCGCCGTCGGAGGTGGCGTCGATGCTCCGGGGCGCCGGCTACGAGGCCGTCTGAAAGGACACCATCGGTGCCCGCCGGGTCCCGTGAAGGTCACCGCCACCCATATCGAGTGTGCAGAAACATACAAAATATGTATGTTTCTGCACACTCGATTGCCGGGCCTTACCGAAGCACCACCGCCTGGATTTGCTGCACCGGGAAATCCTCGATTTGCCCGACGGTGCGCAGCTCCTCAAGCGTCCCCGACTCCTCGCCGAAGCTCCACGTCGCCGTCCACCGCTCGGTGACAACGACGTCGTAGATACCGACGTTGAGGTACTCGTGTTTGATGTCCCCGTCCGGCCACGGCCCACCCTCACCCGCGTGCGGCCCGGTCTGTGTGCCATCCCCCCAGTCGACGTAGTACCGCCCCGTCGCCACAATCGTCAACGCCCCGAACGGCGTACTCGGCTCCGTGTACATATGGGTCGTCGTTCCTCGGGTCTCGAGGTAGGCGAACATCCCCGTGATCGCCCTGCCCGGAGCGATATACGGTTGTGGACGCGGCAGTGCAACGTTCCTCCAGTGACGGATCGCGTAAGTGCTCGGCGTTTCGGGTTGGCCAGCTCCGCCTGTCTGGGCGGATGGATTGGTCGCCGGATCGTTTAGGAGATTTGTCGGGCAGACCGAATAGCGGTCGATAGGAAGCCCACCGCTTGAATCGACAGATTGACCTTCAGGTACGAAGATCTCGACTGGTTTTACACAGACCTCACCATCGGAAGCACCCCAGATTTTTGGTATCGTGACGGCCTTGTAGGAAGGCCCGGGTGCCGTCGGTGCACGAGCTGGATCGGTCGCATGGCTCGTGGTCGATACGGCGTAAGTCTTCAGGCATTCGAGGTTGTCGAGGGTTTCTCCTGCCATGCACGCTGGAAGAAGCCCGACCGGTGACTCTTGCCATGTGAGAACCGGGTCGGTCAAGACGCCGAGGAAGAAGCAGAGGCAAATCAGCGAACCGACGAGTGCCCGGCTTAGTCGGTGCATGGATCTGCTGGCGCCGATAAGTCCTGCAGAAAACCTTCGAAGGTGTACATCCATCCCACACGGTTATATCTGGTCGGATCCTTCGTCCCATCAAGGGGTGCAAGGGCGACCCATTGAGTGGCGAGTTGGGAATCTGGGTTAAGACTCACCGCTGACGCGTCCCTCTCTACTTTGGCAAAAATACAAGCCGACTCTCCTGTGATTAGTTCAGTTACTATTGTCCGCTTGTTCCCGGGATTTTCCCTATATCCCGCGAACTCGCGAAGGACGTCGCTCTGATAGCCCTGAAGTTTCAGGACGAGCGCGTCACCGAGATAGAGAGCCGTCACGCGGTCCGCCGCCTCGTTTGATAACGCTCTTTCGGCGATGATCTGACGAGTCACATCGCCTACAGCCTGGTCCAGTCCCGCCAGTACGCGGTTGACGTAGGCCTCGTCGATCACCTCGGGGACGACGTAGGGGTCGATCGTGGTCGTCGTGGCAGACGGGACCGTCGCCGTGGGGCCGGCGGGCTCGTCCTTACCGCCGCACGCGGCGAGGACCGAGCTTGCCACCAGCACGCCGACGACAATGAGCCGCCTCATCGGGCGTGATGTATATCATACCCTTTCAGCCCTTCGCAAGAGGCTGGGCAACGCTCTCGCGACCGACGCCCGATGGAACGCGTCGGACGCCGCGGTGAGGCCCGCGTCCTCCTCGTCGGACAGGTCGAGGTCGGCGGCGGCGACGTTGGACTCGAGTTGCTCGACCGTCCTCGCCCCCGGGATGACGACCGTGTTCGGCCTCCGAAGCACCCACGCCAGCGCCACTTGGGCCGGCGTCGCGCCGTGGGCGGCCGCGACGCCACGCAGCACATCGAGCAGCGGCTCCGCTCGGCGGAGGTTCTCCGGCATGAACAGCGGGCTCATCTTCCGGAGCGGGCCCGTCGGGCGATGCGACACGTCGTACCGCCCCCCCAGCAACCCTTTGGCCAGCGGGCTGTAGGCGATCACCAGCCTCCCCGCCGACGCGGCCCACGGCAGCAACCGACGTTCCGGCCGGCGGGCGACCAGGTTGTACTGCACCTGGTCCGCCAACACCGGCGCCCCCAGCAAGCGTTCCGCCGCCTGCCACCGCCGCAGCGAGAAGTTGCTCACCCCGACGTGCCGGACGACGCCCCCGTCCACCAGCCGCCGCATCCCGCCCATCGTCGACCGCAGCGGGACCAGAGGGTTCGGCCAATGCACCTGGTAGAGGTCGATCGCCGACACCCCCATCCGCGCCGCGCTCCGCCGACCATGACGCTCCACCACCGACGAGACCGCCGCCACCGGCCACACCTTGGTGGCCACGAACGCGTCGTCCCGCCGCCCCTCGATCCCCCGCCCGACGATCGCCTCCGATCGTCCGCCCCCATAGACCTCGGCCGTGTCCACCAGGTTCACGCCCAGGTCCAGCGCGCGCCCAACGATCGCCTCCGCCTCCACCGCCGCGTACCCCTCGCCGTAGCCCCACTCGGCCGACCCGAACTGCCACGTCCCCAGGCCGACGACGGACACCCGGGCCCCGCCGACCTCCCGGTATCTCACGAAAGCACCCTACGGCCGGGAACCGACCTCGCCTCACCAGGCGTCTCACGGACAGCCCACTCGACGGGAGGTCGATGATGCACCCCACTCGACGACGGAAGTCGCTCCTCACCCTCATGGCCACCGCCACCGCGCTGGTGGTGACCGCCGCCCCTGCCTTCGCCTGCGGCGGCGTCTTCAGCCAGAACGGCGAGGTCAACCTCACCCGCACCACCACCCTCGCCGCCTACGCCGACGGCATCGAGCACTACGTCACCGCCTTCGAGTTCGCGGGGGCGGGCGGGGCCTTCGGCTCCATCGTCCCCCTCCCGGGCGTCCCGACCTCGGTCGAGGAGGGCGGCGAGTGGACCCTCCAGCGGCTGGTCAAGGAGGTCACCCCTCCGCCGCCGCAGTCCCGGCTCGAGTTCGCGGCCTCGGCCGCCGCCGGTGACTCGGCCGAGATCCTGCTCGAGACCCGGGTGGGCGCCCTCGACCTGACCGTCCTCAAGGGCGGGGCCCAGGCGGTGGGCCAGTGGGCCATCGACAACGGCTTCCTCCTGACGCCCGACGCCCCCGAGGTCCTCGACTTCTACGCCCGCCGCAGCCCGATCTTCCTCGCCGCCCGCTTCGACGCCGCCGCAGTCGTCGACAAGGGCGTGAACATCGGCGACGGCACTCCTGTCCACATCACCATCCCCACCGACAACCCCTGGGTGCCGCTGCGCATCCTCGGCCTAGGACGGGTGGAAGGCGAGCGCATCGACGCCGACGTGTTCGTCCTCACCGAGATCAAGCCCACCCTCCTCGCGGGACGGGACTCGGCCGGCACCATCCTCGAGCGCCAGGAGCCGGCGTCCGAGTCCCTCCTCACCGACCTCCGCACCGACAAGGGGATGGACTGGCTGCCCGAGTCGATGTGGCTCTCGTACCTGAAGATCGCGGCCGCCCCGTCCGAGCTGACCTACGACCTGGCCATCGACGCCACCGGCGCCGGTAAGCCGTCGGCGGAGGCAGCAGGACTGCTCGGCACCGACGAGGAGACAGTCAACGCCCAGCCGGAAGGCGGCCTGCTCGGCATCGACGACGACGAGGACAGCGGCTCCGGCTTCGGCGTCGCCCTGGTCGGTATCGGCGCCGTCGTGGTGATCGCCGTCGTGGGCGGGGTCGCCGTCGCCTACAAGCGGAAGTGAAGCCCGGCCGTCGCCCCCGGCTGGCCGCCACCCTCCTGGCCGGGCTGGCCGGGGCGGTGGGGTTGGCCGGGTGCGGCGGCCCCGGCACCGACCGCACCATCGAGCTCACCGCCCGCTTCTCCACGTTCACACCGGTCCAGATCGAGGTGGCGCCGGGCACCACCGTCAAGCTCGTCGTCCACAACGTCGACCCCATCGGCCACGAGCTGATCGTCGGCGACGCCGGCGTCCACGAGCGTCACGAGCAGGGCACCGAGCCCTACCACCCGCCCCGTCCCGGCGAGGTCTCGGTGCCGGCGGGCGAGACCCGGGCGACCACCTTCACCTTCGGCACCACCCCGGGCGAGGTCGAGTTCGGGTGCCACCTCCCCGGCCACTGGGACTACGGCATGCGGGGCACGTTCACCATCGTCTGACCACGTCGAGCAGCTCCGGCAGCGACCCGATGCGGGCGTCGGGAGGAGGCCCGTCCTCGTCGACCAAGGGATTGGGACGGAGGACGGTGCGCATCCCCACCCCCGTGGCGCCGGAGATGTCATCCCACGGACGGTCGCCGACGAAGACCGCACTCGCCGGATCACTCACCCCTACCGCGTCGAGGGCGGCCCGGAAGGCGGTCGGGTGGGGCTTCTGGAACGGCATCTCGCTGGTGTAGAGGCGGGCGTCGATGAGGTCGGCCAGCCCGTCCCGCTCCAGGAACCGCTCCAAGAACGCCCGGGGCCAGTGGGTGTTCGACAGGAGCCCGATCCGCATGCCTCGGTCCCGCAAGGCGGCCAACGTGGGGCCGGCGTCAGGGTCATGGCGGACGTGGGGTGTCCACGAGTCGAGGTGGCGGACGGCGGCCCCCTCCAGCAACGCCTCGGCCACGTCGAGGTGGAGCTCGTCGGCGGCCGCGGCCAGGAGGTCGGCCAAGGTGGCACTGCGCTGGTGGGTGGCGGTGGTCGTCCAGAAGGCGGCCTCGACCGCCGCCAGCCGATCGGTGAGCTCGTCCTCCCGGTCGGGGGCGAGGTGGCGGGCGGCCAGGCGCCAGGCGTCCACCAGCTCGGCCTGCACGAACTCCGCCAACGTCCCGCCCCAGTCGAAGACGATCGCCCCGACGGTCACGAGGCGGGGGCGTCGAGCCGGCGGACGAGCGTCTTCGGCGCCACCAGCCGGTAGCTCTCGGTGAGCAGGCCCCGGACCTCGTCCCAGTCGACGGGTGCGGCGTCGAGGTCGAGACCCACCCATCCCCGGGGGCCGACGTAGGGCGGGAAGAAGAACCGCGCCGGGTCTCCTGCGATCAACGCCGTGTTCTCGTCGGGGGGCGCTTTGCAGCAGAGGGCGACCCGCCCGTCGCCGTGGTGGTCGACCAGGTGGTAGGCGAAGGTCTTCTTGCGGACGGTGAAGGCGGTGTGCTGATCGGTCAGGGGCGTGCGCTCCGCCTCCGGCAGTCCCCCCGCGATCGCGGCGATGCGGTCCAGCCGGCGGTCGACGTCGTCCTGCACCTCCCGATCATCGCGCCCGCTGCCCGACACGCCGCTCGACCAGCGGTCACTCGTTGCGCAGGACGCCGGCACCGGGCGATACCAGCGCCGCCGCCGAAGAACCTACCGACCGTTCGCCGCGGGGAGAAGGGTGCGGTCACGTGTGCCCGGGGGGGTGCTGGCCCACGCCCCGAGAGGAAGCGAGCGACGATCCCCAGCCCCCACCGCCCGGCGTCAGCATCCGCACCACGTCGCCTGCCGTGAGCCGAAGGGTGCACTTATCGGGGAGACGCTCGGCCCGGCTCTCGTCCCCGACCGGCAGCAGCCAGTTCTCTCCTACCGCCCCCGGACCGCCCCCTGCCACGCCCCACGGCTGCGAGACTCCGGCGTTCGGTGATGAGGGAGACGGTGACGTCCTCCAGCATCTCCAGGTCGCGCTCGATGCCCTCGCCGCCGGTCCACTCGCCCTCGCCCCCAGATCCCTGGCGCAGGCGGTAGCGGCGGACCCGCATGGGGAAGGCCCGTTCGAGCGCCTCCACCGGCGTGTTCTGGGTGTTGGTCATGCCCGTGTGGACGCCGCTCATGCCGGCCCGCCCGGGGCGACCGCCCTGTCCGCCGGCGACGGTCTCGTAGTAGACCCAGCCGGTCCCGCCGATGAGCGTGTTGTTCATGGTCCCCTGGCTGGCAGCGCCGAGGCGGCCGGGCACGGCCAGGGCGAGGGCGCCCAGGCACACGTCGGCGACCCGTTGGCTGACCTCGACGTTGCCGGCGCCGACGGCAGCCGGCGGGCGGGCGGCCACGATGGTGCCCGCGGGCGCCACCACCGTGACCGGCCGCATGGCGCCGCCATTGGCGGGGATGGTCGGATCGGTGGCCGACCGCAGGGCGAACGCCACCGCGCTGACGGTGACGGCCTCGACCGCGTTGACGTTCCCCGGCCGCTGGGGGTCGGTGCCGGTGAAGTCGAAGGTCGCCATCTCGCCGTCGACGGTGAGCGTGACTTCGATCCGGGCCGGACGCTGCTGGTCGGGCCGGGGACCGCACGAGTCGATGACGTCGGCGAAGGTCCACCGCCCGTCGGGGACCTCCGCCAGCGCCGCCCGCATCCGCCGCTCGCCGTAGGCGGTGACCTCGTCCAAAGGGGCGCCGGTGGCGGCCAGGGCCGCCAGCCGCTCGACGCCGACCACGTTGGCGCCCCGCTGGGCGTCGAGGTCGCCCCGCCGCTCGGCGGGCGTGCGGGAGTTGGCGCCCAGGATGTCCTCCACCGCCGCCGTGAGCAGCACCGGCGGGATGCGCAGGCCCTCCTGGTAGATCTCGGTGGCGTCGGCCGGGATCGAGCCGGGCGCCATGCCGCCCACGTCGGCGTGGTGGGCCCGGTTGGCGGCCCATCCCACCAGGCGGCCGTCGAGGAAGCACGGGCGCCACCAGGGTGAGGTCGTTGAGGTGGGTGCCGCCGGCGAAGGGGTCGTTGAGGACGACCTGGTCGCCGGGCGCCAGGGACCGGCCGTCGCGTCGCGCCGCCGAAGGCCTCGATGGCGGCCGCCACCGACGCCGGCATCGACCCGAGGTGGACGGGGATGTGCTCGGCCTGCACCAGCAGCTCGCCGTCGGCGGTGAACAGGGCGGCCGAGCAGTCGGCCCGCTCCTTGATGTTGGGGCTGAAGGCGGCCCGGCGCAGCACCGCCCCCATCTCCTCGGCCACGCCGGTGAGCCGGGAGATGAGGATCTGCAGCTCGGCCGGACCGACCGGCGGGTCGCTCCCAGACGTGGAGGTTCGACTCGGGATGCCGCTCGCCCGCAGCCGGGCCTCGAAGTCGTAGGACCCGGGCCGGTGAAGTCCCGTTCGAGGAGGTCGAGGACGTCGTCGCCCGGCTGGCCGCCGAGGAGGGCGACGAGCCGGGGGACGTCGGCCGCGGCGATCGTCTCGAACCACTCGTACTCGCCGTCGTCGCTGACGATGGCGGTCGCCGGGCCGAGGTCCTGGCCGTCGATGTGGAGGTTGCCGTCGCCGTCGAGGTAGGCCCCCAGGTGGCGGTAGTCGGCCCCGTCGCGTTCGGCCCGGAGGGTGACCTTGCGGGACGGGCGCTTCGACGGTCGGCGGGCGGCGGTGTCGGCCCGGGGACCGCGGGAGCGGGAGCCGGTCGCAGGCGTCGCCGCCCGGGTACGGGTCGGTACTCGGCTTCACCGCCGCGTGCCGGACCCGCCGCAACCGGCCGGCGGCTCGGTCGATCCAGGAGGGCATGTCCCAGGGTAGGCCGATCCGCTCAGCGGGTGAGCACCCAGCTCCCGTCGGGGGCGACGACGGCCGACCATCCGTCGGGGATCCACACCGTGCAGTCGGGCTCGACGACGACCGCGGGGCCGACGGCGGGTCGGCGGGCCACCGGCGGCGGGGGCAGGTCGGTCACCGCGAGCGGCGACGGGCGGCGGGCCCGGGCCCGGACCGCGACCACCTCGACCGGCGCGCCCGGCCGGGCGTAGCCGTTGCGCCGGCGGTGCTCGTCGGGGAAGTCGTCGATCGACGGCACCGTCAGCTCGTGGCTCTGGCCCGCGTACCGGCAGTCGAAGGAGACGGTGACGGTCACCTCGGCGTCGCCTCCACCCCCGACCGCCTGCCGGGCCTCGTCGGCCAGGGCGGCGGCGGCGTCGGTCAGACCGTCGTGGTCGGCGGGCGTCGGCCACGAGCGCGACGAGGTCGCGTTGGCGGGGCGAGCACAGCAGGCCGACGGCCGACAGCACGCCCGCCCGCGGGCGGGACGACCACCGCCGCCATCCCCAGGGCGTCGGCGATGGCGCAGGCGTGGAGGGGACCGGCGCCGCCGAAGGCGACCAGGGCCAGCTCGGACGGGTCGACGCCCCGCTCGACCGTGACCGCCCGCACCGCCCGCTCCATGGCCGCGTCGACCACCGCCACCACCCCCTCGGCGGTCACGCCCGCCTCGTCGAGGGCGGCCCGGGCGGCGTCGACGTCGAGGCGGCCGAGGTCGCCGAACGCGGCGTCGGTCGGGATGCGCCCGAGGACGAGGTCGGCGTCGGTGACGGTCGGCCGCCGCCCGCCCCGTCCGTAGCAGGCCGGGCCGGGATCGGCGCCCGGCGCTCTCCGGCCCGACCACCAGCGCGCCGCCGGGGTCGATGCGGGCGATCGACCCGCCGCCGGCGCCGATGGTGTGGATGTCGAGGGCGGGCAGGCGGACGGGGAAGCCGGCCGCCATCCGTCCCGGCGCCGGCTCCGGGGCGCCGCCCTGGACCAGGCACACGTCGGTGCTGGTCCCGCCCATGTCGAAGGTGACGGCGTCGGCGAACCCGGCGCGCGATGGCCGCGGCCGCGCCCGGCCACCACGCCGCCCGCCGGTCCCGACAGGAGCAGCGCCACGGGCAGCTCGGCCGCCTCCGCCGCCGGCGACCAGCCCGCCGGCCGAGGTCATCACCAGCACCTCGTCGGCCAGCCGGTCGAGCCGGCGGAGGTAGTCCCGGCACCGGGGCCGCAGGTAGGCGTTGAGGACGGTGGTGACGGTGCGCTCGTACTCCCGGAACTCGGGCGAGACGTCGGACGAGCAGGTGACGTCGAGCCCGCTCGGCCCGCAGCCGGTCGGCCACCGCCCGCTCGTGGGCCGGGTTGAGGTCGGCGTGGAGGAGGCAGACGGCCACCGCCTCGACGCCGTCGGGCGACGTCGGGCAGTCGTCGCGCTGGGCGAGCGGCTCGATCTCGGCGCCGGTGGCGTCGAGCCGGCCGCCGACCTCCAGGCGCAGGTGGCGGGGGACGAGGGGCTCGGGACGGTCGGCCCACTGGTCGTAGAGCGACGGCCGGTCCTGGCGGGCGATCTCGATGACGTCGGCGAAGCCCTCGTTGGTGACCAGGGCGACGACCGCGCCCCGCCGCTCGAGGAGGGCGTTGGTGGCCACCGTCGTGCCGTGGGCCAGGAGCTCGGGGCGCCCGTCGGCGAGCCCGGCGGCGACCGCCCGGGCGGGGTCGTCGGGCGTGCTCAGCACCTTGACGACGGTCCCGTCGTCGGTGACCACGTCGGTGAACGTGCCGCCGGTGTCGACCCCGCAACGCATCGGCAGCAGTCTCGCCCACCACACTGTGGCGGTGGACGCCGTGGGACCCGCCGATCCCGCTCGTCGTGCGGCGGGTCGAGGACTGGTTCCTGTCCCGGGGGATCCCCCATTTCATCGACGGCTACAGCGTCACCCGGGACGTGTTCACCCGGACCCTCCCGACGCTGACCCTGATCCTGCTCCTCGAGCTGGCGCTCGCCTTGAACTCGCACTGGGCGTGGTGGGTCAACGCATTGGTCGCGGGGGCCAGCTTCGCCGCCCTCCTCGGGGTGTGGGCGGTGGCCAACGTGCTGCGCCACCGGCCGGTGCTGGCCCGTCCCCATCGGGTGGGGGCCACCGAGCTGGCCGTGTTCGTGCTGGTGCCGGCGGTCCTGCCCCTGCTGGCCGGGGGCCAGCGGCTGACGGCCCTCAACACGCTGGTCGGAAACGTCGTCCTCCTCGGCCTGATCTACGCCACCACCAGCTACGGGCTGCTGCCGATGACCCGGTGGGCGGTGCGCCGGCTGGTGGCGCCAGCTGGGCGACGTCTTCAACCTCTTCGTGCGGGCCATGCCGCTCCTGCTGCTGTTCGTGACGTTCCTGTTCCTCACGGCCGAGGTGTGGCAGGCGGCGGCCACCCTCGACGGTCCGTTCCTCGCCGTCACCATGGGGATGTTCGCCCTGGTGGGCATCGTGTTCGTGGTCGCCCGCATGCCCCGGGAGGTGGCGGGCATCTCGTCCGACCTGGCCGACGTGCCCGAGGTGGTGTACCGGACCCCGGCGGCGGCGCTGGTGACGGGCGAGGTGCCGTCGCCGCCGTTGTCCCGCCGGCAGTGGATGAACCTGGGCCTGGTCGTGCTCTTCAGCCAGGGGGTCCAGATCCTGCTGGTGAGCCTGATGATCGGCGTGTTCTTCATCGTGTTCGGGCTGCTGACGGTCACGCCGGAGACGGCCGCCCTGTGGTCGGGCGTGCCGGTGCACGTGGTGGCCGACTGGGAGTGGTGGGGACGTCCGGTGGCGCTGACGGCGGAGCTGTTGCAGGTGGCCGGGTTCCTGACCGCCTTCTCCGGGTTCTACTTCACGGTCTACGTGCTGACCGACATGACCTACCGCCGGGAGTTCCTCGACGACGTGCTGGCCGAGGTGCGGGAGGCGCTGGCGGTGCGGGCGGTGTACCTGGCCGCGGTGCACCCACCGGGTGGCTGACCGGGGTGGCTGACGGGGAGGCCCGGGCCTCCCGGGCGGACCGGGCGGACCGGGCGGACCGTGAGGGGCCGGCGCCGCCGCCCCGCCCGATGCGGCGGTCGTCGTGGGCGCTGCCCGAGCCCGGCACCGCCGACGAGTCCTCGGGACTGGTTGCGTTCGGCGCCGACCTGGCGGTGGAGACGCTGGTGGACGCCTACCGGCGGGGCATCTTCCCCTGGCCCCACGAGGGTGTACCGCTGCCCTGGTTCTCGCCCGATCCCCGGGGCGTGCTCGACGTGGCGCGGGGGCCGCTGGTGTCGAAGTCGCTGCGGCAACGGCTGCGCCGGTGCGGGTGGGCCACCACCGTCGACCTCGCCTTCGACGAGGTGGTGGCCGCCTGTGCCGATCGTCCCGAGGGCGAGGGCACGTGGGTGAACGCGGAGATGCGGGCCGCCTACGGCCGTCTCCACCGACTGGGCTGGGCCCACAGCCTGGAGGTGTGGGACGGGGACCGGGACGGGCGGCTGGTGGGCGGGTTGTACGGGGTGCGGGTGGGCGGGTGCTTCACGGGGGAGTCGATGTTCCACCGGGAGCCGGACGCGTCGAAGGTGGCGTTCGTCGACCTGGTCGCCCGATGGGGCAGCGCCGGCGGGGTGATGGTGGACGTGCAGATCCCCACCGACCACCTGGTGTCGCTGGGGGTGGAGGAGGTGGCGCGGCCGGAGTTCCTGGCCTGGCTGGCCCGGGTGCGGGATGCGCCGGTGGGCGTGGTGCGGGACCGCCTGCCCGTCAGCCGGCTGGCGTCGGCGGGCTGACGACCCACACCTCGTCCTCGCCGAGGACGTCCTGGAGGGCGCGGACGGTGCGGCCGATGGTCGGGTCGTCGCCGTCCCAGACCACGATCGCCTCGTGGACGTGCCCGGCGATCCATTGGTCGCGGCGGCGGAGGGCGGCGCCGGCGAGCTGCTTGGTGGCGGGCTGCTTCTGCTGGAGGACGATGGTGGTCGAGGCCCGGTCGAGGAGGTGGCGGAACCGCTGGCGGGACTCGGGGGGCCACACCGCGTCGGGGTCGGGGTAGGGGAGGACGGCCACGAACGCGACGTCGGCCTCGAGGGCGGCCTCGGCCGCCAGCTGGTCGGCACCGAGGCCGAGCCCGGTGACCACGACCAGGTCGAGGTGGAGCTGGCGCTTGGCCGCCAGCACCTCGGCCACCTTCTGGCGGGTGGCGGCCGCCACCGGGTTGCCGTCGTCGTAGCCCCCGAGCGCCGGGGGGCGGTGGCCGGTGACCGCCACCAGGCGCCCCGGGGGGAGGCGGGGGTCGACCGCCCCACCGGCGGTGCCTGTGCCGGCGCCGGCGCTGGTGCCGGTGCCGGTGCCGGTCGGGTCGTCGGCCGCGCCCAGGTCGGTGGGCGTCCCCTCGCCGCTTCGCCCCGTCTGGGTGCGGGCCGCCTCGACGGCCAGCCGGTCGACGAGGTCGTTGGTCACGTCGCCGCTGTGACCCTTGACCCACCGGAACACGACCCGGGTCGGGTCGCGCCGGACCTCGTCGATGAGCGGCTCCCACAGGTCGCGGTTGGCCACCGGCTTCTTGGCCGAGTTGATCCAACCCTTCCTCAGCCACGACTCCCACCACCGGTCGCGGAAACAATTGACGACGTAGGTGGAGTCGCTCACCACCTCCAACGGCCCGTCGAGCGCCCGCACCGCCTCCAGCACGGCCTTGATCTCCATCCGCTGGTTGGTGGTGTGCGCCTCGGGCCCGCTGGCGAACCGCCCCCCCGGCACCGCCCACGCCCACCCCCCCGGCCCGGGATTCCCCAGGCAGGCCCCATCGGTGAACACCTCGGTCCTCCTGCTCACGATTGATTCGCGCAATTACACCTTGGAGGGGGTGAGTGCGCGAAGTGCTCGCACGTTGTCGACAAGGGCCCGGGTAGTGGTGGCCGACGTGATCGGCAAGATCCGCCAGCCTAGGGCGGTGAGGGCGGCGTAGCGGGCCGCGTCGTGGTCGAACGCGCTCCGAGTGGTGTGGAAGTCGAACCCGTTGAACTCGAGTGCGATGAGGTCGTCGGGATAGGCGTAGTCGAACAGGAACACCGTCGTGCCCACGACGA
Organism: uncultured Acidimicrobiia bacterium; assembly: GCA_963801205.1. Taxonomy (GTDB): domain Bacteria; phylum Actinomycetota; class Acidimicrobiia; order Acidimicrobiales; family AC-14; genus JAXDMK01. Next base: position 320,666 of record CAWDDV010000006.1, read on the forward strand.
CCTGGAATTGGGGGACAGGCTCGCCCAGTCCGGCGTCGACAAGCACGCGCCGCACGTCGAGCTCTTCGGGACTACCGCCCGGGTGGAAGCCGGGCAGGCGGTCGTCGAGCACCGCCCGCAAGACCGTGATGCGCCGCCGCCCACGACTGGCGAGCACGTCGTGGACCTCCCGCAGGTCGTCGAGCACGAGCAGATGGCGGCGGAGGCTGTCGTCGACGACCCTCCCGAGGAGCGCCGGGCCCACCACCGCCGAGAGATCGCCCAGCGTGCGGGCGGGTGAGGTCACCGGGAAGCGGTCGTGGACGGTGAGGTGGTGGTCGGGCAGGTGCCGGCTCTGGTGGGAGACGACTCCGGGCAAGCGCGTCCATATCGGCCACGGGACGGTGAGCTCGGGCTGGTCGGCGACGATCCCCGGCATCCGCCAGATGGCGGCCGCCGACCGGTGCGATGCCACCGCGTTCGGGCCCGCCGCAAGGAGCGCGGCCCGTAGCGGGTGGCAGGCGGTGATCGGAACGCCGGCGAACCGGTAGATCCCCCAGCGGATGACGATCAGGCGGCCGGTCTTCAGTGCGTACTCGGCCTGTTTGCGGGTGAGGTGGACACGCGTCTGTGGACGCGTGACGAGTCCGTCCTGTTGCTCGGCGACGGCGGCCAACTCGGCCTCGGACATGGGCGACATTCAAGCCGGGAGGTGCGACAGTCACCGCCCCGGGCGAACACTTCGCGCACTCGCCCCCTCGGCGGTGCCATTGCGCGGATCAATCGCCGGCCTGGGGCCGCGCCCTCCGAACACTTCGCGCACCTGCCCCCTCACGCGTGTAATTGCGCGGATCAATCGGAAACCGGCGAAACTAGGTCCCGATGATCTTCGACGGATTCTCCGCGCAACTTCCCGACATCGATCCGCAGGAGACGTCCGAGTGGGTGGACTCCCTCGACGCGGTGGTCGACGTCCGGGGCAAGACTCGGGCCCGGTTCCTCGTGATGAAGCTGCTCGAGCGGGCCCGCGAGCTCCAGGTGGGGTTCCCCGCCACCGTGTCCAGCGACTACATCAACTCCATCCCGCCCGAGCGCGAGCCGTGGTTCCCGGGCGACGAGACCATGGAGCGCCGCATTCGGGCCTTCGTGCGGTGGAACGCGGCGGTGATGGTCACCCGGGCCAACGCCAAGGCCCCCGGCATCGGCGGCCACCTGGCCACCTACGCCAGCTCGGCTGCCCTCTGCGAGGTCGGCTTCAACCACTTCTTCCGGGGCAAGGACGACGGCCAGCCCGGCGACCAGATCTTCTTCCAGGGCCACGCCGCTCCCGGCATCTACGCCCGCGCCTTCCTCGAGGGGCGACTCACCGAGGAGCAGCTCGACAACTTCCGCCAGGAGATCGGCGGCAACGGGCTGTCGAGCTACCCCCACCCCCGCCTCATGCCCGAGTTCTGGGAGTTCCCGACCGTCTCCATGGGCATCGGGCCCATCAACGCCGTCTACCAGGCCCGCTTCAACCGCTACCTGGCCAACCGCCGCATCGCCGACACGAGCAGATCGAGGGTGTGGGCCTTCCTGGGCGACGGCGAGTGCGACGAGCCCGAGTCCCTCGGCGCCCTCTCCCTCGCGGCCAGGGAGTCCCTCGACAACCTCACCTTCGTCGTCAACTGCAACCTGCAACGCCTCGACGGACCAGTCAGAGGCAACGGCAAGATCATCCAGGAGCTGGAAGCCGTGTTCCGGGGCGCGGGATGGAACGTCATCAAGGTCATCTGGGGCTCCCGTTGGGACGAGCTCCTCGCCCGCGACGTCGACGGCGTCCTCGTCAACAAGATGAACACCACCCTCGACGGCGAGTTCCAGAAGTACTCGGTCGAGTCCGGCGCCTACATCCGTCAGCACTTCTTCGGTCCCGACCCCCGCCTGCGCGCCCTCGTCGAGCACCTCACCGACGACGACCTCCGCAGCCTCCCGAGAGGCGGGCACGACTACCACAAGCTCTACGCCGCCTACCGGGCCGCGGTCGAGCACGAGGGCGCACCCACCGCCATCCTGGCCAAGACCATCAAGGGGTGGACGCTCGGCCCCGAGGTCGAGGCCCGCAACGCCACCCACCAGATCAAGAAGATGTCGAAGAAGTCGCTGAAGGAGTTCCGCGACCGGCTCCACATCGACGACCTCCTGCCCGACGAGGCTCTCGCCAACGCCGACCAGCCGCCCTACTGCCGCCCGCCCGAGGGTTCACCCGAGTACGAGTACATGACGGAGCGGCGGCGGGCCATGGGCGGGTCGATCCCCAAACGTGTCGTCCGCCCCCGCCCCCTCCCCATGCCTGCGGCCAAGGTCTTCGAGGGCATGAAGGCCGGCTCCGGCAACCGCCAGGTGTCCACCACCATGGCCTTCGCCGGACTTCTCCGTGACCTCCTGCGGGACAAGGGGATAGGCCAGCGGGTCGTCCCCATCATCCCCGACGAGGCCCGCACCTTCGGCATGGACTCCCTCTTCCCCGAGGTCGGCATCTATGCCGCCCACGGCCAGCTCTACGAGCCGGTCGACGCCCACCTCCTCCTCTCGTACAAGGAGAAGAAGGACGGCCAGATCCTCGAGGAGGGGATCACCGAGGCCGGCTCGATGGCCAGCTTCACCGCCGCCGGCACCGCCTACGCCACCCACGGCACGCCCATGCTGCCCTTCTTCATCTTCTATTCGATGTTCGGGTTCCAGCGGGTGGGTGACCTCATCTGGGCCTTCGGCGACGCCCGGGGCCGGGGCTTCCTGTGCGGCGCCACCGCCGGCCGCACCACCCTCCACGGCGAGGGACTGCAGCACGCCGACGGCCACAGCCTGGTCCTCGGGTCGACCGTCCCCAACCTGGCCGCCTACGACCCCGCCTTCGCCTACGAGTTGGGCGTCATCGTGGAGGACGGCATCCGCCGCATGTACGGCCCCGAGCCGGAGGACGTCTTCTACTACCTCACCCTCTACAACGAGAACTACGCCATGCCGCCCATGCCCGAGGGCGCCGAGGAGGGTATCCGCCGGGGCCTGTACCGGTTCAGCGCCGCTCCCGAGGGCCCGAGTCGGAGAGCCACCGTGCTCTTCAGCGGCACCGCCCAGGGCGCGGCCCGCGAGGCCCAACGGCTGCTCGCCGCCGACCACGACGTGGCCGTCGAACTGTGGAGCGCCACGTCGTACAAGGCCCTGCGGGAGGACGCCATCTCCGTCGAGCGGTGGAACCGGCTCCATCCCACCGACACGCCCCGCACCCCCTACGTCACCGAGGTGCTCACCGGGGCCGAGGGACCGGTGGTGGCCGTCACCGACTTCATGAAGATGGTGCCCGACCAGGTCGCCCGCTGGATCCCGGCCCCGTTCATCCCCCTCGGCACCGACGGCTACGGGCGGTCGGACACGTCGGCCAACCTCCGCCGCCACTTCGAGACCGACGCCGCCCACGTGGTGGTGGCCGTCCTCGACTCCCTGGCCCGGGCCGACGAGGGCAAGCCCGAGGAGGTGGCCGACGCCATCGCTTGCTACGGCCTCGACCCCGAGATCGCCGACCCCCGAACGCGCTAGGCCCGACACCGCCGCCTGCGGCGACCCCCCGCCGGTAGTCTCCCCGCCACCCGACCCGGCGAGGAGGCAGACCTGAGCCGCAGATGGACCATCCGGGCCCGGCGCCGTTGGCGGGAGGACCGGCTGCTGGTGATCGGCCTCCTCGGGCTGACGGCGGCCGTCCTCGGCTACGTCGGCTTCGACCGACGCTACGGCGACCAGCGCTCGGTGGCGGACAAGGTGTACCTCACCATCCAGCTGTTCTCCTTCGGCAGCGGCGACATCGAGCGCCCGGGGACGGCCCTCGAGATCGCGCGCTGGCTGGCGCCGGTGACCGTCGCCTACGCCGGGCTGCGGGCGCTGGCCTCGCTGTTCCGGGACCAGCTGGCCCGGGCCCGAGTGCGGTGGACGATGTCCGACCACGTGATCGTGTGCGGCCTGGGCGGCTGTGGGGTCCCCCTGGCCCGGTCGTTCCACCGACGGGGCGACCGGGTGGTGGCGGTGGAGAAGGACCTGGCCAACCCGGCGGTCGCCGAGTGTCGGGCGGAGGGGATCGTGGTGCTCGTCGGCGACGCGTCCGACCCCCCCGTCCTCGCCCACGCGGGAGTGGGCAAGGCTCGGGTCCTGGTGGCCGTGTGCGGGGACGATGGCACCAGCGCGGCAGTGGCCACCGCGGCCCGCACCGCGCCCCGGGGCCGGCACCGGGGACCGCTCCGGCTCTACGTCCACATCGCCGATTTCGAGCTGTGCCGGCTTCTCAACGAGCGGGCGCTGGCTTCCTCGGTGCCCGGCAGCCGGGTCGAGTTCCTGAACCGCGACGAGAGCGCGCCGCCCGCCCTGCTGGCCCAGTACGCGCCCATCGACGGCGCCAGCGGCGACTCCCCGCCCTACCTGGTGGTGGCGGGGATGGGCCGGCTGGGTGAGCGGCTCATCGCCCACGCCGCGTACCAGTGGCGGCTGACCCGGCCGCCGGCCGCCGGTCCTATGCGGGCCACGATCCTCGACGTCGAGGCCGACGACCACCGGGCGTCGCTCGAACGCAGGTATCGGGGCATCGCCGACGTCTGCGCGCTCGACGCCCGCACCCTCGACCCCGCGGCGCCCGGTCCGGACCCCCTGACGCTGAACGGCACGCCGACGGCCGTCTTCGTCTGCCTCGACGACGACGCCCGGGGCCTGCAGGCGGCGCTGGCCATTCGCCGCCGCCTCCGCTCGCCGGCCGTGCCGGTCGTCGTCTGCACCACCGCCCGCGGGGGCTTGGCCCACCTGCTCGGGACCCAGGGGAAGGGCGACATCCACAGCTTCCCGCTCCGGGAACGGGCGTGCCACACGGAGGCGGTTCTCAACGGGGGCAACGAGGTCCTGGCCCGGGCCATCCACGACGACTACGTCCGCCAGCAGACGGCCAAGGGCGCCACCGTCGAGTCCAACCCGTCCCTCGTCGGCTGGGGCGACCTCCCCGAGACCCTCAAGGACTCCAACCGCGGCCAGGCCGCCGCCATCGGATCCAAGCTGGCGGCCGTCGGCTGCGACCTTGAGTCGTGGACCGACTGGGACGCCCCTGCGGTCGTCTTCACCGACGACGAGGTCGAGCTGCTCGCCCAACAGGAGCACGACCGCTGGTGGAAGGAGCGGGAGGGCGCGGGCTGGGTCTTCGGCCCGGTGAAGGACGCAGCCCGGAAGACGAGCCCCTACCTGGTGCCCTGGGAGTCCCTCCCCGAGGAGGTTCGGGAGCTCGATCGCGAGCCGGTGCGCGCCCTGCCCACCTTCCTGGCCAAGGCCGGCTTCACCGTCACATGTGCAGCTCGAAGTCGTGGAAGATGACCAGCCCGAACCAGTCCCGGTTCTCGGTGAGCATGACCTGCTCGGTCTCCCCGGCCAGCGCCCGCAGCGCCTCCAGCGACCCCGCCGCCTGGGCCGGGCCCGGATGTTCTCCAGCTGGGACACGACCGCGTCGTAGCGCTCGGCGTGAGGCCGATACTCGCGCTGGGCGACGAAGCCGGTGACGGCGGCGGCGACCGCCGGCAGCGCCACCGAGACGAAGCTGAACCGGTCGGCCCAGTCGTGCCCGCCGACCTCGAACAGGTGCAGGCCGGCGACGGCCAGGGCCACTGTCAGGAGGGCCCAGATGAAGGTGCTGGCGGCCCGATGGCGAACCTCGTAGGTGTGGCTGCGGCCCTCGTGGAACCGGATCTGACCGTCGAGCCAGCTACCCACCAGCACCGTTCGCAGGGCGTCCAGGTCGGTGGCGCCCACCTCGTCGCCGGGGCCGCGCCTGCCACACCTCGGCGAAGGCCCGCCGGGCCCAGTCCTGGGCCGGGTCGCCGGGATCGGCCCGGCCGAAGCCTCCCTCCCGCCGGTCGCCCAGCGCGACCAGCCCCAGGTAGAACCCGGAGCGGAAGCGCTCGGCCAGGAAGCGGTTGGCGATCCACCGGGGATGGAGCTGCAGCCGACGGCCGCCGAGCACGATGACGGCCAGCAGTGCGAGGAGCACCATCTCCGTCGCCACCAACCAGCGCTCGCTGTGCCAGATGAGGGCCTGACCGGCGGCCGCCACCACCGCCATGGCGGCCGATGCGAAGAGGAGGTTGCCCAGGCGGAAGTAGGCCGTCTGGTAGCGGAGGGCCAGTCGGTCGGCCCGGACGAAGTAGGGAAGCACCCACTGGGAGACGGCGGTGTGGGGGAGCGCCGCCGCCGAGGCCGCCAGCGCCGGCGGCATCAGGTAGCGACCTTCGGCGATCATGGCCTCCCGCAGCCGGTCCTCGCCAATGTCGGCCCGTTGTACTCCCGGGCCTCGGACAGGCTGGCGGCGGCGATGTCGTCGGTGCGTTCCTCGACCACCGCGTCCCGCCCCGGCTTCACCCACAGGAGGGGGACGGCGCGCTCCCGGGCGTGCTCGACGATGTCGCCCGTCCCGCCCCGACCGTGGGCCGTCTCGCCGTCCCAGACGGCCACCAGCACGTCGCAGCGGCTGACCACGTACCGACCGGCCAGCTCGTAGGCCTCGTCCCGGCTCTGGGCCGTCGGGGCCTGCACCACCTCGGTGGCGCCCGCCACCAACTCGTCGAACTCCCGCTTCGACTCGGCGGACTCGAAGTCGGTGCGGTAGTCGTCGGCGGCCAGGGGGAGGACGACCTCGAGGTCGGCGCCGGGATGGGCCAGGACGGCCCGGGTCACAAGCCGGTCGGCGCCCTCGGCCAGCGACGAGACGACCCGCAGCACGACCGGGGTGTCGTCGGAGGACGGGACGATGGCGGCGATGCGCTCGACCGCGGCGCGGACGCGGTCGGCCACCTCGGCCTCGTCCGCCAACTGCCGGTGGCCGGTGACGCCGATCCGCAGGCGGAAGGGGATCCGGCCGTCGGGGGGCCGAATCGCGGTTGCGGCCGGTGGATCGGTTGCGGTCGGGGCCGTCACCGGGCGCGTGCGAGGCTCTCCAGGTTGAGCACCGCCGCCTGCAACAGGGCGACGGTCAAGCCCGGTTGCCGGCCAGGAGGTCGGTGCTGACACTCGCCGCCCGCACCCACACGTTGCCGTGGACGAGGTCGCACACCGTCTGGCCGTACGCGGGATCGGTGGCCGGGTCGGCCCCGGCCGCGTGGGACAGCGTCTCGCAGCGGACGGGCGCGGTGATCCCCTCCGGTGGTGCCAGTTCAACGTTCTTGGTGTACCCCTCCACTCCCAGGTCGCGGTCGAAGTAGGCCTTGGCCGCGGCCTCGGTGTCGAACACGAAGTAGAGGGCGTAGTCCTTCACGTCGGGGCCGGACGCGCCGATCCTGGCCGCGCCTGACTATGCCCTCGGCGGTATAGGCGAAGGTCTCCAACTTGGCATCGGACATCCCGTGGGGCGTCAGCTCGGGCAGTGAACCTTGGGCGATGATGTTGCCGTAGAGCTGGCGGGCGGGCAGCGTCGACGTCGTCGCCGGCGACGCTCGCCGCTCGAGGCGTTGCAGGCGAACGACGGCAGCCCGGGCCATGGCCGCGGCCAGGTCGTTGTCGGCCTCGTCCGCAGTGGTGGTCCTGGCGGTGAGGGCGAAGACCCCGACCGCACCCCGGTAGAGCCGGCAGATAGAGCGGGCCTGGGTGGACTCGTCGGGCGTCGCCCCGTCGGACAGGGTGATGCAGCGCACCGGGCCGTCGAAGCCGGCCGGATTGAAGCTGCCGGTCGTGCGGAAGCTCGCCGGCGGCTCGTCGTCATCCAGGAACCAGGCCTTGGCATCGGCCTCGGTGTGGAACACGTCGAAGAAGAGGAGGTCGCCTCGGTCGTCGGGGCCGGGGTACGAAACGCGGATGGCGCCCGCCAGGCCCTTGGTCTCGAACGGGTCGAGGCGGGACGACGGCGCCGACAGCCTCTCGGGAATCTCGGCCGGCGCGTACTCCTCGGTGAGGAGGGCCAGAAAGAGCGGCACCGGTTCGAGGGTGGCGGCCGGCTCGTCGTCGAAGAGCCCCGGGACGAGGAGCACGGCCAGCAGGACCACGACCGCCAGGCCCGCCCCGACGCCCACGAGCGGGCCCTTCCGTCGCCACCAAGCCCGCTTCGGCGTAGGCGGGGTGGGTGGCGAGGGCTCGGCGATGGGCGGCTCGGCGGCGGTCGTGCCCGTGGTGGGAGTGGCCTCGGAGCCGCCGGCCACCCGCACGGCCGGCGCCACCACCAGCAGGCGGTCGAGGGCGATCTCCAACCGGCTCACGTCGTAGTCCCAGCGGGCGTTCTCGATCTCGAGAGCGTTACGGCGGACGAGCGGTTTGAGGTCGTCGGGGAGCTGGTCCGAGCGCGGCATCCGGGCCCGCTCCACCAGGATCGGGATGATGGGGATGCCCTGCTGGAGGGCGGCCGAGATCTCAAGCCGGACGAAGTCGGTGGGGTCGTCGACCCGTCGCATCCCTTCGGGACCACCCTCTAGCCAGTCGTTGCCGATGAGGGCCAGGAGTACGCCGGAGGACGCCACGGTCCTTTGTATGTGGTCGACGAAGTCGACGCCGGGCGCGATGTTGTCGACGTCCATGAAGACCTGGCGGGTGCTGAAATGCCGCGTCAGGCGGTCGTGGAAGGGCCCGGGCCTGGCCACCGGTGTCGTCGCGGCGATAGCTGATGAAGACAGCGGCCCCTGGCCCGTCCTCCACCGAAACCTCCTGCCGGTCGCCGAAACCCGACCGTGATGATACCGACCGTCTCGGGGTGGTGCCGGGCCGGGGGCGGGTGGGAGGCTGCCCGGGTGATCTCGAACTTCCGCACCGTCGCCTATCTGGAGGCGGTCAGCTTTTTGCTCCTTCTCACCGCCAGCTTCGTCAAACGGGTGGTCGAAGGGCCCGACCTGGTGCCGGTCGTGGGTATGGTCCACGGCCTGATCTTCCTGGTCTACGTGGTGTTCGTGCTCAAGGTCCGGGAGGGGCAGGGCTGGGGGCTCGGGCGCACCATCTGGGTGATCGTGGCCTCGGCCATCCCCTTCGGTGGGTTCTTCGTAGGACGCGACCTCAAGGCAGACTGAGTCCATGGCCGAGCACGAGCACGAGCTCCACCTCCACCTCACCGGCGACCCGGCCGCCGACGGGTTGCTGTCCACCGACGCCTTCGCCCTGCTCATCGGGATGCTCCTCGACCAGCAGGTGCCGATGGAGAAGGCGTTCCACAGCCCCTACGACCTCAAGGAACGCATGGGCGGGCAGCTCGACCCGGCCGAGATCGCCGACGCCGACCCGGAGACGCTGGCCGCCATCTTCGCCCGCCCCCCGGCGCTGCACCGCTTCCCGGGGTCGATGGCGGCTCGCACCCAGGCCTTGGCCCGGGCCATCGTCGACGAGTACCGCGGCTCGGCGGCGTCGGTGTGGGAGACGGCCGCCAGCGGGGCCGAGCTGTACCGGCGGCTGAAGGCCCTGCCCGGCTTCGGCGACCAGAAGGCCCGCATCTTCCTGGCCCTGCTGGGCAAGCAGCTGGGCGTGCAGCCCCTGGGATGGGAGGAGGCGGCCGGCCCCTACGCGGCCGACGGCTTCTACTCGGTGGCCGACATCACCAGCCCGGAGACGCTGGCGAGGGTCCGGGAGTACAAGCGGGCCAAGAAGGCGGCGGCCAAGGCCGGGCAGTGAACGTCCCGCCATGAAGGTGATCGCCAACGGCGACGCCGTCGAGCTGCCGGAGGGGTCCACCGTCGACGACCTGCTGAGCGCCCTGGGCCTCGGCGGGCGCTGGGTGCTGGTCGAGCGCAACGGCGAGCCGGTGGAGCGCCGCCACCTGTCCACCACCACCCTGGCCGAGGGCGATCGCCTGGAGCTGGTGCGGGCGGTGGCCGGCGGATGACCAACGGCCTCCTCGACGGCCGGCGCCTTTACCTCTGCACCGCCGATCGTCCCGACCTCTCGTCGTTCCTGGTCGCGTGCATCGCCGGCGGCGTCGACCTGGTGCAGCTCCGGGACAAGCACCTCGACGCCCGCCCGCTGCTCGTCCGGGCCCGGTTGGCGGCGGCGGTGTGCCGCGACCACGGCGTGCCCTTCATCCTCAACGACCGTCCCGACCTGGCCCTCGAGGCGGGCGCCGACGGCGTCCACGTGGGCCAGGACGACGCCCCGCCCGCCCTCGCCCGCCGCATCCTCGGCCCGACGCCATCGTCGGTTTCTCCACCCACGCGCCGGCCGAGCTGGACGCGGCCGCCGGTGAGCCGGTCGACTACGTGTCCACCGGGCCGGTGGCGCCCACCCCCACCAAGCCCGGCCGTCCCGGGGCCGGTCTCGACTACCTCCGCTACGCGGCGGCGACGGTGGATGGCGACGGCCGTCCGTGGTTCGTCACCGGGGGGGTGACGCCGGCCACGGTGGGCGACATGGTGGCCGCCGGTGCCCGCCGGTTCGTGGTCGTGCGGTGGCTGACGGAGTCCGACGACCCGGAGGGAGCGGCCCGCGCCCTGGGCGTCGCCATCGACGAGGGCGTGGCCGCCGCCGGGGCTCAGTCGACCGGCTGACGCTCCATCCAGCCGATGAGGATGGCCACCGCCCGGGGGTCGTGGCGGAGACGGTGGCCCGCCCCGGAACGATGCTCAGCTCAGCCTTGCCGTCGGTGGCGTCGGCCAGCCAGCGGGCGTCCTGGACGTGGACGATCTCGTCCGCCCCCCCGTGGATCAGGAGCACCGGGCGGGGCGGGATCTTGCCGATGACCACGATGGGACGGATCTCCATCATCTCCCGGGTCCACAGGTCCATGTCGGGGGGGAAGTCGGGGTCGCTCACCACCCCAATGGCGCGGGTGTGTTCGAGAAAGGCCTGGGGGTCGACGGCCCACTCCCGGAAGTCGGCGTGCGGCGCCAGCGCGGCCACCCCCCGGACCCGGTCGTCCTCGGCCGCGGCGCAGATGGTGAGGGCGCCGCCCGTGCCCGTGCCGGCCAACCAGACCCCGGTGACCGGCTCGGTGGCGAGGAGGTGGTCGATGACGGCCCGAAGGTCGGTGAGCCAGCCGGAGAGGGAGAAGTCGCCCGGGGAGGCACCGCTGCCGCGGAAGTTGAAGGTGAGCACGGTCCAGCCGGTGTCGGCGGCCAGCCGCTCGGCGAACTCGGGGAACGTCTGCCCCGACGTGGCCGAGCCGCCCGGCCCGGCCGGGAAGCCGTGGCACAGCACCAGTCCGCGGGAGCCCCCGCCCTCGGCTGGGTGGTAGATGTGGCCGGCCAGCTGGTGGCCACCAGCATCGATGTCGATACGCACGCCGCCACTTCCCCTCGAACCTTGCTCGCGCCGAGGGGGCGCATGTGCGCCACCCCCTTCGAACTTGCTCGCGCCGAGGGGGCGCTGGTGCGCCACCCCCTCGAAACCTTGCTCGCGCCGAGGGGGCGCTGGTGCGTCACCCCCTCGAAACCTTGCTCGCGCCGAGGGGGCGCTGGTGCGCCCCCTCGGCCCTAGTTCTTGCTGGAAAGGAAAACCCGAGACCTACGGACTACTCCGGGCGGGACCATTGTCCGGACGTGATCTCGAGCGGTGACTGGCGGTATTCGCCAGCGTGGTCCAGCTGACCGCTAGCGGACAGCCACCTCCGAGGTCCCAAGACAACCATCGCTCAGTTGGACCACCCCCTTTCTTCGGTGTACGTATGAAAGCACACTGGCGGGCGAAAGTGGTGAAGGTTTACTCGTCGGGATCGGCCACCTGGCCGACCGCCCCGATCTCCTCCAGGTACCGCATCTGGGCGTCGAGGACGGCGTGGACCTGCTCCGGCGTGTAGGGATTGCCGCTCGCCTCCGACCGCATGAGCACGAAGTCCACCGTCTCCGCCCCGCTCACCACCACCGGTCCCTCGGTGTGGGGCCGGTCGCCGTTGGACGCCACCCCCCGCAGCCGGAAGTACTCGAGGTGCCAGTCGAGGATCTTGCGCACGTCGTCGGGGCTGAGGATGGCCGCCACCTCGAAGCCGACGTGGTCGCACACGTAGGCCACCGCCTCCTCGAAGTCGAACGACCTCTGGGGAGGGCGGGAAGCGAGCCGCCGTACCTCCCGACCGATGACGACAGCGGCGATGGCGAACACCCCCGCGATGGCGAGGGCCACGATGATCACGGCCACCTGGGCAGGCTAGCGGCCGCAGATTGCGAGAAAGTTGGTCCGACGTTGGGCGTCCGTTGACAACCGGGTCCGACCCTGCGGTCATGAGACGACCCGTCCTCCTCACCCTGGCCGCCCTCGGCGCGCTGCTCAGCCTCCTCAGCGCGGGCCTGTTCGCGGCCCTCTCGGACACCGCCCGCACCGGGAGCAACCAGGTGGCGACGGGTGACCTGCCGAGCTCGGCCGATCTCCAGATCGCCACCGCCACGCCCGGGTCGGGCATCACCTGCGGCACGTTCTCCGACGACCTGGCCACCGCCCTCATCACCCTCACCGACCAGACGCCCGGGCACGACTCGGGCCAGGGCTACTGGTACTGCCTGCGCAACCTCGGATCGCAGACCCTGAAGCTGAGCGCGTCGTCCGAGGACTTCAGCGACGTCGAGACGGCCTGCACCGGTGACGAGGCCGACTACGACCAGACGTGCACCCCGACCGCCACCGGCGAGCTGGGGGACATCGTGAAGGTGTCCTTCTACGGGTTGGACTGCGCCACCGGGATTCAGTTGGAGGCGCCCGCCGACTTCGTGCTCCTCAGGAGCACCGTCGCTACCCCCGTGACGTTCGGGACGATCGGTCCCGACCAGTCCCGGTGCTTCATGTCCAGCCTGTTCATGTCCGACGCCACGCCCACCCAGCGCCAGATCGCCCAGACCGATCAGCTGACGTGGCGGTTCGCGTTCACCGGCGTGGTGTGAGGGGCCGGCCGCGGCGGGCGGTCCTTCTCCCCCTGGCCGTCGTCGGCGTGGCCGTGATGCTCCCCGTGGCGGTGCTCATGGGCACCGTCGTCCTGCTCGGCTGGCAGCTCCAGGTGATCGAGACGGGGAGCATGGCGCCGAGCTTTCCCGAGGGATCGTTGGCGGTGGTGGAGCCGATCGACCCGGCCGACGTCCGGGCCGGCATGACGCTCGTCTTCCAGGATCCGTCCGAGCCCGGCCGCCTCGTCGCCCACCGGGCCGTCCACCGCCTGTCGGGCGAGGTGCCGGTGTGGCAGACCAAGGGGGACGCCAACGCCACCGCCGACCCCCTCCCGGTCCACGCCGGTGGGGTGCGGGGTCGTATCCGGTGGGTGGTCCCGGGGCTGGGCGGGATGGCCGCCGCGCTGCGGAGCTCGCTGTCGCCGGTCGTGCTGGTGGGGGTGCCACTGGGCCTGCTGGCGGTGACCGAGCTCAGAGCCCGAGGTGCCGGAACAGCCGCTCGCGGTGCACGCGGGGGTCGCCGAAGAGGAGTCGCGACGACCGGGCCCGCTTGAAGTAGAGGTGGGCGTCGTGGTCCCAGGTGAACCCGAGACCGCCGTGGAGGTGGATCGTCTCGGTGGCGACGAAGGCGAAGGCCTCGGAGCATGTGACCTTGGCCATGGCGGCCGCCTTCGGGAGCTCGTCGGACGAGGCGACGGCCGCCCAGGCGGCGGCCGACCGGGCCGACTCGACCTCCAGGAGCATGTCCGCGCACCGGTGCTGGACCGCCTGGAAGGTCCCGATCGGGCGCCCGAACTGGACCCGCCGGCGGGCGTGGGCGACGGTCATGTCCAGGCACTGCTGGGCGCCGCCGACCTGCTCGGCGGCCAGGAGGGTGGCGGCGAGGTCGAGCAGACGATCGAAGGCGCGCTCGTCGCCGACCAGCCGGCCCGGCGTGGCCGATATCTCGATTCGGGTCTGCTGGCGAGTCAGGTCGACCGTTGCCAGGCGGGTCCGGGTCACGCCCGGAGCATCGCCGGCGACCACGAACAGGGCCACCCCGGCGTCGGTCCGGCCCCCGACGATCAGGGTGTCCGCCACCCAGCCGTCGACCACGAAGCTCTTGTGCCCGTCGAGCCGCCAGCCACCGCCGGACGGCGTGGCTCGTAGCTCCACCGATTCCGCGTCCCATCGCCCGGAGTCCTCGGCCACCGCGAGGGTGGCAATGCCCTCGAGCTCGCCGGGGAGTGCGGCGCGGGCGATGGCGGTCCCCAGGAGGGGCGCGCCCAGGAGGGCGGCGCCCGCCTCCTCCAGCACCACGGCCAGGTCGGCGACGGGTAGGTCGAGCCAGCCGGCGGCCACGATCTCGTCCCAAACCGCCGGGTCGAAGCCCTCGTCGGTCTCCATCAGCCGGCGGACCTCGGCCGGGGGGGAGGCCTCGGCCAGGAAGGCCCGCACCCGGCTCCGCAGCTCGTCCTGGGCGGGCGTGGACACGAAGCGCACGGGCCATACTCCACTGCATGGCAGCCGGTGCGCTCCACTACGCGGACTCCCAGGTCGAGATCACCCGTCTGGTCGTGGGACCGATGGCCAACAACGTGTTCGTCGTCCGCTGCCGGGAGACGGGTGAGGCGGCCCTGCTGGACGCGGCCAACGAGCACGAGAAGCTGCTCGAGCTGTGCCGCCGGCTCGACGTCCGCCAGGTCCTCGAGACCCACGGCCACTGGGACCACATCCAGGCCGTCCCCGCGGTGCGGGAGGCGGGCTACATGGTGGGCGTCACCGCCGAGGACGCCGGCATGCTCCCGTCGTACGACTTCCTGCTGGAGGACGAGAACGTGGTCCCCGTGGGCCGGCTGCGGCTCCACACGATCCTCACGCCGGGCCACACGCCGGGATCGATGTGCTTCAAGATCGAGGGCTCACCGGTGCTGTTCGCGGGCGACACCCTGTTCCCCGGCGGACCGGGCGCCACTCGATGGGTGTACTCCGACTTCCCGACCATCATCCGCTCGATCGACGAGCGCCTGTTCGCCATCCTCCCGGACGACACCCTCGTCCTCCCCGGCCACGGCGGCGACACGACCATCGGCGCCGAGCGCCCCCACCTCCAGGAGTGGGTGGACCGAGGCTGGTGACTTCGAGGGGGGAAGGGGACCTTCCCCCCTCGAGCTCCCCCCATCGGGGCCGGTGGGCTGCGCCCACCGGCGGTCGGCGCCAGCCGAGGAGACCGCCTTCGGCGGCGCCGAGCGGCCGGCGCAACGGCTCCTGCCGGGCTTCCGCGGCGCGTACGAGTCGGCTGGCGACTGCGTAGCGCCGCGGAACAGGTGGCCGACGCCGCCGGGCCGCCGGGCGTCGGGTGGTCAGGCCGTCAGCGGGTTCCGCGGGTTGCTGACGACTTCGATGTCGGGGGGGAGGCCCTCGATCTTGGTGCCGACGCGGTCGACGTCGATGGTGATGCGCTGGCCGGCGAGGGGGATGTTGCCGATGCGCAGGCGGCCCATCCACTCGGGAAGCTCGGGGTCGACCCACACCTTGTCGTGGGGGACCCAGGGGTCGAAGCGCAGCAGCGTCCGGAGGAAGAGCAGGGGCGACGCCGCCGCCCACGCCTGGGGCTTGCACGACGACGGGTAGCTCACGGGGAACGGGACGTCGTCGCGGCTCAGGCCCCCGAACAGCTCCGGCAGGCCGTGGTCGAAGTGGGCGGCCGCGTCGAGGAGGCCCTTGATGACGCGGCTGGCCTCGTCGGCGAACCCGTAGCGCATGAGTCCGGCCGCGATCAGGGCGTTGTCGTGGGGCCAGATGGACCCGATGTGGTAGCTGATCGGGTTGTAGCCCGACATCGTCGTGGCCAGGGTGCGGATTCCCCACCCGCTGAACATCTCCGGCGACATGAGCCGCTCAGCCACCAGCGGGGCCCGCTCCTCGTCGACGATGCCGGTCCACAGGCAGTGGCCCATATTCGACGCCAGGGCGTCGATGGGGCGCTTGTCGCAGTCGAGGCCCATGGCGAAGTACCCCTGCTTCGGCAGCCAGAAGTCCCGGTTGAACTGAACTTTGAGGTCGTTGGCGCGGGCCCGGTAGTCGACGGCCAGCTCGGTGTCGCCCGCCTCCTCGGCGAAGTGGGCCCGGGCCAGATAGGCGGCGTAGACGTAGCCCTGCACCTCGCACAGGGCGATCGGAGGACGGGCCAGGCGGCCGTCGGCGAAGCGGATGGCGTTCCAGGAGTCCTTCCAGCCCTGGTTGGCCAGGCCCTTGTCGGACGCCCGCCGGTACTCGACGTAGCCGTCGCCGTCCTTGTCCCCGTAGTCCTCGATCCACGAGAGCGCCCTGTCGGCGGCTGGCAGCAGGGCGTCGACCACCTCGGGCGCCAATCCCCAGCGCCGCAGCTCGCCCAGCATCATCACGAACAGGGGGGTGGCGTCGGCCGAGCCGTAGTAGACGTCGCCCCCGCCCAGCGACAGCGACGGCGCCTCGCCGAAGCGCATCTCGTGGAGGATCTTGCCCGGCTCCTCGTCCTGGCGGGGGTCGACCTTGGTGCCTTGGAAGCGGGCCAGGGTCTGGAGGACGCCCTTGGCCAGGTCGGGATCGACCAGCAGCGCCATCCACGATGTGAGCAGGGAGTCCCGCCCGAAGAGGGTCATGAACCACGGGGCGCCGGCGGCCACTACCGTCCGCTCGGGATGGTCGGGGTCGAAAATGCGCAGCGCCCCCAGGTCCTCCGCCGACCGGGCCACCACCTTGCGCAGGTCCTCGAAGTCGGTCTCCACCCGGGGGACGATGCTGCGCCACTGGTCGAGGCGTTGGGTCGGCGTGGCCTGCTCCACCGGCTGCCCGCACAGGTACCGGGGCTCGATCTCGTCACCCTCGATCACGGGCGTGAACTGCAGGCACAGGTTCCACGACTCCCGGGCGGGGATGACCAGCTCGTAGTGAAGGGTCGACGACAGCGCCCGGGCCGGCTGGCTGGCCGCCACCCGCAGGCCCTTGCTGGACGGCCCCCTGTGGTAGTCGAAGGACATGCCCGACGCCGACGTGCGCAGCTCGACGGTGCCCTCGCTGCGGAGGTTGCCCTCCTTCACCCGGAAGAGGTTGGCGAAGTCGGCGCCGAAGGAGAGCTCGACCGAGCAGTAGGCCGCCTCCTCGCCGTAGTTGGAAAGGACCAGGTCCTCCCGCATGCCCCGGCCCACGTACCGGTAGCGGAACACCATGAGCGAGCTCTCCGCCGCGCCCGGACGGGTCTGGGTGCGGAGGACGAACGTGGCCGAGAACGGGTTCGACGTCTCCGCGGCCAGGGGCTCGGGCGGGTAGTCGTTGATCTTCAGCTCGAACCCGGACAGGAACCGGGTGTCGCGGAAGAACAGGCCCTGGGCCGCGCCCCCCCGGATGTCGCCGCTGCGGTCGGAGATGCAGAAGGAGGCGCCCTCGACCAGGGTGACATGGCCGTCGGCCTGGCCCAGCGACGGGCTGGCGCCCATGAAGGTCCAGGGATCGGCGATGGATCCGACGTTAGCCAAACCGGGCCGGCCTAATTTCCCCTACGGACGTAGGTGTAATATGGGCACGTGGGCGAGCCGCTGCCAAACACCCCGTTGCCAAAGACTCCGTTGTTCGAGATTCGGGACCTGCACGTCTCGGTCGAGGGCACCGAGATCCTCAAGGGTGTCGACCTCACCGTGATGCCGGGCGAGGTGCACGCCCTGATGGGCCCCAACGGCTCGGGGAAGTCCACCCTGGCCAACACCCTCCTGGCCCACCCCGACTACGAGGTCACGTCGGGCACCGTCCGGTTCAAGGGCGACGACATCACCGACTGGGCCACCGACGTGCGGGGCAAGGCGGGCCTGTTCCTCGCCTTCCAGTACCCAGAGGAGATCCCCGGGGTGTCGGTGGTGCAGTTCCTGCGCCAGGCGCTGTCCGCCCGCAAGGGCATCGACCTGTCGGTCCTCGAGCTGCGGCTGTCGATCATGGAGTGGATGGCCCGGCTGGGCATCGACCCGTCCTTCGGCGACCGCTACCTCAACGAGGGCTTCTCGGGCGGTGAGAAGAAGCGCAACGAGGTCCTGCAGATGGCGATTCTCGAGCCCGAGTTCGCGGTGCTCGACGAAACCGACTCCGGCCTCGACATCGACGCCCTGAAGACCGTGTCCAACGGTGTCTCCGAGGTGCGCAAGGACCGGCCCGAGCTGGGTGTGCTCCTCATCACCCACTACCAACGCATCCTGCAGTACCTCGAACCCGACGTGGTCCACATCCTCGTCGACGGTCGCATCGTGGCCCAGGGCGACGCCGACCTCGCCCACCGCCTCGAGCGAGAGGGATATGACGCGTGGCGCACGGCCTGACCTCGTCCGTCAAGGACGACTTTCCGCTCCTCAATCAGGATCGCCAGCTCGTCTACTTGGACTCGGCGGCCATCGTCGCAGAAGCCGCAGGCCGTGCTCGATGCCATGAACCGGTACTACGAGACCACCCACGCCAACGTGCACCGGGGGGTCTACCGGTTGGCCGAGGAGGCCACCGCCGCCTTCGAGAGCGGGCGGTCCAAGGTCGCCCGTTTCATCGGCGCGGCGTCGTCCGCCGAGGTCGTGTTCACCAAGAACGCCACCGAGGCCATCAACCTGGTGGCGCACAGCTACGGCCGCCGCCGCCTGGCCGCGGGCAAGGCCATCCTGCTCACCGAGATGGAGCACCACGCCAACCTCGTCCCCTGGCTGATGCTGCGGGAGGAGACGGGCGTCGAGCTGCGCTACCTCCCGGTGGCCGCCGACGGGCGCCTCGTCCTCGACGACCTCGACCGCCTGCTCGACGGGGTGGGGCTGGTGAGCGTCACCGCCATGTCCAACGTCCTGGGCACGCTCAACCCCATCCGCCGACTGGCGGACGCGGCCCACGCGGTCGGGGCGATCATGGTGATCGACGGTTCCCAGTACGTCCCCCACCTGCCCACCGACGTCGGGCGAGCTGGGCATCGACCTGCTCGCCTTCACCGGCCACAAGATGTGCGGGCCCACCGGCATCGGCGTCCTGTGGGGCAGGGAGGAGCTGCTCGACTCCATGCCCGCCTTCCTCGGCGGCGGCGAGATGATCAACGACGTCCGCCTCGACGGGTGGACCCCCAACGTCCTGCCCTGGAAGTTCGAGGCGGGCACGCCACCCATCGCCGAGGCGGTGGGGCTGGGAGCGGCGGTCGACTACCTCACCGGGCTGGGGATGGACGCCGTGCGCCGGCACGAGGTCGAGCTCACCACCTACGCCCTGACCACCCTGGCCGAGCGCCACGGCGACGACCTGCGCGTCTTCGGTCCCGCCGATCCCCAGGCACGGGGCGGGGTGCTGTCCTTCGCCTACCAGGACATCCACCCCCACGACCTGTCCCAGGTCCTCGACGAGACGGGCGTCTGCATCCGGGCCGGGCACCACTGCGCCAAGCCGCTCATGCGCCGCATGGGTGTCAACGCCACCGCCCGGGCGTCGTTCTACGTCTACAACGACGAGTCCGACGTCGACGCCCTGTCCGAGGCGCTGCTGTCGGCGTCCAAGTTCTTCGCCCCTTAGCGAGCAGCCCGAGGCCGCCGATGTCCCTCGAAGACCTGTACCGCGAGATCATCCTCGACCACTACCGCAACCCGCGGAACCGGGGCGACCTGCCCAGTCCGCCGGCGCTGCGGGTGGAGGGGTTCAACCCCCTCTGCGGCGACGAGGTCGTGCTCTACGTCGACATGGTCGACGCGGGGACCGAGTGGCCGACATCCGCATCTCGGGCCAGGGCTGCTCGATCAGCCAGTCGTCGGCGTCGATGATGTCGGCCGCGGTCAAGGGCCGCACCGCGGCCGAGGCCCGCCAGCTGATCCGGGCGTTCAAGGCCATGATGTCGATCCACGAGCACCGGCTCGACGGCGAGGGTCGCGAGGTGGTGGAGGCGGTCGCCCCCGATCCCGAGGTCAAGCTGGGCGACCTCGAGGCCCTGCGCGGGGTGGTGAAGTTTCCCGTAAGAATCAAGTGCGCCACGCTGTCGTGGAACACCCTGGCCCAGGCCCTCGACGAGGCTCGATCGGGTCAGATCCCGCGCCGTGACCACCGAAGCCGAAGGAGCATGATGCCCCGAAGCTCGAGCACGCGGAGTCCGAATACTGTCGTCCGTCCTCGCCGTGGTCGCCGCCTGCTCGCCTGGCCGCCTGCGGCGGCGACGACGACGACGAGGAGGCGACCAGCCCCACCACCGCCGCCGCCGCCTCCCCGACGACGCCCACGACGAGGGTCTTCACCGGCGATGCGAACTCCGATCTTCTGCACCCTGGCCCGCGACAACGACACCCGCGTCTCCCAGTCGGCGGCGCGGTCACCAACCCGGAGGAGCTGCGCACGCTGCTGGCCGACGCGGCGCCGGCCGTCCGCGAGAGCGTCAAGGTCGCCCCGCCCGAGATCAAGGCCGACGTCACCATGTTGGCCGAGGGCTTCGAGGAGCTGCTGGAGACCTCCCAGCAGGCGGACTTCGACGTGAACGCCCTCGTCGCCACCCTCAGCGATCCAGAGTTCCAGGCCGCGGGGGCGAGTTGCAGTCCTACGCCACGCAGGTCTGCGGCATCACGCCCTAGCGCACGGCGGGCCGGCGCCTGGGTCGACCTACTGTCGGCCGATGAACGGTGATCACATCCGGTCGCTCCTCGGCGCGGGGAGACGGTGCTCATGCCGGGCGTCTACGACGCCCTGTCGGCCCGGCTGGCGGCCGACGCCGGGTTCCCGGTCGCGTTCCTGTCCGGCTACGCCACGTCGGCCACCCTCCTCGGCCTGCCCGACTTCGGGTACCTGACCCAGGGGGAGATGGCCGACGTCGCCCGCCGGGTGTGCCGGGCCGCCCCCGAGACGGCCGTCATCGTCGACGCCGACACCGGCTACGGCAACGCCCTCAACACCCGCCGCACCGTCGAGCTGTTCGAGTCGGCCGGCGGGGCCGGCATCTTCCTCGAGGACCAGGTGTGGCCCAAGAAGTGCGGCCACATGGCCGGCAAGCGGGTCGTGCCCCGGGCCGACTGGCTGTCCAAGCTGGAGGCGGCGCTCGACGCGCGGCGGGAGGGGCTGTTCGTGGTCGCCCGCACCGACGCCCGGACCGCGGCCGAACCTCGGCGGCCTCGACGAGGCCATCGCCCGGGCCCAGGCGGCGGCCGCCCTGGGCGTGGACGCCATCTTCGTGGAGGCCCCCGAGTCGGTGGAGGAGATGCGGGCGGTGGCCGAGGCCACCGCCGGGATGGTGCGGGTGGCCAACATGATCGAGGCCGGCCGCACGCCCCTGATGACGCCGGCCGAGCTGCACGAGCTGGGCTTCGACCTCATCGTCTCCCCGCTGACCGGGCCTGTTCGCGGCAGCCCGGTCGCTGGCCACCGCCTACGGGGTGCTGGCCGCCAAGGGGACGCTGCGGGACGACCTCGGCCTGCTCACCACCTTCGACGACTTCAACCGCGTCGTCCGCCTCGATGACCACTACGGGCTGGAGGCCCGATACCAGGCTCCCGACCCGGCGTGATCCCCGAGGAGCCGGGACCGCTCCCCCCGGCCGCCGACGCCCGGCGGGGGCTGCTGCGGGCTGGCATCGCTGCAGCCGCTGCGCCGCCGCGAGTTCGCCGTGGTGTGGGCGGCGGCCCTGGTCTCCAACATCGGGTCGTGGGTGCAGACGGTGGCGGTGGGCGTCCTCGTCACCGAGCTCACCGGCCAGGCCCGGTGGACGGGGCTGGTGGCGGCGGCCGCGCTTCCTCCCCTCGGGCTGTTGTCGCCGGTGGGCGGGGCCCTCGCCGACCGGGTCGACCGCCGCCGGCTGCTGCTCGTCACCACCCTCGGGGAGACCGGCTTCGCCGCTCTGCTGGCCGTGCTGTCGGCCACCGGCCACATGACGCCCGGCCAACGTCACCCTGACCGTGCTCGGGATGGGGTGCATGGCCGCCCTCGGCTTCCCCGCCTACCAGGCCATCCTGCCCGACCTCGTCCCCCGGGACGAGCTGCTGGCGGCCAGCTCCCTCTCGATGGCCCAGTGGAACCTGGGCCGGGTGGTGGGCCCGGCCCTGGCCGGGGTGGTGCTGGCCGCCGGCTCGTACACCTTGGCCTTCGTTCTCAACGCGGTTTCCTTCGGGGCGGTGCTGGTGGCGGTCGCCCTTGGTCCGGGTGCCGCCGCCGACCCCCGACGACGAGACGGCGGGCTGTGGCGGCGCATCGTCGCCGGCGCCCGGGGGGCGTGGGCGGAGCCGGGCTGCCGGGCGGCCATCCTGGGCATCGCCGCCGCCGCCCTGTTCCTGTCCCCGTTCATCGCCCTCATCCCGGCGGTGGCGGCCAAGCTCTTCGGTGAGGGGGAGGGGGCCACGTCGGTGCTCATCACGGCCCAGGGGGTGGGGGCGGTGGCCGGCGCCCTCGCCCTGCCGAGCCTGGCCCAGCGCTTCGGGCGGCGGCGGGTGCTGCTGGTCGACCTGGTGGTGCTGCCCGGCCTGCTCGTCCTCTACGCCGCTGGCGCCCTCGCTGCCCGTGGCCGCGCTGGCCCTGGCCGCGGTCGGGCGCGGCCTACGTCGGCATCCTGTCGGGACTGGGCACGGTGGTGCAGCTACGGGCGCCGCCGGCGCTGCGGGGACGCATCCTCAGCCTGTACATGGTGGCGCTGGGCACCGTGTACCCCATCGGCGCGGTGATCCAGGGGGCGCTGGGCGACCGCTTCGGGCTGCGGGCGGTCACCGCCACCTGCGCGGTTGTGTTCGTGGGCGTCGTGCTCGTTGCGCTGGTCGGCCCGCCCCGACCTGGCCGCCGCCCTCGACGATCCCGCCTGAGCGGGGTGCGCGCCACGGCCCCGACGCGCGGTGCTGGGCGCCGCGGGCCGGGGCCGTGTGGAACTGCGGAGGTTCGCTCAGGCGGCGGCGACGGCGGGGGCCACGTTGCCCTCGGCCGGCTGGCTGCCGGTGGTGACCTCGATGCGCCGGTTGGGGATCTCGATCACGGGGACGGTGATGGTGAGCACGCCGTTCACGCAGTTCGCCTCCAGGGCGTCGAGGTCGAGACCCTCGCCCAGGGAGAGCTGGCAGGTGGAGGTGCCGTAGGGCCGCTCCGCGGCCAGCCACTGGATGCCCTCGCCCGCGGGGCGGGGACGGGGCGATACGACCTTGAGCGTGTTGTGCTCGACGGTGACCTCGATGGCGTCGGTGTCCACGCCGGGCACGTCGAAGGTGAGACGAGGTGGCCGTCGTGGCGGTAGGCGTCCATGGGCATGGTGGCCGGACGCATCTGCTTCATCATGTGCGGGGTTTCCTCTCAGGAGTTCGGTGGTTCCACTGAGAGTTAACACGAACCGACTCAAGTTTCATCCGCGATAGCGCATCAATTTTAGAGTTGGTTGACCTCACCACCCCGGTTCCGATCGTGGTGGGGACGTCGCTCGCACGATGCCGTCGGGGTCGGTGACCTCGAAGGTGGCATCGGGGAGGAGCTTGGCTTCCCAGCCGGGCTGGTGCAGTCGGTGGTGGTGCCTCGAGCACACGAGGACGAGGTTGTCGAGCTCGGTGGGGCCGCCATGGGTGATCCAACGGACGTGATGGCCCTCGCACCAGGTCGAGGGCCGGTCACAGCCGGGGAAGCGGCAGTGCTCGTCGCGGATGACCAGTGCGCTCCACAGGGTGGCGGGGATGGTCCTCGTCGAGGTCCCGTAGTCGAGGATGGCCGAGCGGCCCCTGGTCAGGACCCGGTGCAGGGCGCAGTCGCACACCAACCGGGAGATGGTGGTGGCGTCCAGGCTCGGCCCACCCAGGACCCTTCCTCCCCGGTGTTCCTGCACCGCCTCCAGGTCGACGACCACGTTGAGATGGGGACGGTGACGTCCTGCCGGCCGTGACTGCTGATGGTCGAGGTAGAACCGGCTCACCGCCACCAAGGCATCGGCCCGCTGTTCCGCCGGGGCCCGTCCCGGCTCGTCGACGGTGGCCAGACGCAAAGCGGTGGCCACCACCGAGCCCCCTTCGGCGTCGAGATGGCCCTCCAGCACGTGACGACCGTCGAGGGTGGCCGACAGGAACAACGACCGCTCCCGCTCCGCCGGCTCGTTCCGCTCCTGGACCTGTTCCTTCCACGAGGCCATGGCCCGGGAACACCCGGCCAGGCTCAACGGCGCCAGATAGGGGACCAGCTCCGCCTCCACCTCGGCGAAGGCATCGACGGTCACATCGTCGAGGTGGGCCACGATCGCCGCCACCTGGCCCCCCGACAACCGACCGCTGCGGAACGCCTCCGCGCACACCGGCAGCTTCCGCAACCGGCGGGCCACCGCCGCCAACCGTCCCGCCGATTTGTGCGTCATCGTCGCCTTCGATTTCAACCACGCCGTCATCGACGTCGACCCGTCGACGTCCCACAGGCCCAAGGCGTCGAGCTCGCCCACCGCCACCGCGATCCGAGCGTCGAGCCGGTCCCGCAAGGCCATCACCTGCACCAACGCATCCCCGTCGACCGGGACGTCCAGCTCCTCGATCGCCACCGCCAACCCTTCGAACACGGCCGCAATCGTACACCTGTTCGATCAATAGTGCAAGTCAGGAATGGGGAAATAGGACCGGAGAGTTCAGCGGGCTGGCCCGACCGGGTCAGTGGCGGTTGCGGCTTCCTCAGCCGGGTCGGTAGGACGGCATGCCGTCGCCCGAAGCCGACACCGGACGGCCGCCCGCGGCCACCGCCACCCGGTTCCACTCGTCCCGGTCCCACCCGATGACCGAGTCGAGGACGGTTCCGCCGGCGTCGACGAGGACCAGGCTGGGCACGCTCACCAGCCCGTAGGCGTCCGACACCCGGTACGGGCGGGGTTCGCTGAGGGTGGGCACCGTCTGGTCCCACCGGTCACGGAAGGAGACGAGCGTGGGGGCAGGGTCCTCGCCGATGGCGACGACGGGCGCACCCCCGTCGGCCAGGGCCCTCACCTTGGGCGCCGCCAGCTGGCAGACGGGGCAGGTGGCCTTGAAGAAGGCGAGGATGGTCGGCCCGGCGGCCGCCCGCCACGGGTCGGAAACGGGCGCGGCGGTGTCGATGTCGGGCAGCGTGAACGAGGGCGCCCGGGCCCCGCGGGCGAGCATGGCCGCACTGTAGGCACCGCTGGCGGGTACTGTCGCCCGGCGATGGCCGCCAAGAAGAAGGGTCCGGGGCGGGGCGAGGCCGGCCAACCGGCCGCCGAGCCCGGCGAAGCGGACGACAGTCCCCAAGGTGGGCCTGCCCAAGCCGCCGCCGCCGCCGGCTGCCGGCGGGGCGGCCCCGGCGTCCGGTGCCACCAGCCCGCCGCCCTCCACCTCCACCTCCCCCTCCAAGCCGGCCTCCGCTAAGCCCTCGGGCGAGACAGCCGCCAAGCCGGCGGGTGCGCCCGCCGCCAAGCCCGCCGCCGCCAAGCCCGCAGCGGCAAAGCCGGGTGCGGCTGCCGCCAAGCCCGGCGCCACCAAGCCGGCGTCCGGTGCCACCAAGCCCGGCGGGACGGAGCACGCCTCCTCCAAGCCCGCGGCCGCCGCCAAGCCGGCAGCCGGCGCCAAGGCGACCCAGCCGAAGGGGGTCAAGCCGCCGTCGGCCGCCGCCGGTGGGCCGGCCAAGGCGGGGCAGTCGGCCAAGGCCCGGCCCCGCACCGGGCCCACCCGGGAGGAGCGGCTGGCGGCGGCCCAAGCCGCCCGCCGCCGGCAAAGCATTCGCAACCGGGCCCTGCTGGCGGGCGGCGTGGCCGCCATCGTGGCCGTCGTCGGCTTCGTGGTCGTCTCCGATCGGAGGGAACGAAGCCGGCAGGCTTCCCAGTTCGACACCGCCTCATGCGACTTCGACCGCCGGTCCGACAGCGACTCCGGCACGAACCGCAATCACGTCCCCAACCCCACGTACGAGGTCAACCCACCGTCCGGCGGCAACCACCTGGCGGTGCCGGCCGCGCCCGGCCTCTACACCGCCGAAACCGTGCCCGCCGACGGCGCCATCGTCCACGCCCTGGAGCACGGGTACATCGTGCTCTGGCACCGGCCCGACCTCGACGAGCAGAGCCTGGCCGCCATCCGCGACCTCGCCCAGAACCACGCCGGCGAGGTCCTGATGGTGCCCCGGCCCTCGCTCGAGGTGCCGGTGGCCGCCACCGCCTGGCACGTCCGCCTCCTCTGCGGCGCGGTCGAGACCGAGACGTTGGACCGCTTCACGAACACCTTCGTCGACAAGGGCCCGGAGTCTGGCTTCGTCGAGCAGACCCGGCAGGCCCGATGACGGCCCGCGGCCGCGGCCGCGCCCGCGCCCGCCCCCACCGCCGGGCCGCGTCTGCCGCCCTCATCGTCACCGCCCTGGCCGCCGCTCTCGCCGGTTGCAACGCCGGCACCGACGCCGAGACCACCGCCGCTTCCACGTCGACGACGACCTCCACCTCGACGAGCACGACCACCTCGACATCGACCACCACCACGTCCACCACGACCACCGTCGCCCCCGCCGAGGAGGAGGTCGCCCTGCCCGGCCTCGGCCAGGGGGACAGCGGCGCCGCCGTCCTCGCCCTCGAGCAGCGCCTCGACGCCCTCCACTACGACGTGGGCGCCGTCGACGGCACGTTCGACAAGGTCACCATGTACGCGGTCATGGCGTTCCAGAAGGTCCATGGCTTCGGGCGCGACGGACGGGCCACCGACGAGATCGTGGCCGCCATGGCCGCCGATCCCGGTACCCACGCCGCCCTCGCCCCCCAGGGCGGGCCCAACCGGGTCGAAGTCGACCTCGGGCGCCAGGTCCTGTTCCTCTACCAGGGCGGTGGCATCACCCGCATCCTGCCCGTCTCCACCGGGTCCGAGGAGCGCTTCTGTTCGGAGGGGTGGTGCCGGACCGCGGTCACGCCGAAGGGGGCCTTCAGCGTCTACCGGGTGGCCTCGGGCTGGGAGACCGGTCCCCTCGGTGACCTCTACAACCCGCTCTACTTCAACGGCGGCATCGCCTTCCACGGCGCCTATTCGGTGCCCGGCTACCCCGCGTCCCACGGCTGCGTGCGGATCCCCATGAACGCGGCCGACTGGTTCCCCACCGTCGTGGGCCACGGCTGGCCGGTGTACGTCTCCGGCGGGGTGGGCGACGTGATCGGCGTCGCCCAGCCGGAGGCCCCGCCCGAGCCCGCCCCCGCGATCACCCTCCCGTCGGCCCTACCCCCGGCGTAGCCGCCTACGCCGTGAGGCCGTTGGGCCCCTGCTCGTACCCGGCGTAGCCGGTGCGCTCCAGCTCCTCGGCCAGCTCGGGACCGCCGGTGTCGACGATGCGGCCGGCCTGCAGCACCGACACCACGTCGGGCTTGAGCTCCCGCAGCAGCCGGCTGTAGTGGGTGATGACGAGGACGCCGACGCCCATCTCCTCGGTGATCTGCTCCACCCGCCGGCTGACGGCCCGCAGGGCGTCGACGTCGAGGCCGGAGTCGATCTCGTCGAGGACCGCGATCTTGGGGCCGAGGATGCCGAGCTGCAGCGTCTCGTTGCGCTTCTTCTCGCCGCCCGACAGGTCGACGTTGAGGGGCCGGTCGAGCAGGGCCGCGGGCAGTCCGATGCGGTCGGCCTCGGCCGCCACCCGCTCCCGCAGGTCGCCGATGTCGCCGCCCCGGGCGGTCAGGGCCGCGGCCAGGGCGTCCTCCAGGGACACGCCGGGCACCTCGCTCGGGTACTGCATGGCCAGGAACAGACCCGCCTGGGCCCGCTCCCACACAGGCATCCCCAGCATCTCGACCCCGTCGAGGGTGATCGACCCGGCGGTGACGCGGTAGCCGGCCTTGCCCATGATCACGTTGGCCAGGGTGGACTTGCCCGAGCCGTTAGGGCCCATGACCGCGTGCACCCGGCCGCTGGACACCGAGAGGTCGATGCCCCGGAGGATGTCCTGCCCGTCGATGCCGGCCTCGAGGCCGACGACCTTCAACTCGCTCATCGGGACAGCTCCACCAGCACGTCGCCATCGACGACGCTGACCTTGTAGACGGGGATGTTCTGGATCGCCGGCAGCGACTGGGGTTCGCCCGTGACCAGGGAGAACGTGCTGCCGTGCTTCCAGCACTCGATCTCGCGCTCCTCGGGCCAGAGCTCGCCCTCGGAGAGGGAGAAGTCGGCGTGGCTGCAGCGGTCGCCCACCGCGTAGAAGTCGTCGCCCAGGCGGACGAGGGCGATGCGGTGCTTGCCCACGTCGAAGCGACGAGCGGTGCCCGGCGTGATGTCATCGACTGCGCACAGCCGGACGGCGGTGGTGGACATCACTGGCTCGCCCCGGCGGCGGCCGGGGCTTCGTCCCGGGACGCCAGTCGCCGGGAGATGGTGGCCTTCAGGCCGGCGACCATCGTCGGGCTGGGCAGCCGGTCGAGCACCTCGCTGAGGAAGCCCATGACGATGAGGCGCTCGGCCGCCACCGGGGGCACGCCCCTGCTCTCCAGGTAGTACAGCTGTTCCTCGTCGACCGGTCCCACCGCCGAGGCGTGGCTGCAGCTGACGTCGTCGGTGAGGATCTCCAGGTTGGGCACCGATTCCGCCCCCGCCCCCTCGGAGAGGACCAGGTTGCGGTTGGTCTGGAAGGCGTTGGTGCCCCGGGCCTCGGGCCGGACCCGGATCATCCCCGAGTACACCGAACGCCCGTGGTCCTGCACCGCCCCCTTGAACAACAGGTTGCTGGTGGTGGACGGGGCCACGTGGTCCTGGAGGGTGCGGAAGTCGTGCATCCGCTCGCCGTCGGTGAAGTACACCGCGTTGAGCTCGGCCGACCCGCCCTTGCCGTCGATGCGGGAGTCGGTGCGCACCCGGGCGTAGTCGCCGCCGAGGGCCACGACCGAGGAATGGAGGCTGGCGTCGCGTCCGATCCGGCTGGCCTGGTAGCCGACCTGGGAGACCCGGGGGCCGAGGTTCTGGACGTTCAGGTAGCGCAGGCGGCCGGCGTTGGCCACGTCGATCTGCACCACCGGGTCGACCAGGGCCAGGACGTCGGCCGACGCCTGGTGCTCGACGACCGTCACCTGGCTGTCCTGGCCCGCCGACAGGATCGTGCGGGGGAAGGCGGCTATACCACCTCCATCGGGCCCTCGCCGTCGAACCAGTGGAGGATCATGATGGGGTCGGGGACCTCGACCCCCGCCGGCACCCGCACCACCGCCGCGCCCAGCAGGAAGGCGGCGTTGAGCTCGGTGAAGGCGTCGGCGTCGGTGTCGGACCGGCCGAGGAGGGCCTCACCGTCGGGCAGGTCGCGGGCATCGGCCAGGACCACGCCCCGGGCCTCGACCGCGGGATCGAGCTCGCGGTGCACGACGCGGCCGTTGTGGACGATGAGAAGTCCGGACCGGACGCCGGTGGTGGCCAGCACCGCGGCCACCTGGTCGGGGACGACCGACGGGCCGGGGCCGTGGCCGTGGCCGTTGCCGTCGGCGGCCGAGCCCGCTGGCGCGTAGGCATCGAGGTCGAGCTGGGAGACCCGGCTGTAGCGCCAGATCTCCTCTGCCTCGGTGGGCAGGCTGCCGGCGGCGAAGCGCTCGGCGGCGGCGGTGCGGTGGGCGCGGAGCCAGGCCGGGCCCTCGAGGGCGGCGGCGGCGTCCGGCGTGAAACGACTCAAGGCAGGCAATCTTTCCGAGGCTGGATCGTGATTCGGGGCTGCGGTTTGGGGGTGACGGGACGGCGCGGCGGCGCGCTCCCGGTCGCCGTTCGATGCTAGCGGGCCTCAGCTAGCGAGCCGGCTGGGCCGGATCGGCGACCTCGGCGACCTCGTCCACCTCGTCGCGGGCCCCGTTGCCGCTGTCGCTGTTGGGGAGCTGACCGGGTGAAGTGGATGGGCTGGGCGGGCTGGGCGGACCGCCGGGAAGGTCCTTCAGCTCGGCGATGGGGCGAGCGGGCGCGTCCGGCGGACGGACCTGGCGGCCGGCGGCCTCGTCGACCAGCCGGCGGACCTCGGCCCCGTCGATGGTCTCCTTCTCCAGCAGGGCGGCGGCCACCGCGTCGAGGCCCCGGCGGTGCTCCCGCAGCAGGTCACGGCAGCGGTCCTCCTGCTCCCGCAGGATGCGCTCGACCTCCTGGTCGATGACGCGGGCGGTGTCCTCCGAGTAATCCCGCTGGCGCATGAGGTCGTCGCCCAGGAACACCATCCCCTGGGAGCCCCACGCCATGGGCCCGATCTTCTCCGACATGCCCCACTCCCGGACCATCTTGCCGGCCAGGTCGGTGCAGCCCACCAGGTCGTTGTTGGCACCGGTGGAGATGATCCCGTAGACCAGCTCCTCCGAGATGCGCCCGCCCAGGCGCACGACCAGCGAGTCCTGCAGGTAGGGGAGCTGGTAGATGTGGCGCTCCTCGATGGGCAGCTGCTGGGTGACGCCCAGGGCCATGCCCGACGGCAGGATCGTGACCTTGTGCACGGGGTCGGCGTGCTCGAGCACGTAGGCGGCCACCGCGTGCCCGCCCTCGTGGTAGGCGATGACCTCCTTCTCCTTGTCGGAGAGGGCCATCGACTCCCGCCGCTGGCCCATGAGGACACGGTCGCGGGCGGACTCGAAGTCGAGCATGTGGATGTCCTTGTCGCCCCGGCGGACGGCGTGCAGGGCGGCCTCGTTGACCAGGTTGGCCAGGTCGGCACCGCTCATGCCGGGGGTGCCCCGGGCGATGACCTCGAGGTCGACGTCGGGGGCGAGGCGCTTGTCCTTGCAGTGGACCTGGAGGATGGGCAGGCGTTCCTCGAGGTCGGGCAGGGGGACGATGACCTGGCGGTCGAAACGGCCGGGACGGAGCAGGGCCGGGTCGAGGATGTCGGGCCGGTTGGTGGCGGCCATCATGACGACGCCCTCGGTGGTGTCGAAGCCGTCCATCTCCGAGAGCATCTGGTTGAGGGTCTGCTCCCGCTCGTCGTGGCCGCCGCCCAGGCCAGCGCCCCGCTTGCGGCCGATCGAGTCGATCTCGTCGACGAAGATGATGCACGGAGCCTGCTTGCGGGCCGTCTGGAACAGGTCGCGCACCCGGGCCGCGCCCACGCCGACGAACATCTCCATGAAGTCGGAGCCGGTGATCGACATGAAGGGGACCCCGGCCTCGCCGGCCACCGCCCGGGCGATGAGGGTCTTGCCCGTGCCCGGGGGGCCGACCAGCAGCACGCCCTTGGGGATGCGAGCCCCGATGTCGCGGAACTTCTGGGGCTGCTTGAGGAAGTCGACGACCTCGTTGATCTCCTGCTTCACGCCCTTGTAGCCGGCCACGTCGGCGAAGGTCGTCTTCGGCTTCTCGGTGGTGTATACCTTCGCCCGCGACCGTCCGATGGACATGATCCCCGCCATCTGGCCCTGGGCCCGCTTGCCCATCCACCACCAGAACAGGAGGAGGAGGGCGATCGGCAGCATCCACACGAGGAGGGTGCCGACCAGGTTGGAGCTGGGCGGGAGGTACTCGACCTCGACGCCGTTGTCCCGGAAGAGGGCGTGGTCCTCGTCGGGGATGACCGCGGGAGCGGTGGTGGTGAACTCGGTCTTGCCGTCGACCGGCTCCTTGTACTCGCCCTTGATGCGGGACGACTCGTTGGTGATCTTGACGCTCTCGACCTGGCCCGCCTCCACCTTTTGGCGGAAGGTGGAGTAGTCGATCTTGTCGGCGTTGGTGCGGGTGACGGTGGGCGCGACCACCAGCGCGAGGAGGGCGACGCCGATGAGGACCCACACGACGGGGCGGGGCCAAGACGATCCGGGCACCGGCATGCCGGATCCGGGGGGACGTTCTTTTTGCGCGCCTCTGGGATCGGGCGTTGACGGGCTCACGGCGGCAATGGTAATGGCCCACGGAGTCCAATCGGGCCCGGACCATCCGCAGAGGGTCCCCGACGGCCCGGTACCGTGGAGGGATGCAGCGTCCTCGTCTGTGTGCGCGTCCGGGGTGCGGGGAAGCGGCCTCGGCCACGCTCAGCTTCCAGTACGCGACCAGCACCGTGTGGCTCGACGACGTGGGCGCCAAGGAGCCCCACACCATCGACCTGTGCGCTCGCCATGCCGACCGGCTGGCACCCCCCAAGGGCTGGACCGGCCATGACCGTCGGGCCGCCACCATGCGGGCGCTCGCCGCCGCCGAGGGCAACATCCGCGCCCAGGCGTCGTAACCGGAGGGGGGCAGGCCCCCCTCCGGACCTCCCCCCGGATGCGGTGCCGGCCTTCGGCCGGCGGGGGGGGCCATCCGATGGGGCCGCCTTCGGCGGCGACAGCGGCCGGCGAGGAACCCCACGTCCTCGCCGTAGGCTCTGCGGCCGATGGATCCCGAGGCCCCGGCCGCCGTCCCCGACGCCGATGTCGGACCCCCGCCCCGGTGGGGGCTGGGCGATGTCATCGTCGGGTTGGTCGTGGGGCTGGTGCTGTCGAGCATGTTGGCCGGCGTCTGGCTGGGGATAACCGGCGACGAGGAGCTGAGCCTCGGCGGCAAGGCCTTCAGTCAGATGGGGCTGTGGATCGGCCTGGTCGGCAGCGTGCTGCTGGCCACCCGGCGCAAGGGCTCGGGCAACCTCACCCGGGACTTCGGGTGGGCGTTCCGTCCCATCGACCTGGCCCTCGGCATCGGCGTGGGGATCGGCGCCCAGCTCATCATCATCCCCGGCGTCGCCATCCTCCTCCGGCCCCTCCTGGGCAAGCCGGAGGTGTCGGGGCCGGTGCGCAAGCTAGTCGACGAGGCCAACGGGCCCGCCCTCGTGGGCCTGATCCTCATCGCGGTGGTGGGCGCGCCCCTGGTGGAGGAGCTGTTCTTCCGGGGCCTCCTCCTGCGCTCGATCCTCAAGCGCTGGGGGCCGGCGGTGGCGATCATCGGGTCGTCGGTGTTCTTCGGGCTGGCCCATCCGAACGACATCCCGATCAAGGGCCAGCTCATGATCATGGCCGCCCTGGCGGTCCTGGGCCTGGCCCTGGCCACCCTGGCCGTCAAGACCCGCCGCCTGGGGCCAGCCATCGTGGCCCACTCTACGTTCAACCTGATCAGCCTGATCGTGGCCATCACCGACTGACCGACGCCCGCCTCTGACCTACGGCGGCCCTACCTACGGCGGTGTCGTCTCCTGGGTCGTGGTGGTGGTCTCGACCTCCGTGGTCGACGTGGTGCTCGGCGGCGGCGCCTCGGTCGTCGTCGGGAAGGTCGGGAAGGTCGGGAACGTGGGGGGATTGGTCTCCGGGGGCAGCGTGGCGTCGGGCACCGGGTTGGGCGGCGGCTCGGGCGGCGGGCCACGCCCTCGGGACCGGGCCCCTGCCCACAAGGATGACGGCCGTGCCCCGGGCGATCTGGTCGTAGAAGGTCGGGGCGGCGTACATGGGGATGCGGATGCAGCCGTGCGACGCCGGGTAGGGCGGCACCGACGGCGAGCCGTGGATGGCGATGCCGCCGTTGAAGTACATCGGCCACCACAGCTCGCCCAGGGGCGCGACCTCGAGGCCCTCCGCCTTGCGCCCGATC
The DNA here is from genome assembly GCA_963801205.1 of uncultured Acidimicrobiia bacterium. GTDB lineage: Bacteria > Actinomycetota > Acidimicrobiia > Acidimicrobiales > AC-14 > JAXDMK01. Next base: position 353,878 of record CAWDDV010000006.1, read on the forward strand.
CGGAACGATCCGGGTGGGGTGACCGCCACGTCGCACTCGCCGTCGACGCAGTACTCCTCCCCGTTTCCGCTGGACACGGGCAGGATCCGGGTGAGCGCGCCGCCGCTCCAGAAGATGAGGACCTGGCGGTTGAGGTCGATCTCGACCCGGGTGGCGGGCCCGCCCGGCACCATCGGTCCCGGGGGACCGGCCGTGGCCAGCGCCGCCTTGAGCCCGTCGTCGATGTCGCCCGTGCGTTCGAGGCCTTCCATCTTCTGGAACGCCATCACCGCGTAGCTGGTGCGGCCCCCGAAGCGCCCGTCGGCCTCGCCCACGTCGTAGCCGAGCTCGGCCAGCCGCTCCTGAACGGCCCGCACGTCGGCCGAGCTGACGACCTCCACCGGGGCGGCGACGGTGGTCGACGTGGTCTCGACGGTGGTGGGGGCGGCCGTCGACGAGGTGACGGCCACGGCGGCGGTGCTCGACGTGGTGGCCGATGCCGAGCGGACTTCGGCCCCGTCCGACGAGCACGCCGACAACACCAGCGCGGCCAGGGCGCCGAGCATCGTCCGCCTTCTCATCGTGTCGTTCACGCCACCCATTGTCCGTCCTTGACCGCCGGCCGTGGTTCATGGTTCCACATCCGCCCGATTTCATGCTCAAGCGATCAACCAATTCTGCCGATACCGGTAGTGCCTTGGGAGGGCGTTACCGCGTAGAGGGAGTCCGACATGACGTGCCCGCACTGCCATTCTCGTGACCTGGTCGAGATCCGGATGCAGCTCCACTCCGAGAAGGTCACCATGCACTCGTGCCAGACCTGCGAGCGTCGCTGGTGGGACCGTGAGGGCGAGAACGTCGGCCTCCGTTCCGTGCTCGACTTGGTGGCTGCCCGCTGAACCAGGCGCGGCCCGGGTCCTGACACGACCTCGTCTGCGGAGAATGACAAGATACTGAGATGGCAGTGCAGCGGCGGCCGCCGCTACGGGCGGCTCTCGACCGCGTGAAGATGCCGGCCTTCAAGGCCCCCCGTCTCAAGGCTCCGACCCTGCGGATGCCCACCCTGCGGGTGCCGTCGGTCGACGAGCTGAAGCAGCGGGCCAGCGAGGTGACCCCCGAGACGCTCCTGAACTTCGGGATCGTCTCCGCGGCCATGATCTTCGTGTTCCTGCAGCTCCAGCCCAACCTGATCTTCGCCGACACCACGCCCTCCGGCGGTGATATGGGCGCCCACGTGTGGGGTCCCGCCTACCTCCGCGACCACCTCCTGCCCAACCTGCGCATCACCGGGTGGACGCCGGACTGGTACTCGGGCTTCCCCGCCTTCCACTTCTACTTCCCGCTGCCGTCGCTCATGATCGTGGCCCTCGACGTGCTGATGCCCTACGGCGTGGCCTTCAAGCTGATCACGGTCCTGGGGGTCGTCACCCTTCCCCTCTCCGCCTACGCCTTCGGCCGGTTGGCCGGGATGCGCTTCCCGGGACCGGTGATGTTGTCCCTGGCCACGCTCCCCTTCCTCTTCGATCGCGGCTTCACCATCTACGGCGGCAATATCCCGTCCACCCTCGCCGGCGAGTTCACGTTCTCCATCTCCCTGTCGTTCGCCCTGTTGTTCCTGGGAGTGGTGGCGCGGGGCATCGACACCGGCCGTAACCGCGCCCTGGCGGCCGTGCTCCTGGCTGCCACCGCCCTGTGCCACATGCTGCCGACGATCTTCGCGGTGGTGGGCGCCGTCCTCTTCCTCCTCCTGCGCCCGGGCCGGGCGAGGGGGAGGTTCCTCCTGGGCGTGCTGGGCGTGTCCGGGCTCATGGCCGCCTTCTGGTCGTTCCCGTTCCTGATGCGGCTCGACTACGCCAACAACATGGGCTGGGAGAAGATCACCCTCTTCAGCCAGAACCTGTTCCCCGAGAACCGCATCTGGCTGTGGCTGTTCCTCGCTCCCCTCGGTGCCCTGTTCGCGGTGGCCCGCCGGCGCCGGGTCGGGCTCTTCCTGGTCGGGATGGCCGCCATCTGCGGCGCCCTGTTCGTGCTGGCGCCCCCGGGCCGGCTGTGGAACGCCCGCGTCCTTCCGTTCTGGTTCCTGTCCCTCTACCTCCTGGCCGGGGTGGCGGTGGCCGAGCTGGGCCCCGCCCTGGGCCGGCTGCTGGCCAGCGACCCGACCAAGGAGTCCCCCCTCGCCCGGCGGCTCACCCCCGTCGCCGGTGGGCTGGCGGTCTGGATGTTCGTCGGCCTGCCGCTCGGCGTGCTGCCCAGTTTCCTGCCGAAGCCGGCCACCGCCGACGCCAGCTACATCGACGACTGGGCCAAGTGGAACTACTCCGGCTACGAGCGCAAGACGGCCTGGCTGGAGTACAAGAGCGTCGTCGACATGATGGACAGCCTGGGTCGTACCAACGGCTGCGGGCGGGCGAACTGGGAGTACGGACCGTCCCTCGACCGGTTTGGCACCCCGATGGCGCTGATGCTGCTCCCGTTCTGGACCGACGGGTGCATCGGGTCCATGGAAGGCCTCTACTTCGAGTCCTCGGCCACCGTCCCGTACCACTTCATGAGCCAGGCGGAGCTGTCCAAGCAGCCGTCCAACCCCCAGCGCGACCTCCCGTACGGCACGACCGACGTCGACAAGGGCGTCGAGCACCTGCAGATCCTGGGCTCCCGGTACTTCATGGCCTTCTCGCCCGAGGTCATCGCCCAGGCCGACGCCCACCCCGACCTCACCCTGGTCGGCCAGACCGGCGAGTGGAAGGCCTACGAGGTCAGGGGTTCGGAGATCGTGGCGCCCCTGCTCAACCAGCCGGCGGTGATCACCGGCGGGGGCGAGGGTGAGCGGGGCTGGATGGCGGTCATGACCGACTGGTACCAGGACTTCGGCGCCCACGACGTGTACCTGGCCTCCTCCGGCCCCAAGGAGTGGCAGCGGGTCGAGGTCAAGGACGTGGCGGTCGACCCCCTGGTGCCGAAGAAGATCGGGGCCGACGTCGAGATCGCCACCGCCGAGCGCCGTCCGCTCAAGCCGGTGGCGGTGAGCGGGATCAAGACCAGCGACAACCGCATCACCTTCGACGTCGACCAGGTCGGCGTGCCGGTGTTGGTGAAGGCCTCGTACTTCCCCAACTGGAAGGTGTCCGGCGCCAGCGGTCCCTACCGGGTGTCCCCCAACCTGATGGTGGTCATCCCCGACTCGACCCACGTGAGCCTCTACTACGGCTGGACTCCCGTCGACTACATGGGCTGGATCCTCACCTTCATCGGCATCGGGTTGGCGGTGAGGTGGGCCCGCGGGGGCCCATGGTGGTCGAAGACCCCGAGAAGCCGGTGGCCCTCGTCCCGGGCCAGGCCGAACCAGGCGCAGACCCGCAACGCGACGCTCCCCGCGGGAGAGCGGCCGGTCCCGGTGCCCGACCGGGGCGGCTGACTTCGGTCTCCGCCCGCCACCGTTGACCATCGAGGATCTTCAGGTCCACCCTTCGGGCCGCCCCGCCGGAGGGGACCAGCCGGTCCGATCGGCCGCGGCCGGGCGCCGGCGGATGGCGACGTTCGCCGCCCTCGGGCTGGTGCTGGTGGGAGCGGTCGTGGCCCGCTTCCTCGCCGTCTCGCCCTTGTGGCTGGACGAGGCTCTCACCGTCAACATCGCCCGCCTGCCGGTCGGGGACATGTTCGAGGCCCTGCGCCACGATGGCGCCCCCCCGCTCTACTACCTGCTCCTCCACGGCTGGATGGACATGGCCGGCACCGGCGACGTGGCCGTGCGGGCCCTCTCCGGGCTGCTGGCGGTGGGGTGCCTGCCGCTCATGTGGCTGGCCGGACGGCGGCTGGCCGGCGACGGCGACGCTGACGATGCCGGGGACGGCGGCCGCGGCCGCTGGGTGGCGTGGGCGGGGGTGCTGCTGCTGGCGTCGTCGCCGTTCGCCATCCGCTACGCCACCGAGGCCCGCATGTACTCGCTGGTGGTCCTGCTGGTGTTGACCGGTTTCATCGCCCTGGACACGGTCCTCCACCGGCGTTCGGTGGCGGCGAGCGTGGTGCTGGGCGCGGCGACGGGGCTGCTCCTGCTCACCCACTACTGGGCGTTCTACCTGGTGGCGGCGGTGGTGGGGCTGCTGGCGTCGCAGTGGCGGCGGTCGGCGGGCGCCCGCCGGGCCCTGCCGGCGATGGCCGCCGGGTCGCTGCTGTTCGTCCCCTGGCTGCCCTCGTTCCTCGACCAGATGAGGTCAACGGGGACGCCGTGGGGCCGGGCGCCCAAGCCCCGTGCCATCTTCGACATCGTCCTGCAGTTCGGCGCCGGCCTGACCGACACCGCCCTCCCCCTCGGCCTGCTGCTCTACGGCCTGCTGGCCCTCGGTCTCTTCGGCGCGGCGGTGGGGCCCGGCCTCGTCACCCTCGACCTCCGCAGCCGGCCGGCGGGGCGGATGGTGGCGGCCGCCGCCGGGTTCACCATGGTCCTGGCCGTCGTGGTCGGGCAGATCACCGGCTCCGCCTTCGCCATCCGCTACGCGGCGGTCGTGTTCCCCTTGGTGCTGCTGGTGGCCGCCCTGGGCAGCGCCACCCTGAGCGGGTGGGCGGGCCCGGTCGTCGTCGGCCTGGCGGTGGTCCTCGGGTTCGTCACCGCCATCCCCCACATGGCCGGCGACCGCACCTCGGCCGGACGGGTGGGCGCCGCCCTGCGGGCCGAGGCCCGGCCCGGCGACATGGTCGCCTACTGCCCCGACCAGCTCGGCCCCTCGGTCAGCCGGGTGCTGGCGGCGGGCGCGGCCTCCGAACTGGTGCAGGTCACGTTCCCCCGGGGGACGGGTCCCGAGCTCGTCGACTGGGTGGACTACGAGGCCGCCAACCGGGCCACCGCCACCGGCCCGTTCGCCCGGATGCTCCTCGACCGGGCCGGCCCGACCACTCCGTCTGGGTGGTGTGGGCCCCCAGCTACCGCACGTTCGGGACCAAGTGCCAGCGCCTGCTCACCGACCTCCGCCAGGTCCGGCCGAACGAGCGCCGGGTGGTACCCGTCCCCACGGACACCCTCGAGCGCCCAGGTCTGGTGCAGTACCCGCCCGAGTAGGAGGCGGCAGGCCGAGCACCAATTCGGCACGATCTAGGGTGCGCTGGTGGTGAACGAACAGCTGGATGTGGTGATCATCGGGGCGGGGCCGGCGGGCTTGACCGCGGCCTGGCAGCTGGCCAAGCAGGGCCTCACGTCGACCGTGCTGGAGGGCGACTCGGTCGTCGGCGGCATCGCCCGCACCGCCGAGCGGGACGGATGGCGCTTCGACATCGGCGGCCACCGCTTCTTCACCAAGGTGCAGGCGGTGGAGGACGTGTGGCACGAGATCCTCACCGACGACGAGTTCCTCATCCGGCCCCGGATGAGCCGGATCTACTACGACGGCAAGTTCTTCGACTACCCGCTCAAGCCCATGAACGCGCTCAAGAACCTGGGCGTGTTCGAGGCGGTGCGGTGCGTGGCTTCCTACGGATGGGCCCGGGTCCGTCCCCCGAAGGACCAGAGCAACTTCGAGGGCTGGACGTCGTCCCGCTTCGGCAAGCGCCTCTACCGGATCTTCTTCAAGACCTACACCGAGAAGCTGTGGGGCGTACCGGCCACGTCGATCCAGGCCGACTGGGCCGCCCAGCGCATCAAGAACCTGTCCCTGATGAAGGCCATCACCAACGCCATCCTCCCCAAGCGGAACCAAAAGGAGATCACCAGCCTCATCGAGGAGTTCCAGTACCCCAAGTACGGCCCGGGGATGATGTGGGAGCGGGCCCGGGAGCTGGTGGAGGCCCGGGGCACCAAGGTGGTCATGGAAGCGCCGGTGACGGCCGTCCACCACGCCGGGGGCAAGGCGGTGGCGGTGACGACCACCACCGGGCGCTACCCGGCCAGCCACGTCATCTCGTCGATGCCGATCAGCACCCTCCTCAAGATCATGGACCCGGCCCCGCCGGCCGAGGTGCTGGACGCGGCCAACGGCCTCGGGTACCGGGACTTCCTCACCATCGCCCTGGTCGTGCCCGAGTCGTGCGGCTTCCCCGACAACTGGATCTATGTCCACTCGCCCGACGTCCGCCTGGGGCGCATCCAGAACTTCGGCTCGTGGTCGCCCTACCTGGTCAAGCAGGGGCGGACGTGCCTGGGCCTGGAGTACTTCGTCTTCGAGGGCGACGACCTGTGGACGATGGCCGACGCCGACCTGGTGGAGCTGGGCAAGCGGGAGCTCAACGTGTTGGGCCTGCTCGACGACGTCTCCAAGGTGGAGGCCGGCTACGTGGTGCGGATGCCCAAGGCGTACCCGATGTACGACGCCGCCTACAAGGCCAACGTCGGCGTCCTGCGCACGTGGATCGCGGAGAACACGCCCAACGTGTTCCCGGTGGGCCGCAACGGGATGCACAAGTACAACAACCAGGACCACTCCATGCTCACCGCCATGCGGTCGGTGGAGAACATCCTCGGCGCCGACCCGCCCCACGACATCTGGGCCGTGAACGTGGAGGAGAAGTACCACGAGGAGAAGGAGAAGGAGAAGCCGGCGCCGTCGGCCGAGGCGGCGTCCTCGTCCGCCTGACCGGGCCGGTTCTGTGCGCGAAAAAGTACCGGAGAGGTACGAAATGGCGCACAAAGCAGAGGGGGTCGGCGTGATCCGGCTGCCCCACTCGTGCCTCGTCGTGCTGGTCGGGCCGTCGGGGAGCGGGAAGTCGACGTGGGCGGCGGAGTGGTTCGCCCCTGAGCGGGTGGTGTCGGCCGACCGCCTGCGGGCCCTGGTGGGGGAGGGCGAGCACGACCACCGGGCGGGCACCGACGCCTTCGCCGTCCTCGACCTCGTCCTCGACCGGCGCCTCAAGCGGGGCCTGCTGACCGTGGTCGACACCCTCGGCCTCGACCGCGACCGGCGCCGGGCCTACGTGGCCCTCGCCCGTCGCCACCAACGGCCGGTGGTGGCGGTGGCCTTCGACGACGTCTCCCCCGCCGAGTGCCGGGCCCGAAACGCCGGCCGCCCGGGACGACCGGTGCCGGCCAAGGTCGTGTCCGCCCAGCTCGAGAAGTGGCCCGCCGTCCTCGAGGAACTGCCCGCCGACGGGTTCGACGCCGTCCACCGTCCCGGCCCGGTCCGGGTCGTCGACCACCAACTGGTGGACGCCCCCGCCGCCGCCCACCGCCAGCAGGAGGACCCCGTGCCCCTCGACTTCGGCCTCCAGATCGCCACCTTCCAGGGACCGGGGGGCGCCCCCGCCATCGGCCCCCGCCTGGCCGACATCGCCCAAGCGGCGGAGGACGTCGGCTTCACCGGCCTGTGGGTGATGGACCACTTCATCCAGATCCCCCAGGTCGGCCGGCACTGGGACGAGATGCTCGACAGCTGGACCACCCTCGGCTTCCTCGCCGGCCACACCACCCGGGCCACCCTTGGGACGATGGTCACCGGCGTGACCTACCGCAACATCGCCCACCTGGCCAAGATGGCGGCCACCCTCGACGTCCTCTCCGGGGGACGGGCCATCTGCGGGCTGGGGGCGGGGTGGTTCGAGCGCGAGCACAAGGCCTACGGGTTCGACTTCCCGCCCGTCCGCCAGCGCTTCCGGCTGCTGGAGGACGCCCTCCAGCTCCTGCCCCTCATGTGGGGACCGGGTGCGCCCGCGTTCCACGGGCAGACCGTCGACGTGGCCGAGGCCGTCTGCTACCCCCGGCCCATCCAGGATCGCATCCCGATCCTGGTCGGAGGCGGTGGGGAGAAGCGGACCTTGAGGCTCGTCGCCCGCTACGCCGACGCCTGCAACCTGTTCGGCGACGTGGCCACCGTCCGCCACAAGGTGGAGGTCCTCCGGGGTCACTGCGCCGACGTCGGCCGGGACCCGTCCGCGGTGCGGGTCACCCACCTGTCGTCGGCCCACCTCACCGACGACCCGCCCGAGTCGGTGCCGGTACGGGCCGTCGTCGGTACCGCCGAGGAGCACGTCGGCCGCCTCCGGCTCCTGGCGGAGGCGGGCGTGCAGACCGCCATCGTCCGCATGGGCGACCTCTCCGTGGGCGCCGTCGAGCGCTTCGCCGAGGTGGTGGCCGCCTTCGCCCCCAGCGGGCAGGCGTAGCCCATGAACCGGCCGCCGCGCCCCGAAGCGACTCCGTTACGCTCAGGGCGCGTGCTGCCTGCATCGGTGGAGTTGGGGAGAAGGTCGGCGGAGCCCCGAGACGGCGGCCGCGGATGAAGCCGTCGTCGACGCCGCGGGGGGGCAGCCTCACCATCTTCTTCCCGATGTGGAACGAGGAGGACTACATCCGGGCCACGCTGGACGCCGGCCGGGAGGTCTGCGAGCGGCTGCTGGCGGAGCAGGAGATCGGCGACTACGAGCTGCTCGTCGTCGACGACGCCTCCACCGACAACACCGGGCTCATCGCCGACGGCATCGCCGCCATCGACCCCCGGGTCCGGGTCGTCCACCATCCCGTCAACCGCCGGCTGGGCGGGTGCATCAAGACCGGCTTCGCCGACGCCCGGGGCGACCTGGTCCTCTACACCGACGCCGACCTGCCCTTCGACATGGGCGAACTGGCCAAGGCGTGCCGGCTGCTCCGGTACTACGACGCCGACATCGTCACCGCCTACCGCCACGACCGCACGGGCGAGGGCTCGCAGCGGGCCGTGTACTCGTACGTCTACAACTGGATCGTGCGCCTGGTGTTCGGCCTCCGGATCCGCGACGTGAACTTCGCCTTCAAGCTGTGCCGGCGCACGGTGCTCGACAAGATCGAGCTGGCCAGCGAAGGGTCGTTCATCGACGCCGAGCTGCCTCGTCCGGGCGCAGCGCCTGGGCTTCAAGACGATCCAGTTCGGCGTCGACTACTTCCCCCGCAGCCGGGGCGTGTCGACGCTGTCGTCGCCCTCGGTGATCCGAGACATCATCCGGGAGATGCTCGGTCTCCGTTCGGAGCTGGGCCGGGTCACCGCCCTCGACTCCCCCCTCCCGCCCGCAACCGCAGGGCCCGGCACCGCTCCGCCGGCGTTCCCGACGCCTGACCCGTCCCGCACCATGACCCATCTGCTCATCGTCAACGCTGACGACTACGGGTTGACCGCGGCCGTGTCGGCCGGGATCCTCCGCGCCCATCGGGACGGGGTAGTGACGAGCACGTCCGTTCTGGCGCTGGCGCCCGGCTTCCGGGCGTCCGCCCGCGGGCTGGCCGACGAGCCCCGGCTGGGGGTCGGCGTGCACCTGGCCGCGGTGGGGGAGGACCCGCCGCTCCTGTCCGCCCGCGAGGTCCCCACCCTGGTCGACCGGCGAGGACGGTTGGCGGCCTCGTGGCGGGTGTTCCTGGCCCGGGCCGCCGCCGGCCGGGTCGATCCCGCCGACCTGGCCCGGGAGTTCGGCGCCCAGGTGGCGGCGGTCCGGGCCGAGGGGGTGACGGTCACCCACCTCGACACCCACCAGCACCTGCACCTCTGGCCCCTGGTCCGGCGGGTCGTGGTCGACCTGGCGCGCGAGCAGGGGGTCGTCGGGGTGCGCGTCCCCCGCTCCCACCGGGGCCACCCGATGGCGGCCGGGCTGAACCGGCTGTCGGCCCGCCTGGAGGCGGCGGTGGCGGCCGCCGGCCTGGCCACGGCCGCCGACTCGTCGGGGGTCGACGAGGCCGGCCGGTTCGACCACGACCGGCTGGTGGCCGCCCTCGACGGGTTCGTCGCCCGCGGCGCCCGGTCGGCCGAGCTGGGCGTCCATCCGGGCGAGGCCGACGACCCCGACCGGACCCGCTACGACTGGGACTACCGCTGGTCGGCCGAGCTCGCGCTGTTGACCTCGGCCGCGGCCCGGGCGGCCATCTCCGACCGGGGCTTCCACCTCGGGACCTACGCCGACCTGGCCACGCCGGCCCGCCCAGGAGGCGGTCATGGCCGAGCCTGACCCCCAGCCGCCCGGGTCGGAGGAGTTCCGTCTCACCGTGGTCGTGCCCGCCTACCAGGCCGGCGAACGGATCGCGACCACCATCCACGACCTGCGGAAGGCGCTGGCGGGCGTGCACGACGACGGTGGGGTCGAGATCCTGGTGGTCGACGACGGCTCGTCGGACGGCACCGGGGCGGCGGCGGAGGCGGCGGGGGCCGACCGGGTGCTGATCTTCCCGGTCAACCGGGGCAAGGGGGCAGCGGTGCGGGCGGGCATGCTGGCCGGGCGGGGCCGGGCCATCGCCTTCACCGACGCCGACCTCTCCTACAGCCCCGACCAGATCCTGCGCCTGCTGGCCGCGGTCGAGGAAGGCTGGGACGTGGTGGTCGGCAGCCGGGGCCACGACGACACCAACATCGTCATGCGGGGCCGCCGCCTGCGGGAGGTCACCGGCCGGGTGTTCAACCTGCTCACCCGGAGGGTCCTGAAGGGTCGTTATCGCGACACCCAGTGCGGGCTCAAGGCCTTCCGGGCGGATGTGGCCCGGGACATCTTCTCCCGGGCCCGCATCGACCGTTTCGCGTTCGACGTCGAGATGTTCCACCTGGCGGAGCGGGCGGGGCTGACCCTGCTGGAGGTCCCGGTGGACCTGACCAACAGCCGGAGCGCTCCACCGTCCGCGTCGGGGTCGAGAGCACGCGCATGCTGCGCGACGTCGCCCGCATCCGCCGCTGGGAGCGGCAGGGGGTCTATGACCTGCCGTCGGGGGCATCCCCTCCGGCGGAATTAGGCTCGGAGCCGTGAGTCCAGCCCTGGGGGCAATTTTCAAGGCCTACGACGTCCGCGGAACGGTGCCCGACCAGCTCGACGCGTCCATCGCCCGGGCCGTCGGCGCCGCCTTCGCCCGCTTCACCGGCGCGCCCCGCATCCTGATGGGGCGCGACATGCGGGCCTCGGGCGTCGAGCTTCTCGGCCGCCTTCGCCGAGGGGGCGACGAGCGAGGGGGCCGACGTGGTCGACCTCGGCCTCATCTCCACCGACACCATCTACTACGCCGCCGGCAGCCTCAACTCCCCCGGCGCCATGCTCACCGCGTCCCACAACCCGGCCACGTACAACGGGATCAAGCTGTGCCTGCCGGGCGCCCGCCCGGTGGGGCAGGACACCGGCCTGCGGGAGATCCAGGCCATGGTCGAGAAGGCCCTGGAGAGCGGCACCGACGCCCCCGCCCCGCCGGCCAAGGCCGGCTCCGTGTCCACCCTCGACCTGCTGAGCGAGTTCGGCGACCACGTCCGGTCCTTCGTCGACCGGTCGGTGCTACGTCCCCTCAAGGTGGTGGCCGACGCCGGCAACGGCATGGGCGGACTGGTCGCCCCCGAGGTGTTCAAGGGCCTGCCCTTCGACGTCGAGCTGATGTACGGCGAGCTCGACGGCACCTTCCCCCACCACCCGCCCGACCCCATCCAGCCCGAGAACCTCAAGGACCTGCAGGCCCGGGTGCTCGAGGTGGGGGCCGACGTCGGCCTCGCCTTCGACGGCGACGCCGACCGGGTGTTCCTCGTCGACGACCAGGCCCAGCCCCTGTCCGGGTCCACCACCACGGCCATGGTGGCGGCCGCCATGCTCGAGAAGCACCCGGGCGCCACCATCCTCTACAACCTGATCTGCTCCAAGGCGGTGCCCGAGGTGGTCACCGAGCGGGGGGGCACCCCGGTCCGCACCCGGGTGGGGCACTCGTTCATCAAGTCGGTGATGGCGGAGACGGGCGCCGTCTTCGGCGGCGAGCACAGCGGCCACTACTACTTCGCCGACAACTTCCGGGCCGACTCCGGCATCATCGCCGCCCTGGTCGTCCTCGAACTGCTGTCGAAGGCCGCCCAGCCCCTTTCGGAGCTGCGCCAGCCGTTCGAGCGTTACGCCGCCTCGGGCGAGATCAACGTCACCGTCGACGACCCCCAGGCGGTGGTCGAGCGGGTGGCCGCGGCCTACGCGGATGCCGACCAGGAGCGGGTCGACGGGCTCACCGTCGACCTGGGCGACTGGTGGTTCAACCTCCGGGCGTCCAACACCGAGCCCGTCCTCCGCCTCAACCTGGAGGCCGCCGAGCCGGAGTCCTGCCAGGCGCACGTGGCCGAGGTCCGCGACCTCATGGCCGGAAAGGACTGAGCCCGATGGCTCTCGACGCCCGCCTGCTGGAGATCCTGGCCTGCCCCGCCGACCGGGGCCCGCTGCTCTACTTCGCCGACGAGGATGCCCTGTACAACCCCCGCACTCAACGCCGCTACGCGGTCCGGGACGGCATCCCGATCATGCTCATCGACGAGGCGGAGGCGGTCGACGACGCCGAGCACGCCCGGCTGCTGGCCAAGGCCGAAGCCGACGGCATCCGGCCTACATTCCAATCGTGACCGCGACGGCCCACTCACCTACCGGACGGACCCCCCTCGACACCCAGGGCATCCTCGAGGCCACCCTGGCCCTCCCCGAGCAGGTGGCGGAGGCCATGTCGGCCGCTCACGGCCTCGAGGGCCTCCCCGACCACGACGACGTCGAGAACATCGTCGTGCTGGGGATGGGGGGCAGCGCCCTGGCGGGCGACATCATGGTCGCCGCCGCCGGCCCGTTCCTGCCCGTCCCCGCCCTCGCCCTCCGGGGCTACAACGTGCCCGCCTTCGTGGGCGAGGGGTCGCTCGTCTTCGCGGTGTCCTTCTCGGGCGACACCGAGGAGACGGTGGAGGCGGTCACCGAGGCGGCCCTGGCCGGGGCCAAGGTGGTGGCCATCACCACCGGCGGCGAGCTGGCCCGCCTGGCCGAGGCGTGGGAGGTCCCCCTGGTGCGGATCCCGTCGGGGATCCCCCAGCCCCGCACCGGGCTGGGCGCCCTCGCCATCCCCGCCCTGGCCGTCCTGGAGGACATCGGGCTGTTCCCGGGAGCCACGTCGTGGGTCCGCGCTGCCGTCGAGCAGCTCAAGGTCCGCCGCGACCAGCTGTTGAGGTCGGGCAACGTCGCCGAGACGTTGGCCCGCAGCATTGGGCGCACCATCCCCGTGCTCCACGGCGGGGGACCGGTGGGGGCGGCCGCCGCCTACCGGTGGAAGTCGAGCATGAACGAGAACGCCAAGATCCCCGCCTTCTGGAACACCCAGCCCGAGCTGTGCCACAACGAGGTCTCGGGATGGGGCCAGCACGGCGACGTCACCCGCCAGGTCATGACCCTGGTCGGGCTGCGCCACGACTTCGAGCACCCCCAGGTCATGCACCGCTTCGAGCTCACCTACCGTCTCCTCGACGAGGTCGTGGCCGGGATCGAAGAGGTGGTCGCGGAGGGCGAGGGCGAGTTGGCCCAGCTCCTCGACCTGATCCTGGTGGGCGACGTGGCGTCGATCCACCTCGCCCTGCAGGAGGGCGTCGACCCGGGCCCGATCCCGGCCCAGGACTACATCAAGAACGCGCTGGCCACGTCGGCCGGCGAGCGCAGCCGAGAAGAGCCGAACACGAACCCGGAAGAGGACACCCCCCAATGACAGACCAGCAGAACTACGACATCGCCGACGCGTCCCTGGCCGAGCTCGGCCGCCAGCGGATCGCGTGGGCCGACAGCCACATGCCGGTGCTGGCCAGCATCCGGGCCCGGTTCGAGAAGGAGCGCCCGCTGGAGGGCGTCACCATCGCCGCCTGCCTGCACATCACCACCGAGACGGCCAACCTGCTGCGCACGCTGAAGGCGGGCGGGGCCACCGTGGTCGCGTCCGCGTCCAACCCGTTGTCGACGCAGGACGACGTGGCCGCGTCCCTGTCCCTCGACGAGGGCATCGCCACCTACGCCATCAAGGGCGAGGACACCGAGACCTACTTCCGCCACATCGACGCCATCCTCGACGCCCACCCCCAGGTCACCATGGACGACGGGTGCGACCTGGTGTCCCGCCTGCACCGTGAGCGGCCCGACCAGGTGGCCGAGGTCATCGCCGGCACCGAGGAGACCACCACCGGGGTCATCCGGCTGCGGGCCATGGAGGCCGACGGGGCCCTGAAGTTCCCGATCGTGGCCGTCAACGACGCCAACACCAAGCACATGTTCGACAACCGCTACGGCACCGGTCAGTCCACGTTGGACGGGATCATCCGGGCCACCAACGTGCTGCTGGCGGGCAAGAACATCGTGGTCGCCGGCTACGGCTACTGCGGCAAGGGCGTGTCCAGCCGGGCCGACGGCATGGGCGGGCACGTCATCGTGTGCGAGGTCGACCCCCTGCGGGCGCTGGAGGCGACCATGGACGGCTTCCGGGTCATGCCCATGGCCGAGGCGGCCCGGGAGGGCGACATCTTCATCACCGTCACCGGCGACCGCGACGTCCTGCGCCGGGAGCACTTCGAGGTCATGAAGGACGGAGCCATCCTGGCCAACTCGGGCCACTTCGACATCGAGATCGACCTGGAGGCGTTGGGCGAGATGGCCGCCGCCCACGGGGGCAAGACGCCGGCCCGTCCGTCGGTCGAGGCCTACGACCTGGGCGGACGACGGCTGCTGGTCGTGGCCGAGGGCCGGCTGGTCAACCTCGGGGCGGCCGAGGGCCACCCGGCCGCGGTCATGGACATGAGCTTCGCCAACCAGGCCCTGTGCGCGGAGTGGGTGCTGAGCAAGCGGGGCGAGCTGGAGGCCCGGGTCTACGACGTCCCGCCGGTGATCGACGAGGAGGTCGCCCGGCTCAAGCTGGACACGATGGGCATCACCATCGACGTCCTCACCCCGGAGCAGGAGGAATACCTCACCTCCTGGACCGTGGGGACGTAGTCGCCTTCGGAAGCGGAGCTTCCTCGGCGAGTTGGGCGGAAGCCACTGCGGCCGCCTTCGGCGGCGGGCGTGGCCGGCGGCGCTCCGAACAGGCGGCGACCGACTAAACCTGCGGGACGGCTCGTGCGTCTGTACCGGCGGTGGACATCTCCAGCGACGCGACGTCGCTCTGCCTGCGGTTGCGGCCGCGGTTGGTGGGGGCGCTGACCCTGTACTGCGGCGACCCCGGCGTCGCCGAGGACATCGCCCAGGAGGCGTTGGCCCGGGCGTGGGGGCGGTGGCGGCACGTCTCGACCCTCGACCATCCCGACGGCTGGGTGTACCGGACCGCCTTCAACCTGGCTCGGTCGCGGTTCCGGCGGTTGGCCGTCGAACGGCGGGTGCAGCGGCTGGCGCCGGTCGCGTCCGCCCTGCCGGACACCACCACCGCGGTGGCGGTGCGGGCCGCGGTGCTGGCCCTCCCGCCCCGGCAGCGGGCCGCCATCGTGGCCCGCTACTACCTCGACCTCGACGTGGCCGCCTCGGCCGAGCTGCTCGGTTGCCAGCCGGGGACGGTCAAGGCCCTCACCCACCAGGCGGTCGGTGCCCTGCGGCGCGCCGGCCTGGTCGATCCGGAGGAGGTGACAGCCGGTGGCTGAGCTGACCGAGCTGCTGCGAGAGGCCGTCGGCGACCTGCCCACGAGCGGCGGCGCGGCGATCGACGACATCGTCCGCCGGGCCCACCGCCGGCGGCGCCGGCAGCGGGTCGGCGGGGTGATGACGACGGTGGCGGTGGTCGTCGCGGCCGCCGTGGGCGTGCTGTCGTCCGACGACCGGTCGGCGGTGGAGGTCGTGGGCCAGCCCGACGCCGCCGGCCAGCGGGTGTTCTCCTCCCCAACCGACGTCGTCCTCCTCTTCGACGACGGTTACGACGGGGTCACCGCTCTCGACCTCGACACGGGCGTCGTCGGTCGGCGGGTGGTCGAGGGACAGCGGGCGGGCGACCCGCCCCACCGCCTGTTCCGTGCGGGCGACTCCCTTGTCGTCGGCTGGGGCGAGGTCTTCGCCGCCCCCCTCGACGGCGGCCGGTCGGTGTCGCTCGGCGAGGCCACCACCGCCGTCCCCGCGGCCGAGCCGGGCCGGGTGTGGTTGGCCACGTGGTCGGAGGGGAGCCCCGGGTCCGGCCCGCTCACCATGCGCCTGGTCGACCTCGAGGGCCGGGTCGTGGAGACCCTCACCGGCGCCGGCGCGGGGCCGATGGGAGTCTCGGGCGGCGTCGTCTTCGACCCTCCCGAGGGCGCGTACCTCGTCCTCTCCGACACCGACGACGTGACCGGATTCCTCGGCGACACCCGCGTCCTGGCTGCCGGCCGAGATCGGTACGTGACCTGCGACGGTCCGTGCGACCGGCTCACCGTCCTCCAACGGGGGACGCCGGGGTACTCGGTGCCTGTCCCGCCGGGCATCACCCTGGTGGACACCCAGGCGGCGCGCTCCGCCCTCTCGCCCGACGGCTCCCGGCTGGCGGCCGTCGCCGGGTCACCGGCCGGCGCCCGCCTGGTCGTCGTCGACGTCGGCACCGGCCAGCTCCTGGTCGACGAGCCGGTGGACAACTCCGCCTACCCGGTGTGGTCGCCGGACGGCAGCCAGCTCTTCTGGTCGACCTACTCCTACCAGGAGGCGACCACCCTGGTCGTGCGCTACGCCGTCGAGTCGGGGGTCGTCGAGTCGCGCCGGCTGCCCTTCGGGGGCGCGTTGCGGCCGGTTGCGTTGCACCGGTCGGAGGCCGCTGCCTTCCTGCCGGCGCAACCCGGCACCGACCCAGAGGCGTGTCCCCCGCCGACCCTCCAACCCAGCTACCGCACCGGTCTTTGCGGGTTCCGGGTCACCGGAGGAGGCGACGTGGTCGTTCCCGACGTCGTCGGCCAGGACCTGACGTCGGCCGAGTCCCAGCTGGCCGGGCTCGGCGTGACCCTCTCGGTGAGGGAGGGCGACCCCCGGGACGTCACTGCCATCGTCGTCGTCCAGGAGCCGGCTGGCGGCACCCTGGCTCCTCGGGGCGCGTCGGTGGCCGTCCGCACGACGGTCATCGACCCCCGGGTGTGCGCCGTCCTCGCCCACGCCACCGTCACCGGCGACGTCCTGCGCCAGGTCCGCCCGGTGGCCCCCGCCGGGCTGGCGGCCGATATCGACACCCTGCTCGGCCTTGACCCGGCCCTCCGGGGCGGGATGAACGCGCCCCACGTGGTGGCCGGGCGGGCGGCCGGCGACAGGATCGACGTCGCCGTCCAGGCCTGCAGCCGCTCCTGACCGTCGAGTGTGCAAAAACCTACATATTCTGTAGGTTTTTGCACACTCGAGTTGCGTGTCACACCCTCTCGGTAGCTTTTCGCTGGTGTTCTTGCCCAGGACGTGTCCGGTGTGCGGTGCTCGGGGGGCGGCGCCGTGCGGCCCGTGTGCGGCCGGCCTCCGGCGGGCGCCGCCGCTCCCGCCGCCGGCCGGGGTCGACTCGTGCCTCGCGCTCCTTGCCTACGAGGGCGCCGGCCGAGAGCTGGTCGCCCGCCTGAAGTACCGCAACGCCCGCTCGTCGCTCCCGTTCCTGGCCGACGGCATGGCCCGCCTCGCGGCGGCCGCGGCCGCCACCCACGTCGACGTCGTCACGTGGGCCCCAACCACCGTCGCCCGACGCCGGAAGAGGGGCTTCGACCAAGCGGAGCTGCTGGCCCGGGCCGTCGCCCGCCGGCTGGGGGTCGCCTGCCGGCCCCTCCTCGCCCGCCCGCCGGGCAGTCCCCAGACGGGCCAGCCCCTCGATCCGCGCCGCCGCGGTCCCATCTTCCACGCCACCCGACCCTCGCCGCCGACGGTCCTCCTGGTCGACGACGTGGTCACCAGCGGGGCCACCGTCACCGCCGCCGCCCGTGCCCTCAGGCGGGCCGGGGCTACCCACGTCCACGTGGTGGCGGCGGCCCGCACGCCGGCCCGCCGCCGTGATCCGTGGCCGGGCCTACACTCCGAACGTGTGGCCGTGTGCGGGTCTGTGGTTGAAAGTCGACGCCAGTCGCAGGCGAAACGACCCACGTAAGGCAACCCGTGGTTGCTGAGCATGGTGCGGCTTAGGAGTAAGCCCTGCCTCGCGGGCGCCCGATTGGCGGGCGCCGGCGGGAGAGGGAGGAAAACGGGAACCACAGGCGGTGCCGGGTCGAATCCCAGGTTAGATGGGACGACCGCCAGCGCCGGGGCCGGGCGAGCTCTCCAGCAGGCGAGTGTGGGGGCAAAGACCAGGTCAGCCGCACACGGCCATGCGCCGGTCGAGGGCCCTCAGACAAAGGAGCGCGTGACATTGGACGTGACGATTCGAGGACGCAACGTCGAGGTGTCCGACAGCCTGCGGGCCACCGCCCAGGAGAAGATTTCCCGCCTCAGCCGCCACCTCGAGGGCTGGGAGCACGCCGAGGTCCACTTCTCGGAGGAGAAGAACCCCCGCATCTCGGCCAAGGAGGTGTGCGAGGTCACCGTTTGGGGCCACGGCCACGTCATCCGGGCCAAGGCCGCTTCCTCGGACGCCTTCGCATCGGTCGACCGGGTGATCGACAAGCTCGAGCATCAGATGGAGAAGCTCAAGTCCCGGATGCAGAGCCGGTCCCACCCCCGACGGCCGGTAGACTCGGGGTACCAGGACCAGGAGCCCGACGGCGATGGCCTCGACGGTGAGGGCCTCGACGGTGAGGGCCGGTCCATCCAATCCCGGATCGTCAAGACCAAGCGTTTCGATATCAAGCCCATGACCCCCGAGGAAGCGGCGCTGCACATGGAGATGCTGGGCCACGACTTCTACTTGTTCACCAACGCCGACACCGGGGTGGCCGCGGTCGTCTACCGCCGCAACGACGGCGACGTCGGGCTGATCGATGCCAACTAGCAGGGCCAAACTGACGGCATGACAGCAGGCGAGCCGATCCGGGTGCTGGTCTGCGATGACCACGATCTCTTCCGCAAGGGGCTGCGCATGGTCCTGGAGGCGGAGGAGGACATCGTCGTCGTGGCCGAGGCCGGCGACGGAGAGCAGGCCGTGTCTCGGGTCGAGGAGCTCGCGCCCGACGTCGTGCTGATGGACGTCCGCATGCCTCGCATGGGCGGCATCGACGCCACCCGCATCATCCGCCAGCTGTTCCCGACCACGCGGATCATCGTCCTCACCGTCAGCGACGAGGAGGACGACCTCTACGGGGCGGTCAAGGCGGGGGCCAACGGCTACCTCCTCAAGGAGGTCTCCATCGAGGAGGTGGCCGATGCGGTGCGGGCCGTCTACGAGGGCCAGAGCCTGATCTCGCCGTCGCTGGCATCGAAGCTGCTGAACGAGTTCGAGGGCCAGATCGGCACCATCAAGGAGGCGGTCCTCGCCTCCGGCCCCCGGCTGTCGGAGCGGGAGGTCGAGATCCTCAAGCTGGTGGCCCTGGGCATGGGCAACCACGACGTGGCCGAGCGCATGGGCGTGTCCGAGAACACGATCCGCAACCACGTGGCCAACATCCTGGTGAAGCTCCAGCTCCGGGCCCAGATCGAGACCGCCACCTGAGGTTCCGCTCCCGTCCCGTCAGGCCGCGGGGGACCTACACCGAGTGGTTCTGGCCGGCGGTCCCCGACGGGCGCGGGTACGAGGCCTTCGAGCACGTCCTCACCCCCGAGACCGATCCCGGGCCCCGTTCCTCGTACTTCTGGGCCCACCAGTTCCAGCTCGTTGGCGGCGACGGCGGCTACATCGGCCTCCAGACCCGGGGCGACCGGGGCGACGGCACGTGGGAGAAGATCGCCATCTTCTCCGTCTGGGCGGCGACGGAGGCGGAGGGCCGGGCCACGTTCCGCTTCACCGGCGAGGGCGTGGGCTGGAGCTGCCACATCCCCTACCCGTGGGTGGCCGGCCACCGGTACCGGCTGCGGGTGGAGACGGACGAGCCCGGCTGGTGGGCGGCCTCGGTGGCCGACGACGACAGTGGCGTGGTCAGCCCCATCGGCCGCATCCGGGTCCCGCCCACCACCGGGCTCGGGTACTGGTCGGTGATGTGGACCGAGTACTACGGCCCGTCGGTGCACCAGTGCTCGGACCTGGCCACCGCCCGGGCCCTGTTCGGGACCCCCACCGCGCCCGGCCGCACCGTCCCCGAGCGACGCCACAGCCACCTGGGCGAGCTGGCCGGGCCCGCCCTCGACCACACCACGTGCGACACCTCGAGCATCGAGGACCTGCCCGACGGCGTCCGCCACCAGATGGGCGGGGCGCCCGGCTAAGCCCCGACCGCGTCGCGACCTACGGCGTCGGCACCGGCGGCGGGGTCGGCTGCGCCGGGGGGGCGCTGCGTTTCAGGAGGGTCACGTTCCCGGCCTCGAAGATCGTCTCGAACTCGGGCCGGATCTGGTCCATCACCGCCTGCGGCTCGGGATCGAGGAGGGTGGGCATCATCACGAACTCCACCGTGTCCGCCTCCGGGAGGCGCTGGCCCTCGGTCTTGAATGTCCCCCAGTAGTTGGCCTTGAACGGGTTCGGGAACATGTAGATCTTCACCCGGTGGTTCATGTGGGGCACGTAGCTGTAGTGGGCGGTGAGGATGGCGTTCTTCGGCACCATGGCCAGGGCCTGGCGGATGTAGGGGATGCTGACCCCGTCGGGGCTGGCGATGAACGCCTCCTTGCGCCCCAGCGGCGTCGGGCCCCAGAGGTAGGCCGTGACCAGGGCGGTGACGGTGACGATGCCGACCAGGATCTGGCGCCCGGCCATGGTGCGGGCCTTGGCGATGGCCAGGATCGTCCCGCCCATGAGCACCGGCAGGATGAGGGTGGCGTAGTGATAGTGGATGTCGTACTGGTAGTAGAAGGTGCTGAGGACGTTGCTGGCCAGCGGGGCCAGCCCCACCAGCAGGAATCGGGGCGCGAACAGCGGCATGAGCGCCACCGGGGCGAACATCTGCCAGGCGTACCAGGGCCGCCCCGGCCCGGTGGCGTAGGAGATGAACTCGCCCGGGTGGAACAGGGCGGTGGTGACCACCCCCTTGGGCCCCCGAACGGGATGCGCCAGGCGTTGAGCGTGCCGACGCCGTTGAACATGGGCAGGATCCAGTAGAGGGCGGCCAGGAACATGAAGGCGGACATGAGGCAGGCGGCCGCGCCGACGCGGCGGTCGTGGCGGAAGGCGACGTAGAGCCCGAGGGGGAAGGTCATCAGGGCGACGTCCTCTTTGACGAGGAGCGCCAGCCCGACGCACACGAGGAAGCCGAGCCATCGTCGTTTCACCATGAACCACAGGGCGAACATGAGGATCGGGACCTCGTAGACCTCGGGGTGGTACTGGTCGAGGTTGACGAAGGCCACCGCCGGGTGGAGGAGGTAGACGATGCCGAGGGCGGCGGCTAGCCGCTCGTTGCGCAGCTTCTCCCGGGCCATGAGGAACACGGGGATGGCCGCCCCGCCGAGGGCCGCCGCCTGGGACACCAGGAGCACGCTGGCCGTCGAGAACACCCAGGCGAAGGGGACGAGGAAGACCATGATGAACGAGGTGTGGTCGCCGTACAAGTTCCGGCCGTTGATGGTGATGAACGGGGCCTTGAACTTGCTCATGAGCCACAGGCCCTGGTCGAAGATCCCGAAGTCGAAGGCCTGGGTGCCGAAGCCGGCGTGGTTGCGCAGGGTCCACGAGGTGAAGAGCCAGACGTAGAGCAGGGTGGCGGCCACGATCACGACCCGGGCCAGCCGGTCGGGGGTGATGGGCCGGTTGGTGGAATCGGTCCAGTCCCACCGGCGCCAGGCGGCCGGTACCCAGATCGGGGCCAGCGAGGTGGGGGCGCCGGTCGCCGCCGGGTCGGTCACGGGCGTTCCCCCGCCGGGGATGAGGATGGCCGGCCGGGGCTGCGGCACTCTCGGCGGCCGGATCACCCCGTAGCGCCGGAGCAGGCCGGTGACGGCGGACAGGTCGACCCGGTCCCGATCGGGGTCGACCTCGGCGCGGGCGCCGGTGCCGGCCTCGGTGCCGGTGCCAGCCTCGGTCGAGGCCTCGGTGCCGGATGGCGTCGACGTCGATGGCGGGGCGGCCGCCACGGGCGGAGACGTGCTGCCGACAGCCGGCCGGGGCCCGTCGCGGCGCTGCTCGGTGGTGGCGCGCGGCTCGCTGGCGGCGCTCCCGGCAGTGGTGGCGGCCCCGTTCCCGCCGTCGCCGATCAGCGTCTCGACCGGCCCGCCGTCGACCCCGGCTGCCGCCAGGCCGACGTCGCCGTTCTCGGGGGCGACCTCGCTGCCGCGCGTCACCGTTGGCGGCCGCCGGGCCGGCTGGGTCGCCCTTGGAAGGGCGCGCCGGGCCGGGATCGGCGGGCGCCAAACCGACGTCGTCCCCGGTCTGGTCCACGCTTCATTCTGGCCTGGCTGGAACCGCCGGTGCCGCCACCCGACCAACCTCGCCCGGGTGGCCCCCCGGTAGACTGGCGCCCATGTCGATCCTGACGAAGGTCCTCCGTGCCGGGGAGGGCAAGAAGCTCAAGGCGCTCACCACCCTGGTGCCCGACATCAACGCCTTCGAGCGGGAGATCGAGGCCCTTTCCGACGCCGACCTCCAGCACAAGACGGTCGAGTTCCGGGAGCGGATCGACCGGGCCGGCCCCGACGACGTCGACGAGGCCCTCAACGACCTCCTCCTGGAGGCCTTCGCCGTCACCCGCGAGGCCAGCCGCCGCACCATCGGCCAGCGCCACTACGACGTCCAGCTCATGGGCGGGGCCGCCCTCCACTTCGGCTGGATCGCGGAGATGAAGACGGGCGAGGGCAAGACCCTCGTGTCCACCCTGCCCGTCTACCTCAACGGCCTCAGCGGCCGGGGCGTCCACGTCATCACCGTCAACGACTACCTGTCCCAGCGCGACGCGGAGTGGATGGGCCAGATCCACCGGTGGCTGGGCCTCACCGTCGGCATCGTCCTGCCCCGCTACGACCGTCCGGAGATGAAGCGCCTGGCCTACGGCGCCGACGTCACTTACGGCACCAACAACGAGTTCGGCTTCGACTACCTCCGCGACAACATGGCCATGTCCCGCGACCAGATGGTGCAGCGGGGCCACGCCTTCGCCATCGTCGACGAGGTCGACTCGATCCTGGTCGACGAGGCCCGCACCCCGCTGATCATCAGCGGCCAGGTGCAGGACGCGGCGGCCCTGTATTACAAGTTCGCCAGCATCGTCCGCACCCTGGTCCGCGACGAGGACTACGAGGTCGACGAGGAGAAGCGCACCGTCTTCCCCCTCGAGGCGGGCATCACCAAGGTGGAGAAGGCCCTCGGCGTCGACAACCTCTACGACGAGCTGTCGGCCAACTACGTCCACCAGCTCCAGGCCGCCCTGCGGGCCAAGGAGCTGTACAAGCGCGACGACGACTACGTCATCCAGAACGGCGAGGTCAAGATCGTCGACGAGTTCACCGGCCGCATCCTCGAGGGTCGGCGCTGGTCGGAGGGCCTGCACCAGGCGGTGGAGGCCAAGGAGCGGGTCCGGATCAAGCACGAGAACCAGACCCTCGCCACCATCACCCTCCAGAACTACTTCCGCATGTACAAGAAGCTGGCGGGCATGACCGGCACGGCCGAGACCGAGGCGGCCGAGTTCGCCCACACCTACGACCTGGCGGTGGTGCCCATCCCCACCCACCGGCCGATGGTCCGGGTCGACCACGCCGACCTCATCTACAAGACCGAAGAGGCCAAGTTCGACGCCGTGGTCGACGACATCGCCGAGCGCTTCGAGTCCGGGCCAGCCGGTGCTGGTGGGCACGGTCTCGGTGGAGAAGTCGGAGCGCCTGTCCCGCCTGCTGGGCAAGCGGGGCATCCAGCACGCCGTCCTCAACGCCAAGCAGCACGAGCGGGAGGCGGTGATCGTGGCCCAGGCGGGCCGGCTCCACTCGGTCACCGTCGCCACCAACATGGCCGGTCGGGGCGTCGACATCATCCTCGGCGGCAACGCCGAGGGCCTGGCCAGCCTCGACACCCTGGCCGAGGGCCTCCTGCTCGACACCGCCGAGGGCAAGGCCCGGTTCGAGGAGCTGTTCAAGCAGTACAAGGACGAGTGCTCGGCCGAGGGCGACAAGATCCGCGACCTGGGCGGGCTCTACGTGCTCGGCACCGAGCGCCACGAGAGCCGGCGCATCGACAACCAGCTCCGGGGCCGGTCCGGCCGCCAGGGCGACCCCGGCGAGAGCCGCTTCTACCTGTCCCTCGAGGACGAGCTCATGCGCCTGTTCGCCACCGGCGCCATGTCGTGGGTGATGGGCAAGGCCCTGCCCGACGACGTCCCCATCGAGGCCAAGATGGTCACCCGGGCCATCGAGAAGGCCCAGGGCACGGTCGAGGCCCGCAACGCCGAGATCCGCAAGGACGTCCTCAAGTACGACGAGGTCATGAACGAGCAGCGCAAGGTGGTCTACCGGCGCCGCCAGACAGATCCTCGACGGGGCCGACCTGCGGGACGAGGCCCTCACCCACCTCACCAAGGTCATCGAGCGCCAGGTGGGCGTGTTCTGCTCCACCGACTACGCCGAGGACTGGAACCTCGACGGCCTCCTCCACGACATCGCCACCTACTTCCCCACCGGCTTCACCGCCGACGAGCTGGCCGGCGGCCACCAGCGCGGCCCAGATCCGGGAGAGCCTGCTGGCCGAGGCCCTGCGCTACTACGAGCAGCGGGAGGAGCAGCTGGGCGCCGACGACGATGCGCGAGATCGAGCGCCGGGTCATGCTCTCCATCCTCGACCAGCGCTGGCGGGAGCACCTCTACGAGATGGACTACCTCCAGGAGGGCATCAACCTCCGGGCCATGGGCCAGAAGGACCCCCTCTCGGAGTGGCAGCGCGAGGGCTACGACATGTTCGGCCAGATGATCGACGCCATCTCCGACGACTTCGTGCGCTACGTCATGCACCTCGAGGTCGTGGTCGAGAACGCAGCCCCAGCCCGAGGTCGTCAACGTGCAGCTGTCGGGCCCCGACGACCCGTCGTCGGGGTCGGCCGGCGTCAAGCAGGCGGCGGCCCGGGAGGCGGCCGCCGGCGGCGAGGTCGGCGAGGCGCGGCCGGCGGTGGCGCGCCGTCGACGACTCGCCCACCGTGGCCCAGGTGGTGAAGCAGCGAGCACGAGAAGCTCGGCCGCAACCAGCCGTGCTGGTGCGGCAGCGGCAAGAAGTTCAAGCTGTGCCACGGCAAATAGGCGAACAGTTCGCGCAGTTGCCCCCTCCCAGGTGTACTTGCGCGGATCAATCGCCGTGGTCTGACTCTGTGAGGGACTTCTCGGACGCCCTCGGGGGCCTGCGCGGCCGGCTCGGCGACATGGAGAAGACGCTCGACCTGCCCGGTCGTCGGCTCGCGGCTGACCGAGCTCGAGCAGCAGGCGTCCGACCCCTCGTTGTGGGACGACCCCGACGCGGCCCGCAAGGTCACCGGCGAGCTGGCCCGGGTGAAGGACGACGTCGACGAGCTCGACAGCCTCGAGCGGCGCCTGTCCGACGTCGAGGTCCTCTACGAGCTGGCCCGGGAGGAGGGCGACGAGTCCTTCGAGGCCGAGGTCGACGCGGGCATGGCCGCGGTCGAGAACGACCTGGCCGTGGTCGAGCTGCGGGCCATGTACTCGGGCGAGCACGACGAGCTCGACGCCGTGTGCGAGGTCCACTCGGGGGCGGGCGGCACCGACGCCCAGGACTGGGCCGAGATGCTGCTGCGCATGTACCTGCGGTGGGCCGAGCGGCGGGGCTTCGCGGTCGAGCTGGAGGAGGTCTCGCCCGGCACCGAGGCGGGGATCTCGTCGGCCACGTTCATCGTCCGGGGCCGCTACGCCTACGGGCTGCTGAGCGCGGAGAAGGGCGTCCACCGGCTGGTGCGGATCTCGCCCTTCGACTCCCAGTCCCGCCGCCACACCGCCTTCGCCTCCTTCGAGGCCGTCCCCTTCCTCGAGGACCTGTCGGGCGAGGTCGAGATCGACGAGAAGGACCTCCGCATCGACACCTACCGGTCGTCGGGGGCGGGCGGCCAGCACGTCAACGTCACCGACTCGGCGGTGCGCATCACCCACGTGCCCACCGGCATCGTCGTGTCCTGCCAGAACCAGCGCAGCCAGCACCAGAACAAGGACGTGGCCATGAAGATCCTGGCCGCCAAGCTGGCCGAGCGGGCCCGGGAGGAGCGGCGGCGGGAGATGGAGGCCCTCGCCGGCGAGCAGCGGGACGTGGCCTGGGGCAGCCAGATCCGCTCCTACGTGCTGCACCCGTACCAGATGGTGAAGGACCTGCGCACCGACCACGAGGTGGGCAACATCGGCGCCGTCCTCGACGGCGACCTCGACGGCTTCATGGAGTCCTGGCTGCGCTGGAGGCAGCGCCAACGGGTGTGACGCGGAGTAGCGCATGCGATATCGGGGCCGCGGTCCGGCGAGCGGTACCGGTCCTGGTGGCCGGCGCCGTTCTCGCCTGTTGTCGACCAACGGAGCCGAGCCGACCAAGCACCCCGACGTCCTTTCCGGCGGCCACCACCACACCCGTCAGCGACGGGAAGCCACTCTTGCCGCTCGACCTGAGCCTGGTGCTCCCAGGTGAGCCTCCGGAGATCGGCGTGCCGTTCCGGGTGACCTTGCGTTTCGCGACCCGAGAGCCAATGAGCGGGGTGCGGGCACGGGTCGAGGGGTCGGGGGTCGTCACCGTCGTCGAGTCCGGGGCCGCCCGATCGAGCGACCCGGCGGCGGGCCGGGAGCTGACCGTCGACGCCACGGTCCGCATCGATGCCGTCGGCAGCGGCCAGCTCCGGGGCACGGTCGAGGTGGTCGACGGCGATGAGGTGCGGTACGGGCGCATCGACGAGGTGTCGGTGCTGGCCACCAACTCGGAGGTCCTGACCGGTAGGGCGGGCCTCCTGCAGCTGCGCCTCGAACACCTCGATCACGAGCGGGCCTCCGGAGCTCGTCGGCGAGGGCGACTACATCCGCCTGCGGGACGAAATCCTCGGTGGGGGAGCGACGACGGGGTAGCCAGGTGCCGGCGGGCGGTGATCCCATAACGGGACGTGCGGCGTCGTCGGCCGGGAAGTAGAGTTCCGCCCTCCCCCCTCTCGTGACGGGACTGCGATGAACTATGGTTGCGAAGCGGCCGTCGTTCGGTGGCGCTGTGGTTGTCGGTCGGAATGCTTGCACTGGCGGCTGTCGCCGGCGCCGGGCCGAGCCGGGCCTTGGGCTCGCCGTCCACACCGGCGCAGGCGGCAGCAGCCACGGGATCGGGCAGCCGTGACCACGTCAAGCCCGCGGGAGGCGTCACCGTCGGGATGGCGTCCGCGCCGGGGACGCCGGCCATCGGCGAGGAGTCGACCGCCTCCTTGCACGTCACCCCCGGGGCCGACTTCGCCCGGCTGGAGGTCGCGGTGCGCACGGTCGGCCCTGTCACCACCGCCGCACCCCTGCTCCAGGTGGTGGCGTCGCCGGCCGCGGGCCAATCGGTCGACCTGCCTATCCCGTTCGTCGTCACCGGCCCCGGGGCGGGTGTGGTGCAGGCGAGCGTCACCGCCTTCGACGGCAGCGGCCACTCGATCGTCACCCGCTCGACGAGGCTGTGGATCGCCACCCGGGACGGCGGCGTGTTCCAGAGCACCCGCGGTTCGCTCGACGCGGCGGTGAGCGCCCTGTCCTCGGCCAAGACTTCCCTCACGGCCGCTGCCTACACCGCCGCGCTCGATCGGCTCCTCGGCGGAGGGGCGGTGGCGACCACGTCGAGAACGGCGGCTCAGGGCCCGGGCCAGGCCCAATCGCCCGGCGGGGTGGTGACCATCTCCGGCCAGGTGCGGTACACCGACAGTGCCGGCAACACCCATCCCGTGCGGCTGGCCCCCGTCGAGATCCGGGACGCAGAGACAGTCGAGTCTGTCCTCGTGACCACCGTGAACACCAGCGCCACGGGCAACTTCACGGCAACGGTCAACAACGACGACGGCACCGGCGAGGGGGGCCGCGACCTCTTCATCCGGGCGCTGGCCAAGAGCACCGGCTTCGACATCCAGGGCACGGCCGGCACCCACCGGATCGACTCGGCCGTCACCAACAACGTGGCCGACGGGGCCACCCTCACGGTGAATCTGACCGCCAACAACACCGACGACAACAACACCGCCTTCTCCGTCCATGACGCGCTGGTGACCACCGTCGCCTACGCGGCCACCCTGACCGGCGCCGCCCTGCCCGCCATCGCGGTCGACTTCCCGACGGCCGACGAGACCTCGAACTTCGGGGACGGGGCGCTCCACATCCTCCAGCTCGACCGCTTCGACTGGGACGTCAACCTCCACGAGTTCGGCCACTACTTCATGAGCAACCAGGGGATCGAGGACAACCCCGGTGGTAACCACTCAACCAGCGACAACCTGTCCGAGACGGGTGGCCGGGGCAAGGACGAGGGCACGCGACTTTCCTGGGGCGAGGGCTTCCCCACCTATTTCGGCACCAGCCTGCAACAGGTCATGGGCACGGCCGCCTTCGGCATCCCCAACGTGGGCGACACCCGCTACACGGACACCGAGGATTCCACCCTCGACTACGACCTCGAAGGACCATCGGGCGGCACCGGCCTCGGTGAAGACAACGAGCTGACGGTGCAGCGGGCTTTGTGGGACCTCTACGACACGATCGCCGACGCCGGCGACCAACGAGGGGTCGGCCTCGGTGACGCCGGCGTCTTCAGCCCGCTGAAGGCGTCGTCGCCCTTCACCCTCTCGGAGGCCTATGCCGCCTTGGTGGCCGGCAAGAGCGCACGTGCGGTGGCCGACATCGGTTGCATCTTCACCGAGCAGGCGGTGGCGCCGCGGATCACCGCGCCGGCCGACAACTCGGCGGCACCGGCGGCGTTGCCCCCGACCTTCACCTGGAGCGCGCAGGGCGGGGGCCCCGCCTTCCGGAACAACCGGTTCATCGTCAAGTTCTACGACGCCACGTTCGCCACTCTGCTCCTCCAGTCTGCCGAGCAGCCCGGCACCAGCTTCACCCCCAGTGCTAGCCAGTGGAGCTCGCTCCGCGCCTCGGCCGGGAGTTTGGTGAACGTCGTGGTGGCTGGGCGGCAGACGGCCGCCCCCGTCACCGGGCCGTACACCAGCTGCAACATCCGTTTGACCGTGGCGTCGACGACGACCACGACCACATCGCCCACCAGGCCCACCACACCGTCGACGCTCACCAGACCGTCGACGACCACCACGCCGACGACCGTCCCGCCGACGACCGTCCTGCCGACGACCACCAGACCGTCAACCTCGGTCCCGCCGACAACCACCAGACCGACGATCACCAGACCGACGATCACCAGACCGACGACCACGGTCGCGCCGCCGACGACCAGGCCGTCGACAACGGTGGCGCCGACGACCACCACGGTCCCGCCGACGACGATCACCAGGCCGACGGTCACGATCACCAGGCCGACGACCACCAGGCCGGCCACCTAGGACGCCGTTTCCCCGTGCCCGGCGGTTCTCCCGGCGTCGCCCCCAGCCCTCATCGAGCGGAGCGGCGGCGGGGTGCTCGCACGGGCCCCCCGGGAGCCGTTACCATCTGCCTTGCCGAACCCCCAGGGAGGCAACCCCGGACCTTATGATCAGACTTCGCGACGTCACCAAGGTGTACAAAGGCAACGTCACCGCGCTGCGGGGTCTGTCTCTCGACATCGCCAAGCAGGAGTTCGTCTTCCTGGTCGGCCCCACCGGCTCCGGCAAGTCCACCCTCATCCGTCTCCTGCTCAAGGAGGAGAAGCCCGACTCGGGCCGCATCTGGGTGGCGGGCAAGGACATCGGCCAGCTCGGATCGTGGAAGGTGCCCCTCCTGCGGCGCAACATCGGCTGCGTGTTCCAGGACTTCAAGCTCCTCCCCAACAAGACGGCCTACGAGAACGTGGCCTTCGCCCTGGAGGTCATCGGCCGGCCGGCCCACGTCATCCAGGCCCAGGTGCCCCAGGTGCTCGACCTGGTCGGCCTGTCCAAGAAGCGCGACCACTTCCCCAGCGAGCTCTCCGGCGGTGAGCAGCAGCGGGTGTCGGTGGCCCGGGCCTTCGTCAACCGGCCCCTGATCCTCCTGGCCGACGAGCCCACCGGCAACCTCGACCCCAACACCTCGGTGGGCATCATGCGCCTGCTGGATCGCATCAACCGCACCGGCACCACCGTGGTGATGGCCACCCACGATGCCGGCATCGTCGACACCATGCGCCGCCGGGTCGTCGAGCTCGACCGCGGTTCCCTCGTCCGAGACCAGGCGCGTGGCGTCTACGGAGCGTTCACGTAACACATGGCCGTCAACCTCTCTTACGTGGCGCGGGAGACGATCTCCAACCTGCGGCGCAACATCTCCATGGCCTCGGCCGCGCTGCTCACCGTCGCCGTCTCCCTCACGTTGGTGGGCGGGGCGCTGCTGGTGAAGCGGGGGGTCGACCGGGCCACGGTGCAGTGGAAGGACAACGTCGAGCTCTCCATCTTCATGAAGCCCGACGCCTCGGCCCCCGAGTCCGACGCCATCGACCGCCAGCTCAAGGCCATGCCCGAGGTCAAGCGCTACCACTACGTGAGCAAGCCGGAGGCGTTCGAGGAGTTCCGCAAGATCTTCGCCAACGAGCCCGACGTGCGCGACAGCCTCACCGTGGAGCAGATCCCCCCGTCCTACCGGGTGGTGCCCAAACAGGCGGAGCAGACCAAGGTGATCGGCGAGCGCTTCGACAACACCGCGGGCGTGTTCCGCGTGAGCTATGCCAAGGAGGAGGTCGACGCCCTGGTGTCGGTCACCAACTTCCTCCAGATCATGCTGTGGGCGGTGGCCGCGGTGCTCCTGGCGGCGGCGTCGTTGCTCATCCTCAACACCATCCGCATGGCCATCTTCGCCCGCCGCCGGGAGGTGGCGGTGATGAAGCTGGTGGGGGCCACCAACTGGTTCATCCGAATACCTTTCATGCTCGAGGGCCTCATCCAAGGCCTGGCCGGGGCCGCGCTGGCCTACGGCGTCGTCTGGATCGGGCGTGACCTGATCCAGAGCCGAATCACCGAAGCCCGCAACGACATCCAGCTGTTCAAACAGTTCCTGGTCACCAGCGGCGACGTGGCCGGTACCGGAATCCTGCTCCTGGTGGTCGGCGTCCTGGTGGGCACGGTGGGGTCGGCACTGGCGGTCAGCCGCTTCCTCGACGTCTAGGCGTCGATGCTCGAGGGGCGGTTCTGTTGTTGCTGTTGCTGGTGTTGCTAGCGTGACCCGAGTGAAGCACCGGCTGGTCGGGCGTGTGGTGGTCGCGGCCATCGCGTTGCTCGTCCTGCTCCCCGGCGTGGTCCCCGGCTTCGTCCCCGTTCTGGGCGGGATGGTCGCGCCCGCCCAGGGCCAGACCGAGGCCGACAAGTCCCAGATCGACGACCAGATCGAGTCGCTCAAGGACCAGGTCAGCGAGGCCTCGGACGAGGAGGAGCGGCTGCTGGGGCTGATCGACGAGAGCTCGGGGCGGCTGGCCGGGCTCGACGCCAAGGTGGCCGATTTCGACGGCCGGATCTCGGTCGCGCAGGGCGACGTGGCGGCCGCCGAGTCCCGGCTGGCCGGGCTGGAGGCCGAGCAGCACCGCACCGAGGCCCACTTGGAGGAGGCCACCGGGCAGCTGGCGACGGCCAAGGCCCAGCTGGCCCAGCAGGCCATCGCCGCCTACACCGGCCAGTCGGAGGCGGCCCGCTACGCGGGGATGCTCCTCGGGGCCGGCAGCCTCGACGAGCTCGTCCACCGGCGGTCGTACCTCAAGGCGGTCGTCGGCAGCCAGGCCGACGTCATCGCCGACAACGAGCGGCTGCGCAACCAGGTCAGCGACCTCAAGGACCAGCTGGAGCGGTCACGGGCCGAGGCCGTGGGTCAGCGGGATGTGGTGGCCGACGAGCGGGACCGGCTGCAGGTGGCCCGTGACGCCCAGAACGTGGTGCGCGACGACGCCGCCGGCGAGGTCGCCGAGCAGGAGCGACTGCGGGGCGAGGTGCTGGCCCGCAAGGAGGAGTTCCAGGCCGAGCAGGCCAACCTGGAGGCGGAGTCGGCCGCCATCGCCGAGACCCTGCGCCAGCGGGCCGCGGCCCGGGCCGCGGCCGCCGCTGCCGCCGCCGCCGCTCCCGCAGGCGCGGCTGCGGGGGCCGGCGCGGGCGCTTCCATCCCGGCCCTGCCCGCCGGGGGCGGCACCCTCCAGCACCCGATCCCGGGGGCGCCGATCACGTCGTCGTTCGGCTACCGGGTCCATCCCATCTACGGCGACGGCCGCCTCCACACCGGCGTCGACTTCGGCGCCGACACCGGCGACCCCATCTACGCCGCCGGCGACGGCATCGTGGCCAGCGCCGGCAGCCTCGGCGGGTACGGCAACGCCACCGTCATCGAACACGGGGGCGGCCTGGCCACCCTCTACGGCCACCAGAGCTCGATCCTCGTGTCCGAGGGGGATTCGGTGACCCAGGGCGAGATGATCGGCCGGGTCGGCTGCACCGGCTCGTGCACCGGCCCCCACCTCCACTTCGAGGTCCGCGTCGACGGCGACCCCGTCGACCCGATGGGCTACATCTAGTTCATCCTCAGGCGGCGGCGGTACCGAGGCGGAAGTGGATCCAACCGTCCTCCAAAGTCGTCTCGGCGGCGCAGTCACCCAAGGCGGCGCGGCTGAGGTCGAGCGTCGACAGCGATGCAGTCGAGCCGCGGTAGGCGTCGGGCGGGTAGAAGTAGGCGTCAACGCGGGGGAAGTCGGAGCAGTGGGCGACGGTCCCGGTTCCACCGGTGAAGCCGGGCGCCGGGGGGCCTCCGACGTCGTGGATGGCCGTGCCGCTGTCCACCTGCAGGAGACCGGAGCCGGACGCCGCCCGCATCGAGCCGATGTACGTCCACTCGGTGGCGGCCAGGTCGTAGACCCAGCCCCCCCAGCGCCCCGTCGGCCAGGTGATAAGCGAACAGGTAGTAGTACTTCCCGGGCGACCAGTCGTACCGGATCGTCACCGGCTCGAGGATGGTGTCGCCGCGGACGTGGATGCCGGCGATGGGGCCCTGCTCGTCGGTCGACAACCCGATGAGGCCGATGCTGACCGTGTCGTTCGTCGGCCCGGGGGTGGGAAGGAACGTCGTCCCGTAGACGTACCCGGTCGAGGGCAGCTGGCCGGCCGCCGCCGGCGGTATCGGGGCCACGTACAGCCACTGGCCGATACCGTCGAGCGGCTCCGTCCCCGGCGCCAGCCAATCGATGAGCGGCGCCGCCTGGTGGTGGGAGTTGATGTCGGGGGGCAAGAACTGCGGGGACGGGGTGATGGTGGCCGGCCCGGTGGCGACGGCGGGCTGGCCCAAGCCGAAGTGCACCCAGTCCTGCTCCACCGTGAGGTCGGTCGGGCACTCGCCGGGCGACTGGCAGGGTCTGCGGTCATGGTGGCCAGGGGGGTGTCCGCGCCCCGGTAGCCGAAGGGGGGGATAGAAGGAGACGTCGACCTCGGGGAACGACCGGCAGTTCCCCGCGACGCTCCGGGCGACCGACATCCGAGAACGGCGGTATGGGCAGACCCTGCGGCCCCGGGACATGGTTGGTGGCGACCGGTTCGAGCAGGCCCGAGCCCCCACCCTGGACGCGGCCGATGAAGGTCCACACGGAGGTGGCGAAGTTGAAAACCCATCCGCCCAACTGCCCGCCGCCGAGCTGGTAGACGAAGAGGAAGTAGTACTTCCCCGGGGACCAGTCGTAGGGAATGGTGACCTTCGTCCCGAGCTGGATGCCGGCGATCGGGCCCCGCTCGTCGCTCGACAGGGCGATCAGGCCCCGGCCCGAACCCTGGACGGAAGCTGGGCCCGTAGGTGTAGCCGGTGGTCGGCAGCTGGGCCGATCCCGGCGGGCGCAACGGGAGCGAGGTAGACCCACTGGCCGATCCCGTCGAGGGGGCCGGTGCCGGGCACGGTCCACTCGACGAAGGGGATGCGTTGGAAGACGTGGCCGAAGTACTGGGCCGACGCGGCTGAGGGGATGAGCACGGCACACCGCCACCGAGCGCGAGGGCAGTCCGGATCAACCGCCGTGATGTCATTCCCGAAGGTATCGACCGGCCCCTCCGCCAACTTGAGGACGGTGACCGTCGGTTCGCCTCGCTACGGACGCGGTTTCAAGGAGAGGTGGGCGCGGGTGTCGCCGACCCACGTGTCGAGCAGCTCCTCGCGGCGGGCGGCCCAGTCCTCCGACGTGAGGGCGTAGCGGATGTGGTCTTCCCACACCCCGTTGATGGCCAGGTAGCGGTGGGCGATGCCCTCCTCCCGCAGGTCGAGCTTCTCCGCCACCCGGCGGCTGGCCCGGTTGCGGGGGATGATCGCCACCTGCAGCCGGTGCAGGCCCAGCTCCTCGAAAGCGAAGCGGGCGGCCACCACCAGGGCCTCGGGGACGTAGCCGTGGCCGGCGTGGGCCTCGTCGATCCAGTAGCCGACGTAGGCGTTCTGGAACGGGCCCCGTTGCACGCCCGACAGGTTGAGCTCGCCCGCGAACTGGCCGCTCACGAAGATCCCGAAGCCGTAGCCCGAGCCCATCTGCCACTCCCGCTCCCGGGCGCCGCAGCGGGCGACGAAGGCGGGCCTGCTCTCGGTGTCGTCGGGCGCCCCCGGCGGCGGCTTCGGCTCCCACTTGAGCAGCCACCCCCGGTTGCGCTGGCGGACCTCCCGCCACCCCTCGAAGTCGGCCGCCGACAGCGGGCGCAGCACCACCCGCCGGCCCCGCAGGGTGGTGGGGATGCGCTCACCGAGGGCCATCGCGCCCGACCCTAACGGCTCAGGCTCATGACGAGCCCGTCGAGGATGTCGGATTCGCTCACCAGGCACTCGTCGAACCCGAAGTAGCGCATGACGGCGGCCAGCACGACCACGCCGCCGACGATGACGTCGGCCCGGGCCGTCTCCAGGCCGGGGTTGTGCACCCGCTGGGCCCGGGTCTCGGTGGCCAGGGTGCGGAAGACGTCCTCCACCGCGTCCCGGGTGAGGCGGAAGTGGTGGATGCGGTCACGGTCGTAGTCGATACCCAGTTCCACTGCGGCCACGCTCGACACGGTGCCCGCCAGCCCGACCAGGCGGGCGGCGTCGGACGCGGCCGGGATGACGCGGACGACGTCGTCGAGGTAGTCGCGGACCACGGTGAGGGCGTTGGTCAGCTCCTCGGGGGCGGGCGGGTCGGAGACCAGGAACTTCTCGGTGACGCGGACGCAGCCGATGTCGACCGACACCACGCCCTCGGGCCGGTCGGTGCCGACGGCGAACTCGGTGGACCCGCCGCCGATGTCGACCACCAGGAAGGGGCCGTCGGCCGGGTCGAGCTCGGCGGTGGCCCCGAGGAACGACAACCGGGCCTCCTCGTCGCCCCCGAGCAGCTCCGGGCGCACGCCGATGGCGGCCTCGGCCCGGTCGAAGAGGGCGTCCCGGTTGGCCGCGTCACGGGCGGCGGATGTGGCCGCCATCCGCACCCGGTCCCGATCCCGATCCCGCTCCACGCCGAGGCGGTCGAGGACGGCCCGGTACTCGCTGAGGACGGCCACTGTCCGCTCGATCGCCTCCGGGGCCAGGCGGCCGGAGGCGTCGACGCCCTGGCCCAGACGGGTGATCCGCATGAGGCGCGCCAACGTCGCTCCGCTTTCGTCGACCACCAGCAGCCGGGTGGAGTTGGTGCCGCAGTCGACCGCCGCCCGCGGCCCGGTGCCGGTCATGCCTCGTTCTGCATCTCGGCCAGGCGGGCCGCAACCCATCGTCCGATGGGGTCGTCGCCCCCGGCCAGGTGCCAGGCGTAATGGGCGTGCAGGCACTTGACGCCCCTGCGGGTGCCGCCGACGCCGCCCGACGGTCGGGGGCCGGCGTGGTCGGGGGGCAGGGCCGAGTCGCGCTCGGCCGCGTGGCGCTCGTGGGCCCGGGCCACCTCGCCCGGGTCGACGGCCGCCTCCGCCGCCCGCACGCCACCCGACGACTCGAGGCCGCTCACCAGCCGCCGCAGCTCGGCGTGCACCAGCCAGTAGCGGGTGGGCATCGGCGTGCCGTCGCCCATCAGGGGGGCGTTGCGGATCACCACCGGCCGGCCCTCGGGGTCGCGGACCACCACTTCGAAGTCGCCCTGCGGTGGCCGGCCCAACAGGGCGGTGACCGCGGCCCGGTCGAGGTCGTCCTGGGTCGTGCTCGGGCTCGGACTCGGGCTCACTGCCCGGCCAGCAGCTCGGCCAGGCGCCGGGCGTAGCGGGGGCCGTCGCCCTCGGCGTCGTGCTTCAGGTAGACGTAGCTGTCGCGGCCCTCGGCCCCGACCTTGCTCAGCTTCTCGGCCCACGCCTCCAGGCCGGCCCGGTCGTAGCGCTGGCGCCGGAGGCGGACGTAGGCCAGCGGCCCCACCGTCAGCGGCGCCCGCTCCTCCCGCTCGGCGTCGTTGTCGATCACGACCACGGTCGACCCGTGGGCCTCCAGCCGGTTGAGCACCTCACTGGTGTACCAGTTCGGGCTCAACTCGAAGGCCACCACCGGGCCGTCGGGTGGCGGCGGGAAGGCGGCCAGGAGCCGGTCGAGGCGGTCGAGGTCGGGGTCCTTGTGGGGCAGGCTGAGCAGCACCGGTCCCAGGTTGTCGGCCAGCGGCGCCACCGCGGCCAGGAAGGCGGCCACCCGGTCCTCCACCCCGTCGAGGTCGCGGCGGTGGGAGATGCCCATGTGGGCCTTGGCCGCGAACATGAACCCGGGCGGCACCTGCGACTGCCACTTCTCCAGTGCCGTCGCCGCTGGCAGCCGGCGGTAGGTGGCGTGGGCTCGACGGTGGTGAACCGCCGTCCGTAGAAGTGAGCATCCGGGCGGGCGCCGTGCCGTTGGGATAGAAGCGACCCAGCCACTCGGGGTAGGACCAGCCGCTCGTCCCCACTCTCACGTCAGCCATGCGACCTCGACACAGGCCAACGTTAGAAGTCCTCAGAAAATTGAAGAAATCCGGTCCCACAGCGCGCCCAGGAGGCCCTTGTGATCGGCCGGGGCGGCCGGGGCTGGAGCGACGGTGGTGGTGGGGGACGTGCCGTCGGGAAGGATGACGAACGCCTCCTCCCCCGGTTTCACCAGCTGGTAGTGGAGGCGGGCTAGGCGCTCGATCTCCTCGGTCGACTGTGGCTTCGCCGCCCGCTGGGCCAGCGTCTGGTTGGCCCCCTCCAGGAGGCGGCTGCACACCTGGGCCGCCAGCTGGTCGTGCTGGCGGCGCTGGTCGACGTAGGCCCGCAACGGGAACACGGCGAGGAACAACACGCCCACCAGGGCCAGGGCGGCCATGGCCACCCCCACCCGGTGGCGCAGCGCCTGCCGGATCATCGGGCTAGGCCGGCCCGCGGCCGCCGCCGCCAACGCCGCCGCTGCCGGCCAGCTCGGCGCCGCCCCGGAACACGGCCGC
>CAWDDV010000007.1:0-56317 GCA_963801205.1 uncultured Acidimicrobiia bacterium
GAGCTGGAGGTGCCCGTGATCGCCCTGTCGCAGCTCTCCCGAAACCTCGAATCCCGCGCCGATAAACGCCCGGTACTGGCCGACCTACGTGAGTCGGGCTGCATGCCGGCCAACACCAGGCTCATGCGGGCCGACAACGGCCAGGAGATCTCGCTGGGCGAGCTCGTCCTAACCCAGGAGCAGCCCCTGGTGTGGTCGGTCGACGAGCACCAGCGGCTGGTGCCGGCCCGGCTGGTCAAGGCGTTCCCCTCGGGGATCAAGCCCGTCTTCACCCTGCAGCTGGCGTCGGGCCGCAGCGTCACCGCCACCGCCAACCACCCGTTCCTCACCATCGACGGCTGGACCCGGCTCGACGCCCTGGGGCCGGGGTCATTCGTCGCCACCCCCCGCCGACTTCCCACCCCACTGCAACCCAACGCCGACTGGACCGACGACGAGCTGATGCTCCTCGCCCATCTGCTGGGCGACGGCACGATGGGGTCGAGCTTCAAGTACGCCACCGCCGACCCGGCCAACAAGGAACTGGTGGAGGATCTGGCCCGTCGCCTCTTCGGGATCGAGACCGAAGGCGACAAGGTCGGCAACACCTGGCAGCTGTGGTTCCCGAGCCCCTACCGGCTCACCCACGGCGTGCACCACCCGATGCGGAACTGGCTGGAGCCGCACGGGCTGTGGAAGTCGAGGGCGTGGACCAAGTTCTGCCCCGAGTCGGTCTTCGGCCTCCCCGACGCCCAGGTGGCGCTGTTCCTCCGCCACCTGTGGGCCACCGATGGCTCGATCACGATCGGCCGCAACGCCCGGGGCCCGATCGTGAGGACGTACTACGGCACCACCAGTCGCCGCCTGGCCGTCGACGTCCAGCGCCTCCTGCTCCGCCTCGGGATCAGATCCACCATCGGCACCTCCAAGAAGCAGCGAGCCGGCCGTCCCGACGACGCCGGCCGGCAGTACTACCGGGACGGTTTCAGCGTCCGCATCCAGGGTGCTGCCGGCCAGGCGCGGTTCCTGCGCACGGTCGGCTGCCACGGGCAACGGGGCGGATGCATCCCCGAGGCCCTGGCCATCCTCGACGGGATCAAGGAGAACCCCAACGTCGACCTGGTGCCATGGCCGGTCGCGGCCCGGGTCAAGGCGGCCGCCGGCCGGGCTGGCGTCACCCAGCGCCAGATCGCTGCCGGCCTGGGCGAGGGTTACTGCGGCAGCTATCTCCTCGGCACCGAGCAACGTCCCCGTCGGTTCTCCCGCGACCGTCTCGCTGCCATCGCCGGCATCGTCGGCTCCCAGGAGCTGGCCGACGTCGCCTCGTCCGACGTCTACTGGGACGAAGTGGTCGAGGTCACCTCGGGCGGCTCCCAGCCCACGTTCGACGCCACCGTCGAGGGCACCCACAACTTCGTCGCCAACGGTGTGGTGGCCCATAATTCTTTGGAACAAGATGCCGACGTTGTGATTTTCATCTATAGAGATGAAGTTTATAATCGAGATAGTCCCGATAGAGGAACTGCAGAAATTATCGTCGCCAAGCACCGTAACGGGCCCACCGGCGTCACCAACCTGGCGTTCCTCGACCACTACACCCGGTTCGCCAACATGGCCCGCGGCGTCTAGATAATATGTAGGACGCGACTATAAGTGAGCAATTGGCGAGAATTGATGAGCACTGGTTGAGCAATCGAGGGTGTTTCTGGGCATTCGTAGGAGCGGTGCGTAGCCTGATCGCTCAGGAGCCGACCCAGCCGTCTGGACAGGTCTAGCGGTCACAGGGCGAATGTCCTACAGGTCGCCCGGCCAACCGAACCCGATGCTTGCGCGGCACTATGTGTCAGTGGCGAAGCTACCTCGACGCACAATCGTGATGATGGTGGCCGCAACGGCGCTGGGCATCGCGTTGGGCGTCCTCCAGCTTGCTAAGGGCAACTCAACCATCGGGGTTGTGCTCATTGTCGCTTCCCTGGTTGGCCCTCCGGGGTCTCTGGTGCTCGGAAAGTGGGCCCTCGATGCGCCGAGCGCCGGCACCGCTAGCTGCCGGCCGGCACCCGCGCCGGCTGTGTCGATCAGGCACCGTTACCCCCGCCGAGCTTGCCGAATGGCACGCCGGCCACCGGTTCGGCCATGCGAAGCGAACCTCAGCGACGTCATTCTCGATCGGTGCCGCCGCCAGGTGTCACGTCCCGGGCGGAGTACGGTCGTCTAGTGAAGAAGTCTG
The DNA here is from genome assembly GCA_963801205.1 of uncultured Acidimicrobiia bacterium. Classification (GTDB taxonomy): domain Bacteria; phylum Actinomycetota; class Acidimicrobiia; order Acidimicrobiales; family AC-14; genus JAXDMK01. The sequence goes on from CAWDDV010000007.1 coordinate 2,207, forward strand.
TGGCGGCGCTGATCATGTTGCTCATGCGGGGTCTTCTACTTTGGCTTGTCGTACCGACCGCGGCGCTCGTCGGCGTAGTCGTCAAGCCTACAGACGAATGATGCGGCGACCCGTGAAACTCGGGCAATTGATCGGTTGGGCGGACCTCAACCTCGTGGCATCGCTGAGACACGGGGTGTTGCGACCGCTCTTCCCTGATCCGCAGCCTTCGTTCCATGGGTCGAGGTTGCGCACGTCACCCACCGTGTGAATCTCCTCGATCCTGCTTAAGCTGTCGCCAACCGGCACGCCGCGACCCAGACGACCAAGGGCAGGAGCACCCGGGCGAAGTCCAGGGTTACTCATCGCCGACATCGCACCAACACCTCAAGAACCCTGCTCGAGTAGTTGCCGAGCGAGCTGGGGCGTACTCGTCGCTGCCAGACCCCACCTCGAAGTTCCCACTCGGGCAGTCGCCGACCAGGACTGTCGGTCCTTTGAACCACCATTTCTCCGCCGTTCGTGCCGGCCGGGTTCCCGTGACCCTCCAGCGAGACAAGTCCAGCGTTGCGCCCCTTCGAGGCCGCCGGGGGCGAAAGGTCGCAGCATCGACGCCGGTGTGCAGATCCCCTCCCGCCACCGCCCCGCCCATCCCGCCTCATCGAGGAGCCGGACCTTCGCGGGCACTTCGAACGAGTGACCAGCCACGGCAGTTGCTTGTCGCTTACGGAGCTGGCGATTCCACAGCCAGCCTATCACAGCACCACAAACGACGGCGGTGGCAACGATTTCGACACCCATGCATGATCTCACTCAATCTCCATGTCCATGACACTGGCAAAAACGCGCGGTCGGAGTGAGATCGGACCATCCCGGAAGTCGCAAGTACGATTCGATACCCTTCGTCATACTCTCGGATTGAGCGCATGACGGCTCGACTGCGGCTCCGTTCGACGGACGACGACGAGCGTGAGACACGATCGAAGCGCGTCGCCGACGACGTGACGACGACGACGCCGTGGCGAGTGTTCCGTTGCCAGCGCGGTTAACGTCACTACTCAGGGTGGTATTGGTCCTCGACGACGGACGGCCGCATCATCTACAAGAACCAGCTCGAACTGGCCCGTCTACTCCTGGCCGATGCCGATCCCGACGTCGTCGCCATCGCCGCCCAACCGTTCCTGCTGATAGAGGGAGCGGAGGGCAAGGCTAGCAGCCACGTCCCGGACTTCTTTCTCCAACACCGCAGTGGCACCTGCACCATCGTCAACGTCAAGCCGGCGGAGAAGCTCGCGGAGCCCGACGTCGCAGCCACCCTGGCGTGGGCGGGCGAGACGATCGCAGCGAAGGGGTGGACCGCCGAGGTCTGGACCGGGTGCAACCAGCTGCTCCTGGCCAACGTCCGATTCCTCGCCGGCTACCGAAGGACTGGCTGATCGACCGGACCGAGCCTTCAGGCCACTGGGGCGGCGATCGACGACGGTGACACCATCGGGAACGTCGCAGATCGCCTCCGAGCCTCGGGCGTGGATGAGTCCCGACCGCTGATGCTCCACCTCCTGTGGACCGGATACGTCAGCGCCGACCTTCAGCCCCGCTCACCACCGACACGGTCGTGCGGAGGGCGGCATGAGCACAGCCACCCTCGCTGTCGGCGCCAAGGTCTCCTACGACGGACAGATGTGGAGCGTCGTCGACCTGGATGGGAAGCCGGGCCACCATCGCCACGGCCGGGGGCGGTCGCGATCTGTTGCATCGCCCGGCTGCTGTCGGCACCGAACCGCATCCTCGGCGAGGAGGTGCCGGCCGTCGCCGGCGTGGGTCGAGCGTTCTCGTCGTTGACCGAGACGGAGCGGGCCCAGCTCGCCGAGCGGCTGGCGCCAGGTCCGTGAGCTGCTCACCGGCTATCGCTCCGGAGGCTGACACCGATGCCCTCCCGGGCGAGCCCCGCCCTGCTACGACCCCACCCGAGCCTCATGGACCGCTACGAGTCCAAGGCGGAAGAGCTGGGTGTCGGCCGCTCGACGCTGCGCCGCTGGGTGGCTGCCTACAAGGAGCAGGACGTGGCCGGTCTGCTCGATCTGCGCCACCGCCGCAGCGACGATCCCCTCCGCCATGTCGACCAGCGCTGGCTCGACATGCTCGCCGCCGTCGCTCGCCGAGCACACCGGCGCCAGCCGCCCGCCTCGCCACCTGCTGCTCGAACGAGTCGAGGCCCGGGTCGACAAGCTCCACGGCGAGGGCGTCGTGCCCATCCCCAAGGACTGGAAGGCACGGGCCGTGCTGGCCGAGCTCACCCAGGGCACGAACGCGCTTCGTCGGCAGCACCAAGGCCAAGCGCTCGATCGCCGGCCGCCCCGAGGGTCCGTACGGCCGGCTGCGGGCCACCCGGCCGGGCGAGTACCTGCTGCTCGACACCACCCGCCTCGACGTCTTCGCCATGGAGCCGCTGACGCTTGCGGTGGGTGTCGGTGGAACTGAGCGTCGCCATGGACCTCTACAGCCGGTGCATCGACGCGCCTGCGGCTGCAGCCCGGTCTCGACGAAGGCGGTCGATGCCGCGCTGCTGCTCTACGAGGCCATCTGCACCGGACTCGAAGGCACACACCTGCCGGCGGGCTCCTGCCCTACACGGGAGTGCCGTCGGTCGTGCTGGTCGATGCCGACACGGCCACCGGCCGACCGCCGGGCTGCCCGGCCGTGGCCCCGGAGACGCTGGTGGTCGACCACGGCAAGATCTACGTGTCCGAGCACCTGCACGAGCGTCTGCGCCCGGCTCGGCATCTCGCATCCAGCCCGCCCGGCCCTACACGCCGACCGACAAGGCGCGCCGTGGAGCGGTTCTTCCGCACCCTCCGCGAGGGCCTGCTCGCCGCGCTGCCCGGCTACAAGGGCCCCGACGTCCACAGCCGGGGCGAGGACGTCGAGGACGGAGGCGCTACTTCTTCGTCGACGAGCTCGAGCAGATCATCCGGGAGTGGGTGGCCGACCGTCTACCACCGCCGGCCCCACGCCGGCCTGGTCGAACCAGGTCCGGGCCTGCGAGCTGTAGCCCGGTCGACATGTTCGAGCACGGGCATGGCCCGGGCCGGGCGGCATGCGGGTCCCGGCCCGCGCCGACCTGGTCTACGACTTCCTACCGGTCGAGTGGCGGACGATCCAGCACTACGGGGTCGAGATCGGACGGCCTCCGCTACAACGGCGACGGCCTCGAGCCCCTACCGCAACCGCCGCAGCCCCTACGACGGCGCCCAGAACGGCAAGTGGCCGTTCCGCTACGACCCCGACGACGTCTCCCGGGTCTACTTCCAGGACCCCGAGGACCAGGCCTGGCACACCCTGCGCTGGGAGCACGCCGCCGACTCCGCGTGCCGTTCAGCGACGAGGCCCTGGCCTACGCCCGCCGGCTGCGCCGCCAGACGGATCGCTTCCCCGACGACCGCCGCGTCCTGGCCGAGCTGCTCGAGCGGTGGGACGCGGGCTGACCACGCAACCCGACCGAGCGGCGAATGGCACTGCGGCTCTCGCAGCAGCGGCACGCCCGCCTGGCCACAGGCGCAGGCGAGCCGCGAGGCGTCGAGGTCTGGCCACGGTGCGCGCACTCTTCAGGCGGTGACCAGCGCCGACCGCCGAGCCGGAGCCCGAGCGCGCCGAGCGGAGGCGACGACGACGAGCGAGGCGGAGCTCGAGGCGGCGCCCGGCGGCGAGGCCGTCAGCGACGAAGCTTCTACGACGAGGCGCCTTCCGGACACGCTCGCCGTGACGCCGTCATCGAGAATCTGGAGCAGGACTACACCCTGTCGCTCGAAGGAGGGCTGGTCGGCGGCGCGGTCGGATGCTCCCGCCCCGGTCCCGGCCCGCCCAGCTGACCCGCGGCCGAGGTCGAGGGCTCGTGAGCGATGGCGGAGCCGGGCTGCGCTACGAGGAGGCCCGCAGCGGTGTGGCACGCCAACCTCGGCCCGATCATGACGCCGCAGATGCAGGCCGTGCTACGACGAGCTCGACGAGATCATGCGAGGCCAACCGCCAGGACGGCGACAAGGTCAAGGCCGCGGCGGTGCTCGACGCCTACCCCGGCCTGGGCAAGACGACGTCGGCCGTCGTCCTTCGGCCGCGGCCTTCCACCGCCGCCAGATCGAGCTCTACGGGCCGCGACCACCTCCGACGGCCACGAGCGGATCCCGGTCGCCTATGTCGGCCTGACCTCGAACACCACGATGCGCAGCTTCAACTCGATGCTGTGCCGCTTCTACGGCCACCCCGGAGCGGAGCGGGGCAACGCCATCCAGCTCGGCCAACCGGGCGGCGGACTGCGTGCTGTCAGCTGCAAGACCCGGCTGATCGTCGTCGACGACGTGCACTTCCTCGACCTGAGCCGACGGGACGGCCAGGGAGGTGGCCAACCACTTCAAGTGGCTCGCCAACCAGTTCCCGGTGACCTTCCTGTTCGTCGGCGTCGGGCTCCGCGCAGCGGGGCCTGCTCGAGCGAGGGTCTGACCGCCGGCGACGCCGCTTTCGCCCAGACCGCCCGGCGCTGGACGACGGCTGCACTCTGATCCGTTCGAGATCAGACCGAGGATGGCCGCCGGACGTGGCGGCGGCTCCTGCTGGCCATCGAACGACGATCTGGTCCTCGCCGATAAGCACCCGGGCGATGCTCGCCGACGACCTGGCCGACTACCTCTACGCCCGGACCACCGGGCACTTCGCGTCCCTCATGACGCTGATCGCCCGCGGGTGCCGGCGGGCGATCACGACCGGTCAGGAGCGGCTCACGGCCGAGATCCTCGATCTGCGTCCGAAACGACGAGGCGGCCGAGCAGGCCCGCCGCGAGCTGCAGGCCGCGTTCGACCACGGCCTGCTGTCCGCCCGCCGAGGAAAGGCGTCAGGGCTGGAGCCGAGCCGGCCGCGTGAGCAGTCCGAACCCTGCCAATAAGATCGAGCCCCTGCCGGCGAGTCCTTCGACGGCTGGCTGTTCGCCTACGCGTCCCGCCTCGACACACCGCTGACCGAGTTCGCAGCCACCACCGGCCTGCCGAGGGGTTTCGTGCGCCAGACACCCCGCTCGATCGCCTGGGGAAGAGTCTGAACAGCTCCGCCGGGATCGCACGGGCTACGGGCACGGACGGGAACAGCGTGGACCGGCTGTGGCCGACCCTTTTCCCGCTACGCGAAGGTCGTCAGGGCTCGCTTCGAGACCGCCGGAATGTTGCGGCCGTGGTTCCCATGGGATGGAGTCGGTTCTGCCCGCGTGTCTGTCGGAGGGCGGGGATCGCTGGAAGGTGGCGTGGCGGCTCGTGTGGCACACGACCTGCGACGTCCATGGCTGCCTTCTCATCGACACTGTCCAGTGTGCGATCGACACCGCGAGCACCCGTTCGTCGCCAGTGACGTCACGCTCCGTCCCCCTGCGCCTGCAGCACGAGGTCAGCGATGGGACGGGGAGGCTCGGTCAGGCCTGTGGGCACGACCTGGCCGCCACCCCGGCTCCAACCGACGCCGATGTTGGCCGGCGGACGCTCGCATTCCAAGCGGCGGTGGCGCCCGCCTCGGCGCCGATGCCGGAGCAGCGCCCGCCAGGCATTGGACGTTTTGGCCGACGTGCTGCTCATCGCCGCTGGGATGGGCGGCGATGCTCCTCTCGGAGTGCACCCGTTGGCCAAGCCGGCCGACGTTGCGCAGGTGCTCGCTCGGGCATGGGACTGCTACGTCGGGGACGCCGAGGGCGACATGGTGAGGGTCGTCACGGGCGACACGCAGATCCCGGGCGTGCTGCCGAGGGCGTGGTCCGTCGCCAGCCAATCCCTCACCGCACGGGCGATCCTCGCCGAGACGGGTCAATGGCGATCACCGATCGGCTCCGTTGGCGCAGCATGACGACTCCGGGTCGGCCCACGTCCCACGGGCTCAAGGGTCGCGAGAAGGCGAGGCCGCTACCTGCCGAGGCGCTCTGGGCGGACTGGGCCGTCCGGTTGACCCCCGCCACGGGTGTGGACGCCAAGTCCTTCCGGGTCGTCGCCACGGCTGCGCTCCTCCTGCCGGGCACCCCCCGGCCACTCGAGACGGTGCTCCGCGGCACCCCGCATGAGGGTCGGGGGCGCAAGGTGTTCCACGTCCTGGCCATGGTCCCTCCGACCGACGCGACTGCCGAGTGCTCCGCGCCTGACCGAGATTGCCGATGGTCTCGATTCGCGAGGCGGCGTCATCGACTACCAGCGTCGACGGGAACTGGCCGGATCAGTCGAGCTGTTGGGGGCGGTGGACTGGGCAGGGATCTGTGGCCTCGCGGGCATCCCCAAGGGCGGTATCCGCAAGCTCAACAACGCCCGGCTGTGGCTCCATGAGACCCTCACCGAGGATCCCCTCCACCACGCCCCCGCGCCGATCCGGCCGACGAGCAGGCGGTCATCGCCTACCACCACTTCGTCGTCCGGCTCCAGGCCCGTGCAGCGCAGCTGCTCGCCGAGCGGGCCCGGGACGTTCTGGCGGCCGCCGGGATCGACGAGCCGCTCACCTGGTCGCCGCCCCGCGAGTGGGGTGAAGATCGAGCGGCTGCCGGGGCCTGAACCCGACGAGATCGACGTGGAACGACTCCAGCGCCTGCTGCGCGCCCGCCTTCCGGTTGGGACGGTCGCCGACTCACTCGGTGTCAGCCTCGACCACCTCCGGCTTGCGGTGCGGCTCCACCCACTCGAACAGCAGCCGCGGCCGGTGGCTGCTCCGAAGGTTCGGAGATGGAATTGCCGACCCTTCCCGCTGCGCTAACACCGGAGCGGCTACGCCACCTCGTTGTCGACGAAGGACGGGGCATGAGGACGATCGCGGCCGAGTACGACGTCGACCGCAAGACCGTCAGGGCCGTGCTCATTGGCGAACATTCCGATCGGCCCTGGGGCCCGGGCAAAGTTCGTCGTCGACCCCGGAATGATTACACGCCGAATATGTCGACCGCCGTCGGACGCTGCCCGACATCGCCCAGGGACTCGGCACCACGCCGCCGAACGTCGCCCGGATGGCCGTCAAGTACAGGGATACCCCCTTCGTTCCCGCGGCGGATCGAGTCACGCCCGCAACGTCGCCCCAGTCGATGACAGGGTGCCCCTTCCCCTCGCCGCTGCCATCGCCGGCGAGGGCGGTCCGGAGCGGGTTCGGCATTTCCAGGTCGTTGCCCGCAGCCCGTCGATCCGCCAGGCCGCCATGACCATGGGTCTCAATGAGCCGGCTATCTACACCCAGCTCGTTCGGTTGGAACGGGCGTGCGCCGGCGCCCTGTTGATCCGCTACACCCGCACCCATCAGGCGCTGACGCTGACGCCGCTGGGGAAGCTCCTGCTTGACCAGGCCGAAGATCACTTCGGTCGGGCGCCCTCGTCGCCGCTCGAAGGTCTTCCTGAGCCCCTCGCCTCGGCCGTCGTCAGCCTCCAAAGGCAGCAAGGGTGCGCCGTTTCATGACGATCGCCGAGGCGGACTCCCTGAAAAGAGGCGCGCATCCTCGGCACTCACGACAGCACGATCTCAACGCAGGTCAGGATGCTCGAGGCGACGTGCGGGGGCCTGCTTCTTCACCGGCGAACGGAAACCGCGACTCGGCGCCTGACCGACCTCGGGCGGCTCCTCGTCGAGCAGGCACGCTGTCACCCGGAGGCTCTCGCCGCCGGAACGGTGACACCATGATCCGATGGGGGCCTGGAAGCGGTGGAAAGCGTGGGAGCGGAATTGGACCTCAACCCATGCAAGTACTGCGACGCCCACGCCGACGGCCCGCCCCTGAACTGGAAGACCGGTTCGCTTCATCGCTGGTGGTGCCCGGCGCTGACTCGAAAGATCGGGTGGGGCGAGCGTTCTTTCCGATCTATATGCGGAGCATGGACATCGATTGGTGGCTTTGCGCCGCCGCCGGAGTGGTCTTCCTCGCCCTTTCTGTCATCCTTCCGTGGTTGGCGAAGCGCTCGGCCCAATCCAGGGCCCGACGTGATCCGGCCGACGGATGCCGCCGTCGCCCTCTGTCCCGGCAAGGACAATGGGCGGCGGGGCTGGTGGGCGCCGCCGCGGCCATGACGGCGCTCCTTGGCAGCGGAATCGTCGTGCTCTACCACCTCCCAGGGCATGCAGGAGCCGTCGTTCAAGACCGACAAGGCGTTGCTGCAGCAGAGCCAAAAGAGCGATTTGACCCAGGTGATGGCCGAGTTCAACACGCTGCCCCTCCCTGAGGGCGTCACGGGAAAGGACGCCACCTACGCCGGCTGCGGGACAGAGAGCGGCGGCCTCTACCAGCCCTATGTCTTCCGACAGACTGACCGTTCCTTCGCTCACCGCCGATTCCACCGCGGGGGCGGTTGCCCAGGCACTTCGGGAGCGTGGTTGCAGGACTGCATCGCCCGACGGTTCCCGTGGCTACCTGCTGGCTGGGGATCGCGGTGACTGGCGTCTGATGGGGTGGATCGCTGCCTCTTCAACCGGCGATTCCGTCTCATTGCAGGCGAGGATCGAGCGGCAGTTGGGGCCGTGTCGCCTCGAGTCTGCGTAGGGATTGCTCAGAAACATCCTCCACCATTGGACGTTCGGCGAGTGTCGTGACTGCTCAACTTCGACGCAGCCGGATTGCTCAGAAATAGTCGCGTCCTACAACGATATCGTCGTGCCTGTGGGGAGCCCCAATTGATGGCCAATGTACCGAATTATTGTCCACGAGGTGGCCACTCGTGTTGGGTAGGTGGCCACATAGCGAAGGCGGCGGACGCCGGAATTCCTTATGTGGGTTCCGGGTGGAGTCCACCCGGCCAGGCGTGGGCCCCTCGGCCGGCTCCTACGGGCTTCCCTTGTCCTTGAGCTGGGAACGCCCATGGCCGAGTTGTCGTCCCGATTGCGAGCGACCGCTGCAGTTGCGTTGCAGAGGCGATGGCTGAGGAGCGTTTGGGGGACCACCTCCCTAGCCCCCCGCTGGTCGGAGCGAGAGTGCACCTGGCCCCGGCGCAACAGAACGCGTCAACGTCCGAGACTCGGGTCAGGTATTCGACGAGAAACGCTCATGATGGATGCGCCAGGCATTGTCAGAATGCCGACTGAAGGAGGGCTCAGGCAGCTTCTCTGACGTCCCTCGGGCGCCTGATCCGTGGTAGACCGATAGCACCATGACAAGCCTCCAGAAGCAACGCGCCATGGTGATCGCGATCGTGGTCGGGGCCCTTGCCATCGTCGTCACGTCCTATGTGGCGAACGGACCTGAGCGCGACGATGTCTGGCTCTACCTGATGGCGGGCGTGCTGGCTCTGCTGCCGCTCCTCACCATCCTGGTGAGGCCAAAGCACAAGGACTGAGTCCTCTAGCAGAAGGTCGGCGTGATCCGCAGGGCCGCGATAACGCCGCCGTCGAGGTGGGCGTCGCGGCCGGCGTCGTCCGGGAAGGCATCGAAGATCCCGTACTCGCCCCGACCCATCCGCAGCGCGAACCGGGACGTCTGCTCGCAGGAGCGGCGGGCTACGTGACCGAGCTTCTCCGACTCGTGTTCGTCGTCGCCATGAGCCGCATCAACGAGATCCTGGCGGGCGACCAGTCGCGGGCCGGCGTGTTGTGGTTCCTGGGCGTGTTCGTCGTGGTCACATGGTCGTGGAGCAACTTCGTGATGTCCGCGGAGCGGTTCGACACCGACGACGTCGTGCACCGGCTGGCGAAGGCGGCGGCCATGTTCGCGGTGGCGGCGATGAGAAGTGGCGGCGGCGCCGGTCTGATTACGGTCCGCCAGGTGCCTGCGACCGCAGCAAGGGAGAGCAACCTATGAGACCGCTCCGATACTCGATCAACGTCACCCTCGACGGCTGCTGCGATCACCGGGGGATGACCCCCGACGAGGAGTTGCATCGCCATTTCGCCGACCGAGCTGGAACGAGCCGATGCCCTGCTCTTCGGCCGGGTGACCTACGAGATGATGGAGGCGGCGTGGCGGCAGACGGCGGCGGGAACGTGGCCTGAGTGGATGGCTGATTGGATGATCCCCTTCGCCCAGTCGATCGACAGGGCGAAGAAGTACGTCGTGTCGGGCACCCTGGACCGGGTCGACTGGAACGCGGAGCTCGTGCAGGGTGACCTGGGGGAAGCCGTTCAGCAGCTCAAGCGGGAGCCGGGCAGGGGCCTGTACGTGGGAGGCGTGACCCTCCCGCTGGCCTTGGCGGATCTGGGCTTGATCGACGAGTACGAGTTCGTCGTGCATCCCGTCGTGGCGGGCCACGGGCCGACGTTGTTCGCCGGCCTGCGCGAGCGGCTCGAGCTGAAGCTCGTGGGGCGCCAGGAGTTCCGGGCGGGGGCGGTCGCTCTGCGTTACCAGCCCAGTCGAGTGACGGCTTGAGACCCCGCCGTCCCCTGACGATGAGTTCTCGGGTCGCCACCCGTCCAACTCCTACCGCCGGGGTAGCGACGGCAGGAGCCGCTACCCGACATCCAAGGAGAGACGACCATGGCAGAACTCCTCGTTGACTTCATCACCTCCCTCGACGGCTACGCGTCAGCAGACGGCTGGCCCGGATGGTGGGGGCTCGAAGGGCCTGAGTACCTCGCCTGGCTCGGCGAGCAACCCGAATCCACCCTGCTGATGGGAGCGAACACGTACCGAGTGATGTCGGGCTTCGCCGCGGGAGAGGTCCCCCCGGGAACGGACGAGTTCAGGGCCGACGAGGCGGCCTCCATCGACGGACTCACGGGCGCGCCGAAGGTGGTGTTCTCCGCGTCGCTCGAGGCGCCGCTCACGTGGGCCAACACCACGCTCGTGCGGGATGACGCGGTCGGAGCCGTCCGAGCCATGAAGGAGGCCGGCTCGGGCCTCCTGAGCACGATCGGCAGCATCAGCCTGTGCCGGTCGCTGCTGCGGGCCGGACTCGTCGATCGCTTCCGGGTTGTCATGTTCCCGGTGATCACCGGCGCCACGGGAGCAGAACGCATCTATGACGGCTACCCGGATGTCGCCCTCGAGATGACCGATAACCGCACCTTCGACGGCCGCATCCAACTGGTCGAGTACCGGCCCCGCGTGCTCGAGCACCCACCGCTCGGTCCCACCCAGTGATTCGAGTCCGCCCGATCCGTAGCCAAGGAGGGCAGATGCTTTCGAGGGCGCCGAGGGTCTGAGCCCGGCGTTGGGAATCGGGGAAATCGTAAGGTTTCCGATCCCCGAGCGCTCCTTTCCGTGACGTGTCGCCACCGGGCGACACCCACGAGAGGAGCGAAGCATGCATCGCCTACGGAAGCTGACCGTGATCGCAGTCATGGCCGGGGGCCTGTTCTGGACCGGCGAGGCCCACGCCACGATCACCCCCACGCCCGACGACGCCAGCTGCACCTACACCAACGACAACATCGCCGTGTGCACGCTGAAGGACGGATCCAAGATGTGTAAGAACCACAATGGGATCGACATCGACTGCCCGGCGAAGTCGGTCCGTCTCCGGTTGGGCGTCACCGCCGCCGGTTGAGCCGAACCCGCCCTCCCGTCCCGGCCGCCGTTCACCCGCCTGGTGTGGGCGACGGCCGTGGCGACGGGCGTCGCCCTCGGGTTGGCGGGGGCTTGATGCAGGGCGCCTAGTCGGATCGAGCGGTTTCGTGGCTCAAGTGCGCGTCCCCGGATGTCGACAGCGGGAGGACGTGGGGTGATCGGCGGATGCCGGGGCCTGGAAAGGCGTTCCGGCCATGAGCTTCACCACCTCCACGACGAGGCGTCGCGCTCGCCGTCCCGCCGTCGTGGCCATCGTGCTGGCCGTCGTGGCCGCGACCTTGGGCACCGGGTCCGCATTCGCCTCGGCTGCTGCGCCGGCACCGGCCGGTCAGATCTCCACCATCGTCGGCGGTGTCGGCTCCGGGAGCGCCCTGTCCGTGGCCATGCAGCCCCGGCGGGTCGCGATCCAGGGTTCCCGCGTGTACATCAGCGACGAAGGCAACTACCTGGTGCGGGTGATGGACGCGGTCACCGGCGAGCAGCACGTCGTCGCCGGCAACGGCACCGCCGGCTCCTCGGGCGACGGCGGTCCAGCCACGTCGGCCCAGCTCTATGCCGGTGGGCTGGCGGTCGACGCCGCCGGCAACGTCTTCGTGGCCGACACCATCTACCACCGGATCCGTCGGGTCGACGCCGAGACCGGCCGCATCTCGACCATCGCCGGCACCGGGGTCGGGGCCTTCGCCGGCGACGGTGGACCGGCGACTGCGGCCAAGCTGGCCAGCCCCTCCGACCTTGGCTTCGACGGCCAGGGCAACCTGTTCGTCGCCGATGGCGGGAACCAGCGGATCCGCCGGATCGACCGGGTCGGGACAATAACGACGGTGGCCGGGAACGGTCAGCGGGGAAACGCGGGCGACGGCGGTCCGGCCCTGGCCGCCCAGGTCGACGCGCCCCAGTCGCTGGCGGTCAACGCCCTGGGTGAGGTCTTCGTGCCCGCCACCGGCCGCATCCGCAAGATCGGGCTGGACGGGCGCATCACGACCGTCGTCGGCAACGGTCAGCAGACCAGCACGGGTGACGGCGGCCCCGCTCTCCAAGCCGGGATCGAAGGGCCGGCCGCGGTCGAGTTCGACAGCCACGGCAACATGTTCATCTCCGAGTACGCCCGGGTCCGCAAGGTGGACGTCGGGGGCACCATCTCCACCTTCGCCGGAAATCGACAGACCGCCTTCGCCGGCGACGGCGGACAAGCCATCCAGGCCGCAGTGAGCCCCATCGGTCTCGCCGTCGACTCCTCCGACAGCCTGTACATCGCCAGTCCCCAGCACGGCCGGGTCCGCCGGGTGGCTCCCGGCGGGATCATCACGACGGTGGCCGGGAATGGCACCGAAGGGTTCTCGGGCGCAGGGGGGCCGGCGGTGACGGCCCAGATCGGCGGCCCGTTCGGCAGTTTGTCGGCCCTGACCACCGACGCCGCCGGCAACCTGTTCGTGGCCCTGTACGCCGCTGTCGTCCGGATCGACGAAGAGGGCACGCTCACCGTGGTTGCCGGCGACCCCTACGTCGGCCCCGGTTACCGCGGCGACGGCGGACCGGCGACGGCCGCCCGCCTGAGCGTGGCCGCGTCACTCGCCGTCGACGGGCTGGGCAACCTCTACATCGCCGACGCCGAGAACCACCGCGTCCGGCGGGTCGACCCGTTCGGGACGATCACCACCGTGGCCGGCACCGGCGCCCCCGGCTTCAGTGGCGACGGGGGTCCCGCCACCCAGGCTCGCCTGAATCGCCCCTACGGCGTGGCCACCGACGCGGCCGGGAACCTGTTCATCGCCGACACCGAGAACCAACGGGTGCGATGGGTCGATCTCACCGGCACCATCACGACCATCGTGGGCTCGGGGGTCCGGGGGTCGGCGGGCGACGGCGGGCCCGCCACGCAGGCCCAGCTCGACTACCCCGGTGCGCTGGCCCTCGACCCCACCGGCGCCCTCCACGTGCTTGAGCCCGAGAGCGGCCGCCTGCGCCGTATCTCGTCCTGGGGCACGATCACCTCGGTGGGCACGGCCGGCATCCCGGCCAAGGGATTCGCCTTCGACGCCGCCGGCCAGCTCTACGTGACCGAGATGGCGGTTTCGATGACGGACTTCAACGACATCCGGGCCCGCGTCCACCGCATCTCGGGCGGTCAGTCGACGGTCGTCGCCGGCACCGGGCCCGAGGGGTACTCGGGAGACGGCGGGCCCGCCACCGCGGCCCGGATCAGCCGGCTCCGGGGCATCGCCTTCGACCCCGAGGGGAACCTCGACATCGCCGACTTCGGCAACGGCAAGATCCGCCAGGTCGCAGGCGTCGGCCCACGGCGGGACGCATCCCTGCTGTCCTGGGGCCTGAATGCCAACGGCCAGTTGGGCCACGCCTCGGGTGGACCGTCGATCCCCGTGGGGGTCGGTGGCGCCGAAGTCTCGGCGACGGCCACGGTGGCGGTGCGGGCGGGGACGGCCCACAGCCTGGCCCTGTCCGCCGACGGGACGGTGTGGTCATGGGGGTTCAACGTCCTCGGGCAGCTCGGGAACGGGTCGACCGTCGACGCGTCCCAGCCGGTGAAGGTGAACGGACTCACCGACGCCAAGGCCATCGGCTCCGGCTACCTCCACAGCCTCGCCGTCCGCCAGGACGGGACGGTCGTGTCCTGGGGATGGAACGAGCACGCCCAACTGGGCAACGGGTCCACCGCCAACAGCAAAGCGCCGGTGGTCGTGTCCGGGCTCACCGACGTGGTCGCAGTGGCGGGCGGGGCCAGCCACAGCCTCGCCCTCAAAGCCGACGGCACGGTGTGGGCGTGGGGTTTGAACCACCTGGGCCAGCTGGGCGTCGGCTCGGCGGTCGGGAGCCGGGTTCCGGTGATGGTGCCGCAGCTCACCGGGGTGGTGTCGATCGCGGCGGGGGCCTTCTCCAGCGTCGCCCTCAAGAGCGACGGCACGGTGTGGACCTGGGGTTGGAACCTCTTCGGCCAGTTGGGCACCGGCCTGACCCTCGACCGGCGGACGCCGACGCAGGTGGGAGGCCTGGCCGGCGTGACCGCGGTCGCCTCCGGCGCCTTCCACGTCCTGGCTCTCCGGGAGGACGGCACCGTCTCGGGCTTCGGCCTCAACCACCTGGGCCAACTCGGTCGTGGGCCCATCGTCGTCCCCGCGCCGGTGCGGATCGCGGGGCTCACCGGCCTCCAGGCGGTCGCCGCCGGCGCCTACCACAGCCTGGCGGTGACGACCGGCGGCACGGCCATGGCCTGGGGCTTCAACGCCTACGGCCAACTGGGCGACGGCACCACGACCAACCGGCCGACGCCCGTGGCGGTTGCCGCCCTGGACGGCGTCGTCGCCCTCGCCGCCGGCGTCGGCCACAGCCTGGCCGCCACGGGAACGGCGCCCACGTAGCCGCCGCCACGGGAACGGCGCCCACGTAGCCACCCGGTTCGTGGCCGAGGCGGCGTCCCGACCGGCTGGGGTGGGACGGGGCGGTGTCAACCAGCCCGAGAGTGGGGAGTCCTTGAGGTGGAAGTCGTCGGCGACGGACATTGGAGGAACCGATGAGACGATTCTCGAGACTGGTGGCGGGACTGGTGTTGGCCGGGGGCCTGATGGTCGGAGCGATGTCGCCCGCCACGGCCCAGACCAAGCAATTCGGGACATGGGTCGGGGCGGTGGAGAGTCACGGGCGCCATTACGACTACGTCGGCCGGCCCTGCCCGATCGAGGTCGACTTCTGCATCGCGGCGATCTACCGGT
Organism: uncultured Acidimicrobiia bacterium; assembly: GCA_963801205.1. Taxonomy (GTDB): domain Bacteria; phylum Actinomycetota; class Acidimicrobiia; order Acidimicrobiales; family AC-14; genus JAXDMK01. The sequence continues at coordinate 17,397 of CAWDDV010000007.1, forward strand.
ACCGGATCGTGCCCGCCAACCGGCAGGCGGCACTGGCCCTGCCGGGGGTCGCGGGCGACAACGCCAGGCTCGAGGGATACCTCATCACCCGGTCCGACGGTCAGCACCAGGGCGTCCTGGTCGTCCACCGGGTGACGCCCGCGCCGCCGAACATCTGAGACCCGGTGACGCGGCGCCCTCCAACCGCGCACCCACGCGGACCCGGGGGAGTGGGCTAGGGACGGGCGGTGGGGTAGAAGGGGTCCGTGGTCGATCCCCGGCTGGAGCCCGTCGCCCGGGTCGTGGCCCGGGTGGAGGGCAAGGCCCGGTGGCTGGCCCGGTTGGCGACGAGGGCCGCCGTCGGGGGCGGGATCGGTGCACTGGTGGTGTGGTCGGTCGTGGCGGCCGGCCGACTGACGGAGTGGTGGCAGGGGACCGTGGCATCGCTGCTGGTCCTGGCCCTGCTGGCGGCGCCGGCGGCGTGGCTGGTGAACGTGCGCTTCGCCCTCCTGGAGCTGCTCGAGCTGCCCGAGAAGCTGGCCGGCGTGACGACCCGGCGGGCCGGCCAACTGCTGCGGACCGGCGCCGGCCCTGGTGACGCCCCGGTCGAACGTCCCGACGGCGGTCCGTTGGGGGCGGCCCGGTCGGTGTGGGGCGTCCTGCGTGACTACGGCGACGTGGTCGGCGCCTGGGGGACCGTCGCCCAACTGGTGGCGCCGTGGTTCTGGCTGCTCACCGGGGCCGCCTTCCTGGCCGTGCCGGTGGTGGTGGTGCTGGCTGCGGTGCTAGGGCTGGTGGAGCTCATGTCGTAGAACCCAACGATCCTGAATGCAACGAGGAGGACAGCATGGAGACAGTGGCTCGGGTGACGGAGATCAGCGCCATGTCGACGACCGGCTTCGAGGACGCGATCCGGGTGGGGATCGAGCGGGCGTCGCAGACGCTGCGCCACGTCACCTCGGCGTGGGTCAAGGAGCAGAGGGTCGAGGTGCGCGACGGCGCCATCAGCAGCTACCAGGTGAACATGCTGGTGACGTTCGTCCTCGACGACTGAGACGCCGCCCGCCGGCGGCCGAGCGGCCGGTTTCGATGCGAGGCGGGGCGGGTAGCGCGCCGGTTGACGGAGGTGGCCCATGACTCCACGCGTGATCGAACAGCTCACCGACCGCATCGCCCACACCGAATTGCTCGACAGGGTCGGCGGTCCCGTGGCCGACAGGGTCGGCGCCCTGGTGCCGGCCGGGACGCCGGTGAAGGATCTCCTCAGCGGCACCTGGCTGGGCCATCCGCTCCATCCGATGCTCACCGACCTGCCCATCGGCTTCTGGACCAGCGCCATGGCCGTCGACTTCCTCGGCGGCCGCAAGGGCCACAAGGCCGCCGACCGGCTGGTGGCCCTCGGGGTCCTCAGCGCCGTGCCCACCGCCGCCGCCGGGCTGGCCGACTGGTCGGACACCATCGGCGAGGAGAGGCGGCTGGGCGTGGCCCACGCCGCCGGCAACGTGGTCGCGGTGGGCCTGTACGGGTGGTCGTGGGTGGCCCGGAAGCGGGGTCACCGGGGCAAGGGCGTCACCCTGGGCGTCCTGGGCGCGGCGGCGGCCACCGCCGGTGCCTACCTGGGCGGTCACCTGGCCTGGCGCAAGGGCGTCAACGTCGACCGTCACGCGTGGGACCACCCGTCCGACGAATGGGCGGACGTCGCCGCCGACGCCGCTCTCGCCGAGGGGGAGCCGACGGTGGTCGACGTCGGCGACGACAAGGTGCTGGTGGTGGCCGGGGACGGCACCACCCTCGGCTCGGACCTGGCGGCCATCTCCGACGTGTGCAGTCATATGGGCGGGCCCCTGCACGAGGGTGAGGTGGCCGGCGGATGCGCCACCTGCCCGTGGCACGGCAGCCAGTTCCGCCTCGTCGACGGGTCGGTGGTGCACGGGCCCGCCACCGGACCCCAGCCGGCGTACGACGTCCGCCGGTCGGGCGACCGCCTCGCCCTCCGCCGCCGCCGGATCCTGGCTCCGCCCGAGGTCGTCCCGCCCCCGGGGGCCATGACCAACGGCCGCAACGGCAGCTCCTCGACGCCGGCCGACGCCCTCCAGCCGTAACCGAAGCCACCCACTGGCCGGCTGGCCGCCACCAGCCGGCGTGTCGCCGGGCCCCCGTCGGGTGGGGAACAGTAGGGCGTGGGCCGTCGCCGGGTGCCGAAGTCGCTCCGGCGGGTGGCGACCGTCCTCATCGTCCTGGTGGTGGTCGAGTACCTGGTCCTGCCCCAGATCGCGGGGGCCCGCAACTCCCTCGACCTGCTGGCCTCGGTCAGCGTCCCCTACCTGATCGTCGGGCTGCTGCTCGAAGCGGCCGCCATCGTCGCCTACGCCAAGCTGACCGAGGCCACCCTGCCCACCGACGGCCGCCCGAGCCTGTCCACGATCCTGCGCATCGACCTGTCGACGCTGGCCGCCAGCCACATCGTGCCCGGCGGCTCGGCCGCCGGCGCCGGGCTCGGGTACCGGCTGCTCACCGAGGCGGGCGTAAGGGGTACCGACGCCGGCTTCGCCCTCGCCACCCAGAGCCTGGGGTCGGCTGTTGTCCTCAACGTGCTCCTGTGGCTGGGCCTGATGGTCTCCATCCCCCGACGTGGGTTCAACCCCCTCTACCTGACCGCGGCCGTGGTCGGGGCGGTGCTGATCACCGGCTTCGCGGTGGCGGTGGTGTCGCTCACCCGGGGCGAGGACCGCATGACCCGGGTCGTGTGCCGGGCCGCGGGTCACGTCCCGGTCCTCGACGGCGAGGTCCTGGCCCGGATGTTGCACCGGGTGGCGGATCGGCTGCGGGTCCTCGGCGCCGACCGGCCCCTGCTGGCCCGGGCCGCGCTGTGGGCGACGGCGAATTGGCTGCTGGACGCGGCCTCGCTGTGGGTGTTCGTGGCCGCTTTCGGCCACCGGCTGGAGTTGGACGGGCTGATCGTCGCCTTCGGGTTGGCCAACGTGCTGGCCGCCATCCCCATCACCCCCGGCGGCCTCGGCGTGGTGGAGGCGGTGCTCACGTCGGCCCTGGTCGGCTTCGGGACGCCCCGGGGGACGGCGGTGCTGGGCGTCGTCATCTACCGGCTGGTCAACTTCTGGCTGCCGATCCCCATCGGCGGCGTGGCCTACCTCTCGCTCAAGGTGGGCCCGGCCACGGCCAAGGGTGAGCGGGCGGCGATCCTGCGGCGGGCGGCGGAGGAGTCGATCGCGGCCGCCCCCGATCCGCGGCAGTGGGCCGAGGAGCGGGGGATCCGCTTGCCCCGCGGCGACTGACCGGGGTCGCCAACCGGGGCCGGGCGCGCGGGAAGGTCATTCCCCCTGATCGGAAGCGGTTTCCAGCCACGCCGCCGCTTCGGCCAGCCCGTCGGTGGTGGCCGACCACCGCACCTCCCGGCCCGCCCGCCGGGCGTCGACCAGACCGGCGCCCTCGAGGGCCTGCAGGTGGTGGACCACCGCCTGGCGGCTCATGGGCAGGTCGCGGGCCAAGTCGGTGGCGGAACGGGGCCCTCCCTTCCCCAGCCGGGTCAACAGCGCCCGCCGGGTCGGGTCGGCGAGGGCGGCGAAGACGGCGTCGAGAGTGCCCGTCATGCAAGACAATCCTTGCACCTCCGACCCCGTCGCCGAAGCCCCTTTCACTAGTCTCGGCAGTCGCATGACCGTGCCCCGGTTCGACATCACCGACCCCGCCTTCCGGTCCGATCCGTACCCGACGTACGACGACCTGCGGACGAACGACCCCGTCCACTACCGGACCGAGCGTGACGACTGGGTGCTCACCCGTCACGCCGATGTCCTCACCGTCCTGCGCCACGACCACTTCGGGCACCCGCCGATGCCGCCTCCACCCGGCCCGAGCAGCGGGGGGCCCCGACCGATCGGCCTGGGGGCGGGTGCGTTCCGCTCGGCCCACGCCCGGCAACGGGCCCGCCACATCCAGCTGCAGTGGATGCTCTTCCACGACCCGCCCAAGCACACCGTCCTGCGCAGCCTGTTCCAGGACTCCTTCTCCCCGCCTCAGGCCGAGCGGTGGCGGGAGACGATCGAGGCGCTGGCCGACCAGCTGGTGGCGAGCGTCGCCGGGCGGGAGCAGGTCGACGTCATCGTCGACCTCGCCTACCCGCTGCCGGCCATGGTGATCGCGGAGGTGTTCGGCCTCCCCCGGCGGGATTGGGCCAGCTTCCGGGAGTGGACCCGGGCCCTGATCCCCGCCCTCGACCAGCACGCCGGCACCATGGACGGCGACGCCGCCCAGCGGGCCATCCTCGGCTTCACCGAGTACTTCGAGGATCTGATCGGCCAGCGCCGCCGTGAGTCCCGGTCCGACCTGTTCGACACGGTCCTGCAGGCGGCGGGCCGGGTAGGGATCTCCGACGACGAGCTCATCTCCAACGTCGCCCTCGTGTTCCTGGCCGGCCAGGAGAACGTCCAGCACATGATCGGGAACGGGCTGATGGCCCTGTGGGACCATCCCGACCAGCTCCAACGGCTGAAGGACGACCCCCAGCTCCTCGGCTCGGCGGTGGAGGAGTTGGCCCGTTTCGACACGTCGGTGCAGCTCACGTCCCGTCTGGCCCTGGCCGACGTGGAGATCGGGGGCGAACGATCCGCAAGGGCCAGACGGTCCTGCTGTCGATCGGCGCCGCCAACCGCGACCCGGAGAAGTTCGCCGACCCCGCCGTTCTCGACATCGGCCGCTCACCGAACCCCCACCTCGCCTTCTCCGGTGGTCCCCACTACTGCCTGGGGGCGGCCCTGGCCCGGCTGGAAGGGCGGGCGATGCTCGGGTCGATCCTCCGCCGCTACCCCGACATCCGCCCCACCGGGCCCCGGCCGGAGCGCTTCGAGCACTTCCTCATCCGGGGGTACAAGGCCCTGCCTGCGGTCCTGGAGCCGTCGCCCGCGACGTTCGTCACCCGCTGAGAAGGGCGCTCAGGCGAGGCGGTCGGACTCGGCCAGGGCGGCGAGGATCAGGTACCACGACGCCAACCCGTGCTCGCACCACTCGTCGGGCGCCACCAGGCACTCGTCGGGGCAGCGGCAGACGCCGTCGGCGACCCACTCGGCCAGGGTGTCTTCGTCCGGCGGAGCCCACCCGGTGTTGACCTCGAACCACTCGTGGGCCCGGGCGACGGCGTCGGCGGTGGGGGTCGTCACCCCGAGATCATGACCGACGGGTGCCGAGCCCGTTCCCATGCCGCACCGGAGAAAGGCGCCCCGCTCGCCTGACGGCGGATCAGGCGAGACGGGGCGCGACAGATCTTGGCAGGTGGAGCCCCTCGGTAGCAACGCAGGGGCGGCGGAGCCCGACGAATCCGGTTACGCCGCAGTTGCGCTCGACACGTACGGTGCCGGCGAGGGACACGCAACACGAGGACGCCGCGTCATCGGCGAGGTACGACGGAGGCGATGACGCGGGGTTGGGATGGTGCCGCTGCCGATGGGGCGCGTGCTCGGCTCAGCTGGGGGCCGGGGAGTCGTGCACGCCGCATCGGCGGGTCCCGTACCCTGCTGCCGCGCGTCCGGGTGTGGCAGGCTATGGAGCCCGTCCGAACAGGCGAGATGGGTGACGAAGGGGCTCCCCGCAGGTGCGGATCTCTCTCAGCGGTCGGATGTCGATCGAGGTCGGCGACGTCCTGGTCGAGGAAAATCGCCTCGGCGGGGCTCGGGCTCGGCTGGCCTTCGCCGTGCTCGTGCTCGAGCGGCTCCGGCCCGTCGACCGCCACCTCCTGGCCGAGGTGCTGTGGCCGGAAGCCCTCCCCCCGTCCTGGGAGGCGGCCCTGCGGGTGGTGATGAGCCGGGTGCGCGCCTTCCTGGGCGCAGCCGGAGTGCCGGCGGAGGCGCTCACCAGCCTCTACGGCTGCTACCGCCTCAGCCTGCCGGACGACGTGGTGGTCGACGTGGAGGAAGCGGCGGCGGCGGTCGAGGTGGCCGAGGCGGCGTGGGCGAAGGGTGCGGCGGAGGAGGCCCTGGCGGCCGCGGGCGAGGTGCGGGCCATCACCGGCCGTCCCTTCATCGCCGGCGCCGAGGGGGAGTGGGTCGATGACGCCCGCCGCCGCCAGCGGGCGCAGCGGGTGCGGGCGCTCGACGTCATGGTGCGGGCGTCGATGGCGCGGGGGGACACGGCCGTAGCCATCGACGCGGCCCAGGAGCTGCTCGGACTCGACCCCTACCGGGACGCCAGCCACGTGCTGATCATGGAGGCCCACCGGGCGGCCGGGAACCGGGCCCACGCCCTGCGGGCCTACGGCTGGTGCCGGCACGTCCTGGCCGAGGAGCTGGGCGTCGCCCCCGCGCCGGAGACGGAGGCGCTCTACCGGTCGCTCCTCCGGGAGGAGCACGGTCGGAGTGCATCCCGCGACGCGGTGTGGGCGACCACGGGGGCCGATAAGCCCCCCCACAACCTTCCCGTCCAGCTCACGAGCTTCATCGGTCGCGAACGGGAGCTGCGGGAGGTCCGCAAGCTGCTGGAGGGCGAGCGCCTCCTCACCCTCACCGGTCCCGCCGGGTCGGGCAAGACCCGCCTCGCCATCGAGGTCGCCGGCCGATCGCTCGCCGCCCACGCCGACGGCACCTGGTTCGTCGACCTGGCCCCCCTCGCCGACGGGGACCTGGTGCCGCGGGCCGTCGCCACCGCGGTGGGCGTGGTGGAACCGCAGCCCCTGACCGTCGTCGACACCCTGATCGACCACCTCCGCCCCCGGGAGGCGATCCTGGTCGTCGACAACTGTGAGCACGTCCTGGAGGCCACTGCCACCCTGGTCGACTCCCTTCTACGGGCCTGTCCCCTGCTGTGGGTGCTGGCCACCAGCCGCCAGCCCCTCGACGTCCCGGGCGAGGTGGTGTGGCGGGTGCCGTCGCTGTCCACCCCCGACCCCGGGTCGTCTCCCTCTATCGAGGTGCTGCTGGACTACGAGGCGCCCCGGCTGTTCGTCGACCGCAGTGCCTCCGTGAAGGCCGACCAGCCCATCACCGCCGCCGACGCCCCCGCCCTGGCCCAGATATGTAGCCGCCTCGACGGCATTCCCCTGGCCATCGAGCTGGCCGCGGCGTGCACCACCGCCCTCAGCGTGGAGCAGATCGCATCCCGCCTCGACGACCGCTTCCGTCTCCTCACCCGCGGGCCCCGCACCGGCCAGGCCCGGCACCAGACCCTCCAACGGGCGGTGGAGTGGAGCTACGACCTGCTCCCGCCCCGCCAGCAGACCCTGCTGCGGCGGCTGTCGGTCTTCGCCGGCGGCTTCAGCCTGGAGGCGGCGGAGGAGATCGGCGCCGCGCCCCACCCCGACGGCGACCTCCACTCGGTCGACGTGGTCGACCTGCTCATCGGGCTGGTCACCACGTCGCTGGTCGTGGGCCCGACCACCGGCGCCCGCGCCCGCTACGGCTTCCTGGAGACGATCCGCCACTTCGCCCGCGACCGGCTGGTCGAGTCGGGGGACGAGGCCGAGGTCCGCCACGCCCACCTGGCCTGGTGCGTGTCGCTGGTGGCCGAGGCCGAGCCCGAGCTGAGCGGGCCCGACCAGGAGGCGTGGTTCGAGCGCATCGACGTCGAGATCGACAACCTGCGGGCCGCCCTCGACTGGGCCTGCGGGCAGGCCCTGGCCGAGGCGGCGCTCCGCATCGCCGGTGGTCTGACCCTCTACTGGCACGTCCGGGGCTACTACTCGGAGGGCCGCCGGTGGACGGACGCGGCGCTGGCCCTGGCCGAGGCCGACGCCGATGCCGTGCTCCCGCCCCTGGTCCGGGCCAAGGCCCTGTGGGGCCTCGGGTTCATGGCCACCTACCTCGGCAACGCGGCCGCCGCCGTCCCCGCGGTCGAGGAGTGCCTGGCGGTGGCCCGGTCGGAGGGGGCGGCGGTGGAGACGGCGCGGGCGCTGACCCTGCTGGGCGAGCTGAGGTCGTGGACGGACGGCGCCGCCGCCCACCGCATCCTGGAGGAGGCCATCGCCGGGGCCCGGCAGGCGGGCGACTCGTGGTCCCTCGCCTACTCCCTCGTCAGTCGGGCCCTCGCCGACGTCACCAATGGCGTCGCGCCCGCGGCCCGCCCGTTTGCAGTCGAGGCCATGGAGGTCGCCCGGGAGGCAAACGACACCCGCAACCTGCTCCGGGGTTCGCTGTGCCTGGGCTGGGTCGGGCTGCTGGAGGGCGACTACTCCAGTGGTAGCGCGGCCGAGAACGCCCTCGACCTGGGGATACTCCTCGCCCGCCGGCTGGGCGACATCGGTTGGACGGGGCTGCTCCTCAACGCCCAGGGCGAGATGGCCTGGCGCCGGGGTGCCTACGACACCGCCTGCCAGCTGCTGGAGGAGAGCGTCGAGATCGGTCGTCGCCTGGGCTCGCCCTACGCCCTGGCCCCGCCCTACGGGTTGCTGGGGCGGCGGGCGACGGCGATGGGCCACCTGGACGAGGCCGCCACCTGGTTCGATGCCGCCGTCACCACGTCCCGGGAGGCGGGCATGCACCTGATGGTGCCCTGGTGGGTGTGGGGCCGGGCCGACGTCCACCGCCTGGCCGGCGACCGCGGTGCGGCGGGCGCGGGACTGGCCGAGGCCCGGTCGTTGGCCGGCGAGGTGGGCAACGAGCCGGTGATCGCCAGCACCCTGTGGGCCGAGGGCGCCATGGCCCGGGAGGAGGGTCGGGCGGACGAGGCCCAGGTCCTGCACCGGGAGGCGCTGGCCCGGTTCCACGGGGTCGGCTACGGCGCCGGCGTCCTCGACTCCCTGGAGACGTTGGCCGGGCTGGCCGCGGTCGAAGGGGACCCTCTCGCCGCAGTCCGGCTCATGGCCGCCGCCGTCGCCCACCGGGCCGTCACCCGCTGCGCCCGCACCGTTCCCCAGCAGGTCGTTTACGACGCCGACCTGGCCCGGGTCCGGTCCGAGCTGACGGCCGACGCCTTCCATCTGGCCTGGGCCGAGGGTGCAGGGATGTCCCGCGACCAGGCGGTGGCTCTGGCCCTGGGCCGGGGCCGGGACGACGCAATCGGTTCGCCGCCCTCCGGCTCCGCTGACGACCTCGGCGGCCGCGGCCGGAGGGGCGGGATGAGGGTCGGGCGGGGCCGTTGAGCCCTGGGGGGCCCGACGACGGCCAAGCTGGAGGAACACCAACCCCCGTGGGAGGCACAGTGGCCAAGAGCCTGGAGGACGCCCGCAAGAAGCTGGAGGACGAGTTCGGACAGGTACGGCGTCATCTCGACAAGATCCACGACGCCCTCGACAGGGTGGAGGGGGCCGGGCCCGAGGACGACCTGACGGGCCTGCTCGACGACCTGGAGAAGGCGGTCAAGGAGGTGCGCGACGGGGGGATCGTCGGCTCCGGCGCCCACGGCCACAAGCGGGCCCGCAAGGAGTACCTCGAGCTCAAGAAGGGATGAGGCGACGGCCCGGGAGCCTCGGGAGGGAGTTACCTGCGCAGCGGGTGGTCGCGTAGGTTGCCTTGGGAGTACCGGACCTCCGGGCCGTCGCTCAACAACTGTTCGTCAACTGCGACCGAGGGCTTGAGCAGATTTCACCGGTAGGTCGAGGTTGGTAGTTTCGGCCCAATGTTCCTGGGCGAAGATCTGCTGCCCTACCTCCTGCTCGCCCTGGGCGGGGCGCTGGTGTTCGGCAACGTGCTCGCCCTGGCCCGGCCGCCCCGGGAGGCCAAGGACGGCGACCTGCCCCGTCCCCCGCTGGGCCGGAGCGTGGTCATGATCGTCATCGGCCTCGTCACCGCCATCTGGGCCCTGGCCAGCCTCATCTCCGACTGACGGCACCGCCGGGCGCCAAGCGGTCGCCACGGCGACGTCGACGCGCCGGGCTCCGTCCGACGGGGCTAGGGGCCGGCGGCGGACTCTTCCAGGGCCGCGGCCTGGCGCTCGGCCTCGTGGGCGGCCTCTCGGAGCTCTCGGGCGGTGCGACGGGCGTCGACGGCCGTCTTGCGGGCCCGGATCACCTCTTCCTCCAGCCGTTCCCGCTCCGCCTCGGCCCGTTCGGCTGCGTCCCGGGCCTGCTCGGCCAGGTCGCGGGCCCGGGTGGCGGCGGTGCGGGCCGATTCCGCCCGCTGGCGGGCCTCCTCCCGCCGCCGGGCCTGGCGCTCGGCCGCCCGCTTCGTCTCGTCGTCGGCCGCCGGGGCGCCCGCCTTGGCCTGTGGCGCGGGCCGGGCCGGCGCGGGCCGGGCCGGCGCCACCCGGGCGGGAGGTGCCGACCAGTCGAACTCCCCGAAGCCGCTGGGGGGGTCGAGCTCCTTGGCCAGGCGGCCGGCGACCACCTCGGCGGCCACGTCGGGGTCGAGGGACGCGGCGTCGAGGGTGGCGGAGATGGCGTCGCGGTGGGCATCGGCGGCCCGACCCGACTCGACGAGGATGCCGGCGGCCCGCTCGACCAGATCGGCAATGGCCTCCCGTCGCCGACGGCCGGAGGCGGCGGTGTCGTCGTCCCGACCCCCGCTCAACAACCGCTCGTGGGTCCGGCGCAGGTCGTCGCCCAGGGCCACCAGCGCCCCCACCTCGTCGCCATGACGCCGGGCCAGTTGGTTCACCGCCCACGCCGCCGCCGTCGGCCGACGGAGCCCGGCCACCTCCGCCGCCCCCGCCTTGTCTCCCTCCGCCTTCAGCCGCTTGACCAGCGCCTGGCGGCCGGCCACGAACTCGTCCGGATCGCCTGCGTACAGCGCGTCGACGTCGTCGTCCACCGCCACCGGGCGACCTTACGCCGAGGGCTCGATCCGGTCGAGGAGCCAGCCCGGACCGACCACGTCGGCCCCCGCCTGGCGGGCCCGCTGCCCCAGCTCCCGGTCGGCGGACACGAGCGTCACCAGCTTCCCGGCGCCGGTCAACGCCGCGGCCAGGGCGGCCATGGTGTCGTCGCCTTCGCCCCGGGCGTGGACGACCTCCACCCCGTCCGCCGTCCCCTCCTCCACCCCTCGGCGGGCGGCACCCTCCAGGACCACCACCGCCGGCGTGGGGACTTCGCCGGCCGCGGCCGCCGCCCGCACCCGCTCGACGAAGGTGTGGGCCGCTCCCGCCCGGTCCCGCCACCACCCCGTCGGCCGGGAGCCGACCACGTTGGCCGCATCCACCAGGAGGACCCGACTCACCGCCGGGTCCGGTCCACGACGACCATCTTGCCCGGTCAGAGCCCCGCCGACCCCCAGGTAAGGTCCGAAGGTGACCCCTGAGCCGATCCGCACGCCCGACCGCAACCTGGCCATGGAGTTCGTCCGGGCCACCGAGGCGGGGGCGATGGCCGCGGCCAAGTGGATGGGCCGGGGAGAGAAGGAGGAGGCCGACGGGGCCGCGGTCGAGGCCATGCGCCTGTTCCTCAACAGCGTGGCCATGACCGGCGTGGTCGTCATCGGTGAGGGGGAGAAGGACGAGGCCCCCATGCTCTACAACGGTGAGCAGCTCGGCCGGGGGGGCTCGCCCGAGGTCGACATCGCCGTCGACCCGGTGGAAGGGACCACCCTGGCCGCTCTGGGCCGGCCCAACGCCCTGTCCGTCATCGCCGCCAGCGAGCGGGGGACGATGTTCGACCCGGGACCGTGTTTCTACATGAACAAGGTGGCGGTGGGCGCGGCCGCGGCCGGCTCCATCGACATCGACCGTCCCCCGGCCGAGAACCTGCAGGCGGTGGCCAAGGCCCTCGGCCTGCCGGTGAGCGACGTCACCGCCGTCGTCCTCGACCGCCCCCGCCACGCCGACCTCATCGCCCAGATCCGGGCCGCGGGGGCCCGCATCCGCCTCATCGAGCACGGCGACGTGGCCGGCGGCATCTCCACCGGCTGGCCCGACGCCGCCGGCGACATCCTCTTCGGCATCGGGGGCACGCCCGAGGGCGTCATCACCGCCGCCGCCCTCAAGTGCATGGGCGGGGAGATGCAGGCCCGCCTGTGGCCCAAGGACGACAAGGAGCGCCAGCAGGTGATCGACGCCGGCATCGACCCCGACCGCGTCCTCGGCACCCACGACCTGGTTCGGGGCGACAACTGCTTCTTCGCCGCCACCGGAATCACCGACGGCGAGCTGTGCCGGGGGGTCCGCTACGACGCCCGGGGCGTCACCACCGAGTCGCTGGTCATGCGCTCCCAGTCAGGCACCGTCCGCAAGATCACCGCCGTCTACCCGCCTGGTCACGTCTGGTCCCACTGAGCCGAGGCCCGGTCAGGCCAGGAGCGCGAGCAGCTCCTTGCGGTCGGGGCCGGGCATGGGCCGGGGCGGAACCGGGGGGGCCGCCGCCACCTTGTCCATGAAACCGGGGCGGGCGAAGACCTCCTCGGGCAGGGCCAGGCACATGGCCGTCTCCACGACGCCCCGGAAGACGTCCGGATCCTGGAACATGGCCCCGCCCACCGCCACCAACGTCGGATCGGGGGCGGCCGGCTCGTCGCCCCGCCGGAGGGCGTCCATCTCCGCCATCCGCCGGCGGTCGGCCGTGATCTGGTTCCAGTAGTAGGGCGCCACCCGCTCTTCGGTCACCTGGTCGAAGGCCCGGACCAGTCCCTCGGGGTCGTCGAGGCCGGTCGCGCGCACCGTGTGGCGCAGCCCCTGGGCGTGCATCAGGCCCACGGTGATGCCCCGCCCGGCGGACGGGTTGGTGCACGCCCACGCGTCGCCGACCGCGACCACGCCCGTCGCCACCGGCGCGCCGTCGACCACGAAGCGCCGGTAGCGGTCGAGCACCCCGGCCATGGTGAGGACGTCGGTGATCGGCTCCCCCCGCACCCACCCCCGTTGGAGCGGGCAGGCCTTGACCACGGCGGTGAACCGGTCGGCGTCCCTCAGACCCCGAAGGGCGGTGTCGGCCGACGCCGCCCACACCGTCACCGACCACGTGCCGTTGTCGCCGGGGATGGTGAGCAGGGAGATGGTGCCGATCTCGGACACCGGGGACGACAGCGTGCGGGGCAGCCTCGGTCCCGTGAAATAGCGGGTGTGGTAGACGAACCCGGAGTCCTCCGACTCGACGTGGGGCGGACGGGCGCCCACCGCCACCAGCCACTCGGCCAGCCGGGTGCGGCGCCCGGTGGCGTCGATGACCAGATCGGCCGCCAGCTCTTCGCCATCGGTCGTGCGCACGCCGACCACGTGGGGCAGGTCCGCCGCCCCGGCCACGCCGCTTCCCGTCCCGGTGAGCAGCCTGGCGCCGGACACGCCCCTCCGCACGTCCACCCCCTCCTCCGCCGCCGCCGCCTGGGCCAGCACCGCCTCGATGACCGGCCGCCGCCCGGTGACGAACCGGAACCGGTCGTCGCCTTCCTGCGGGGTCTTGTCCACGGACGGTGGGGCCATGGCGATGGGGTCGATCCACACGCACCCGGCCTCGACCAGGCCGTCGACCAGGCCCGGCAGCTCCTCGTCGAGGACGAGCCGGGCCCGGGAGAAGAGGTTGTGGGGCTGGTGGAACTGGGCCACGCCCGGCCGGGCCCACCCGTCCCACGCCTGGACGGCGGCGCCCGGCGGCGGCGGCGGGGCGGCGTCCCGCTCCAGCACGGTGACCCGGTGCCCGTCGCGGGCCAGCATCATCGCCGTCGCCAGCCCGATCACGCTCCCCCCGCACACCACGATCGAGGCCATCGCGCTAGAGCGCCGGCAGCCTTTGCTGGCGGCCGATCAGGGGACGGAGGGGATCGCCCTCGTCGGTCAGCCGGTCGAGCACGGTGCGGATCGTCCACCGGTCGGGACGGATGGCCTCGTCGTCGAGCTCGTCCCACCGGATCGGCACCGACACCGGGGCGCCCGGCGCGGGACGGGCGCTGAAGGGGGCCACCAGCGTCTTGTTGATCGCGTTCTGGGTGTAGTCGAGACGGGCCAGCCCAGCCCGGCGGTTGGTCTCCCATTCCCAGCTGACCAGCTCGGGGACGGTCGCCCCCACCGCCCGCGACACCTTCTCCACCCACTTGCGGGTGTCGGCGAAGGAGTAGCCGTCGGCGATGGGTACCCAGATCTGCACGCCCCGCTTGCCCGTCACCTTGGGCATCCCGGCCACGCCCAGGTGCTCCAGCGCCGTCCGGTAGAGGCGGGCCAGCACGAGCACGTCGTCGAACGTGACCTTGGGCCCGGGGTCGATGTCGATGAGGGCCCAGGTGGGCTGGTGGACGTCGGGCAGCCGTGACGTCCAGGCGTGGAGCTCGAGGGCGCCGTAGTTGGCCATCCAGGCCAGGGCCGGGACGCTGTCGACGACGAAGTACCACTCCGTCTCCCCCGGGTCGGCCTCGTCGTTGTGCCACCGGGTCATCCACTCGGGGGCGTGACTCGGCACCTCCTTGTGCCAGAACCCGGGCTTGGCCGACCCGTCGGGGAACCGGTTGAGGTTGATGGGCCGGTCGTACAGGTAGGGGAGCATGAACGGCGCCACCCGGGCGTGGTAGCGGATGAGGTCCCGCTTGGTGACGGGCGTCTCGCCTTCTCGACCGGGGAAGAGCACCTTGTCGAGGTTGGTGACCTTGAGCTCCCGGCCCTGGAGGGCCCACGTGCCCGCCTTGCCCAGGTCGTCCAGGGCGGCCAGCTCGTCGTCGGTGGGTGGATCCCACGTGGGCGGCGGGCCGCTGCCCAGCAGCACCGCGGCCTCGGCTGCGGGCCGGTCGCTGTGCCACTCGACGTCGGGGGCGGCCAGCACCTCGTCGTTGGTGCGCCCCGTCTTGACCGACCGGGGGTGCTCCTCCGGGTCCCATCCGGGCTGGGCGTGGTCGTCCTTCTTGTGGAGGAGCAGCCACTGCTCCTTCGTTCCTTTGTCCCGGTCGGTGCGGACGAGGACGAAGCGGCCGGCCAGCTTCTCGCCCCGGAGGTCGAAGTGGAGCTCGCCGTGGTCGATGGCGGCGGCCGCGTCGGCGTCGGCGGGACGGGACGGCTCCCACGTCCCCCAGTCCCACACGATGACGTCTCCCCCGCCGTACGACCCCTTGGGGATGACGCCCTCGAAGTCGAAGTACTCGATGGGATGGTCCTCCACGTGGACGGCCAGCCGGCGGATCTTGGGGTCGAGCGTCGGCCCCTGGGGGACGGCCCAGCTGGCCAGCACCCCGTCCACCTCCAGCCGGAAGTCGTAGTGCAACCGGCTGGCCCGGTGGCGCTGGACCACGTACCGCCGGACCGGCGCGACCGCGGCCGCAACCCCGGCCCCGGCTGCCTGGGAGGCCCCATCCCCCGCCGGCTCGGCGGTGACGGCGAAGTCCCGCTTGGCCCGGTACGTCTTCAGCCGCTCCTGGGGGTCTGCCATCCCCGCCTTCCTACCCGAACCGGTGACGGAAAGCGCCCTCTCCGGGCTGTGGGCGTCACCAGTTCGTGGTCAGGCGGGTGACCAGGTGGGGTCGCGGCCGGTGAGGCCGATGACCCGGTCGAGGAGCGGGGCCGAGTCGTCCACTGCCACCGGCGGCCCGAACAGGCCCTGGCGGCCCTCCTCGCCCGCGGCCGCCACCTCGGTCACGAAGCCGTGGACTACCTCCAGCGCGTCCGGGTCGCAGTCATACGCCTGCCCGGTGGCCCGGGCGACGTCCCAGCCGTGGATCACCAGCTCGTCGAGGGCGACCGTGCCCGCCACCTCGCCCGGCAGGTCGATCCCGCCGGCCCGGGTCATGCCCTGCCAGGCGTCGGGGTCCCGCCACGCCTCGGCCATGGCCGCCAGCTGGCGGGGGATTCGGGTCCGCCAGCCGTCAGCCAGCCGGTTCCCGTCGCCCGCCGGCGCCCCCTCGGTGAGCGCACCGACCTCTTTGGCCGCGGCCGCGGCGAAGGCGAGCGACAGCCCGTCGACGTGCTCGACCAGATCACGCAGCTTGTAGTCAGGGCACGGGGTCGGCCCGTCGAGCCGGTTGTCGGGGACGTTGGCGATGAGCTCGGCCATCCGGCGGGCTGCCGGCTCGAGGCTTACGGAAGTCATCAGGGCGCGCTCCTCACGGGTGGTGGTCCTCCCGGATACGACGAGCGGGACGCGCAGGACTCGTCGGTGTCGCCACCCGCCGGAGCGGGAAAAGACAGCGGTACCAGCCAAATGATCGGAGCACTTCGTGAGAGCACTGGCCTGGCACGGCATTCAGGACGTGCGCGTCGACACCGTCCCCGACCCCACCATCCAGCAACCCACCGACGCCATCATCCGCATCACCTCCACCGCAATCTGCGGCTCTGACCTGCACCTTTACAAGATCCTGCCCATGTTCCTGGAGCCGGGCGACATTCTCGGTCACGAGCCCATGGGCATCGTGGAGGAGGTCGGGTCCGACGTCGACAACCTCCGGCCCGGCGACCGGGTGGTCATCCCCTTCAACATCAGCTGCGGCCACTGCTACATGTGCGACCGCCAGCTCTACGCCCAGTGCGAGACCACCCAGGTCCACGAGCACGACAAGGGGGCGGCCCTGTTCGGCTACACCAAGCTCTACGGCCAGGTGCCGGGGGCTCAGGCCGAGTACCTGCGGGTGCCCCAGGCCCAGTTCGGCCCCATCAAGGTGCCCGAGGGTCCGCCCGACGATCGCTTCCTCTTCCTGTCCGACGTCCTGCCCACCGCCTGGCAGGCCGTGGTCTACGCCGACATCCCCAAAGGTGGGTCGGTAGCCGTCTACGGCCTCGGCCCCATCGGCCAGATGTGCACCCGGGTGGCCCTGGCCCAGGGAGTGGAGCGGGTGATCGGCGTCGACCTGGTGCCCGAACGTCTGGAGATGGCCCGCCGCCACGGGGTGGAGGTGATCGACGCGTCCGTCGAGGACGACGTGCCCGGCCTCATCCGCGACCGCACCGACGGTCGGGGCCCCGATTCCGTCATCGACGCCGTCGGCATGGAGGCCCACGGGTCACCGGTGGCAGCCATGGCCCAGCGGCTGGCGGGCCGCCTGCCCAAGCGCATCGCGGCCCCGTTCGCGGAGAAGGCGGGCGTCGACCGGCTCAACGCCCTCCTGAGCGCCATCTCCACCGTCCGCCGGGGCGGGACTGTGTCCATCATCGGCGTCTACGGCGGCGGCGCCGACCCCCTACCGATGATGCAGCTGTTCGACAAGGGCGTGCAGATCCGGATGGGCCAGGCCCACGTGAAGCGCTGGGTCGACGACATCCTGCCCCTCGTCCTCGACGACGCCGACCCCCTTGGCACCGCCGACCTGGCCACCCACCGCCTGCCGCTGGAGGAGGCGCCCAAGGGTTACGAGATGTTCCAGAAGAAGCAGGACGGGGCCATCAAGGTGGTGTTGCAGCCGTGACCGCGGTGAGCGGGATGAGAGTCGTCGTCACCGGCGCCACCGGCAACGTCGGCACCAGCGTGGTCGAGGCGCTGGCGGGGGACCCGGCGGTCGCCGAGATCGTCGGTATCGCCCGTCGACCGGCGCTGTGGCAAACGCCCAAGACCCGGTGGCTTCCCCTGGACGTGGCCGGCGACGACCTGCGGCCGGCCTTCGAGGGCGCCGACGCCGTCATCCACCTGGCCTGGCTGTTCTCACCCACCCGACGCCCGCTGGTCACGTGGCGCAACAATGTCCTCGGCAGCCTGCGGGTGTTCGAGGCGGCGGCCGCAGCCGGCGTCGGCACGCTCATCCACGCCTCGTCGGTGGGCACGTACTCGGCCAAGCCGGCCGACGGCCACCCGGTCGACGAGTCGTGGCCCACCCACTCCCGCCCCACCGCCGCCTACGGCCGGGAGAAGGCCTATCTCGAACGGGCCCTCGACGCCTTCGAGCCGGCCCACCCCGAAATGCGGGTGGTGCGCATGCGGCCGTGCTTCCTGTTCAAGCCCGAGTCGGCGGCCGAGCAGCGCCGCATCTTCGCCGGCCCCCTCCTGCCCGCCCGCCTGGTGGGGCGCAAGTGGCTGCCGATCGTCCCCGACGTTCCCGGCCTCGCCTTCCAGGCCCTCCACACCGCCGATGTGGCCGAGGCCTACCGGCTGGCGGTGACCAACCCCGTCCGGGGCCCGTTCAACCTGGCCGCCGACCCGGTGATCACCCCTGAGGTCCTGGGCCGGATCTTCCGGGCCCGACCCGTCCCCGTGCCGGCGTCGGCCTTGGTGGGCGGGGCCCGCCTCGCCTTCCGGGCCCGACTGGCACCCGCTCCCCCCGAGCTGGTGGAACTTTTCCTCAGCCTGCCGGTGCTCGACTGGGGCCGGGCCCGGCGGGAGCTCGGCTGGACACCGCAACGGTCCGGCATCGACGCCCTCGAGTCCCTCCTCGAAGGGTGGCGCACCGGGGCCAGCCTGCCCACCCCGCCTCTCGACCTCCACGCCGGCGGTCGGGGACGGCTGGGCGAGTTCGCCACCGGCGTCGGTGCCCGCGACACCGCGCCCGAGCTGGTGTCCACCACCACCTCCCCGACCGGGCCCTGACCGCCCGCGCCGGGTCGCCGTCGATTCCCGGCTAAACGCGACCTAGGGCTTCGTGAGCACGGGTCGAGGTGACAGATGAACCCTCCGGCTGGTGGTCATCGGTGGGAGTTGAGCACGGCCTGGGGGGTGCGGCCGCGCATGAAGTCGCCGTGGTTGCGTCGGTGAGTGTTGTAGCGGTGGATCCATCCCTGGAACTGGGCGTCCAGCTCCGCGAGTCGGCCGAAGCGCTGGCGATGGAAGGCGGGGCGGTGGAATTCCTGCAGGGCGGTGCCCTGGAAGCGCTCGCACACGGCGTTGTGATTGGGCGAGCGCGGGGGGATGCGGAGGTGGCCGACACCGAGCTCGGCGACGTGACCGGTGAAGACCTTGCCGGTGAACTCGGGACCGTTATCGGTGAGCACCCCGGTGAGCTCGACGCCGATCTCGGCCAGGCGAACAATGACGTGGTCGACGAAGTCGGCCGCGGCTTGGGCCGTCTTGTCGCCCACGAAGAGCTGGCAGATGGCCCAGCGGGTGGCGGTGTCGACGGCGGTGAGCTGCCAGACAGTGCCGACGCCTTTGAGCTTGCCCACGTAGAACGTGTCCAGAGCGACCAAATCCCCTGGTCGGGCAGCGAAGTGGCAGAACCCGAACGGTCCTTCCTTGGCCGCCTGGGTGACCAGGCCGGTGTCCACGGCTGTGATCTGGGCCAGAGCCGCTACTCGCTGGTTGCGGCGGCCGAGGCAGTGCCGGACCAGGATCTTCTGCACTCCCGACGCCGACAACGACACCTTCCGTTCCTCGAGGTGCTCGAGCAGGCGGCGGGCGCCGAGAGTGGGTCGGGCGACGGCCTCGGCCAAGACGATCTCAACGGTCTCGGGTGGGACCGAGTTGGGCATCGCCGGCGAGCGGCGGGCCTTGGGCATGAGTGCGGCCAGCCCGTAGCACCGGGCCCGGTTGGCCCAGCGGTAGTAGGTGGTGCGGCTGATCCCGAAGGTTCGGCATGCTTCGCTGATCGATGTCTGCCCGGCGTGGTCGAGCACGCGGACGCGTCGGTGATAGACGATCTCATCAAGGGTCACGGTGGTGGCCTCCGGCTCTTTGGTAGGAACCAGAGGATTCATCACCGTGACCCCCTTACGGGGGACCCGGTGACACCTCATCTCGTGCACAGGAAGACCTAGGGGAGGTCGGCGAGGGCCGGCTGCAACTCCTCCGACCAGAAGCGGAAGAACCCGTCCTGGTCGGGGCCGACCTGGTGGAAGTACAGGTGGTCGTAGCCCGCGTCGAGGAACTCCCGCACCGACTCGACCACCGGCTCCACGTCGGGCCCGCAGGGCACCGACTTGGTCGCGTCCTCCTCCGTCACCATCTGCGGCGGCCTCCTCGAAGTGGGTCCACGTGGGCAGGTCCTGCGACAGCTGCCCGTGACGCCGCCGTTGGGCCAGACCTGGTGGACAGTCTTGCGGGCGGACTCCTCGTCCTCGGCCCAGCACAGGTTGACCTGGGCGTAGCGTCGGCCCGGTGCCGCCGCCCTCGCGGTAGCGCTCGATCAGCTCCCGGCTCGGGGGCGTGGCCCCAGTAGCCGTCGCCGATGCGGGCGGCCAGGTCGATCGCCTTCGGCCCGAAGGCGGACACCACGATCGGCGGGGGCTCGGCGGGCGGGTCGAAGAGCCGGGCGTTCTCGACCTCGTAGTGGGCGCCCCGGTGGTCGACGGTCTCGCCCGTCCACAGCGCCCGGATGACGTCGACCGCCTCCTCCAGCATGTCGAGGCGCACGCCCGGCGGCGGCCACCGGTCGCCCAAGATGTGCTCGTTGAGGGCCTCGCCCGACCCGACCCCGAAGAAGAAGCGCCCCTCGAACAGGAGCGAGGTGGTGGCGGTGGCGTGGGCGACGACCGCGGGGTGGATGCGCATGATGGGGCAGGTCACGCCCACGCCCGACCCGGAGCCGTTCGGTCCGTGGCCGCGATCGCCCCCAGCACCGACCACACGAACGGGCTGTGGCCCTGGGCGCTCACCCAGGGGTGGTAGTGGTCGGAGATGGAGGCGAAGTCGAAGCCCGACTCCTCCGCCCGCTGCGGCGTTGCGGACCAGGTCGGACGGGCCGTGCTCTTCGCTGGAGAGGGTGTAGCCGTAGGCGACCATCGTCGGGCCCCTCAGCCGCGGGGGTGGCGGTCGAGAGTCACGGGACGGACCACGTCGTGGGTGGGCATCGATGGACCTCCTGTCGCGGGACGGGTGGCGGCGGCGTGACCGTCTCTACCCGGGCGTCGGGTCACTCAGTCGCTCCAGGACCCCGAGAACTCAGGAGGACGCACCGTTCGGGCGACAGGGTTGAACCGTCGATGCGAACGTCCCCCGGGTCGAAATCTCCGTTCCGGAGGATGCCCAGCGACCGGATCAGGGCGGCCGCCTTCAGCAGGGTCTCGTCGAATTCGGACGCGGGGTCGGAGAGCGACACGATGGCCCCGCCCACGCCGATCGACGTCCCCGTCGGCGTGGCCACCGCGGTCCGGATGACGACGTTGAGCTCGGCCGCCCCGTCGAGCCCGAACCACCCGATGGCCCCCGAGTACACCCCCCGAGCCCCTGTTTCGAGCCGGTCCAGGATCTCCACCGTCCGGTGCTTGGGGGCGCCGGTCATCGAACCCCCGGGGAAAGCGGCCCGCACGCAGTCGACGGCGCTGACATCGGGCCGCAACTGCCCGGCGATGGTGCTCACCAGCTGGTGGACGGTGGCGAAGGACTCCACGTCCATGAGCGCCGGCACTTCCACGCTCCCCAGCTGGCAGACCCGACCGAGGTCGTTGCGCAGGAGATCGACGATCATGAGGTTCTCGGCCCGCTCCTTCACGCTCGCCGCCAGCCGCGCCCGGGCGGCCGCGTCCTCCTCCGGACGGCTGCTCCGGGGCGCGGTGCCCTTGATGGGCTTGGCCGTCACCTCCCCATCGGACGTGATGCGGAGGAACCGCTCGGGCGACGAGCACAGCACCGTGGTCGACCCGAGGCGAAGGTAGGCGGCGTAGGGAGCGGGGCTCTCCGTGCGCAGGATGCGGTAGAGGTCGAGGGGTCGCGCCACCGGGTCGGTCGAGATCATGTTGGTCAGGCACAGCTGGTAGCTCTCGCCCCGGCGGATCTCCTCCTGGCAGTGCCGGATGTCGTCGAGGTAGCCGGCCTCGTCCCGCCGGAGGGTCAGGTCGACGGGACTCCGGACCCGAGTCGGCTCCGCCCGCGATGGTGGTAGCGGGAGACGACCGAGATGCGCCTTCGTCTCGTCGAACCAGCGCTCGCTGTCCTCGGGGTCGTCGAGGGCCGTGACCGCCACCAGGTACACCCGCCCGTCCCCGTGGTCGAAGACGATGACGCGGTCGGCGAACAGCAGCCACCCGTCGGGCAGGGGAGAGCGGTGGGCAGCGGAAAAGCCGAGGTCGCCCTTGAGCTCGTAGCCGAGGTAGCCGACGAACCCCCCGACGAAGCCGAAGGGAAGCTCCTCGTCGACGCGGGGCGGACCGGCGGCGGCCAACTCCGTTTCCAGGAACTCGAAGATGTCGCCCTCGCCGGGCCGGGTGCCATCGGCGTCGGTGACGGTGAGCGACCGACCGGTCGAGTCGTAGGACACCACCGCCGACCGGGGGCCGCCCTGGCCGCCCATGAAGCTGAAGCGGGCCCGGTCCGGCTCGGCGAGGCTGGAGTCCAGCCAGAACGCCGCGTCGCTCCCGCCGAAGAGGGCGGCGAACGTGGCGTCGGCGTCGGGCAGGAACGGCAGCATCCGGGTCCGCACCCTCAGCGTCGGCGCCCGGGCCATGTGCTCACGGGCGGGAGGGCCAGCCGGGGCCGGCCGTTCCCTCGACCCTCACCTCCGACGCCGACGAGGGGCGCCGCCGCCGCGGCCAGGTCGAGGAAGTTGCGCACCAGCCGGGCCCCGCCCTCGGTCCCGATCGACTCCGGGTGGAACTGGACGCCCCAGAGAGGACGGGTCCGGTGCCGGATCCCCATCGTCACCCCGTCGTCCGTCCACGCCATCCGGGCCAGCTCGTCCGGCAGCGGGCCCCAGCACCGCCAGCGAGTGGTAGCGGACGGCCTGGAACCGCTGGCGGATGCCGGCGAACAGCGGCGAGCCGTCGTGGGTGATCTCCGACGTCCGCCCGTGCATGACCTCGGGCGCCTCCCGGACGTCGGCCCCGAAATGGTCGGCCAGCCCCTGGTGGCCCAGGCACACGCCGAGCAGGGGGACGCCGAGGTCGGAAATCGCCGTCCTCGACACCCCGAAATCGCGCGCCCGACCCGGATGTCCCGGTCCCGGCGAGATCACGACCGCGTCCGGACGGAGGCGGAGGAGCTCGTCCGGCCCCACCTCGTCATTGCGCACGACCCGCGGGGCCTTCCCGAGGATCGAGCCGATGAGCTGGAAGAGATTGAAGGTGAACGAGTCGTAGTTGTCGATCAACAACACGTCCATGGCGGTCCCCCGATGGTAGGACCCCCAAGCCGCCGCCCCGAGCGCTCAAGGGGGCCCCGTGAGGAGCCGATACTGAGGTGCCGGCGAAAGTGAGGTCTCGGTGGAACGTCGTTGGCATCTGTGGCAGGTGGTCCTGGCGTTCTGCGTCCTCAACCACGCTGTCGGCGGGCGTCACCGTGGTCGTCCTGCGGCAGACCGACAAGGGCTATCCCGAGGAGTGGGACCCCCGGGTGGTCGAGCTGGCCGACTTCGTCCAGCGGGAGCGGGGCGCCCTCTACGAACACCCCGTCCCCGTCGAATTCCTGTCCCCCGAGGAGTACTCCGATCGTGCCCGCACCGACGAGGGGACGCTGAGCGAGGACGACAAGGCCGAACTGGAGCAGTTCGAGGGAACCCTGCGGGCCCTGGGCCTGCTGGGGGCGGACGTGGACCTGTTCCAGACCATCAACGACCTCGTCGACACCGGCACCCTGGCCTTCTACGACACCGAAGAGGAACGGGTCGTCGTGCGGGGCACCGAGGTCACCCCCGGGGTGGCTGTCACCCTCGTCCACGAGCTGACCCACGTTCTCCAGGACCAGGTGTTCGATCTCGACCGCTTCGACGGCAAGGAGGATGAGGTCACCACCGGCCAGACCTACGCCTTCGGCGCCCTCGCCGAGGCGGACGCCGATCGCATCGAGGGGGTCTACCGGGACACCCTCGACCAGGCCACCAAGGACGTTATCGACGCCGAGAGCGACGCCGGCCTGGCCGACTTCGAAAACGCCGACATCCCCACCGCCCTCACGTCGCTCTTCGCCTCCCCCTACGCCCTGGGCGACGCCTTCCTGGCGGTGCTGAAGGCGTCCAAGGGCCGGTCGGTCGACGCCGCCTTCTCCAAGCCGCCCACCACCGAGGAGCAGATCCTCGACGCCTTCGAGTACATCGCCGACCGTGGGCCGCTCCCGGTCGACAGCCCTGAGGGGGGCGCCACGGCCGAGCAGGCGAAGTGCTTCGGGTCGGTGGTGGTCAACGGGTTGACCCTGGAGGACCTGGCCGCCGACGAGCTGTCGCCCAGCCTCCAGCGCAAGATCGCGGAACTCGTCCAAGCCTGTCAGTGAGGTACCTGCACCCCGCCTCGCAAGCGCCGGTCGGAATGATCCGAAGTACTTAGCCGTGGCCTCGCTCTATCGACGGTCAGCCGTAACCGGGCATCCCGTGCAGCGGTCGAAGGCCCTGGTGAGTCGGCGAGGGCCTTCGTCACGGACGAGCGCGGTGGTGGTGGCCTGCGTGATGGTGCTGGCCGGCTGCTCGTCGTCGCCCCGGTCGGTCACCGGCGCGGGCGCGGCCGACGACGTGCCGGTGGGCGACATCGTCGGCCGGCCCTGGCCGGAGCGGGTGACGCCTACCGGACCCTGGTCGGCCTCGCTCGAAGGGGACGGGCCCCGAATGACCCTGACCATGGCCGCCACCGTGACGGGCGGGCTCCGGGGGGCGACCCTCGGCCTCGGCCGCCGCGATCCGGACGGGCCGAATACGGGCCCGATGCTCCGACTGCCCAACGGCGAGCGGTGGTACCCGGACGAGGAGTTCCGGCTGGAAGCCGACGGCGACGTGTCCGTGCCGGCCGTGGCCACCGACGGCGACCTCGACACCGACGGGATCCGCTCAATCGAGACCGCCGGCGACGAGATCGTGGCCCGCTTCGGCTTTGTCGAGCTCGTGGCCGGAGCCACGGGACCCGTGGTCGCCCGGGGCTCGTTCTTCGCCCACGACGGCCGGGCTGCGGCCGAGCTCGTCCTGCCGCCGGGGACGACGTTGGCGGGGTCGTGCTGGACCGTTCCCGCAGTCACCATCGAGCCGACGATCCCCCTCGCCCCCGGCGAGTGCGAGCGCCCCGAGGACACGCCGATACTCGCCACCCTGTCCGCCCGCCCGGGCATGTCAATACGGGCTGCGGGCGCGGGCGAGGTGGCGGTGGCCGGGCGGGCCCGGACGACCGCCCTCGATCGGTCGTGGGACGGCCTGGTGGGGGCGGTCGAGGGCATGGGCATCGATGCCTCGGCCACTTTCGACGGGCGGCAATGGTCGCTGACGGCCCAGGTCGGCGACGCCCGTCAGGTGTGGGTCGACGTGTGGCCGGTCGTCGACACCGTCCTCCAGGCCCGCTCCTTCTCCACCGGGCCCGGCGTGTTCGACCGCAATCGGCTGCTGCGGGTGGAGTGGACGAACGTCGGCTTCGCCACCGCCCAGATCCTGGAGGCGGAGGGCATGGGCCCGGGTGCGCCCGGTGTCGGCTTCGACCTCAACAAGACCCTGGGCCACGACGCCGGCCTCGGCCTGCGCCGGGGCGACGACGTCCACGGCCTCGATGGCGGCGCCGACATCGACTCCAACCTCCCCCCCGGCGACGAGACGGACAGGGAGCTCTCCTACATCAGGGGGCAGCCCGCCACCCTCGTCCTCCGCGGCAACTTCCCCGAGGTCACCGTCGAACTGGCGGTTCCCGGCACCTGACGCCCGGGACGCCCGCATGCTGGGCCCTGACGCTCACAGCCGCCACCGGCGCCGGAGTGAAGGAGATCATGCACCGCCTCGGGCACTCGTCGGCCGAGGCAGACGTGCACCGAGCGAGCCCGAGGCATACCCAGTTGCGCGTACCCCGGATGACCCTGACCTGCGTCGATGCGGAGAGCGGGCGACGGGAATCGAACCCGCGTTCTCAGCTTGGGAAAAAGTCGATTATGGCTCGTCGCTGACCTGCGGCAATTCCGAGAAAGTGCAGGTCAGGCCCATTTCTAGTGCGCTGCGTTGCGCGCTCGATCTCGAGTCTCAAGGTAGATCCCAGCATCCCAACGCGGTGCTGACCTCCATTGGACGCCAGTGCTGGTCACCCGGATGGTCCGGCGCGCTCCCCCCGGGCGTAGCCCTCGAGCATTTCGTCGCACTCGGCCTGTACCGCCCGGAATTCTGCATCAAGGGCGGGCCCGTGGTCCCGTGCCGACTCCATCTCGCCTGCCCTGGCCAGCTTCTCGATCTTCCTACAGTGGCGGGCGAGGGCGTCGGCTCCGAAGTTCAACGCCGTCGACTTCAAGGTGTGCGCCGCTCGTTGCAGTTCCTCGGGGCGGTGGTCCTCGAGACTGCGCCGGATGGTTTCCACCAGCCGCGACCCGTCCTCCAGAAAATCGCGGACCAGACCGGGGAAGAGCGCCGGCGCCTCCTCGCCGAGCATGGCGAGGAGGCGATCAACGGCCATGTGAGGAGTCCCACCACGTTCTGCGGATCGGTCCTCCGTCACCAGGTCGTCGGTGCCGGAGGGCGGTCCAGCCGCTCGCGTCGGCGTTCGGCGCAGGGCGGCGGCTAGCTCCTCCGGGCTGATGGGTTTGCCGAGATAGTCGTTCATCCCGGCGGCCAGGCACTCCTCCCGGTCGCCGTCCATGGCGTTGGCGGTGAGGGCCACGATTCGGGGCACCTCCGGCCAGCGGCGCCGTATCTGCCGGGTCGCCTCGCACCCGTCCATCACCGGCATCTGGACGTCCATGAGCACCACGTCGTAGTGCTGGCGCTCGACCGCCGCCAGGGCTTCCGCCCCGTTCCCGGCCACGTCGGCCCGGTAACCGAACTTCCCGAGCAGGTGCAGGGAGAGCCTCAGGTTGATCTGGTTGTCCTCGGCGAGGAGGATCCGCAGCGGGTGGCGCGTCGGCCATGTCCGGGTCGAACACGGCCGACGGTTTCGCAACCGATGCCGGCGCAGGCTGATCGGCCATGACCCGGACGAGTGTGTTGTAGAGCTGGGACTGCTTGAGAGGCTTGGTCAACGTGGCTGCGAAGTCGGCGCCGCTGGTGCGGAGGTCGTGGCCCGAACCCATCGAGGTCAGCAGCACCAGGCGCAGGTCTTCGGGTGCCCGCAGGAGCCGGAGCGCCTCCGCCAGCTCGACGCCATCCATGCCCGGCATCTGGTAGTCGAGGAGGGCAAGGTCGAAGGGCTCGCCCTCCTCCACCCATCCCAGCGCGTCCGCAGGCGACGCGGTTTCGCGGGCGGCCATGCCCCACTTGCTCGCCAGCAACGACAGGATGCGCCGGTTGGTGGCGTTGTCGTCGACGACCAGGACCCGCAGGCCCTCCAGCCGAGGCGTGAGGTCGGGGTTCGGCTGGGTCATCGCCGCCTCCGACGCCCGGATGGAGAACGTGAAGGTGGAGCCGCGGCCCGGTTCCGACTCGACCCAGATCCGGCCTTCCATGAGCTCGCACAGTCGCCGGGAGATGGCCAGGCCGAGCCCGGTGCCGCCGTAGACGCGGGTGGTGGACGCGTCGACCTGGGTGAAGGGGGCGAAGAGGCGCGCCGCGGCGCCGGGCGCCAAGCCGATACCCGTGTCCCGCACCCCGAAGGCCAGTTCGTGGCGCCCATCCTCCAGGGGCCGGGCCGTGACCCGCACCACGACCTCGCCCGCGGTCGTGAACTTGACCGCGTTCGCTAGCAGGTTGGCAAGGATCTGGCGCAGGCGGCCGGCGTCGGCGAGGACGGCCTCGGGCACGCCGTCGTCGATCTCGTACGCCAGTTCCAGGTCGTGCTCCATGGCCTGGACGGCGACCAGCTCGAGGGCGTCCTCGATGCAGGTGCGCAGATGAAAGGGGGCCGGCTCCAGCTGCAGCTTGCCGGCCTCGATCTTGGAGAAGTCGAGGATGTCGTTGATGACGCCGAGCAGATGCTCGCCGCTCGTGCGGATGGTCTCGACGAACTCCCGCTGATCGGCATCAAGGGCGGTGTCCTGGAGCAGGCTGGTCATCCCGATGACCGCGTTCATGGGCGTGCGGATCTCGTGGCTCATGTTGGCCAGGAACGCGGCCTTGGCCCGTGCCGCCTCCTCGGCCGCCTCCTTCGCCGCCCGCAGCTCATCCTCGGCCTGCTTGCGGGTGAAGAAACCGGGAATCTCATAGCTCGTCACTTTGCGGGCGATCTGCGGTTCTCTCTGCAGGTAGTCGCCGATGTGACTCTCGATGCGGTCGGGGGGGGCCATGATGAACCGGCACCACTCGTCGCCCTTCGCCTTGCAGAGGATCTCCGATGCCACGAGGGTCAGGCCGAACGACTCGGCGCACCAGCCCGAGGAGTACCCGGCGTTCATGACGCACACCGGGAAGTCGACCTTCTTCCCCGCCTTGAGCCAGGAGTCGGACTCGAAGGAGTAGGGGTGGTCGTAGAGAAGATAGAAGTTCTCGTCGGGCGAGGGCCGGCTCTCGGGCGAGATGTCGACGAACGCCCATCCGGAGTAGGCGAAGTGCACCGGCCCCGCCGACAGCTTCTCGATCGGGTCCTCCAGCGACATCCGGGTGTGGAAGTTCCGGGCGTCCGATGCGCCGATGGCGTGGGCGATGTCGAACAGCATGCTGCGGGCCACGGCCAGCGCCTCCTCCTCGCCCTTGTCCTCGTAGAGCCGCATGATCTGGTCGAAGAACTCGACCGACATGGCCCCGGCCCGCACGAGCATGTATCGCTGCCCGAAGATCTCGATGGTGCCCTGCGACGGGTCGAATCGGCGCTCCTCGAAGTAGCGGTGGACGTATTCCTGGGCCTTCTCGAAGATGGGGGCGAACGGCTCCGGGACGCGTACCGCGCTGAACGCCGGGCGCGCCGTCGGTGCGGGAGGTTCACGGTCGTCCATGGTCGAACCCTTTCGTGGTGCTCATGGTTCCAGGGCGGAGGCAAGCTCGGCCCGCCCGGAGATTCCGAGCTTCTCGTAGATGCGGTGGAGGCGGTTCTCCACCGTGCGCAGCGACAGGAAGAGCGCCGCTGCGATCTCCCGGTTCGGTCGACCGGCGGCGGCGAGGAGTGCGACCTGGCGCTCGGCGGGCGTCAGTCGGCCTCTGGTGGCCACGCCTTGCAGCGCCGGGGTGGTGGCCCCCTCGCAGCGGCCCGCCAAGCTGGCGCTCCTGCGCTGGGCGCCCGCCGACCGCCGCTCGTCACCGTTTCGCTGCCACACGGCGGCGGCGTCGGCCGCGGCCTCGGCGGCCAGCAGCCAGGCACCGGTCGTCTCGAAGGCCACCGATACCGCTTCCAGGGCGGTGCCATCGTTGCCGGCCAGGGCCGCGGCGTGGGCGAAGCGGGCCGCGGCCAGGTCACCGTCAATGTCGCCGGCGACCGTCCGCAGTCGCTCCACGACCTCACGGGCGAAGCCGAGGCGGGCCAGATCGTGGAGGGCCGCCGCCTCGCCGATGCGGTCACCGATGGGGCCGGCGAATGTAGCCGCCTCCTCGAGGAGCTTTCTGGCGCCGGGGATGTCTCCGCCGGCAACAGCGGTCCAGGCCCGGGCGCCGAGCAGATCGGCACCGGTCCAGTGGGAGGTGGCCAGGCCGAGGTCGTCGAGCTCGTTCAACACCTCGGTGGCCGCGCGTGCCCGTCCCAGGAGCGCTTCCGCGGTGGCGAGGGGGACGAGACAGTCCCGCACCAGCAGCGTGCGGCCGAGATGGCGTAGCAGCGCGGCGGCCTCCCGGCCATGGTGGGCGGCGGCCTCGGCCCGGCCCTGGGCGAGGAGCACCTTGGCCAGCTGCCAGGCGGCGTAGGCCTGGGAGTCGACGGAACCCTCGGCGACAGCCTGGCGGTGCTCGAGGGCGGCGATGGCCTCCGCCTCCTCGAGGAACCCGCGGTGGGCCAATGCGTCGCAGCGGGCGAGGGCCAGGACGCCTGCAGGCCGATGGGGTGGTGTCTGGCCGGGGCCGGCGGGGGCGTTCTGGCCGCGGGTGGCGGCCTCGCCCGCCGCCTCCAGGCGACCGGTGCGGACCAGGGTCAGCGCCCACACCAGGCAGGCCAGCCCTCCGACCTCCGTGGCGCCGCCCACCTCGGCCAGTGCGTCGGCGGCGACCGCCGGGCCCTCGGTATCCAGCAGGAGTGCGGCCCGCCGGGCGGCGATCTCGTCCCGCCAGCTCCGGTCCGCGATCTCCGAGTCGGACGCCGCGGCCAGCGCCAATGCGTCGCTGAAGCGGCCCGCCAGCCGCAGATTGTCGAGGCGGGCAATAGTTATGGCGCCGCGTTCGGCGTCTGACGTGGCGAACTCGGCTAGCGCCGCCAGATCGGTCTCGGCCTGGCCGCAGCGGCCCGAAAGGCTGGCCAGCTGGGCGGCCAGCACCGCCGCCGGTTGCCCCCCGCCCTGCTGGAGGGCGGCCCGCACCAATCGCTCCGCCAGGGCGAAGTCGTAGCGCCGCTGGGCCGTCGCCGCCGCCGCGAGGAGCAGGTCCGGGCCGGCGCCGCCGCCGTCGAGGCGCCACGTCGCGACTCGCAGCTGGTCGTCGGCGCGCCGGGCACCGACGGCCTCCACCACGCCGGCCAAGGCCGCGGCGAGGCCCCGGCGTCGCAGCGCCGACATCCGCTGACGTAGCACCTCCCCGTGGAGCGGATGGGCCAAGCGGAACTCCAGGCGCCGGCCGTCCATGCCGCTCACCAA
This sequence comes from uncultured Acidimicrobiia bacterium, assembly GCA_963801205.1. Lineage (GTDB taxonomy): Bacteria > Actinomycetota > Acidimicrobiia > Acidimicrobiales > AC-14 > JAXDMK01. Next base: position 47,530 of record CAWDDV010000007.1, read on the forward strand.
CAGCCCGGCCCGCTCGAGCGATTCGGCCACCGCCACGTCGGCCACCCCGGTGAGCTCCGCCGTCGAGAGCGGATCACTGAGGGCCACCGCCTCGAGGAGGCCGCGCTCGGCATCGCCGAGGCCACCCAGCCGGGCCTCCACCAGCTCGACCAGTCGCCCGGAGGCGGCGAGGGGTCCGACGAGGCGCCACAGGCCGCGGTCGCACGCCAGGGCACCGGTCTCGACGGCCCCGAGGACGAGCTCGCGCAGGAACAGCACGTTGCCCTGACACCGGGCCGCGACGCGCACGACGGTGGCCGGGTCGACCGGACCGCCGAGGGCATCGGTGAGCAGCTCCTGGACGGCCTGTCCGTCGAGGCCGTCGAGCTCCAGCCGACCCGAGCAGCCCGTCCTTCCACAGCGCCAGCACGGGGTCGGGGGCCCGCTCGCCGGTGCGGACGGTGACCAGGAGAAGGGTGGTCCCGCTCGACGCCACCTGGTAGATGAGGGTGGCCGAGGCGTCATCGAGGAGGTGGGCGTCGTCGACGAGGAGCACGAGGCGCCTCCCTGCGGCCCGCTCCGACAGGGCGGCGGCGAATCGGCGCAGGAGGTCGGCCCGGTCGATCCCGCCGCCGGAGCCCGGCTCGGGCCAGCCGCCGACGGGCAGAAGGGGAGCGACGGCACCGAACGGCAGGCCCGCCGCCGCTCGGCTGGCGCAGACCTCGGCCGTTGGCAGCCCCAGCCGCTCCGCCTGCCGTACGCACTCCGTCGCCAGTCTGGTCTTGCCCACCCCCGCCGGCCCGGCCAGCACCAGTCCCTTGGCCGCGGGCTCGGCCAGCAGCCCGTTCAGGAGACGAAGTTCTCCGGCGCGGCCTACGAGCGACCAGATGCCACTGACCGGGGCCGCCGTCGTCGCCATCTCAGCCGGTGATGAGAGGTCCGGGCCCCGGCGACGCTTCCCCCCGGATTCGGGGCCGTCGCAACTGGTAGACCGGCGGCGTGGTCTCGCCCGCCTCCGTCCACAACTCGGCTTCGAGGCCGTCGGGACCACCCAGGCCCTGGATGGCGACGAACGCCGCTTCGTCGAGGAGCACCCCCTCGCCTCGCCCGAGGTCGCGCAGGCCGGACGCCCGGTCGACGACGTGGCCGACGGCGGCCACACCATTGGCCGCGCCGGCGCCGAGCGTCCCGACGATGGCGTCGCCCAGCGCGAGACCGGCGGCCCAAGTGGGCCTCACTGGGTGGCCGTCGTCCGAGCCGGGCAGCAGCGCCACCATCTCCTGGGGGAGGGCGGCCGCCATCCCCAGTCCTGCAGCAGCCGGGTCGGGGCCGGGCCGGGCTCCGAAAACCACGGTGAGCGCGTCGGCCGCCCGGGCGCTCACCGCACCGTCGAAACGGCTCGCCAACGCACCCACCCCGGCCTGGAACGAACCGACCACGGCGATCGCAGCCGCCGGTCCGGCTGCGGCGGCGAAATCGTCGACGCCGGCGAGGCCGACCGCCAGCACTGCGACGGGAGCCCTGCGGGCGGGGGACGCCCACGGGCCACCGACGACGTCCCGCTTGAGTTCATCGAGCTCTGCCGCCTGCTCCTGCACCACCTTCTGATACGCCACCTCGAGGACGTGGAACTGGCGGCGGGCGAGGCAGGCGTTGAGCCGGGCTCGCAACAGCACCGGGTCGAAGGGCTTCTGCACGTAGTCGTCGGCGCCCATTCCAGACAGGAGACGATGCTCTCGGTGTCCTCCACGCCTGAGATCACGATCACCGGGATGTGCCACAGGCGGGGATCGCCCTTGAGAGCCCGCAGCACCTCCAAGCCGTCGACCTCGGGCATGACGATGTCGAGCAGCACCGCGTCGAAGGGCTCCTCACCGAGAGCGGTGAGGGCCTCCCTGCCGTTGACCGCGGAACGGGGCCGGTAGCCCTGCTGCTCGAGCAGCCTGGACAGCAGGGCCCGGTTGATCCTGTCGTCGTCGACGACGAGGACGGCGCCGCCGTCTCCTGCCATGCTGCTCACTCCCCTTGCTCGCCGCGGAACCCGCGCTGTTCCCAGCGTCAGTCAACCACGCCACGGCCTGCTCGCACACGCCGCCGGAGACCACCTCGTATGCACGAAACCCTCCCTGGCGACCACGGAGGGGGTGGCCGGGAGCCGGCTGGTGGTGGTGGTTCGGTCAAAGTGGAGTGGTGACCGCTCTCGCGCCGGGTGGCCCGGAAGGCACAGAGTAGGACCATGATCAACGACACCGAGAACCCCACCACCCGAACCGACATCGAGACGAGTGAGCGAGAGGGAAGTCCAATGGCGAAGGCACTGAAGGTGAGGACGGACGTCAAGGCCGGCGAGATCAAGTGGAACCACAGCGAGGCCAAGGGCCTGCGGGTGCGCACCTCGGTCAAGGCCGGCGATATCAAGTGGAACACACAGCGAGGCCAAGGGCCTGCGGGTGCGCACCTCGGTCAAGGCCGGCGATATCAAGTGGAACCACAGCGAGGCCAAGGGCCTGCGGGTGCGCACCTCGGTCAAGGCCGGCGAGCCCGGGCCTGGTCATCCAGCACAGCGAGGCCAAGGGCCTGCGGGTGCGCAGCTCGGTCAAGGCCGGCGGCGCCAAACTGAACCACAGCGAGGCCAAGGGCCTGCGGGTGCGCACCCGGTAGAGCACACTCGGTCTCGAATGCGACAGCCGCCCGAGGATCCGCTCGACGACGCCGTGGCGCTCCATCAGCAGGCCCTCGACCTGCGGGAGCGCCACCGGCGCGTCGAGGCCGAGGCGGCCGCCCGCCGGGCGCTCGAGCTGTTCGAGACCCACGCCGGTGCTGATGACCCGGACGTGGCCAACGTGGCCAACCTCCTCTCCACCCTTCGCGTCGACGCCGATGACCTGGCCGAAGCCGAGGCCCTCAGCCGCCGGGCGGTGGCGATCGTGGGCGATTTCCCCGACGGCGAAGAGGTGCTCGATCGCCTACGGGTCCAGTCGATCCGCGGGCTGGCCCACGTCCTGCGCCGGCAGGGGCGCCACCCGGAGGCCGAGGACCACCTGCACGCCGCCCTGGCGCTTGCCCGCGGCGCGCTTGGCGCCGGCGGACCCTGACACCACCGCCACCGAGAACGAGCTCGGCATCCTCTACAAGTACATGGGCCGCTTCGACGAGGCGGAGGCGCTCTACCGGAGGGTCCTCGCCGTCATCGAGAGCACCCTGGGGCCCGACGACCCCGCGGTGGCCAGCCTGTTCCACAACCTGGCCGGGCTGGAGCACTCCCGTGGCCACTACGCAGAGGCCGAGCCCTGGGCCCGGCGATCGGTCGAGGTGCGCACCGCTGCGCTCGGACCCAACCATCCCGATACCGTGGCCGACAGCGCCCAGCTCGGGTCCATCCTGGACGCCCGGGGGAACGAGGCGGAGGCGGAAGTGCTCTTTCGGACGGCGATCACCGGTTTCGAGGAGCAGTTCGGGCCCGAGCACTTCGAGGTGGCCGTCAACGCCGGCAACCTGGCCGTGCTTCTCGCCCGCCGGGGTGAGGTGGTAGAGGCCGAGATGCTCTACCGCCGGGCACTGGCCATCAAGAACAGGGTGCTCGGCCCGGCCCACTTCGAAGTCGCGACCATGGCCAACAACCTGGCCGTGCTCCTGGCCGACGAGGGCCGGGCGGGTGAGGCCGAGGCCCTCCTGGTCGACGCCCTCCCCGTGCTCCAGGCCACTCTCGGTGCGGGGCATCCGACGACGGAGGCGACTGCGGCCAACCTGGCCGACCTGCGCCGGCGGTCGGGCTGAGCATGAGAAGCCGGCGGTTCTTCGCTCCCCAGGTGGTTCAGACCTCGGCGATGGACTGCGGCCCGGCCGCGCTCACCTGCCTGCTCGACGGCTTCGGCGTGCACGCCAGCTACGGCCGGCTGCGGGAGGCGTGCCAGACCGAGGTCGACGGAACCTCCATCGATGCCCTGGAGGACATCGCCTGCGCCCTCGGCCTCGACGCCGAGCAGGTGATGATGCCGGTGGACCACCTCCCCCTCGACCAGAGCGGCGCTCTACCCGCCCTGGTCGTCATCCGTCACCCCAGCGGCCTGACCCATTTCGTCGTGGCCTGGCGGCGCCATGGTCGCTACCTCCAGGTCATGGATCCCGCCGTCGGCCGGCGCTGGGTTCGGGCCGAGCGCTTCCTGCGCGACGTCTACGTCCACGAGTTCCCCGTTCCCGCCGAGGCATATGAGGAGTGGTCCCGCTCCGACGACTTCATTCGGCCCTTGTCCGCTCGGATCGGTGCCTTGGGTGCCAGCCCGGAGGCCGTCCGCACACTCGTCGAGCGGGCCCAGGCCGAGGATGGTTGGCAGGGCCTGGCCGCACTCGATGCCGCGGTTCGGATGGCCACGGCCACTGCGGACGTCGATGGTGTGGATGCCGTGCCCGTGGTGGAGCGCATGAGCACCGGCGAGGAGCGCGACGGGATCCCGCACGACCATTGGTTTGCCGGACCGGGGACGAACGCCGACGGCGACGTGGTCGTCCGGGGGGCGGTGCTGGTCCGGGTGACCGGTGTCGCCGAGGACCCCGTTTCCCTCGATCGACTGCCTCCCGACCTCCGTGCCGCGCTGGAGGAGCCCCGGCCCAAGCCGGCGAAGCTGCTCGTGAGCCTGTTGCGCACCGTGGGAGGTCTGCGCCCGGCGGCCGTGGCCGTGGCCGCGGCGGTGGCGGCGGCAGGCACCATCGGCGAGGCCCTCCTCGTGCGGAACCTGGTGCGGGCCGCCGACACCGGCGCCAGCCGCAGCGTCGCCGTGCTCCTCGCGCTGGCCGTCGGCCTGCTCGTGCTCGAGGGGTGGCTGGCATCGGCCGCCCTCGGCCTCGGCCGCGGCCTCGAGAGCCACCTCGGGGGCTCGCTGCTCCGCCGCCTGCCCCGCCTGCCCGACCCCTACTTCCGCAGCCGCCCGGTGTCCGACCTCGGCGAGCGCGCCCATCGCCTCCACTACCTGCGCCAGCTGCCCCTCGTCGGTGCGGAGCTGGTCCGGGCGTCGGCCGAAGTGGTGGCCCTCACCGTCGCCATCGCCTGGGTGAACCCGACGAGCGCCCTCCCCGCAATGCTGGCCGCCGCCGTAGCCGTCGGCGCGGCCCTGGCCATCCAGCCGGCACTGGTCGAACGCGACCTCTGCCTGCGCAACCACAGCGGTGCCACCGCCCGCTTCTACCTCGACGGCTTGCTCGGCTTGGTGGCGCTGCAGGCCCACTCCGCGGAGGCGGTGGTGGAGGCTGAGCACGGTCGGCTCCTGGAAGAGTGGCGCTCGGCGGCCCGGGGCGTGGCCCGCACCGTCGTGACCGCCGAGGCCGTCCAGGGCGCGCTCGGCGTGGGCCTGGCCGCCTGGCTCGTGGTCGGCGCCCGCGACCGGGTGGCCGAGCCGGCCACCTTCCTGCTGTTGGCCTACTGGGCGCTCAGCCTGCCCATGCTCGGCCAGCGAATCGGCGTCCTCGCCCGCCAGTACCCCTCCTACCGCAACACCACCCTGCGGTTCCTCGAACCCCTCTCCTCGCCCGAGGAGCCGATGGCGACGGCAGTCCCGGCCGAAGGCCCCTCGCCCGCGGGCGTCGACATCCGGATGGAGGGCGTGAGCGTGGTGGCCGCGGGCCAGACCATCCTCGCCGACGTCGATCTGCACCTTCCCGCCGGGAGCCGGGTGGCCGTGGTGGGCTCGTCCGGTGCCGGGAAGTCGAGCCTGGTCGGATTGCTGCTCGGCTGGCACCGCCCGGCGGGGGGCCGCCTGCTGGCCGACGGCGTCCCCGTCGACGCCTCCGGGCTCGCCCACCTGCGGCGCCACACGGCTTGGGTCGATCCCTCGGTGGCCATCTGGAACAGTTCCCTCGCCGACAACCTCACCTACGGCGCGGCGGGCGCCTCTGTCGATGTCACTACCGCCGCGGCCGACGTGGACCTGGAGTCGGTCATCGCACGCCTCCCCGAAGGCATGGACGAGGTGCTGGGCGAGGGGGGCGGCCTGCTCTCCGGTGGGGAGGCCCAGCGGGTGCGGCTCGGTCGGGCCCGGATGCGCGGCGACGTCCGCCTGGCGATCCTCGACGAGCCCTTTCGGGGCCTCGACCGCGCCCAGCGCCGCTCGCTCCTGGAACGGTCCGGGGGCTGGTGGCCGGGGGCGACATTCATCCTGGTCACCCACGACGTCGCCGACACGCTCGGCTTCGAACGGGTGCTGGTGATCGACGCCGGGCGGGTGATCGAGGACGGCAACCCCGAGGCCCTCGCCGCCCGTGACGGGTCGCGGTACCGGGCCCTCCTCGATGCCGAGTCGGAGGCGGGAGCGGCCTTCGAAGGCCCGTCATGGCGGAGCCTGCAGCTGGAGCGGGGACGTCTCACCGCGGCGGAGGTGGGCCCGTGACGCCTGAGCTCCTGTGGACCAGGAGCCAGCTGCCGGCGGCGCTGGCTGCGCTGGCGTCGGCGGCCGGATTGTCGGAGGTGGCCGACGGCCCCCTTCGGGGCTCGGGCGCCAGCGGGGGGAGCGGTGGGCTGGCCGTCACGGCGTCCTCGCTCGGGCTCGACCTCCAGACTGTGCCCGGGGGCTGGGGCCGGGACGCCACCGGCCGGCTGCTGAGGTCCATGGCCCCCGCCCTGTTCGTGATCGCCGGACAGGACGGCGTGGCCGCGGTGGCCTCGGCCGGGCGGCGGCGGGCCGTGGTCGCGGGGCCGGGAGGCGCGCCCGTTGCCGTGCCCACACGCGAGCTGGTCGAGCTTCTCACCGGCCGCGACGGGGACTCGACTCCGCCGGGGTGGCTCGTCCGGTCCTCACCGGGGACGAGCTTCTGGGGGCAGTGTCGCCGGGCGGGTCTGCCGGGACGGCTGGCGGCTCTCCTCGGCGCCCATGCCGCCGAGTACGTGTTCTTTCTCTGGTCGTGGGCGGTACTGGGCCGCGCCGCCTTCACCGGCCGCATCGAGGGCGGCACCCTGTTGGGGTGGGCGGCGCTGCTGGCCGCGACTGTCCCGGCGCGGGTGGTGGCCACCCGGCTGCAGGCCAAAGTCGCCATCGGCGCCGGCTGGCTCCTGCGCCGACGCCTCCTCCACGGCACGCTCCGCCTGCGAGCCGACGACATACGCCGGGAGGGCGCCGGCCAGCTCCTCGGCCGCTCACTCGAGGCCGAGGCCGTCGAGGATCTGGCCATCGGCGGCGGTCTGCTGGGCGTCCTCGCGGCTGTGGAGTTGGCGATGGCGGTGGTTGTGCTCGCGGCCGGTCCGGGAGTCGTGCTTGCGACTCTCCTGGTGATCTGTGTGGGACTGACACTGGCTGCCGCCTCCCGCTACGTGCAGCGCCGCCGGGCCTGGGCCGCCGCCCGGATGGTCATCACCCATGACCTCATCGAGAAGATGGTCGGCCACCGCACCCGGATCGCCCAGCAGGCACCCGAGAGGTGGCACGAGGGGGAGGAAGACCGGCTCGCCGGCTACGCCGCCCTCGGCGAGAACATGGACCGGTGGCTGAGCGCACTGCTGGCACTGGCGCCCCGCGGCTGGGTCGTCGTCGCCCTCGTGGGGCTCGGCATCGAGGTGGCGGGAGGAGCGTCGTCGGAGGACGTGGCCGTGGGCGCCGGCGGCATCCTGCTGGCGCTGAGCGCGCTCAGCCGGCTGGTCAGCGGTCTCGCCCAGGTGGCGGACGCCGTGGTCGCCTGGTCGCAGGTGGCTCCCTTGTTCGATGCGGCCGCTCGCACCCGAGGTGAGGAACCCTCGTCCGACGTGGCATCGACGGGTCCGGCCGGCGCGCCGTCCGCTCTGGTCGAGACGGAGAACCTCGCTTACAGCTATGACGGGCGGGTTGCACCGGCTTTGTCCGGCTGCTCTCTGCGCATCCAGCGCGGGGACCGGCTGGTTCTCGAAGGTGCGTCGGGCAGCGGGAAATCCACGCTCGCGGCGCTGTTGTCGGGGCTTCGCCAACCGACGGGCGGCCGGCTGGTGCTCGACGGCGCCGACCACCAATCGGTGGGAGTGGCGGCGTGGCGACAGGCGGTGGTGATGTCGCCCCAGTTCCACGAGAACCATGTCCTGCTGGGGCCCCTGCTCTTCAATCTGCTCGTGGGCCGGCGGTGGCCTCCCGGACCGGGCGACATCCAAGAGGTGCACGAGCTGTGTGTGGCCCTCGGCCTTGGACCGATGTTGGCGAAGATGCCCAGCGGCCTTCAGCAGATGGTGGGCGACACCGGTTGGCAGCTTTCCCACGGAGAACGCAGCCTGGTGTTCCTCGGTCGGGCCCTCCTCCAGGACTCCAGGCTCGTGCTTCTCGACGAGACCTTCGGCTCGCTCGACCCGCTGACCATGCAGCGGGCCCTGGGTGTTGCCGTCTCTCGGGCGGAAACCCTCGTCGTGATCAGACAATGATTACCTGCAGGCAGGATCGGCGGGGGAGGTTTTGTTCGACACCGTCTCACTGACCAGCACGTTTCAGCCGCGTCCGAGGAGCGCACCACGCGCTCGCCGCCGGGTCCGATGCGGCGGACAGAGATGCAGCGTCCCTCGTCGCCGACGCAGTCAACACGACTGGTCTTCACCGCGGTGGTCACGCCGTCCTCGGTAGCGCATCCCGAGATGGTGGCCACCGGCGGCAGCCGTCATCGGACCGGCCGGAGAATCGCCTCGAGGTGATCTGCGGCTTCGCGATCCGCGGGCCGGGACGAACGATGTCCATCGTCGTCGATGTCTGCCGGCATGGGCCGAAGCGTTGCCGTTGCGAACGGGTTCTGCACCGAAATGCACCCAGACACCGGGCTTGAGTGCGTGGTCGCCAACGCTGTGACTAGGACATTCATCTGGAGCGGGCGACGG
>CAWDDV010000008.1:0-38787 GCA_963801205.1 uncultured Acidimicrobiia bacterium
TCCTCGACGACGATGACGACGATGACGAGGACGACGAGGACGACGACGTCGACTCCGGGGTGGGCACGGGCGACATGGCCCCGTTCGGCTCCGACTTCGGCGACTTTGGGGGGGCGAGTTCGGGGGGGACGACGACTTTCCCACGTTCAGCACCGACGCCGACGGGCTCATCGGCAACGTCCGCCTCGACGCCGAGACCGACGCCCGCTACAAGCCGTTCGAGGACACCACCAAGCTGAGCGGCGTCGAGGTGGGCAAGGGCGCCAAGGTGCGCCTCCATCCCGGCAACCGCTCCGACGCCCAGGACATGTTCCTGCGGGGCCTCACCGCCACCGTGGAGGGCGTCTTCCACGACATCGACGGCGACATCCACCTGGCCGTGTCCGTCGACGACGACCCCGCGGCCACCGAGCTGCCCAGCTGGATCGGGCGCTTCCGGTACTTCCGGATCCACGAGGTCGAGGTGCTGAGCCAGTGAGCGAGCCGCAGGCGAGCGAACCAATGAACGGAGCGCCCCGCTCAGCCGGGCGGCCCCCGAAGGGGGCGGCCCGGTGAGGCGGCCCAACATCCTGGTGGCCGGCATCGGCAACATCTTCCTGGCCGACGACGCCTTCGGCGTCGAGCTCGCCCAGCGGCTGAGCCACGAGCCACTCCCCGAGGGCGTGTCGGTGATCGACTACGGGATCCGGGGCCTGCACCTGGCCTACGACCTCCGCGACAACGACTACGACCTGGTCATTCTTCTCGATGCACTCCCCCGGGGCGACGAGCCGGGAACGGTGTATCTTTTCGAACCCGACCTCGATTTCGATCGGGGAGAGGTCGAGGTCGACGCCCACGAGATGCACCCGTTGGCAGTGTTGGCGTTGCTGGCCGACCTCGGTGGGGAGGTCAGGCGGCTCTTGGTGGTCGGTTGTGAACCAGCCGAGCTGGAGGAGCGCATCGGGCTCTCTCCGGCAGTTGCGGTCGCTGTTGACAAGGCGGTACAGGTGGTGGGAGAACTGGTCCAGAAAGAGATGTCGGCACTCGTTGCCGGAAAGGAGAGCTGAAATGCTCGGTAAGTTGGTCAAGAGCCTGGTGGTTGCAGTAGTAGCAGGGATGGTCGTCAACTCTCTGCCTGACATCCAGCGCTACCTCAAGATCCGGGAGATGTGAGCTGACGTGAACATTGTTGGCATCGTTGCACTCGTGATTCTCGCCCTGCTCGTTCTGGGGTTCCTGTTCATGTTCCTGCGGTCCGTGCCTGATATGGCTAGGTACCGCCGAATCCGCCACATGTGAGTCCGGTGCCCGGGTGACGTGAGTCACTCGTGCACCGCAGTGCTGTTGCCGACATCGTCTGCGGCCGGTGGGGACGCAAGGTCCTCGCCGGCCGAAGCCGACGTCGGGGTTGTTTCGTGTTGGGGTTCGGGACGCGCTTCGAAGCTTCTACGCGCCGCCGGATCGAACCCGTAAAGGAGGAACCGCCATGTGTCTCGGGATTCCCGGGAAGGTTGTCGAGCTGGTCGAAGCGCAGCCCGGCTTGGCGACCGTCGATGTCTGTGGGGAAAAGCGCAACATCAACACCGGCCTCATCGAGGAGGGTGTCGTCCCGGGCGACTGGGTGCTGATCCACGTCGGGTTCGCGATGCAGAAGATCGACGCGGCCGAGGCGGAGAACGCCATGCGGGGCCTGGTGATGATGCGAGGACCGTCGGACGACGGTGGAGATGAGTTCGATGGATTCGACGAACCCACGGAGGTTTCGAAATGGGCGTTCTGATCGGGGTGGCCGTCGGCTGGGTCGTCGGTGCCAAATCGGGGGCCGGCAGCCTGAACAGTGTGAAGTCCACCGCCCGCGGCCTGGCGTCGTCGGGTGAGATCTCCAAGGTCCTCAGTGGCGCCATGGCCGGGGCCATGCCCATGGCGGGCCAGCTGCTGAAGTCCGGCCGGGGAGCTCTCGAGGGTCTGAAGCGCGCCTGAGTTGCACGCCGGCCGGGGGGAGCCGGCGGTGGAAAATCGGAACGGAAAGGGGTCGGCCGCGGGGCCGGCCCTCTTCATTTTCCGGGGGGGAAAGTGAGGGTCGAGGACGGTTTCTTGGCGTTGGCACTCGACACGTGTGGCCTGCGCCGTCTACCGTCCTCCCTGCATCCGCGCTGAACGAGGGTGCGGAGGTCGATGTGGTACTGGCTGGCTCCCTCGGGGGACGGCTGGCAAATGAGGTACAGCAGGGCCGCTTCGGCGGCGTCGCCCGGTCTCCACGACCGGCACTGGCGCCAACGGATCCCGGCCGTGGACCGAGACAAGGGGGAAAAGGTAGATGGCACGGTTCTGTGGTGGGTCGGCATCGTCGTCATGTTGCTCGCCGGGATCGTGGTGGCCAAGAGCGCCGCCAGCGTCCTGGGCCGCATCAAGACGATCCAGGGTCTTGCGGGCGACATCATCGCTGGCGCCGGCGGCATCAGCAGGCGGCTCGACGCAGTGCCCAAGCTGGTCAAGACGCAGGAGTTGGCCACTGCGGCCCACCGCCTGGTCGGCAGGTACGGCGCAGCCCTTCTGCGGGCCCTGTAGCCCCCGTTAGTTTTCCGGCAACCCGAGAACAAGAAGGAGTTCCATGGGACCCGAAACTGTGGCCACGCTCATCGTGGTCGCCGTGATCGTTCTACTCATCGCCTACCACCTCATCGCCATCGCATCCGGCCTGAAGACGGTCACCTCCGCCCTCGACGTGATCGCTCGACGCCCTCGTCGGCATCAAGAAGCAGACCGACCCCGTCAACCGGGTCGTCGGTGGCATCGCCGGCGAGGTACTGGCCATCGATGACGACCTCGCAGGTCTGCTTGAGCTGGTGGGCGCGGCCCTGGCGGCCAAGGCTGCCGGCAAGCCGTCCCCCCACAAGGGCGCCTCCTGCCCGTCCCGCGGCTCGCCCCCGGGGCGGGGCCGCTCCGGCCCCGGCTGTGGCTTCGGTCGCTCCGGGGGCCGGCCAAGATGGCCGCCGCCGTCGCCCGCGGCTCGCGGCCGCTGACCCTCACCGGAGGCTAGAGGCCTCCGCTCGTACGTCGATCACCCTGCTGCGCCGAGCCGATGCTCGGCGCAGTGGCGCGTCCGGGGTCAGGAGACGCCTGGGAGGCGGGAGAGGGTGGCTGGACATGCCTCCGGCGGTCATCGGCCCTCCTGGGCCGTCTGAGGGGCCTGTGGGCGCCCGTGGGCCGACCGGACGGGCGTTCCGTGCACCGGATCGGGGCGGGCGCGGCGTGCCCTCCGCTCGTTCCACGGGCGCGAACCAATCGTCACCCGATCTGCATGGGCCGCGGAACGGCGGACCGGCTGGTTCCGCGGCGTGTAACAGTCGCCTCGATTTGCGTGGGCCGCGGAGCGCCCGACGGCTCGATCCGCGGCTCGTCTCCCACCGGACCCGTGTGGGCCGCGGCTCGTCCAGGGGATGGTGCAACCGAAGCGGGCCGGTACGAAGCCTGGGCGGGCGGTCGCCGGTTCTCGGGGCCCGCACGCCGGGATCGGGTGTCCGGTCCGGGCTGGAAACGCAAGAGCGGCGCCGGTGGGTACCGGCGCCGCTCTTGGGTCGAGGAACGAGTCCTCGTCGAAACTGGATGGGTTATGCGCTCAGGCCCTCGGCCAGCTCGCACGCCCGGGTTAGGCCACCAGCGGCCTCGCCCAGGATCCGGTTCACCTGGTCGGCGCCGGGGCCGATGATGGCGCAGTGGTCCTCGACCGCCTTGGCCCCCTTGGCGATCTTGGACAGGTTGGCGATGACCTCGACGAGCTCAGAGTCGATGGCCCGGAGGAAGTAGACGAGGACACCGGCGAGGAGAACGATCTCGACGCAGGTGAGTACGACTTGCAGAGCGATCATGTCAGTCTCCCCCTACTTTCCGGCCGGCGTAAGCAGCTTGACGTGCAGGCCGAGCTCCTCGCGGAGCGCCTTGCACATCTCGACTGTGGTCGGGAGCATCCAGGTGCACACCGTCTGGGCTGCGACCCGGCTGGCCATGTCCCAGATGGCCGAAACGCCCTTGTTGACGTCCTTCACGTACTGGAGGAGCAGGAACAGGAGCAGGATGACAGCCGAGATGACGACCGCCCCCAGCCCCAGCGTGATCCACCAGAACAGCTCGTGTTCCGATGCGAGTCCGATGATCATCCTTACCCTCCTAGGGCCTTGCGGGCGGTTGCGGCCTTCTCGACGACCGAGAGCAGCCCCTGGTTGAGCGTGGCGATCGCCGGGATCGTCGTGGTGTTCTTGCGAACGTCGTCGAGGATGTCGACGACAGCGGCCGCCTGCTGCCCGATACGCCGTACGAGGGACAGGATGATGGCCACAAGACACACCACCAACACGATTACAACGGCGGCGATGATGTAGCCGACGTACCAACCTGTCAACGTGACAGCAATTCCAGACATAGGCCTCCCCCGGGCTGCGGTGTGCGGGCAGTGTACCCACGCCCCCTCCGCCCAGCAAGGGGAGCGAAAAGAACACGAGTAACCCCGTCACCAGCACCTTCGCGCGCTGAGTGGGACGCCGAGGGAGCGCCGCGAAGCAAGTGGATCACGCCTGGGGTTCCCGCCGGCCGCCGGCGCCGCCGGGGGGAGGTCCGGAGGGGGGCCAGCCCCCCTCCGGCCTAATGGTGGTGGGACCAGGGGTCGTCGAGCGGCCAGCGGCAGCGGTCGGCGTCGCCGGTCATCGACTCCAGCTCGGCGATGAGGTCGGCGAAGAAGGCCCGCCAGGCCTCGTCGTCGTGCGCCGGCCATCGCCCGGTGTAGGAGATCCAGGCGTCGGGGAGGGTGGCCGCGTTCTCCAGGCCGTTGCCCTCGGACCAGGCGTAGTCCTCGCCCCGACGCTCGATGTACAGCGTCTCCCCCTCGTCGGGGGCCATCGCCTTCAGCGCGTCGGACAGCTCGTCCCGGGTCATCGGACCCTTGGTTACATTGCTCATTGCTTCGAAGTCGCTCATCACGCCTCCATGACGACGGGAACGATCATAGGCCGCCGCTTGGTCTTTTCGTTCACGAACCGGCCCACCGCCTGGCGGACGTGGCGCTTGAGCGTCTCGATGTCGGAGGACCCCTCGTGGGCCGCCTGCTCGAGCGTCTCGACCACCCGCTGGCGGGCCTCCTCCAGCAGGGCCTCGGCCTCGGGGGCGAAGACCCATCCCTTGGTGATGATCTCGGGCCGGGCCAGCAGCTCCCCGCTCTTGACGTCGACGGTGACCACCACCACGATCACGCCCTCCTCGGAGAGCACCCGGCGGTCGCGCAGCACGCCGTGGCCAACGTCGCCCACGATGCCGTCGACGTAGAGGTAGCCGGCGGGCACGGACGCCACGAAGTCGATGCCGTTGTCGGTGAGCTCGACCACGTCGCCGTCCTCGGCCAGCAGGACGTTGTCCTCGGGCACGCCCATCTCGATCGCCAGCCGGGCGTGGTGGGTGAGGTGGCGGAACTCGCCGTGCACGGGGATGAAGTGGGCGGGCTGGGCCAGGCTGAGGAGGGTCTTGAGCTCCTCGCTCTTGGCGTGGCCGGTGACGTGGACGTCGGCCAGCCCCGAGTGCACCACCTCGGCGCCGAGGCGGTAGAGGCCGTCGATCACCTTGTTCACGCTGTACTCGTTGCCGGGGATGGCATGGGCGCTGATGATGATCGTGTCGCCGTCGCCCACCTTGAGCCACTTGTTCTCCCCCGCGGCCATCAGGGAAAGGGCCGACATGGGCTCGCCCTGGGAGCCGGTGGAGATCACGCACACCCGGCGGGGGTCGTAGTCGCCGATGCGCTCGATGTCGACCAGGGAGGCGTCGGGGATGGTGAGCAGGCCCATCTGGCGGGTCAGGGCCACGTTCTTGGCCATCGATCGGCCGAGCGTGGCCACCACCCGCCCGTTGGCTATCGCGGCGTCGGCGATCTGCTGCACCCGGTGGATGTGGCTGGCGAAGCAGGCGGTGATGATGCGTTTGTCGGCGTGCTCGGCGAACAGGGTGCGCAGGACCTTGCCCACCGAGATCTCGGTGGCGGTGTGGCCCGGCTCCTCGGCGTTGGTGGAGTCGGCCAGCAGCAGGCGGATGCCGGGACCGGCGGCCAGGGCGCCGATGCGGGCCAGGTCGGTGCACCGGCCGTCGACCGGGGTGAGGTCGATCTTGAAGTCGCCCGAGTGCAGGATCACGCCCTGGGGGGTGTGGAAGGCGGTGGCGAAGCCGTGCGGAACCGAGTGGGTGACGGGGATGAACTCGCAGTCGAAGGGGCCGATCCGGCGCCGCTCGCCGTCGACCACCGGGATCAGCTCGGTGCGGTGGAGGAGGCCGGCCTCCTCGATCCGGTTGCGGGCCAGGCCCAGGGTGAGGTGCGACCCGTAGATCGGGAAGGAGAGGTCGCGGAGCAGGTACGAGAGCCCACCCATGTGGTCCTCGTGGCCGTGGGTGATGATGCAGGCCTCGACCCGGTGGGCGTTCTCCCGCAGCCAGGTGAAGTCGGGTAGGACCAGGTCGATCCCGAGCATCTCCGCGTCGGGGAACATCAGCCCGCAGTCGAGGATCATCAAGCGGTCGTCCTGCTCGACGATGGCGCAGTTGCGGCCGATCTCCCCCAGCCCGCCGAGGAAGACGATCCGGACGGAGCTGTTGGCCGGGACGGGGGCCGTCAACGGGTGCCCAGGGCGGCCAGCACCCGACGGGCATGGTCGTCGACGCCGGCCGGGGCGGGCCCCATCGGCAGCCGGCACTCGCCCACCGGTAGCCCCAGCACCCGCATCATGGCCTTGGCCGGGATCGGGTTGGGAGCGGCGTCGCTCGACTCGAAAGCGAAGGAATCGAACAAGGTTGCGTTGACCTCCCGGGCCCGCTGGGTGTCTCCCTTGGCGAAGGCCGCGATCATTTCGGACATCTGGGGCCCGGCCCAGTGGGTGGCCACGCCGACCACCCCCACTGCGCCCACCGCCAGCAGGGCGAGGGTGAGATCGTCGTTGCCGCTGTAGAGCTCGAAGCTGTCGGGGGTGGCGGCCACCAGGCGGGCAGAGGCGCCCACGTCGGAGGCGGCGTCCTTTACCCCGGCGATGTTGGGCACCTCGGTGGCCAGCCGGACGAGCACGTCGTGGGACACCTTGCGCCCGGTGCGAACGGGGATGTCGTAGACGAGGACGGGCAGGGGAGTAGCCGCCGCCACCGCTCGGAAGTGGGCCTCGATGCCGGACTGTGACGGCCGGTTGTAATAGGGGGTGACGGCGAGGACGCCGGCCGCCCCGCACGCCGCCGCCTGGCGGGTGAGCTCCGCCGAGTGGGCGGTGTCGTTGCTGCCGGCGCCCACTACGACGGGGATGGTGACGGCCTCGGCGACGGCTCGCCACAGATCAAGTTTCTCGCCGTCGGTGAGCACCGAGCCCTCGCCGGTGGTGCCGGCCACGACCAGCCCGTCGCTGCCGTGATCGGCCAGCCAGCGGGCGAGCGCGGCCGCGCCGTCGAGGTCGAGGGAGCCCTCGACGTCGAACGGAGTGACCATGGCGGTGACCACCGCGCCGAACCGGGCCATGGGCCAGGTTACTCGGCACCCCCCGTGGCCCCGACGAGCGGGGGTTGCCGCGGCGAACACCGGGTACCGTCGAGGAATGGCCGCTGACTGCGCCGCCGATCAGGTCCTCGGCGGTCGCTACGCCCTGGTCGACATCCTCGGCCACGGCGCTTCGGGCGTGGTGTGGCGGGCCCGCGACCAGCTCCTCCAGCGCGACGTGGCGGTCAAGGAGATCCGGTCCCCCCTGGTCGTGGGCGCGGGCGAGGGCGCCGCGGTCCGCGACGCCATCCTCCGGGAGGCGAGGGCGGCGGCCCGGCTCAACCACCCGGGGGCGGTCACCGTCTACGACGTGGTGGAGGACGAGGGCCGGCCCCTGATCGTCATGGAACTGGTGGACGCGCCCACCCTGGCCGAGATGGTCTCCGCCTCCGGGCCGCTGGCGCCGGCCGCGGTGGCTGCCATCGGGATCGAGCTCCTCGATGCGCTCGACGCCGGCCACGCGGCCGGGATCGTCCACCGGGACGTCAAGCCCCGCAACGTGATGGTCGACGGGGCGGGACGGGTGCGGCTGGCCGATTTCGGGGTGGCCTCGGTCCTCGACGACGCCCGCATGACCACCGGGACCGGGACGATCGGGTCGCCCGCCTACATGGCGCCCGAGCAGGTGACGGGCGAGGAGGTGGGGCCGGCCGCCGACCTGTGGGCGCTGGGCGCCACCCTGTACTTCGCGGTCGAGGGCCGGCCGCCGTACGACAAGGGCACGGCCGTCCCCACCATGACCGCCATCGTCCGGGAGCCGCCCCGGACGCCGACGCGGGCGGGACCGCTCGCCCCCCTGCTGCGAGCGCTGCTGACGAAGGACCCCGGAGCGCGGCCCACGGCCGGCTTCCTCCGGCTGTGGCTCAGCGAGGTCGCCGGCGGGTCCGACGGGCGGTGGTCGAACGACCTCGACGCCACCGCCCAGTACCCGGTGGCGCCGGTCGACATCGAAGTGCCGGAAGGTCCGGGGGCGCCGATCGGTCCGGGGCCGACGGGGCCGGGAGGCCCGGTGGTGATCCCCAAGCCGTCGCCGCCGGAAGTGCCACCAGTCGAGCCCGGCCAAGCCCGAGCCCGCGCCCGAGCCCGAGCCCGAGCGGGTGCCGCCGGTCGAGCCCGTGCCCGAGTGGCCCCGCCCGGGCCGGAGCCTGATCCCGACCCGCAACGGGTGCCCTCCGAGCCGGACCCGCTCGCCGTGCCCTCCGAGCCGGACCCGCTCGTCCCTCCTGTGGCGCCGCAGGCCGGGTGGCGACCGCGAACGTCCCCGCCGCGACGGAGCGGGCTGGCGACAGCCGCGCTGGCGGCCGTGGCCCTCGTGGCGGCGGTGGTCATCGCCATGCTGGTCGCGGGCGACGACGACGACGGGCCGGTGGCGGGCGGGTCGGCGGCGCCGTCGACGTCGGGGGCGGGCGCGGTGCCGGCCGACTGGGTGCCGTACGTCGACCCGTCCACCGGCTTCACCATCTCGCACCCGCCGGGGTGGACGGTCGAGGTCGACGGCTCCCTCACCGACTTCCGCGACCCGTCCACCGGCGCCTACCTGCGGGTCGACCACGTGCAGCCGCCGGGACCGTCCCCGGAGGGCGCCTGGCTCGCGTTCGAGCCCCGGTTCGCGGCCGAGAACGCCGGCTACCGGCGGATCCGCATCGAGCCGACCACCTTCCTCGGCTTCCCCGCCGCCACCTGGGAGTTCACCTACGGCCGTGGCGGCGGACGGGTACGGGCTGTCGACCTGGGCTTCGTCACCGGCGACTACGGGTTCGCCCTCAACTTCCAGACGCCGGAGGCGGATTGGGAGCGATTGCAGCCGGTCTTCGACGCGTTCAAGGCCGGGTTCCGCGCCCCCGCCTGAACGGGGCGGGACCGCTGGCACCCCCTTGATTAGGGTGCCCGCGTGCCCATCCGCCTTGTCCTGGCCGAGGACAACTACCTGTTGCGGGAGGGCCTGAGCCGGCTGATCGAGGCCCAGCCCGAATTGGAACTGGCCGCCGCGTGCGAGGACTTCGATTCGCTCATCGCCGCCATCGACGCGGTGCGGCCCGACGTGGTCCTCACCGACATCCGTATGCCCCCCACCGGCACCAACGAGGGCATCCGGGCCGCCGAATACCCCGACTGATGTCCCCATGACTGATGTGGTCGTGGTGGGGGCCGGCCCAAACGGATTGGCCGCGGCCGTCACGTTGGCCCGGGCCGGTTGCTCGGTGCTCGTGTTGGAGGCGGAGCCGACGGCTGGTGGCGGCTGCCGGTCGGAGGAGCTGACCCTGCCCGGCTTCGTGCACGACGTGTGCTCGGCCATCCATCCCCTGGGCGCGTCGTCGCCCGTGTTCGCGGCGATGCCCCTGGCCGACCACGGGCTGGAGTGGGTCCATCCCGCGGCGCCGGCCGCCCATCCCCTGCCCGACGGGCGGGCGGCGGTGCTCGAGCGGTCGATGGCGGCCACGGCTGACGGCCTCGGCGTCGACGCCCGCGCCTGGCGGCGGCTGGTGAGGCCCTTGGTCGAGCACTGGGACGACCTGACCGCCTCCGTCCTCGGGCCCATGCTCCGCGTGCCCCGCCACCCGGTGACGCTCACCCGGTTCGGTTTGAAAGCCCTGTGGCCGGCGACGACCCTCGCCCGGCGGGCGTTCGAGGGCGAGGCCGCCCGAGGCCTGTTCGCGGGGCTGGCCGCCCACGCCATCCTCGACCTCGGGTCCCCCCTCACCTCCTCGTTCGGGCTGACGTTCGCCGCCTCCGGCCACGCGGTGGGCTGGCCCGCGGCCAGGGGTGGGTCCCAACGGCTCACCGATGCCCTCGTCTCCTACCTGGAGTCGCTGGGCGGCACGGTCGAGACCGGCCAGCGGGTGACGTCGCTGGCGGACCTCCCGCCGGCGCGGACGGTGCTGTTCGACCTCAGCCCCCGCCAGGTGACGGCCATCGCCGGCGGGCGATTGCGCCGGCGGGTGCGTCGCCGGCTCACCCGGTTCCGCTACGGCCCGGGGTCGTTC
This sequence comes from uncultured Acidimicrobiia bacterium, assembly GCA_963801205.1. GTDB lineage: Bacteria > Actinomycetota > Acidimicrobiia > Acidimicrobiales > AC-14 > JAXDMK01. The sequence continues at coordinate 10,516 of CAWDDV010000008.1, forward strand.
AAGATCGACTACGCCCTCGACGGGCCGGTGCCGTGGACGGCGGAGGCGGTCGGCCGGGCCGGATCGGTGCATGTCGGGGGCACCCTGGAGGAGGTCGGCGGCGGCCGAGCGCGACGTCGCCCAGGGTCGCCACCCGGACCAGCCCTTCGTCCTCACGTCGCAGCCCACCCGCTTCGACCCCACCCGGGCGCCGGCCGGAAAGCACACGTTCTGGGCCTACTGCCACGTCCCCCATGGGTCGACCGTCGACATGACCGCCGCCATCGAGGCCCAGATCGAGCGCTTCGCACCCGGTTTCCGCGACCTGATCCTGGCCCGCCACACGATGTCCCCGGCCGACCTCGAGCGCCACAACGCCAACAACGTCGGTGGTGACGTGGCCGGAGGGTCCCACGGCGGCCTGCAGCTGGTGGCCCGACCCCGCCTCTCCACCAACCCGTACCGGCTGCCCATCGACGGCCTCGACGCCTACATGTGCTCGGCGTCGACCCCACCGGGCGCGGGCGTCCACGGCATGTGCGGCTGGTGGGCGGCCCAGTCCGCCCTCGAGCGGCTGTAGCGGGATCGGCCGCGGGGACCTACAGGTCGAGCACCATTCCCTGGGCCGCGCCCACCACCTCGACCGCGCCCCCCTGATGCGCCGCGACCAGGGCGTCGAGCTCGTCGTCGGTGCGGGAAGGGTCGTGGTGGAAGAGCACGAGCGTGCGGGCGCCGGCCGCCTCCGCCAGGCCGACGGCGTACTCGATGGCGGCGTGGCCGAGGTAGGCGACGGCCGGGAACTCCTCCGCCGTGTGCTGGGCGTCATGGATGAGGACGTCGGCGTCCCGGGCCAGGGCCATGGCCGCCGGGTGGAACGTGCCCAGCCCGTCGGGGCCGGCGCCGAACGCCACCGGGCTGTGGTCGGACAGGTAGGCGATGGTGGCGGCGCCGTCGGTGACCCGAAAGCCGAAGGTGCGCCCGCCCTTGTGGGGGATCTCGGCCGCCGTCACCCGGAAGCCCTCGAACTCGTGGTCGCCCTCCTCGCACGAGGTGATCCGCCAGGTCCCGCTGCAGCTCGGTGGGCGTGACGGGGAAGTGGGGCGGGGAGAAGGCCTGGTTGAACACCTCCTCGGGGTCGCCCTGAGCCGGCATGACGACGGTGACGTCGCTGTCGGGGCGCACGCCGCCGGCGAAGAACGGCAGGCCATGGGTGTGGTCCCAGTGGAGGTGGCCGAGGAGGATCGTCCCCCGGAACGGGTGGCCGTCGAGGAGGGCGGTGAGGTTCCGCAGGCCCGTCCCGGCGTCGAGGACGAGCGTCGGCCGGTCACCGTTGTGGGCGAGGGCCACGCACGACGTGTGGCCGCCGTAGCGCACGAACTCGGCTCCCGGCGCCGACGTCGACCCCCGGACCCCACAGAACACGACCTGCATGCGGTGAGTCTTCTACAGGCTCCGTTGGACGGCGGATCTAGCCGGCTCGTGCGGTGCGACGCCGGCTGGCTACCGAGTCTGCGATGCGGGCCGCCGCTTGGGCTGTGTGCTCATGCTCCCAGACTCGGATCACGACCCATCCTGCATCAGCCAATATCTGATTGGTGTCAGCGTCGCGGCGGCGGTTTCGCTCGATCTTCTCGGGCCAGTACCAGCCGTTGACCTGGTGCGTGCGCCGGCCGTGATCTGGGCAGCCGTGCCAGAAGCATCCGTCGACGAATACTGCGACCCGGGCCGGTCCAAAAACGATGTCGGCGTTCCTGCGGAGGCCGGGTATCGGCGGCCGGTGGATCCGGTAGCGAAGCCCCATGCTGTGTAGGCAGCGCCGGAGCGAGAGTTCGGGAGCCGTATCCTTGCGTCGCTGCGTGCTCATCCGGCGATGCACGGCGTCGGATGATGCGAACGGCTCGCGCCAACGTTCGGGCACGTTCGAGAACCTAGTGGCAACTCGTGCGCACCGAACCGACGCCGCCGATAGCGTCCCGGTCGTGTCGTCAGCAGATGTCTCCGCCACGCTCGACGCCCTGTTTCGCGGGCTCATCCAAGGCACGGTTGCCCCTGAACTGGACGCACCGCCGGAAGTTCGGCCATCACTCGACGACCTGCTCTCGAAGGCCGACACCTACCGTGACGCGGCGTTGATGGTCCTCGCGTTCGCCGTTGACGCCGGATCAACCGAGGAGGTGGCCACGCCGCCTGTTGGTCGGCGTACGGTGGGTCAACAGCTCGAAGCGCTCTTCGATGCCCTGAATATTCGGGCACGGCGTGACGCGTTTCAGACGGTGGCCAAGGGGACCAGCTCGCTCTTGGGCCGCAAGCGTGCGTCCTGGAACGCTTTGCTTGGGTGGGCTCAGCGCCAGGTGTCGACCGAACCGGTGGATCAGGCGCTGCGCTATATGGCGACCCGGATCGCCAACACCGCGCGCGACCTACCCATGATGCCAGGGCTAGATGTAAGTCGTCTCACCTTCCGGCGTGTTCTGGGAGTGATCGACGACCTTCTGAGCGTGCCCAGCGGAGGCGCGCACGAACAGTTCGTCTTCGCCGCGTTGCTCCACACGCTCGCGGAGGAGTATGGGGGTCGACGAGTAGAGACGAAGACCCTGACCGCGGCCGATACCGCGTCCGGAACCGCGGCAGACGTTCAAGTCCTCGAAGGCGGGAAAGTCGCCGAGGCTTACGAGGTAACCGCCAATTCCTGGAACTCGAAAATTGGCCAAGCGGTCGCTGTACTCAGGCATTACGACTTGGCCAGAGTTCACATTGTGGCACCAGGGCCAGCTCCGTCAGCTCAAGAGATCGCGAATGCCATCCTCGCCGCGCCGCTACCGGCTGGCTTGGTCGCGCCAAGCATTGACATGTCTGTCCTCGACGTACGTCAAGAGTGCCGGTCGCTCGCCCACCGCCTGAGCCGGCCCGGCAGGCGGGCGGCGCTCAACAAGCTGTGGGAACACCTCGCGCTCGAGGCAATCCAACGACGGGCTGGTGCGTAGCTACGTCGACCTTCTGTCCACGGCTGGCGTGACCACATCCGACTAGCTCCAGCACGTCAGTCGAGCAAGGACAACAGGCGCCTGCCGACGACCTGCGCAAGGAGGGGCGGGACCGCGTTTCCAATCTGGCGGTAGCAGCTGGAACGTGTCCCTGCGAAATGCATGCCGACCGGGAACGTTTGGAGGATTGCGGCCTCCTCGACGGTGATCCGTCGGGCTCCTGGCACTCTCCCGGTCCTCGGACTGCCACCGGCTACGAGATCCGCGTGGTATCCGGGCACCACGCTCAGGGTGTCGATCCACGGCGTCTTGTTCCCGCCCATGCTCGCCAGAAGGGTGGGTGCCGGTTTTGCCAGGTCGATTGGTCGGCCACCGCCATTGAAGACAAGACCGTCATACGGGCTCGGCCTCAGGTCGGGGCAGCGAGCATACGTGACGATCGACGTGTTTGCCGTCCCGATTGGTTCCACACCGACGAATTCACCCGCCGCTCGCCATGCTCTCGGAGCGGACAAACCGAAGGAGGCTTTCGGAAACTCGTAGGAAGCACCTCGAACACCGACGATGACCAGACGCTGGCGTTTTTGTGGGACGCCGTAATCGGCAGCGCTCAAGACGCGGGCGACGACTGTGTACCCCAACGCTTCAAGTTCTTGGAGAAGGGCGACGAACTGGGGACGCCGGGCACCGCCTGCGAACCCTGCAACATTCTCCGCCATGAAGGCGCGGGGCTTAGCCTCGCGGAGGACGCGAAGGAAAGACGGCCACCCATCGCGGGGATCCTTCGCACCTAGCCGCTTGCCTCCGGTGCTCCAGGGCTGGCAAGGCGGGCCGCCGACGACGACGTCAACCTCACCCTTCCACGCGTTGAAGCCCATGGCGTTGACGTCGCCTTCTAGTACCTCTGCTGCAGGGTGCGCCTTTGCGAAGGTCTCGCACGCATCGGCATCCCACTCAGCCCCTGCCACTATGTCGAATCCTGCCTGCTCAAGGCCGATCGAGAGCCCGCCTGCACCGGCGAAGACATCCAAGGCCCGCACTTTGCGCACGCTAGTGGGGCATTCGCCGGGGTCTGGCGACCGACGATCCTTGAGTCGCAACGAGATGAGCCCCGGGCGCGTCATAACGACCTCTCCTCTGAGATTCGGATTCCCGGGGGAAGAGAGGGTGTGCTCGTTGGCGGGGGCTCGAACACACGTTCGTATTCTACCGCGACGATGGGCCAACACCGCGGACCCTGGCGGTCGTGACCGCCGCCATCGCTCCTCTGGCTCACGGAGGCCTCGACGAGCCGGCGGCGCCCCCGCCCTACCGACAACTACGAGCGGCTCGGCCAACGACGAGCGGCCCGCCGCCGTGGTGCCCCCGGTAGGATTCGAACCTACGCACCCGCCTCCGGAGGGCGGTGCTCTATCCCCTGAGCTACGAGGGCGCACGATTTCGCCAGTACGAGGTGGATCGTACCCGCCCCGGTACCATCGGGGCGGTGGGCAAGCTGACGGTGCTGGTGATCGACGACGATCCGGTGATCCTCGAGCTGCTCCGCGTGAACTTCGAGATCGAGGGCTTCGACGTGGTGTGCGCCCGCGACGGCGACGAGGGCCTGGCCATGGCCCAGGAGCTCCAGCCCGACATCGTGATCTCCGACATCATGATGCCCCGCCGCGACGGCCTCCAGCTCCTGTCCGACCTCAAGGCCGACCCCCGCACCGAGGACCTGCCCGTGATCCTGCTCTCGGCCAAGGCCCAGAAGTCCGAGGTCCAGCACGGCCTCGACATGGGCGCCGACGACTACATCACCAAGCCGTTCGACCCGATCCAGCTCATCGACCGCCTCAACGCGGTGATGGGCAAGCCCCGCCGGTAGCCCGACGCCATTGATCCAGGACCTCCTGGCCGAGTCCCTGCGCGCCGCCCTGGTGGCCGAGCGGGATCGAGCCCCCCGCCGCCATCGCCATCGAGCGCCCGGCCCGTCCCGAGCACGGCGACTGGTCGTCGAACGTCGCCCTCGCCCTGGCCAAGGCCACCAGCGGCCGCCCCGGGAGCTGGCCGACGGCCATCGCCGACCGCCTGACGGCCGACCCGCCGCCCTACGTGGCCGAGGTCACGGTGGCCGGGCCCGGGTTCGTGAACTTCCGCCTCGACCACGGCTGGCTGCACGACGTGCTCCGCCGAGGTGGTCGACGCGGGGCGTCGACGGCTACGCCCGCCACGAGCTGGGCGGCGGCGAGCGGGTGAACGTCGAGTTCGTCAGCGCCAACCCCACCGGGCCCCTCCACGCCGGCGGCGGACGGTGGGCGGCCTACGGCGACTCCCTGTGCCGCATCCTCGAACGCTGCGGCTACGAGGTCCACCGGGAGTACTACATCAACGACCGGGGCCGGCAGATCGAGCTGTTCGCCGAGTCCCTGGCCGCCCTGCAGGCGGGCGAGCCGGTGCCGGAGGACGGCTACCAGGGCCAGTACGTCGCCGACTGGGCGGCGGAGATGCCGGCCGACGCCGACCCCCGGACGTGGGGCGAGGCACCGGGTGCTCGACGACCTGCGGCAGGCGCTGGCGCGGATCAACGTCGAGCTTCGACACCTGGTTCAGCGAGCGGTCGATGGTCGGCGTCGGGCGCCATCGAGGCCGCCCTCGCCGACCTCCGGGCCAGCGGCCACGCCTACGAGGCCGACGGCGCCGTCTGGCTGCGGGCCACCGACTTCGGCCTGCCCAAGGACGAGGTCCTGGTCAAGACGGGCGGCGAGCCCACCTACCTGCTGGGCGACATCGCCTACCACCGCGACAAGTTCGAGCGGGGCTTCGACCGCCTCATCGACATCTGGGGCGCCGACCACCACGGCCACGTGGCCCGGCTCAAGGTCGGCATGCAGGCCCTGGGCTACGACCCCGACCGGCTGGAGATCATCCTCGGCCAGCTGGTGACCCTGCTGCGGGCGGGCGAGATCGTCCGCATGGGCAAGCGCAGCGGGCGAGTTCGTCGAGCTGGCCGAGGTGCTCGACGAGGTCGGCCCCGACGTGGCCCGGCTCACGTTCCTGCTCCAGTCGATCGACAACCGCCAGACCTTCGACCTGGCCGCGGTCGTCATGCACTCGCTCGACAACCCCGTCTATTACGTCCAGTACGCCCACGCCCGCATCCGGTCGATCATGACCACCGCCGTCGCCGCGGGGCATCGAGCGCCGTCCCGCTGGACGAGGTCGACCTCGGCCTGCTCGTCCATCCCCGGGAGCTCGAGCTGCTGCGGGCGCTGGCCGAGCTGCCCGAGGTGGTGGCCGACGCCTGCCGCACCCGGGCCCCGCACAAGGTCACCACCTGGGCCCGGGAGCTGGCCGGCCGGTTCCACGGCTTCTACTACGACTGCTACGTGATGGGCGAGGGCATCAGCCCCGAGCTGACCCAGGCCCGGCTGTGGCTGGTGGAGGCCACCCGCATCGGCCTCGCCATCGGCCTCGACCTGCTCGGGCGTCAGCGCCCCGAGTCGATGTGACATCGATGTGACAAGCGATGTGACGCGAGTGACGCTGACGCTCCTCGCCGATTGATCCGCGCAAGTACACCGCCGAGGGGGCAAGGGCGCGAAGTGGTCGCCGGACCGTGAACGGCGCCGCCCTTCCCCGCTACGTCCTGCCCGACACCGCCGTGGTCGGCGCCGACGGCCGGCTGCGCGTGGGCGGCGTCGACCTGCTCGACCTGGCCGAGGAGCACGGCACGCCCCTGTTCGTCTACGACGAGGACCACCTGCGGGCCCGGTGCCGGGAGGCGGTGGCCGCCTTCGGCGACGGGGTGGCCTACGGGTCGAAGGCCTTCCTCTGCCTGGCCATGGCCCGCCTGGTCCACGAGGAGGGCATGCACGTCGACGTGGCCACCGGCGGCGAGCTGCACGTGGCCCTGGCCGCGGGCGTCCCCGCCGACCGGCTCGTCCTCCACGGCAACAACAAGTCGGAGGCCGAGCTGGCCCGGGCCCACGACCTCGGCATCCGGGTCGTCGTCGACTCCTTCGACGAGATCGGCCGGCTGGAGGCGCTCCACGCCGACGACGGCCGCCCCACCCGGGTGATGGTGCGGGTGACGCCGGGCGTCGAGGCCCACACCCACGAGTACGTGATGACCGGCCAGGTCGACTCCAAGTTCGGCTTCGGCCTGGCCAGCGGCGACGCCGCCCTGGCCGTGGACCGGGTCGCCGGGCTCGCCCGCCTTCGAGCTGGTCGGGGTCCACGCCCACATCGGCAGCCAGATCTTCCTGCTCCACTCGTTCGAGAAGGCGGTCGAGGTGCTGGCCGACTTCGTGGCCCCCCTCGGCCTGCCCGAGCTGTGCCTGGGCGGGGGACTGGGCGTGGCCTACGTCGACGGCGAGGACGCGCCGACGATCACCCAGTGGGCCAAGATCCTGCAGGAGGCGTGCCTGGCGGCGGGGATCGCGTCCCGGGTCACGGCCGAGCCGGGCCGGGCCATCGCCGCCGCCGCCGGCCTCACCCTCTACCGGGTGGGCACGATCAAGGACGTCCCCGGGGTGCGCACCTACGTGGCCGTCGACGGGGGGATGAGCGACAACCCCCGGCCCGTGCTCTACGGCAGCGGCTACGAGGCGTTCCTGCCCCGGGCCACCGACGCCCCCCGGCCCCGCACCGTCACCGTGGTGGGCAAGCACTGCGAGTCGGGCGACGTCGTCGTGCGCGACGCCCAGGTGCCGGCCGACCTGGCCGTGGGCGACATCCTCTGCACGCCCGTCACCGGCGCCTACGGCCACTCGATGGCGTCCAACTACAACAAGGTGCCCCGCCCGCCGGTCGTGTTCGTCCGGGACGGGGTCGGCCCGGGTCGTCGTGCGCCGGGAGACCGAGGACGACCTCCTACGCCTCGACCAGTAGCGTTGACCCCCATGGACGGCAACTCCACGGTGCGCATCGGCCTGCTGGGCTGCGGCAACGTCGGGGCCGCGCTGGTGCAGCTGGTCGCCGACAACGGCGACGCGGTCGCCGCCCGCACCGGCCTGCGCCTGGAGGTGGCCCGGGTGGCGGTGAGCGACGTCACCCGTGCCCGCCCCGTCGACTTCGCCCCCGGCGTGCTCACCGACGACGCCGCCGGCAGTCGTCGCCGACCCCGACATCGACCTGGTCGTCGAGGTCATCGGCGGCGTCGAGCCCGCCCGCACCCTCATCCTCACCGCCCTGGAGGCGGGCAAGCCGGTGATCACCGCCAACAAGGAGCTGCTGGCCACCCACGGGGCCGAGCTGTTCGACGCGGCGGTGAAGTCGGGCGTCGACCTGCTGTTCGAGGCCGCCGTCTGCGGCGCCATCCCCCTCATGCGCCCGCTGCGGGAGTCCCTCGCCGGCGACCGCATCAGCCGGGTCATCGGCATCGTCAACGGGACGACCAACTTCATCCTCACCCGCATGACCGACGGGGGCGACTCCTTCGCCGACGCCCTGGCCGAGGCCCAGGCCCTGGGCTACGCCGAGCGCGACCCCACCGCCGACGTCGAGGGCTTCGACGCCGCGGCCAAGGCGGCCATCATCGCCAGCGTCGCCTTCGGCATCGACGTCCGGGTGGGCGACGTCTACCGGGAGGGCATCACCGGCGTCACCACCGACGACATCGCCATGGCCGCCCGCCTGGGCTACGTGGTCAAGCTGCTGGCGGTGGCCGACTCGGTGCCCGGCCCCGGGGGCGACCAGGTGGCGGTGCGGGTCCACCCGGCCATGATCCCCGTCGCCCACCCCCTGGCCGCGGTGCGGGAGGCCTACAACGCGGTGTTCGTCCAGGGCGACGCCGCCGGCGAGCTGATGTTCTACGGACGGGGGGCGGGCGGCCGCCCGACCGCGTCGGCGGTGCTGGGCGACGTGGTCGACGCCGCCGCCAACCTCCGCCAGGGGACGTCGGCCTCGGGCGGGGTGGCGGGGCTGGCCACCGCCCGCCTGCGGCCGATGGACGAGCTGGCGTCGCAGTACTACCTGTCCCTCGACGTGGCCGACCAGCCCGGCGTGCTGGAGCGGGTGGCCCACGCCTTCGCCCGCCACCAGGTGTCGATCGTGCAGGTCCTGCAGCTGGGGATGGGCGACGAGGCCCGGCTCATGCTGGTCACCCACACCGCCCGGGAGCGGGACATGCAGGCCACCGTGGCCGACCTCCGGGAGCTCGACGTCGTCGACCGGGTGGGCTCGCTGCTGCGGGTCATCGGGCCCGAGTAGCCGAGATCGTGGCGCGACCCGGCTGGCGGGGGCTCATCGAGGAGTACCGGGAGTACCTGCCCGTCACCGCGGCCACGCCCGTCATCACCCTGCTCGAGGGGGCGACGCCGCTGGTGCCGGCGCCCCGGCTGTCGGAGCGGGTGGGCGCCGAGGTGTGGCTCAAGGTGGAGGGGGCCAACCCCACCGGGTCGTTCAAGGACCGGGGCATGACCCTGGCCATCTCCAAGGCGGTGGAGGACGGGGCCAAGGCGGTGGTGTGCGCGTCCACCGGCAACACGTCGGCCTCGGCCGCGGCCTACTCCACCCGGGCCGGCCTGACGTGCGCCGTCCTCATCCCCGAGGGCTACATCGCCCTGGGCAAGCTGGCCCAGGCCCTCATCCACGGCGCCCGGGTGCTGCAGGTGCGGGGCAACTTCGACCAGGCCCTCGACGTGGTGCGGGCGCTGGGCGAGACCGCCCCCGTCACCATCGTGAACTCGATCAACCCCTACCGGATCGAGGGCCAGAAGACGGCCGCCTTCGAGATCGTCGACGTGCTGGGCGACGCCCCCGACATGCACTGCGTCCCGGTGGGCAACGCCGGCAACATCTCCGCCTACTGGAAGGGCTTCCGGGAGTACCAGGACGCGGGCAAGTCGACGAAGCTGCCGGCGATGTTCGGGTTCCAGGCGGCCGGCGCCGCCCCCATCGTGCTCGGCCACGTCGTCGAGAACCCCGACACCATCGCCACCGCCATCCGCATCGGCAACCCCGCCTCGTGGTACGGCGCCACCGCGGCCGCGTCGGAGTCGGGGGGCGGCATCCACGCCGTCACCGACGAGGAGATCCTCGACGCCTACCGCTTCCTGGCCGGCACCGAGTCGGTGTTCTGCGAGCCGGCGTCGGCCGCGTCGGTGGCCGGGCTGCTCAAGGTGGGCGTGGGGCCGACGGCGTGCGCACGGTGGTGTGCACCCTCACCGGCCACGGCCTGAAGGACCCCGACCGGGCCATCGCCGAGATCGCCGTCCCGTCGCCGGTCGACGCCGACATCGGCGCCGTCCGGGCCGAGCTCGGCCTGTAGGACCGCCGCTAGGCGGGGTCGATCCGGTAGACGCGCCCCCGAGGGAGAGGGCGTAGAGCTCGCCGGCGTTGTCCTGGCCGAACGAGGACAGGCTGTCGACGTCGAGGCCGAGGTCGGCCTGCTCGGTGACCTGCCCGCCCGACTGGCGCAGGGCCAGGACGTCGCCGGCGCAGTAGTCGCCGTAGAGGAAGGCGCCGGTGAGGCCGGGGATCTTCGTCCCCCGGTAGACGTAGCCGCCGACCACGGAGCAGCCGCCGTCGGACTGGCGGTACTCGAGGATGGGGTCGACGGCGCCCTCGGGCCGGCCGCCCTTGTTGGACCGGGTGCCCTCCATCCCCGGCCAGCCGTAGTTCTCGCCCGCCTGTCGACGAGGCGGCCGCGAAGTCGACCTCCTCCACCGCGTTCTGGCCGACGTCGCCGATCCACAGGTCGCCGGTCTGGCGGTCGAAGGAGAAGCGCCACGGGTTGCGCAGGCCGAAGGCCCAGATCTCGCCCCGGGCGCCGCCTTGGCCCGACGAAGGGGTTGTCGGACGGGATCGTGTACGGCCGACCGGCCGTCGGGGCGGGGTTGATGCGCAGCATCTTGCCCAGCAGGGTGCCCAGGTTCTGGGCCCGGTTCTCCGGGTCGTTGCCGCTGCCGCCGTCGCCCATCCCGATCCACAGGTTGCCGTCGGGGCCGAAGGCGAGGTCGCCGCCGTTGTGGTTGGCGTAGGGCTGGTCGATCTCGAGCAGCTCCCGGCGGCTCGACGGGTCGGCCCGACCGCCGGAGAAGGCGTACTCGACGATGCGGGTGTTGCCGTCGGTGTCGGTGTAGTTGACGTAGAGGTGACCGCCGGCGGGGGAGAAGGCGAGGCCGAGCAGGCCCTGCTCACTGCCGGTGGACACGTCGTCGGTGAGGTCGAGGACGGGCGTGCCGACGACCGCGCCGTCGCGCACGGCCCGTACTCGTCCCCGCTTCTCGACCACATACAGGGCGCCGTCGCCGGCCCGGACGGCCATGTCGACCGGCTGGTCGAGCTCGGCCAGCGCGACGAGCTGCACCGAGATCGATGCCAACGGCTGCGGGCCGACGACCGCCGGGACTTCGGTCGTGGGCGACCCGGGCCCTGTCGAGTCGGGGCCTGTCGACCCGGGCTCGGTCGAGTCGGGGCTGTCGGCCACCGTGCTCGGGACCGTTGTCGGTTCGGGATCGTCGTCGCCTCCGCAGGCGGGTCCCATCAGGGCCACGGCGCAGGAGACCACCACGGCCATCAGCCGGCGACCGTTCATGTCCCTCCGCTGCTCAGGACCCCCTGGCCGGCGTTGGGGTCCACCGGGGGAATGGTGCCGATGACCCCGGTGTCCGGGTCGTAGGGCACCGGGAACGTCGTCTCCGGGACCTGCGTCGTGGTCGGGATGCTCCGAACCGTGGTGGGGGGAGCGCTCGTCCGATCGTCGCGGTTCGCCTGGACCAGGACCAGCGCCACGACCCCGACCGAGGCGACGGCGGCCCCGATGGCGGCAGCCATCCGATTGCGCATGGTGAACACCGTCCTAGCTGCGGTCCAGGTCAGGGTGGTCGACCCCACGCCGATCCGACCGGCGGAGCGTCCCCCGACGGCCCCAGATTACTGCTCGGGCGACGAGATACGGCGCGTGTCCCCGCGCCGATAACCGCTTCATGCGCATCGCCCGAAGAAGTCCCGGGCGCCCATGGCGACGGCGAAGTCATCGGCGTAGCACTCGTCCAGCCGGTCGGCGACTCCGGTGCGGGACGCCCACTGGTGGCCGCTCTCGTGCGCCCACACGTAGTACATGAGTGACGCCGAGCTCTGGCCTTCGGCCCCCAGGCCGATGTTCTTGGAGGACTGACTTGTCGTTCCGGGAGGGATGAACCGGGCCGAGACGTACGGACCGGCGCCCTCGGGGCAGCTCACGCCCCTGACGCCCATGCACGAGATCCCGTAGTTGTACGCGTGCCGCCACCGTCCCAACCGAGCCCAGGGCACCGGCCACCGACGGAGCCGTTGAAGTACACGCCGAACAGGGCGAGGCCGGCACCGGAGGGCACGCCGACCGACGGCCCCCAGATGTGCTCGGCGTAGTAGTAGGTGGCGAAGAGCGCCGACAGGCAGAGCTGGGCCTCGGCCCGGTGGCCCTGGCTCGCCCAGTACCCCATGTAGGCGTCCATGTAGCGCTTGGCCGGGTAGGTGGCCTGGGCCGTGGCGGGCGTGGGGGTGAAGGTGGCCGGGCCCGTCAGGCACACGACGACGATGGCGACGGCGGTGACGAACCGCGACGGAGTCGTGCCGGAGCGCACGGGCCACATTTCACCACGCTTGGTCGCGGCCAGCCCCGGCGCAGCTGGGCCGCCCCCCGGGGCGAATACCATCGGCGCCATGAAGTACGTGGTGTGCGTCCCCGACGGTGCGTCCGACGACCCCATTCCCGAGCTCGGAGGGCGGACGCCGCTCGAGGTCGCCTCCATGCCCCACCTGGCCAAGCTGGCGGCGCGGGGCGAGGTCGGGCGGGCGGCCACCATCCCGCCGGGCATGCCACCGGGCAGCGACGTCGGGAACCTGTCGATCCTCGGCTACGACCCCGCCGTCCACCACACCGGGCGGGCGCCCATCGAGGCCGCGGCCATGGGCCTGCGCCTGCGCCCCGACCAGGTCGCGTACCGCTGCAACCTGGCGACCGTCAGCCCCGACGGCACCATGGTCGACTTCGCCGGCGGCCACCCGTCCACCGAGCAGGCGGCGGCCGTGATCGCCACCCTCCAGGACGAGCTGGGCACCGACGACGTCTCGTTCCACCCCGGCGTCCAGTACCGCCACATCGTGGTGGCGCCCGACACGTGGGCCGACGCCGACTGCTTCCCGCCCCACGACCTCATCGGCCAGGCCGCGGTGTGGCCCACCGGCCCCGCCGCCCCCCAGCTGCAGGCCCTGATGGACGCCTCCCGGGCCATCGTGGGCCCGTCCGACCTGGCGGCTACCCAGATCTGGCTGTGGGGCCAAGGGCCGCAACCGGTGCTCCCGTCGTTCGAATCGACCTACGGCCTCACCGCCGGACTGGTGTCGGCGGTCGACCTCATCCGGGGGCTGGGCGCCCTCACCGGCATCCCCGCGGCCGACGTGGCCGGCATCACCGGCTGGTACGACACCAACTACGAGGGCAAGCGCGACGCCTGCCTGGAGGCACTGGCCGCCGGCGTCGACCTCTTCCTCATCCATGTGGAGGCCAGCGACGAGGCCGGCCACGCCGGCAACCTGGAAGCCAAGATCGAGGCCCTGGAGAACTGGGACCGGCGCATCATCGGTCCCCTGGTCGAGGGCCTCGACGCCCTCGGGCCGTGGCGCCTCCTCCTCCTGCCCGATCACCCGACGCCCGTGGCCCTGCGCACCCACACCTCCGACCCCGTCCCCTACGTCCTGGTCGACTCCGTCGTCGACGGTCCCGGCGGCATCTACAACGAAGCGGCTACCGCCACTGCAGTCCCCGTCCCCGGCCACCGGCTCATGAGCCGCCTGGTCGGCCGCGCCCCGAACGCCTGACCCCCTGGGGCCGGTCGGCCCCGAGAGAGCACTACATGAGGACACTCGTCCTGATCGACGGCGAGCACTATCCGCCGGTCGTCCGGGCCGCCATCGAAGACCTGCCCGCGCGCATTCCCGGTGCCGAGGTGGTGGGGGCCGCCCTGTTGGGCGGCGGCGAGAAGCTGGCCGCCGACCTCGCCTCCGATCTGGGACTGGGCGTGCCGGTAGTGCGGGGCACGACCTGCGAGGACGCGCTCGGGCAGGCCTGGAGCGCTTCGTCCCCGACCTGGTGGTCGACCTGTCCGACGAGCCGGTCGTCGACGCCCGCCAACGCATGGGCCTGGCCGCCCGGGCCCTCGTGGCCGGCGTGCCGTACGTGGGCGCCGACTTCCGCTTCGACCCCCCGCCCCGGCCCCGGACGGCCACCAAGGCGTCGGTGGCGGTCATCGGCACCGGCAAGCGCACGGGCAAGACGGCGGTGTCCGCCTCGCTGGCCCGCCTCCTGGCCGAGCGGGGGACGCCACCGGTGGTGGTGGCCATGGGCCGGGGCGGCCCGCCCGAGCCGGAGGTGGTCGACCCGGTCGACGTTCGACCTTTCGCCGGCCGGCCTGGTGGCCCTGGCTGCGTCCGGCCGCCACGCCGCCTCCGACCACCTGGAGGACGCCCTGGTGGCGGGGGTGGCCGCCGTCGGGACCCGTCGCTGCGGCGGGGGATTGGCGGGGGCACCGTTCTCCAGCACGTTCGCCGCGGGGGTGGAGGCGGCCAACGGAAGACCGGAGCGGTTGGTGGTGTTGGAGGGAAGCGGAGCATCGATTCCGCCGGTGCACGCCGACGCCACCATCTGTGTGATGCCGGTGTCCGTCGATCCCGAGCTGGTGACGGGGTATCTCGGCGCCTACCGGTTGTTGCTGAGCGATCTGATTGTGGTTACCATGGTGGAGCCATCGTTCGCCGTCTTGGGCGACGGCGCTCCGACAGGAACCAGCTTCGCGAGCTCGGGTTCTGGGTTCCTCGAGGAAAGCGTCCGGAAGTTGGTGCCTGGGGTCCGGGTTGTCCATACCGTATTTCGGCCCTTTCCCCTCAAACCGATTTCCGGTCGCCGGGTCTTCTACGTCACCACTGCGCCGGCTTCAGCGAGCACGGTGTTGGTGGACCACCTCGAACGACAGCACGGATGCACCGTGGTCGGGGTGTCCCACCACCTGGCTCGGCGGCCAGAGTTGGCGGCCGACCTGGCGGCGGCGCCGGCAGCCGACGTCCTGCTGGTGGAGTTGAAAGCGGCGGCGGTGGACCTCGCAGCGAAGACGGCGCTGGCGCGAGGAATGGAGATCACGTTTTGCGACAACCGAGTTGTATCCACCGGAGGTGACGGCACGTTCGACGAACTGGCAGTCGGCATAGCCGACATGGCCGTCGAGCGGTTTTCCTCATGGAAGCGTCAGGCACAATTGTGAAAACAGTGGCATCCCGCCACATGGTCGTAGGCGACCGGGAGTACGAGTTCCCGTACTCCAAGGGCCTCATGGCCTCTGCCATCATGGCCACCGGGCTGGCGCCCGGTCGCGCCTTCCATGTGGCCGAGGTCATCGAGGAGCGCCTCGACGAGCAGGGCGCGGCCACCATCTCCAGGATCGAGCTCAACCAGCTGGCCCAGGAGGTGCTGCGGGCCGAGGTCGGCGACCGCTACGCGGAGTCGTTCTCCAAGTGGCAGATGGTGCAGCGCCTCGACCTGCCGTTGGTCATCCTGCTGGGCGGGGCGACGGGTGTGGGCAAGTCCACCATCGCCACCATGCTGGCCAGCCGGCTGGGCATCACCCGGGTCATCCCCACCGACGCCGTCCGCGAGGTCATGCGGTCGATGTTCACCGCCGACCTGTTCCCCAGCCTCCACACGTCGTCGTTCGACGCCGCCCGGCTGGTGCGCCACCCGCTGCCCCGCAGCGCCGACCCGGTGATCATCGGCTTCCGGGAGCAGGTGTCGGCGGTCGCCGTCGGCATCGAGGCCCTGGTCAGCCGGGCCGTGTCCGAGGGCACCGACCTCATCGTGGAGGGCGCCCACGTCGTCCCCGGGTTCTTCGACCTGGGCCGTTTCGAGAACAAGGCGGTGGTGGTACCGATGGTGGTGACGGTCGACGAGGTCGAGCTGCACCGCAGCCACTTCCTCCAGCGATCGCACGACTCCCGCAACCGCCCCGCCGAGCGCTACCTCGATTCCTTCCAGAACATCCGCAAGATGCACCGGTACGTCCGGTCGCTGGCCCTGCAGCACAACGTGGCCATCGTCCAGTCGTACAACCTCGACGCCACGTTGTCGCAGGTCATCGACCTCGTGGTCGGCCAGGCGTTCAAGGCCGTGCCCGACCACACCCGTCCCGTTCAGCCACTTCAACCAGACGAACACGCACGGCGCCCGATAGCGCCGAGCGGGGAGGCAGCACCATGAGTATTGCGCCCCAGGCGCTCGAGCGATCCGTCCTCGAGGGCAAGGAACGCGAAGAACTGGCCGTCATCGCCGAGGCGATGGGCGTCAAGCCCTCGTCGCGGGCGTCGAAGGCGACCCTGATCGACTCGATCCTCCGGCAAGCGGGGATCGAGACCGGCACCGAGACCCCGGAGCCACGCCCCCGGCGCACCCGCGCCCCCAAGGCGGCCGCGGTGCCCGTCGACGCGCCCACCGCCGACCCGCCCACCGCCGACTCGCCCGCCGCCAACGGCGCGGTCGCCGGCGCCGGCGGGTCCGACACGGCCTCGGCGGCAGCTCGGCCCTCGGCCCCGGAAACCACCGAGGCGGCACCCGCCGCCAACGGCGACGCCGCGTCCGCCGCGCCCGATGCCGGCGGTACCCCCGTCGTCGCCGCCGACGCGTCCTCGGCCGGCGACACCCCTACCGGCGGAGACGCCTCCGCGGGCGACGAGCCCCCGGCGGCGGCGGCGTCGTCGTCTACGCCGGCTCCCACCACCGACCGGGCGTCGAGCGGCGGCGGTGGCCAGGGCGGCGGCGGGGACCGCCAGCAGCGCGACCGCGGCCCGCGCGAAGACCGGGCCAAGGGCGACGACCGACCCCGTGAAGACCGTGGTCCCCGGGGCGACAACGGCCCCCGGGGCGACAGCGGACCCCGCGGGGGTGGCGACAACCGCCAGCAGCAGCAGCAGTTCGACGGTCCTCCCGGCGACCCCGGCAACCGCCGCAGCCGCCGCCGCAGGGGGCGCGACCGCGGGCGAGCGCGACATCCAGCCCGACCGCCAGGGCCAGGGGGGCCAGGAGGTCGCCTACTCGGGCGAGCCCGTCCCCGCCGACGGCCTGCTCGACCTGCGGGACGAGGGCTACGGCTTCCTGCGCACCAACGGCTACCTGGCCGGACCGCGCGACGTCTACGTGTCGCTCAGCCAGGTGCGGCGCTTCAGCCTGCGCAAGGGCGACGTGGTCAAGGGCGCCAGCCGCCCCGCCGGCAGCACCGAGAAGTACCCCGCCCTGCTGCGCATCGACTCGGTCAACGACATGACGGTCGAGGAGGCCCGCAACCGGCCCCGGTTCGAGGACCTCACACCGCTGTTCCCCGACGAGAAGCTGCGGCTGGAGATCCCGGGCGACTCCAACAACATGGTCGCCCGCATCGTCGACCTCATCTCGCCCATCGGCAAGGGCCAGCGGGGCCTGATTGTCTCGCCCCCCAAGGCGGGCAAGACGACGGTCCTCAAGCAGATCGCCCACTCCATCGAGGCCAACAACCCCGATGTCCACCTCATGGTCCTCCTCGTCGACGAGCGGCCGGAAGAGGTCACCGACATGCGCCGGTCGGTGAAGGGCGAGGTCATCGCCTCCACCTTCGACCGTCCGTCCGACGAGCACACCCAGGTGGCCGAACTGGCCTCGGAGCGGGCCAAACGGCTGGTGGAGATGGGTCGCGACGTGGTGATCGTCCTCGACGGCATCACCCGCCTGGCCCGGGCCTACAACCTGGCCGCCCCCGCCAGCGGGCGGATCATGTCCGGTGGTCTGGCCACCGACGCTCTCTACCCGCCCAAGAAGTTCTTCGGGTCGGCCCGCAACCTGGAGGAGGGCGGCTCGCTCACCATCCTGGCCACCGCCCTCATCGAGACCGGGTCCAAGATGGACGAGGTCATCTTCGAGGAGTTCAAGGGCACCGGCAACATGGAGCTCCGTCTCGACCGCAAGCTGGCCGAGCGCCGCATCTACCCCGCCCTCGAGGTCAACGCCTCGTCCACCCGCCACGAGGAGCTGCTCTTCGACCGGGGCCAGCTCCAGCAGATCTGGAAGCTGCGTAGAGTGCTCAACGGCCTGGAATCAGGGGCGGGTCTCGAGCTGTTGATGGACAAGATCCGCACCACCAAGAGCAACGACGAGTTCCTGGCCGAGATCGCCAAGGCGCCTTCACCGGCCGCGTAAGGGAGACTGCACCCCGTGAAAACCGACATCCACCCCAAGTACGAGGCCACCAACGTCCGTTGCTCGTGCGGGAACACGTTCGTCACCCGGTCCACCCGGGACGAGCTGCGGGTCGAGCTCTGCAACGAGTGCCACCCGTTCTTCACCGGCAAGCAGAAGCTGGTCGACACCGGCGGCCGGGTGGAGCGCTTCGAGCGCCGCTACGGCAACCGGGCCGGAGCCAAGGGTGCGGCCGGGGCCGCAGCCAAGAAGAAGTAGCTCCCGAAGTCGTAGGCGTCGGCCGGGGCGACAACCCCGGCCGGCAACCGGGCTGGCGCCGGTAGCCTGAAGTCGATGTTGGATCGACTGGCCGCGCTGGAGACCGAGTACGAGGCCATCCTCGGCCAGCTCGGCGACCCCACCGTCCTGGGCGATCACCGCACCTACACCGAGATCTCCAAGAAGTTCAAGGAGCTGGAACCGGTGGTGCTGGCCTACCGCGAGTGGCGGGGGCACTCCGACGACCTCAAGGCGGCCCACGGCATGCTGGCGGAGTCCACCGGCGACGACCGCGACTTCGTCCGCAGCCAGATCGAGGAGTCGGAGGCCGAGGTGGCCCGGCTGGAGGAGGAGCTCAAGGCCCTCCTCCTGCCCCGCGACCCCAACGACGGCAAGAACGTGATCGTCGAGATCCGGGGGGCCGAGGGCGGGGAGGAGGCCAACCTGTTCGCCAAGGACCTGTTCGACATGTACAGCCGCTACGCCGAGCGCCGGGGCTGGAAGACGGAGGTCCTGGGCGCTGACCCGTCCGACCACGGCGGGTTCAACGAGGTCGCCTTCCTGGTCAAGGGCGACGACGTGTGGGCCCGGATGAAGCACGAGGGCGGCCCCACCGGGTGCAACGGGTGCCCGTGACCGAGTCCCAGGGACGCATCCACACCAGCTCGGCCACCGTCACCGTCCTGCCCGAGGCGGAGGAGGTCGACATCCACATCGACCCCAACGAGCTCAAGATCGACGTCTACCGCTCCACCGGCCCGGGCGGTCAGTCGGTGAACACCACCGACTCGGCGGTGCGGATCACCCACCTCCCCACCGGGATGGTGGTGGCCATGCAGGACGAGAAGAGCCAGATCCAGAACCGGGCCAAGGCCCTCATCGTGCTGCGGGCCCGGCTGCTCAAGGCGGAGCAGGACCGGCAGTCGGCCGAGCTGTCGGACGCCCGCCGCAGCCAGGTGGGAGGCGGCGGTCGGTCGGAGAAGATCCGGACCTACAACTACAAGGAGAACCGGGTCACCGACCATCGCATCGGTCTGACCATCTACAACCTCGACCGGGCCCTGCTGGGGGAGCTGGACGAGCTGACCGACGCCCTCATGGCCGACGAGCGGGCCCGCCAGCTCCAAGGTGACAGCTAGGCCGCCGGGCGCCCCGCCGGTCACCACGTGGCGTGACCTCGTCGAACGGGCGCGGGCCACCATCGGCGACGGCCGTGACCTGTGGCGGGTGCTGGAACAGGCTTCGGGCTTCGACCGGGCCGAACTGGTCGTCAACCTCGACACGCCCGTCTCGTTGCGGGCGGCGGCCTACGTGGAGGCGATGCTGTCCCGCCGGGCGGCGGGGGAGCCACTGCAGTACGTCCTCGGGACGTGGGGCTTCCGGGGCCTCGACCTGATGGTCGACCGGCGGGTGCTCATCCCCCGGCCGGAGACCGAGGTGGTGGTGGGGGTGGCGATCGACGAGCTGCGGCGGTTGGCGGGCGGCGGGCGCACGGGGCCGCCGATCGCGGTCGACATCGGGACCGGGTCGGGCGCCATCGCCCTGGCGGTGGCCGGCGAGGTGCCCAAAGCCCGGGTGTGGGCCACCGACGTGTCGGCCGACGCCCTGGCCGTGGCCCGGGCCAACCTGGCGGGCACCGGCAGCCTGGTCGGCCCTCGGGTCCGCCTGCTCGAGGGCCCGTGGTTCGACCCCCTGCCAGGGGAGCTCCGGGGCAGAATCGATGTGGTGGTGTCCAACCCGCCGTATGTCGCCGCCGACGAGGTCCTGCCGGCCGAGGTGGCCGACTGGGAGCCGGCGGGGGCTCTGGTTTCGGGACCGACCGGCGTGGAGGGGATCGAGGCCGTCGTGCGTGGGGCCTCGCAGTGGCTGGCCCGCCCCGGATCGGTCGTCGTCGAGTTGGCGCCCCACCAGGCGGAGGAGGCCAGGCGGCGGGCCACCGCCGCCGGCTTCGACCAGGTGGACGTGCTCGACGATCTCGCCGGTCGGGCCCGGGTGCTGGTGGGTAGGTTCACCGGGTGATCGTCGAAGCGGGGGACCCCCTCTCGCCAGCGGCGCGGGAGCGGGCGGTCGAGGCCCTGGCCGGGGGCCGCACCATCGCCCTGCCCACCGACACCGTCTACGGCTTGGCCGTCGACCCCTTCCTGCCGGGCGCGGCCGACCGCCTGTTCGAGCTCAAGCACCGACCGCGGGACGTCAGCCTGCCGGTGCTGGTGTCGGGGATCGACCAGGCCCTGGGTCTGGCCACCGCGGTACCGGCGTCGGCCGCCATCCTCATGGCCCGCTTCTGGCCGGGCGCCCTCACCGTGGTGCTGCCGGCACGGGCCGGCCTGACCGCCGACCTGGGCGACGACGACGCCACCATCGGGATCCGCTGCCCCGACCATCCGGTACCCCTGGCCCTGTGCCGGGCGGTGGGCCCCCTGGCCACGACCAGCGCCAACCGCCACGGCGAGCCGACACTGACTACCGCGGCCGACGTGGAGGCCTGCTTCGGCGACGCGGTCGTGCTCATCCTCGACGGGGGGACGTGTATGGGCGAGCCGTCGACGGTGGTCGACTGCACCGGCATCGAGCCCAAGCTGTTGCGCGAGGGCCGGCTCCCGTGGTCGGTGGTGGTGGGCGCCCTGGCCTGAGGTTCAGCCGGGGTTGCGGCTGGCGCGTGCCTTGGCCGCCAGCTTGGCCGCACCGGACGACGTCAAGGTGGCCCGGCTGGGCCGGGGGGCGGGCGCCGGTCCCGGCTCCGGCGGGGCGTCGGACCAGTCCGAGATTCCCCACTCGGCGTCGTCGTCGGCGTCGGTCTCGAGGCTCGTACAGCACCACGGGCTCGTCGGGGGTGGGATCGACGGCGGCCGGCACCTTCCGGCGGGGGAAAACCCGCGCCGTGTCCTCGGCGGAGTCGTCGGCTCGGGCCGCGGCCACCCGTGCCGTCGACACCCGGCGGCCGGGAGCCGTGGCGGTGCCGTTGGCCGTGGCCGACTGCGCCGCCGACGCCTTGCGCGACACCCGAGGGGCGACCACCGGCGCGTCGTCGACGGCGGTGTCGGTGCGGTGGATGGAACCGGCGAACACCCGGCGGCCGGCCGGTGCGGCTGGTGCGACCCTGGCCGCCGGTGCGACTCGGGCGGCAGGCGTGACCCGGGTGGGTGGCGCGACCCGAGCGGCCGGCGCGACCCGGGCGGCTGGCGTGACCCGGGTGGCTGGCGCGACCCGAGCGGCTGGCGCGACCCGGGTGGGGACTGGCGCGGCGGGAGCGGGTGCGACGGGAGCGGCGGAGGCCGGTGCGGCGGCGGTGCGGCGGGCGGGCGGTGTCCGGGGTAGGCGCGGTGCGGTGACGGCCGGCGCGGCGGGCGCCGGGGGCGGAGCCAGGGGGAGGGCCGGCGCCACCGGTCGGGACTGGACCTCGTCGATCTGGGCGGCGAGGGCGTCGATGCGGGCGCCCAGGTCGGCCAGGGTCTCGGCCAGCGGGCTGATCTGGCGGGTGACGCTCCCCTTGAGGGTGCCCAGGCGGACGGACTCCCGCTGCTCGGCCTCTTCGTCGTGGACCGTGATCGTGTCGGCCAGCTTCTGGAACGCCTCCGTCAACGACTCGACGCTGGCCGCGGTGGCGGCCTCGACGTGGTCGCCGTAGTCGGCCACCCGCTCCTGCGACTTTTCGAACACCTTGGTCATGGACCTGGTGTGTCCCTCCATCGCCGAGCTGACGGCGTCGGCGACAACGTCGGGCAGGGACTCGGCCACCAGGGCCAGGCGGAGCTCGGCCTGCCGGCTGTCGAGCAGCTCGGCCAGCATCGCCTGCTGGTGGGTCATGCTGCCGATCAGGGCCTGGAGGCTCACCCCGGACGCCCTCGAACGCCTCCTCGAACCAGCGGAAGACCTCGCGCCGGGGGTCACCGGCGGGTTCCCGGCCGGCATCGGCGGTGGCCGCCCGTTCGCCTCGATCGCCTCGATCTCGGGTGGCATGCGGCTCGCCGGCGGACCGGTCCTCGGCGGCGGGGCCGATGGCGGCTGCCGCGACCGTCGCCCGGACGGCCTTGGCCCCTCGGGGCGAGGGCTGGGGACGGCGGTGAGCGCGGGAGCGCCGTTGGCGGTACCGGCCCGGGTGGCGGAGATGGCGACGGGCCGGGGGCCTCGGCCCACACGGCCGGGCAGCCGTCGAAGAGGCCCCGGCAGACGACGCCGCACTCGGCGCAGGAGCACGCCGATGCCCCCGCGCGCATGGGGTGATCGCACCCGGCGCGGATCTGGGAGCCGAACTCGTGGCAGAGCCCCATGGGTGCCATCGTACAGGGCGACCTGCGAAAACAGCGCCACACACGCCCCATCGGGGCGACCGGGATCACCGGCATCGGCTCGGGCAGCACCCTCAGTACCATCTAGTGCGATGCCCGCCTCTCAAGCAGCCGAAGGACGGGTCTGGCTGTACCTCCAGGGAATCTGGCGTCGCCGGGTCGCGGTGGTCCTGGCCGTGCTCGTCATCGTCGGCTTCTCGATGGTGATCTCGTCCTCCCGGCCGACGGTGTACCAGGCCACCGCCGAGGTCCTCGTGCAGAGCAGCGGGGTCGAGCTGGCCCTCGACCCCACCTCGCGGCCCCGCACCGATCCCGACCGGCTGGTGGAGACCGAGATCCGCATCCTGTCCAGCCCGCCGGTGAAGGACGCGGTGCGGGTGGCGATCGGCGAGGCCCCGGACGTGTCGGCCACGCCGGCCGGCGACGCCGACGTCATCGCCATTCGGGCCCGGAGCAGCAGCGCGGAACGGGCTGCCACCACCGCCAACGCCTACGCCGATGCGTACGTGAACGTCCGCCGCCAGCAGACCGACGACGCCATCAACGCTGCCGCCACTGAGATCCAGAAGCGCATCACCGAGCTGCAGCCCCGGGTCGACAGCACCCAGGGCGACGAGCATGACTCCCTGGTCCTCCAGCAGTCGGCCCTGCGCCAGCAGCTCGACCGGGTCCAGGTCCTGCGGGCGGTCAAGAGCGGCAGCGCCCGGGTGGTCACCTCGGCGGCCCTGCCCACGTCCCCCGTGTCCCCCCGGCCGGGCCGGGCCGGGCTCCTGGCGGGCATCGGCGCCTTCGGCCTGGCGGTGGCGGTGGCCCTCCTGCTGGAGAAGATGGACGACTCCCTGCGGACCAAGGACCAGCTGGCGCGAGCCACGGGCCTGCCGGTGCTCGCCACCATCCCCACCGTGGCCGGCCCCCTGGTTTCACTCGGACGCCCGTCGGTGGTGTCCCTCACCACGCCCCGGTCGCCGGCCACCGAGGCCTACCGCACCCTGCGCACGGCGGTGCAGTTCCTCCCCCTCGAGGGGGTCACCATGATCCAGGTCACCAGCCCCACCGCGGGCGACGGCAAGACCACGACCCTCGCCAACCTGGGCGTGGCCCTGGCCCGGGCCGGCCAGCAGGTGGCCCTGGTGTGCTGCGACCTGCGCCGGCCCAAGCTGCACGAGTTCTTCGGGATGACCAACGACGTCGGCTTCACGTCGGTGCTCCTGGGCAAGGTGCCCCTCAGCGCCGCCCTCCAGCAGGTCCCCGACCAGGACCGCCTCTACGTCCTCGCCTCGGGGCCGCTGCCGCCTAACCCGTCCGAGCTGCTCTCGTCCCGGCGGGCCCGGGAGGTGCTGGCCTCGCTGCGGGCCGAGGCCGAGGTGGTGCTCATCGACTCCCCGCCGGTCCTCCCGGTGAGCGACGCCATGATCATCGCCGGGCTGGTCGACGTGACCTTCATCGTCGCCGCCGCCGATCGCACGTCCACCCGCGACGTCACCCGGGCCGTCGAGCAGCTCCACCAGGTGGGGGCGCCCCTCATGGGGGCCATCCTCAACGGCGCCGGTCCCGAGTCGGCCTACGGGGGCAAGTACGGCTACGACACGCTCGAGCCGGCGCCCGCGTCGGCCAACGGGCCGGCCAAACCGGGCCGCCCGGCCAAGGGACCGAAGGCACCCCGGCCGCTGCGGGGGGCCAAGGAGCTCCCGCCGGCGGAGTCCGATCGCGACTCGGTCGCCAAGCGCCCGACCAAGCTGTAGCGGCCGCGGACGCTCCTAGAGGTACTCCACGTGGGGTCCGGCCCGGACCCGGTGGCGGGTGTCGAGCACGAAGCGGGCCGAGTCGAACACGAGGTCGAGGTCGAAGGCGTCGTGGTCGGCGAGGAGGATGACGGCGTCGGCGGCGGCCAGCTCCTCGGCCGAGGCCACCACCCGCTGCACCCGGCCGTCGGTGTGGTCCTCCACCACGTGGGGGTCGGCCACCCGGACCTCGGCCCCCAGGGCCAGGAGGCGGTCGGCCACGACCAGCGCCGGTGACTGGCGGTCGTCGCTGGTGTTGGCCTTGTAGGCCAGGCCCAGCAGCAGGATGCGGCTGCCGTTGACCGCCCGCTGCTGGCGGTTGAGGGCCAGCACCAGGCGCTGGACCACGAAGTCGGGCATGTGGTCGTTGACGTCGTTGGCCAGCTCGATGAGCCGGAACTGGCGGCCCAGCAGCCGCCGCACCCGCCACGACAGGTAGCTGGGGTCGATGGGCAGGCAGTGGCCGCCCACGCCCGGCCCGGGGCTGAAGCGCATGAACCCGAAGGGCTTGGTCGAGCGCCGCGTCGATGGCCTCCCACACGTCGATGCCCAGGTCGGCGGCGAACATGGCCAGCTCGTTGACCAGGGCGATGTTGACATGCCGGAAGGTGTTCTCCAACAGCTTCACCATCTCCGCCACCTTGGGGCTCGACACCGGCACCGTGCGCTCGACGATGGTGTCGTAGAAGGCCTGGACTGCGACCAGGGAGCCGGCGTCGATGCCGGAGACGACCTTGGGGGTGGTGACCAGGTCCCAGCGGCGGTTGCCGGGGTCGATGCGCTCGGGGCTGTAGCCCACGTGGAAATCGCTTCCCGCCACCAGGCCCGAGCCCGCCTCCAGGATGGGGGCCACCAGCTCCTCGGTGGTACCGGGATAGGTGGTGGACTCGAGGATGACGGTGGCGCCGGGGCGTAGGTAGCGGGCCACGGTGGCGGTCGCCTGCTCGATGTAGGAGAGGTCGGGGGCCCCGTCCCGCAGGGGCGTGGGGACCGTCAGCACGGCCACGTCGAACCCGGCGCAGGCGTCGGGATCGGTGGACGGCTGGTACCGACCGGATTCCATCGCCGCCAGGAGGACGGCCGACGGCACGTCCTCGACGTACGACTCACCGTCGCGGAGGCGCTTGATCCGGTCCTCGGCCGTGTCGAGGCCCACCACCGACCAGCCGACCTCGAGCGCCCTCATGGCCAGGGGCAGGCCCACATAGCCCTGTCCGACCACGACGACCTTCCCGTCGTTCGCCTCGCTCATCGGAATGTGACACCCCTCGTTCGCCGTAGCCCAGCGCTCAGGAGCCTACCGAGCGCCGGGTGAGACCTCTCCCGCGTGCCGAAGGCGGTCTCCCGGGCGCCGTTAGACTCGACCCCATCAACGTTCTCATGCTCTGCACCGGAAACATCTGCCGGTCGCCTGCCGCCGAAGCCATGCTCCGCCAGCGCCTCCACGCGCTGGGGGTGGAGGCCCGCATCCGCTCGGCGGGACTGCTCGACGCCGGCCAACCGGCCCACACCAACAGCGTCGAAACCCTCGCCGTGCGGGGTCTCGACCTCACCGCCCACCGCAGCCGGCGCCTGACGGCGGAGATCGTGCGGTTCGGCCGACCTGATCCTGGGCATGGCCCGGGAGCACGTCCGGGAGGCGGTGGTGCTGGCGTCCGCGGCCTTCCCGAAGGTCTTCACGCTCAAGGAGCTGGTCCGTCGGGGCGAGGCCATCGGGCCCCGGGGGGCCGATGAGAGCCTGGCCGACTGGCTGGCCCGGGCCCACGCCGGTCGAACCTCGGCCGACCTCATGGGCAACTCCGACGCCGACGACATCGCCGACCCCATCGGGATGCCCCGGTCCGCCTACCAGCGCATGGTCGAGGGAGCTCGACGACCAGCTCGACCGGCTGGTCGCCCTCATCTGGGCGCCCCGCTTCGACGGCGCGCTCCAGTGAGCTTCGACGAGGTCTTCGACAACAGGGAGATCTTCGACGACACGGAGCTGTTCGACGTCATCCGGCGGGAGAAGGAGCGGCAGAACACCACCGTCCAGCTCATCGCCTCCGAGAACTTCACCTCCCCGGCGGTGATGGCGGCCCCGGGCTCGGTCCTCACCAACAAGTACTCCGAGGGCTACCCCGGGCAGCGGTACTACGGCGGCAACTACGTCATCGACGAGGTCGAGGACCTGGCCCGCGACCGGGCCAAGGCGCTGTTCGGCGCCGACCACGCCAACGTCCAGCCCCACTCCGGCGCCAACGCCAACATGGCCGTCTACCTGGCCCTGCTCCAGCCCGGCGACACGGTCCTGGGCATGCGCCTCGACCACGGCGGGCACCTCACCCACGGCTCGCCGGTGAACATCAGCGGCCGGCTCTACAACTTCGTGTCCTACGGCGTGACCGAGAGCGACGAGCGCCTCGACTACGACCAGATCCGCGACCTGGCCAAGGAGCACCGGCCCAAGGTCATCGTGGCCGGCGCCACCGCCTACCCCCGGGTCATCGACCCCGAGCCGCTGCGCGCCATCGCCGACGAGGTCGGCGCCCTGCTCATCTTCGACGCCGCCCACATCGCCGGGCTCATCGCCGGCGGGGCCCACCCCAACCCGGTGCCCTTCTCCGACGTCGTCACCTTCACCACCCACAAGACCCTGCGCGGCCCCCGGGCGGGCTGCATCCTGGCCAAGGCGGAGCACGCCGCCGCCATCGACAAGGCGGTGTTCCCCGGCCTCCAGGGCGGCCCGCTCGAGCACGTCATCGCGGCCAAGGCGGTCGCCTTCCGGGAGGCGGCCCAGCCGGCGTTCCGGGACTACGCGGCCCGCATCGTCACCAACGCCCCGGCCCTGGCCGGGCCCTGGCGGGGGAGGGGTTCCGCCTCGTCTCGGGCGGCACCGACAACCACCTCATGCTGGTCGACCTGCGGCCCTTCGACGCCGAGCTCACCGGCAAGGAGGCGCAGAACGTCCTCGACCGGGCCGGGATCACCCTCAACAAGAACACGATCCCCAACGACCCCCGGTCGCCGTTCGTCACCAGCGGCCTGCGCATCGGCACCGCCGCCGTCACCACCGCAGGGATGGGCGAGCCGGAGATGGCCGAGATCGCGGCCCTCATCGGCCGCACCCTCCGTCAACGTGAGCGACGAGGGGGCGGTGGCCGGGGTGCGAGAAGCCGTCGCCACGCTGTGCTCCAAATTCACGCCGTATCCAGACGAGTAACAGCGTGGCGGACGCCTTCTCCCGTCGGCCGCCCACGCAGCCGCAGGCTGCGCCTTCGGATCACCCCGCCGGCCGTAGGCCGGCACGCCTTGGGGGGAGGGTGCGGGAGGGCGCCCCCCTCCCGATGATGGCGTACGGGATCGTGTTCGCGGTGGCGGCGCTGGTCACGTTCGGCTGACCCCGGCGGTGTGGCGGATGTCCATCCGCATCGGGGCGGTCGTGGTCCCCGACGAGCGCCGCATCCACCTCCGGCCGACGCCCACGCTCGGGGGCACGGCGATGCTGCTGGCCCTGTTCGCGGCCCTGGGGGTGGCCTGGTCCTGCCCCAGTTCCGGCCCGTCTTCGAGTCGTCGTCGGAGCCGTGGGCGTGGTGCTGGCCGCGGCCGTGATCTTCGCGCGTGGGCCTGCTCGACGACCTGCGGGAGGTCTCGGCGCCGGCCAAGGTGGCGGGCCAGGCGCTGGCCGCCGGGTCCTGGGCCTCACCGGGGTCACCATGTTCTACTTCCGGGTCCCGTTCGCCGACTTCTTCGTCCTTTCGCCCGACCTCGGCTTCCTCGTCACCGTGATCTGGGTGTCTGCCCATGGCCAACGCGGTCAACCT
>CAWDDV010000009.1:0-571139 GCA_963801205.1 uncultured Acidimicrobiia bacterium
GCCAGGCCTCCTTGCCGGGCTCGACCCACGCAGAGTAGCGGTAACGTCCTTCCGGTGGCCGAGACGCTCCACTGGACGCCCTGCGCCGGCGGCTGCGGGAGCTCGACCGGGTGGTCGTCGCCTTCAGCGGCGGCGCCGACTCCGCCTTCCTGGCGCTGGATGGCCCACGACACCTGGGCCCGGCGGCGGCGTCGGCGGTGACCGCGGTGTCGGCCTCGCTGGCGGGCGAGGAGGCGGCCGACTGCGCCGCCCTGGCCGAGGAGTGGGGCCTGCGGTGGCGACGGTCGACACCGACGAGCTGGCCCGGCCCGCCTATGTGGCCAACGACACCGACCGCTGCCGGCCACTGCAAGTCGGAGCTGATGGACGCCGCTGCGCCCCTGGCCGCGGCCGAGGCCGCCACCATCGTCCTCGGCACCAACCTCGACGACCTCGACGACCACCGTCCCGGCCAGGCGGCGGCGGCCGAGCGGGGGCCGCTTCCCCTGGTCGACGCCGGCTTCACCAAGGCCGCGGTGCGGGAGGCGTCCCGCCGCGCTGGGCCTGCGCACCTGGGACAAGCCCGCCGCCGCCTGCCTGGCGTCCCGGGTCCCCTACGGCACGCCGGTCACCCTCGGCGCCTCGACCGGGTGGGCCGGGCCGAGGCCGCCCTCCACCGCCTCGGCTTCCGCCAGGTCCGGGTCCGCCACTACGGCGAGGTCGCCCGCCTGGAGGTCGAGCTCGACGACCTGGCCGCGGCCGTCGCGCGCCGGGAGGAGGTGGTGGCGGCGGTGAAGTCCGCCGGCTACCAGCGGGTGACGGTCGACCTGGAGGGCTTCCGCAGTCCGGCGAACCTCAACCGCAACCTCGATCCACCGCTGAGCGGCCGCGCGCCGCGGAGTGTCGTCGGGCGCTAGGCGCCGAACTTGGCCAGGCGGCCGGCGGCGCCGAGGGCCAGGGGCATGAGCTGTTGCCCGGGCGGCGGCCGAGGGCGCCCTGGAGGCACCAGCGCTCGCCGAAGCGGGTCTGGTCGTCGCGGCCCACCTCGGGCCCCACATGAGCACCGGCACCGGGTGCCAGGAGTGGGCCGCCATCTGGCTCGGCGTGGAGTGGTCGCCGGTGACGACGAGCACGTCGGGGCCCATGGCCGCGATCTCGGGGATGGCGGCGTCGAGGGCCTCGATGGCCGCCACCTTGGCCTCGAAGTTGCCGTCCTCCCCCGCCGAGTCGGGCGACTTGTGGTGGAAGAAGAAGTAGTCGTAGTCGTCCCAGTACTTGCGCAGCAGGGCCAGCTGCTCGTCGAGGTTGGCCGGCCGGGGCAGCACGTCCATGCCCACCAGGCCGCCGACGCCCCGGTACATGGGGTAGACGGCGATGGCCGCCGACCGCACCCCGTAGCGCTCGTACATCGAGGGCAGCTCGCGGTGGGAGTCGAAGCCCCGCAGGAGGACGACGTTGGCCTTGGGGTGGTCGGCGAGGATGGCCCGGGCCTGGCGGTCGAACTCGGCCACCACCTCGGCCGTGTGGTCGGCCACGGGCAGGTTGGCCAGGGGGGCGGCCGGCGGCACGCCCACCTTCTGGGGGTCGGTGTCGGCCAGCAGCGGGCTCAGGCCTTCGCCCCGGAACACGACCAGCACCCGGTGCTGGGCCTCGTGGGCGATGGTGACGTCGACACCTTCGATGGCGACGCCCGGCCCGGAGCCGACCGACGACCTCCAGCGCCTCGTGGTCGGGCAGGCGCCCGGCCCGGCGGTCGGTGATGCGGCCCTCGGCGTCGAGGGTGGCCAGGTTGCCGCGGGCGGCGACGTCGCCGGGTCGGACCTCGACCTCCAGGCCGGCCGCCGACAGCGCCCCCCGGCCCAGTTGGAACTCGACCGGGTCGTAGCCGAAGAGGGCCATGTGGGCGGGCCCGGATCCGGGCGTGATGCCGGGGCCGACGGGGTCGTGGAGGCCCAGGCTGCCGGCCGCGGCCAGGGCGTCGAGGTTGGGGGTGTCGGCCTCCTCCAGCTCGGTGCCCCGGTCGGCGGTGGCGAAGCCGGCCAGGCCGTCGAGCACCACCAGCACGATTTTGCCCGCCGAGGGTTGGACGAGGGATGCGAGGTCGAGGGTCACGGGGCCAGCCTAGAGAAGGGGGGTGAGGTCGGCCGACGAAAAGAGCCGCAGGAGGAGCCGGTGGGGCTGGGGGTCCACCGGCTCCTCCGTGCGATGCGTGACCGGGTGATTCAACCGGCTCGCCGGCCCTGACCAGCCCCGGCTCGTCGGCTTCCTCGACGCCTCTCGGCGCCGAAGTCCCAGCGATCTTCCCCTATGCCATCACACCAATGTCCGGCATGTCCACTCCATTCAGGGCGGCGGCTCCTGTCGACCCGATACTGCCCTTGATGAGGGTGTTCCGGACCTGGTGGACCGTCTGCCGCGAGAGGACGGCGATGGCGCCATTTGGGGCTGGTCCCGTCTGTCCCATCCGATGGGGGAGCCGCCACCGGCCAGGATTCCGTCGCCGATCGTGCCCGAGGACGCTCACCAGGACTGCCGCCGGACTGGCGGAGCCCGACCAGCAGGTCACGCACCGGTCCGCTGTCGTCGCGACAGAGACGTGTATATGCACCGAAAATGGACGTTGATCCCATACAGAAACCGCGACCGGGCCTCGTCCGGAAACGGGCGAAATCCCGGGACGCCCCATGGTCGGCCGGTTGGCCACGGAACAAACCTGTCATCTGCGGCCCCGGTCGGACCGGAATCCGATCGTCACACCGTCCGGCGATGCCTCCATCCCGGTCATCGTCGTCCATAGGTCACCCCTCCCCGTCGACGGGTGCGGTCTCGAGGAGATAGCCGCGGGAGCGGACGGTGCGGATGGCGAGGCCCAGCGGCCAGAGCCGCCGGCGCAGCCGCAGGACGTGCACGTCGAGGGCGTTGCGGCCGGGCGCACCCTCCGGCCACCCGGCCCGCACCAGTGCCTCCCGGCTGGCGACCGCTCCGAAGCGGGCCACCAGGGCGTCGGTGAGGCGGGCTTCCAAGGGCGGCAGCGCCACCCAGCGGCCTCCGAAGCGGAGGACGCCGTGCAGGTCGAGGCCGGGGGCGTCGTGGCGATGGGCCTGGCTGCGGAGGGTGAGGGCGTCAACCCGGGCCCGCACGTCGCCCTCGGCGGCGGGGACGCGAATCCAGTCCTCCAGGCAGTCACAGATCGGTGGGGGGTCCTGGCCGTCCTCCACCAGGAGCAGACGAGGATCGCCGGCAACACGCAACCTCGCCCGCCGAGCGTCCTCGGCGGGCCACCGAAGGAGTGTCACGTCCACCCCGGCGAACGTAGGGCGCTCGTATTGCGGCCGTGTTTCCCGACGATGAACCTCTGCGGTCTGCGTCGCCCCGAATCGCCCCCGGCCGCGGGCGTGGGGTCGAACGACCCATTTGTCAAGAACTTCTCAACCTTCCCGTAATCGCGTCCGACCACTCCGAACATGATCCGGAACCGCACGAGAGCACGCGGGCACAGCGCCCGACGGACGACCACGGTGGTGGCCGCGGTGGCGCTGTTCGCGTGCATGATGGCCACCCCCGCCCAGGCGGACCACCAGACCAAGAACGGCGGCGTCCACTGGGGCCGCTACCGGTGGAACAACGCGGTGGTCTCCACCGAACGTGTGTTCTGGCTCTTCGACCGCACCGGCAATCCCACCATGAACCAGGCCATCCAGCAGTGGGTGCAGTCCTGGAACGGCCAGCGCAACCTCAACGTGCGTAGCGCTCCCGCGGTCATGTACCACCTCGACAATGCCAACGTCGGCCAGTGCAAGAACTTCGCATGGCCCGGGTTCTCCTTCACCACCTTCTGTTCGGGCGACCCCGGCACCACCGGCGTGACCTCGCTGCAGTGGGCGGGCGGCCACATCATGACCCCCTACGTGGTGGTCCGGCCGGGGATCCTCAACTACGGACAGCTCTTCACCGCTATCACCCACGAGATGGGCCACGTGTTCGGCCTCTCCCACCGGCCCGAGGCGGGGAAGGTCATGCACGCCAACGCCAACTTCGACGGCAAGATCCACTGGTACGACCAGCACGACCTCGACGCCCTCAACGCCCTCTACGGCAGCCACGCCGACTGATCCGGCGGTAAGCTGACCCCGCCTTGCGGGCGTAGTTCAGCGGCAGAACATCAGCTTCCCAAGCTGAGAACGCGGGTTCGATTCCCGTCGCCCGCTCTCCTGGTCAAGGGCTCTAACCCCGACTCAGGCGACGCCCGGACATTGGCATTCTCGGTAGCAGGGGGTGCGCTTTCCGCACCCACAGTTACCAGAACCACGAGGGCAGCCTACGGTCGGCCATAGAGATCCCGGTGAGACTGAGCTCGCCGGCCAAGGGGCACCGGGGGTCCGACGGACCGTCCGGTGGGCCAGGTCGCGGGCGACCTCATGGAGCCCAAGACTTCAGCTCCCGGGACCTCCGACGGCGCTGTCCGTTGTCGGCGTCCGTGGCTCGGCTCGTCAGTCCTTGTCGATGTCGGCCAGCGCCGGCTGGAGGTGCTCGGTCCAGAACCGGAAGAAGCCGTCCTGGTCGGGTCCGATCTGATGGAAGTAGAGGTGGTCGTAGCCGGCGTCGACGTACGTGCGCACCGAGTCGACGACGGGCTCCACGTCGGGCCCGCAGGGCACCGACTTCGTGGCCTCCTCCTCGCTGACCATCTGGGCCGCCTCCTCGAAGTGCGTCCACGTGGGGAGGTCCTGGGAGAGCTGGCCGGGGACGCCGCCGTTGGGCCACACCTGGTGGACGATCTTGCGGGCCGCGGCCTCGTCCTCGTCCCAACAGAGGTTCAGCTGGGCGTACCGGGGGCCGGTGCCGCCGCCGTCGCGGTAGCGGTCGATGAGGTCCGAGTCGGGCGCGTTTCCCCAGTAACCGTCGCCGATGCGGGCGGCCAGGGCGATGGCTTTGGGACCGAACCCGGAGACGACGACCGGCGGGTTTTCGGACGGGGGGTCGAAGAGGCGGGCGTTCTCGACCTCGTAGAACTCCCCCCGGTGGTCGACTGTGTCGCCCGTCCACAACGCCCGGATGACCTCGATCGCCTCCTCGAGCATGGCCAGGCGCACCCCCGGCGGAGGCCAGCGGTGCCCGAGGATGTGCTCGTTGAGCGCCTCGCCCGAGCCCACGCCGAAGAAGAACCGCCCGTCGAACAGGAGTGACGTGGTGGCGGTGGCCTGGGCGACGATCGCGGGGTGGACCCGGATGATCGGGCAGGTGACACCGACGCCGACGCGCAGACGTTCGGTCGACGCCGCGATCGCCCCCAGGACCGACCAGACGAAGGGGCTGTGACCCTGGGCGCTGACCCAGGGGTGGAAGTGGTCGGAGATCGACACGAAGTCGAAGCCGACCTCCTCCGCCCGTCGCGCGTGGCGGACCAGATCCGGCGGGCCATGCTCCTCGCTGGAGAGGGTGTAGCCGTAGACGACCATCGACGTCACCCGTCAGCGGTCGCCGGGCGCGCAGTCGCAGTCACCCGTTCCACCACGTCGTCGTGTTCCATCCGATGACCTCCTTGGACCTGGGACGGCCCTGGCCATCCCTACCCGCGCTCGCATAGGGCAATCGCAGGTAGCCCGGGCCTATCAAGCGCCATCGCTCGGGGGGTCCCAGATGAGCTCACGCACGTCGAGGCCGACGTCGAACCGCAAGGCCGTCCGACGCGGTCAGGGGATCGGGATGGGGGTGATCCCGACCTTGGCGATCCGTGCCGTGGCCAGGCCTTGGACGCTGAACGTCGGCTGCGACAGGCTCAGCACCCGAACGCCCGAAATCTTGCTGGTGCCTCCGTTCTCGACCGCGGCCCCGCCTCGCTGCTGGCCGTCGGCGGCGAGGATCCAGCCGCCTACCGCGGCGCCCTCGGCGCCGGACGCGTCGGCCCGGTACAGCCCGGCGTCGCCGTCCACCGTCCGCCCGCTCACGGACAGGGTGCGACCGCCGGGGAGGGTCAACGTGCCGGTCATGTCGGTGCCGGTGAGCTGCAGCTCGAGGCGTCCACCCGGCGCCTGCACGTCGACCGCGCCGCCGTCGGAGGGCCCGTTGAACCACACCTGGATCGACGGCGTGGTGCCCGCCGGATCGGCCGGCACACCGTCGCAGACGTAAGCCAGGGCGCGTGATCCATCGACCACGACGGAGACGAAGGCTTCAGTCCCTTCGGCCGTGCCGACGTAGCTGCGAACGCCCGCGGCCGTCGGCTCGGCCGAGGTCTCGTTCGATGTGCTCGAGGTGCAGGCGACCAGCAAACCGACAGCCACGACCAGGAGCGCCGCCGACGCACCCACCCGACGATTCACGATGTTCTTCATGCCCGACAGTCCGCAAGGCGCCGCCCACGTTACGCGACGGACAGCAGTCTCGGGCCGTCCCGCTCACCGCGCCTCCGGGCATGTCAGCCGGGGGGTGCGACTGACGGGTTCGGGGACCAGTCCTGGTCGGTCACGCCGGCGGCGCTCAGGAGGTGGTCGTGGGACGAGGTGGCGCGGGCGATGACCGACCGTACGTCGATGTCGACGAAGGCTCCCTGACGCTTGACCGGTCGCCCGGCCACGTAGACCGAGTCCACGTTGTGCGTTCCTGCGGCGTGCACCACCGCAGCGATGGGGTCGCTCATCGGTGCCAGGTTCGGCATGTCCGTCCGCAGCATCACCACGTCGGCCTGCTTGCCTACCTCGAGCGTCCCGATCCGGTCGTCGAGCCCGCAGGCCCGGGCACCCTCGACCGTGGCCATCGCCAGCACCTCCCGCGCCGTCATGGAGACCTCCGCCAGGGTGTCGCCCCGGGCGAGGGCGGCCGCGTGGTCGGCGCCCCGCTGCAGGGCGATCGCCACCCGCATGGCTCCGAAGAGGTCTCCGCCGACGTTCGTGCACACGTCGGCGGACAGACCGGTGGGGATGCCCCGGGACCGGAGCCGGGCCGTCGCCGCTGGACCATGGCCCATGTTGGCCTCGACCTCCGGCGCCACCGAGGCCCGTCCGCCGGCGGCGGCGATCAGGTCGAGTTCGGTGTCGCGGAGCATGTTGCAGTGCACATAGGTCGTGTCGGGCCCGAGCAGGCCGCGCGCCCCGAGTTCCGCTACCCCGCCCTACGTCCCGCGCAGCCCACCGCCCACGTGGACGGTGACGGGCAGCCCCAGCTCCCGGGCCAGCGCCCAGTCGGCGACGCACGTCTCGATGGGGGAGTATTCCGGACCGCGCACGGCCATCCCCAGGGTGACCCGGGCCCGGTCGTCGGAACCGACGCCGTGGCGGAGCCGGGCTACGTCCCGCGTCTGGGGCGAGACGTCCTTCCGCAGCGCCTGGTCGTTGGAAGCGCCGTAGGAGAAGAGCGCCCGGCCGCCACCCTGCCGCAGTGCCTCCCAGGCGGCGTCGGCGTGGTCGGGGCCGTTGAGGTTGTGCGACCAGTCGACGACCGTGGTGATCCCGGCGTCGAGGGCCTCGACCATGCCGAGCAGGGTGCCGGCGAACTTGTCCTCGGGACGGAAGACACCTCCCAGCCGGCCCCGCATGCGGGCGAAGTACTGACCGAGGGTCCAGTCGCAGGCGATGGTCCGCAGCGCCGACTGCCACATGTGCCGGTGGGAGTCGATGAGGCCGGGGAGGACGATGCGGTCGCGGGCATCAACCACCTCGGCGTCGGAGACGTGGTGGAGCCGTCCCACCGCCGCGATCCGGTCGTCCTCGATCAGCAGGTCGCCGCGGGCCGGCGCCGAGCCGGGCACCATGGTGACGAGCCAGCCGCCCTGCAGCAGGGTCCGTACGCTCACCGGCCCATCCTCACACCCCGTTACGACTTCTGAGGTGTCCCCAGGCGAGACTCTGACCATCCGCGACCTGGCACCGGAGATCACGCGACAGCGTCTGCTCGTCGAGGGCTACTACACGATCGAGATGGACGAGAGCCGGGTGGACGGCTACCTCCAGGGTGTGGCCGCCCACCTCGGGCTTCGGGGCTACGGGCGGCCGGCGATCTTCGCCCCCGCCGGCGAGGGGAGCCCGGGCAACCAGGGCTTCGACGCCTTCCTGCCGCTGATCGACTCGGGCATCTCCCTGTACGTCTGGACCACGGCTCGCTTCGTGGCCGTCGTCCTGTTCACGTGCAAGGTGTTCGACGAAGCGGCGGCCGTCGAGTTCACCCGGACGTTCTTCCAGCTCCGCGACCTCGCCGCCGAGGGCTTCTGAGGACCGGCCTAAGGGGCGGCGTTCACGACCACCGCCACGCTCACCTCGCCCGACGTGGCATAGGGCCGGTCGCCCCGGCCGGTGGCGGTGTCCATGCAGTCGAAGGGGCCGGCGTCGAACGAGAACGTCGCCGTGTACGTGCCGGCCTCGAGGTAGGTATGGCGGACGTCCATGGCCTCGGTGGTCGGGCCGTGTTCCGGGCCGGTGGGTCCCAGGGGCCGTACTTGGCGCACGGCACGGATGCCGAGTCGCCGATGGACGCGTCCCCGAAGTGGAAGAGGGACGAGCCGTGGGTGACGCCGTCCGGGTCCCGGAGCACGAGGTGGAACACGACGTCCTCACCGGCGGCGGGCGACGACGGTTCGAACGTGACCTCGACCGTCATCGGGCTGTCGAGCCCCGGTTGCGGGTCGAACCGGAACGGACCACAGGCCGGGTCGACGCTGTTGTGGCAGGCGGCGAGGCTGGTGGCGCCACCGCGGGCACGGTGGGGCCGGCCGCGCCCGTCTCGGTCGTGCGGTCGGGTGCGCCTGTCGTCGGCGAGGCCGCGCTCGTACGGACCGGCGCGTCGTCGTCGCCGGGTCGGGTCAGGAGCAGGACGACTCCGGCCAGGACGGCCACGACCGCCACGACCAGGGCGATCGTCCGGGGACGACCCCTCCATTCGCCCCTCGCAGCCATTCGCCCGGCCTCCTTGCCGATCCTGGATTCTTCTCGGGATCGAGTCCTACGTCGGGATCCGGTCACACAGGATCACACGTTGCTACCGGCTGGCAGCATCACCCATGTCGACCTCGACGACCACCACCTCCGTTCCGTCGGCAACGGCGAACCGCCGGCCCGCCGAGTCGGCGGCGATGGGAGGGATCGGCTGGCCTCCCAGGACCAGGATGCTGCTCGCCTGGGTGCCAGTCAGGATCTCGGGCCGGGTTGTCACCAGGGTGGCACGATGAGTTCGGACGGTTCTCGTCGTCTGCATCGTCATGACCACTGTGGACTTTGCTCCTGCCACTCGACGCTTGGCCGACCTCCTCGGCCGAGTCTCCGACGACATGCTCGACCGCCCCACGCCGTGCCCCGACTACCGCCTCGGAGACCTGATCGAGCACGTGGGCGGGCTGACCCTCGCCTTCACCGCGGCCGCCACCAAGGCCGGCGGGGAGGCGGTGTCGCAGGCGCCGGCGGGCGACGCCGCCCGTCTCCCCGACGACTGGCGCACCCGCATCCCCCGAGACATGGACGCATTGGTGGCGGCGTGGCGCGACCCGGCCGCGTGGACGGGGATGACCCAGGCCGGCGGCGTCGACCTGCCCGGCGAGGTGGCGGGGCTGGTGGCGCTGGACGAGCTCGTCGTCCACGGCTGGGACGTGGCCCGGGCGTCGGGACAGGACTACGACGTGTCCGACGAGGAGCTGCAGGCCCTCTTCGGCTTCGTGTCCCAGTTCGCCGACGATCCCGGGGACGGGCTGTTCGGGCCGCCGGTGGAGGTGGCCGACGACGCGCCCCTCCTCGATAGGGTCATCGGCCTCACCGGCCGCGACCCTTCCTGGTCCGCCGCCTGAGCCATCCCCCTGAGCCTCAGGCCTCCGACGGGGGTAGAACACGACGGTGGCGAGCCCGCAGGAGCGACTGGAGACCTACCGGGCCAAACGCGACTTCTCCATCACGGCCGAACCGTCGGGCGGGACGGCGCCGCCGGCGGTGGACGGAGCTGGCGGGGCGGGAGGGCGGTTCGTCGTCCAGCGCCACCGGGCCTCCCGGCTGCACTACGACTTCCGGCTGGAGGTCGACGGGGTGCTCGCCAGCTGGGCCGTCCCCAAGGGCCCGACGCTCGACCCCAAAGCCCGGCAGCTGGCCGTCCACGTGGAAGACCACCCCATCGAGTACTTCGACTTCGAGGGCGTCATCCCCAAGGGCGAGTACGGCGGCGGCGACGTCATCGTGTGGGACTGGGGGACGTGGTCGCCCGCCCGCCCGGCCGACGCCGAGGCGGTCGCCGCCATCGAGAAGGGCGAGCTCCACATCGACCTCCAGGGCGAGAAGCTGGCCGGCCGGTTCGTCCTCATCCGGCGGAACAAGGACCGGTCGAGCAAGGAACAGTGGTTGCTCCTGCACAAGAACGACGAGCACGCCCTGCTCGGATGGGACCCGGAGGAGCACCCCCGGTCGGTCAAGACGGGACGGACGAACGACGAGGTGGCGGCCGCCCCCGACGTGGAGTGGCACAGCGACCGGCCGGCGGCGGAGGCGGCCGTCCGCTTGGGGAGCGGGCCGCCACCGACCTGGGATCCGCCCACGGCCGACGAGCTGGCCGCCCTCGACGCGCTCGGCAAGGCCGGCTCGTGGACGCTCCAGGGCCAGGGAGCTCAAGCTCACCAACCTCGACAAGGTCCTGTTCGCCGGCCGGCCTGGAGAAGGCGAGGATGCGGGACCGCCGATCACCAAGCGCGAGCTCATCCGCTACCACGCCCAGGTGGCGCCGTTCATGCTCCCCTATACCTACGACCGCCCCATCAACCTCAACCGCTTCCCCGACGGGGCCGACAAACCCGGGTTCTGGCACAAGGAGGTGCCGAGCCACGCGCCCGAGTGGCTGAGCCGGTGGCATCGGGACGACGTCGAGCCGGGCGAGACGGCGTTGTACTTCGTGGTCGACAGCGTCCCCGCCCTGGCCTGGATGGCCAACTACGGGGGCCTCGAGCTGCACGCCTGGACGTCGCGGCTGCCCGACGTCCACCAGCCGACGTGGGCCCTGATCGACATCGACCCCGGTCCCAACGTCACCTTCGACGACGTGGTCGTGCTGGCCCGCCTGTACCGGACCGCGCTCGACCATCTGGGCGTGGTCGGGATGCCCAAGGTCACCGGCAAGCGGGGCGTCCAGATCTGGGTGCCGATCGCCGACGGCTACCGCTTCTCGGAGACCCGCAAGTGGGTGGAGAAGGTCTCCCGGGCGGTGGGCGCCACCGTCCCCGAGCTGGTCAGCTGGGAGTGGGAGACCACCCGTCGCCACGGCCTGGCCCGCCTCGATTACACCCAGAACGCGATCAACAAGACGCTGGTGGCCCCGTTCAGCGCCCGTCCCGCGGCCGGCGCGCCGGTGTCGGTGCCCATCCGGTGGGAGGACCTCGACGACCCTGGGCTACGGCCCGACCGCTGGACGATCCGCACCGTCCTCGACCGGCTGGCCTCGGTCGGCGACCCCCTGGCGCCCCTCATCGGGCGCCAGCAGAAGCTGCCGCCGCTCTAGTGGGCCCAGTCGTGGGTGGGCGGGTAGACGGCGGTGATGGCGCGGACGGTGCCCGACTGGGAGCGCATGACCAGTGACTCGGTGGTGACGCCCCGGGCGTCGTAGCGGACGCCCCGGCACAGCTCGCCGTCGGTGATGCCGGTGCAGGCGAAGAAGCAGTTGTCGCCCCGGACCAGGTCGTGGGTGCCGAGGACCTGGTCGGGGTCGATGCCGGCGTCGATGATGGCCTGGCGCTCGGCGTCGGACTGCGGCCACAGGCGGGCCTGCATCTCGCCGCCCATGCACTTGAGGGCGGCGGCGGTGATGACGCCCTCGGGGGTGCCGCCGATGCCGAAGAGGATGTCGCCGGCGGCGTCGGGCCAGCCGGTGGAGATACCGCCGGCCACGTCGCCGTGCTCGATGAGGCGGATACGGGCGCCTGCGGCCCGGATGGCGGCGATGAGCTCGGTGTGGCGGGGACGGTCGAGCACGACGGCGGTGATATCGCTCACCGGCAGGCCGAGGGCCTTGGCTACCGCGTGCAGGTTGTCGGCGGGGGGCCGGTCGATGTCGATGCACCCGGCGGCGGCCGCGCCCACCGCCAGCTTCATCATGTAGAAGGCGGGACCGGGGTTGAACATCGTCCCCCGCTCGCTGGCCGCGATCACGGACAGGGCGTTGGGCCGGCCGAGGGCGGCGAGGGTGGTGCCCTCCACCGGGTCGACGGCGATGTCGACCTCGGGTGAGCCGCCCAGGCCGAGGTGCTCGCCGTTGTAGAGCATGGGCGCCTCGTCCTTCTCGCCCTCCCCGATGACGACCACGCCGGTCATGGCCACGCTGTTGAGGAAGATGCGCATGGCCTCGACCGCGGCCCCGTCCGCCTCCTCCTTCTCGCCCCGGCCCATCCACTTGGCGGCGGCCATGGCGCCCGCCTCGGTGGCCCGAACAAACTCCATGGCCAGGTTGCGGTCGGGCGTACGGATCGCGTCGGGGGTCACCGTCGGACACTACCCGGGGCCGTGAGCAGCCCCGACAGGGCAAGATGGCCCTCGTGGTCGTCGTGGGACGGGAGCCGCTGTCGGTGGCGGACGTGGTGGCGGTGGCTCGCGGCGGCGCCCAGGTGGAGGTGGCGGCCGACCTGGACGCGTGGATGGCGCCGTCACGGGCAGTCGTGGAGGCGGCGGTCGACGAGGGGCGGACCGTCTACGGCGTGACGACGGGCTTCGGCGCGCTGGCGTCGACCCACATCCCGGCTGAGCAGGTGGCTCAGGTGCAGTACGCCCTGGTCCAGAGCCACGCCGCCGGCATGGGCCCCGACGTCGACCGAGAAGTGGTCCGGGCCATGCAGCTGCTCAAGGCCCGCACCCTGGCCGCGGGGGCGTCGGGGGTGCGGCCGGCGCTGGTTCGGGCCATCGTCGACCTCCTCAACGCGGGGGTCACGCCGGCCGTCCCCGAGATGGGGTCGCTGGGGGCGTCGGGAGATCTCGCCCCGCTGGCCCACGCCGCCATCGTCCTGCTGGGCAACGGGTGGGTGCTCGACCTCGAAGGCCGGCGGACCGACGCGGGGCCGGCGTTGGCGGCGGCCGGGTTGGAGCCCCTGCGGTTGGAGGCCAAGGAGGGGCTGGCCCTCCTCAACGGGACCGAGGGGATGCTGGCCCACCTGTGCCTGGCCCTGGCCGACCTCGACGTCGTGCTGCGGACGGCCGACGTGACGTGCGCCCTGAGTGTCGAGGCGCTGCGGGGCACCGACGCCCCCTTCGCCGGCCGCATCCAGGGCCTGCGCCCGCACGCCGGGCAGGCGGCCAGCGCGGCCAACCTGCGCCGCCTCCTGGCGGGGTCGCCGATCGTGGCGTCCCACCGCGACGTCGACCACGCGGTGCAGGACGCCTACTCGCTGCGGTGCGCGCCCCAGGTGCACGGGGCCGCCCGGGACGTCGTCGACTGGTGCCGACGGGTGGTGCAGGTGGAACTGGCCGCGGTCACCGACAACCCGGTGGTGTTCCCCGCGGCTGGCGACCCAGGTTCGGGCGACGTGGTGTCCACCGGCAACTTCCACGGCCAGCCCCTGGCCTACGCGGCCGACTTCGCCACCATCGCCCTGGCCGACCTGGCCTCCATCGTCGAGCGGCGGGTCGACCGGCTCATGGACCCGTCCCGCTCCGACGGCCTGCCGCCCTTCCTCGCTCCCGAGGCGGGCGTGAACTCCGGGTTCATGCTGGCCCACTACACCGCCGCCGCCCTCGTCAACCGGCTGCGGGGGCACGCCACGCCGGCCTCGTGCGACTCGGTGTCCACGTCGGCCGGCCAGGAGGACCACGTGTCGATGGGATGGAACGCCTGCCTGTCGCTGCGGTCGGCCATCATCGACGCCATGCGGGTGGTGGCCATCGAGCTGGTGTGCGCGGCCGAGGCGGTGGAGCTGCGGGGGTTGGCGCCGGCGCCGGCCACGGGGGCGGTGTTGGCGTGCCTGCGGCAGCGGGTCCCCCGGATGGACGTCGACCGCTTCCTCGCCCCCGACCTGGCCGCGGCCGAGGACCTGGTGCGCAGCGGCGAGGTGCTGCGGGCGGTCCCGGTGGACCTCGATTGAGGGCGCCCCGAGGTCCGCAGCGGACGTGCCGGGGCTGGCGCAGGAGGGGGCGTTGCGCTGCCTCATGAACAACCTCGACCCCGAGGTGGCCGAACGTCCGGAGGACCTGGTGGTCTACGGCGGGCGGGGCAAAGCCGCCCGCAGCTGGGACGCGTTCCACGCCATCGTCCGGGAGCTGACGGTCCTGGAGGACGACCAGACGCTGCTGGTGCAGTCGGGCAAGCCGGTGGGCGTGTTCCGCACCCATCCGATGGCCCCCCGGGTGCTGCTGGCCAACTCGCTGCTGGTCCCGGACTGGGCCACGTGGGACGAGTTCTGGCGGCTGGAGGCGCTGGGCCTGACCGCCTACGGGCAGATGACGGCCGGCTCGTGGATCTACATCGGGACGCAGGGCATCCTCCAGGGGACGTTCCAGACGTTCGCGGCGGTGGCCGATCGGCATTTCGGGGGATCGCTGGCGGGGCGGATCGTGCTGACCGCGGGCATGGGCGGGATGGGCGGGGCCAGCCGCTGGCCGTCACCATGAACGGCGGGGTGGCCCTGTGCGTCGACGTCGACCCGTCCCGGGTGGCCCGGCGGCTGGCGGAGGGGTACCTCGACGAGGGGGCTTCGTCGCTGGAGGATGCGGTGCGGCGATGCCGGGCCGCCGCTCGGGACGGGCGGGCGTCGTCGGTGGGTGTGGTGGCCAACGCGGCTGACGCCTTTCCCGCGCTGCTGCACGGCGGGTTCGAGGCG
Organism: uncultured Acidimicrobiia bacterium; assembly: GCA_963801205.1. Taxonomy (GTDB): domain Bacteria; phylum Actinomycetota; class Acidimicrobiia; order Acidimicrobiales; family AC-14; genus JAXDMK01. The sequence goes on from CAWDDV010000009.1 coordinate 14,738, forward strand.
GACGTGGTCACCGACCAGACGTCGGCCCACGACCCCCTGCACGGCTACGTCCCCAACGGTCTTTCGCTGGAAGAGGCGGTGGCGCTGCGGGCGGCCAAGCCGGACGAGTACGTCGCTCGGGCACGGGGGGCGATGGCCGCGCACTGTGAGGCCATGGTCGGGTTCCTCCGGGCGGGCTCGGTGGTGTTCGACTACGGGAACAACCTGCGGGGCGAGGCCCGGGCGGGAGGGTTCGCCGACGCCTTCGAGTTCCCCGGGTTCGTCCCCGCCTACCTGCGGCCGCTGTTCTGCGAGGGCAAGGGCCCGTTCCGGTGGGTCGCTCTGTCCGGGGACCCTTCGGATATTGCGGCGACCGACGCGGCGGTGGCGGCCGCCTTCCCCGACGACCCCCTGCTGCAGCGGTGGCTGGAGCTGGCGCCGGCCCGGGTGCGGTTCCAAGGGCTGCCCGCTCGCATCTGCTGGCTCGGGCTCGGCGAGCGGGACCGGGCGGGAGTGCTGTTCAACGACCTGGTGCGGCGGGGGGACGTGAAGGCGCCCATCGTCATCGGGCGGGACCATCTCGACGCGGGGTCGGTGGCGTCGCCCTACCGGGAGACGGAGGACATGGCCGACGGGTCCGACGCCATCGCCGACTGGCCGATCCTCAACGCCCTGCTGAACACCGCCTCGGGGGCGTCGTGGGTGGCGGTCCACCACGGAGGCGGGGTGGGGATGGGCAAGTCGATCCACGCCGGGGCCCAACTGGTGGTGGACGGCACGGACGACGCCGCCCGCCGGGCCGAGCTCATGCTGTGGAACGACCCCGCCACCGGCGTCATGCGCCACGCCGACGCCGGCTACGACCGTGCTCGATCGGTGGCGGGCGAGCGGGGCGTGCGGGTGCCGATGCCCGATGCATGACCAGGTCGGTGACCTCGTCGTGCGGCGGGCGGGACGGGTGTTCGGGTACCCGGGTCGCGACCTGGCGATCGTCGTCCGGGACGGGGTCGTGGCCGAGGTCGGGCCCGACGGCGACGTGGCCGTCGACCTGCTCGAGATCGACGCCGAGGGGCGGGCGGTGATCCCCGGCTTCGTCGACGCCCACACCCACCTCGTGTTCGTCGGCGACCGGTGCGACGAGTTCGAGGCCCGGCTGGCGGGCCGGCCCTACGCCGCCGGGGGGATCATGCGGACGGTGGCCGCCACCCGGGCGGCGACGTTCGAGGAGCTGGTCGAGGGGGTGGTGGCGCGAGCCGGGGCGGCGCTAGCCACGGGGACCACGACCATCGAGGTCAAGTCCGGCTACGGGCTGGACACATTCCACGAGCGGCGGCTGCTGGAGGCGGTGGCCGCGGCCGGCGCCCGCACGCCCGCCGACCTGGTCCCGACCTTTCTCGGGGCCCACCTCGCCCCTGACCCCGACTACGTCGACCTGGTGATCGAGGAGATGCTGCCCGCCTGCGCCGGCTTGGCCGTGAGCTGCGACGCCTTCTGTGACGAGGGCGCGCTGACGGTGGAGGAGGCCCGGCGGGTGCTGGCGGCGGGCCGTGCTCACGGGCTGGCGCCCCGCATCCACGCCGAGGAGCTGGCCCACACCGGCGGCGCCCGCCTGGCGGCCGAGATCGGGTGCCTGTCGGCCGACCACCTCGTCCACGCCGACGAGGCCGACGCCTGGGCCCTGGCCGAAGCCGGCGTGGTGGCGGTCCTCCTGCCGGCCACGTCGTTCTGCCTGCGCTCGGGCTACGCCCCGGCCCGGATGCTGGCCGACGCCGGCGTCACCCTGGCCCTGGCCACCGACTGCAACCCGGGGACGTCGAACACCACCTCGATGCCGTTCGTCATCGGGTTGGCGTGCAGCGCCTACGGGCTGACCCCCGACGAGGCGGTGCGGGCGGCGACCGAAGGCGGGGCCAAGGCGCTCGGGCGGGGTGACATCGGCGTGCTCCGGCCCGGCGCCCGAGGCGACCTGGTCGTGCTGGGCACCGACCGGTGGGCCGACCTCGCCTACCGGCCGGGCATGCCGATGATCCACACCGCGGTGAAGAACGGGGAGGTCGTGTGACGGCCGACTGGCCCCGGGCGTCGGACTGGCTGGCCGCGGGGAGTGACGACGCCGACGCGCTGGTGGTGGCCGGCGTCCCGCTGGTCGAGCACGCGGTGACCCCGTCCCGCTACGACCTGGCGCCGGCCGCCATCCGGGCCCGCCTGGCCAGGCTGTCCACCTGGCACGGACAGCGGCGGGTGGCGCTGGAGCACGTCGACGTGCTCGACCTGGGGGACGGCCTGTCCCCGCCGCCGCTCGAGGCCCGGCTCACCGTCCTCCTCGGCGGCCACAACGGGGTGACGTTCCACACGCTGGCGGCCGCCGGTCCGCTCGAACGGTGGGGACTGCTCACCCTCGACGCCCACCACGACGTGCGGCCGTACGAACCGGGTGCGGTCGGCAACGGGTCACCCGTGCGAGCCCTGGTCGACGCCGGCCTGCCGGGGGGCAACGTCGTCCAGGTGGGCATCCACGGCTTCTCCAACTCCCGGGCCCACTACGAGTGGTGCCTGGCCGCGGGGATCACGGTCCTCGGGCCGGGCCGGATGGCGGACGTGGCCGATCTCCTCGACGTCCTCGCCGGTCGGTGCGAGGCCATCTACGTCGACATCGACCTCGACGTGTTGGATCGGGCCTACGCGCCAGGCTGCCCCGGTTCGAGGCCCGGCGGGCCCGCCCGGACGACGTCTTCGACGCCGCCTTCGCCGCTGGCGCCCACCCCCTCGTGCGGGCCATCGACATCGTGGAGGTCGACCCGTCGGCCGACGTGGCCCACGTGACGGTCGACGCCGCCGCCCTCACCCTGCTCAACGCCGCCGCTGGCTATGCCACCCGGGGATAGGGCCATACCCGGAGATAGGGCCATACCCGGAGATAGGGCCATACCCGGAGATAGGGCCAGCCGCCGATGAGCCGGGTGCTGCTGGTCGACGCGGCCAACGTGGTCGGCTCCCGGCCCACGGGCTGGTGGAAGGACCGGCCCGGTGCGGCCCGCACGTTCGTGGGCAGGGTGCGGGCGGCGGCGGCCAGCGGCGTGCTGCCGACGCCGGTGGTGGTCGTCCTCGAGGGCGCCGCCATCCGGGGGGTGGAGGAGGGGACGGCGGACGGGGTGGAGGTCGTCCACGCCCGGGGCGAGGGCGACGACACCCTCGCCGCCCTGGCCGCGGCGCTGACGGGCGCGGGGAAGCTGGTGACGCTGGTGTCCGCCGACCGGGAGCTGGGCCAACGGGCCCGCCGGGCGGGTTCCGATGTCGCCGGCCCCACCTGGCTCCTCGACCAGCTCCCCGACGCCAACCGGTGACGTTTTCCGGGGCGGGGGCCGGAAACTGTCACCAGTTCGGCCTTAGGGCGGCGGAGCCGGAGTTCCGGGCCGGAGTTCCGCGGCGCGCACTGGTCGCCAGGCGACGGATTCGCGCCGCGGAACCCAAGGGCCGGAGTTCCGCGGCGCGCACTGGTCGCCAGGCGGCTGATTCGCGCCGCGGAACCCGCACGGGCCGCCGCGTCCGGTTAGGGCGGCGGCGCGGGGGGCGGCGGCGCGGGTTAGGGCGGCGGGGCCGGTGGTGGCGGGGCCGAGGACGGGGCGGCGGTCGGCGGGGCCTTTTTCTTGCGGGCGAGGAGGAAGGCGGCGATGCCGAAACCGCCCAGGAACCCGCCGATGACCCCCGTGGCCAGCACCAGGCCCGAGACCCCGCCTCCCGGACCACCTCCCCCGACCGCCACCGCCGGCGGACCCCCGCCGCCGGCCGCGGCGCCGGCCGCGTCCACCGTCGGGTCGGCGTCGTCGCCTACCACCACCAGCACGGCCCGCATCCGGGCTGGGTGGATGAGGCAGCGATAGCTGTAGCTGCCGGGTTTGGCGGGCGCGGTGAGGGACCCCTCGTCCCCCGACTCGAGGGTGCCGGTGTCGAGGGCCTCGTCGTCGAACGTGGCCGTGTGGGGGGCGGCGCCGGTGTTCGTCCACGTCACCGTCCCCCCGGGCGCGACCGACACCTGGGCCCCGTCGAAGGCGAAGTCCTCGATGTCGATCGCCGCCGTCTTGGGCGCGTTGGAGGGTGGCGCGGGGCCGGCCCGGGCCTCGCCGGTGACGGTGAGGGTCCCCTTCATCGCCGCCGGGTGGACCTCGCAGTGGAAGGGGATCGTGCCCGGCTGGGAGACGGTGACGATGGCGTTGGTGCCGGCGAAGCGTCCTCCCTCGGGGCCGGGCGTGACCACCCCGGAGTCGAACGAGCCGTCGTCGGCGGTGAGGGTGTGGGGCTTGCCCCCGACGTTGGCGAAGACGATCGTCGCCCCCGCCGGCACCGACAGGGTGGCGGGGTTGAAGCTGAGGGCGGCTCCCTCGATGGCGGGGTCGAGCGCCTCCACCCGGCGGGTGGGCGTGGCCGGGTCGCCCTCCACCGTGATCACGCCGTTCATGCGGGACGGGTTGATCCGGCAGAAGTAGTGGTAGACGCCCGGCGTCGAGAAGGTGACGTTGCCGGTGGCGCCGGGGGCGACCGGGTCGGTGTCGAATGTCCCGCCCCGGTCGGTGACGGTGTGGGGCCGCTCGCCCTCGTTGGTCCACGTGACGGTGGTGCCCGTCGCCACCGTGAGCTGGACCGGGGCGAACTCGAAGTCGATGATCCGGGCGGCCTGGGCCTGCGCCGCACCAGAGGCCGCCGCCGGCGCCAAGGCCAGCGGGCCCCCGTGGCAAGGACCACCGCCGTCGCCAATGTCGTCAGCCGGCGGGTCATCGGGCGCTCACGTAGTCGGCGACGCTCGTGGCCCAGATGGCACCGAAGGTCAGGAAGAGCAATGACCCGAGGAGGGGAAGGTACTTGTCTCCCTTCCGGACCACCTTGAGCACCGCGAACTTGGCCGTCATGACCGCGAAGGCCAAGGCGCCGAAGATCGAGTGCAGGAGGACCCGGGTGGGCGACGTGGGCCCGGCCGGCCCGACCAGGCAGGAGAAGGCCACGATCACCGCCAGCAGCAGCGCCAGCCGGCCGCTGGTGCGGTGGACCTTCACCGCCGTCCCGCCCGACACCGGCATGGCCGGGGCGACGCCCCAGAAGCGGGCCGCCATCGCCACCTGCAGGCCGGCCATGGCGAACACGATGGTGGCTAGCACGACCTTCCAGAGGAGGAGGTTGCCGTCGGTGATGTCGTTGAGAAAGCCGGTGACGTCCACACGCAATCCCTTCAGCCGATGAGCAGGACCTTGGCCTCCATCTGGGGGTGGATGGCGCAGAAGTAGTCGAGGGCCTCGTTGATCACGAGGCGGAACGTCTTGCCCGGGCCGATGATCCCCGAGTCGACCGCCCCACCCCCCTGGGCGATCACCGTGTGGGGCGCCACGTCGTCGTTGCGGAACACGATCTCCGTCCCCCGGGCCACGTTGAGGGTGGTGGGGGCGAAGGCGATCTTGGCCATCACGACCGTGTCGCCGGCCTCGGCCTCGGTGGAGTCGCCCTCGTCGGCCTGGGTCTTGATCATCTTCACCGGCCCCGCCACCGCGAAGACGGCGAAGAGAAGGACGAGCACGGTCCATACGCCTCGCGACGTCTTCGCCATCCGACCCTCCCCGGAGACGCAAATTGTGCAGCACCGCCGAGCAGATGTCGAGGGGCGTAGTCTCGGGCGGTGGCGGTCGAGGACGACGTCGACGCTCTGTACGGGGGCGACCCGGACGAGTTCGTCGCCGCCCGCCAGGCGCTGGTCAGGCGGCTGAAGGCGGAGGGCGACAAGTCGGGGGCGGCCGAGGTGGCCGCCCTCCGCCGGCCGACGGCGGCCGCGTGGGCGGTGAACCAGCTGGCCCGCCGTCACCCCGACGAGCTGGCGGGGCTGGTGGAGCTGGGAGCCGACCTGCGCCGGGCCCACGAGCAGTTGCTCTCCGGGGGTCGGGACGACGACACCGCCGCCGCCGGCCGCCGCCGCCGGGAGGCCATCGCCGACCTGGTCGACGTGGCCGCCAGCATCCTCACCGATGCGGGCCGGTCGGGCGACGCCCCGCGGGACGGGATCGCGGCCACCCTCGACGCGGCGTCCCTCGACCCGGGCGTGGCCGCCGAGGTCGTCGCCGGCCGGCTGGCCAAGGAGCTCGACCCGCCGAGCGGCTTCGGCGAGCTCGACTGGACGGCGGCACCAACGGCTGCACCGTCACGAGCGCCGGCCCGGACCGCAACGACCCCGCCGGCCAAGGCGGCGAAGGCGGCCAAGGCCACTCGGGCGGACGACGACGCCGAGCGGGCGTCCGCCGAGCGAGCCCGGCGGAAGGAGGAGGCGCGCCAGCGGGCGGCAACCGCCCGCACCGCCGCCACCCGGGCCCGCGACCTCGCCAACCAGGCCCGGGAGGCGGCCGACCAGGCCGACCGTGACCTCGAACGGCTGGAGGCGGAGGTGATCCGGGCCCGCAAGACGGCCAACGACTCCCGGCGGGCAGCCCGTGAGCTGCGGGAGGCGGCCCACGAGGCCGAACGCCAGGCCGACGCCCTCGAGGAGACCGCCGGGACCTCGTTCTAGCTAGGTCGCCGGGAGTTGGGCAACGACGATTTCGATGCACGAAGCATTCCGTACGGAGGAATCCGCGTGAAAATGCCGATCGGGGCTCGGATCACGACGATTTCGATGCACGAATCGTTTGGTGCGGAGTATGCGTCGTGCGGTGGCGGTGGCGCCGGCGCGGCTTACCCCGACACGAGGCTGGCCAGGGCCCAGATGGCGGTGACGAGGCCGACCACGATCATGACCACGCTCCGGCCGAGGGGCGGACGGGGGAGGTCGCCGTCCTTGGCCTCCTTCGGCGGGCGGGCGAGGGCCAGCACGTTCCCCATCACCAGCGCCCCGCCCAGGGCGAGCAGCAGGTACGGCAGCAGGTCTTCACCGAGGAACACAGCGCCCGAACGTACCCGACATCACCGAGCGTGAGTTTCCCCTCAAGCCTCGGGCCGCCATTGACGAACAGTTGTGAAACGACGGCACGGGGGGGCCGGTACTCCCAAGGTCACCTACGCCCGCTGCGCAGGACTCCTCCCGGCCCCCCCGGGCCGTCGTTCATCCCTCCTTGAGCTCCAGGTACTCCTTGCGGGCCCGCTTGTGGCCGTGGGCGCCGGAGCCGACCACACCGCCGTCGCGCACCTCCTTCACCACCTTTTCCAAGTCGTCGAGCAGCCCGGACAGGTCGTCCTCCGGCCCGGCCGCCTCCACCTTGTCCAGGGCGTCGTGGATCCTGTCGAGATGCCGCCGCACCTGGCCGAACTCGTCCTCCAGCTTCTGGCGGGCTTCCTGCAGGCTCTTGGCCACTGTTCCTCCCGGGTTGGCGGTGGACGACATCAGCTTGGCCACGACCCGCGGCCCTCGTCGCCCACGGCCAGGGTGACCGCCTCGTGGCGGGACAGCCGTTGGCCCTCGGCCCACGCCTGGGCGAAGGCCTCGTCGGGCAGGCCGGCCCGGGCCCGGGCCAGGTCGGCGTCGTAGCCGGCCAGTTGGGGGACGGGGCGGGCGGTGCGGGTGAGCGTCCGGTGGGTGTCGGCTGCCGCCAGCAGCCGGGCCGCCCGCGCCGCCTGGCCCCGCAACGCAGCCAGACCGGCCAGGGACTCCAGCGAGTCGAGGATCCCGTTGCCGTCGCCCACCGCCTGCCGGCGGCGCAGCGCCTCCCGGTGCAGGAGGTCGGCCTCCGCCGGCCGGTCGGCGGCACGGGCCATCTCCGCCCGGGCCCAGACAGTGAAGGCGACGACGGGCTCGTTGCCGGCCGCGTCGGCCAACGCCCGGGCCTCTGCCAACCACGTCGTGGCCGACTCGTGGTCGCCCGCCAGCCGGAAGACGTCGGCCCGGCCCCACACCCACCACGGGACGAACAGGTCGAGGCCCGCCCGGCGGGAGATCTCGAGGGCGGACTCGAACCACGCCGCCGCCTCCTCCAGGTTGCCCATGGCCTTGGCCCGCCGCCCCATCAGGCCGTAGGGCGGGGCCTGGGCGTACGGGGAGCCCAGGCGACGGCCGATCCCGGCGCTCTCGTCGAGCAGCCGTCCGGCGGTGTCGTAGTCGCCCCGGCGCCAGGCCAGCTCGGCCTGGCCGTTGAGCATGAGGCCCGTCCACCCGATGTCGCCCAGACGCCGGGCCAGGGTCATGCCCAGCTCGAGCGCCCGCTCGGCGGCGCCGCCCCGCGAGTAGTCGCCCTCCAGCAGGGCGCCCCATGCCAGGCACACCGAGCCCCGCAGCTGGTTGCGGGTGTCGTGCGCCCGGCGGGCGACCTCCATCGACTCCTCGATCAGGGGTCGGCCCAGCGCGGACGGGCCCCGGTAGAACTCGGCCCACGCCCGGCTGGCCAGGGAGTAGGAGAGGCACCACGAATCGCCCGCCTCCCGGGCCAGGGCCACGCTCTCCTCCAGGATGCGGTGGGCGGCGGCGGCGTCCTGCAGCGACGCCAGCTCCCCCATCATCGACAGCGCCCGGGCCGTCTCCACGACCGCCCCCTCGGCCCGGGCCAGGCCCAGGCACTCCTCGATGGCGGGGACGGTGGTGGCCACGTCGCCCAGGTAGAAGGCCATGAACCCCAGCCCCCACAGGGCCTTGGCCCGCAACAGGGGCGGGGCGTCGGCTCCGATGGCCAGGGCCGCCTCCGTCCACCGCCGCCCCTCCGGGTAGTAGCCCCGGACGTGCCAGTAGAGGGTGAGGGACCCCGCCAGCTGGAGGGCGGCCTCGGCCTCGCCCTGCCGGACGGCCCAGTCGAGGGCGGACCGGAGATTGTCGATCTCGGCGTCGATGCGCTCGAACCACGCCTCCTGGTCGGGACCGCTCAGCTCGGGCTCGGCCAGGCTCATCCGGACCACGGACCACGCCAGCTGACGGTGGCGCACGGCGTCGTGCTCGCCCGCCTCCAGCAGCCGGTCGCGGGCGAAATGGCGGATCGTCTCCAGGAGCCCGTAGCGAGCGCGGAGGCCGGTGGTGTGGCTCACGACCAGGGAGGTGTTGACCAGCCCGATGAGCAGGTCGAGCACGTCGGCCCGATCGAGCAGGTCGCCGTCGGCGCCGACCTCCTCCGCCGCCTCCAGGGTGAAGCCGCCGGCGAACACCGACAGCCGGCGCAGGAGGACCTGCTGGCGGGGGGAGAGGAGGTCGTGGCTCCACTCCACCGCCTTCAGGAGGGTCTGGTGGCGGGCCTGGGCGGTGCGGGGACCGAGGGTGAGGAGCCGGAAGCGGTCGTCGAGGCGGGCCGCGATCTGCACCACGCTGAGGGCGGTGGTGCACGCCGCGGCCAGCTCGATGGCGAGGGGGATGCCGTCGAGACGGACGCAGATCTGGGCCAGGGCGGCCGCGTCGGCGTCGGTGAAGGCCTGGTCGGCCATCAGCGACCGGCTGCGGTCGACGAACAAGCGGGGCGCCTCGAAGTCCAGCAGCCCCTCCAGGGTGTGGGGCACGCCGGGCTCGGGAGTTGACAGCGACGGCACCCGCCACAGGACCTCGCCGGGAATCCCGAGCGGCTCCCGGCTGGTGGCCAGCACCCACAGGAGGGGACAGGCCCGCAGGAGGGCGTCGATCAGGGCCGCGCTGGCCCCCAGGACGTGCTCGCAGTTGTCGACCACCAGGATCGTCTCCCGATGTTGGAGGTGGTCGACCAGGGTGTCGACCAGATCGCGGGGCGGCTGCTCCACCACGCCGACGGCGGCGGCGAAGGTGCGGGGCACGAGGGCGCCGTCGCTCAGCGGCGCCAGGTCGATGAACCAGCTCCCGTCGGCGTGGGCGGCCAGGGACCGGCTGGTGACCTCGAGGGCGAGGCGGGTCTTACCCGATCCCGCGGGACCGGTGAGGGTGACCAGCCGTTCGCCCTCCAGCAGCTTGCGGATTTCCAGCAGCTCCCGGTCCCGACCGACGAAGGTACTGAGCTGGGCGGGAAGGTTGTTGGGGGGCAGGTCGGCGACCGACGGCTCCCACACCACGTCGCGCGCCGTCTGGTTGCCGTGCTCCTCCCGCAGCAGTGAGCGGTAAAGGGCCTCCGTCTCGGGGGACGGGTCGACCCCCAGCTCCTCGGCCAGGACGTGGCGGCACCAGCCGTAGGCCCGCAGCGCCTCGGCCCGGTTCCCCGCCTCCCGGTGGGCCTCCATGACGAGGACGTGGCTGGCGTCCCGGTAGGGGTCGAGCCCGAGCAGCTCCTGGGCGGTGTCGATGGCGAGGGCCCCGTCGCCCAGCCGGATGGCGGAGCGGGCCATGACGTCGAGGGCTCGGACCCGCTGGGCGCCCTGCCGGCGGCGGACGGCGTCGAGCCACTCGCCCTCGGCCCCGGCGATGAAGGCGCGGGCGGTGATGGCCCGGACCTCGCCCGCGGCGGCGATGGCCTGCTCGTGGGCACCGGCGGCGAACGCCCCTTCGGCCACGTCCACGGCCGCCGCCGCCTCGTCCACGTCGACCACCACGTCGTCGGGCAGGTCGAGCCGGTAGCAGCCGTAACTGCTGGTCAGCATCTCCGCGGCCGGCAGTCCGGCGGCGGCCAGGAAGGCCCGCACCCGGCTCATGACCACCCGCAGGGCCGCCTCCCACGACGCCGGCAGCGCGTCCGGCCACAGGACCTCGGCCAGATGGTGGCGGTCGACGGGCCGGGGCCGTTCGAGGACCAGGACGGCGAAGGCGAGCCGGGCCCGGGCACCCCCGAGGCGGCTTTCGTCGACCACCGTGTCGCCGACGGCGATCGACATGCGACCAGTGAGAGAGATCCGCACCCCTAGGAGACCCCTTTGGTACGCCCGTCCGCCTGTCGGGGGGGGCGCCCTAGCCTGCCATATGCCGACTGGCGCGACGGGGGCGAGTGCGCCGATGCGGCGAGCGGGCCTGTCGCCCATCAGGCCACCCCGCAGCCGCCCGCACGGCGACGATCACCTCCCCGCTCGCGTCATCGGCTCCGTCGTGTACCTGCCGTTGACCCGAGTCTGGCGAGGACCGTAGAGACCGGCCGCAACCTGGGCGCAACCGCGACCGCAACTCGTCCGGCGGAGCCTGCGTTGCCGTAGCCGCCCACACCTGGAATGATCTCGGTGCGCCCCGTCTCGCCTGATCCGCCGTCAGGCGAGCGGGGCGCCTCTTTTCCACCCTGGCGCAGGCAGGGAACCACCGCCGCCGACCCGTCGTCCAAAGGGCATGACCCTTCCCCAGTGGACCAACACCCACGGCTGGCGAGTGGCCGCCATCGGCCTCGCGTTGACGGTTGCGCTGGCCGGCTGTTCCGACGACACACCGCAGGAGGTCCGCTCCGGACAGACGTCGTCGACTACGCCCGGCGCGACCGTCGTCGTCACCACCGTCCCCGGCGGGTCGACGACGACGCCCCCACCCTCCGACTCGGTCGAGCCGACTCCGCCCGCATCCGGAGGCCCGGGGGGCGGGTCGCCGCCGCTGACGACCGTCCCCGTCCCCGGCACCGGCAACCCCCACCGGTGGGAGGGCTACACCGTCGGGGCCGACGGGACCACGCTGAGCTTCACCTACTACGCCGGGGTCGAGCCGTGCTCGGTGTTCGACTCGATCGTGGCCGACGAGAGCCCCGACTCGGTGCGGGTCACCATCTACGAGCGCTCCGGGCCCGACGGCGTGGTCTGCATCATGATGGCCCAGCTCAAGACGGCCACCATCACCCTGGCCGCACCGCTCGGCGGCCGCTCGGTGGTCGACGGCGCGCCCTAGCCCCGGCCATGATCTGCGGGTGACGACCGCCGAAGCCGACGCCGTTCGCCGCGCCCACGACTGGTTCGAGGTCAACACCGGGTGGGCGCCTCCCGACGACGACACCCTGGCCGAATGGGTCGCCGACGGCGTGTGCCGCTGCCCGGACGAGTGCCTGGTGGCCCCCGCCGAATGGTGCGAACACGGCCTGGCGTCGTGGTTCCTGATACTCGCCGCCCTGGCCGAGGGTGACCGGCGGCCACCGGCCTAACGGCGGTGGGGTCGCCGAACGTGCAAGGATTCGTTTGCGTGAGCGATCCCCTCGACGCCGTCTTCGCCGCCCTCGCCGACCCCACCCGGCGCTGGATCGTCACCCGCCTCGTCCGGAGCGGGCCCCGCTCGGCCACCGACCTGGCCCGGGACCTGCCCATGAGCCGCCAGGCGGTGGTCCACCACCTGCAGATGCTCGACGAGGCGGGCCTGGTGAACTCCCGCCGAGTGGGTCGGGAGGTGCGGTGGACGGCCACCACCGCCCCTCTCGGACCGGCCCGGGCCTGGATCCAGGCCGCGGCCAGGCCGGGCTGACCACCGCAGCCCGACGGGCCCTACTCACCGCCCGGCAGCCGGATCCCCCGGTCCTCGGCCCACGTCCGGGGGTCGTCGGCCTCCGCGATCGAATCCTCCGCCGCCCGCCGGAGGGCGGCCGCCCGCTCCTCGCGGGTGGAGGCCGGTCCCACCTTGAGCGAGAGGTAGGACAGCCCGCCGACCGGGATCGGCAGCCAAAAGTTCACCAGCCGGTAGAGGAGGACGCCCAGCACGGCCGTCCCCCGGGGCGTCCCGAAGCCGACCAGGGCCGACGTGAGGACCGCTTCCACGACCCCCAGCCCACCCGGTGTGATCGGGATGGCGGCGAGCACGTTGGCCAGCCCGAAGGCCACGATGAGGGCGTCCAGGTCGACGCGGTGTCCGAAGGCGGCCACGAACACCCACAGTGAGGCGGCGGAGAGGAGCCAGTTGGCCGTCGCCCACAGTCCGGCCCGGGCCAGCAGGCGCCGGTCCGCCCCCAGCACCCGCAGCCGCTCCGCCACCCGGGCCAGCACCCGGGCCAGGGTGTCGCCGTCGACCAGGGGCAGGCGGTCGGCCACCCGGCACACGATCCTCGCCATCCGCTCCTCGCCCCTCGTCATGGACACCACCGCCGCCGCGAAGCCACCGATGAGGACCGCGCCCACGATGGCGGCCGTCCCATAGAGAGGGTTGAAGCCCCGCCGGGGGATCGACACCAGCAGGCCCAGCCACAGCAGGACGTTCAGGACCACGGCCGACCCGAGGCTCTGGGTGGCGAGGGCGAAGCCGGCGTCGGTGCCCCGCACGCCGGCGGCGGTGAGGAGCCGGAACCCGAGGCCGGCGCCCGCGGCCGAGCCGCCGGGGACGATGTGGCTGGCGGCCAGGGTCGACAGATCGATGCGGAGGACGGTCGACAGCCCGGGCCGGCCGTCCCCCGGCAGCACCGCCTGGGTGAGCTTGGCGTAGGCGGCGATGGACGCCACCTCCAGCAGGACGCCCGCCAGCAGGAAGGGAACGCGGACCGAGGCCAGGAGGTCCCAGGACTTGCGGGCGCCCGCGATCTGGGGGAGGACGAGGTACTCGACGACCACCAGGGTGACGAGCACGATCACCACCCGCCGGAGCGACCTGGGCACCCGGCGGCGGCTCATGGCCCTACTGTGCCCGCCCCAGGGTTCTCGGTAGGACGGGGAGCGGAAACCGCACCCCGCGCTACCGAGAACCGGCCCCGTCGCCGGGCCGCCGGGTCGCCGGGCCGCCGTCGCCGGGCCGCCGGGCCGCCGGGCCGCCGGGCGGCGCTACCCCCCGTGGCCCTCGTGACCGGTGGCGGGGGCGGCGGGGTCGGGGCTGTCGGTGGGGATCTCGGCCGGGACGTACCCGTCCGGCGTGGGGTCGAGGCCGGCCCGGGCCTGGGCCGCGCCCAGCTCGCCGATCTCGATGCGCTGGTTCCGGGCCATGCGGGCGGCCAACGCCCGCACCGCGGCGTCGGACGCCTCCTCCGCCGCGTAGTCGGCCATGTGGACGCCGCCCCGGTGGTGGTCCTGCATCAGGGGGACGAACAGGGCGTCGACGTCGGCGCCCGCGGCCTGGCTGAGGAGGCGCAGCTCGTCCTCGCTGGCCATGCCCGGCATCTGGTCGACCGGGACGGGGGTGCCCATCCAGGCCATGGCCGTGCCGCTGCGGTCCTCGGGGGCGCGACCCCATTCCGCCAGCTGGCCCTCCATGATCCCGATCTCGTAGGCCTGGAAGGTCAGGATCTCCCGGGCAAAGCCCTTGACGCTGGCATCGACACCCTTGACCAGGACGACGTTGGACAACTCGATGGCCTGCTCGTGGTGGCTGATCATGTCCTGCAGGAACTGGACGTCGACCGAGTCCTCCGCCGGCTGGCCGCCGTCCCGGGCGCCGATGACGTAGCCGATCGTCCCCGCCACGTACAGCATGGCGATCACCGAGAGCACCCACCCCCGCCGCGTCGTGGGGAGGTACCGAACCGCCTGCGGGCCTTCCGGGCTCTGCTCCATCAAGCCTTGTTAGCAGCCCGAGCGAGGGACATCGGCCCGCCGTACGCCCCCGGGAGTACGGCCGATGCGCCCCCCGGCCGACGCCCGTGCCTGCGGGGCCGCCGTACGGTCGGGGGCGTGCGCCGACTCTGGGCCCGGGTACGGGATGCCAACCCGCTGGTGGTCGACTCCGTTTTCGCCGGCCTGGTGCTGGTGGCGGGCCTGGTCAGCCTCACCGCCGAGCCGACTCCGGCCAACGCGACCCCCACCGACGCCCTGGCCGCGGTCCTGGTGGGTATCGGGTTCGGCGCCCTCGCCTTCCGGCGGCGGTACCCGATCGCGGTCCTGGCGGTGGCGACCGCGACCGCGGTCGTGTACGTCGCCCGGGACTACCCCGACAACGGCCTCCCGGTCGTCGCCCTCATCGCCCTCTACACCGTGGCCAGCCTGCGCCCTCGCCGGGTGTGGCTGACGGCCGTCATCGTGTTCCTCGTCCTCCTCGGCGTGTCCGCCCTCATCCGTCCTCAGGAGCTCAACCTGGTCGACTTCGTCGGCAACGTGGCCATCTTCGGCATCGCCGGCGTGTTCGGCGACTGCGTCCGGCTGCGCAAGGCGTACACCGCCACCGTCGAGGCGAGGGCCGCCGACCTCGAGCGCAACCAGCAGGTCGAGGCCCAGCGGGCGGTCGCCGAGGAGCGGCTGCGCATCGCCCGGGAGCTGCACGACGTGGTGGCCCATGCCATGAGCGTGGTGGCGGTACAGTCGGGTGTGGGTGCCCACGTGATCGACACCGACCCGGCTGAAGCCAAGCGCATCCTGGAGAACGTCAAGGTCACCAGCCGGGAGGCGCTGGACGAGATGCGCCGGCTGATGGGCGTGCTCCGCCGGGAGGAGCCCGACGGCGACGGCACCGAGCGGGCCCTGGCTCCTGTTCCCGGCCTCGACGGCCTGGAGGCGCTGGCCCAGAGCCTGCGGGAGGCGGGGGTCCCGGTGACGGTGACCGTGACGGGCACCCGGGCCGATATCCCGCCCGGCGTCGATCTGTGCGCCTTCCGGATCGTCCAGGAGGCCCTCACCAACGTGCTCAAGCACGCCGGCCCGGCCCGGGCCGGGGTCAACGTCGACTACAAGCCGGGGGCGGTGACGGTCAGGGTCACCGACGACGGACGGGGCGCGTCGGCGGCCGCGGCCCCGGCCGGGGGTGGCCACGGCCTGCTCGGGATGCGCGAGCGGGTGGCCGTCTTCGGGGGCGAGCTGGCGGCGGGGCCCCGGGTGGGCGGCGGCTTCCGGGTGGCGGCGACGCTGCCCTTCGACCGGTCGGCCGCCCCCACGGCGCCCACCACGGCCGCCCCCACCGGCTCCGGCCGGTGATCACCGTCCTCGTCGCCGACGACCAGACCCTCGTCCGGGCCGGCTTCCGGGTCCTGGTCGACTCCGCGCCCGACTGCCAGGTGGTGGCGGAGGCGGCCAACGGCGTCGAGGCGGTGGCCCTGGCCGCCGAGCACCGGCCCGACGTGGTGCTGATGGATGTCCGCATGCCCGAGCTCGACGGCATCGCCGCCACCCGGGCCATCGTGGGGGACAAGACGCTGGCCGACACGCGGGTGATCGTCCTCACCACCTTCGACCTCGACGAGTACGTCTTCGACGCCCTGCGGGCCCGGGCCAGCGGATTCCTCCTCAAGGACACCGACCCCGACGACCTGCTGGCCGCGGTGCGGGTGGTCGCCGGCGGGGAGGCCCTCCTGTCCCCCCGCATCACCGGCCGGGTGATCGCCGAGTTCGTCTCCCGGCCGGGACGGCCCCGGGCCGAGCGAGCACGCGAGCTCGACCAGCTCACCGAACGGGAACGGGAGGTGCTGGTGCAGGTCGGGCGGGGCTTCTCCAACGCCGAGATCGCGGAGGAGCTGTACGTGAGCGCAGCTACGGCCAAGACCCACGTCAGCCGGATCATGATGAAGCTGGGCGCCCGCGACCGGGTCCAGCTGGTGGTCCTGGCCTACGAGTCCGGCCTGGTCACCCCCGGCGCAGCGTAGGGCTGTCCCAGGCGAGAGTCCGCCGGTAGGATACCCCTGGGTCGCGCCATTCCGCTCGATGAGCGGTCACAAGGCGCCGGCTTATTCAGGACATTCCCACTGCCCTCGTCACTGTGAGAAATCTCGACGGTCCGAGTCGACCTGCGGGATAGTCGGCTTCAATGGGATGCGTGGCTGCTGGGTTATGCCCCCACCTCATGGCGTAAGAACTCCCGGGGACGACAGGAATCGACCCAACAATGAGACATTCCGATGCGTCAGGACCGTCCGACGGGGCGCGCCAACTACGGATGGTCAAAAGGATAGCTCAAGGGGTGCTTGAGGAGCGTCGCCGCTTCAATCTTTCTCCGAAGTAGATCCGCTAATGGTCGATTGCCTTCAAGCCCTGCCACGATTTCCCAAAGTTCGACTAGCACCACAGTGCGCTGCGTAAGGGCCAGTTTGTAATCGGCGATCGCCGCCTCAGTGTAACCGGAGTTTGAGATGAAGATCCCACCGCAACCAGCGCGGTTGTAAACACTGACGAGATGGCTCGAAACCTGCTGCCTGCCGAGCCGTTGTTCCCACCATTTCATCTCGACCAAATAAGTTCGGCCGTCCAATTGTACTGCGCCATCAATCTGTTCAAGAACCCCGAACGATTGCTCGGCGGCGACACAGAAGTCCTCACGCAGCAAGAGCCCTTCCGTGGCGAAAAGTCGATTGAGAACCCTTTCGAGCGCCTTGCCCCTCGCATGGGGATCTTGCATCTCAGACAATCCAGTCAGATCCAACCACACGGCTAGGTGACGGGCGAGATCCTTTGCGGTTTCGGAATCGAGTGACACGATATCCCATGCTTGCCATTCGAGATTATCTGTACGAACCCGACGAATCAGGTTGGCATTAGACAGCGCAGCTATTGCCGGGTCAGGCTCAAGACTCGCGCGACGAAGCGCCGCACGGAGCAGGGTGTCACCAACACGGGACTTCCCCTGTATTTGAACGAGTTGGCTACAAACGTGAAATGCGAACGCCAACGGCATGACTTCAGGGGAGCGTCCTTTGAAGCTCAAACTAGTTCGCAAAGAACTCTGGAAGAATTGTAACGGATCGGTCGCCATCGAATTGGTCCGTGAGTAGCGCTACGGCCTCTGAATTTTCAGGCAAAGCGGGCTCAGTGAACGGAAGTTCGAATGTCACGTCTACCTCATGTTTGCGCAGTACGCGATCAGCGACTTCAGGCTGCCCATTTTGACTGAGCCATCGCGCAAGGCGCGTAGTGATGTGGTCGTCGTGTTTATTTAGCTGATAAGCTCGGTAAAGTAGGAAACCTGCCCTTTGTTTGGCGCCTCGGCTATTGTGCATAAGAGCCAAGTTATAGAGTGTAGCGGCTTGCTGCTCAATACTGAGCTCCCGCACCAGCCCCTCACGAATGAGGTATTGTAGGAGCGTAATAGCGTAATCCTCGTCTCCCGTGCGATCGCTGTGCCACATGCTGTCCGCCAACATTCGAATTGTGACGACCTTGTCCTTCAACATGCCTTGTTCGCGAGCGAGTATCTCGGACAGCGATGCGCGGCATGAGGTCAAAGCTTTCCAATGCAGAAGCGACTCGAAGGAGCGAGACGAGCTGACTCCTCGATAGTGCGTCACCGCTTGCCAAGAGTTCCTCAAGTGCTGTTGCCTCGGCGGGACGTCCAACAAGGGCATCATACTCAAGCCGCATCACCTTGGTGTTGAGAGGTTTCCAATCCCTCATCGCGTCTTCAGTTTCAAGTCTGACCAATATCGTCTCAGCGAAGCCATAGAGCTGAACCAACGCCTCCTCGATCACAAACCGAACGAAATTCTGGGCCACGTTTGCATGATTAGGGGCGGCCTCAAGGGCAGCGAGGTGGAGGCCTAGGGCCTCTCGTGTTAGGCCGCGTTCATCGCAGCGAAGGGCGGCGTTCCCGAGAAGAGGACCGATTCTTGCATCGAGCGGGAGAGGTGACGCGGCGATGAGTAACATGATCTCGGCGACGGCGGATTTTATGGAGTCGAAGTCATCTCTCGCTGCTGCGATGTCCAATTGCGTAAGGAGCGCGTCCAACGAAGAGCCAGAGTCCGCCGGCTTGTCACCGAATGAACTCATTACGTCAGCGAGATTCGGGGGTTTGAGGGTAGCAGGGAGTGTTTCGCGCAGTTCGCCCCGGTCTTGGCACGCGTCGTTGGCACCGAAACCCGTCAGGGCCGGCTCCTCTGCTAGGTAGACCGCGAGCAAGGGATCAGCACTTGCGATCTCGAAGCCGCTACGGCGCGCTTCCTCTCGCACACTCACCTCGAGCAGGTCGAGATCTAAGTCGATATTCATTACGGCCTGCCCGAGGGAAATAAACGTTGAGCACCATAGAGCCTCACGACGATCGCTCAGCGCGGGGAGGAAGTGGTCGCGCCATTCGGCTGGCCAGATCGCCCGCACGATTTCCCGTTTGATCGAGCGGTCGTCGATCCACTCACGAACCTCGGCAAGCAATGCGTTCAGATTTCGTTTTAGATCACGCGGCGTCGGGGACCAACGAGGATCGACGAGTGGCGCGAGTAGAGTCAGTCGCCGCTGGCCGGGTCGAAGCCTCAGCGACGGCAGCGGCAAGGCGCTGCACAAGATCGGGCTTTGCGCCGACTTCTGACAGGACCCGCTGCACGAGACGGGCCGAGTGGGGTCGATCAATGAGCTTTTCCGGCAGCCGTACGGAGTGGTGGATATACTTCCTCAACCCTGAATCAACGGCGGCGGCCATTGTCGGGAACTCGGTGGCGAGTGACTTCTCCAAGTGCTCCTCGCCACATGCGATTAGGAAGAAATGATTTGGCAGCCATGACCAATGATTGGTCGCTTGGAGGACGGCAGCGGTAAACCCGTACGAGCAGCGGTCAAGGTCGTCAATGAGGCCAACCGTGACCGGCCGGTGTTCGCGCCTGTCGGCGAAGTGTCGAAACCACTCTTCGAGAACCGGAGCAGCAGTTGCGCCCCGCTCGATGGCCTGGATGAGCCGTAGCCTGTCTATCATCGCTTGTGATTCAGGGGAGAATCCAACCAGCGCGTCTGAGGTATCAGGTGTTAGTGCCTGTATTAGCTCGTCAACGGGATACCGCCCGGGCTCACTAGAGTCGAGCGCGCGCACTAGCTGGTAGATGAGGATAGAACGGACAGCAATGGGTTTATCGTCATAGGATGACGCCTTATATTCAGCAAATATTACGTCACTTGTCAGGCGCTCGCCGATGTAGCCACGGAGATACCCAAGCGCCGACGACTTGCCAGTCCCGAATCCACCAGAAACGAGAAATGTCATGGACGGGGACCGATCACTCTGAGCCGATGCGACGATGTGATCGCCGATCGCGTTGAGCCCGGGAAGTACTCCCGCCGACTGAAAGAGTACCTCGTCATCCAGGGCCGCTGGCTGCTCAGGAGTAAAGACCATGTGTTCACCCTAGGCCGGGCAGGTGTTGGTTGTCCGTTTTGGTCCGTGACTAACTAACTGAACTGTCGGGCCGCGTGGGCCCGGACAAGAGGCGCTCCTGTCAGCGGCACCTGAATACTGACCCCCTATCGGCACCCGAAAATTGACCTCCCTCCCCGGGATCCACCACTGACGGTGATGGAACTCGGACCCTGGCCGGATGCGAGCCAGGGAGCAAGGAAGGGTGATCAGCATGGAGGACTGGGCCGAGATTCGTCGGCTCCACCGGGCCGAGGCGATGAGCGTGAAGGCCATCGCCCGACGCCTCGGGTTGGCCCGCAACACGGTGCGCACGGCGCTGCGTTCGTCGGCGCCACCGAGCTATGAGCGGGCGAGGAAGGGCTCGGTCGTCGACGCCGTCGAGCCGGAGATCCGGAAGCTGCTGTCCGAGTTCCCCGACATGGCGGCCACGGTGGTGGCCGAGCGCATCGGCTGGGAGCACTCCATCCGGGTGCTGCGGGAACGCGTCGCCGAGCTGCGGCCGCTGTTCGCGCCGCCCGACCCCTGCCAGCGCACCTTCTATCGCCCGGGCGAATTGGCCCAGTTCGACCTGTGGCAGCCCGACGACCTCATCCCCCTCGGCCACGGCCAGGCGGCCAAGGGCTGGGTGATCGTCGGGCGTGGCCGGCTTCAGCCGCTTCATCGGGGCGTGGATGATCCCCTCGCGCCAGGCCCACGACGTGTTGGGCGGCCATCTCCAGGTGCTGCGCCAGTTCGGGGCCCTGCCCCGAGCCGTGGTCTGGGACCAGGAGTCGGCCATCGGCCGGTGGCGGGGCCGGGACATGGTCCTGACCCGAGAGTTCCAAGGCCTTCCGGGGCACCCTCGGCATCGGGGCGATCCTGTGCCAGCGGGGCGACCCCGAGGCCAAGGGCTCGTCGAGCAGGCCAACGGCTACCTGGAGACCAGCTTCCTGCCCGGCCGGGCGCTTCGCCGACGTCGCCGACTTCAACCGCCAGCTCACCGGATGGCTCGTCTCCGCCAACCACCGCATCCACGCCACCACCAAAGTCCGTCCCCGGGACGCCCTGTTCGAGGAGCGGGGCTCGATGCTGGCCTTCCCCCCGGTGCTGCCCGACACCACCCTGCGCTGGTCGACCCGCCTGGCCCGGGACCACTACGTCCGGGTCGACACCAACGACTACTCGGTCAACCCCCGCTACGTGGGCCGTCGCATCGAGGTCCGGGTCGACCTCGACACGGTGGTCCACGCCTGGATCACACATCATCGAGCGAAAGTCACCGGTGCCAACGTTGCCGGTCCCCGGCCCGGAACGAATCGGTGGATCGAGGATTAGCATCCCACCTCCCGGTCGCGCATCTCGTCAGGGTCGCGCAGCGACCCCGCCCGGCCGGCGGTAGCCGGTACCGAGGTGGCAGGAGTCGAGCAGGCCCTTGTCGGCCACCCCGAACTGGGACCTCATGGGCAGGCCCGCCTTCCGTGGCCAGCACCGCCTGCACCTGAGCCCTGTGCCCCAAGCGCATCGACAACCATTGCCGGGTATCGAACGAGCTTCCGGATCTCGCCCAGCTCGGGATCGCACGGACCGAGACTCAGAGGAGGCGCTCATTCGTCTCGACGCCGATGACTCGCCCTTGCGTCCAGTAGAAGGTTCCGGCGCGGATTGATCCGGTTCGGGGCCCGGCGAGGTGTTACCACCCCCGGATGCGGCGGCGCGGCGTACGCCCGGCGGCCGGCGTACTTCCGGGGGGGACGGGCGAAGGGTTCCCGGGGCCGACGACGTCTCGGCCCCCGAGGCGCAGAGTGGCTTCATGACACTTCTTCGCAATCCCCCCGTTCCCGCGCCCTCGGCGGCTGGCCGGGGCGTGGCCGCCCGAGCCGTCGGTGCCACCAAGATCTACGGCAAGGGCGACAGCGCGGTGAAGGCGCTCGATGGCGTCGATGCCGAGTTCGCTAGCGGGGCGTTCACCGCCATCATGGGCCCCTCGGGCTCGGGCAAGTCGACCCTGATGCACTGCCTGGCCGGGCTGGACGAGCTCACCAGCGGCCAGGTCCTCATCGGCGACGTCGACCTCACCACCCTCAACGACAAGCACCTCACCCTGCTGCGCCGGGACAAGATCGGCTTCATCTTCCAGGCCTACAACCTGGTGCCGACCCTCACCGCGCTGGAGAACATCACCCTCCCCATGGACCTGGCCGGGCGGAAGCCGGACAAGGAGTGGCTCGACCAGGTGGTGGACACCATCGGCCTCGCCGACCGGCTCAAGCACCGGCCGAGCGAGCTGTCCGGTGGCCAGCAGCAGCGGGTCGCAGTGGGCCGGGCCCTGGCCGGGCGGCCGGAGATCATCTTCGCCGACGAGCCCACCGGCAACCTCGACAGCCGGTCCGGGGCCGAGATCCTCGACTTCATGCGCCGGGCCGTGCGGGAACTGGGCCAAACGATCGTCATGGTGACCCACGACCCCGAGCGCGGCCAGCTATGCCGACCGGGTGGTCTTCCTGGCCGACGGCCGCATCGTCGACGAGATCCAGCACCCCACCGCCGAGGCCGTCCTCGACCGCATGAAGACGTTCGGACGGTAGGGACATGTTCAAACTGACGTGGAAGGGCCTGTGGGCCCACAAGCTGCGCTTCGTCCTCACCGGGCTGGCCGTCGTCCTCGGCGTGGCCTTCATGGCCGGCACCCAGATTCTCACCGACACCATGGGCAAGACCTTCGACGGTCTTTTCGAGAGCGCCAACGAGGGCGTCGACGTCGTCGTGCGGCGGGAGACCACGGTGGAGAGCACCTTCGAGGGCGTGGTCCGGGAGCGGGTCGACATCGCCACCCTCGAACGCATCCGTGGCATCGACGGCGTGGACGCCGCCGCCGGGTCGATCGAGGGCCAGGCCGCCCTGGTCGGCGCCGACGGCAAGGCCGAGGCGGGCAGCGGCTTCGGCGGTGTGATCGGCGCCAACTGGGTCGAGGACCTGCGCCTCAATCCGTTCACCATCGCCACCGGCAATGCGCCCCGCGCCCCGACCGAGGCGGTCATCGACCAGAACACCTTCGACGCCGACAGCCACGCTCTGGGCGACACCATCACCGTGCTGGGCAAGGGCGAGCCCCGGCCGCTCACCATTGTCGGCACGGCCATGTTCGGCGACGTGGGCGGCCTGCCCGGTATCACCCTGGTGGGCGTCACCGATG
This sequence comes from uncultured Acidimicrobiia bacterium, assembly GCA_963801205.1. Classification (GTDB taxonomy): domain Bacteria; phylum Actinomycetota; class Acidimicrobiia; order Acidimicrobiales; family AC-14; genus JAXDMK01. The sequence continues at coordinate 37,636 of CAWDDV010000009.1, forward strand.
CCACCGCCCAGGAGCTGCTTCGCCGAGCCCGGCGCCTACGACAGCGTGCTGGTGGCGTCGGACGGGTCGGTCTCGGCCGACGTTCTATCCACCCGCATCTCGACCACCCTCGGCGACGCCGGGAAGTTCGAGGTCCTCACCGGCGCGGCCGACACGGCCAACAGCAAGGCCGACCTGCAGGAGGGGCTGGGCTTCTTCAACACCTTCCTCCTGGCTTCGCCTACATCGCCCTGTTCGTCGGCATGTTCATCATCTACAACACCTTCTCCATCGTCGTCGCCCAGCGGGCGCGGGACATGGCCATGTTGCGGGCCATCGGCGCCAGCCGGGCCAGGTCGTGCGCTCGGTCGTGTTCGAGTCGGTGGCGGTGGGCGTGGTCGCCTCCGCCGTCGGACTGGGAGTCGGCGTCCTCATGTCGTTCGGCCTGCGAGCCCTCCTGAGCGCGGTCGGCCTCGAGATTCCCAGCGGCCCCATCGTGATCACCGCTTCGACGGTGACCACCGCCTTCATCGTCGGCACCTTCATCACCGTGGCCTCGGCCCTGTGGCCGGCCGTGCGGTCGAGCCGGGTCAAGCCCATCGCCGCCCTGCGGGACGTCGCCATCGACGCCTCCGGCTCGTCGATCGCCCGCACCGCCTCCGGCCTGGGCATCCTCGGCCTGGGCGTGGTGTCGTTCGCGGCCGGGATCATGGGGGCCGGCTCGGCTCTCGTCCTGATCGGGTTCGGCACGGTGGCCACGATCATCGGCGTGTTCGTGCTCGGCCCGGTCATCGCCCTGCCCCTCATGCACCTGCTGGGGGCACCCATCCAGAGAATCTCGGGCACCACCGGGCGCCTGGCCCGGGAGAACGCCAAGCGCAACCCCAAGCGCACGTCGGCGACCGCCTCGGCCCTCATGATCGGCGTGGCCCTGGTGGGCTTCATCACCATCCTGGCTTCGTCGACCAAGGCGTCGATCGGCGACACGCTGTCGAAGTCGCTGCAGGCCGACTACGTCGTCGCCTCCGGGTCGTTCGGGCCGGCGGCCTCAGCCCCGAGATCGAGGCCGACCTGTCGGCCCTGCCCGAAGTGGCGGCCGTGTCACCCATGCGGACCAGCCCGATCGTGGTGAATGGCGGCTCGTCGATGGTGGCGGCGGTCGACACCCAAGTGATCGACCAGGTGGCGGACCTGGGAGTGACCGCCGGCCGGATAGCCGACGTCACCGGAGCGTCGGTGGCCATGGAGGACCGCAAGGCCGAGGACGACGGCATCGTGGTGGGCGACAAGGTCATGCTGACCTTCGCCTGCACCGGTGATGTCGAGCTCACCGTGAAGGCCCTCATCGACCGGCCGCCGCCCGGCGGCGACGGGATCGTCTACGTGGTCGGCCTCGACACCTACGAGGCCAACGTCACCGACCAGTTCGACCGTCAGGTGTTCGTGAAGGTGGCCGACAGGATCAGCGCCAGCCAGTCCAAGGCTGCCATCGACACCGTCCTGGTCAAGTGGCCCAACGGCGAGCTGCAGGACCAGGCCGCCTTCAAGGAGAGCATCACCAGCCAGATCGACACCATCCTCAACCTGATCTACGGGTTGCTGGGCCTGGCCATCGTGATCGCCCTCATCGGCATCGCCAACACCCTGGCCCTGTCGGTGCACGAACGGCGCCGGGAGCTGGGCCTGCTGCGGGCGGTCGGGATGACCCGGCCCCAGGTACGCAGCGCCATCCGGTGGGAGTCGGTGATGATCGCCCTCATGGGGACGTTCCTCGGCTTCGCCCTGGCCGTCGCCGGCTCGTGGGGGATCATCTCCGCCATCAAGGGCGACTCGCCCATCAGCCTGGTGGTGCCGCCGGTGCAGCTGACGGTGATCGTGGTCCTGGCCTCGGTGGCCGGGGTCCTGGCCGCCGTTGGTCCCGCCCGCCGGGCGGCCAAGCTCGACATCCTGGCCGCCATCGCCAGCCACTGAGCCGGCGAGACCCGGTTGTCAGACAGAGGGTCGGTGCCCAGGCGGGCGTCGACCCTCTGGCTTGCTTGCCGCTCGGTGGCGTCCGGCCATGTCTCCCGTCTCCCCGATCGGCGCGAGCCTGAAGGAAGGGTGAGGCGATACGACGAGATCCGTGACGAAGTCATTGCTCAAAGGCTGACGAAGCCATGGGGGTCGAAGATCTGATCTCGACTACGTTCTCGTCGCATGAGTGCACGGGCAATCATGGCGGGCATCGCAATCGGTGTGGCCGCGGGCTCGTCGGCTTTGGTTTTCGGCCCAGCCATTGTCGTCAAATCAGTACTCGGATCCGGGGTGGTCGGCGGCTTGGCGGTTTGGGCTTTCACCGATAACTCTGGGCGAACATCAGTGCTGCTCAAATCATTCGCCCTCATCGGCACCGTTGCCCTCATGGCCTCCGGGATGAGCTTCCTCTTATTGGGGCGGCAGGGTGTGCGTCTTGCTGCCTACAGGAATAGTAGTCTGCCGGCGACCAGCAATTTTGAGCACCCGCGCGGTGCAACCTTTTTCAAGGGCGAGTTTTTCGCAGTCGGTATGCGATTTTCGGATAGCGATGGCAAGGACTACAGGGATGGACGTATTTGGCGATCGGTGGACGGGATCGTCTGGAACAAGGTCGGGCACAACCACGAGATGTTCGGTGGCGTAACGCGCCCGGATGGCATTCCGAGTCTACGATCGTTGTACGGGATTGCGACCGATGGTCAGAAGATGATCGCGGTCGGGTCCGACACCCACGACGACGGCGAGGGAGAGGGAGATGTAGCATTTTGGTCGACGAGTGACGGCGAGTCTTGGGCGAGAGTCTCCAACGCTTCCACGACCTCCCTCGCCGGCGACCAGGTATTGCGGGATATCGCTTTCGGGCAGGGGAAATGGCTCGCGGTGGGCCATGGAGACACGGACGCCGATGTGTGGTCGTCGTCAGACGGCCTCCAGTGGATACGGCAGAAGCCAATCGGTCCAAACGGCATCGTCATAGCTGCCATTGAGTTTTTCGGCGGTCAATGGGTGGCAGTTGGTCAGAGTTACAACACAGATCCCGATGCGGGTGAAAATGATTATGCCTATGACGCGACCGTGTGGTACTCCGCGAACGGCGAGTCATGGCTCTCCTCCAGCGACCGCTCTCTGGTCGGTCGTGCCGGTGCCCAGGAAATGAGAAGCGTCGCGTATGCGTGGGGTCGTTGGGTCGCCGTCGGATCCGACGACAGTGCAGATCCGAATAGCTGGGACGGGGCGATTTGGACATCGACCAATGGCAAGAACTGGGAGAAGCTATCAGCGCCGGTGCTGGTTGGTCTCGATCGGGGTCAGAGGTTCGACGCGGTAGTTGTCGGCCCGCGGTCCATTATCGTCCTGGGGCATGTGCTCGGAACCCCCAGGGTATTTCCATTCATTCTTGCGCTAAATAAGGAGCGCCTTTCCGGCATTGACTTCCGGCGGGGGAATACCTTCGCTGTCGAAGATGAGGACAATGTCGGGACCCTGCTCGCACCTGCGTAGCCCTCTCAAGCCGTCCGGATCTTGTTCGCGTTGACCCGCTGGCTCGTCGATGCGGTTAGGGGTCAGGTGCTGGAGGCTGGGTGAGGCGCACTGCCCAGGACTGCGGGGTGGCGTGGCCTTATGCCTGAACGATTCACGCGACCGGACGAGGACGCCTTCGATCGGTTCTGCCAGGGTCCAGCCTGGCACCCTACGCACACGAGATCTCCACCGCCACGCGCTCGGACACGTACGGTGATGGCCATGGGACCTCCGATCGCCGCCCTCCCCGGCTCAGAGCTGTCGCGGCCGGCCTGGAGGACTTGGCCGAGGGTCGCCGCACCGTTGCCGCGCTCGTCGTGTCCATCGGCGCGCCCCGGCTCGGCCAGCTCGGCTACGAGGTCTCGGCCCCCATCGAGGAGGCCGACCATGCTCTGTACGAGTTGCTGGCGGCGGAGGATGCCGACAGTGCCCACGGCCGGTACAACGCACTCGTCCGACTGCTCGTCAGCTTCGAACGGGCCGCCGCGTGCGCCGGCTAGCGACCGCCGAGCGCATCCGCTCCTTCCTGTCCCGCCTGGGGGCCGTCGCCCGAGAACCCACCACCGCCTACCTCACCGGTGGGTCGACGGCCGTGCTCCTCGGCTGGAGGGACAGCACCATCGACATCGACCTCAAGTTGGTTCCCGACTCGGGGTCGCTCCTGCGGGCCATGCCGAAGCTGAAGGACGAGCTCGAGATCAACGTCGAGCTGGCGTCGCCCGACCTGTTCATCCCGGTGCCGCCGCGGTGGGAGGACCGCAGTCCCTGGGAGGCCACCGAAGGGATGCTTGTCGTCCGCCATTTCGACCTGACCGCGCAGGCGGTGGCCAAGCTCGAGCGAGGACACGCCCGCGACCTCGGTGACGTGCGGGCGATGTTGGATCGGGGCCTGGTGGGGCGGGAAGGGCTGCTCGCCTATCTCTCCGCCATCGAGGACGAGCTGTACCGGTTCCCGGCGATCGACCCGCCTTCGTTCCGTCGAGCGGTGGAAGCCGCCGTCCGCGATGCCTGACCGGGGTCGGCTACTCGGCGTGACCACGCTCGAGGCCCGGGCCGGCCGAGTCCGGGCGGCGGCGGCGTGGGCGACCGACGCGGCCCTGGCCGCGACCGAGTTCGCCTACCGGGCGGGTGGTGGCGGGGCCGTCTATCACGCCAGCCCGCTGCAACGCCGCCTCCGTGACGTGCACGCCGTGACCCAGCACTTCATCGTGGGCCCGGACACCTTCGTCGCCGCCGGCGGGATCCTCGCCGGCCAGGGACTTTCGGTCCCCGTGTTCTAGAGACCGCCTCAGTAGGCGACGGTGTGCAGGGCCCCGCCGGCGATGCCGGTGACGACCTCGGTGGCGGGGACGGCCGTGGCCACGACCGGGATCGCGCTGTCGGCGGCGGTGCCGGTGCCGAGCTGGCCGTAGCCGTTCCAACCCCACGCCTGCACCACCCCGTCCCGGCCCCGGACGAGGCTGTGATAGGCGCCCGCGGCCACCGTTCCGGCGTCGAGGCTGCCGCCGGGGTGGAAGCGCATGAGCGTCATCCCCCGGGAGCCGCCGCCCGCGACGAGGAGCTTTCCATCCGGCTGGACCGCCATCGCCGAGGCGCGCTCGGAGGAGGGGGAGAAGTCGATCCGCGACAGGGCCTGGCCGGTGGGTGCCAGCACGTTGCCGGCCAAGTCGACCCGGCCGACGCGCATGTCGGCGCCGTCGCCGCCGGCGAGGACGGGGCTGCTCCCCGCGGCACCGGACCGGAACAGGGCGTTGCCGCGGTCGGTCGCGCTGCCGAAGTCGAGGATCGCCCGTCCGCCCGTCCCGAAGCCGGGGTCGAAGGCGCCGGAGCTCGTGAGCTGCACGATGACGCCGTCGGAACCGGCGGGACCGACGGCTGTCCCCCCGGCCACGATCACGTCGCCGCTGCCCTGCTCCAACGACCGCAGCTCGCCCCCCGGGCCGAGGTCGACCAGCACCACACCGCCGACCCCGAAGGTGCTGTCGAGCGCGCCCGCGGGGGTGAGGCGGGCGACGAAGGCGCTGCCGCCGGCGGCGCCGGCCACGAGCGTCCGCCCGTCGTCGCGGCCCTCGACGGCATAGGCGACGTCGTCGCCGGGCGTGATGTCGAGCACGGCCTCGCCATCGACGCCGAAGGTGGTGTCGGGTACCACCGTGGCCCCGAAGCGGGCGACGAGCACCGCGCCGCCGGCCCGGCCCGCGATCACGCTGCCGTGGCCGTGGTCGGCGAGGGCGGCGGTATCGATGGCGTTGGCCGCGTCCTCGCCCCCGGAGACGTCGGTGACCACCATCCCGCCCACACCGAAGCCGGCGTCGAGCTCGCCGTGGCCGTCGTAGGCCACGATCGCGATGTCGGCGTCGGCGCCCGTGCCGACGGTGCCGGCGACGATGGCCACCTGGTCCCGGGTGATGACGTCCCGGGCCACGGCCGGACGGCCGAACGACGTCCGCACCTGGCCGAGGTCGCCGAACATAGGCACCGGGACGCCGTCCTCACTGACCCGGACGACGGCGAAGTCGTCGCCCGCCTGCCCGACCACCACCAGCTGCTGGTCCGACATCGGGGCCAGCCCGTAGGCCGCCGACGGGTCGTCGAAGGGGATCGTCACCTGGCCCTTCCCGTCGCCGAGACCGGTAGCTTCCGTAGACGCCAGGGCGAAGTCCCCGTCGCTGCTGCCGACCAGGACCGGCCCGCCCTGGTACGGCCCACGGGCGGCGTTGGCGACGTCGATGCGGGCCCGGCTGAGGTCGACGGTGCTGATGCCTCCGGTGCCGAAAGTCGGGTCGAGGAGGCCCGTCGCCTTGGCTCCCGCCGCGATGGGTGTCAGGGCGCCGAGCCCGGCGATGACCAGCAGGACCAGGGACGCGCGCCGTAGAAGCATCTCTCCGTTGTCGACGGGGCGGGAGCGCGCCTGTAGGTCGGCCCCTCCGCCCGTGCGTGGGCCCGTGCGCCGGCAGGCGCAGGAACTAGCATTGGCGGCTGCGCGAGAGACGATGCGAACCGTTCAAGCCTGGAGGCGGCGCAAGCGATCGCGGCTGGCCCCGGGCACGCCTCGGCCCCTGGCAACGAGGCATCGCGGGCGACCATGACCGGCAGGATCGAGCCCCTCGGGCAGATTGCCATCCAGGGCGGGACCGCCGCGGGAGGCAGCCTCCCCGGGCGCCGCGCCGAGCTCGTGTTCGCCTACCTGGTCGGCGAGCACCACCGGGTCGTCACCCAGGACGAACTGGCCGACGCGCTCTGGCCAGACACCCTTCCGGATTCGTGGGCGGCGGCCCTGCGAGGGGTCATGACCGAGGTCCGCCGTTACCTGGAGGACTCCCGGCTGGAGCACGCAGAGGTCCTGACGACACGGCGGGGCTACCGGCTCCGGCTTCCGGCCGACGTGGTCGTCGACCTCGATGAAGTCCGGGAGGAGACTCACCGTCCGCTACTTCCACCGGGAGACGACAGACGAGGAGATCGACGAGACACTCGACGAGTTCCCGAGCACCGGCCTCGCCCTCTTCCTCCTTCTCCGTGCAGGCGGAGTACGCGCCGGTTGCCTTGGCCTGCACCCGACGGGCGAGATCACGCGCCTGTACGTCAGCCCGGGGTTCCGCCGCAGAGGCGGCGCCCGCGCCCTCCTCACCGCGGCTGAGTCGTGGGCCCGCACCCATGGCATCACCCGGCTCTTTCTCGACACCCGCACCGATCTCGTCGAGGCCCGAGCGTTCTACGCGAACAGCGGGTTCGTCGAAATCCCGCCGGCCACCAGTACGCCTGGGCGCTTCCAGGACCACTGGTTCGAGAAGCCCCTCACGTCGCCTGGAAAATGAGCCGTGTCCGTTGTCGTCGGCGCTGCGTGCGACGCGGCCTGGCAGGCGACCTTCAAGCCGTGACTCGGCTGGGCTGGTAACGCAGAGCGACCGCCCCCGCCCGGAACTCCTGGCGCCCCACGAGTTTCAGCTCGAGCCGCTCGCTCAAGCCGGCGAACAACGTCGGCCCGTGGCCCGCCACGGTGGGATGCACGACGAACTCGTACTCATCGATCAAACCCATATTCGCCAAGGCCAGCGGGAGGGTCACGCCTCCCAAGAACAGGCCCCTGCCAGGCTCCCGCTTGAGCTGCTGAACGGCTTTGCCCAGGTCACCCCGGACGAGCTCCGCGTTCCAATCGACCTGGTCCAGGGTGCCCGACACCACGTACTTCTTTGCCCCGTCGATCGTCCGGGCGAAGGGGAGCATCCAATCAGCCATCCAGTCAGGCCACGTTCCCGTCGCCGGCCGCCGCCACGCCGCCTCCATCATCTCGTAGGTCACCCGGCCAAAGAGAAGGGCATCGGCCCGTTCCAGACTGGTGGCCCAGTAGTGATGCAACTCCTCGTCCGGGATCATCACCCGGTGGTCGCAGCAGCCGTCGAGCGTGACGTTGATGGAGTACCGGAGCGGTCTCATAGGTTGCTCCCCTTGCTCGAGCGGGCCCGCGAGGTGGATCCGCCCCTCGTGCCTCGAATCATGCGGTGGGATCGAGCGGTGGGTGCTCGAGCACGCGGGGCCGGTACTCGACCAGTTGGATAGAGCCGTCGAAGGTGCGGTTGTCGATCATCTCGAGGGCGACGTCCGGGTAGCCGTCGTAGATGCGCTCTGCTCCCGTGGCGCCGGTGATCACCGGGAACATGACGACACGGAAGCGATCGACGAGCCCGGCCCGCAGCAGCGACCGGCACAGGCTGATGCTGCCGATCGTGCTCATGAGGCCCGAGTCGCTCTCCTTCATGGCTCGGACGGCTCCGACCGCGTCATCTCGCACGAGCGTGGTGTTGGCCCACGGGAGCGGCGCCTCGAGAGAGGCGGAGAACACAACCTTCGACGCTCGTGTGAGTCCGTCGATGGAGGCCGCCTCGTCGGCCCTGAACTCGTCTGTTCCCGCCGGGACCTCTCCCGCGGCGAAGCCCGACATCACTCGGTACGTGTTCGCGCCCATCAGCAGCGTGGATTCGGGTTGCTCGCCGAGCCAGGCGAGGTACTCAGGCCCTTCCAGCCCCCACCATCCTGGCCAGCCGTCCGCTGACGCGTAGCCGTCGAGGGAGGTGATGAAGTCAACGAGGAGTTCTGCCATGGTCGTATCCTTGTCCTTGGAGGTCAGGTAGCGGCTCCTGCCGTCGCTACCCCGGCTATGAGGTTGGACGGTTGGCGACTCGAGAACTCATCGCCAGCGCCCGGCGGAGTCGGCGCGGCGGAGCCAAGAGATGCGTAGCGAACGGCGCAGAAGGAGCGGTGTCGAGGCACGCCGGCGGGCGCGCTGTAGGGATCCCAGGAAGATGGCGGCGTATACCTGTCGACGATGGCGAGAGCGCTATCCCCGCCGCCGCTGACCGGTCGACCACCGGCGCCGTTGGACCAGCCAGGACGCCGCAGGAGGCAGGTGTCGGATCTCCGTCGAGCGCTCACCCCCCGAGGGACCCTTGTGATCGTCGGCGGCGATACCGCCTCGGTGTCCTCATGCGGCTCCGAGGTGCGGAGAGCCCGCCAGACTCCCGGTGGCCCGAAAGCCTCAAGCGATCACAGTTCACCATGCGATGTACTGTGGATGCCATGCCGATCGCCGTCGCGTCTGACCTGGACACCCTCGGACGAGTCGGAGCAGCTCTCGCCGACACCACCCGGCGTCGCATCCTCATCCGGCTGCTGAACGGGCCTGCGTACCCCGCCGAGCTCGCCGACACACTGGGCACGAGCCGTTCCAACGTCTCCAATCACCTCGCGTGTCTTCGCGGGTGCGGCCTGGTGTCTACCGTGCGGGAGGGGCGCCAGGTCCGGTACGAGTTGTCGGATCCGCGCCTTGGCCGCGCACTGCGCTCGCTCACCCGGATCACCCTCCCTGTCGACGTGTGCTCCGACCACCTCGACCCCGGCCTGTGACGAAGGTCCAGCTGCAGAACCCCGAGCTCCGGCAGGCGGCGGTGCGACGGTCGCGTGTACTCAACCGTCTGACCATCGGCTGGAACATGGCCGAGGGTCTCGTCGCCGTGATCGCCGGGGCCACTGCGGGATCGGTGAGTCTCGTGGGCTTCGGGTTGGACTCCGGTATCGAGGTATCGGCGGCGATGATCCTGACGTGGCGACTGAGGAAGGAGGACGACGATGGCTGCATGGCCGACTTCGACCGTCGTGCCACCCGGCTGATCGCCCTGTCGTTCGGCGCGCTCGCCGCCTACGTGGCCGTGGAGAGCTCCCGCAACCTCGTGGGCCACACCGAGCCGGAGACGAGCGCGGTCGGCATCACCCTGGCCGCGTTGTCCCTGATGGTCATGCCCCTGCTGGCCCGGGCCAAGCGCCGCCTTGCGCCAGTCCTCGGTTCTCGGGCGGCAGCGTCCGAGGCCGACCAGACCCGCTTGTGCGCCATTCTTTCGGCGGTGCTGCTCGTTGGCCTCGGCCTCAACGCCGCGCTTGGCTGGTGGTGGGCGGACCCAGCCGCAGGGGTCGTCATCGCCGCATTCGCGGGCGTGGAGGCGGTCAGGACCTGGCGGGCGGAGGCGCTCGCTGACACCTGCTGCGGCTAAGCCCGCCAGCGTCGGGCTAGGGCCACCGAAACGATCATCGCTCAGATAGACCCGCGTCGATTGCTGAACCAGTGCTCATCAATTCTCGCCATTGCTCATCAATAGTCGCGTCCTACAGCGCTCTAGACGCCCCGGGCCATGTTGGCGAACCTTGTGTAGTGGTCGAGGAAGGCCAGGTTGGTGACGCCGGTGGGCCCGCTTCGGTGTTTTGCGACGATAATCTCTGCCGTTCCCCTATCGGGACTATCACGATTATAGATTTCGTCCCTATAAATAAAGATTACTACGTCGGCATCCTGTTCCAATGATCCACTTTCCCTTAAATCGGCCAATACCGGGCGTTTATCGGCCCGGGATTCGAGGTTTCGGGAGAGCTGCGACAGGGCCACCACCGGCACCTCCAGCTCGCGGGCCAGGATCTTGAGGCCACGGGAGATCTCCGACACCTCCACCTGGCGGTTCTCGGCGTCGGACCGGCCGCTCATCAGCTGGAGGTAGTCGACCACGATCATCCCCAGGCCGTGGCGGCTCTTGAGCCGGCGGGCCTTGGCCCGGATCTCCATGACCGTGAGGCGGGGGTTGTCGTCGATGTAGATGTCGGCCTCGGCCAGCCGGCCGATGGCGTTGGTGATCTTGGGCCAGTCGGTCTCCAGCAGGCGACCGTTGCGCATGCGGGTGGCGTCGACCCGGGCCTCGGACGACAGCAGCCGGTGGGTGAGCTCCTGGTGGCTCATCTCCAGGCTGAAGATCAGCACCGGGGTGTGGGCGGCCATGGCCGCGTGGGCGGCCATGCCCAGGGCGAGGGAGGTCTTGCCCGTCCCGGGCCTGCCGCCCACGATGATCAGGTTGGACGGCTGGAGGCCGGCCAGCTGCTGGTCGAGGTCGATGAAGCCGGTGGGGACGCCGGTGACCGCCTCGTCGTGCTCGAACAGGGCCTCCAGATGGTCGAGGTGGGGACCGAGGAGGTCGCGCAGGGCGGAGATGGAGTCGGTGACCCGCCGCTCGGCCACGTCGAACACCAGGGCCTCGGCCTGGTCGACCGCCCCCGCGATGTCGTCGGGCAGGCTGTAGCCGATCTCGGCGATGTCGCTGGCGACGGCGATGAGGCGGCGGAGGAGGGCGTGCTCCTCGACGATGCGGGCGTAGCGGCCGGCGTTGCCGATGGCGGGGGTGCCGGCCTGCAGGGAGATGAGGACCGCCGCGCCCCCCACCGCCTCCAGCAGGTCGGCCCGGGACAGCTCGTCGGCCACCGTGACCGGGTCGGCCGGCTCGCCCTGGGCGTAGAGCGAGGTGACGGCGTCGTAGATGTGGCCGTGGGCCGGCTTGTAGAAGTCGTCGGCGTCGAGCTGGACCTCGACCGCGGAGACGATGGCGTCGCGGCTGAGGAGCATGGCGCCGAGGAGGGACTCCTCGGCCTGGATGTTGTGGGGTGGGACGCGTGCCCCAGATGACGTGGCGGACGATGTGGCGGATGCGGGCGACGGGCGACGGCCGTGCATCGTGTTGGGGCGGATCACTTGGGCCATGGAGGGTTCACAATGACCCGGGCGGGCTGGGGGCAACGAGACGGCAAACCTCGGGATTTCGCGGGGGGAAGCGCCAGACAACGCCGTCTTCTCCACAGGCCTGCCCTCGGCCGGCCTGTTTTCGACCGGCCTGTTGTCCACCGGCCTATTTTCGACTGGCCTATTTTCGACTGGCCTGTTGTCCACGGTGGCGAACATACGTTCGCTAGCGTACCCGCGATCGGGGGCGGGGTCGATCACCCCCGCCGGCCGGCCGAGGCGTTACTGCGCGACGACCTCCACCGTGACCCGGAACTCCACCTCTGGATGGAGGCGGACGGGGACCTCGTGCACGCCCAACGTCTTGATCGGATCGTCGAGGTGCAGCCGGCGACGGTCGAGGGCAGCACCGGTCTGGGCCTGGACGGCGCCGACGATGTCGGTGGCCGTGACCGACCCGAACAGCCGGCCCTCGTTGCCGGCCTTGGCCGGGATGCGGATGACCACCGGCACCAGGGCCTGGGCCAGGCGCTCGGCGGACTCGCGGTCGCGGGCGTCCTTGAGATCGCGCGAGCGGCGCATGGCCGCGGCCTGGGCCACCGCACCTTCGGTGGCCTTCAGCCCCAATCCCTTGGCCACGAGGTAGTTGCGGGCGTAGCCCTCCGACACCTCGACGACGTCGCCCTTCTTGCCGACGTTGGACACGTCGGCCCGCAGGATGATCCTCACTAGAAGGGTTCCTCCCCGTAGTCGTACGCCGGCGGCGCTCCGGAGGCGGCCGGTGCCGGCGCCGGCGGGGCGTAGGCGTTGCCGCCGCCAGGGGCGCCACCCTGGCCGCCCTGGTTGCCCTGGCCGCCGCCATGGCCGCCTCCCTGGCCGCCGTAGCCGCCCCCGCCGCCGGGACCGCCGTCGGACGGGCCGCGGCGGTCGTTCTTGCGGATCTCGGCGGTGGCCCACCGCAGGCTGGGGCCGATCTCGTCGGCGATGACCTCGATCTTCGACCGGCGGTCGCCGTCGGGACCGTCCCAACTGCGCTGCTCGAGGCGGCCGGTGACCACCACCCGGGCGCCCTTGGAGAGCGACTCGCTCACGTTCTCGGCCATCTCCCGCCAGCAGACGACGTCGAAGAACGACACCGCCTCCTTGCGCTCGTTGGTCTGACGGTCGTTCCAGACCCGGTTGACGGCCAGGCCGAAGGAGGCGTTGGCCTGCCCGCTGGGGGTGAAGCGCAACTCGGGGTCGCGGGTGACGTTGCCGACAAGGGTGACGCTGTTTCCGTTGGACATCTCTCTTTACGCTCCGTTCGCGTCGGTGCGGGATGCTGCTGCAGCCGTCTCGGCGGCGAGAGAGGGCGCCCCTGCCGAAGATTGCTCAGCGACGGGAGGTGCCGAAGCGGGCCGGGACTTCCCGGCGGGGCGGTCGGGCTGACGGATGACCTTGTGCCGGATCACCGCGTCGGCCAGGTGCAGGGTGCGGTCGAGCTCGGCCATCACCGCCGGCTCGGCCACCGCCTCCAGCAGGACGTAGTAGCCCTCCCGCTTGTGGGCGATCTCGTAGGCCAGGCGGCGCCGACCCCACCGGTCGACCCGTCCGGGGGTGCCGCCCCGGGAGCGGATGAGCTCGACCGCCCGGTCGACCTCGGCCCGGATGACATCGTCGTCGAGACCGGGGTCGATGATGATCATGACCTCATAAGGTCGCATGTTGAAGCACTGCCTCCCTCTGGACCTGGCGTCATGACGCGCAGGGCCCCGCGGACCGTTCCCCGGGGCAGGGTGTGGGTGGAAACATCCATGGTACCTGTCCATCCCGAGATGATGACAAAGGCCTGAGACAGTGAGTCGCCGTCGCCGCCCGCGACCGGTCTCGGGCATGAAAAAGGGGGAACCACCACCCCTTTTGGTGCCGAAGACGGCGCGCTCCTACCTCAGCAGGTCTTGTCGCCGATCAGGAGGCGGGTGCCGGGGCCGATGCCCAGGGCGGGGAGGCCGCCTTCGAGGACCTCGAGGGCGTAGCGGTAGTCGGCGTCGGGACCGTAGGTGGGGCAGACGGGCTCGTCGCCGCACGGGGGCATGTCGGCGGCGGAGACGAACCCCCCGTCCGAGTCGAACCAGGCGATCGACAGGGGGATGAGGGTGTCCTTCATGAAGAACGCGGACCGGGTGTCGTCCTCGAACACGAACAGCATCCCGTCGTAGCCGGACAGGTCGGTCCGGCCCATGAGGCCCTGGCTCTGCTGGACCGCCGTCTCCGCCAGCAGGGCGCAGCGGGCGGCCGACACCGAGCCGCCGCCGAACAGCACGCCCGTCGCGTCCACCCGGTAGGTGATCTCCCCGAACCCGCCGACCCGCTGCCGGGCCGAGGCGGTGGTGTCGGAGGAGCCGTCCCCCGACTGCACGGTGCGGAACGACGGGTTGGGGGGACGGTCGGCCCCCTGGAGCAGGAACGCGACGAAGCCCAGCAGGGCCATGATGGGGATGGCCCAGCTCAGGGCCCGACGGGTGGACTGGGTCACGGGTTCACGGGTTCACGGGTTCACGCGCTGCGCCACTCCGACCCCGGCCCCGCGCCGAGGGCGGCGGCCACGTCGGCCGAGAGGTGGTAGCTCTCCTCGTCGGACGGGAACCGGCCCGCCCGCACGTCGGCCCCGAACCCCGCCACCGCCGCCACCGCGTCGGCCCGCAGCGACCCGTAGCGGCGGACGAACTTGGGCAGGACCCGGTCCTCCAGTCCCACCAGGTCGTGGAACACCAGCACCTGGCCGTCGCAGTCGGGACCGGCCCCGATGCCGATGGTGGGCACCGGCACCGCCGCCGTCACCGCCGCCGCCACCTCGCGGGGGACGCACTCCAGCACGATGGCGAAGCAGCCTGCCTCGGCCAGCGCCACCGCGTCGTCGACCAGCTCCCGGGCCACCTCGACCTGCTGGCCCTGCACCCGGTAGCCGCCCATCATGTGCACCGACTGGGGCGTGAGCCCGAGGTGTCCCATCACCGGGATCTCGGCGTCGAGGAGGGCGGACACCACCGGGAGCCGCCGCCGTCCGCCCTCCAGCTTGACCGCGGCCGCCCCCGCCCGCACCAGCACCGCCGCGTTGCGCACCGCGTCCTGCACCGACAGGTGGTAGCTCATCCACGGCAGGTCGGCCACGACCAGGGGCCGGGGGCGAGTGCGGGCCACCGCGGCCACGTGGCGGGCCATGTCGTCGACGGTGACCTGGAGGGTGTCGTCGTAGCCGAGCACCACCATGGCCACCGAGTCGCCCACCAGGATGATGTCGACGCCGGCCTCGTCGGCCACCCGGGCGGTGGGGGCGTCGTAGGCGGTGACCATCACCAACGGCGGGCCGCCACTCGGGCGCTGGGCTTTCCGGGCGCGCAGGGCGGGGACGGTGACGTGCAGGGGCGCAGGGGCCATGGCGGTACCTCCTCCCGTCCGGCGCCAGGGCTGCCGGCGGCGGGACGATCCTACCCGGCTACCCGCCGGGGATGGTCACGCCCGGCGGCAGGGTGAACGTGGTCGTGCTGGGGTCGCGCCTGGGCTTCGGGGGTTCGGGGGTGGTGTCGACCGTGGCCTGGGAGTCGATGTTGGCCTCCGACGAGCCGTCGCCATCGGAGGTGGCGTCACCCGGGTCGCCGCCGGCCCCGTTCAGCTCGGCCACGGTGGTGGTCGGTCCCGAGAGGGTGACCGAGTTGTCGGGGAGGCTGGTGGGTGTCGGCTCGGGCTCGGGGATGGTGGGCGTGGTGTAGCGGACGATAGGGCTCAGGGCGCTGCCGTCGAAGTCGGGGGTAGGCGTGGGCGAGTCGTCGTTCTCCGGGGCCAGGCCGCTGACGAAGGTCTGGAAGATGCGGGCCGGCAGCGACCCGCCGTTGACCTTCTTGACGCCGTGGATGTTCAGCAGCTGCTGGCTCTGGCCCTCGGGGTAGCCCATCCACACCGCCACCGTGAGGGTCCGGGTGGAGCCGATGAACCAGGCGTCGCCGAAGTCCTCGGTGGTGCCGGTCTTGCCCTTGACCTTGGTGTTCTTGACCTGGGCGGCGGTGCCCGAACCCCGGGCCACCACCTGTTCGAGGGCGAAGTTGACCTGGTCGGCCTGGGCCTTCTCCAGCACCCGGACGCCCTTGGGCCGGGTGTCGGGCAGGACGGTGTCGTTCATGGTGACCTGGGTGATCACCTGGGGCTCGTAGCGGACGCCGCCCCGGGCCAGGGTGGAGTAGGCGTTGGCCATCTCCAGGACCGACACGTTCTGGGTGCCGAGGGCGATCGACGCCACCGGGTCCAGGTCGGACGTGATGCCGAGCTGCTTGGCCATGTCGACGACCTTGTCCGGGCCGAGGGTGTCGACGAGCTGGGCGTAGACGGTGTTGACCGACTCGACGGTGGCGTCGATGAGGTTCACCTGTCCGTACCCGACGCTCTCGTAGTTGGTGACCTCCCAGTCGTTGCCCCGGTCGGCCTTGGGTAGCACGATCTTGGCCGGTCCCCGGAAGGACGACTCCAGGCTGTAGCCCTCCCGCACCGCCTCGGCCAGGGCGAACGGCTTGAACGTCGATCCACCCTGGCGCCCCGAGCCGCCGCCCTCGTCACCCACGGCCAGGTTCACCTCGGACTGATCCCAGTCCCGTCCCCCGACCATGGCCACCACCTGGCCGTCCTGGTTGATGGCGACGAGGGCCCCGGCGGGGTCGCCCTCCTCGTCGAGCAGGCCGTAGACGGCGTCGTACGCCTGGCGCTGCAGCTCGGGGTCGAGCGACGTCTGGACCCGCAGGCCCTGGCGGAGGACGAAGTCCTCCGAATAGGTCGCCTCCAGCTGCTGGCGGACGTACTGGACGTAGTACTCGGCGCCGACGCCCTGGAGGGTCACGGTGGAGTCGAGCTCGGTGCGGGGGGCGACGTAGGACTCGAGCGGGGTGGCCTCCACCTCCGCCTGCTGGGCGGGGGTGATGGCCTTGGTCTCGACCATGGCCTGGAGGACGAACGTCCGCAGCTCGTAGGCCAGGGCGGGGTCGGACGCCAGGTCGCCACCCGATGGCGAGCGGATGAGCCCGACCAGGTAGGCCGCCTCCCTGAGCCCGAGCTGGTTGACGTCCATGTCGAACCAGGTACGGGACGCGGCCTGGATGCCGTAGGCGCCCCGTCCGAAGTACACGGTGTTGAGGTAGCGCTCGAGGATCTGGCGCTTGTCGAGCTTGCGCTCGAGCTTGATAGCGATGACCGCCTCCCGCAGCTTGCGCCACAGGGTGGGGTCGCTGCCCACGTAGACCTGCTTGACGTACTGCTGGGTGATGGTGGACCCGCCCTGGGTGGCGCCCTTCTGGCGGACGTCGGCCCACGTGGCCCGGATGATGCCGAGGGGGTCGATGCCGCCGTGCTGGAAGAACTTGCGGTCCTCGGCCGCCACCACTGCGTCCTGGACGATCTTGGGGACCTGGTCGAGTTTGACGGGGAACCGGTTCTCCTGGCCGTGGAGGGTGGCCAGCTGGTTGCCGGCGGCGTCGTAGATGATCGTCGTCTGGGGCAGGGCAGTCTCGGGGGGGAGGGGGACCTGGGTGAGCACCCACGCCGCCCCCGCCAGGGCGGTGACCACGATCACGCCGAACAGGAACCACACCCGCCGGTAGCGCCACAGGAAGCTGTTCTTCTTGCCTTGCTTGCGGCGGGAGCCGGACCGGGAGCCGCCGGCGAAGAAGGTGGCGGCACCATTGCGGCCGGGCCCGCGGCCGGGGCCGCCGGGTCCGCGGAGGCCGCCGGGGCCGCCAGGGCCGGGCCGGGTGCCGCCCCGGGCCACGGGACGGCCGCTGGCCACCCGCTGGCCGGCTGCCGCCGATGCCGCCCGGCGGGCGGCGACCGACGCCGGCGGCGGCGGGGTGCCGGGGAGCGCCTGACGCAAGCGAGGGTCGGTGACGGGACCGGCGACCCGGACCCTGGTGGTGGAGCCGTTGCCGTTGCCGTTGGCCGCGGTGCGGGCGCGGTTGCCGTTGGCCGCGGTGCGGCCGCCGTTGCCGTTGCCCGCGGTGCCGGCAGCAGGTCCGACCCTGGGGGCACCGTTTCCGTTGGCGGCCCTGGGGGCGCCGTTTCCGTTGGCCGCGTGGCCGGTGCCGCCGGCGCCGTTGCCGTTGTGCGCCGTACCGGCCCCGTTGGCGGCCCTGCGGGCGCCGTTGCCGTTGGCCGCGGTGCGGGCCCGGTTGGCGGCTGCGGACTGTTGCCGCTGGCGCTTGCGGGCGGCGGCCGGGTTCTGGTCCGGGGCCCCTGACGGGCCGTCCCCGGGCCTGCCGAGCGGCGAGCCTGAACCTGACCCTGACCCTGACCTTGAGGCTGGGCGGGACGCGGGGAGTCCGCCGACGGCGGACGGCGGGCAACCGAAGGGGCCCGGTTGGCCCTCAGGGCCGCGTACGGCAGCTCCAGCGCAGGGCTGCGGGGTCGGCGCACGAGACTCCGAGACTACCAAGAGGCTCGCCCCCGGGCTCAACCCCGGGTCGACACCCAGACGGCGATCAGCCGGTGCGGGTGCCCCGTCCGCCCAGGGGAAAGGCTCTGACCAGGTGGTTCCAGGCGCACTCAGGGCACACCTCGACCACGTAGCAGGTGCTCTCGTCGCGCCGGCGGGACAGCCTGGTCATCTCCTTGTGGGTGTCGACAACCTTGCCCGACGGGGGCAGGTGGGCGCCGAAGGCGAAGGAGACCAGGACCAGGGCCGACTCCTCGCAGATGGGGCACTCGAGCGGCTCGCTGGGCTGGCCGATGTTGCGGGCCGCCCGCATGAGCTCGGGGTGGGCGTCGCAGATGTCACGCCGTCCGAGGCGGCCGCGGTGGAACTCGTCGACGGTGTTCCGACGGATCAGGCGGTAGTCGATCTGCCCGGGCGCGGGGGACGCGCCCACGCCGCCGATCGACTCGGGTCGGAAGCTCACGGACGCCTCACCGCGGCCAGGGTAGCGAACGCCCCCACCGTCGGCGGTCGCCGGCCCAACCCTGGACCGTCGCGGCCGTGGCCCGAGCCAACTGGCGACGATCTCGGGGGCCACAGGGCCACGGAATCTGTCACCGGTTCGAAGGGCGGGCCGAACTGGTGACGGTTCTTGGGGCCAGGGCCACGGAATTCGTCACCGTTCGGGAAGAGGCCGGCTCCGCAGGGAGGCGGCCGGGCACCGGTACAGGGGGGCGGCCGGGCACCGGTTCGGCGGGCCGGCCTCCGCGCTTGCGTAGCGTGGGCGTCGTGCCATACTTGCTTCCGATATATCGGATCGATATATCGGGAAGGACTCTGCGTTGCTGGAACTGGCCGTCCTGGGGTTGCTGAAGGAACAGCAGCTTCACGGGTACGAGTTGAAGAAGCGTCTCACCGAGGCCCTCGGCCCGTTCTCGAGCGTCTCCTTCGGCTCGCTCTACCCCGCCCTCAACCGCCTGGAGGCGGCGGGGGCGGTGCAGGCGGTCGAGGTCCAGCCGGCGGCCGCGTCCATGCCCGATCCCAGACCCATCGCCCCCATGTCCGGCTCCATCGCCGGTGAGGCGGCCGCCTTCCGAGCCCGGCGGGCGTCGGCAGGCAGCACCCGCGGGCGGGGCGAGCCCCGCTCGGCCCGCACCCGCAAGGTCTACGCCATCACCGATCGCGGCCAGCAGCTCTTCGAGGAACTGCTCGACGCCGAGACGGTCGGCGACGACGACAAGTCGTTCAACCTCAAGCTGGCGTTCTGCCGCTTCCTGCCGCCCGAGCGGCGGCTGCGGCTGCTCGAGCGCCGGCGGGCCCAGCTGGAGGACCGGCTGGACCGCACCCGCACCAGCATGCGCGGCCGGCGGGACCGCATGGACACCTACACCCAATCGCTGATCGATCACGGGGCCGAGGCTGCGGAGCGCGACATCTCCTGGCTCGACCGCCTGATCGCCACCGAGCGACAGGCCAGAACTGAACTGGCCAAACCTGATCTAGGAGGACAGCAGTGAGCAAGACGATCCGGTTGGCCATCGCGGGAGTCGGCAACTGCGCCAGCTCGCTGGTGCAGGGCCTCGAGTACTACCGAGACGCCGACCCGTCCGAGACGGTGCCGGGCCTCATGCACGTCGAGCTCGGCGGCTACCACGTGCGTGACGTGAAGGTCGTCGCCGCCTTCGACGTCGACGCGGCCAAGGTCGGCCTCGACATCGGCAAGGCCATCTTCTCGGGCCAGAACAACACCATCAAGTTCGCGGCGGTGGGCGAGCTGGGGGTCGAGGTCCAGCGGGGGCCCACGCTCGACGGGATGGGCAAGTACTACCGCCAGACCATCGAGGAGTCCCTGGCCGAGCCGGTCGACGTGGCCCAGGCCCTGCGCGACTCGGGCGCCGAGGTCATGGTGTCGTACCTGCCGGTCGGCTCGGAGGACGCCCAGCGCTTCTACGCCGGCGCCTGCCTGGAGGCGGGTGTGGCCTTCGTGAACGCCATCCCTGTGTTCATCTCGTCCGACCCCGAGTGGGCTCAGCGCTTCACCGACGCCGGCATCCCCATCATCGGCGACGACATCAAGAGCCAGGTGGGGGCCACCATCGTCCACCGGCTCCTGGCCCGTCTGTTCGAGGACCGGGGCCTGGTGCTCGACCGCACCTACCAGCTCAACGTGGGTGGCAACATGGACTTCAAGAACATGCTCGAGCGGGAGCGGCTGGAATCGAAGAAGATCTCCAAGACCCAGGCCGTCACCAGCCAGCTGGACAACGGCATCGCGGCCGACGACGTCCACATCGGGCCCAGCGACCACGTGCCGTGGCTGGAGGACCGCAAGTGGGCCTACATCCGGCTGGAGGGACGCAACTTCGGCGACGTCCCCCTGAACGTCGAGCTCAAGCTGGAGGTGTGGGACTCCCCCAACTCGGCCGGCGTGATCATCGACGCCGTGCGCTGCGCCAAGCTGGCTCTCGACCGGGGCATCGGTGGGCCCCTGCTGGCCCCGTCGGCCTATTTCATGAAGTCGCCGCCGGTGCAGTACCACGACGACCACGCCCGCCAGCTGCTCGAGGAGTTCATCGCTGGATGAGTTAGGGCTGGATGACGAGGTGGCGGCCGCGGTCGAGGCCTTGCGCGCCGCCGAGGGCGATCCCGACGACCCCGACCGACGGGGACGGTTCGTCGCACTGGCGACCGGGCTGGCGGAGAACGGGTGGGACGCGTTCGACGCCGTCCTGCCCCTGCTGGCCGACGCCGACTCGGTGCGACGGGCGGCGGCGGCCGAGATCCTGGGCCGGGTAGGGAAGGCCGCCACCGACCGCACCCTGACCCAGACGGTGTGCGACAGCCTCATCGCGGTGGCGGCCGAGGAGGTCGACGACGGGGTGATCGACACCCTGGCGGTGGCGGCCCACACCGCCGGCCTGACGGTGGGCGCGGCGTGCAACCTGCTCCTGCGGTCGCCGGGGCAGCGGCGGATGGGTGCCTACCACCTGGCCATGGTCGTCAGCTCGGCCCCCGACGACGAGCCCATTCGCAAGGTCCTGCGCATCGCGGCCGACGATCCCGACCCCGACGTGCGCCGGTGGGTCGAACTGGGTCTGGAGACGGCCGAGGACTAGCGGGTCCCCGACCCCACCTCCGGGGGCGGGCACAATGGCCCCCATGGCCAACGACGCTCTGGTCGGGTGGAAACGCCTCCCGCCAGGTGACACCACGACCAAGTCGCTCGGCCCGGTGGCCGACGTGCAGTACGGCCCGGACGTCGTCACCGAGTCCGAGCTGCGCCTCCTGGGCAACCTGGCCGGCAAGCGGGTGCTGGAGCTGGGCTGCGGCGCGGGCCAGTCGCTGGTGGCGCTGGCCAAGACCGGCGCCCACGGCATCGGGCTCGACTTCGACGGTGCCCAACTGGCCGCCGCCAAGCGGCTGGCCGACGCCGAGGGGGTACGGGTCAAGCTCCACCAGGGCGACCTGGCCGACCTCGCCTTCATGCGGGGCGACTCGGTTGACCTGGTCTTCTCCGCCTACGCCCTCGGGTTCGTGGAGGATCTCAACCGGGTCTTCCGCCAGGTCCACCGGGTGCTCAAGGAGGGGGCGTCGTTCGTGTTCTCCCTCCCCCACCCCGTCTACGACCTGATCGATCACCACGGGCAGGCCCTGGTCATCCGGCGGTCGTACTTCGACCACTCGCCCCTGCCCGACGGCTTCCACCACACCGTGTCCGACCTGTTCACCGGCCTCAGCCGGGCCAAATTCCGGGTCGACATCGTCCTCGAGCCCGAGCCGTCGGTCGAGGGCTCGCGGAGCCCCTTCTGGGACGAGGCCGCCCGCTGGGTCCCCCGGACGTTGGTGATCCGGGCCCGCAAAGAGGGGATCTGACGGGTTCCGCGGTGCCCAGCCGTCGCCACGCGACGCGTACGCGCCGCGGAACGGTCAGTCGTCGAGGATGAAGGTGACGAGCATGTTCACCTGGTAGGCGGTCACCGCTCCGTCCGCCACCTCGACCCGCTGCTCCTTGACCCACGCCGAGGTCACGTTGCGCAAGGTCCGCGACGCCCGCTCGATTCCCACCCGGATGGCGTCCTCGAAACCGGTCTCCGACATGGCGCTGATCTCGGTCACCCGTGCCACGTTCCCCATGCTGTGCTCCTCTCTGCGGACCTGTGCCCTCAGGCTAGGAGGTCCACCAGCCCTGCGACCGCGGCGGCCGCGACCAGCACGGGAACGGCGACGAAGGCGGCCGTGGTGAGCAGCCAGAACGGGGGTGTCACCAGTTGGGCGACGGCGCCCCAGGCGCCGACGACGTCGGCAGAGTCCCGCAGCACCCCCCACAGCGACCGGACCCCGTCGAGCGGTCCGCCAGCAGGGCGTTCGACCGGCGACCGGCGACGAAGCCGCCTCGACGCCACACCACCCAGCTTCTCCGGCAGCTCCACCAACTCGAGCAGGGCGAACCGGACGTTCACCAGCCACGCCGCCGGCGCCGCCACCAGGACGAGCACGAGCAGCGACCCGGCCGTCCCCCGCCACCAGTCGGTGACCCGATCGCCGGCTGCGACCCACCACAACACCAGGGCCGCCGCCCCGCCCGCGACCGCGGCGCGGGTCGCCAGCCGCGCCAGCCAGCAGGCCTTTCCCTCTACCCGCGCCACCAGCCGGGCCACCGCTTCCGGCTGCGGGTCCACGGGTCACTCCCGGCGGAAGTGCTTGCCCAGGGTCTCCATCTGGCCCTGGTAGTTGGAGCCGATGCCGGAGCCGTAGAGCTTGGCCGGGGGGGCGATCATCTGCTCGAAGGTGAGCTTGCACACCTTCTGGCGGTGCTCGATCATGAACGGGACGTCGTGGGCCCTGACCTCGAGGGCGGCCCGTGACCCATTGAGGCCGGCGGCGGGGTCGTAGCCGAAGCCGGGGTCGAAGAAGCCGGCGTAGTGGGTGCGCAGCTCGCCGCTGGTGGGGTCGTAGGCGGTCATCTCGGCGGCCAGGTCGGGCGGCACCATGACGCTCTCGTCGGAGAGCAGCAGGTAGAAGCGCTCCGGCTCCAGGACCAGGCGGGCTCCCTCCTCGCTCCGCACCGGCTCCCAGTAGTCGTCCACCTGGTGGGTGCCGATGCCCGTCATGTCGAGCACGTCGGCGTTGCTCCTCGCCCTATGACCCACCTGCTGACCCTTGTCGCCCTCGAGGTCGAGGCTGAGGAACAGTCCGTTGGCCGTCTCGAAGTCCTCGACCGGGGCGGGTTTCCCGCCGCGGAAGAGGATCGGCTCCCCCTCGTGACGGGCCTTGAGTTGGTCGTCGGTCAGGCTCGACCGCCCGACCATCAGCCGGAGCTGGTTGAGCGAGAGGTGCTGTTTGACCCGGATGGGGAACGACAGGGGGACCACCTCAAGGTAGAGCGGCCCCTTGTAGCCGGCGGCGATCTCGTCGAAGCGGTGGCCGTAGTCGGTGATGACCCGGGTGAAGACGTCGACCCGACCGGTCGAGCTCTTGGGATTGGCCTTGCCCCGGACGTGCGGCGGGAGGTCGAGGCGCTCGGCCAGGGGGATGAGGTAGGGACGGTTGGTCTCGAGAACGGCGCCGTCGCGCCGCAGGTCGAGCTCGTCGAACACGTAGTCCTTGACCTTGCGCTCCACCGTGTCCGCCCCCGGCAGGAAGCTGCACCGGATCCGGAACGCGCTCTCCCCCAGCCGCAGGTCGAGGCTGGCCGGCTGGATGCTCTCCCTGGAGATGCGGAGCTCGCCGGCGTCGACGTAGCCCGCGTCGACGGCCTCGGCCAGCAACTGGCTGGGAAGGACACCGGGCGTGTCGTGGCTCAGATCGGCGAGATGGACCTCCGTCGGCACCGCCCGATGATGCCACCGCTCCGAGGCCGCCGCCCAGACGTCCTGGGTCGGAAAAGGGGTGGTGAGTGCCCCTTTCCCTGCCCAGGACCGATCGAGACGCAACCAGCGATTTGCACCTCGTTCGCCGCGCAGGCGGCAGTGTGCGGCTCGCCGCTAGTGCTGCTGCTGCTCCTCCCACCAGGCCGCCAGGCGGCGGCGGGCCTCGTCCTCCCCCAGGGGGCCCTCTTCCAGGCGCAGCTCGAGGAGGAAGTCGCGGGCCCGGCCGACGTCGCGGCTGGGGCCGATGCCGAGCTGCTCCATGATCTGGACGCCGTCGAGGTCGGGCCGGATGGCGTCGAGCTCCTCCTGCTGGCGGAGGACGGCGATGCGCTCCTCCAGCTCGTCCATGCGCCGGGCCAGCTCCTCCGCCCGCCGCTTGTTGCGGGTGGTGCAGTCGCACCGGGTGAGCTCGTTCAGCTTCTCCAGGAGCGGGCCGGCGTCGCGGGCGTAGCGGCGCACGGCGCTGTCGCTCCACCCCGTCCCGAAGCCGTGGAAGCGCAGGTGGAGCTCGACCAGGCGGGTGATGGCGGCGATCTCGTCCAGCGGGTAGCGCAGGGCCCGCAGGCGGGTGTCGGCCATGCGGGCCCCGACCACCTCGTGGTGGTGGAACGACACCCCGCCCGGCCCGATGGAGCGGGTCTTGGGCTTGCCGATGTCGTGGAGGAGGGCGGCCAGGCGCAGGATCTTGTCGGGCCGGGTCTTCTCCACCACCGCGATGGTGTGGGCCAGGACGTCCTTGTGGCGGTGGATGGGGTCCTGCTCCAGCGACAGGCCCGACAGCTCGGGGAGGAACTCGTCGGACAGGCCGGTGTTCACCAGGAACCACAGCCCGTCGCTGGGGTCGTCGACCACCATGAGCTTGTCGAGCTCGGCCCGGATGCGTTCGGCGGAGACGATCTCCATGCGCCCCCGTAGGCGGCGGACGGCGTCGACCAGCTCGGGATCGGGGGCCAGGCCGTAGCCGGCGATGAAACGGGCCGCCCGCAGCATGCGCAGGGGGTCGTCGGTGAAGGACTCCTCGGGCGACAGCGGGGTGCGCAGGCGGTGGGCGGCCAGGTCGGCCAGCCCGCCGAAGGGGTCGATGAGCTCGGCGTCGGCCCCGTCGGCCCCGTCGCCGCGGGGCCGCAGCTCGAGGGCCATGGCGTTGACGGTGAAGTCCCGCCGGGCGAGGTCGGCCTCGACCGCGTCGGCGAAGGCAACCTCCGGCTTGCGGGACTCGGGCGTGTACGCCTCCGCCCGGTGGGTGGTGATCTCGTAGGCGCGGCCGTCCTTGCGGGCGCCGATGGTGCCGAAGCGCCGGCCCTGGTCCCAGAGGGCGTCGGCCCAGCCCCGGAGGACGGCCTCGATGTCGTCGGGACGGGCGTCGGTGGTGAAGTCGAGGTCGTCGGAGTCGCTCGGCGGCTTCCCGAGGATGGCGTCGCGGACGCTGCCGCCCACCAGGTACAGCCGGTGGCCGGCCGCCGCGAACCGCTCGGCCAGGGGCGCTGTGTCGTCGAGAAGCGGCTGCAGCCGCTCGGGGACCATGGTGACAACGACGGTACCGGCCGCACGCCCGAGCCTTCAGGTGTGAATCGCCTCAGGCGTGAATCCCTCAGGTGTGAATCCGCCGGGCCGCTTCGACCACGTCCCGGCCCGGGCCGCCCGTGGTCGGCGCCTCCGGGAGGAACTCGACGCCGTCGAGGGCGGAGACCGAGGCCGCGGCCGACGTCGACAGCGCGTCCAGGTCGTAGCCGCCCTCGAGGAAGGCGATGGTGCGGCCCGTCGTCGGGGCCAGCGCCACCGACCGGGCCAGCAGCCACCCGAAGTCCCCCGCCGAGAGGGACAGGCCGGCCAGGGGATCGGCCCGGTGGGCGTCGAAGCCGAGGGACACCAGCACCCACGTGGGGGCGAAGCGCTCGACCACCGGCCCGACGACCTCGTCGACCGCCGCCCGGTAGGCGTCGCCCGTGGTCGCCGACGGGAACGGGCAGGTTGACGGTGAGGCCCTGGCCGTCGCCGGTGCCTGTGTCCCGCAAACGGCCGGTGCCCGGGTAGAAGGGGGACTGGTGGGCCGACACGTAGAGGACGCGCCCGTCGGCGTAGAAGGCGTCCTGGGTGCCGTTGCCGTGGTGGACGTCCCAGTCGAGGATCGCCACCCGCTCCCCCCGGTCGGCCAGGGCGGCGGCGCACACGGCGACGTTGTTGAACAGGCAGAAGCCCATGGCCTCGCCGGGCGTGGCGTGGTGACCGGGCGGGCGCACGACGCAGAAGGCGGCCGCCGCCTCGCCCGCGGTCGAGCCGGTCGACGGCGTCGAGGCCCGACCCGGCCGCGGCCAGGGCCGCGTCCCACGAGCCGGGGTAGGCGGCGGTGTCGGGGTCGATCCACCCGCCCCCGTTGCGCACCAGCCGTTCCAGGCCGTGGATCAGCCCCGGGCGGTGGACCCGAGCCAGCTCGTCGACGGTGGCCGGGCGGGGCTCGGCCCACACCAGGGCGTCGGCCACCGGCGAGGAGCGGACGCCGGCCAGCACCGCGTCGAGGCGCTCCGGGCGTTCGGGATGGCCGCGTCCCGGCCGGTGCTCCCACGACGTCGGCGAGTTCTCGACCAGCACGGCCATGGGTGGCGACGCTACCGGCGGCCGGCGGGCCGGCCGAGCCCGCAACTGGTGACGGTTCGCCCGGTCAGGGGCGGGCGAACCGTCACCAGTTGGCCGGGGGCCGGGCCGGTGTGCAGTTATGTGGGATATACCGAAACAACTGCACACGGGCGGATGCGGCCGGAGGGCGATCGGCGGGGGGTGGGCGCCCGGCGGGCCGGCCGAGCCCGCAACTGGTGTCGGTTCGCCCGGTCAGGGGCGGGCGAACCGTCACCGGTAGGCCCTGGGGCACGCCGGGGAGGTCGCGACCGCGGCCGGGCACGGGCCCGCCGGTATCCTCGCGGGCACCGATGACCGTGACGACCGAGGTCCTGGAGTGGGGCCGGGAGCGGGCCGTCACCGGTAGGCCCTGGGGCACGCCGGGGAGGTCGCGACCGCGGCCGGGCACGGGCCCGCCGGTATCCTCGCGGGCACCGATGACCGTGACGACCGAGGTCCTGGAGTGGGGCCGGGAGCGGGCCCGCGCCGGTCCGTGGCGCGGCGACGGCCACGTCGCCTACCTGGCGCCCCTCCCCTACGACCCGCCGCCGTCGGCCGACTTCCTCCTCCGCTGCCTCGACCAGCTCGCCGACCGGGGCTACACCGAGGTCATCACGTCCGCCCTGGCCGGATCGGAGCAGCGGCCGTTCCTCGCCGTCGGCTTCCTGCCCCACGAGCAGCTCCGGTTCCTGGCCCACGACCTGACCGGCGTCCCCTACCGTCCCGCGGCCGGTCCTCACCACGTGCGCAAGGCGGTGGCGGACGACTACCCCTCCGTCCTCGACGTCGACGCGGGGTCGTTCAGCGCCTTCTGGCGGCTCGACGGGGCCGGGCTGGAGGAGGCGCTCACCGCCACCCCGTCCACCCGCTTCCGGGTCGCCGTCGGGCACCGGCGGGTGGTGGGCTACGCCATCACCGGCCGGGCCGGCGACCAGGGCTTCCTCCAACGACTGGCCGTCTCCGCCGGCGCCCGGCGCACGGGCGTGGGCCGGGCCTTGGCCCTCGACGGCCTGCGCTGGTTGCGGCGCCGGGGCGTCCACCGGGCGGTGGTCAACACCCAGTTCGGCAACGACGCCGCCCTCGCCCTCTATCTGCACGTCGGCTTCCGGGTCGAGCCCTCCAACCTGGCCGTGTTGCACCGTCGATTGGGAGGGGGGCAGGCCCCCCTCCCAGACCCTCCCCCCCGGGTGCCGGCCTTACGGCCGGCTGGCGGCCATCCGGGGCGGCCGCCTTCGGCGGCGGGGGCGGCCGGCGGGAACAGTCGGTGAACCGCTCGCGCGTCCGGGCGGCCACCCACGTGCTCGCCGTGCTCGCCGTCATTCTCACTCTGGCCGCGCCCACCTCTCACGCCCAGACGCAATCACGGACGAGCGGCAGCATCGACTTCGTGGCCCAGACGCCGCTCGTCACGCTCCCCGACGCACTGTGGGGGGTCCGCTTCACGGTCGCCCGCCCGACCGGCCCGTCGAATCTGGAAGTGGCGGTCAGCGTGTACCCCGCGGTCGCCTTCCGGTCGGAGTTCCAGGAGACGCTCGAGAGCCGGATCTTCGGCGATCCCGTCCTACCGGTCGACGTCCACCCCTTGGGCAGCCTGACCGCCGACGCCAACGGCGAGTACTCGATCGCCATCGCCGCCACCCTCGGGGCCCAGGACGGCGTGCACCCGGTGCTGGTCGAGCTCCGCGACCGCGACGACTTCGACGTCCTCGACGAGTTCGTCACCCACCTCGTTTACATGCCGGGGGAGCACATCGGCGCCAAGCTGGGCGTCTCCCTCGTGCTCCCCGTCCACGGCCAGCCGGCGCTGCAGCCCGACGGCACCCGGCGCCGGCCGGAGGAGGCCGAGCTGGCGGGGCTGTCGCTCGCCATCGAGGCCGCCGGGAGGCTGCCGGTGTCGTTCGTCCCCACGCCCGAGACGGTGGCCGCCCTGGTGGCCAGCAACGACCCCCGGGCGGGGACGGTGCTCCGGTCCCTCCGGGACGCGGTGGAGACGCTGTCGCTCATCGGCGGCACCTACGTCCCGGTAAGCCTGCCCGCCCTCACCGCGGCCGGCCTCGACGACGAGGTGGCCCGGCAGATGGAACGGGGGACCACCACCCTGCGGGAGGTGCTGCGGGTGCCCGAGCCGGTGAGCCGCACGTGGGTGGGCCAGGAGCCCCTGGACGCGGCGTCGATCGACCTGCTAGCCAGCCGCTACGGCGTCGACCAGGTGGTGGCCACCGAGGCCAGCCTGACCCCGATCCCCGATCAGCTCGTCACCCTCACCGGCCCCTTCCAGCTCGACGGTGAGCGGTCGTCGGTGCACGGGGCGGCGGCCGACGCCGGCCTGGCCGCCCACTTCGACAACGAGCGCAACCCCGCCCTCCAGGCCAACCACCTGGTGGCCGACCTGGCCGTGCTCTACCTCGACCTGCCCGGCGAACAGCGGGGTGTGGTGGCCCTCGCCCCCCGCACGTGGCAGCCCGACCGGGCCTTCCTCGACGCCCTCAAGGCCGGCCTCGACGGCAACCCGGTGGTGGAGGCGATCACCCTCGACACCCTGTTCGCCACCGTGCCCGACGCCACCGACCTGGGCGAGGACCTCATCCGGCGGCCGGCGGTCGACGCCGGGGACGACCTACGCGGCGCGGTGGACGGGATGCGCGCCGTCCGGGGCCGCCTCGACGCCCTCGGCTCCGTCCTGGGACCGACCAATGCCGTCTCCGGCGACCTCGGCGAGCGCCTCCTCGTCTCCCAGTCGGCCGACCTCCGATCGGCCCGGGAGCGGGAGCCCTACCTGACCGGGGTGCGCCGGGCGATCGACGAGCAGCTGGGCGGGATCGTCATGCCCCAGAACCGCTCCATCACCCTGACCGCCCGGGAGGGCGAGATCCCGGTGACGTTCCAGAACCACACCGGGCACCCGGTGAAGGTGGTGGTGCGCATGGAGAGCGACAAGCTGACGTTCCCCGCGGGCGGGACCCTGCAGATCGACCTCACCCGCCTCAACACCACCCACCGCTTCCCGGTGGTGGCCCGCACGTCGGGGACCTTCCCCATCCGCATCACCCTGGAGTCGCCCGACGGCGACCTGCTGGTGGGCCAGGCCCGGCTCACGGTGCGCTCGACGGCCACGTCGGGCGTGGGACTGGCCATCTCCGTGGGCGCGGCCCTCTTCCTCGCCCTGTGGTGGGGACGTCACGCCATGAAGGGTCGGCGGGCCCGGCGGCTCATGGAACCGGACGCCCTGCTGGAGCCGGCGCCGGGCCCTCCGCCGCTCCGCATCGTCCCCCCGGCCGCTCCGGGCGCTACGGTCCAGCCCGTCGCCGTCCCCCAGCCGCCGCCCATGGCGGGGAACGACGACGACGAGTCCCCGCCCGTCCCAACGCCGGGCACCCTCGGAGGAGGCTGAGAACCCATGGCCGTCGTGCGAGTGGTCACCGACAGCAGCTGCGACCTACCGGCATCGGTGGTGAAGGAGCACGCCATCACCGTCGTCCCCCTTTCCATCCGCTTCGGCGACGAGGAGTTCGTCGACGGCCGCGACCTGACACCGGCGGCCTTCTGGGCCCGGTCGGCGGCCTCGGCGGTACTGCCGTCCACCGCCGCCCCGTCCCCCGGCGCCTTCGAGCAGGCCTTCCGGGACGCGGCCGCGGCCGGCGCCAGCGGCGTGGTGTGCATCAACCTGTCGTCGAAGCTGTCGGCCACCATCCAGGCCGCGGAGACGGCGGCCAAGGCGGTGGCCGGGGTGATCCCGGTGCGGGCGGTCGACTCCAAGTCGGTGAGCCTGGGCCTGGGCCTGATGTGCGTGGTCGCGGCCAAGGCGGGGGCGGCCGGCGCAACGGTCGACCAGATCGTGGCCATGGTCGAGGACATGGGCGCCCGCACCCGCATCCACGCCACCCTCGACACCCTGGAGAACCTCAAGAAGGGCGGGCGCATCGGGGCGGCCAAGGCCCTCATGGGGACGATGCTGTCGGTCAAGCCGGTCATCGAGGTCGTCGACGGGGCGGTGGAGGCGGGGCCCAAGGTGCGGACCCGGTCCAAGGCCCTCCAGTACCTGGTCGACCGCCTCACGTCGGAGAAGGAGTTGGAGCACCTGGCCGTCCTCCACGGCGACGCCCCCGACGTCGAACAGTTCCTCGACCTGCTGGCGCCCCACTTCCCGCGGGACGCCATCGTCGTCGGCCAGCTGGGGGCGGTGGTCGGAAGCCACACCGGGCCTCGTACCATCGGGGTGGCCTTCCAGGTGCCTTCGTAGCCCTCTCGAAACAGGACCTTTGCTCGCAGCCCAACACGTCATCGCCGGTCGCTACCGGCTTCGTCACCAGATCGCCAAGGGCGGCATGGCCGAGGTGTGGGAGGCGGGCGACGACGTCCTCGGGCGCTCGGTGGCAATCAAGGTCCTGCTCCCGGAGCTGGCGGCCGACCCGACGTTCGTCGAGCGCTTCCGGCGGGAGGCCATCGCCGCCGCCCGCCTGGCCCATCCCAACGTGGTGGCCACCTTCGACACCGGCGTCGACCTGGGACCACAGGGGGGCGGCCTCGCCTTCATCGTCATGGAGTTGGTGGAGGGGCGCACGCTGCGCGACGTCCTGCTCGAGCGGGGCCCCTTCGAGCCCCACGAGGCCACCACCATCGCGGCCCAGGTGGCGGGGGCGCTGCACTACGCCCACGAGGCGGGCATCGTCCATCGGGACGTGAAGCCGGCCAACATCCTGCTCTGCCCCGACGGCCGGGTGAAGGTGGCCGACTTCGGCATCGCCAAGGCGGCCCTGGCCGACGCCGCCAACAGCGACCCCATCGCCGGCAACTGGGACCTCACCGGCACGGGGATGGTGGTGGGCACGGCCAAGTACCTGTCCCCCGAGCAGTTCGAGGGACTGCCCGTCGACCGCCGGTCCGACGTCTACGCGCTGGGGGTCGTCCTCTACGAGATGTTGTGCGGGCGGCCGCCGTTCACTGGCGCCACCGACATGGCCATCGGCATCCAGCACGTCGAGCACAAGCCGCTGAGCCCCCGCCAGGTGCGGGCGGGCATCCCCCGCCCCCTGGAGGCGGTCGTCCTCCGGGCCATGGCCAAGTCGGCCGACAAGCGCTACCCCACCGCGGCCGCCCTCCAGAGCGCGCTGCTGTCGGTCGACCTGCGGGCCGACGACGCGGTGCCGATGATCGTGCGGGAGGACACCCCGCCCCGCGGCGTCCCCCAGACCTTCGTCCAGAGCGAGCGCTCGTGGATGGTGCCCACCGTCCTGATCGTGGTGGTAGCCGTCACCCTGGGGATCGTGGGGGTGATCTTCGCCCGCTCCGACACCGGCCAACGGCTACTGGGCGAGCAGCCCGAGGGGGCCGAGGGGAACGGCGTGGGGGACGGGGCCGGCGGTGCGCTCACCATCGCCTCGGTGACGTCGTTCGACCCCAACGGCGACGGGGCCGAGCACGAGGACGAGGTGGGCAACCTGGTCGACGGCAACCCGTCCACCACCTGGCGGACGTCGACGTACGGCGGGGCCGACTTCGCCGGCCTGAAGCCGGGGCTGGGCTTCATCCTGGTGCTCGACGGGGCGGTGGAGCTGGAGAAGCTGGAGCTGGTCGGCACCAGCCGCAACTTCGACGCCGAGGTGGTGGTGGCCGACGGCACCCGTTCGAGCCGGGCCGCGTGGGGCGAGGCGGCCGCCTCCAAGAAGAACGTGGGCGGGGAGCATTCGTTCGACCTCAAGGGGGCGACCGGGCGGGCGGTGCTGGTCTGGATCACCAACCCCACCAGTACGTCGCTCAGCGTAGGCGAGGTGCGGCTCACGGCGGCGTAGGTACGCTTCCGGGCATCGGAGACGACCGGAGCGACGCAGCCCTGGTGGCCGCGGCCCAGGACGGCGATCGGGCAGCCCTCGACACCCTCCTGCGCCGCCACCACGACCGCCTGTACGCCCTGTGCCGGCGGGTCACCGGCAACGACGCCGACGGGGCCGACGCCTGCCAGGAGGCCCTCATCGCCATCGTCCGCAGCCTGGGGGGCTTCGACGGGCGGTCGTCGTTCTCCACCTGGGCCTACCGGGTGACCACCAACGCCTGCCTGGACGAGCTTCGCCGGCGCCGGCGCCGCCCGGAGCCGGGGCTGCCCGACGACGACCGGTCCCTGGTGGGGGGCGGCGACGTCTACGCCGACGTCGACACCCGGGTGGCGGTCGACTCGGCCCTGGCCGGCCTGCCCCACGAGTACCGGGTGGCGGTGGTGCTGCGGGACCTGTGCGGCCTGGCCTACAGCGAGATCGCGGAGGTGCTCGACGTCCCCATCGGGACGGTGCGGTCGCGGATCGCCCGGGGCCGGTCGGCTTTGATCCCCGACCTCACCGCCGACGGGAACCCACCGCCGTCCGGAGAACGTCCAACGGGGCGAGCATGAGTACCGAGCACCCCCACCTCGACGCCCTGAGCGCCCACTTCGACGGCGAAGCCCCCGAGCTGGCGGGCCACGTGGCCGCCTGCCCCGAGTGCCGCCGGACGGTGCGCTGGCTGGGGATGGCATCGTCGCTGGTGGCGACGCCGGTGGCGCCCCAGGCCGACGAGCTCAAGGACGCGGCCCTGGCCCGGGCGCTCGACGCCTTCGGACCGGCACTGACGACGGTGAAGCCGGCCGTGGTGGAGCCCGAGGCACGGGTGGCGGCCGATCGGGTGCTGATGCCGGCCCCGCCGGCCCGGGTCACGCCGCCGGCCCGGGTCACGCCGGCGCCCGCACCTGACCGGACGCGCGACGTGGTGCCCATCGGGTCGGCGCCGAGCCGGCGGCGGGGCGGCGCCGGGTTGTGGGTGGGCATCGGCTCGGTGGCGGCGGTGCTCCTGGCCTTCGTCGTCGGCCTGGGCGCCCTCACCGGTGGGAGCGGCGGGGACGAGAACACCACCGTGGCCGCCGGGTCGTCCCCGGAACGGGCCAGTGAGGGGTTCGGCACCGTCGGCGACTCCATCGCCGACGCCGGTGGTGACCGCGGGCTGGCGGCCGTCGGCGACACGTCCGCCGCCGGAGGGGTCAACGGTGGCGACCTGGGCGACCTCCGCGACGCGGCGGCCCTGGCCGCGGCCGCCCGTCCGGTGCTGGCCGAGCGTGGCTCCGAGGTGCCGCCGCCGGACGTGCCCCCCACCCTGGGCCTGGCCCCCGGCCCGGGCGTTGCCACCGGCGAGGCCGATCTCACCCCCAAGGTGGTGGGTACCCGCCCGTGCGAGATGGAGGCCCGGACTGCCCGGCCCGGGATGGGGACGGTCGTCTACTACGCCACCGCCCGGGTCGAGGGCGTCCCCGTGGTGGTGCTCGGCTTCGCCCCCAGTCCCACGGAGGCGCCGGTCACGCTGCTGGCTCTGGCTCAGCAGGAGGGATGTCGGCTCGTTCTGGAAGCGGCCGGGCCCTGAAGGCGGCCGCCGCCGCCCCCACCGCCACCGCCACCCACCCCTTCCAGCCCACCAGCGACAGCCGGCGGTCGGTGGAGATCCACGCCGCCCCCAGCAGGCCACCGACGGTGAAGACGGCGCCCGCCGCCGCCAGCAGGGCCGACCGCCCGCGGGCCACGGTGGTGGTGGCCTCCGACACGAACAGGCCGAGGACGAGCCCGGCCCCGATCACGGCCCAGCCGTCGAAGGCGTACTCGCCGATCATGAGGGCGGCGATCATGGCCACCGCGGCTCCTGCGACGAGGGAAAGAGTGAGGCGCACGCGGGCAAGGGTAGGCTCCCGCCCGTGGCGGACGACCCCCATCTGACGCCGGCGGGCTCCGGAGCGGTCGCGCCACCGCCCGACTCGGATCCGGACGCGGAGATGGTTGCCCTGGTGGTGAGTGCGGGCACACCTCCCCCCGTGACCATGCTTCCCACCGCCACCTCCACCGCCACCGCCCCGGACGAAGACCCCGACCCGCCGCTCGCCATCGCCTCGGCGGAGGCGGCGGCGTCGAACGCCACGCCCACCATCACCCGCTCGACGACGACCCCGCCGGCCACCCCCCGCCCGGCGCCGGCCACGCCGCCCCGGCCGGCACCAGTGCAGACGCCCGGTCCGCTGACGGCCCGGCCCGGTGCCGGCGGCGGTGCCCGCCCGCCCCCAGGCCGACTGGGCGGCCGAGGTGGCCGACCGGATCGACGAGGTGGTGGCCAAGGTCCGGGTCAACACGTCCGACCGGCTGGTCGGAATCGCGCGCATGGTGGTCTACGGACTACTGGCCGCGGTCATGGGGCTCACCGCCCTCGTCCTGCTGCTGATCCTGTTCTTCCGCCTGCTGGCCGTCATCCCGGGACCGGTGTGGATCCCCTACCTGGTCCTCGGCGCAATATTCGTCGCCGTCGGGTTGTTGTTGTGGTCCAAGCGCACGGCCAAGCCCGCTCCGGCTTGAACCCGCCCATCGTCGTCGAAGGAGAACCGCCAGATGAGAGTTGGCCCGTGAAAGACGCCCGTCCATGAAAGACGCCCGTCCATGAAAGATGTCAGGGACGTGATCGTCATCGGCTCCGGGCCGGCGGGGCTGACCTCGGCCATCTACACCGCCCGGGCCAACCTGCGCCCGCTGGTGATCGAGGGCGAGCTGTCGTCCACCGGCGACCAGCCGGGCGGGCAGCTGATGCTGACCACCGAGGTGGAGAACTTCCCTGGCTTCATCGACGGCATCCAGGGGCCGGAGCTGATGGGCAACTTCCGGGCCCAGGCGGCCCGATTCGGGGCCGAGTTCCTCACCGAGAAGGTCACCCGGGTCGACCTCTCGGCCCGCCCCTTCCTGGTCGAGGTGGGCGACGTGCAGTTCCGGGCCCGGTCGGTGATCGTGTCCACCGGCGCCAAGTCGAAGATGCTGGGCCTGCCGAACGAGATCTCGCTCATCGGCCATGGCGTCTCGACGTGCGCCACCTGCGACGGCTTCTTCTTCAAGGGCGAGACCATCGCCGTCGTGGGCGGGGGCGACTCCGCCCTGGAGGAGGCCACCTTCCTCACCAAGTTCGCCACCAAGGTCTACGTCATCCACCGCCGCGACCAGCTTCGGGCGTCCAAGATCATGCAGGAGCGGGCGTTCAAGAACGAGCGCATCGAGTTCGTCTGGGACTCGGTGCCGGTCGAGCTGCTGGGCGACACCATGCTGGAGGGCGTCAAGATCCGCAACGTCAAGACCGGCGAGGAGACCGTCCTCGAGATCGCGGGGCTGTTCGTCGCCATCGGCCACGTCCCCAACACCTCGTTGTTCGTCGACCAGCTCGACATGGACGAGAACGGCTACCTGGTCACCACCACCGGGTCCCGTACCAACGTGGAGGGTGTGTTCGCCGCCGGCGACGTCGCCGATCACGTCTACCGGCAGGCCATCACCGCCGCCGGCACCGGCTGCATGGCGGCCATCGACGCCGAGCGCTGGCTGGAGGCCCAACCCCACGACGCCGAGATCGTGGGCACGCCCACCGAGTGGTGACCAGGCGAGTGAACGGAATCGAGAGCACGACGGCGGGGTTTCACCAACGGCAGGGAGAGTCCCTCCCCCACGTACTACAGGAGGCAGGTCATGGCCGAGGGTGTTGACATCCTCACCGACAGCACGTTCGACGAGGAGGTAGCGGCGGCCGAGGTCACCATGGTGGTCGACTTCTGGGCCGAGTGGTGTGGCCCGTGCCGCATGGTGGCTCCCCTCCTCGACCAGATCGCATCGGAGAACGAAGGCAAGATCCGGATCTGGAAGCTCAATGTCGACGACAACCCGGCCGCGGCCCGCCGCTACCAGGTGATGAGCATCCCCACCATGATCGTGTTCAAGGACGGCGTGGCCAAGAAGCGCATCGTCGGGGCCAAGGCCAAGGCCGCCCTGCTGAGCGATCTGCAGGAGTTCCTGTAATTCGCACGTCCTCCACAGGCTGTTCGCACGTTGTGGAGGACGGCGCGTGGGCTGGCGTCGGATACAGCGACGTGCACTGGCGTGCCCTGCCTTTAGAATAACCGCCCTGAGAGTTACGTGCTTGTAACTTTGCCGCCGGTCATGGCCCGGTAGATGCGTTCGAGGTCCTCGAGGTTGGCGAATTCGACGATGACCTTGCCCCGGTTGGCGTTGATCTCGACCTTGACCCGGGTGTCGAGGTGGTCGGACAGGCGCTCCTCGAGCTCGAGCAGCCCCGGCGGGCGGAGGCGCTTGGGGGTACCGGCGGGGGCGCCGGCGGTGGCCGCCTTCTGGTTCTGACGGCGCGCCTCCTCCTCCACCGCCCGCACCGAGAGGCCCTCGGCCACGGCCCGCTTGGCCAGCGCCTCCTGGTAGGCCCGGTCGGGACAGGTGAGCAGGGCCCGGGCGTGGCCGGCGGTGAGCTTGGCCTCCGCCACCAGGCGTTGCACCGACGGCGGCAACTGGAACAGGCGCAGGGTGTTCGAGATGGCGGCCCGGCTCTTTCCCATCCGTGACGCCAGCTCGTCGTGGGTGAGGTGGAAGTCCTCCAGCAGCTGCTGGTAGGCGGCGGCCTCGTCGAGGGGGTTGAGGTCCTCCCGCTGGAGGTTCTCCACCAGGGCCTGCTCGAGGGACGACGTGTCGTCGACGGTGCGGATGATGGCAGGGATGAGGGGCAGGCCGGCCCGCTTGGCCGCCCGCCACCGGCGCTCTCCGGCGATGAGCTCGTAGGTCCCCTCCCCCGCCTCCCGGACGAGGACGGGCTGGAGCACGCCCAGCTCCCTGACCGAAGCCGTCAGGGCGGCCATAGCCTCCTCGTCGAAGGCGCTGCGGGGCTGGCGGGCGTTGGGGAAGATGGCCGAGGTGGGGAGGTCCTGGAAGGCGGAGTCCACCCACTCGGCGGTGCCCGCCGGGATGAGGGCCCCGAGTCCCCTACCGAGTCCGCTGCGGCGCGCCACCACTTACCTCCTTGGCCAGCTCCCGGTAGGCCAACGGCCCCCCGGGAGGTGGAGTCGAACACGATGATCGGCTGCCCGAACGACGGCGCCTCCGACAGACGGACGGTGCGGGGCACGATGTTGCGGCACACCTTGGCCCCGAAGTGCTTGCGCACCTCCTTGGCCACCTGGTCGGCCAGCTTGGTGCGGGCATCGAACATGGTGAGGATGATGGTCGAAGCTCGAGGCGGGGGTTGAGGTTGCGCTGGACGAGTTGGATGTTGCGCATGAGCTGGCCCAGGCCCTCCAGGGCGTAGTACTCGCACTGGATCGGCACCACCACCTCGGTGGCGGCGGCCAGGCCGTTGACGGTGAGCAGCCCGAGGGACGGCGGGCAGTCGATGATCACGTAGTCGAAGTCGTCGTTCATGGCCTCGATGGCCCGCTTGAGCCGGAGCTCGCGGCTGAAGGCGGGGACGAGCTCGATCTCGGCCCCGGCCAGGTCGATCAGGGCGGGGGCCACGAAGAGGTTGCGCACACCCGTCGGCTCGATGCAGTCCTCCATGGGGAGGTCGTTGAGGAGGACGTCGTAGATCGAGTGCTGGAGGTTGCGGGCGTTGACGCCGACGCCCGTGGTGGCGTTGCCCTGGGGGTCGAGGTCGACCACGAGCACCCGGTAGCCCATCTCGGCCAGGGCCGCGCCCAGGTTGACGGCGGTGGTGGTCTTGCCCACGCCGCCTTTTTGGTTGGCCACGGCCATGACCCGAGGGAGTGGGATGCGGGCGCGGCCCGGTGGGGGGTGGGGGAGCGGGGGCGGGATCGCCGTCGGGCTCGGTTGTGGGGTCTTGGCTGGTGGTTTCGTCGGCGAGCTCGGCGGGCGAGGGTGGGGCCGGGCGGGGGTTGGTGAGGACCTGGGTCGACCCGGTGAGATCCCATTCGGACCGGGTGGCGGTCACCGTCGCCGGAGGCGGGATGGGTCCCTCCAACAGGGGAGGCTCCGGTTCCTCGGTCCGGCGTCCGGCGGGGTCCGGAATGCCGGCCATCTCCAGGATCGAAGGGATGTCGTCATCGGGAAGGCCGTCGTCGGGGGAGTGAGTCGGGGGCGGCTCGACGTCCACGGCGGGCCAGGAGTGTCCGTTTTCCTCGCTCACGGCTCTCCATCATGGCACCTCGGGCCAGGGATCAAGTATCAAGCTCGTGTTCCACGTGAAACAATTTCGAGGGGTGTTGGAGCCGACCGAGCCTTGACTGGAGATCTCGGGGATGCCGGTCGCCTACTCCGGCGCCGAGAACAGCGGGCGCTTGGACGGGATGCCCACCCTTCGGGGGTAGCGGTCGGGACACGTGACCGCCTGCTGCACCACCGCGTAGGACGCTCCGCCGGCCTCGACCGTCCCCGCCGGCGCCATCCCCAGCATCGCCAGGCCCGCCGTCGGCCATCGGTAGGGACGACCGCCGGGCGGTTCGCTCACCACCAGCCGCCCGTTCACAGCCAGAAACCCCGCCGCACACTCCGCCGTCACCGCCGGGGGAGCGAAGCCCCGGGCCACCACCAGGTCAAACCGTCCCCGCAGGTCCGACCGCCGGGCCAACGCCTCCGCCCGGCCCTCCACCACCGTCACCCGTTCGCCGATCCCGAGGGCATCCACTGCCGCGGTCAGGAACTCGACCCGGCGGCCACCGGCGTCGACCAGCGTCCACCGGCTGGCGGGCCACAGCAGCGCCAGCGGCAGACCGGGCAGCCCGGCGCCGCTCCCCAGATCGAGACAGGCCGAAACCGACCCGCCCGCGCCGTCGATCACGGCACCGAACCCGAGGGCGTGGTCGAGGTGGGGGAGTACCGGGCCCGGTCCGACCAAGCCCAGGCGGCGGGCGTCCTCCAGCACCGGCAGCAGCCGGGCCTTGAGCGTCGCCCGCCCGCCGCGGTCCGGGATGTCAGCTGTCGCCGTCGACCCCGTCGAGCCCGTCGGGGATGATCACGACCCGCCGGCGGGGCTCCTCGCCCTCCGACGCGGTGGACACCCCGTCGATGGTGTTGGCGGTGTCGTGCACCACCTTGCGGTCGGGAGGTGACATCGGCTCCAGCACCCGGGCCACCCCGCTGGCCTTGACCTGCTCGGCCACTCCCCTGGTGAAGCGCTCGAGCGCCTCCCGGCGGGCCATGCGGTAGCCGGCGATGTCGACCAGGATGCGAGTGCGGGCGCCGGGCGCCTTGCGCTGCACCACCGTGCGGGCCAGTTCCTGCACCGCGGCCAGCGTCTGGCCCCGAGGGCCGATCAGCATGCCCAGGTCGTCGCCCGTGACCACGATCTCGACCGTATCGTCGTCGATGTCACGTCGCTCCAGGTCGAACTTGGCCCCGAAGCGGCTGAGCAGCCCCTCGACGAACTCTTCGGCCAACTCCCCTGCGTCGACGTCCGGGTCACCCTCGAACATGCCATTTCCCTCCTGTGACGCCGGTGACGCCGCGGCTGCGGGCCTCGACGGACGATCTTCCCTGCCTGGGCCTTCCCTGCCTGAGCTGCGCCGAGGTCCGCCGGCGCGGGCCGCATCGCCCGACGGCCGTCGTTCCCGGGGCTTCGACCCCTCGGCGGACGGGGCGGCGGTGGCCGCCGGTGCGCCCGCCGACTTCGCCGGTGGCCGCTCCCGCCGGGCGCCGCCGGAGGCCGCTCCCGCAGCGCGCTTGCGGTCGCGGCGCTCGAGCTTGGGGCGGGCCGCGGTGGGGACGACCCGCGCTCGTACCCGGGCCTGGGAGCGAAGCAGGCCGAACAAGCCGGCCTTGGCTTCCTCCAGCACCTCGAATTCGGCATCGCTCTCGTCGACGCCCAGCTGGTCGAGCGCCATCTCTTTGGCCTCTCCCACCGTCTTTGCAGTGACCTCGACCCATTCCACGCGTCACGATTCCTTCCTCGAAGAGCCTCCGGACGACCCCTTCGTGGGTGGCAGGCCCTTGGGGCGGGCCGCCGGGGGAGGTCGTTTGGCCTTGGCAGCACGATTCGACAGGCGACTGAGGAAGGACTCCCCGTCCGAGGACGGAGGAGTGGCCGGTCCCGAGCCCGCCTTTCCTGTGGTCGCCTTTTCTGAGCCCGCCTTTCCTGACTTCTGTCCAGCTCCGGCGCCAGCGCCGGAGCGCCCGGCAGCACCGCCGCCGCCCGGACCGCCCTTCGGCGTCACCCGTCCGCTCCCGCCACCCGGACCGCCCTTCGGCGTCACCCGCCCGCTCGGCGGACGGGCCGCGCCGGCGGGCTTCTTCGGCGCACCGGGCTTGGCCGAGCCACCACCGCCGCCACCCTTGGCCGAGCCACCACCGCCGCCACCCTTGGCCGAGCCACTGCCGCCGGGCTTGGCCGAGCCACTACCGCCACCGCCAGGCTTGGCCGAGCCACTACCAGCCTTGGCCGCACTGCCGCCCTTCGGCGACCCGCCTCCCTTGGCCGAGCCCGACCCCGACCCCTTGCCGCCCCCCCCACCCTTGGGAGGGTTGGACCCGTTGGGGCCGCCACCAGCGCCGCTCGACTTGCCCACCGCCTTGGGCGGTTCCTCCTCGGTCACGATCTCCGGCTTGTGCCGGAAGGCGACCGCCTGCTGCCCGATCTGCCACAGGTTGGAAGCGGCGAAGTACAGGACGACACCCGCCGGTACCGACAGCGAGATCAGGCCGAAGAAGACGGGCATGATCTTGGTGATCATTTGCATCTGGGGATTGATGGCGTCCTTGGACATCCGGGCCGTCATCTGCTTCTGCTGGAAGTACCCGGTAGCGACCACCGCCGCCACCAAGAACAACCCGACCACCGATTGGGGCTTCTCGGCCAGGTCGATTCCGAACGACAGGATCTTGCCGCCCGAGTCGACCAGGGCCGGTGCAGCTCGCTGCCCAGGGGGATGTGCCGGGGAGGGACCTTGCTCAGGTCGATGATCAGCCGGTAGAGGATGATGAAGAGCGGCATCTGCAGGAGCAATGGCAGACACCCGGCCAACGGGTTGGCCTTGTGCTCCTTGTACAGCTTCATCATCTCTTCGTTGAGCCGCTGGCGGTCGCCCTTGTGCTTGGCCTGGAGCTTCTTGAGCTCCGGCTGCAAGAGCTGCATGGCCCGTTGCGATTTCACCTGTTTGGCGGTGAGGGGGATGAGCAGCACCCGCACCGTGACGGTGAGCATGATGATGGCGAATCCGTAGGACGGGATCAGGGCGTAGAAGAAGGCCATGACCGACCCCAGGGCCTCGTAGAGCCAGTCGAAAAGGGCGGCGCCGATCACGATCACGCACCCACCCGGCCAACCCGCGCCGGGCACGCGGCGCCGGCACCGGGTCGACCCCGGAGCCGCCCCACGGGTGACAGCGGGCGATCCGGCGCAGGGCCAGCCACAGGCCCCGGCTGGCGCCGTGGGCGTCGATCGCCTCCAGGGCGTAGGCCGAGCAGCTCGGCCAGTAGCGGCAGTGGGGAGGACGGTTCGCCGAGAGCACCCGGTACATCCGGATGGGGGCGCCGGCGACCCTGCTCACCATGGTGCCGGGGGCCCGTCCGGCGGGGCCGTCGGCGGGGCGGGCGGAGGCGACGCCTGAGAAGCTGGCGGCAGTCCGCCCGCGACCGGCGGTTCCTTGGTGGCCAGGGTGGCCAGCGCTTCGCACAGGGTGGCTCTCAGTTCTCGATAGGACAGCGACGATGCTTCTCCGTGGCGCCCCGTGGACCCCGACGAGGTAGGCGCCGGGACGGAGCAGCGGCCCGGCCTCCCTGGAGACTGCCCGCAGCCGGCGCCGGATCCGGTTGCGCACCACTGCATTGCCAGCCGACCGGCCGACGGCGTAGGCGACCCTGGGAGGTTCGGACGGGTCACCGGGCACCCAGGTTACCGTGATCGGCCCCCGTCGGACTCGGGCCCGCGACCGCCGCAGGGCCTGGAACGTGGCCCGGTCCCGGACCGACCAGATCAGGCCGACAGCTTGGCGCGACCCTTCCGGCGGCGGGCGGACAGGATGGCCCGACCGGCCGAGGTCGACATCCGGTGACGGAACCCGTGGCGCTTGGCCCGCTTCCGGTTGTTCGGTTGGAATGTTCTCTTCACCCATGGCCTCCCCGGCGTGCGCCCGCGCCAGCTTCTCATCGTCAAGGTTCGTCGTCGTCAAGGGACCAGTCCAGGCTAAAGGCTCCCCCGCGGTCGCGCCAACACGGCCCTCAAACGGCATTCTCCCCTTGTGCCCCGCCCATCCCCCGGTGGTACGGTTTGCCCTTCCCCGGGAGCGGCCCTTGGGGATTGGGGTCTCCACTTCCCAGGCCCATCTAGGCAGCAGCTGCCGCGTCCGAATCCGGTACCCGGGACTTATCCACCCCCTGTGGACAGGTCTGTGGGAAACATCTATGGGGAGGTGGCCGCGCGGGTGCCGAATGCAGAGTACTTGTGGGGTGCGTGCGTAGCCGTGCTGCGCAACGAGTTGCCCGACGGGGCAGGCAAGACCTGGCTCGAAGCGGCTCGCCCCCTCGCACTCGAGGACCGGCGGCTGATCCTGGCGGTTCCCAGCGCGGTGGCGAAAGAACGGATCGAGAGCCGCTACCTGCGGTTCGTGGAGGACATCCTCACCGAATTGGCGGGTGAGCCCCACCAGATCGTGTTGGAGGTGCACACCGAGCTGGCCCGGGCCGCGGGCGACGACGAGCTGGCCACGGTCGCAGTCGGCAGCGGTCCCGACGGTGGCTACGCGGCGGTGGCATCGCTCGGCGGCGGACCGGCCGGCGGATCGGGCGCCAACCTGGGTGGTTCGGGGAGCTCCGGCTCGGGGCCCACCTCGGGCTCCAGCAGCGGGAGTTCAGGGGGGAGCGGCTCTGGCGGTTCATCCCCCGCATCGGGGACTACCGTCACCCGGGGTGGGGGCGGACGCTCCTCAGCTACCGCCTCGGCCGACGACTTCGGCTCCCTGGGCGAGATCGCCCTCAACCCGGCCTACACGTTCGACGACTTCGTCATCGGCGAGTCCAACCGGTTCGCGGCCGCGGCCGCCCTGGCCGTCGCCGAGCAGCCGGCGGTCTCCTACAACCCGCTGTTCATCTACGGCGACGCCGGCCTGGGCAAGACCCACCTCCTGCACGCCATCGGCCACTACGTGCGCCACAACTACCCCCAGATGTGCGTGCGCTACG
Source organism: uncultured Acidimicrobiia bacterium (assembly GCA_963801205.1). Lineage (GTDB taxonomy): Bacteria > Actinomycetota > Acidimicrobiia > Acidimicrobiales > AC-14 > JAXDMK01. Next base: position 81,052 of record CAWDDV010000009.1, read on the forward strand.
TGTCCACCGAGCACTTCCTCAACGACTTCATCGAGGCCATCCGCACCAACAGCCAGGGCGCGTTCAAGCTCCGCTACCGCCGGTGCGACGTCCTGCTCGTCGACGACGTCCAGCTCATCGAGAACAAGGCCACCACCCAGGAAGAGTTCTTCCACACCTTCGACTACCTCCACTCGGCCGGCCGCCAGATCGTCATCTCCTCCGACCGTCCCCCGAAGGCCATGGCCACCCTTGAGGACCGCCTGCGCAGCCGCTTCGGCTGGGGCCTCATCACCGACGTCCAGCCGCCGCACCTCGAGACCCGGCTGGCCATCCTGCGCAAGAAGGCCACCCGGGAGCCTTTCAACGCCCCCGACGACGTCCTCACCTACATCGCCACCCACATCACCAACAACATCCGGGAGCTGGAGGGCGCCCTCAACCGGGTCCTGGCCTTCTCCAACCTCAACCGGGTGACGCTCACGCTGGAGATGGCGGAGGACGTCCTGGGCGACCTCATCACGGCCAAGGCACCCCGCCAGATCACGGCCAAGGTCGTCATCGAGGCCACCGCCGACATGTTCGGCCTCACCATCGACGAGCTGATCGGCAAGAGCCGCAGCCGTCCCCTGGTCACCGCCCGCCAGGTGGCCATGTACGTCCTGCGGGAGATGACCGACTTCAGCTACCCGGCCATCGGGCGGGCCTTCGGCGACCGTGACCACACCACGGTCATGCACGCGGTGTCCAAGATCTCCGACCTCATGCGCGAGCGGCGCACGATCTACGAGCAGGTCACCGAGCTCATGCACCGCATCCGCACCGCCGGAGCCTGAGCACCACCAGTGGACGCGCCCGTTCGTTCTTTGTCGACAACTGCGGCGTCGTCCCGAGTGACAAGCATGGGATTTTCGGACGTTGTCGCACCCCTGTGGGAACCTGGGGACGCAGCGCGCGGTCTGGTACCGGCCCTCGCCTGCGGCGATGCCACTCTTTCCCCAATCCACAGGCCCTACAGCTCTCACTCTGTTTTTCTAAACAAGAGAGAGCTAACTGCAGGTGAGGTGACCATCCCGTGAAGTTCCGCGCCGAACGCGACAGCCTGCTCGACGCCCTGAGCACTGCCGCCCGGGCCGCGGCTACGCGCGTGGCGGGGCCCTGCCCTCCCTGTCGGGGGTGCGCATGGAGGTGGTGGGCGACACCCTGAAGCTGGCCGGCAGCGACCTCGACCTCACCATGCAGGTGGAAACCACCGTCAATGGCGTGGCCGACGGGGTGTGCGTGGTGCCGGCCCGGCTGGCGGCCGACATCGTCCGGGCCCTGGAGCCGTCGGCGGTGCTGGTGTCGGCCGAGGGGAGCGAGGCCGTCATCTCCGCCGGACGGTCGCAGTTCACCGTCCGCCTACTGCCGGCCGAGGAGTTCCTTCGCCTGCCCGAGCCCGCGACCGAAGCGGTCACCCTCGACGCGGCGTCGTTCTCGGCGGCGTTGACCCAGGTGGTGCGGGCCGCGTCCCGCGACGACGCCCGGCCGATCCTCACCGGCGTGCTGCTGGCGGCCGAGGCCGGCGGGCTGCGGCTGGTGGCCACCGACTCCTACCGCCTGGCCCTGCGCGACCTGCCCGGCACCAGCCTGCTGGCCGAGGGCAAGCAGGTGCTGGTCCCGGCCCGGGCCCTGGGCGAGCTCACCCGGGTCCTCGGCAACGGCCCCAACGTCACCCTCCGTCTGGGGGCCGACCAGGCCACGTTCGAGGCGGGCAACGTCCGCCTCACCACCCGGCTCATCGAGGGCGAGTTCCCCAACTACCGCCAGCTCATCCCCAGCGCCTATCCCAACCGGCTCTTCGTCGGGAAGGAGCCCATAATCGACGCCGTCCGGCGGGTGAAGCTGCTGGCCCGGGAGGCCACGCCCGTGCGGCTGGCCCTGCGGGCCGACGGCGTGCAGCTCACCGCCATCACCCAGGACGTGGGCCAGGCCCGCGAAGACGTCGACGCCAAGTACGAGGGCACCGAGATGACCGTCGCCTTCAACCCCGACTTCCTCCTCGAGGGCATCGAGGCCACGCCGGGCGACGAGGTGGTCCTGGAGACGCTCGACGCCCTCAAACCAGCCACCCTCAGGCCCACCGCCACCAACCCCGACGGCGGCACCGACTTCCTCTACCTGTTGATGCCGGTGCGGGTTTCCTGAGACGGCGGGGGCGGCGGCCGTGCGGCTGACCCAACTCTGGCTCACCGACTTCCGCAACTACGACGGCGCCGAGCTGGAGCTGCCGCCCGGGTTGACGGTGGTCGTGGGCGACAACGGGGCGGGCAAGACCAACCTGCTGGAGGCGGTCGGGTACCTGGCCACCCTGGAGTCGTTCCGGGGGGCGCCGGCGGAGGCGCTGGTCCGCCTCGGTTGCGAACGGGCGGTGGTGCGGGGGGCGGCGATTCGAGGGGAGCGGGAGGTGCTGGTGGAGGCCGAGATCCGGCCGGGGCCGGGGCCGGGTGGCGGTCAACCGCCAGCCCCTGCGGCGGGCAGCCGACCTGGTGGGGGCGCTGGTGGTGAGCGTGTTCGCCCCCGATGACCTGGAGCTGGTCAAGGGCGGCCCCTCGGCCCGGCGCCGGTACCTCGACGACCTGCTGGTGGCCCTCCATCCCCGCAACGACGGGTTGCGGCGGGATCTCGAGCGCATCCTCCGCCAGCGCACAGCCCTGCTGCGGGATTGCGGGGGCCGGTTGTCGCCCGCGCTGGAGCCCACCCTCGACGTGTGGGATTCGAAGTTGGCCATGGTGGGTGACGCCCTGGGCGCGGCCCGGGCCGAGCTGGTGGGACGGCTGTCGCCGGCGCTGACCGAGGCCTACGCCGGCATCGCCGGGCCCGACGCCCGACCGGTGGCGATCGGCTACGAGGCGCCGTGGCGTTTGGTCGTCGGCGGGCTGGCGGAGGCGCTGGCCGGGGCCCGGGTCGAGGAGTTGCGGCGGGGGGTGTGCCTGGTGGGGCCCCACCGCGACGAGCTGGCTCTGTCGGTGTCGGGCATGCCGGCCCGCACCCACGCGTCCCAAGGGGAGCAGCGGTCGTTGGCGCTGGCCCTGCGCCTGGCCGGCCACCGGGTGGTGGGGGAGGAGTTGGGCGAGCCGCCCGTCCTCCTCCTCGACGACGTCTTCTCCGAGCTCGACGACACCCGCAGCCAGGCCCTCCTCGACCACCTCCCCCCTGGACAGGCCATCCTCACCACCACCGGGTCGGTTCCCCCGGCGGCCACTCCCGACCTGGTGGTCGAGGTCGACGGCGCTCGCCTGTCCCCGGCTCGTCCCCGCCCGTTCCGCGGCGCCGACGAGTCGCCAGGCGACACCGTCGCGCCGCGGAAGCTTCCGGCATGACGTGGCGACCGTTGAAGCGGCCGGGGTACGAGGTCGCGCCCCGGCGGTTGTCCGACTCCCTGCCCGGTGTCACCCGCCGCATCGGGGGGGCCGACGGGCCTGCCTTTGTCACCCTCGTCTCGGGGTGGGCGGGGATCGTGGGACCGGCGGTGGCCGGCCACAGCCGGCCCCTCCGCCTGCGTGACGGCACCCTCACCATCGGTGTCGACCAGGCCGGTTGGGTCACCGAGCTGACCTACCTCGAGGCCACCCTCCGGGGCCGTTTGGACGAGGCGGTGGGCACCGGCGTGATCACCGCCGTGAAGGTCGTGGTCCGCCCTCGTTGACACACCCGTCTGGTATCCTTGCAGCAGTGTGGTTCGGGGGTCTGACCTGCGGTTTCTCCCCCGAGCAGGCACCTCTCGACCGTAGGGTCGACTCGTTCGCAAGCACGTGAAAGGGCGCGCCTGTGGCGCTGAGCAGTCCGTCCTACGGGGCGAAGGACATCACCGTTCTGGAGGGCCTGGAGGCCGTCCGGAAGCGCCCTGGCATGTACATCGGGTCAACCGGGCTCAACGGTCTGCACCACCTCGTCTACGAGGTGGTCGACAACTCCGTCGACGAGGCCATGGCCGGCTACGCCACCCGTATCGACGTCACCCTCCTGCCCGACGGCGCCTGCCGGGTGGTCGACAACGGCCGTGGCATCCCCGTCGAGGCCATGGCCAAGTACCGCAACAAGTCGGCGGCCGAGGTCGTCCTCACCGTCCTCCACGCGGGCGGCAAGTTCGGCGGCGAGGGCTACAAGATCTCGGGTGGGCTCCATGGCGTGGGCGTGTCGGTGGTCAACGCCCTGTCCCGCCGCCTCGAGGTCGAGATCGACTGGAAGGACGGCGGCCACTACGAGATGTCCTTCGCCAACGGCGGCAAGGTCGTCCAGAAGCTGGCCCTCCGAGGTCGCGCCCCGAGGGGCCGCACCGGCACCGCCATCACCTTCTGGCCCGACCCCGCCATCTTCAACTCCGAGGGCACCGAGTTCCGGGCCCAGACGCTGCTCGAGCGGATGCAGATCATGGCCTTCCTCAACAAGGGCCTCGAGATCCGCTTCCGCGACGAACGCCCGGGTCACCTGCAGGATGGCCAGGTCCAGGAGCAGGTCTTCCGCTACACGGGCGGCATCGTCGACTTCGTCAAGCACCTCAACGCCTCCAAGGAGTCTCTCTTCAAGCGGGTGGCCCAGTTCGAGGTCAAGGAGGACGACGGCGAGGTCGAGGTCGCCCTCCAGTGGAACACCGGCTACTACGAGGGCATCCACAGCTTCGCCAACGGCATCGCCACCAACGAGGGGGGCATGCACGAGGAGGGGTTCAAGAAGTCCCTCACCAACGTGGTCAACCGCTACGCCCGGGCCAACAAACTGTTGAAGGACAAGGACGACAACCTCCAGGGCGAGGACATCCGCGAGGGCCTCACCGCCATCGTCAGCGTGAAGCTGCGCGACCCCCAGTTCGAGGGCCAGACCAAGGCCAAGCTGGGCAACGTCTTCATCCGGTCGCTGGTCGAGCGGGCCACCAACGACCGCCTCACCCAGTGGCTGGAGGAGCACCCCACCGAGGCCCGCCAGGTGGTGGCCAAGTCCATCACCGCGTCCCGGGCCCGGTTGGCCGCCCGCCAGGCCCGCGAGCTCACCCGCCGCAAGTCGGCCCTCGACGGCGCCGGCCTGCCCGGCAAGCTGGCCGACTGCTCGTCCCGCAACGCGGAGGAGTCCGAGCTGTTCATCGTCGAGGGCCAGTCGGCCGGCGGCTCGGCCAAGGACGCCCGCGACCCCCGGGTGCAGGCGATCCTGCCCATCCGGGGCAAGATCCTCAACGTCGAGCGGGCCCGCCTCGACCGCACCCTGAAGAACACCGAGGTGCAGTCCCTGATCGCGGCCATCGGCGCGGGCGTGGGCGACGAGGAGTTCGACGTGGCCAAGATCCGCTACCACAAGGTGGTGATCCTCACCGACGCCGACGTCGACGGGGCCCACATCCGCACCCTGCTGCTCACCTTCTTCTTCCGCCAGATGAAGTCCCTGGTCGAGCAGGGCCACATCTACATCGCCCAGCCGCCGCTGTACTCCACCGAGGTGGGCAAGGAGAAGGTCTACATCCGCGACGACGCGGAGAAGGCCCGGTTCCTCGCCGCCCACCCCAACCACAAGGCCGACTTCCAGCGGTTCAAGGGCCTGGGGGAGATGAACCACGACGAGCTGCGGGAGACCACCATGCGCCAGGACACGCGCACCCTGCTGCAGGTGTCGGTCGAGGAGGCGGCCCTGGCCGACCAGGTCCTCAGCGTCCTCATGGGCGAGGACGTCGAGCAGCGCAAGCACTTCATCCAGCAAAACGCCAAAGACGTGAGGTTCTTGGACATATGAAGCTCTTGATCTTGACGTTCAATCCGGCGGCCGCGATCGCCGCCGAAGGCGGCCCCCCCCGGCTGCCGGCAACAAGCCTTCGGGCGGAGCGGAGCCGGCTCCGCCGGCGCCGCGGAGCTCTACAACCCGTCCGAACGGAGCGCAGCGCAGTGAGCGACGGACGAACTCCGCCGTTGGAGTTCGGCCGGGTCGAGCCGGTCGAGATCCAGGAGGAGATGGAGCGCTCCTTCCTGGAGTACGCCATGTCCGTCATCATGGCCCGGGCCCTGCCCGACGCCCGTGACGGGCTCAAGCCGGTCCACCGCCGCATCCTGTACGCCATGCTCGAGGCCGGCGTCCGGCCCGACCGCAACCACGTCAAGTGCTCGCGGGTGGTCGGTGACGTGGTCGGCAAGTACCACCCCCACGCCCCGGAGGCGGTCTACGACGCCCTCGCCCGTATGGCCCAGGACTTCAGCCTGCGCCACCCGCTGGTCGACGGCCACGGCAACTTCGGCTCACCCCACGACCCGCCCGGCGCCATGCGGTACACCGAGTGCCGGCTGGCACCCTTGGCCATGCAGCTACTGGCGGGCATCGATGAGGACACCGTCGACATGGTGTCCAACTACGACGGCAAGGAGACGGAGCCGTGGGTCCTGCCGGCCCGGTTCCCCAACCTCCTGGTCAACGGCAGCCAGGGCATCGCGGTGGGCATGGCCACCAACATCCCGCCCCACAACCTGGGCGAGATCATCGACGCCACCGTCCACCTGATCGACCACCCCGAGGCCACCCCCGACGACCTCATGGCGTTCGTGAAGGGCCCCGACTTCCCCACTGGCGGGCTCATCCTGGGCCGGGCCGGCATCCAGGACGCCTACCGCACCGGCCGGGGGTCCATCAAGATGCGGGCCGTTTGCACCATCGAGGACGCTCCTCGAGGCCCCCAGATCATCGCCACCGAGATCCCGTACCAGGCGTCGGTCGAGGCCATCGCCGAGAAGGCGGCCGAGCTGGTCAACGCCCGCACCATCGAGGGAATCCGGGAGATCCGCAACGAGCGGGCCAACCGCATCAACCGGCTGGTCTTCGAGCTCAAGCGCGACGCCAACGCCACCGTGGTGCTCAACAACCTCTACAAGCACACCCCGCTGCAGTCGAGCTTCAGCGTGAACATGGTGGCCCTGGTCGACGGCGTGCCCCGCACCCTCGACCTGGCCCAGATGCTTACCGCCTACGTCGGCCACCAGGTCGAGGTCGTCACCCGCCGGTCCCAGTACCGGCTGCGCAAGGCCACCGACCGGGCCCACATCGTCCAGGGCCTGCTGCGGGCGCTCGACATGATCGACGCCATCATCACCCTCATCCGGGCGTCGGCCGACAAGGCGGCGGCGCGCGAGGGGCTCATGGCCGAACCGTTCTCGTTCAGCGAGGTCCAGGCCGAGCACATCCTCGACATGACCCTGTCCCGCCTCACCCGCCTGGGCCGGTCCGACCTCGAGACCGAGATGGCCAAGCTGCGGGAGACGATCGCCGAGCTGGAGGCCATCCTGGGCGACCCCGGCCGGCTGCGCCAGGTGATCAAGGACGAGCTGGGCGAGGTCCGCACCAGGCACGCCGAGCCCCGCCGGGCCCAGATCACCTTCGACCCGGGCGACCTCGACACCCTCGACCTCATCGAGGACGAGGACCTGGTCGTCACCATGTCCAAGGCCGGATACATCAAGACGGTGGCGGCCGACGCCTTCCGCACCCAAGGCCGGGGCGGACGGGGCGTGGCCGGGGCCAAGCTGCGCGACAACGACTACGTCGAGCGCACGGTCCACACCACCGCCCACGCCTTCCTGCTCTTCTTCAGCAGCCGGGGCAAGGTCTACCGGCTCAAGGCCCACGAGATCCCGATGAAGGAGCGCACCGCCCGGGGCACCTCCATCGTCAACCTGCTGCCGCTGGCCCCCAACGAGCGCATCCAGGCCATCATCGACACCCGCGACTACGAGACCAGCCGCTTCTTGGTGTTCGTCACCAAGAAGGGCCAGGTCAAGAAGACCCGGTTCAGCGAGTACGACTCGTCCCGGCGCGACGGCCTCATCGCCATCAACCTGCGCGACGACGACGAGCTGGTCCGGGTCATCCAAACGGAGGGCGACGACGACATCTTCATGGTGGCCAAGTCGGGCATGACCGTCCGCTTCTCGGAGGACGAGGTACGGGCCTCGGGCCGGGCCGCCCAGGGCGTGATCGGGATGCGCCTGCGCGACGACGACGAGGTGGTGTCGGCCGACGCCCCCCGCCCCGACGCCCCCGACCTGCTGGTCGTCACCGACGCCGGCTTCGGCAAGCGCACCAAGCTCGAACGCTTCCCCCGCAAGGGCCGGGGCACCATGGGCGTGCGGGGCATCCGCCTGGCCGCCCGCCGGGGCTACGTGGTCGCCGCCTTCATGGTCGGCCTCGACGACGAGATCTTCCTCATCTCGTCGGGGGGCACCACCATCCGCATGGCCGTCCGGGAGATCTCGTCCCAGGGACGCGACGCCACCGGCGTCAAGGTCATGAACCTCGACGAGGGCCAGTCGGTGGCGGCGGTAGCCCCCGTCTTCGGCGGCGAGGACTAGCCGCTACTCACTTCCCCCTCCACACACGTTTTTTGTTGAGGAGGACCTGTGGTTCAAGGTTTTGACGTTCTCGCCGGCCGCACCCGCCGCCGGAGGCGGCCGTTCCGGATGGCCCCCAGCCGGCCGATGGCCGGCATCCCCGGGGGGAGGTCCGGGAGGGGCCGCCCCCCTCCGGGAGAACGGTTCTGTGTTGCCCATTGCGGCGCTGTTGGTTGTTCTGCTGGGAGGGGCGGTGCTGCTCGTAGGCCGGCTGGGGGTGGCGGCCGCCGACCGGACGAGGGCCCGGATGGCGGCCGACGCCGCCGCCCTGGCGGGGGCGGCCGACGGGGACGCGGCCGCTCGGGCGGCGGCCGATGCCAACGGGGCGGCGGTGGAGAGCGTTTCCATCCAGGGCACCGACGCCCTGGTGGAGCTGGAGGTGGGCACGGCCCGGGCGGTGGCCCGGGCCCGGCGGTCACAGGGGGCGCTGGGCGGGCGTACCGGGGTGGGCGACGATCGGCTGGCGCCGGCCATGCGGGCGGCCATGGGTCGGGCGGAGCAGCTGCTGGGCGGGGACGTGCCGATCGCCGAGGTGCACGAGCCCGGACTGGCCGTCGACGTGCCGGCCGCGGTTGTCGAGCGACTGGCCGGGGTAGCACCGTCTGCGGGCTTGTGCCGGCCGTCCGCCGACACCCGTCCGACGCGGTTCGAGGTGTGCCAGGCGGTTAGTGGGGAGCCCTGACGGGTTGGGGCGGTCGAATCCGGGTTACGTTTTTTGAGGGTCCCGTCGTGGACAAAGGAGCTTCATGACCCAGGCGCGGCGTGTCCGGCTGGTCCTGCGCAGGATCGAGCCGTGGACGGTGCTGAAGTTCTCGTTGCTGCTCTACGCCAGCCTGTACCTGGTTCTCCTGGTCGCGGCCATCACCCTGTGGGCGGCGGCCTCGATCACTGGGCTGCGGGGAAGCGTGGAGAGCTTCGTGGGCGACCTGGTGGCTTCGAAGGACTTCCACTTCCAGGGCGGCGAGCTGCTGCGGGCGTCGGTGATCGGGGGGACGCTGCTGGTGCTGGTGGGCTCCGGCGTGACAGTGCTGCTGAGCGTGCTCCACAACCTGATCAGCGACCTCATCGGCGGCTTTGGCGTGGTGTTCGAGGAGCCGGCGTCGCGGCATACCTCTCGACGACGTGCTCCCGAGCCCCCGCAGGGCCGGGCGACGTGGCAGGACGACGACTTCGACGCCGCCCTCATCGACCCGACGCCACCCAAGCCGAAGCCGAAGGCCACCGTCGCTGCTTCCGGCACAGCCAAGCCGTCAACGGCAACCACCACCACCGCCGGCGCCCGCAGGCCGAGCCCGGCCCCGGCCAGCCCGGCCCCGGCCGCCACGGCCACAGCCAGCCCGGCCCCGGCCACGGCCACAGCCAGCCCGACCCCGGCCACGGCCACAGCCGGCCCGACCCCGGCCGCCACGGCCAAGCCGAGCGTCCCCCCAGTTGCCACTCCCGGCGGCCGCGCCGTCGCCTCCGCCGGCGACCGCGCCGTCGCCTCCGCCGGTTTGGGAGCCTCGGCGCCTCCGGCACCCCGCCCGACGCCCCCCGCGACCCCAACGTCCGCCCCGCCCGCCCGCCGCCCGGAGCCGCAACCCACGACCTCCACGCAGCCGGCCCCGCCGCACCCGACCCCCGCCGTCCCGCCGCCGAGCCCCCCCGCCACCGCCGCCGCCGCCGCCCGCGCCCACCCCGGAGCCGACGTCGCCGCCCGCGGCCCCGGCCCCCTCGCAACCGGCCTCCTTCCAACCGGCCCCGGCACGACCGCCGCAGCCGACGTCGCCGCCGGCGGCCCCGACCCCCTCGCAACCGGCTTCCGCCCAACCGGCCCCGGCACGACCGTCGCAGCCGACGCCCCCGCCCGCCTCGCCGGCCCCCTCGCAACCGGCCTCCTCCCAACCGGCCTCAACCCCAGTCTCCTCGCAACCGGCACCGGCACGACCGCCGCAGCCAGCATCCCCGCCGCCCGCCTCGCCGGCTGCCTCCCAGCCGACGGCACCGGTGCCATCGTCGTCGTCCGACGGCGAGCCGGCCGTCCCGAGCGCCCCCCAACCCGACCCCGCGGCCGCGGCCGACCCGACCACCCCTTTGCCTGCCCCACCCCGGCCCGACGCGGCCGATGCGACCGCCAACGGCACCTCGCCCCCGGACGGGGCGGCGGCCGGGAGCTCGACGGGCGGACCGGCGGCGATCCCGTCGGGTACCCCGTGAACCCGTGCGTCGCTCCCGGCCATCGGCGGTAAAGTCGACCGACGAGGAAGCGGCCCACCGCCGAGCCGGCCGCCCGCCGGCGATCTCCCTCGTAACCCAGCACACCAAATGCTGGGGCTATAGCTCAGTCGGTTAGAGCGCAGCCCTGATAAGGCTGAGGTCGCTGGTTCGATTCCAGCTAGCCCCACCACCATGAAACGACGCGCCCTGTTGGCCATGGCCCTCGCCGGTCTGGCAGCCGCCGTCGTCCGGTTGCGGGGTGGCAAGGTGGCCAGCCCCCAACGGGGCGGCTGGCGTGAGCTGTCCGGCTCCGACCTCCACTGATGCGTAGCCCCTGATGCGTGCGATCGTCGTCGGCGTGGGCGCGGTGGGAGCCCGCGCCGCCCGCCAGCTCCTCGCCCTCGGGCCGATCGACGACCTGGCCGTCATCGATCCCGACACCGCCCGCCGGGAGGCGGTGGTGGCGTCCCTCGGGCGACCCGTCTCCGTCGGTTCCGACCTCGAGTCGGTGCTCACCACCGTGCGGGGCCCGTCGACGTCGGTCGTGTTGACCTGCCCCCCGGGAACCACCGGGCCCTGGCCGAGCAGGCCCTGGCCACGGGCGCGTCGGTGGTGTCGGTGTCCGACTCCGCCGACGATGTCGCCGGCCTCCTCGCCCTCGACGACGTGGCCCGGGCCAGAACCTGTCGGTCGTGGCTGGTGCCGGGTTCTCCCCCGGCCTCTCGTGCGTGCTCGCCGCCTACGCCGCCCGCAGCTTCGAGCGGATCGACGAGATCCATGTGGCCCGGGTGGGCGTGGGCGGGCCGCGTGCGCTCGCCAGCACCAGGAAGCCTCTCGGGGACGGCCCAGGAGTGGGCCGACGGCGAGTGGGTCACCCGCCGCCCCGGGACCGGGCGCCTGCTGTGCTGGTTCCCCGATCCCATCGGCGGCCTCGACTGCTACCGGGGCGACTTCGCCGAGCCCCTCCTGCTGGCGCCCGCCTTCCCGGGCGTGCAACGGGTGACGTCCCGCTACGGCGCCCGCCGCCGCGACCGGCTGGCGCTCAGGGTCCCCATGCTGGCCCGGACCATTCCCGAGGGCGAGCTGGGGGCGCTGCGGGTGGAGGTCACCGGGGCCCAGGGACTCACCCGCGACGCCCGGGTGGTGGGCGCCATCGACCGTCCCGCGGTGGCCGCGGGCGCGGTGGCCGCCCTCGCCGCCCGCTGGGCCGTCGACGGCCGCTTCTCCCGCCCGGGCGCAGCCGGCCTGGCCGAACTGGTCGAGCCGGGCCCGTTCCTCGCCGTCCTCGCCGAACGGGGCGTCAAGGTCGCCGTCTTCGAAGGCGCGGCCGTTTAGGTCGCCGTCGCAAGCGGAGCTTGCTCGGCGAGGTTTGAGGAGCTGCGGGCGCCGGCGGATTTCCTCGAAGCGGCCGGCTTTGCCGGCCGCCGGGGCCTGTCCGGCGGCGACCCGAGTGTGAGGCACCCGTCGGTGTGCAGTTATGTCGGATATACCGAAAGAACTGCACACTCACTCCGGACTTAGCGGACTAGGCGGCTCAATCTTCTGTCGGCTAGGACCTTGCCTGCGGTTTGGCAGGTGGGGCAGTAAGCGATCTCGTGGGACTCGTAGGACACGCGGCGGAGGTCGTCGCCGCAGACGGGGCAGGGCGTCCCCGCCCGGCCGTGGACGATCCAGTGGTCGCCCACCTTGGTCGGTAGGCCGCCCTTCCGCCGCCGCTCGACCTCCAGCCCCTCCGTCATCACCTGGTGGACGGCGTCGACCAGCCGCTGGCGGTCCTCCGCCGGCATGGTGGCCAGCGGGGCGTAGGGCGAGATCCGGGACCGGTGGAGGATGTCATCGGCGTAGCCCCGGCCGATGCCGGCCACCGTCCGTTGGTGGCGCAGCAGGGTGTGTACCCGGCGGGTGTCGGTGCCCGTCAGCAACAGCTCGGCGAACTCGTCCGACAGCGCCTCCGGGCCGAGGTCGGCCAGCGGGCCCTCGTCACCGGGGGCCAGCACCCACCACCCCGCCTTGCGCTCGGTCCCGAACTCCTTGACCAGCACCGACGGCCGGTCGACGAACCGCAGCCGCACCACCCCCACCTTCGGCCGGGTGACCTTGGGTGGGTCCTCGATGTCGACCCGTCCTCCCTGGGAGAGGTGCAGGGCCAGCCGGGAACCGCCGTCGAAGTCGAAGAGCACGAACTTGCCCCGTCGCCCGACCGACTCCAGGCGCAGCCCCACCAGCGATTCCGGGGGGACGGCGAACGTCTTCAGCGCCGAGAACTGCAGCGCGGTCGTCGATTCCAACGGCGCACCCGTCACCGCCTGGTCGAGCCGTTCGGCCAGCGCCTGCACTTCGGGGAACTCGGGCATCGACCACCACGGTAGGACGGGTGGCCGCGCAAAACTAACGGTCAGTCCTCGGTAGAATTCGCTCTGCATCCGGGTTCCCGCCACCTGGGTGCGTAGCGGTGGTTGTAGGCGCCGGAGCTGGTCCCGCCCCGGCCCGGCGCCTCCCACCAATTCCCGCCATCTGTCCCGATGGTGGGCGCGGCAGGCGCAACACGAAGCGGCAGCCGACCGTCTGGGGCACCAGCACCAGGTCCCCGCCGTGGGCTCGGGCGATGGCCCGGGACAGGTAGAGGCCGATCCCGGTCCCGTGGACGCGGGCGCCGAGGCGGGAGAACTTCTGGAACAGCTCCTGCTCCCGCTCGGGAGGGATGCCGGGCCCGGAGTCGGCCACCGCCAGCTCCACCGCCTCGTCCCGCACCACCAGCTCGACCGAGACGAGAGCGCCGGGGGCGGTGAACTTGCCCGCGTTGGAGACGAGGTTGGTCAGCAGTTGGCGCAGTCGCACCGGGTCGGCAGTGACCACCGCCCGGGCGGGCAGAGCCAAGGCCACCCGCCGGTCGACGAGGTGGCCCTGGAGGTCGGCCATCGTCTGCCGCACCAGGACGACGAGGTCGAGGGTGGTGAGGTCGAGGCGCAGCTCGCCGTCGTCGAGCTGGCGGAGGTCGGCGACCGCTTCCAGCAGGTGGCGCATCTGGTGGGCGTTGCGGACGATGGCCTCGGTGAACTGGCGGGCGGTCTCCTCCGGCAGCCGGCCCAGACCCTCCTGGAGCATCTCCGCGAAGCCCTGGATGACGGTGAGCTGGTTGCCGATCTCATGGGTCAGCAGGGGGAGGAGGTCGTGCTGGCGACGGTAGGCGTGCTCCACCGAAACCGCCGGCGGGCGCATCCACCGCCGCAGACGCCATGGCCCGCCGAACCACGGCCAGGATCTGGTCGGGGCCAGCACCCTTGGACAGGTAGGCGGTGGCGCCCAGGTCGAGGGCCCGTTGCTCCATCTTGGACGCATCGAAGCCGGACAGGACCACGATGCGGGTCTGCGGGCTGCGGCGCCGGATCTCGGGGATGGCCTGGAGCCCGTCCATCACCGGCATGGCCAGGTCGAGGAGGATGACGTCGGCCCCGGTGCGGCACACCTCGTCGATGGCCTCGGCCCCGTTGGCCGCCTCGCCCACCACCGCCACCGACGGGTCGAGCTCGAACGACCGCCGCAGGAGGGACCGGATCAGCGGGGTGTCGTCGGCCAGGACGATCCGGAGGGGCGCGACGGCGACCTCGGCCTGGGCCACCACGTCAGCCGCCGGTGCTGGTGCTCGCCGGCTGGCCCCGCACCAGGTCCCCTGGGCCGAGCTCGATCTCGCTGCCGGCGTCCCCCAGGAGGTCGGTGATGATGGCCCGAGCCTTGGCCAGGGTGTCGGCGATGGCGTCCGCGCCCATCTCCCGCTCGTCCAGGCTGAGGGCCAGCTGCGCCGCCACCAAGCCCTGGACCACGTTGTCGTTGAGCTCCACCGCCTGCCGCTGCCGCTCCTTCAGGTCGTCGAACAGCTTGGCCCCGTGCATAAGGGCCCCGTAGGTGCGGCGCAGGCTCCAGTAGTGGATGGCGATGCCGGCGCCGATGACGTCGTAGACCACCATGTGCCAGTCGAAGGCGGCCCGCATGGCGTGGCCCCCGGCGCCGTCGACGCCCACGGCCGGCAGCAGCATGTGGACGACGTGGCCCCCGTGGTGCACCGCGCAGGTGACGAAGATGGCGGCCGTGGCCGTGCCCAGGCGGTTGGTCCGCATCTGGCCGGTGCGGACCAGGGGCGCCAGGATCGCCCCCGCGATCCCGAGGTAGGAGATGGCGATGACCACGTTGGCGACCGCTCCCAGCTGCCACCAGAGCGGGGTGCTCTCCACCTTGGAGGTTGTCGGCCGGTCGGAGCGCCCCCTTGAGGTCGGGAAGACTGGCCCCATGAAGGAAATGAGTGTCGACGAGCGGCGGGCGTTCCTCGCCCACGGGACTCGGACGGGCAAGCTGGCCACCGTCCGTCCCGACGGCCGGGCTCACCTGGCGCCGGTGTGGTTCGTCCTCGACGGCGACGACCTCGTTATCACCACCGGGGCGACGACAGTCAAGGGCCGCAACCTCCGCCGCGACCCCCGGGTGACGGTCCTGGTCGACGACGAGACGCCGCCCTTCGCCTATGTCCAGGTCGAAGGCACGGCTGCGGTCAGCGAGGACCTGGACGAGATGCTCGACTGGGCCACCCGCATCGGCGGCCGCTACATGGGCGTCGACCAGGCGGAGGCGTTCGGCCACCGCAACGCGGTCCCCGGTGAGCTGCTGGTGCGGATCACCCCCACCAAGATGCTGGCCCGCAGCGGCATCTCGGACTGACCGCCCCCCGCCACCGGGCGCCGGTCAGAGCCAGCTGGCCCGGACGCTGGCGCCCCCTTCCTCGGGGGCCTGCGCCAGCTCGCCCGTCCGGATGCGGTCGAGCAACGAGCGGACGGTGTCGAGGATCTCGGGGACGGCCGCGGCCGGGAGGCCGTCGAAGCCGGACAGGCGCGTCGCCACCCACCCCAGGGGGTCGGCCGTCAGGTCGGGCTCGAAGACCCGCTCGCACGGGTCCCAACCGTCGAAGGTCGGGTGGTGGTGGGCCCGGTCGAGGGTGCCCGGGTGGTCGACCGCCTCCAGCAGGTCGGCCCGCCACACCGGCCGGCCGACGAGGATCGGTTGCGCCGAGTAGATCCCGCCCTCCAGCGGCAACCGCTCGAGGGCCCGGACCTCGAGGCGCACGCCCCGTTCCGGCCCCTCCTGTCCCGGCAGGGGATCGGGGTCGACGATGTAGAGGTCGCCGACCACTACCCCGACCCCGTCGAATCCGAAGGCGTAGAGCATGCCCGCGACGGTACGCGGCCCCGACGACCTACCAGCGGGTCGGGCGTGACTTCCGACGCCGGAAGGCGACCGAAGTCGCGCCCGTGATGGCCGTGGCCACCGCGCCCCCCGTGACCAGCGCCCGGCGGCGCATGGTGGCCTCCAGCTGGAGGCTGCGGGCGTGGGCCCGGGCGTCGAACCGGCCGTGGGCGCCCTGGTGCCCGGGCACCGGCTTGTTCAGGTTGTCGGGACGGTCGGGGTCGACCGGCTCGTCGAGCTGCTGGCCGTCGACGCCGGTGCGGGCCAGGTAGCGGTCGAGCAGGGCGGGGGCGAGCCGGTTGCCGAGGATGGTGGCGACGGTGGGACCGGCCACCCACACCTCCCGCCGAGGATGTTTCGTCGTCGCCGCCCACACGATGGCCTTGGCCGCCACCTCCGGCTGGTAGATCGGAGGGACGGGCTGGGGGTGGCCGGGCAGGCGGGTTCGCACCCACTCGAACTGCGGCGTGTTGAGGGCCGGCAGGTGCACATGGGTCAGCCCCACCTCGCTGCCCTCCTGGAGGAGCTCGGCCCGCAGCGAGTCGACGAAACCGCGGACGGCGTGCTTCGACCCGCAGTAAGCGGCCTGCAGGGGGATGCCCCGGTAGGCCAGGGCCGAGCCGACCTGGACGATCCTCCCCTCGTGCCGGGGGCGCATGCGGCGGAGGGCGGTGAGGATGCCGTGGACGCTGCCCAGGTACGTCACCTCGGTCACCCGTCGCACCTCGTCCGGCGCCAGGTCCCGGACGAAGGAGAACGCCGAGGTCATGGCGTTGTTGACCCAGACGTCGATGGGCCCCAGCTCCTCCTCGATCCGGCAGGCGGCTTCCTCGACGGCGTCGGCGTCGGCCACGTCGGTCGGGATGGCGAGGGCGCGGGCGCCGGTGGCCTCGATGTCGCGGCGGGTGGCCTCGAGGCGGTCGACGCCCCGGGCCAGCACGGCCACGTCGGACCCCTGGCGGGCGAAGGCGACGGCGGACGCCCGCCCGACCCCCGCCGTCCCTCCGGTGACGACCACCACCGGCCGGGCCGTCATCGTCGGGCTCGGGCTGATGCAGAACGGTTTCCCATCGGTACCAGGATTCCCGTTCCGCCCCGCCGGCAACCCGGAGCGACGCGAGGTCTGTGGTCGGAGAAGGGGCGCGTGGCGCACCTTTTGGTACCCCGAACCGGGGTCAACCTCTACGTCAGGCGGTGGGACAGGCGGCGCGGGCGCGGAAGATGGTCATCGGGGTGGTGCGGATCGTCACCCGGGCGGACCGGGAGGGGCCGGCGACCAGCGGCGACGAACCGCCGGCCGGGAGCTATTCGGGCCGGCACCAGGGACGGGTGGCGAGGACGAGCAAGGCGCCCAACACCATCAGTCCGCCACCGACCACCACCCTGGGCCCGACGTCTTGGCCCGTCTTCGCCAGTCCCTCCCGGGACGATGGGGCCGCGGTCGGCGGCGGAGAGGTCGGCGGGGCCGCGGTCGGCGGCGGAGTTGTCGGCGGCGGAAATGTCGGCGGCGGAGTTGTCGGCGGCGGAGGCGGTTGGGAGACGGTGGTCGTCGGGAGCGGCGGGGAGGTCGTCGACGTGATGGTCGTGCTGGTCGTCGACGTCGTGCTGGTCGTCGACGTCGTACTCGTGCTCGTCGTCGAGGAACTGGTGGTGGTGGTCAGCCCGACCGGGTCGATGGTCCGTACCCGCGAGCCGTCGCTCGCCTCTCGGCTGTTCCCACATGCAGGGAAGGAGCAGTCCTCGGCGACGACACGGACGAGGTTGTGCTTGAACGAGGGCGCCGGTGGTGCATAACCGGACAAGGTGAACGTGCACGTCGCCGAACCTCCGGGCTGGACCGTCACGCCGACCAGCTGCGGGCACACGGCCACTGCCGGCCCGCCTCCGAACTCGTCGGTCACCGAGGTGATGGTGAAGGGTGCCGGGCCATCGTTGGTGACGACCACCTGGAACGTCACCGGCGCGCCCGCGGCAGGGGCGGTCTCCTGGTCCGAGAACGTGCCGTTGCCGTCGGCGTCGTTGCGCTTGTCGACCGAAAGCTCTGGTGGAAAAGGTGTCAGCACCTCCAAGAAGAACCCCTCATCGTCGTCGAACGCCGTCCCCCGGAGGCCTGTCAGGCACGGGCGGGGCAGTGTCGTGTCCGGGTCCTCCTCAAACAGCTCGCAGGGCGGGGCGCACCCGGGCGTCGTCGGAGTGCACGGCACGACGTGGCACTCGTTCGGATGGAGGTCGCAGTAACTCGGACCGCCCGCCGGGGGAAACGACACTGGAGGCGAGATTGGCTGCACCATGGCGCCGGTTTCCACCGTCACCGTGAACCGGTTGGCGTTCGACGGGGGGACGAACACCATCTGGAACGGGCACGTCACCGACTGCCCGGGATTGAGGGTCAGGCCGATGAGTCCCGGACACTGCGTCGTCAGGTTGCCGGACCCCTTGGGCCACTCGTCGTTCAGATCGGTAATGGTGACGACCCAGCTCGACGTGTTCGTGACGACGGCCTGGTAGAGGATCGACCCGCCAGGCGGGACCAGGATGTGCTCCCCCTTCGAGAAGGTGCCGTCCTGATCTGCGTCGCTCGTCTTGACGACGCTGACCGACAACTCTTCGTCGGCGAGGGCGGGCCGCGGTGACGTCGCTGACGGGACCAAGGCGAGCAGCGCCAGTGGGAGCACGAGAAGACGAACCCGCCGCTTCCACTCCGCCGACCTCATGCCCGCATCCTGCTCCCGCGCGTACCCCGTGTCGAGGGCGATGACTCGGAAATCGCCCCGCCGGCCCCGCCGGCTCAAGAACCGCCCCCGAAGCGCCGATACCGGGAGGAGCCGCCAACCGGACCTCGCTTCCGAACAGGCAGACGGCGGACAGGAACACCATGCAGTTCGCACACCGATGGGCGAACAGGCTCACGCCTGTCCTCCTGGTGCCTGTCCTGTTGCTTGCCCTCCCCCTGGTGGCGATCTCGTCGACCCCGGCCTGGGCGGCGGTCGCCGAGCCCCAGTTCGCTCCCTACCGGATGTACCCGCTGCCCGCGGGCGGCCAGTCGGTGGCAATCGCCGACTTCACCGGCGACGGCCGCAACGACGTCCTCGTCAACGTCGGCTATACCTCCAACACCGACGATGCCTTCAATGTCTTCCTGTACGCCCAGACCGAGGGGGGCGAACTCGAGAAGCGGGCCCGGCTGGAGCCGCTCCCCCACCCGGCCCAGCCATGGCAGACGTCGGTGGCGGCCGGGGACCTGAACGGTGACGGCCGGGCCGACGCGGTCGTCGCCACCGACGCCGGTATCGACGTCTTCCTCCAAGACGACACCGGGCTCGGCGCCCGGGCGGTGACCCCCCTTACCGGCACCCGCCAGGTCGAAATCGGCGACATCAACGGCGACGGCCACCTCGACGTGGTCGCCAACGGCACCGCCGGCGTGTCGTGGCTCGGGGCGCGGGGGACGGCACCCTCGGCCCGCCCCTCCCCATTTCCCCCGCCGTGCAGGCCGAGATCGAGGTCGGCGACGTCACCGGCGACGGCCGGCTGGACGTGGTCGGCTTCCAGCTCTTCGCCAACGGAGGCGACGTCTTCCGCCAGCTGCCCGACGGCACCTTCGCCCCGACCAACTACGACTTCGTGGGCAAGTACGGCATTGCCGTCGGCGATCTCACCGGCGACGGCCTGCTCGACCTGGTCAGCACGGTGGGCAACAACTCCCCGGGCAGCGCCGTCATCGTCCTTCCCCAGCGGGCCGACCACGGGCTCGGCCCGGCGGCCGTCTACGACTCCTACGACATCCCGGGCCCGGTCGAGGTGGGCGACCTCAACGGCGACGGCCGGCTCGACGTGGTCACCCTCCACGAGGCGTGGGAGAAGGCGGGCGTGTACCTCCAGGACACCGACGGCACGCTCACGGCGGAACGGCTCTTCCCCGCCCCCTACGCCCAGCACACCAAGAAGGCGCTCGACATCGGCGACGTCACTGGTGACGGGCGGGCCGACGTGGTGTGGGCCGAGGGAGGAGGACTCGTCGTGCTGGCGGCCCTCGCCCCCCTCCCGCCGACCACGACCACCACCCTTCCGCCGGGATCGACCACCACCACGTCGACCACCCTTCCCCCGCCGCCACCGGTCGACTCCGACGAGTCCACCGGGGCTGGGGCTCGAACGGCTTCAGCCAGCTGGGCTCGGGCACCGGGTCGGTGAATCCCCTCCGGACGACGACCCTGAGATAGCAGGGCGTACGACCGCCGGGCACTGCGCCGTACCGGCGATAGCATCGAGCCGTCCGCTTCCCCCAGGTTCCCCAGGAGGAGGGCGGACAGCAAAGCCCAGGTGACGCATGGTTCAGGGCAAACAGCAGGCCAGGGGACGTAGCTCAGCTGGCTAGAGCACCTGCTTTGCAAGCAGGGGGTCGTGGGTTCGAGTCCCATCGTCTCCACCACAAAAGTCCTGGTCAGGGACTTGCGACTCGTTCGTCGGCTTGCTCGGACCGGCCGGCGTGCCCACTACGTGCCCACCAGAAATGGGCATTGACGTGTCATCGTGGACACGGGAGGGCACGGCCGGCTCCTCGCCGAAGCGTTCGAGGAAGCGGACAATGTCGGCGTCCTGACCGTCGATCACGTGCTGGTAGCGGAGCGCGGCGGCCACTGAGGCGTGCCCGATACGAGCCATGAGGGCCTTCAGGCTCGTCCCGCTGGCGGCGGCGAGCGTGGCCGCCGTGTGCCTGAGGTCATGGTTATCCCGATGTCGGTGTAATCATGAATATGCCGACCTCCGCGTTATCCCGACCTTGGTGCGAGAGCCCTTGCGGCGCAAGGTGATCGGGCTGTTGATGTCGGCATAACGCGAGCCGTACCGCCATCGTCTTCCTCCTCGTCCGGAGAGAAGGAGGCAAGCATGGGGAGGCCGACCAGCAAGGTCGCCAGGGTGGTGGTGGCGGGGCCGTTGGGCCCGTTCGCCGACGCGTACCTCGAGAAGCTGCAGGAGCGGGGCTACACGCGGCTGTCGGCGGTCAACCTTCAGCGGCAGATCGCCCGGATGAGCCGCTGGCTCGTGGCGGAGGGTTTGGGCATCGAGGGACTGGACGAGGCGTGCGTCGAGGCGTTCCTGGTCGCCCAGCGTGCAAACGGCCGCGCCCGGTCCTCGCTGTCACGACCGGGCCTGGCGTGCCTGCTCGAGTTGTTGCGCGAGCTGGGCGTGGCTGCGGCGCCGATCCGGACGGTTCCATCGCCGACGGAGGCGCTCATGGAGCGTTTCGCGCGCTACCTGGCGTCCGAGCGCGGCCTGTCGGCGGGCACCGTCCGCGGCTACGTGGACCGGGCGGGGCGGTTCGTGGCCGGACTGGCGCCCGGCGGGCTCGCGCACCTGACGCCGGCGGAGGTGACGGCCGCGGTGCTGCGGGAGTCGGCGGCGGTGTCGGTGAGCGCGACGCAGAACTTCGTGGCCAGCGTGCGGGCCTTGCTGCGCTTCTGCTTCGTCGAGGGCGTCGTCGAGACCGACCTGTCGCAGGCCGCGCTGGCGGTCACCGGGCGGAGGCGCTCCTCGCTGCCCCGGGGGATCGCCAAGGACCAGGCGGACGCGCTGCTCGGCTCCTGCGACCGCCGAACGACGCTCGGCCGGCGCGACTACGCGGTGATCATCACCCTCCTGCGCCTCGGCCTGCGCCGGGGCGAGGTGGCGGGCCTGAGGCTGGAGGACATCGACTGGCGGGCCGGCGAGCTGGTCGTGGTGGGCAAGGGCGCCCGGGCCGACCGGCTCCCGTTGCCGGCCGACGTCGGCGAGGCCATCGCCGCCTACCTCAGCCGCGGGCGTCCGGCCAGCGACCGACGACAGGTGTTCCTGCGGGCCAGGGCGCCGTTCGAGCCGATGGCGGCGGCCACCGTCGCCTCGACGGTGCGGCGGGCCTGCCGGCGGGCGGGCGTGGCCGAGGTCGGCCCGCACCGCCTGCGCCACACCGTGGCCTGCGAGATGGTGGCCGCACAGGTCCCGCTGGTCGAGATCGCCCAGGTGCTGCGGCACCGGAGCCTGCAGTCCAGCGCCATCTACGCCCGGGTGGACCTCGACCGCCTGCGCCTGCTGGCCCAGCCCTGGCCCGAGGGTGGGCCCCGATGACCACCCTGTCCGGTCACGTCGAGGACTACCTGCGGCTGCGCCGCGCCCTGGGCTACAAGCTGGAGCAGGCCGGTCACCTCCTGCCGTCGCTGGTCGGGCACCTGGAGGACGCCGGGTCGCCGACGCTCACCGTCGAGCTGGCGATCTCCTGGGCCCGGCTGCCGGCCAACGCCCGCCCGAACCACTGGGCCGCCCGCCTCAGCGTCGCCCGCGGGTTCGCCCGCTACCTGGCGGCCGTCGAGCCGGCGACCGAGGTGCCGCCCGAGGCCGTGTTCCCCGCCCGGCGCCACCGCCCCGCCCCCTACCTGTGGTCCCAACAGGACATCCACCGGCTCCTCGAAGGTGCCCGGGGGCTGCGCCCGCCGTTGCGGGCGGTCACCCACGAGTCGCTCTTCGGGCTGCTCGCCGTGTCGGGCATGCGCGTCGGCGAGGCCGTCGGCCTCGACCGCGACGACGTCGCCTTCGACACCGGCGTCGTCACCATCCGTCACGCCAAGTTCGACCGGTCGCGCCTGGTGCCGCTGCACGCCACGACCACGGCGGCCCTGCGCGCCTACGCGACCGAGCGCGACCGCCTCTGCCCGCGCCCCTCGACGACGTTCTTCGTCTCGGGCGCCGGAACGCGCCTCGGTCGCAGCGACGTGGCCAAGACGCTCCGGCGGATCACCACCGCGATGGGGCTGCGCACCGACACGGTCCGCCCCACGGCCCATCAGCTGAGACACAGCTTCGCCGTCCGGACCCTCATCGACTGGCACCGCTGTGGTGTGCGCGTCGACGAGCACATGGCCACCCTGTCGACCTACCTCGGCCATGTCAGCCCGGCCGACACCTACTGGTACTTGTCGGCGTCCCCGGAGCTGATGGGGCTGGCCGCCGACCGGCTCGACGGCCGCTTCGGAGCCGGGCGATGAGCGCGCTGGCCCCGGCGCTGCAGGCCTTCTTCACCGACCGGCTGATCGGCCAGCGCGCCGCCAGCCCCAACACCATCGCCGCCTACCGCACGGGCCTGTGCCTGCTGCTGCGCTTCGCGTCCGAGCGAACCGGCAAATGCCCCAGCGCCCTCGACATCTCCGAGCTCGACGCGCCGCTGATCGCCGCGTTCCTGGACCATCTTGAGCACGACCGGCACAACAGCGTGAGCACCCGCAACAGCCGTCTGGCCGCGATCCACTCGCTGTTCGGCTACCTCGCCCTGCACCATCCCGAGCACGCCGGGTCGGTCCAACGGGTGCTGGCCATCCCTCTCAAGCGGACCCAGCGCAACCTCGTCACCTACCTGAGCGAGGACGAGGTCGACGCGCTGCTCGGCTCCTGCGACCAGGCCGCGCTGGACCGGGCGTCGCGATCACGCCATGTTCGCCCTCGCCATCCAGACCGGGTTGCGCATCTCCGAGCTCGCAGGGCTCGACCGTTCTGACGTGACCATCGCCACCGGAGCCAACGTGCACACCGTCGGCAAGGGGCGCAAGGAGAGGCGCACGCCGCTGGTCCCCGCGACCCGGGCGGTCCTCAAGGCCTGGCTCGGCGAGCGGGCCGGGGCGCCGGGCGACCCGCTGTTCCCGACCACCACCGGCCGACGCCTCAGCCCCGACGCCATCGAGCGACGCCTCGCCCGCCACGTCGCCCTGGCCGCCATGACCTGTCCCGCGATCGGGACCAAGAGGGTGACCATGCACACCCTGCGCCACACGGCAGCCATGAGGCTCCTGCTCGCCGGCAACGACATCACCGTGATCGCCCTGTGGCTCGGGCACGAGCAGATCGCCACGACGAACATCTACCTCCACGCCGACATGACCCACAAGCAGCGGGCCATCGACCGCACGAGGCCGCTCGCAGCCACGCCCGGCCGCTACCGGCCCCCCGACGCCCTCCTCGCCTTCCTGGAGGCCCTGTGATTATGCCGACAACTTCGGCTCCCTCACCCCTTTGCGCAGGCACAACGCGACCGTGTCGGCATAACGCGGAGGTCGGCATAATCGTGGAAGCGGAAGCCGGTCATCCCGACCTCGGCCGTCGCCGGCTCCCACACCCGCCGCCGGAAGTTGCTGCGCCGCATCGGGTCACCGTCGGTGCTCGGAAACACGAGCCCATCGTCGCCCGGGAGGGCGTAGAGGTCGATGTGCACGCCGAGCGACCGGGCGACGAACGACGGGATGCCAATGGTCCGCCTCCCGGCGGCGCTCTTGGGCGGTCCGTACGAGAGCGTCCCATTGACCTCGGCCAGCTTGCGGGTCACGGCGATCGTGCCGCCGACCAGGTTGACATCACCCCGCCGCAACCCGGCCAGCTCACCCCAGCGCAGCCCGCCGTAGGCGGCGGTGAACACGAGGGCCTCCCAGCGGGGGCCGACCGCGGCGGCGATGGCGGCCACCTGCTCGGGCGTGGCGATCTGCATCTCGTCGTGTCGCTCGGTGCCGGCGCCCTTCAGGGTGCAGGGCGAGCGGGAGATGAGCCCGGCGTCCAAGGCGCCGTCCATGACCCCGCTGAGCACCCGGTACGCCTTGGCCACGGTGTTGGGGCTGAGGTCCGTGCCATGGAGCCCGCCGAGCCACGCCTGCACGTCGATCGCGGTGATCCGTCCCACCGCCATCGCGCCGAAGCGGGGGACGATGTGCCGGCGCAGGAGGTAGCGATAGAGGTCGACGGTCGAGGCCTGCAGCTGCGGCGTCTTCGTCACCAGCCACCGGTCGGCCCACTCGCGAAACGGGACGTCGCCGGCCCGAGGGTCGTGCCACACGCCTCGGGCCATGTCCGTCTCGGCGGCCGATAACCACCGCTGGCCGTCACCCTTGGTGGCGAAGGTGTTGGGTGCGACGATGCGATTCCCCGCGGCGTCCCAGTAGCGGGCCTGCCACCTTCCCGAAGGAAGGCGGCGGACCGATCCGAATCGGCGGCGTGCCGGCATGGAGGCCTCCGGATGGTCGGAGTCTTCGAGGCCGACTCAACGGCGAGGCCCTCACGGGCAAACCAAATCGTACGACGATGGTGGGACGTTCAGGCCTGGCCCCTCGACTGTCGAGCGCTCACGCCTCCAGCGCACTGAGGAACGCGGCGCCTTCCTCCTCAGTGAGATCGTCGATCACCATCTCTTCGTGGGGAGGGAGCGGCCGAGCGCGATGCAACAACTCGTCGACGGGAAGCTCCAGGCTTTCCCCATGGTTCGGTCGGACGGGTCCGGTCGACATCTCGCGATCAACTGTACGGATCTCAGCCGGCGGCGAGGCCCTTGGGCGACCTTGGTCGAACGACGCTGGCCGGACGTTCAAGCCGGGCGGCCGGGGTGTCGCCGGTACTCGTCGATCCACTCCCGGATCTCAGCCGGGTCGAAGCGGATCAGGTGACCCCACTTGATGAGGGGAACGCAATCGGTCGCTCACGCGTGACGTTCGACTTCGACCCTCCTTCGGTGTTGAGAGGACGGGGATGTTGAACAGCAGCTCGACCCGTTCGTCGGTGAGAACGACACGATCCAGGACGGTGCGCAGGAGCTGTTGCCGATCGGCGAAGGTCATGGTGTCGAGCTGATCGGTGACGCCCTTGACGAAGCTGTCGACGCTTCGTTTCAGGTCGGCGCGGGTCAGAGCGCGATGCTCTGCGGCTCGGGAGGCGTGGTCGAGCTCGCCTATTCGGTCCTCGAGGGGGTGCCGGCGGGCTTCGAGGTCGGCAAGGGAGATCGCGCCGGCCTGGTAGGCGTCGAGGAGCCGGCTGTGTTGCGCGCGCAGATCGGCGAGCTGGCGAGCTGGCGGTGCGGCGACGTCGGGCCGGGCGGCGGTACAAGCCTTGAGGACGAGATCGGGGTTGAGCAGGTGGCGGGCGACCTCGTCCCAGACCAACTGGTCGAGCTCGTCGGCTCGAGCCGAGGGTTGCGTGCAGCGCAGCCGCTCTTCTCGAAGGTGCAGCGGCAGCGTCGCGGGGCAGTAGTAGTAGCCGACGAGATCGGAGCCGGACCTTCTGGTGGAGGCGCCACGGGCCCGCTCGCACTCACCGCAGCGCACGAGGTAGCGCAGCAGGAACCGCTCCGCGCCCACATGTCGGGGGCTGAACTGGCTGTTGCGACCGTGGCGGGCCTGGGACCGGGCCCAGGTGTCGGCGTCGACGATGGCGGGCACGGACACCGCGATCCACTCCTCCTCGGGCCGGCGCTGCTTGATCGGCCGGTGACCGGGCGCATGGCGGGCGAGGCGCTCGGGTGCGGGCAGGAGAACGTGTCGGTTGTAGTAGAGGGTGCCGGCGTAGACCTCGTTGCGCACGAGCCGGTCGAGGGTGGAGGTCGACCAGAGCTGATGGCCTCTGGGGGAGGGCACGCCCGCCTCGATGAGACGGATGGCGATGCTGCGGATCGACAGCCCCTCGTCGGCGTGCCAGTCGAAGATGTCGCGGACCACGCCGGCCTGGTCTTCGCGGATCTCGAGGCGGGCGGGCAGCCCGTCGGCGGCGGGGAGCTTTCGGTACCCGTAGGCCGCGCTCGGCGGCCACCACCGCTCCCTGGCGGGCCCGCCACAGCTTGCCCCGCCGGTTGCGCTCCAGGACCTTCGTCCGTTCGAACTCGGCCACCGCGGCCTGGATCTGGGCCACCAGCCGACCATGGGGGTCGTCGGCCAGGCCGCCCTCGACGAAGAACACCGACACCCCGAAACGAGCCAGCTCGTCGAGCACGAGCGCCTGGTGGAGGTAGTTGCGCGACAGCCGGTCGGGGCAGAGCACGACCACGGCGTCGATCAACGATGCCGCAGCAGCGTCGCGCACGCGGTCCAGCCCGGGACGGTCCAGCCGGGTGCCGGTGTAGCCATCGTCGTTGCACCGCAGCTCCACCACCCAACCCTCGGCCGCGGCTTTGGCCTCCAGCGCCTCGAGCTGGGAGCCGATGGTGCGCTGCTTCTCCTGGCGGTCGGTCGAGACACGGGCGTAGAGCGCCACTCTCATGGGGTGCCTCCTGTCATCATCGAGTACGCCGACACCAGCGCCGCGAGCTTCGCGTCGGTGCCGCTCCAGCGCGGCTCGGGCGCCTCCTTCACCGCCACCTGCCAGGCCGGGCGGGCCGAGACCAGCCCGGCCAGCCCGAAACGGGCCAGTCGGCGGGCGTTGTCGCCTTCGGGTTGGCCGCCGGCGAGCACCACTGCTCGGAGCTGTTCATAAGCCGCCCGCCACACGCCTTCCGCCACCCGTCGCCGGGCGCGGTTGGCCGCCACTTTTGGGCACCATCAACCGCTCCACCGTGCGCCGGTGCAGGCTGACCCCGAAGTTCGCCTCGATCTGGCGGGCGAGCGTGGCCCCCGACATCGAGGGGTCCTCGGCCCGGGACCGGCGGACGAACTCGACCACCTCGACCGAGGCCTTCAGCGGGCCCTTGCGCCCCCGCTTCTGTTCGGCCAGCCCGGCGATGCCGCTCGCCTCGAAGGCACGCCTCAGGGTGTAGAAGGTCTGGCGGCTCACCCCGAAGGCCCGGCACGCCTCGGACACGGTCAGCTCCCCCTGGGCCGGCGCCCGCAGCATCTCGTAGCGGACCTGCAGACGGTCCTCGGCGTCGAAGAACTCCGGGTGGTCCCGGAACACCCCGGCCGTCACCGCCTCCGGCCGCGGGTTCAACGCCCCCTGGTCCTTCAACGCTCGACGCTTTTCGGTGCTGGCCACATCACAACTGTAAGAACCCAGCCCATGGTTGTCACGTATTGTCAGACGCTCATGCTCTCGGCCCACGTAGACGGGGCTGACACGCTGGGATAACAGGCCAGAATCGAATACGAGCGGCGTTCTCTGACTGACACTGCGGCGTTCATTCCGTGACACCACTGCCGGCCCTTCGCCGAGCCAACACCCGCTGTTGCACCCGGCGGCGCTGTATCCCGGGCGCTTGGGGATCGACCTCGATCACTGCTGAGAAGCTGATCTGCCCGATTGCGTTCCCGCTTGCTTGATGAACGGGATGCGCCGCTCGGCGACGAGCCGGCGGATGTGGCGAGCATTCACGCCCAGGTGCTCGGCCAGGGTCGTGATGTCGAGCAGCCGCGGCGGCAGCCAGTCGCGCTTGTCGGTGACCGTCATGGACTTCTCCCTTGGAATCGGAGGTGGCGAGCAGGTCCTACGACGCCGGTCCCGGAGGCGCTGCCAATACTCCACTAGGCCGTTTCAGGGGCCGCATTCTCGCGTCACTGACGAGGAAATCGGACGACAGTCCGCCAGTGCCGCGATCAACACCAGACCCGGTACACCGTCACTGCCGACCACGACCTCCACCACCCTCCAGGTCACCGCCTCAGCAGCGCCCGTACCATCACCGCCCACCAGCGACCGTCCACCAGGATCTTCTCGACGGCCGCCGCCAAACCAGCCATAACCCCAACTGCGAGAAACACGTTTGCAACCCCTCCGGGTTGCGTCCCGCGGGAGAGGTCCATGGCGTGGTTCAGGATGATGGGGATCGAGTCGGTCGAGTACCACCCGGAGGACGGTGCTCGGACGCGACGACGACTTCGAGGGCGGCGCTCTGGCCTACTACGGCAGTCGCGGCGAGACGCCGCTCCAATGGGGAGGCCGCCTGGCTGAACGGCTCGGCCTCGCGGGCGCCGTGGACGACGCCGGCTATGAGGCGATCTTCGGTGCCGGCGGCGCCCGCGACCCGCATCTCGGGACCGTGCTCGCGACGGGTAAGCGGCCGGGTGTCGAGCTGGTCGTCGCCGCCCACAAGACCGTCGCAGTCCTCGGGCTCATCGGCCGGGTCGACGACATGCACGCCATCCTCGATGCAGAGAGCGACGCCACCCTCGCCTTCCTCGACGAGTGGTTCGCTCGCCAGGGCGGCCGGCGGGGCAAGGTCCAGCGGCGGACACCGACGAGCGGGCTGCTGTGGGCCCGTACCCGTCACGCAACCTCCCGCGCCGGCGACCCGGCTCCGCACGACCACGTGCTCGTCGCCAACCTGACCGAGATGCTCGACGACAGAGGCGGATGGAAGGCTCTGGACACCGCCGGCATCCGAGACCTCATCCACGCCGCAACGATGGCCGGCCGGCTTGTCGCCGCGGCCAAGGCCGTCGAGCTGGGCTACGCCATCGAGCCTGATCACGGTCCATCCGGGAAGCTCGACCACTGGGCCATCGCTGGGATCCCCTCGGCCGTCACCGATCTGTTCTCGAAGCGCTCCGGGGAGATCGAAGAGGAGCTCGAGACGGTCGGATTCTCGTCGTACCGGGCCCGAGGGATCGCCGCTCGAAACAGTCGAGACCCGAAGGACGACGAGTCACCCGAGTCCCTGCTCGTGCGATGGCTCGACGAGCTGGACGGGATCGGCTGGCCGTCCCGGAGGATCAACCAGCGCCTCCGCATCGTGCAGGACCGCCAGCACCAGCCGCTCCGCTCCCTTGCGGAGAACGAGCGAGCCGAACGCGTCCGCGGGTTGATCGGCGCCGGCGGTCCACTGGCCAAGCGCAAGGCCTTCACGCGGGCTGACCTCGTTCGGGTCGCCGCCCCGTACCTCTACGGCCTCAAGGCGGAGGAGCTCGATCGTGTCGTCGAAGGCGTCTTGCAGCATCCCGAGGCGATTCCGCTCGTCGGCCAGCCCGGTGCCCGGGGCCGAGCGTGGGCTGCGGCGTCGGTGCTGGCGACCGAACAGGCCGTGGAGGCGGTCGCCGCCCGCCTGACCGAGAGCACCGCCCGAGCCTCGGTGCCCTCGGAGAGAGTGACTGCTGCCGTCGCGGCCAAGGAGGTGGCGCTGGGCCGCAAGCTCACGGACGGACAGCGGGGGGCGACTGAGGCCATCGCCACCTCCGGCCGAGGACTCGACGTGGTCGTCGGCGTGGCCGGCTCGGGAAAGACGACGGCGCTGGAAGTTCTGCGCAGCGCATTCGAGCAGGAGGGCTACCGAGTCCTCGGCACCGCCATCAGCGGCCAAGCCGCCCGCACGCTCCACGACGAGGCTGGAGTCGAGAGCCGTACGATCGCCTCGCTCGTCTGGCGGCTCGAGCACCGCACGCTCACCCTCGATAGAGGGACGGTGCTGCTCATCGACGAAGCGGGCATGGCCGACGACCTGGCAATGCTCAAGCTCCTGGCGGCCGTCGATGTCGCCGGCGCCAAGACGGTGGTCATCGGCGACCATCTGCAACTCGGCGCCGTCGAGCCGGGCGGTGGCCTCGAAGCACTCGTCACCCGGCACGGCCCTGCGGTCCATGTGCTGGACGAGAACATCCGGCAGCGGGACCCCGGCGAGCGGGCGGCGCTCGCCCAGCTTCGCAGCGGGGACGTCGGTGAGGCCGTCGACTGGTACCGCCGCAACGATCGCATCATGAACTCGCCGACCCGTAAGGATGGCCTCGAAGCTGCGGTAGTCGCGTGGGAGCGCGACCTCCTTGCCGGCAAGGAGACCGTTCTTCTCGCTTGGCGCCGCCGCGACGTCGCCGTCCTGAACCACCGTGCCCGTCAGCGCCGGGTTGCGGCCGGTGCCATCACCGGCCCGGAGATCGAGGCGCCGGGCGGAAGGCGCTACGCCGCGGGCGATCTCGTGGTGGCCCTCGCCCCCTGGCGAAGGGAGGTTCGTGACGAGTGAGCGAGGGACCGTGACGGGCGTCGGGTCCGACCGGATGACCGTCCGCTTCGGCGACGGCCGCGACGAGGTCCTCATCGGAGACCAGCTCGACCGCGACCACCTGGACCATGCCTACGCGTTCACCGTGACCAATGCGACGCAAACGGTCTTCGCTTGACAGTGGGGCCTGCGGCGGGCTCGTCGGCGGTCGCGTGCCGCCGGGGCCGGGACCCTCGGGGTCGTCAAGGGGGATGCGTAGCTGGATGTCCAGGTGCCAACCGCGGACGTCAACACGTTCGACGAGGAGGCGGACGAGGCGTTGGCGCTGTGCGAAGTCGAGTCCGTCGATGGCGGCCGTGGCGCGGTCGGCGAAGCTGTCGATGCGCCTGCGGAGCCGGTTGTCGGCGGTGAGCTCCTGGCGCTGGGCGAGCAGGGACTCTCGGCGTGACGCGAGCTGGCCCCGTCGCTGCTCGATCTCGTCGGCCCGCCGGGCGAGCTCGGCGGGGTCGAGGACCCCGGCCTGGTAGAGGTCGGCCACCCGACGCCGTTCGGCGGCGGTGCTGTCGAGGCGACGCTCGAGCCGGGCCAGCTCGGCGGCGAGGAGCTCGTCGTCGGGGACGGGGCCTCGGGCGGCGACGGCCCGTTCGCCGGCCAGCAGGAGCGCGGGCGATGCGAGCGCGGCCCGGATCTCGCCGAAGACGAACTCGTCGAGGGCGTCGGCGCGCACGCCGCCCAATCGGCACCGCCGCTCCTCGGTGGTGAGCCCGCAGCGGTTGCGGCAGGCGTAGTAGCGGATCCCGGTGGGGGAGGCGCCGTTGCCCCGGTCGACGATGGAGCGCGTTCCGCAGGCGCAGAACACCAGGCCCCGCAGCAGCCAGCCCTGCTCGTCGGGGTCGAGGCGGCGGGCGGAGAAGTTGGTGTTGTCCCGGCCCGCCACCGCCGCCGCCTCGAAGGTGGCATCGTCGACGATGCGGGGGCAGGGCACGGCGATCCACTCGCTGCGGGGCCGGGGGACCTGGCGGGGTCGTCGGCCGGGGCCGCGGTCGTCGACCATCTTGGTGGTGTTCACCCACGCCCGCCCCACGTAGGCCTCCCGCTTCAGCATGCGCCCCAGCGTCGAGGTGATCCAGCGCTTGCCCTCTGGCGTGGGGACGCCCTCGGCGTTGAGCGCCAGCGTGATCTGGCGCAGCGAAAGCCCGCCGGTGGTGTAGTCGGCGAAGATGCGCCGCACCAGGGCGGCCTGCTCCTCGTTCACCACCAGGTGCGCCGCCCGCTCGCCCTGGCGGGGGACACGCACATAGCCGAACGGCGCCCGCCAGTGCACGGCCTCTCCGGCCCGGGCCCGGTAGAGCTTGCCCCGTCGGGAGCGCTCGGAGATCTTGGCCCGCTCGTACTCGGCGATGACCGACTGCACCTGGGTCAGCAGCCGGGCCTGGGGGTCCGAGGCGATGTCGGGGGCGTCCAGGTAGCGGATGGCGATGCCGTGGCGGGCCAGCTCGTCGGCGATGAGCACCTGGTAGGCGTAGGAGCGGCTGAGGCGGTCCGGCGTCAGGCACCACAGCGCCTCGATCTCGCCGGCCTCGGCCGCGTCGCGCAGACCGTCGAGCCCAGGCCGGTCCAGGCGGGCCCCGGAGAACCCGTCGTCCACGTAGGAGGCCACCAGCTCGTGGCCCTCGGCCGCCACCCGCTCGCGCAGGGACTCGAGCTGGGAGCCGATGGTGCCCCGTGCCTCCTGGGCGTCAGTGGACACCCGGGCGTAGATCGCCACCCTCATGATCCTGTCTCCTCTCTGCGGACCGCGGCGTGCGGTTCCAGGACGAGCTCGTAGGCGGCGGCCAGCGCCACCAGGCGGGGGTCCTCATAGGGCGTCCAGGCGGGCCGCCCCGCTCCCAGGAGCCGGGCCACGAACACCGGCTCGGCCGCGGGCCGGCGCATCAACCCCCAAAGCCCGGCGCGGGCGAAGCGGGCCGCCTCGGGGCTGGCCAGCGGGGCGCCGGCCAGCACGGCGGCCCGCAGCCGTTCGTAGTCGGCCTGGGCCGGCTCGCCCACCGGCCACAGCCGGCTCACCGCCGCCTCGCCCGCTCGACGGTGCGCCGGTGCAGGACGACGCCGAAGCGGGCCTGCACCTGACGGGCCACCTCCGCCCCCGACAGCGCAGCGTCGGCCCCCTGCACGAAGGCGGCGACGTCGCCGGTCAGCTTCAGCGGCCCCCGTCGGCCCGGCCGCTCGTCGAGGAGCCCCGTCATCCCGCCCGCCTCGAACGCCGCCGACGCCACATAGAAGGAGGCCCGGGAGTAACCGTGGCCCTCGGCGGCGGCGGTGACGGACCAACCGTCCACGACGTGGGCCCGCAGCATCTCGTACTTCACCTGCAGCTTGTCCTCGGCGAGGAAGAAGCGGTCCCCGCCGACGAACAGCGCCGCGCTCACCGCCCCGGGCCGGGGGTGCACCAGACCGAGGTTCTCCAGAACCTGCCGTCGCTGCTCCTGCGACATCGCCCTCACCTCCACGTCCGTCGCCTCTGGACGTCGACTGTATAGCGATGAGAGCCGCACCTGGGTGGATGCCATACCTCAACACCATGAATTACAGGAACTTCCGGTTCAGATGACCGATACTGCGCATTACACCACTGGACGCAAGGGCTTCATCGCTGGACACATTCGCCACCTCGGACGACCGGCCAGCAGGCTGGTTGCGCAGGTAGAGAGCCGCCGCGGACCCATCACGGTGCAGGACCACGTCCAAGATCAGCTTTGCGTTGCGCTGGTCGTGCACCGGGTGCAGGGTGCGACGGTCGACACCGCGCACGTGTTCGTCGACGGAGGCGGCCGGGAGCTCGGCCTACGTGGCCATGAGCCGGGCCCAGGAACGCACCACCGTCTACGTGGTCGCCGACGACCTGAACCAGGCCCTCATCGACCTCGCCAGCGAGTGGCGGACCGAGCGACGTCAGCATTGGGTGTTCGACACGGACATGCCAGCAGGAGTCGGCGGTCGCCGTCGACCAAGTCTCGGCAGACACGCCGACAACGCCATTCGGCGGCTCGACTTCAGAGCGAACGCGATGCTGTCCAGGCCGTAGCGCCGGGAGCTGCTGGTCGGCTGGCTGCTTTGGACGCCCAGCTCCGGCTCGCGTGCGTGGGGCAGCGGTCGGAGCGAGCCCAGAGGGTCGGTCTCCAGCGTTGACGACAATATCATTGCGTTTCATGCATTTCCAAGTGTAGGATCAGGTGGGCCGTCGGACCGGCCAAGCGAGTCGAGCACTGTCGATGGCATTGGTCCGAGCAGTTCTTCTATCGAGCCCACCCCCAGTGCTAAGCAGGGCGAGCAGTGTCCGACGCGGCTCGTGCCGACCCTGCTCGATCTGACTGATCAACCTGGGGAGAGCCCGGTCTGCCGGGCGAGCTTTCGTTGCGGGACCGTACGCAACTCGCGGAGTCGTTCGCCTAGGCGCGCGAGTTACCACGCGCTCATGCGAGGCATCGCCTCAGGCACACCAGGCGTTTCCTGGCTGAAGCCCACGGACACCAGCATGGAGAACTACAATCGTGAAGTTCAACCCGCGCGGTGAATCGCGCGATCAGCTGGCCTCGGCGGGCCAGCTGGAACTCGATCTCGAATCAGCGGAAGCCCGGGAGGACCGTGACGACGGAGCGCTTGCCGACGATCCAACCGGCACCGGTTCTCGTTGCCCGGCGGGCTCTCTCGTGACCAACAGAGCGTTGCCGGCGGAGGACAGCCGACTCCGGCGGCTCTACTCTGCACCGATTGCGGCTCGGCGAACCGGGCCGCTCTACAACGCCTTTTCCTACCCGACGAAGATCGATCCTGAGGCGATCGCTATCTTCGTCGCGGCGCACACCTCGCCGGGCGACACTGTGCTTGACGTCTTCGCTGGCAGTGGCACAACTGGCTTGGCCGTTCGACTCTGCGAGAATCCGACCGCCGCCATGAAGGCCCGAGTGCGAGAGCTCGACCTCCCTGTCGAGTGGGGCCCTAGGTCTGCGGTCCTATACGAGTTGAGCGTCGTCGGGGCTCTCTTGGCACGGACGATGTGCGATCCTCCGGAGCCAGCCGAATTCGCGGACGCCTCCAGAAGGGTCGTCGTTGCCGCCGCAGACAGGCTCGGCTGGATGTACGCAGCTGATGGTCCGGATGGGGCCGTCGGCTCGATCCGACACATGATCTGGACTGACGTGCTTGTCTGCGGTGCTTGCCGGGCGCAGGTCTCTTTTTGGGACCTGGCCGTCCTGAGGGAGCCGCTCGAGCTGCTTAAGGTGGCTCGATGTCCTGGTTGCAGTGCCAGCATCTCAACGAGCGATGCCGAGCGAGCGACTGAGAATGTCCTCGATCCAGTCACGGGCGAGGAAACTGTTCAACGGGTTCGGCGCTTGGCATACGTCTACGGAAGGTCCGGGCGGAGCACCTGGCAGCGGCCACCTACGGCGAGCGACCTCGGGCGCATCGATCGAGTGTTGACGGCCCCCATACCGGCCGTAGTCCCGTCGTCTCGCATTCGATGGGGGGACCTGCATCGGTCGGGCTACCACCAGGGGATTCATCGGATCCACAACTTCTACACACGCCGTAACCTCATCGCTCTTGGTGCCCTTTGGGATGAGGTGGAACGTCAGCCCGTGCATCTCCAAGACGCGCTGCGCCTGCTTGTGCTGAGCTACAACGCCGCACATTCGACTCTCATGACTCGGGTGGTCGTGAAGCATGGGATGTCAGACTTCGTCCTCACGGGGGCTCAGAGCGGCGTGCTGTACGTCAGCAGCCTTCCTGTCGAAAAGAATGTCTTCGACGGTGTGACGCGCAAGATCGAGACCTTTCGCAAGGCCTTCTCATCGTCGTACGGATGCTCCGGCATCGTTAGCGTCGTCAATGGTTCGAGTACCAATCTCGACCTACCTGACCGGTCAATTGACTACGTCTTTACAGATCCACCTTTCGGAGGCTTCATACCATACGCAGAGATAAACCAGATCAATGAGGCTTGGCTCGGAGCCCTCACCGATCGGGCCGATGAGGCGATCGTCAGCCCAGCCCAAGGGAAGGGTGTGAGTGAGTACGGAGCCCTCATGAAGGGCGTGTTTGCTGAGGTATCGCGTGTTATCAAGGATGACGCTATGGCGACCGTCGTTTTTCACTCTTCGAAGCCTGACGTGTGGGGTGCGCTCGGGGAGCATTTGCCTCCTCCGACTTGGCCGTCCGCCGGACGAGCGTCCTCGAAAAGACGCAGGTCAGCTTCAAACAGGTGGTCTCTGAAGGCTCGACACGGGGTGATGCGATCTTCCTCATATCGCGAGGCGAGCAAGGGTCGAGCGTGGTTCCTAAATGCGACCTGCGAACGGCGATCATCGAGTTGCGATGCCAGTATGGACACAATGTCACGCCGCAACATCTCTATTCCCGCTACGTCGCCGCGCTGCATCGAGGATGGACGTCCTGTTGAAGCGACCTCTAACGCCTTCTACGATGAGCTGCGCTCGATGGAAACGAGAATTCGGTGACACCCGCGGCGGCCCTCGCAACGGCCGACTGTACGGAGGAGCGTAAGCGCCTCGGCCAGTTTTTCACGGGCGAGCCCTTGGCGAGGCTTCTTGCCGCTTTGGCGCAATCAGGTGATGCTCGGACGGTCATCGACCCGATGGCTGGTTCTGGAGACATGCTTGTCGCAGTCCGTCAGGTGGGTTCGAGTGAGTCCGCGCTAATCGCAGTGGAGATCGATCCGGTCGCTGCGTTGCGGTGCTCCCAGCGACTGAGGCTCGGGGGAGAATTGGAGTCGGCCACACGGCTGGGAGCGCGTTCTCAGCGGCGACGTGGGCTGACCTTAGTGACCAGGCCTGGGACTTAGTGATCACTAACCCGCCCTATGTCCGCTACCAGCGCTCGACTCGCCGGGGGACTGGCCGAGTAGCCCTCCCAAGTGCGACGGACGTTCGCAGTGGGCTTCAGGCGATCCTTGGTGCCCGAACGACTCTGAGCCTTGAGGACCGTCAGGCGTTCGTCGCTGTCGCAAGGGCCTACAGCGGGCTCGCTGACCTCGCAGTCCCAGCCTGGATCCTTTGCGCCGGCCTGGTCTCGACCGGTGGTCGCCTGGCGATGGTCCTCCCGGATACCTGGCTCTCGGCGCGACTACACGATCCCGGTTCTCTACCTCCTCAGGCGCTACTTCGAGATCGAATGCGTCGTTGAGGATGGCGATGCTGCATGGTTCGAGGACGCGCTGCGTTCGTACGACCCTGCTCGTCGCTCGCCGAGTGGAGGACCGAGGAACGGCGCTGCACGACGCTGACACGGGACACCTCCACGTTAGGCTTGATGCGGTCACGAGCGATGGCCGGAGTGTGGTTGGAGCGATCGACACCGATGAGACGGCGCCGGAGAGAGCATCGCAAGAGCGGTTCGCGAACTCTCCCGATCGCGGGGAGTTCATGCGATGCGCGGAGTTTATGCGGTGTGGACGCCTGACCATCACCTGCGGGACCTCATCGAGCGTTCCGCACGCTCAGCCTGGATGTCTACGATTGAGCCTAAGCGCCTAGCCGCCGGCGGAGGTGACGGGGGCGCCTCAGGTCATCTCCCTAGGCAGATCCGCACTGCTCTGGACGGGAGAGGACTTGAGCAGCGGACAATCGGCACCTACGGATGGCGTGTCGGGCAAGGTCTTCGAACTGGTGGCAATCGATTCTTCTACGGCGAGTGCTTACGCGAGATGGGCAATGAGGCACTCCTCTCGGTAGATTCCGCGATCAGCAGCGAGCCCGTTCTGGTTCCGAAGGACGTGCTCCGCCCTGTCGTCAGGAAGCAGCAGGATCTCGTGGTGGCGCAGGGCGACCCGTGTCGTTCCGCGGCCGACTTCTTGATCTCTCTCGGTTCGTTTTGGCGGAGGATGCCGCTTCGGTCAAGCAGTCTCTCGGGGACTGCCCGTACGAGACGATGCCTGAGCCACTGGCGGAACACGTTCGTCGGGCGGCAGAGCTTAATGTCGGTACTCCCGACGAACCACGACTCCTTCCGGATCTATCCGCCGTTGCCACCAATGTGCGTCGTGGTCGCCGCGGAAGGCCGGGTCAACCGCCTCGATTTTGGTATCAGATTCCAGCGTTGGCACCCCGCCATGTGCCGGACCTCTTTGTCCCGCGTATCAACCACGGTTACTCATCGACGGTAGTGAATCCTGGCGTCGTTATCGACGCGAACTTCTCGACTCTCTGGAGAGAATCTAGGGATGCACTCTCAGTGCTCGCAATGTTGGCGCTATTGCACAGCACCTGGGTGTCCGCGAACCTAGAGGCATCGGCGACCGTTCTTGGCGGCGGTGCACTCAAGCTCGAGGCGACGCATTTGCTCCGTCTCTCCCTACCCAGCATTGATCCAAGCGACGCGCAACACTTGGATCGTCTCGGAGCGGAGCTTGTCAGCGACGTTGTGAACATTCCCGAACTCATTAGCGATATCGACGAGGTTGTCTGGCGTCGCGTCGTGCGAGAACCGACTGGAGGCGATCCAGTTGTCGAAGCGATAACCAGCGTTGCTGTGGACCTGATGAACCGCCGGAGTCCCAATCGTAAGGTCAAGCAGCGGTTTAGCTAGCTGCTGGTCCAGCCCATCAAGCGCGTGGGCAGCCCGCTGACACTCGCAACCTTGGAGCTGTGGTCATACCAATCATCGGCGTCCTGGGAGCCCGTAGGCACAAAGGACACACGATATCGATCGCGCTCGGCCGTCCTGATAAAGCGAATCAGTACGCCCCCCTGTTGGTAACCGGATAGCCCCTCGTGACCGGTCGGCAGGTAGACTCGCCACATTGAGTTGCCCTTGGCCCGGAGCGGCGGTCCGTTATACAGGATCTGTCTGTCGGGGTTCGTGAATTCCTGGCCGCTGTCGTCAACAAATACGAGCGACCCGGCACGTCCCGTGGAACGTCCTCCAGGTCAGGAAAGAAGAAGCTATGAGCGTTGAGCATCAGCTCGAGTTGGTTGTTCGAGCCGCCCTCAAGAGGCCGAACGGCCTCGATCCACATCTGCGTCGCGGCTCGAAGCTCCGACGCCGGCGGCTCGATCTCCACGATGGGATCCCCGGTGCCAGGCAGGCCGGCGCCGCTCATCCGCTGGATGACCGGCCGCCGCGCCGCGTACTCGCCTATCAGCGCTTCAGTGGCGAGCCACTCGGGCTTCCAATATTTGCTCCACCACGTTGTCAGAGTCTTGGCGACATCTCCGGACGACGATCCATCCCATGACAAGAACTGCTCGATGTTGTTTCGGAGCCCACCCTCGGTCAAATTGGCGGAGGTAGTGATGATCGTCGTTTCGTTCGCTTGGGGTGACGCAAACTCGTAAACCTTTGGGTGGAAGAAGGTCGAGCCAGCCAAGCCAGGGCTCTTCAGCACGGCGTGTATGTCGACGAGACACAACTCGGAGTTTGGGAGCGCGATTAGGCGCCGTAGGGCAGCTGGCTGAGTGAATCCATTCTCCAGTCCGATCAACCATTGTTTCTGTGCGCTAGCGAAGGCCGCACTATCGACGAGGTGTTCGATCTGCACGACGCCGCTCTCGGTTGCGAATGCAGCGGCGACCCGTAGCCTCGTAAACGGTCGCTGAACGGCGAGGGAGAACGGATGGCGATCTTCTCTGCCTGCCGGGGTCGGGCCGAAGTACAGGGATTCGCTCATGGTCGTGCTCAACCTCCCCCGCGGGGCGGAATCGCTTGGGATTGGTGGAGCGTAGGTCACGGCACACCCACACGTGCCCACTACGTGCCCACCACGGTGGAGAATGGTGGTCAACCAGCGGTCACCCCGGTCAACGGAAAATGGGCTCTGACCTGCACTTTTACCGTTTCGGCCCCGGTCGCTTTCGCCTCTGATCCGGCTTTGCAAGCAGGGGGTCGTGGGTTCAAGTCCCATCGTCTCCACCAACAAAACCGCTGGTCACGGGCCTACCGGACGATGAGTGGTCGCAGCGTGCGGTGGGCCACCTCGAGGCCGGCTTCGACGAGTTCTTCGGTCCCGCCCCACACCGGGTCCTCGTGCTCGACGGAGAGCACGCCGTCGAAGCCGCCTTCGTAGAGGGCGTCGACGAGACGGACCCAGTCGACCGTCCCCAGGCCCGGGGACCCGGTAGCGCCACCACCCGACGTCCCATGGATTGGTCCGCTCCCGGGTCCGACCGAAGAAGCCGTAGCGGTTGCGGCGGTCGGCGAAGAGCTCGACGTCCTTGGCCTGGGCGTGGGGTACCCGGTCGATGTAGGGCTTGACCGCGGCCACCGGGTCGATGCCGATCCAGACGAGATGCGACGGGTCGAAGTTCAGGTAGAGCCCGATGGAGAACATCCACTCCCACAGCTCCGGGGAGTAGGCGAGGTTGCCCGGGTACCCGTCCGGGTGCCACCCCTCCATCACGCAGTTCTCGATGATCAGCTTCACCCCGGCCTCACCGGCGTGGTCGACGAGCGGGCGGAACACCTCCTCGGCGTCGGCCAGGTTCTCGACCACGCTCCGACCCGGGTGGCGCCCGACGAACGTGCCGACGGTGGGCACGCCGAGGGCGGCGGCGGCGTCGATGCAGCGCAGGACGTGGGCGTTGACCACCGCCCGCTCGGCCGGATCGGGGTGGAGGTTGTTGTCGTAGAAGGCGACCGACGAGAGCTCGAGGCCACGCTCCTCGAACACCGAGGCGACCTCGTCGAACGTCTCCGGGCGCTCGACGTCGAGGTGGGTGGCGGTGAAGGGACGGTCGCCCACGGCCGGCCAGGCCGCCACCTCGAGGGCCTGGTAGTCGTGCTCGACCGCCCAGTCGGCGATGTCGCGCAGCGGGCGGTCCGGCAGGCACACGGTGAGGAACCCGAGCTTCACGAGCCGACCTCCTGCCACGTCTCGCTCGCTGCGGAGGCGAGCACGGCGTCGATGATTCGGGCGGACCGCACACCGTCGGCCCCCGTCGGCAGCCCCTCCGGGGCGTCGCCGCCCATGGCCGCGTAGGCATCGGCCACGAACAGGTTGAAGCAGTCCTGGTAGCCCTGGGCGTGCCCCGCCGGCATCGTCGCCAGGCGGGCGGCGTCGGGCGCCATCGTCTCCGGGTCGCGGAAGAGGACGGTCCGGCCCGTCCGCCGGCCGACCTCCAGCCGCTCCGGCTGCTCCTGGTCGAACACGACCGCGCCGTCCGCCCCGTCGAGCTCGAACCACAGCCGGTTCTTGCGCCCGGGTGACACCTGGCTGACCACCACCGACCCGACCGCGCCCTGGTCGGTCTCGAAGAGGACCAACGCCACGTCCTCCGTCTCCACCGGGCGCCGGACCTGGTCTGCGCCGGCTCCCGGCGAGAAGGCGGGCCCGGACCCGATCGCCCGTTCCGGGACGACGGTGGCCGTCCGGGCCAGCAC
This sequence comes from uncultured Acidimicrobiia bacterium, assembly GCA_963801205.1. Taxonomy (GTDB): domain Bacteria; phylum Actinomycetota; class Acidimicrobiia; order Acidimicrobiales; family AC-14; genus JAXDMK01. Next base: position 121,882 of record CAWDDV010000009.1, read on the forward strand.
CCGCGACAGACCGGTGGCCGGACGCGAACTCGACCAGGTCGCACCAGTGGGAGCCGATGTCGGCGAACGCACGCGACCGGCCTCCCGACGCTCGGGTCGACCCGCCAGCTGTCGTCGTCGGGCGACGCCAGCCAGTCCTGCTGGTAGCTGCCGTGGAGCAGCCGGATCGGGACCGATGTCCCCCGCCGCGATCATCGCCCGGGCGTGCCGTACCGTCGGGTGGAAGCGGTACACGTACGGAACCGCGACGACACGCGCCCGCGGCGCCGTGGCGGCGGCCTCCATGCGGGCCGCGCCCGCCGGCGTCCAGCGCCAGCGGCTTCTCGCACACGACGTGCTTGCCGGAGGCGAGGGCGGCGATGGCCAACGGTCTCGTGGAGGTGGTTCGGCGTGCAGATGTGGAGGACGTCGATGTCGTCGGCCGCGGCCATGGCCTCGGCGGAGGCTTCCGCCCGCTCGGCGCCGAGCGCCCTGGCCGCCCGTTCCGCCGACTCGGGCGCTGGACGCGGCCACCGCCACCAGCCGGGCGCCGGCGACCCGAACGGCATGGGCGTGGACCCGGCCGATGAAGCCGGTGCCGGCGATCGCCACCCGCAGCTGATCTCCCATGACCGTGACCCTACGGCAACCTTGTTCGAGAGACAAGCAAAAGATTCCTGACTTTCTCCGTTGACGGAACAAAGTCTGTCGTGTTACTACACCAAGCGTGGAATCCGTGCCCGTCGGAACGAGCCCTGGTGCGCTGCTGGAACTGATCCGCAGCGGGCACGCCACCTCCCGCGCCGACATCGCCCGGATCACCGGCCTGTCCCGCTCGACCGTGTCCCAGCGGGTCGACGCCCTGCTCCAGCTCGGGCTGGCTGATCGAGCGGGGCGATGGCCCCTCGACCGGCGGCCGTCGCCCGACCCGGCTCGAGTTCGACGCCGCCGCCGGGGTCGTCCTCGCCGTCGACCTCGGGGCCACCCACGTCCGCATCGCCGTCGCCGACCTCGCCGGCGAGATCCTCGTCGAGGAGGCGGCCGCGATCGACATCGCCGACGGGCCCGACGCCGTCCTCGCCTGGGTCGTCGATCACCTGGCGGCCCTTCTCGCCGGCTGCGGACGGGATGTCGACGATGTCCGCGGCATCGGCATGGGCGTGCCGGGACCGGTCGAGTTCGCCGCCGGCCGGGCCGTCAGCCCGCCGATCATGCCCGGTTGGGACGGCGTGCCGATCCCGCCCTACTTCGCCGACCGCTTCCCGGGCGTGCCCGTCCTCGTCGACAACGACGTGAACGTGATGGCCGTCGGCGAGCACCGGGCCCGCTGGCTGGGCGTCGTCGACGACCTCCTCTACGTGAAGGTGGCGACCGGCATCGGGTCGGGGATCATCGCCGGCGGCCACCTCCACCGCGGCGCCCAGGGCGCGGCCGGCGACCTCGGCCACGTGCAGATCCCCGACGCCGGCGACACCCTCTGCCGCTGCGGGAACACCGGCTGCGTCGAGGCGGTGGCCAGCGGCGCCGCCCTCGCCGGCCAGCTGCGGGCCAAGGGCCTCGACGTCCACGGCAGCCGCGACGTGGTGGCCCTGTGCCGGGGGGGCCACCGCGACGCGGTGCTGGCGGTCCGGCAAGCGGGTCGCATGCTGGGCGAGGTGCTGGCCAGCGCCGTCAACCTCTTCAACCCGGCGGTGATCGTGATCGGCGGCGAGCTGGCCGAGGCCCACGAGCAGCTCTTCGCCGGCGTGCGGGAGGTCGTGTACCGGCGCTCCACCGCCCTCGCCACCGGCCACCTCCAGCTGGTGCGGGGCACGCTGGGCGAGCGGGCCGGCATCGTCGGCTGCGCCTACACCGCGCTGGAGCAGGTCCTCTCGGTCGACGCGGTCAACGCCGACGTCATCGCCCTGAAGAAGCGGGCATCGGCGTGACGGCGATCCTCGAGGTCCGCGACCTCACCAAGGTCTACCCGGGGGCGAAGGCGCTCCAAGGCGTCGACCTGACGGTGGAGGCGGGCCAGGTCCACTGCCTCGTCGGGCAGAACGGCGCCGGGAAGTCCACGCTCATCAAGTGCGTGTCGGGCGCGGTCACACCCACGTCCGGCACCGTCACCGTCGACGGGGTCCTTCTCCCGCCGGGCGACCCGGTCGCCGCCTTCGACGCCGGCATCGCCACCATCTACCAGGAGCTCGATCTGGTCGCCGACCTGACGGTGGCCGAGAACCTCTTCCTCGGTCACGAGCTGCGCCACCGGGGGGTCTTCATCGACCGCCGGGGAACGGCGGCGGCGGCCAAGGAGCTGCTCGGACGCCTCGGTCACGACGAGATCCCGGCCGGCGCCCTGGTCGGCCAGCTCCGTCCCGCCCAGCAGCAGATCGTCTCCCTCGCCCGGGCCCTGTCCCGCAAGGCCCGGCTGCTGATCATGGACGAGCCGTCCGCCGTCCTCGACGACCAGGAGGTGGAGGCCATGTTCGGGATGGTCCGCCGCCTCACCGCCGAAGGCGTCGGCATCGTCTACATCTCCCACCGGCTGGAGGAGGTGGCGCGGGTGGGCGACACCATCACCGTCCTGAAGGACGGCCGCACGGTGGCGTCCGGGCTGTCGCCGACCATCCCCGCGGCCGAGCTCATCGCCCACATGGTCGGGCGCGACCTGGGCGACGTGTTCCCGGCGGCGGATCGTCGGCGGCCAGCTCGGTGGCGTTGCGGGTCCGGGGCCTCACTCGCCGCCCTGTCGTCGAAGACGTCGAGCCTCGACGTGCACGCGGGCGAGATCGTCGGGATCGGCGGCCTCGTCGGCGCCGGTCGCACCGAGCTGCTGCGACTGGTCCAGGGCCTCGACATCCCCGACTCCGGCACGGTCGAGGTGGAGGGCGTCGTCATCCCTCCCGGTCGGCCGGACCTGTCGGTGAAGGCCGGCGTCGGCTTCGCCCCCGAGGAGCGCAAGAGCCAGGGCCTGTGGGCGGGCTGGTCCCTGACGCGGAACGTGTCCGTGGCCACCCTCGGCCGCTTCCGGCGGGGCCCGCTGCTCGATCGGAAGGCCGAGCGGGCGGCGGCCCAGACCCATCTGCGCTCGCTGGCGACCACCCCCGACGACCCCGACCGCTTCGTCTCCGAGCTGTCCGGCGGGAACCAGCAGAAGGTCGTGCTGGCCCGCTGGCTGCTCCGGGACTGCAAGGTCCTGCTGCTCGACGAACCGACCCGGGGCGTCGACGTCGGCGCCAAGGCCGAGATCTACCGCGTCATCCGGACCCTGGCCGACGGCGGCCTGGGCCTGCTGCTCGTCTCTTCGGAGCTGAACGAGCTGGTGGGCCTCTGCGACCGGGTCCTCGTCGTACGGGAGGGACGCGTCGTCGCCGAACTGGCGCGCGACCGCCTCTCCGAAGAAGCGATCCTCGAGGAGGCCCTAGCCCGATGACCGAGTCCCAATGACCGAGGACCCGATGACCGAAGGCCCGGCGACGGACGTCGTGACCCAGCCGATCGGGGCGGAGCCGGCGACCGCCGCCGCCCGCCGCCTCCGGGTGCAGGAGATGACCCTCCCGTTCGTGCTCCTGGCCCTGGTCATCGCCGGCACGATCATCGACGCCGACGTCTTCCTGACCAAGGACAACCTCCTCACCGTCCTGACCCAGGCCAGCGTCGTCGGCGTGGTGGCGATCGGCATGACGTTCGTCATCGCCACCGGCGGAATCGACCTGTCGGTCGGGCTCCATGGTCGCGGCGGCGGCCATCGCCGGCGCCCAGTTCGAGCCGAGCGGATCAGGGGCGTTCATCGCAGGGACCATCGCCTTCGCCCTCCTGCTCGGGCTGGTCAACGGCGTGGCCGATCGCGTGGGGTCGGATCGTCCCCTTCATCGCCACCCTCGCCATGCTGACCATCGCCCGGGGCGTGGCCCTGTGGATGAGCGACAAGACCCCGATCAGCCTCTCGTTCCTCGACACCGTCCGCAGCCTGGGGAGCGACGAGGTACTGGGCGTGCCGATGCCGGCCATCGTGTTCGTGGCCGTCGCCGCCATCGGGTGGGTCCTGCTCAACCGGACCAGCTACGGCCGCCACGTGGTGGCCGTCGGCGGCAACCGGGAAGCGGCCCGGATCGCCGGTATCCGGCCGAACCGGGTCGTCTGCTCGGTGTACGTCCTGTCCGGTCTCTGCGTTGGCATCGCCGCCGTGCTCCTCTCCGGCCGCCTGGGCTCCGCGTCCCCGGTGGCGGGGTCACTGCTCGAGCTCGACGCCATCGCCGCCGTCGTGATCGGCGGGACCAGCCTCGCCGGCGGCCGGGCGACCGTCACCGGCACCTTCCTGGGCGTCGTCACCTTCGCCCTCATCTTCAACCTGCTGAACCTGCTGGAGATGCCGGCAGAGATCCAGCAGATCACCAAGGGCCTGATCATCCTGGCGGCGGCTGCCATCCAGCGTCGCGACCGGTGAGCCCGACCCCCGAACGTCAGCCAGCCAGCCAGCAGGAAGCAAGAAGGAGACCGGAAAATGACCAAACGACGGCTACGGCTCACGGGGACTGCGGTCCTCCTGGCCCTCACGATGTTCGCCTGTTCCGACGGGAGCGGCGACGACAACGCCAGTGGCGGAGACTCGACCGGCACCACGACGGCCGGCGGCAACACGGTCGGTGCGGGTGAGAAGGTGCGGATCGCCTTCAGCGCGCCCGGTGCCGACCACGGTTGGCTGGCGGCCATCACCGAGAACGCCCGCGAAGAGGCCGACCGGCTGGGCGACGTCGAGCTGATCCTGCTCGAGGGCACCAACGACTCCGCCGCCCAGGTCTCCCAGGTCGAGCAGCTCATCGCCCAGAGGCCGGACGTGCTCGTGATCCTCCCCCACGAAGGCGGCCCGCTCACGCCGGTGGCCCTCAAGGCCATGAACGCCGGCATTCCCGTCGTCAACGTCGACCGGGAATTCGAGTCGTCGGCGGCGTACCGGACATGGATCGGCGGCGACAACTACGGCATCGGCGTCTCCGCCGGGCACTTCTTCGCCGAGCAGCTCAACTGCCAGGGCAACGTCGTCGAGATCCAGGGCATCGCCGGCATCTCGGTGACGCAGGCTCGGACCGCCGGGTTCGCCGACAGCATCAAGGACCTGTGCGGCGAGGGCATCAAGATCGTGGCCCAGCAGCCGGCCGACTTCGTCCCGGACAAGGGCCTCACGGTCATGGAGACCATCCTCCAGCAGCACAGCGACATCGACGCCGTCTACACCCACGACGACGACATGGCCATGGGCGTGGTCTCCGCCATCGAGAACGCCGGCCGTCAGGACCAGATGTTCCTCACGGGAGCCGGCGGCAGCACCGCGGCCATGGACCTCATCGCCAAGGGTGGGCTCTACCGGGCGACGTTCCTCTACAACCCGTCGATGTCGGCCTCGGCCGTCCGCATCGCCCGCCTCATCGCCCGCGGCGAGGGCTTCGAGGAGCTCGTCGAGCCGGGTGTGCCGAGCTACATCCAGATGCCGGCGACCACGGTGACCGCCGCCAACGTGGCATCGGTACGGGACCTGGGCTTCTAACCGGTGGTGGCGGGCAGGTCGTCCGGTGGTCACCCCCCCGCCTGACGACCTGCTCGCAACCTTCACCGGGCCCGCCGACGATCTACGTCGAGGGGTAGCGCCCGGCTCAGGTGGGCTGCGGCACGATGCGGATGTAGGGCTTCGGTTCCCGCCACTCGCCGAAGATGGTCTTGGCCTCGTCGTTGGACACGGAGCCGGCGATGATCACGTCCTCGCCCTGCTGCCAGTTCACGGGCGTCGAGACCCGGTGCTTGGCGGTGAGCTGGAGGGAGTCGATGACGCGGAGGACCTCGTCGAAGTTGCGGCCGGTCGTCATGGGGTAGACGAGGATCAGCTTGATCTTCTTGTCCGGCCCGACGACGAAGACGTTGCGCACGGTCTGGTTGTCGGCGGGGGTGCGGGTGGCGGGGTCGCCGGACGTGCTGGCCGGGAGCATGCCGTAGAGCTTGGACACGTTGAAGTCACCGTCGCCGATGATCGGGTACTCGGGCCGGGCGCCCTGCGTCTCCTCGATGTCGTCGGCCCACGCCTCGTGCTTGTCGGTGGGGTCGACGGAGAGCCCGATGACCTTCACCCCTCGGCGCTCGAACTCGGGCTGGATCTTGGCCATGTAACCCAGCTCGGTGGTGCAGACAGGCGTGAAGTCCTTCGGGTGGGAGAACAGCACCGCCCACGAGTCGCCAATCCAGTCGTGGAACGAGATCGGGCCTTGGGTGGTGTCGGCCGTGAAGTCCGGCGCGGTGTCGTTGATCGAAACCCCCATCGTCCTGCTCCCTTCTGGTTGTCGTGCGGGATCGGACGAGGATACGGCCTCGTCCGGTGGGACGGTCAGTCACGGAGGGTCAGGTCGTCCGGAAGTTCGACCGGAGCCGGCTGTCCGTAGTCCCAGAGCTCGTACTCCCAGCGGGCGCCGCGGGACTCGGTGCCGTACTCCCGGAGCCGGCCCTGGTCGTCGAGCCAGATTTCGACCACCACCACGTCGGGCCCGATCTCCGGCAACGACAGGAGGCCGCTCGCCACCTCGTCCTGGGCCGCGCTCCTCGCCCGCTCCCGTTCGAACGTCACCCGGTAGTGAACCGCAGGTTGGCCTCGCCGGGGCTCGGTGCCGACCCGGGAGTACTGGCTGATGACGGCCTCGATGATCTGGCGGCGTCGCGCCGCGTCGAGGCCCGGCAGGTCACGCCGTACGTCGTCGCGGGGCTCGCCGACGAACGGCACCGGCACGTACGGGACGGTGGCGGAGTTGTCCGTCTCCGACGCCCATCTCTCCATGTTCAGCCACTGCGGCGTGAAGGTGGGGGTGCGCCCCGGCGCATCGAAGGCGAGCAGCTTCTCGTACACGAAGCCGCCGACCACGGCCTGGTCGTAGATCGCGGTGGTGTCGGGACCGTTGCTCTCCAGCCGGCTCACGTACCGCTGGCGGTCGTAGTCCGCCACGCCCTCGACCGAGAGGACCGTGTCTCCCTCGTAGAGGGACCGAATGGCGAACCGGACGATGCCCGATCGTTCCTCCGGCTGGGACAGGAGCTCGGCCACGATCGCCGCTCGCTCCTCGGGACTGGCGTCGACCGCCACCGGCGCCACTCCGCCGTCGTCATCCCCGCCGCCGGCGCCATCTCCGCGGCCACCTCCGCCGCAGGCAGCCACGGTCATCACGGCCACCACTGCCAGGAGCCGGAGACGCGTCATACCCGAGGTCTCCCGTCCGTGTCCTCGCCGCCGCCCGGTGTCATCCGACCCAAGGGTAGGGGGTTCCTCCCGATGACCTCCGGGGACAAGCGTGGGCATCGCATACTGGACGGGTGGATGAGGACGGCGGATCGCAGTCGGCGTTGGTCGTTGTCCCCTCGTCGCCCGGTCCGGTCGTCCGCCTGGACTCCGGGGGCCGGGGTCGGGACGATCTCGACGACCTGATCGACGACCTCCTTCCGGACGTCGACGGCGGTCCCGGGTGGTTCGACGCCGGGCTCCTCGTGGTGGGCGCCGGCCTGGTCGTGTTCGCGCTGATGGTCGGGGCGCCGACGCTCGTCCTTGTCCTGGGCATGGCCGCCCTCGCCCTCGGGTGCGTGCTCCCCATCCGGGCGGGGTGGCGGCGGGCGGAGGCCCGGCGGCGCGGCCGGCGCCAGTCGACCATCCTGGCCGCGGGTATCCCGCTCGACGTCTCGTCGCCGGCAACCCGTCGACTGGTGTCGGCGTACGAGGCTGTCCTCCGTCTCGACGTGGCCGGCGATGAGGGTGCCGCGGCGATGGCGGCGGCTCACGGGGCGCTGCTCGAGGCGGCGTCGCTCCTGCAGGGCCGGGCCCCGGCGCCGGGCCGGGAGACCGAGTACGTCGACCGCCGCCGCCTCGCCGTCGAGGACCTGGCCGCCGCCCTCGCCCTCCCTGCGGCCGACATCGACGCCACCGCGCTGGTAGAGGCGAGGGCGGAAGTGGAGGAGGTCGCCGGGTTCACCGCCGTGTCCCGGCTGGAGGAGTTGGCCGAGGAGGCCAAGAGCCGGCGCCATGGCCCTGACTGAGCCAGGGGCGCCGACGCCGCCGGCCGGGCCTCCGCCGGACGAGCCTCCGCCGGACGAGGTACAGGAGAACCTGGGGGTCGCGGGCCGGGTCCTGGCCATCCCTCTCATCCCGTTCGTGGCTCTGTGGGAGGCGGCCAAGGCGGCCGTGCGGGCGGTGGTCGGCGTCGGACGGCGAACGTGGTCGGCGCTCGGCGGTGCCGCTCGCTTCGCCGGACGGGTGGCGGTGGCGGCGGCCAGGGCGGTCGCCTGGCCGTTCCGGGCCACCTTCCGCGCCGTCTTTCGGGCCATGGGCTGGATCGAGTCGGTGGCCCGGCGCGTCGTCTCCCGGCTCTGGAGGGCGGCCGCCGCTGTCGCCCGCCGGTTGGGGCGGGCCGTGGCCGCCGTCGTGCGGATCGTCGTCCGGCCGGTGCGGGCCGGGTGGCGGGCCGCGGTCGCCCTCGGCCGCCGAGTCGGGGTGGTGGTGCGAGCCGGTGCCCGAGCCGTGGTCGCCCCCATCCGACGCTGTCCTCGTTGCCGTCCGCGGCGTTGCCCGGGCGGGGGCGGCGGCCCTCCGCCAGGCCGGTCGAGCCACGCTCGCCCTCCTCCGGCGGGTGGCGGTGGCCATGCGGGCGGCGGCGCGGGCCGTGGCCATGCCCCTTCGGATCACCGGCCGGACGGGCGTCGCTCTGCTCCGGCGGGTCTTCGTCGCCGTCCGCGGCTTCGTCCGGGCGACGGCTGCCGCCCTCCGCCAGGCCGGCCGGGCCACGTTCGCCGTCCTCAGGAGGGTGGCGGTGGCGGTGCGGGCCGCGGCTCGAGCGGTGGCGAAGCCCTTCCGCATCGGGGCCCGAGGTGTGGTGGCCGTCGCCCGGCGGGCGCTGGTGTTCATCCGGACCGCCTTCCGGGCTGTGGCTCGTCCCGTGGCGGCGCTGCTGCGCTCCTTGAGCAACGGGCTGCGCGCCGCCGCCCGGGTGGTTGCCGCGTTCGCGGGGGCGATCGTCGTCCCGGTCCGGAGGGCGGCCCGGCTCGGGCGACGGGCGGGGACGGCCGTGGCGGCCCTTGCCCGGAGGGTCGCCGCCGGCCTGGCCGCCGTCCTCCGAGTCGGGATCGCGCCCGCCCGGGCGCTGGCTCGCGGCCTGGCGACTGGTCTCCGCCGAGCGGGGCGGGCGGTCGCGGCCGGGACCCGGAGGGTCGCCGGCGGCCTGCGGGCGGTGGCCCGGCCGGTCGCAAGTGGGGGACGGTGGGCATTCACGCAATGCCGGGCGATGGCCGCCGCCTCCCGCCGGATGACCGCCGCCGCCCGGGGCCGACTCCGAGCCACGTGGGCGCCGGTGAAGGCGGGGTGGTCGCGCGCCCGTGTGGCGGCCCGCCAGGCGGCCACCGCCGGCCGGCGGTCGGTGCGCGACGTCCGACTCGCCGTGCGCCGGCGGGTGAAGCGAGCGACCAGGCCGTAGTCCCCGAAATCCGACGTCGATCGGCACCGGGGTCGGGCATCATCGCCGGCATGGACGGGACGGAAACGCCGGCGTGGCATCGGGTCGAGTCGGGGCTGTTCGTCCTCGCCGCCCGCGTCGACGGCGCCTGGCGGGCCCTCTCCGGCTCAACGACTTCCCCGAGCACCCGTGCTTCACCCTGTTCGCCGATGGCGAGGTGGTCGGCGACCTCGACGATCCTCCGGCCAGGTGGGACCTCCAGCCCTACGCCCGCCTCCCGGTCCTGGGCCGGGAGGAACGCACCCTCGTCCTCGAGATGCTGCGCGGCCTCGGGCCGTACGGGAGCGAGGCGGGGCAACCGTGTGACGGCGACTGGTGCACCTGCTCCGTGCTGACCGACGAGTACGCCGGGAAGCTCGTCCCCCCGCTCGGCGCCGACCGCCCGCCGGGCCAGTAACTGGGAAGAGCGACCAGACGGGCGCCTGAATGAGGCCGAACCCGAGCAGGCGAATTGACGTGAATCCCGTGGCGGCGGAGCGGGAGAGAGCCGCTCGACGCCGCCACGGAACGCGACGAAGCCGGCACGACGGGCCGAGGCCCATCGTGCCGGCTCCGAGCCGGGTGGACTAGCCGGCGGAGGCGGCGGACGCCACCAGGTGGACCACACCGAGGGGGAGGCCGGCCGTGAAGGCGGAGACCCCGAAGGTGGCGTTGAGGGCGTCGGCGCCGGTGCTGGTGAGCTTGGCCACGGTGCCGTCGAGGGTGACGTCGTCGCCCTGGGAGCCGACCTTGACCGCGGTGCCGTCGAGGTCGAGCAGGGGGATGCCGGGCTTGCCACCGGCGGAGGCGGTCAGGATGGAGTTCCCGGGGTCGACCACGAAGTCGGTGACCTCGATGGACTTGGCGCCCTTGGAGAACTTCAGCCCGCTGGCCTGGTGGATGACCGTGCCGGCGATGTACCCGGGCTTGTAGCTCAGGTCCGAGTGGATGGCGGCGTAGCCACCGGTGATCGGGAAGGACACGGTGCCGGTGGAGGCGTCGAACGATGCCGATCCGACCGGGGTCACGGCCACGCCCAGGCTCTCCAGAGCGGCGGCGGTGCCGGCGTCGAGGGTCACCGACGTGGACTTCCCGGTCAGGCGGCTGATGGCGGTGACCTTGTCGGCGGAGGCGTCGTAGGTCGTGGCCTCGCCCTTGGCGACCAGGTGGACCACGCCGAGGGGTGTGCCGGGCTGGATGGCGTCGACGTTGAACGCCTGGTTGAGGGCGCCGGCGGCGGTCTCGGTGAGCTTGGCCACGGTGCCGTCGAGGACCACGTTGCCGTCCTCGGTGCTCACGCTGACGTTGGTGCCGTCGAGGTCGAGGAGGGGGATCATCGGGGTCCCGCCCACGGTGCCGTAGAGGACCGAGTTGCCGGGGTCGACGACGAAGTCGGACAGCTCGACCTTGGTGGAGCCGGCGGTCAGGGTGAAGCCGCTGCCGGCGTGGTCGACCGAGCCCAGGATGTAGCCGGGCTGGAAGCTCTTGTCACTGTGGATCTCGGCGTAGCCGGCGGTGATGGGGAAGGTGATGGTGGACGTGGCCGCGTCGAAGGTGGCGGTGCCGGACGGGGCGATGGACACGCCGAGCGACGTCAGGGCGGCGGCGGTGCCACCGTCGAGGGCGACCGACGTACCGACGCCGGACAGGCTCGGAATGGCGGTCACCATGTCGGCCGAGCCCGAGCTGGTCGAGGTCGACGAGCTGTCGTCCCCGCATGCGGCTCCCACCAGGGCGAGCGCAGCGAGCACAGCAGCGGCAGTGGCTTTTGATCTAATTCGCACAGGATCTCTTTCTCTCTCTCCGGGGTCTTATCCGGTCTACGTTCCCGCCTCCCTGTGCGGATTAGTCGAGTCCCCGAGGACCCTGCGCATGTCGGTTATCGCCCGCAGCGTGCCCTTCACCGTCCCCGTCACCTTGGACTTCCCGACCCGGGGGGCGTAGGGCACGCCGATCTCCTGGATCCGCCAGCCGGCCGCGGCCGCCCGCAGGACCATCTCCAACGGCCACCCGAAGCGGCGGTCCTCGATGCCGAGGGCGATGAGCGGCTCTCGGCGGGCGGCCCGCATCGGCCCGAGGTCGCGGAGGCGGACGCCGGTCCGCCGGCGGATCTCGACCACCAGGACCTGGTTGGCCAGCCGGGCGTGGGCCGGCCACGCGCCCCGACGGGTGGGCTGGCGAGCGCCGAGGACCAGGTCGGCCTGCTCGTCGAGGACGGGGGCCGCCACCCGGCGGAGGTCGGCCGGGTCGAAGGACCCGTCGCCGTCCATGAAGCACACGATCCCGTCGGGCGCGTCGGCCGTCGAGGAGGCCGGCCCAGCAGGCGGCGCCGAAGCCCCGGCGGGGCTCCTCGACCACCCGGGCCCCGCCGGCGCGGGCGACGTCGGCCGACCCGTCGTCGGACCCGTTGTCGACCACGATGGCGGTGAAGCCGGTGGGCATGGCGGCCAGCAGGTCGGGGAGGGCCCCGGCCTCGTTCAGCACGGGGATCACGACGTCAGGCATCGGCCACCACCTTCCCTCGTCGTCGGGCGACCACGGCCGCCCCCACCACGCCGGCCAGGGCGAGCCCGTAGGACAGGCGGCCGACGGCGACGGGGTGGGGCGAGTCCAGGATGACGGCGAAGAAGTAGGGGTAGGCGGCCGCCGCCACCAGCGCCCACGCGGGGGCGGTGGCCACCGTCGCCACTGCCAGCAGAGTCACCGCGTACCAGGGCTGCACCGGCGTGGTGGCCAGCAGGAGCGCACCGACGAGGACCGCCGCCGCCCGGGGAGGGGACGGCCGGGCCCGCACCACCCAGGCCACGACCAGGGCCATCCCCGCGCCGGCGACCACGGCCGCCGGGATCACCGGCAGGTGGAGGAGCGAGGCCAGCAGGTACCGGCCGCCGCTGTCGTAGTTCTCCTCCCGCAGGTACCCGGGCAGGTACCCGAGCACCTTCAGCCCCACCGCCAGCACGTGCGGCAGGTACCCGGCCACGACCACCGCCGCCAGCGCCACCCCCGCCCGCACCAGGTCGGGGAGCCGTTTGCGCCCGACCGCGGCCCCGACGCCACCGGCCAGGGCCAGGACGAGGAACGCGGGGTAGAGCTTGACCAGGGTGGCGGCACCGATCAGCGCCCCCGCCCACCCCGGCCGCCGTCGGCCGAGGGCCAGCATGGCCGCCACCAGGAACAGGGCGGCCAGCCCGTCGACGTGGCCGTTGTTCACCACCTCGACCACCGGGAACGGTGACAGGGCGTAGAGCGCCGTCCACCGCTCGTCCCGCTTCCACGCCCGGAGGGCGAAGGGGAGCAGGCCCACGAGGGCCAGGTCGCCGACCAGTCCGGCCGCCTGCCACGCCTTGTGGCGGGCCTCGACCCCGGTCACCCGGTAGATGGTGGCGAACCAGGCCTGGGCCAACGGCGGGTAGATGGTCCGCACGGTGGCCCGGTTGATGCGGGAGCACTTGGGTTGGCGGCCGAGCTCGGCGCAGCCGGCCCCGTCCGGCCACAGCCAGGGTTCGCGGAGCGAGCGCAGCTGGGACGACGTCGGCCGGTACCGGTAGGGATCGATGCCCTCCGCCTGGACCCGCCCGTCCCACGCGTAACGGTAGAGGTCGTCGGAGAGGGCGGGGGGACCGGCCAGGGCCGCCAGCCGGAGGGCGACGGCGACGACGAAGACGGCGGCCAGCGCCGCCCGCCGGGGGAGGCGCAGGGCGCAGGCCACCGCCACCACCCACACCGCCGACCACGCCGCCAGCCGGGTGAGGAGCGACCACCGAGCGCCGAGGATGCCGCCGCCGGCGGAGGCGATCGTCCACGACAGGGCGACGCCGGCCAGTCCGGCGGCGACGAAGCCGACGGCCGGCCCCCGGGCCAGGCGGGCCGGGCGGTCGCCCTCGAGGGCCGGGTCAGCGGTGGGCGTCGTCGGCGGCACGGGCGAGCTCGGCCATCCCGTCCTCGAAGCGCACCTCGGCCCGGAAGCCGAGGGCGGTCTCGGCCCGGGCGGGCGAGGCGACGACGTGGCGGACGTCGCCCAGCCGCCACCGGCCGGTCACGACCGGCGTCAGGTGGGGGGCGAGGGCGGCGGTGAGGGCTTCGGCCAACTGCCCCACGGTGTGGGGCGTGCCGCTGGCCACGTTGTAGGCGCCGCGCCCGACCCGGGCCGCGGTGAGGGCGAGCACGTTGGCCCGGGCCACGTCCCGGACGTGGACGAAGTCGCGGGTCTGGCCTCCGTCCTCGAAGACCTCGGGGGCCCGACCCACGGTCAGGGCGCTGCGGAACAGGGACGCCACGCCCGCGTAGGGCGTGTCCCGCGGCATCCGGGGCCCGTAGACGTTGTGGTAGCGGAGGGCGACCACCGACGCCCCTGCCTCCCGGCCCCACAGCCCGCACAGGTGCTCCTGGTGGAGCTTGGTGGCGGCGTAGACGTTGCGGGGGTCGAGGGGCGCGTCCTCGTCGATGGGCGCCCACCGGGTGGGCCGGCCGCAGGCGGGGTGGGGGCAGGTGGGGTCGAAGCGCCCGGCGTCGAGATCGTCGGCCAGGCGGGGGCCGGGACGGACGTCGCCGTGTTGATCGCAGCGGTACCGACCCTCGCCGTAGACGACCATGCTGCTGGCCAGGACCAGCCGGCCCCGGAACGACCGGTCCCACAGGGCGGCCAGGAGCGATGCGGTCCCGATGTCGTTGTCGGCCACGTAGGCGCCCACGTCGCCGAAGTCCACCCCCAGGCCCACCTTGGCCGCCTGGTGGCAGACGGCGTCGACGTCGCGCACCGCCGCCCTCGCCACCGCCGGGTCGGCCACGTCACCCACCAGCAGCTCCACGGTGGGATCGAGGTAGCCGGGCACGGTGTGGTTGGTGGCCCGGAGGCTGTCGAGCACCCGGACGGAGGCCCCGGCGGCGACGAGCTGGTCGACCACGTGGGAGCCGATGAAGCCGGCGCCGCCGGTGACCAGGACCTTCACCGGCGCAATGATGCCGCACCCGACCGCACGACGGTGAAACGCGGGCGCCGCCGGCTCGGACGGAGGGGTGTCAGGTCGGCGGGTCTTCATCTCACCGTGTGCCCGGCGACGTACCAGCAGAGACCGCCGATCCCCGAGCGCAGAAGGAGCTCCGATGTCGACCGCAGTGCAACGGCGGTGCCCGCCGGTCCCCACCCATGTGCTGGTGATGGCCAAGTCGCCCGTGCCGGGCCGGGTCAAGACCCGGCTGTGCCCCCCGTGCACGCCGGGGGAGGCGGCCGCCCTGGCCGAGGCGGCCCTGGCCGACACCCTCGAGGCGGTCGCCGCCAGCGGTGCCAGCCGGCGGGTCCTCGCCCTCGATGGCGTCCCCGGGCCGTGGCTACCACCCGGTTTCGAGGTCGTCAGCCAGTGCCGGGGAAGCTTCAACCGGCGCCTGGCTCACGCCTGGGCGGCCGCTGGCGGGCCCGGCGTCCAGATCGGGATGGACACCCCCCAGGTCACCGGGGCCGACCTCGACCTCGCCCTGGGCGCGCTCGACACCTGCGACGCCGCCCTCGGCCACGCCGCCGACGGGGGATGGTGGGCGCTGGCCCTCCGCCGCCCCGACGGGGCCGTGTTCCGGGGCCTGCCCATGAGCACCGAGCGCACCGGCCGGGCCCAGGAGGCCCGCCTCCGCGCCCTCGGGCTGGCGGTGGCCCTCCTCCCCACCCTCGTCGACCTGGACACGGTCGGCGACCTTCAGGCCGTCGTCGACGCCGGCCCAGCCACCCGTACCGCCCTCCTGGCGGCCCGGCTGGGGCTCGTGTCGCCAGCGCTCGACTTCGAGCAGGTCGCCTGATGTCCGCCACCGCCGTCCTCCCCTTCCGCCCGTCCGCCCCGTCCGCCCCGTCCGCCCCGTCTGCTCGCGGCGTCGCCGACTGGCACCCAGCGGCGCCCCGCCGGACGGCCCCGCCCCTCGTGTTGCGCACCCACACCGGCGAGGACCTGGTGTTCGACCGGGCCCGCTGGAACGCCCCCGCCACCGCGGAGGAGCGCACCTTGCTGCGCACCGTCACCGGTCCCGTCCTCGACCTCGGCTGCGGGCCCGGCCGGCTGGTGGTCACGCTGGCCCGCACGGGCGTCTCCGCCCTCGGCGTCGACTCGTCCCCATCGGCCCTGGCCCTGGCCCGGCAGCGGGGCGCCCGGGTCCTGGAGGCGGACGTGTTCGGTCCCCTGCCGGGCGAGGGCGGGTGGGCCACGTGCCTCCTCTTCGACGGGACCATCGGCATCGGCGGCGACCCCGCCCGCCTCCTGTCCCGGTGCTTCGAGCTGACGGGGGGCGAGGGGCGGGTGATCGCCGAGGTCGAGGCCCCGGGGACGGGCTGGCGCCACCTGCGCGCCTGGTTCGAGCGGGACGGCGGCCGTAGCCCGGCGTTCGACTGGGCCATCGTGGGCGCCGACGCCATCGCCGACATCGCCGGTGACGCCGGATTCGACGTCGCCTCCCTCGACCGGACACCATCGGGGCGGTGGTTCGCCGACCTGCGAGCGCGCGACGACGCCACCGCCTCCCGCGTGGCGTGACCGCGTGAGCCTCCGGGCCTCCTTCCGGTTGCCGCCGGCGGTGCGCCGCCTCACCACCGACGCCGACCTGCCCCTCCGCCAGGCGGCCTACCAGTCGCCCCTCCGGGACGAGCGGGTGGCCGCCTGGCTCGGCGCCTCCCTCGGCATCCTGTTCAGCGTCTGCTTCGTGACCGGGCTCTACTCGCACCTCCAGCAGCACCCGCAGGCGTGGCTGCCGATCCCGGCCCGGCCGGCCGGCCTGTACCGGTTCAGCCAGGGACTCCACGTGGCCGCCGGCATCGCCTCGGTGCCGGTGCTGATGGCCAAGCTGTGGGTGGTGTGGCCCCGGTTCGTGGCCGTCCCCGCGGTCAAGCGGGCCAGCCACCTGGTCGAGCGCATCGGGCTGTTCCCCCTGGTCGGCGGCGGGATCTTCATGGTGTTCTCGGGCGTCGCCAACATCGCTCAGTGGTACCCGTGGCGGTTCTCGTTCACCGCCACCCACTTCTGGATGGCGTGGGTGACCATGGGCGCCCTCACCGCCCACGTCGGGGCCAAATGGGCCATCTCCCGCCGGGCGCTGGCCCGTCCGTCCCGCCGGCCCCCACTGGCCGACGCCGACCCGGTGCTGGGCACGGTGGCCGAGATCGAGGCCGCACCCGCGGCGCCGGCGGCGACCACCGCCGGCGGTCTGACCCGCCGGGGCCTGCTCGGGACGGTGGCCGCCGCCTCCGGCCTGCTCACCCTGACGACGGTCGGCCAGACGTTCCGACCCCTGCGGGGCATCGCCCTCCTCGCCCCCCGGGACCCGGGCGTCGGGCCCCAGGGGTACCCGGTCAACCGGAGCGCGGGCAACGCCGGCGTGCGCGACCTGGCCCGGTCCCCGGACTACCGGCTCACCGTCGGGGGCCGGGTGGCAACGCCCCTTGCGTTCGACCACGCCCAACTGCTGTCGCTGCCGGCCCACGGTGCGGCGCTGCCGATCGCCTGCGTGGAGGGGTGGAGCTACTCGGCCCGGTGGAGCGGGGTCCGCGTCCGTGACCTGCTGGCCATGGCCGGAGCGGAGCCCGACCGCACCATCCTGGTCGAGTCGTTGGAGCCCAACGGGGCCTACCGCACGTCGACCCTCAACCCCGGCCAGGCGGCCGACCGGGACACCCTCCTGGCCACCCACCTGGACGGGAACGTGCTCGCCCTCGACCACGGCTTCCCCTGCCGGCTGATCGCCCCCAACCGGGCCGGCGTGCTGCAGACCAAGTGGGTCACCAAGGTGAGGTGCTGTGACCGGCAACGATCCGGCCAACCGGGCCGGACCGGGGCCTTCTGGGTCTCCGCCGCTGTCGGCTGGGTGGTGATCGCTGGTCGGGCTGCGGGGGATCTTCGAGCACAGCCTCGACACCCGGCCCGCGCAGTTGGCCGGTTCGTGGTCGGCGGCGCCCTCCTCCACGACCTGATCGTGGCGCCGTCGTGCTGCTGGCGGCGGTGGCGCTGGCCCGGTCGGTCCCAGGCCGGGCCCGGGCGACGGTGACCGCCGCCCTGGTCGTCACCGGGGTGGTGGCCCTCTTCTCGTACCCGCTGGTCCGGGCCTACGGCCTGGCCGCCAACAACCCGACGTCGCTGCCCCACAACTACGCCCTCAACCTCACCGTCGTCCTCGGCCTGGTGTGGGCGGTGGCCGCCGGCGTCCTCGTCGTCCGCCTCCGCCAGCGGCGCCCGCCCGCCGATGACGTCACTCCCGCCTGATCGTTCCCATGAGGCCCACCACGCAGCTCCGCCCGGCAATCCCCCCAGCGGGACCGGTAGGCCTCGAGGAGGCTCCCAGCCGGCCCGGCTCAGCGCCAGGTGGCGGTCGATGTGGGCCTCGGCGCCGGCCGGGTGGACGCCGCACTCGATGCCCAGGCTGCGCCGGGGTCGTCGACGCAGACGTCCACCACGTGGCGACCGGTCGGGTAGGCGGTCACGATCGGCATCCCGGCCGACGGAGGTCCTCGGCGATGGCGGTCGCCCACGGCGCCGACCGGTGCCGCCGGCTGGGGCGGCCCGGCGGGCAGTCGGCCTGGGCCAGGTAGGCCGCGACCAGTCCCCCGGCGGGCGGGTCGGCGGAGACGAGGACCGTCATCCGCCGGCGGGCCCGGGTCATGAAGACGGCGAACAGGTGGGGGTCCTCGACGAACCGCCACGACGCCCCGCCCTCCTCCGGGCCGATGCCCGACGGAGGCGATCACGACGTCGCGCTCGTTGCCCTGGAAGGCGTGGACCGTGCCGACCCGCAGGTCGAGCGCCTCCAGCTCGTCGGCGGTGAAGGCGGCCAGGACCGCCGCCTCGATGGCGTCGGCCTGGGCCCGGAACGGCGTGACGACGCCGACGCTCGCCGCGCCCGCGCCGCGGCAGGGCCTTGAGCTCGGAGACAACCCGGTCGACCTCCGCCCGGACGACCCCGCTCCGTGTCGCGCCGACCGTCGGTCCGCACGACGTCGACGCAGTCCTCGCGACTCCGTCCGGGGCGACCGGGTGGCGACGTGGACCTTCCCGCCATAGAGGCGGCGGGCGACGAAGTCCACCAGGTGGGGGTCCGAGCGGAAGTGCTCGTCGAGGACCAGCGACGGGGGCGACCCCGGCGGCCAGGTCGAAGGTGCTGTTGCGGCGCACGTCGAGGCGGGCGGCGAGGACCGGGGAGTCGTCCAGCCCGTGGGTCGTCACGACCTCCCGCAGCTGGGCGTCGGACACGAACGACACCTGGCGCAGCTGCTGGGGGTCGCCGGCGATGACCGCCCGCCGGCCTCGGAGGAGGGCGCGTCGCGGCGAGGGGCTGGTCGATCGACGAGGCCTCGTCCAGGATCACCAGGTCGAAGAACCCCGCGACCGGCGGCAGCAGGTCGTCGACGTCGGCCAGGGTGCCGACCCACAGCGGGAGGGCACGGGTGAGCTTGTCGTCGTCGAGCCGGCCGAGCTGCTCCCGCCGGGCCGACCGCCCGCTGCGCAGGGCGGTGGCCAGGGCGGCCACCGCCGGGAGGCGTCGACCGGTTCAGGCGGCGCTCCGATCGGCAGTCCGCCTCCAGCCACGCTCCCCGGCGCGCGCGGGCCGTGTCGTCGGCCGCCAGGAGCTGGTCCCAGAGGGGGCCGAGCTCGAGCCCGCCGCCGGCCTGCGAGCTGGGTGGCCGCCCGTGCCGCCCGGGCCACCGCCAGCAGGGCTGCGGACGGTCCGCCGGTCGGAGTCGGGGAGGCGCCGGACGAGCGTGGCCAGCGTGCCGCCTGCCTTCCGCCGCCGCCGCCGGGCGCCCCAGACGGCGGCGGGCGACAGTGGCGCATGCGAGCAGCGCTCGGCCGCGGCGAGGTCGGCGTCGGGTCGAAGAGGCCGGGGGCGGCGGTCCGGGCCGCGTGTCGCGTCGACGGCGGGTCGGCGTCGTCGAGCATGGCCTCGCCGGCCAGCCGGTCGGCGATGGCGGCCCGTAGCCCGTCCCGCGCTCGATGCGCGCCTGGTCGGCCCCGGCGCCGGGCGGCGGCGACGGCGTCGTCGGTCCGCGGCCGGAGCTGACCGGCCGACAGCCGGGTGGCCAGCGCCTCGCGACGCTCGTTCGACCCGAAGACGACGGGGTCGGTCCCGGCGCCCGGTCGAGCAGGTCGAGGAGGGCGTCCACGGTGGCGTCGGACTTGGCCGCCAGCGAGCACCCGCGGCCGCCGGGCCAGGGCGTCGCAGGCGATGGCGGCGATGGTGTGCGACTTGCCCGTCCCCGGCGCGCCCGAGATGAGCGTGATCTGCGCGTGCCGGCTGCGCGCGGACCGCCTCCCGCTGCACCGGGGTGAGCAGGTAGGGGGACTCGACGGTGCGGTCGGCGGCCGGCGGCCGCGGCGGTGGCCGCCGGTCCGCCGTCGAATCGACGTACAGCGAGTGGAAGGCCGTCCAGGTGGCGAGGGGGCCTGCCGACCAGGCCCGGAGCGAGCCGGCCCGGCTGGACTCGCCCGCCTGGTCGATGGCGTACACGCCGGCGCCGGCGACGATCACCAGCCCCTCCGTCCGCATCAGGCCGTCGGGCCCGTCGGAGGCGGACAACGACGTTGGTGGTCGGCAGGCCGGCCGCCGCCGCCAGCGGCCGGGCGAAGCGCTGGAGGCGGTCCAGCCGCGGCAGGAGCGCCGGCCACCTCGGTCCGGCGACGCCTTCGAGCGCGCCGCCGCCGAACTCGATGTGGCTCTCGAGCTGGTGGCGCACGTCGCGGTCGGTGACGAGCTCGCTGATCTCGGCGTCGCCGGCGGGCACGAGCAGGGCCTTGCCGACGGCCGGCGGGCGCTGGACGCGGACCGGGATGGTGACGAGGGGGTGGAACACCCGGCGGGATCGGCCGTCGTCCGTCTTGGTCCGGCCGGCCACGAACAGCCACCCCACCCGCAGCGACCGCTGGCTCGGGGCGGATCTGGTCGACCGCAGCCAGGCGTTCGCCGAACTGGCGGTCGATGGCGACGTGGGTGCTCATATCCTCCAACATCGGTTCTCCCGGCCCCGACATTCGGGGCACGCAGGAGCTGGACCGCGCCCAGGGGGAGCCACCGGAACCACTCGGTGGGCACGGCCAGGCCGGGCGCCCGCTGTTCGGTGGACGGAGCCAGGTCGGCGAGGGCCCGGAGCACCTCCCTGGCGCGGTCCGACGCGGCCTCGTCCATGCACGAACGGTACCGACGCACCAACCGCGATTCGTACCGGTCGGACCGGCAGGATGGAGGCGATGCCCGCCCAGCTGGTGGCCGAGGCCAGGTTCCCCGAGCCGGTCGGGCGAGTGGCGGCCAACGACGCCCGCCGGACGAGCTTCACCGTCCGGGTCGGCGGCACGCTCCACGCCCTGGCCGGGTCCGACCTGTCGGCCATGGCCACGTGGAAGGCCGACCCCGACTCCACGCGCCAGCCACGCCAGCTGGCCGGACCGGGCGTTCGCTCTCGTGTCGGGCCGCCATGCGGTCGTCCTCCGCCACGCCGACGGTCCGGTCTGGGGTCTGCGCCACCCGCCGTGGTCCGGCGACTTCGAGTCCGGCTGCACCTGGTTCGACGACGAGGGCCGGCCGTTCGCGGTCGTCCCCACGGTCGACTACGACGGCTGCCTCGTCGTCGCCCTCTCCCGGGGCGGGGGCCGCATCGTCGCCGAGGCCGCTATCGCCATCGCCCCCGCCGGCATCCAGCCGATCCACCACCGGGACGGGTGGGTGGGCCTGTCGGCCAGCGAGGGCCAGCACGAGGCCCGGGCGTGGTGGGTGCGCCTGTCCGACGACGACCCGACCACCCTCGAGGTCATCGACGCCGGATGGGACGACGCCCTGCTCACCGACGTCGACCCCTCGGGCAAGCTCGTCGTCACCGCCCCCCTCGGCACCGGGCCCCTCGTGATCTGGACGTTTCCCGAGCTCGAGGTGCTCAAGCGGGTGGCCACGCCCAACGCCCACACGTTCTGGAACCTCAACGCCTGCTTCGTCGGCCACCAACCTGGTGGCCCGCCTGTCGGGTCAGCCCGACGTGACCGTCGCCGTCCACCGGGACGGCAAGCTGGAGGTCCTCAACGTGGGCGACGGCGAAGCTGGTGCCGGCGGCCAAGCGCACCTGGCTCACGGTGGAGCCCGACCGCATCCGCCGCTGGCGCCTCGTCTGAGGGCGCCTCGCCCGGCCCGGGGCCTATTGCACGCCGAGCAGCCGCTCCACCCAGTCGATGGCGAAGTAGACGACGAACAGGGCGGCCACCACCCACAGCAGGCGGATGCACCTCCCGGGCCTTGCCCCGCACCGCCTTGATCAGCACGTAGGACACGAAGCCGGCGCCGATCCCGTTGGTGATGGAGAAGGTGAAGGGCATGAGCACGATGGTGAGGAAGGCGGGGATGGCGATCTCGTAGTCGTCCCAGGGGATGTCCTTGACCCGCACCATCAGGAGGAAGCCCGACGACGACCAGGGCGGGCGACGCCGCCTCGTAGGGGACGACGGCCGTGAGCGGGGACACGAACAGGGCGCCCAGGAACAGGACGCCCGTGGCCACGACTGCCAGGCCGGTGCGGGCGCCGTCGGCGACCCCCGAGGCCGACTCGATGTAGGTCGTGTTCGACGACGCCGACGCCGCCCCTCCCGCGGCCGCGGCCAGCGAGTCGACCAGCAGCACCCGCTGCGACCCGGGCAGCTCGCCGTCCTCGCTCCAGCAGCCCGCCCTCGGCGGCCACGCCCACGACCGTGCCCATGGTGTCGAAGAAGTCGGCCAGCATGAGGGTGAAGATCAGCAGCAGGGCGCTGATCACGCCCACCTCGGCGAACGAACCGCCCAGGCTGAAGTCCCCGAGGAGCCCGAAGTCGGGGTTGGACAGGATCTTGTCGGGCACCTCGGGGACGTTCAGGCTCCAGCCCTTGGGGTTGTAGGGCTGGCCGGGGGCGATCTGGGCCGACACGTCGACGATGGCGTTGAGGATCACCGCGAACACGGTGGTGACCACGATGCTGATGAGGATGGCGCCCCGGGTCTTGCGGGCGACCAGCACGATGGCGATGAGCAGCCCGACCACGAAGACGAGCGTGGGCCAGCCGAGGAGGCGGCCGCCGATGCCCATGCCCACCGGCACCGGCGAGTTGGCCGCGTCCGGGACCCGGCGGACGAAGCCGGCGTCGACGAAGCCGATGAAGGCCAGGAACAGGCCGATCCCCACGCTGATGGCGTGCTTGAGCGGCGAGGGGGACCGCCTCGAACACGGCCTTGCGGAAGCCGGTGAGGACGAGGGCGGTGATGACCAGGCCCTCGATGACCACCACGCCCATGGCCGCCGGCCACGACATCTGGGCCGCCAGCTGGAACGCGACCACCCCGTTGAGGCCCGAGCCCGGCGGCGAGGGCGAACGGGTAGCGGCCGACGACGCCCATGAGGATGGTCATCACCGCCGCCACCAGGGCGGTGGAGCTGGCCACCTGGGCGAAGTCGAGGCGGGCGCCGTTGACGTCGGCCGCGCTGCTCAGGATGATCGGGTTGAGGACCACGATGTAGGCCATCGTGAAGAAGGTGGCCAGGCCGCCCCGGAGCTCGGTCTCGACCGTCGAACCCCGCTCGCGGATACCGAAGTAGCGGTCGATCCGTGCCGGCCTCCCCGGTCCCCCCGGGTTCCACGGACGCGTGTCCTAGCACATTCGCCCGGCAGCCGGACAGGGGCCATCGGCGGCGCCGCCGACAGGGCCGCCTGCGTTGCGTCCGGGGGACGAGCAGAATGGCGAGGTGGCCCCCGCTCCCGCCTCCATGGTCGCCTCCGCCGTGATCGTCGACGCCGTCCGCACGCCCCTCGGCCGGCGCATCGGCCTGCTGCGGGACTGGCACCCGGTCGACCTGGCGGCCGAGGTCCTGCGGGCCCTGGTCACCCGCAACGACCTCGACCCCGCGCCGATCGACGACGTCATCTTCGGCTGCTTCAGCCAGGCGGGGGAGCAGGCCCTCAACGTGGCCCGCAGCGCGGCCCTGGCCGCCGGCTTCCCCGAGTCGGTGCCGGGCACCACCGTCGACCGCCAGTGCGGGTCGTCCCAGCAGGCGATCCACTTCGCGGCCCAGGGGGTGATGGCCGGCGCCTACGACGTGGTGGTGGCGGGCGGGGTGGAGTCGATGAGCCGGGTGCCCATGGGCTCGGCCATCCTCAACGGGCCCGGCCTGCCGTTCGGACCGACCGGTGCACCAGCGCTACCTGCCGGCGGGCGGGCTCGTCCCCCAGGGGATCGCCGCCGAGCGGATGGCCGAGGCGTGGGACCTGTCCCGCGACGACCTCGACGCCTACAGCCTGCGCAGCCACCAGCGGGCGGCGGCGGCCACCGACGAGGGCCGGTTCGACCGGGAGATCGTGCCGGTCGCTGGTCGACTCCACCCGGGCAAGGCCGAGATGCACGCCGACGAGGGCATCCGGCCGCGACACCAGCCTGGAGGCCCTGGCCGGGCTCAAGCCCGCCTTCGAGACCGGCGGCCGGATCACTGCCGGCAACTCGTCCCAGATCACCGACGGGGCGGCGGCGGTGCTGATCATGAGCGAGGAGCGGGCGGCCGCCCTCGGCCTGCGGCCCCGGGCCCGGCTGGTGGCCTTCGCGGTGGTGGGCGTCGACCCGGTGATGATGCTGACCGGCGCCCATCCCGGCCACCGCCGGCGGTGCTGCGCCCGGGCCGGCCTGGGCCTGGCCGACATCGACCGGTTCGAGGTCAACGAGGCCTTCGCCTCGGTGGTGCTGGCGTGGGCGGCCGAGCACCGCGCCGACCCGGAGCAAGGTCAACGTCAACGGCGGGGCCATCGCCCTCGGCCATCCCCTCGGGTGCTCGGGCGCCCGCCTCACCGCCACCCTGCTGGCCGAGCTCGAGCGCAGCGGCGGCCGCTACGGGCTGCAGACCATGTGCGAGGGTGGCGGCATGGCCAACGCCCTGGTGCTCGAGCGGCTGGGAGCGCGGCGTGATCGAGTTCCTGGCCAAGCTGGCGGTCGCCATCGTCGTGTTCGTCCTGCTCATGCGCCTCGGCATGTTGATCCTGGGCGGCCTGGCCCGGCCCCATCCGCCGCCCGAGCCGGGCCTGCTGCGCCGGGTCAACCTCCGCTACCGGTGCTCGATCTGCCTGGCCGAGGTGAAGATGGTGCAGGCCACCGAGGAGCTGCCGCCGCCGCCCGCGGCACTGCCAGGAGGACATGGACCTGGTGGCGCCGCCATTCGAGTAATCCCCAGACTGGGGCTTACCTGTGGGTAATTACAGGCTTGGTGTTCCCGGTCGCAAACGTGAGCATACCTACCCGCCTGGCGGGCTCAGTGCAAACGGGTGGCGGTGATGAATCCGGCGGTGATGAGACCGAGGCCGCCCAGCAGGTAGTAGTTGTTGGGGCCGTCGCCCGGCAGCAGGTCGACGTAGTTGGCCAGGATGATCAGCATCCCCAGGCCGAGGGTGGTGAACATCACGATCGGCACCCACATGGGGCTGACCTTCTCGGCCTGGGCACCGGCGGCGTGTAGCGCTTGCTCTGCTTCGGCGTGACCCGGCCACCCTTGGGCTTCCCGACTTCGTCTGGCTTGCGAGGCTTGGCCATGGCTCGGCCGACGATCAGAGGATGAGCCCGACCGTGGGCCGTCCGGCCTACGCTCGGCGTCCGTGGGCCCCGGGTGCTGGTCATCGACAACTACGACTCGTTCGTCTACAACCTCGTGCAGTACCTGGGCGAGCTGGGGGCGGAGCCCGTCGTCCACCGCCACGACGACCTCACCATCGAGCGCGGTGGCCGACCTGGCGCCCGACGCCATCCTCATCTCGCCCGGCCCCGGCCGGCCCGAGGACGCCGGCGTGAGCAACGCAGGTGATCGAGCGGTTCGCCGGCGTGACGCCGATCCTCGGCGTGTGCCTGGGCCACCAGTGCATCGGCCAGGTCTTCGGGGGACGAGGTGGTGCGGGCGCCCGCCGTCGTCCACGGCAAGACGTCGCTGGTCCACCACCGGGGCGACGGCGTGCTGGCCGGGCTGCCCCAGCCGTTCGAGGCCACCCGCTACCACTCGCTGCGTCGTCGACCGGGACTCGGTGCCGGCCGTGCTCGAGGTCACCGCCGAGACCGAGGACGGGGTGGTCATGGCCCTCCGCCACCGGGAACTGGCGGTGGAAGGGGTGCAGTTCCACCCGGAGTCGATCCTCACCGACGCCGGCCGCCAGCTGCTGGCGAACTTCCTGGCCCAGGACCCCGGCCGGCCGCCGGGCCGTCCTCCGCCTACGGCGGGGTCGGTCGTGGTGGTCGTCGCGGGCAGGGTGGTGACCGTCGTGCGGCGGGAAGATGGTGATGATCGGCGCGGTGGTGGTGGTGGGAGCGTTGGTGACCGGCGGGCGCGGTGGTGGCCGGGGCGCCGTTGGACACCACCAGGGTGACCGCTCGTTCTTGTCGAGGCGGGTGCCGGCGTCGGGCTCGGTGCGGATGACCAGGCCGGCGGCGACGGTGGTGCTCTGCTCGACGCTCGTCCGGGTGCGGAAGCCGGCCTGGCCCAGGAGGTTGGCGGCCTCGCCCTCCGGCCGCCCGCGCACGTCGGGCACCTGGACCTGCTCGGGCCCGTTGGACACCACCAGGGTGATGTCGGCCCCCCGCTTGCCGGGGCCGGGCTTGGGGTCCTGGTCGATGACGGTGTCGACGGCGGCCGCAGCGTCGGTGCGGCGCACGTTGCGCACCTGGAACCCGGCGCTCTCGAGGGCCTCGGTGGCGGCGTCGAGCTTGCGTCCCCGCACGTCGGGGACGGTGGCCGACGGCGCCCCCTGGCTCACGGTGATGGTGACCTCGGTGTCCTTCTCGACCTGCACCGCCGGGTCGGGGTCCTGGTCGATGACCTTGCCCGCCTCGTTGGCCTCGTCGGTGACCTCCTTCTTGGTCACCCGCAGGCCTGCCTCCCGCAGGATGGCGTTGGCCTCGGCCTCGGTCTTGCCGATCACCGTCGGCATGGCGATCTCGCCGCCGTCGCCGCCCACGCCCAGCTCCCGGCTGAGCAGGTAGAGGAGACCGCCCAGGATCACCAGGAGGACGACGAGGATGCCGATGTAGATGCTCGTCCGCTGGCGGGGCGGCTCCTCGTACTCGACGATCCGGTCGTCGGCGGTGGCGATGCGGGTGCCGTCGGCTCGCGAGCCGTTGGGCGCCGCCGCCGGCGGTGCGGGGCATGACGCCGGTGACCGCCGCCCCCGCGGTCGTGCCGGGCGTGGTGGACACCCGCCGGCCCGGTGCCGGGGGACGGGCGAGGGGAGGGAACGCCGGCTGCTCGACCGACACCGGCTGGCCGGCGGCGTAGCGGAGGAGGTCGGTGCGAAGGGCCTCGGCGCTCTGGTAGCGGCTGGTCCGTGTCCTTGGCCATGGCCTTGAGGATGATGGCGTCGAAGACCCGGGGGACGTCGGGGTTGATCTCGCTAGGCGGGACCGGCTCCTCCCGGACGTGCTGGTAGGCGATGGCCACCGGGTTGTCGCCCTTGAACGGCGGCCGGCCGGTGACCATCTCGTAGAGGACGACGCCCAGCGAGTAGACGTCGCTGCGGGCGTCGACCTCGTGGCCCTGGGCCTGCTCGGGGGAGAAGTAGGTGGCGGTGCCCATGACCGCGCCCGGTCTGGGTGAGGCCCTCGGCCGGGTCGCCGGCCCGGGCGATCCCGAAGTCGGTGACCTTGACCTGCTGGCCGTGATCAGGACGTTGCCCGGCTTGACGTCGCGGTGGATGACGTCAGGCTCGTCGCTGGTGGGCGAAGCTGGCAGGGCGCGCCGCGATGTCGGCGCCGATCTCGGCCGCCCGGTGGGCCAGCAGGGGACCCTCGGCCCGGATGACCTCCCGCAGCGTCTTGCCGTCGACGTACTCCATGACGATGAAGTACGTGCCGCCCTCGTTGCCCCAGTCGTAGATGGACACGATCCCGGGGTGGTTGAGGTTGGCCGCGGCCCGGGCTTCCCGCCGGAAGCGCTCGACGAACGACGGGTCGGCGGGAGAACTCGGGGAAGAGGACCTTCAGCGCCACCGGCCGGTCGAGGAGCAGGTCGCGCGCCAGATAGACCTCGGCCATGCCGCCGCGCGCGACTTGGCGGACCATCTGGTAGCGGCCGGTGAAGACCTGCGAGGCCACCTCGACAGACTAGGGGCTGGCCTTCGCCAGCGGAGCTTGCTCGGCGAGTTGCTCGAGCCGCGGGCGCCGGCGGGCTCGCGCCGCGGTCGCTCAGCCGGCTCCGAGGACGGCGACCATCACGTCGCGGGCGATGGGGGCGGCGAGGGCGCCGCCGGTGAACTCGTTGGCGCTGGGCTGGTTCTCGAGCATGACCGCCACCGCCACCCGGGGGGCCTCGGCGGGGGCGAAGGCGATGAACCAGGTGTGCGACGTCCCCAGGCCGGTCTGGGCGGTGCCGGTCTTGCCGGCGACGGTGACGCCCGGGATCTGGGCGTTGGCGCCGGAGCCGGCGGCCACCACGCCGACCATCATGTCCCGCACGGCCCGGGCGACCTCGGGCGGGACCGCCTCCATCCACGGCTTGGGCTGGTACTGTCTCGAGCAGCTTCGGCCTGGCTGTCCCGGACCTCGGCCATGACGTGGGGCGTCATGATCACGCCGTTGTTGGCGATGCCGGCCGCCACCAGGGCCATCTGCAGGGGCGTGGCGGCCACGTCCTGCTGGCCGATGGCGGACTTGGCCAGGGCGGGCATGTCACGGGCGAACGCGCTCGGGTCGGGGAACACCGACTCGGCCGCCGAACGGCAGGTCGATGGGCGGGACCTCGTTGAACCCGAACTGGGTGGCCGCCGCGGCCAGCGACTGGGGCGCCGATGTCGAGGCCCAGCTGGGCGAAGGCGGTGTTGCACGAGATCCTGCAGGATCTCGGGGAGGGGGCCGCCGCACGACGATCCCCCGAAGTTGCGGAGGGGCTCGGTGGTCTGGGGCAGGGGCAGCTCGGTGAGCACCGGGTAGACCGGCTGGGACAGGGTGGCCACGCCCGTCGCCAGGGCGGCGGCCGCCGTCACCACCTTGAAGCTCGACCCCGGGAAGTACCGCTCCCGGTAGGTCCGGGGCAGCAGCGGGCGCTCCTCGTCGGCGTTGAGGTCGGCCCACGCCTTGCGCACGTCGTCCTGGTTGTGGCTGGCCAGGACGTTGGGGTCGTACGTGGGGTAGTCGGCGAAGGCGAGGATGGCGCCGTCCCGGGGGTCGAGGGCGACGACCGAGCCATTGCGTCCGGCCAGTCCGTCGGTGGCGATCTGCTGGACGGACTTGGACACCGTCAGCGTCACGTTGGCGGTCTTGTCCTTGTCCAGCAGGATGTCGCCCAGCCGGTCGAGGGTGATCTCCCGGTCGCGGCCGGTGAGGGCGTCGTTGTAGGTCCGTTCGACCCCCTCGTCGCCGAAGGTGAACGAGAAGTACCCGGTGATGTGGGCGAACAGCTCGCCCTCGGGGTACCGGCGCTGGCGCTCGAAGGCGTCGTCGACGTCGACCGACTCGGCGATCACCACGCCGTCGGAGGTCTGGATGGCGCCCCGGGGCTGGGAGAAGTCCCGGACGACGGTGCGGGTGTTGGCCGGGTGGTCGTTCAGCCGCTCGGCGCTGAACACCTGGAGGTTGTTGAGCTGCACGAACAGGGCGCAGAACAGCACCATGAGCACGATCCCCAGGGTGCGGATCTGGGAGTTCACCTCGTCACCCTCATCGGGCCGGCAGCTGGGTCGAGTCCTGGGCCCGGCGGCCTGGGCCGCCCGGTGGGCCTGGTCGTCGGAGATGCGCAGGAGGAGGGCGAGCAGGATGTAGTTGGAGATCAGCGACGAGCCGCCGTAGGAGACGAACGGCAGGGTGATGCCGGTGAGGGGCACCAGCCGGGTGACCCCGCCCAGGATGATGAAGCTCTGGATGCCGAGGATGGCGGTCAGCCCGGCCGCCAGCAGCTTCTCGAACGGCGGCTCGGCCCGCATGGCGATGCGCAGGCCGGCGCCGACCATGAGCAGGAAGCTGGCCAGGACGGCCACCGTCCCCAGCAGGCCCAGCTCCTCACCGATGGCGGCGAAGGTGAAGTCGGTGGCCACCGCCGGGATGCGCTGGGGGCTGCCCTGGCCCAGATTGGCTCCCGCCAGGCCGCCGGCGGCGAAGGCGAACATGGCCTGGATGATCTGGTAGCCGGCATCGTTGGCCACCTTCCACGGGTTGAGCCAGATCGAGATCCGGGTCCGGACGTGGTCGAACGACGTGTAGGCGAGGATCGACCCCAGGGCGAACATGAGCCCGCCGATGCCCAGGTACACCCCCCGGGCGGTGGCGATCCACAGCATGGTGATGAACAGGGCGAAGAACAGGAGGGACGAGCCCAGGTCCTTCTCGAAGAACATGATGACGAGGGAGAAGCTCCAGGCCAGGACGATGGGGCCGAGGTGGCGGATCTCGGGCAGCCACATCCCCGCCACCTGGTGGGTTCCCATCGACAGCAGCTCCCGCTTCTCCACCAGGTACGACGCGAAGAACACGACCAGGACGATCTTCGACAGCTCCCCCGGCTGGAACGAGACCGGCCCGAACTTCACCCACAGCCGGGAGCCGTTGATGTTCTGCCCGATCACGGGCAGCAGGGGCATGAGGAGCAGGCCGATGCCGAACAAGGCCAGCGTGTAGCGGAAGCGCTCGATGTTCCGCGTCCGGGGGACGAGGGCCAGGGTGGCGATGAAGGCGCCCATGCCGATCACCGTCCACATCGACTGGAAACCGGCCAGGTCGGGCCGGAGGCGGGCCACGAACACGTAGCCGATGCCGTTGAGGAGGCCGGCCAGGGGCAGGAGGAGGGGGTCGGCCCCGGGAGCCAGCCGGCGCACGGCCACGTGGCCGGCCACCAGCAGGCCGAGGATGACGAGCAGCAGGGGGACGAGGTTGGCGGGCAGCGATGAGCTGCGGCCCAGCGCCGCCAGCACGTACGCCCCGCCGGTGACCACCCCGGCCAGCACCAACAACCCCAGCTCGGTGGTCCGCCGGACGACGGCCGCCGGGTCGTGTTGGATCAAGGCGGCGGTTCCAGGGCGGGAACGGTGGTCGGCGGGATGGTGGTGGTGGTCGGGGCCGCGGCCTCCTCCTCCAGGTGCTTGTCCCGCAGGTTGGTGACGTAGCGGTCGGCCTCCGCCTTGGAGTCCACCTCCTTGCCCTTCTCCACGTCGGGCAGGTAGGCGGCCGGCACCTCGGCCCGGGTGAGGGGCTTGCGTTCCCGGAGGGTGGGATCGAACCACAGCACACCGCCGGGGCGGCCTTTGTAGATGGCCACCTGGTCGCCGGCGAAGCCCACGTAGTAGGTGCTGCGGGCGTACCAGCCGATGGCGGCCACCGTCCCCAGCACCACCGCCACCAGGAGGACGACGAAGCCGGCCACCCGCCAGGTGAAGCGCTTGGGCTTGGCCGCCGGGCCCCGCGGGGCCGGTTCGGCGGGGGGACGCCGGGGCGGGTCGGGCGCGGCCGAGGCCACCGGCGCCGACCGTCCGGGCAGGGGGACGTCCTCTTCCGTGGGTGCCACGGCAATCCGGGCCATGGACACCGTCGCCGGCCCCGACCCGGCCCCCGACCCGGGTCCCGGTCCGCCGGCGCGGCCGAGAGCGCCACCGCGGCCGCCAGTGCCACCGCGGCCGCCGGCCGCCGGGGCCTCGTCGTCGGCCACGGTCTCCGACGCCCGCTCGGCCCGATCGTCGTCGTCGAGCACGTCGACCACGACGACCGTGATGTTGTCGCCCCCGCCCTCGGCCCGGGCCTGGCGCACGAGGTCGCGGGCCGCCTCCTGGGGGTCGGCCACCTGGCGCAGGGTGGCCGCGATGCGGTCGTCGCTCAGCTCGTTGGTGAGGCCGTCGCTGCAGAGCAGGAGCCGGTCGCCCCGGTAGGGGATCAGCTCCCACCAGTCGACCTCGATCTCCGGCTCCATGCCCAGGGCCCGGGTGATGATCGACCGCTGGGGGTGGACCGTGGCCTCCTCCCGGGTGAGCTTGCCCTCCCGGACCATCTCCTCCACCAGACTGTGGTCGTCGGTGAGCTGGAGCAGCTCGCCGTCCTGCAGCCGGTAGTTGCGGGAGTCGCCCACGTTGGCCAGGGCCAGCAGTTCCTCCCCGTCCTCCCGGACCAGGGCCATGGCGGTGAGGGTGGTGCCCATGCCCCGCTTCTCGCTGGTGGTCTGGGCCAGGCGCCACACCGCCTCGTTGGCGGCCTGGATGGCATCGACCAGGCTGTCGGTGGTGCGGCCACCTGGGGCTATGGCGGTGAAGGCCTTGGCCACCGTCTCGACCGCGGTCTGGGCCGCCACCTCGCCCGCCTGGTGCCCACCCACCCCGTCGGCGACCACGTAGAGCCCGTCCTCGCACAGGAAACGGTCCTCGTTGATCTGGCGCACCCGGCCCACGTCGGTGGCGGCGCCCGCCTTGAGGGTGGTCACGTCACCTCCATCACCGTCTTGCCCACCTGGAGGCGGTCGCCCCGGCGGACCACCAGGGGCGCGGTGACCTTGGTGCGGTTGACGTAGGTGCCGTTGGTGGAGCCGAGGTCCTCGATGAAGACCTGGCCGTCCCGTTTGAAGACGCGGGCGTGCAACTGGGAGACGTAGGTGTCGTCGAGGGTGATGTGGCAGCCGGTGGCTCTGCCCATGGTGAGCTCGTCGGTGAGCTCGTAGACGGTGCCGCGGGTCTCGGCCGGCTCGACCACCTTGAGCCGGGTGCCGTTCTTGCCCCCCACCGCGGCCCGCATGTCGCCTACCCGGCTGCGGGTGGGTCGGGCGGCGGGGGTCGACCCGTAGTTGGCCGCCACCGTGCGGGCGGTGGGTGCCCGGCCGCTCACCTCGACCCAGACCGCCCGCAGGACGCGGATGAAGAAGAGGTACAGCAGGGCCAGGAAACAGAACTTGAGGATCGTCAGGAGGCTGTCGGGCACGGGTTCGGGGGGGTTAAGAGGCCTCGAAGCGGATCTTGGTGCCGCCGACGGTGATCTCGTCGCCGTCCACCAGCTTCCGCTCCTTGATACCGGCGCCGTTGACCCGGGTCCCGTTGGTGGACCCGAGGTCGACCACGACGAACCCGGTGCCCTGGCGCCGGATCTCGGCGTGCCGGCGGCTCACGTTGGGGTCGCCCAGGACGACGTCGCACTCGGGCAGGCGCCCGATCGTGACCGGCTCCTCGCCGATGCCGACGCGGCCGCCATCGGGGAGGGACAGGCTGCCCACCGACGCCCCGCCGGGGGCCTCCACGATCTCGCTGGCCACGAGGAACTCGCCCACGCCCACGCCCTCGTCCGCCTTGAGCTCGACGTGCACTGGTCCCACGAAGGCATATGTCTCCTCGCGAGCGTGTGCTCGAACCGCATCGCTCAATTCACGGGTGAGGGCCTCGGCGTAGGACTCGAACTGCTCGAAGTCCGACGGGCTGATGGCGATCTCGAACCGGTTGGGCGAGATGAGGCCGCTCACGCCGACGACGCGGTGGAGGTCCATCTCTCGGGTGAGGCGGCGGGCGAGCTCCACCGGCTTGAGCCCGCTGCGGAACGTCTTGGCGAACACTCCTTCGACCAGCCGCTCCAGCCGCTGCTCGAATTGGTTCAGTCCCATCGCACGGCCGAGCATACCCAGCCCACCCGGAACGCAGGCGTAGGCCGTCGGCTACCTTTGGTCTTCCACTCGGGCGAGTGGCGGAATTGGCAGACGCGCAGGATTCAGGTTCCTGTGTCCGAAAGGACGTGGGGGTTCAAGTCCCCCCTCGCCCACCACAAATGTGCAGGTCAGACGGCGGCGAGGGAGTGGTAGGCACCAGCGGCGACGAACCGGGAGCCGACCAGTCCGGGAACTGCGGTGGGTACCAGCCGGTGTGCCGTCGGCACCATGACCATGATCTGGGAGGTGGACGAGCTCAGCGACGGAACAGGAGTCCGCATCACCGCCGAGGACGTACCGGATCTCGGCCGAGGATCACGCCGAAGGGCCTCCTCGTCCCTGTCCAACCTCGCCGCTTACCTAGAGCTTCGTGAGCACGAGTCGAGGTGACAGATGAACCCGCTGGCGAGTGGTCATCGGTGGGAGTTGAGCACGGTCTGTGGGGTGCGGCCGCGCATGAAGTCGCCGTGGTTGCGGCGGTGGGTGTTGTAGCGGTGGATCCAGCCCTGGAACTGGCCGTCCAGCTCCGCCAGGCCATCGAAGCGCTGACGGTGGAAGGCGGGCCGGTGGAACTCCTGCAGGGCCGTGCCCTGGAAGCGCTCGCACACGGCGTTGTGGTTGGGCGACCGGGGTGGGATGCGGACATGGCCGACACCGATCTCGCCGAGATGGCTGGTGAAGGCCTTGCCGGTGAACTCGGGGCCGTTGTCGGTGAGCACCCCGGTGAGCTCCACGCCGATCTCGGCCAGACGAACGATGACGTGGTCGACGAAGTCGGCCGCGGCCTGGGCGGTCTTGTCCCCGACGAAGAGCCGACAGATCGCCCATCGGGTGGCGGTGTCGACGGCGGTGAGCTGCCACACGGTGCCCACCCCTTTGAGCTTGCCCACGTAGAACGTGTCCAGGGCCAGCAAATCCCCAGGTCGGGCGGCGAAGTGGCAGAACCCGAACGGTCCCTCCTTGGCCGCCTGGGTGACCAGCCCGGTGTCCATGGCGGTGATCTGGGCCAGGGCCGCCAGGCGCTGGCTGCGACGGCCCAGGCAGTGGCGGACCAGGATCTTCTGCACCCCCGACGCCGACAGGACCACGCTGCGCTCCTCGAGATGCTCGAGCAGGCGGCGGGCGCCGAGAGTGGGGCGGGCGATGGCCTCGGCCAGAACGACCTCGACGGTCTCGGGTGGGACCGAGTTCGGCATTGCCGGCGAGCGCCGGCCCTTGGGCATGAGCGCGGCCAAGCCGTAGAGACGGGCCCGCTCGGCCCAGCGGTAGTAGGTGGTGCGGCTGATCCCGAAGGTTTGGCACGCCTCGGTGATCGATGTCTGCCCGGCGTGGTCGAGCACACGGACGCGTCGGTGATAGACGATCTCGTCAAGGGTCACGGTGGTGGTCTCCAGTTCTTTGGAAGGAACCAGAGGATTCATCACCGTGACCCCCTCACTGGGGGACCCCCGGTGCCACCTCAACTCGTGCACAGGAAGACCTAGAGCCGTAGCCATCGCAACTCTGTCACAGGCTCACCTTCGAGCCGCGCTGTGGCGCTGCGCAGCCACCGATGACCTTGGAATCGCCGCCCCCAGGCGCGGATCTTGGACCTCACGCTGGGTGCCGTCGGACGGCCCCAACCGAGCACCGTGCCGGACTACCTCACGCCTCGCGCAGGTCCCAATGCTGTTTGGTTTGGACGACCCAGAACATGGCGAAGAGCGTGATCTCCAAGAACTCCAAGATCAGGGTGCTGTGACGGAACGTCACAACCTTGGGGGCGATGAGGAGTACGACAACGCTGGCCACCATCGACACCCATATTGTGCGATAGAGCCTCCTGTACCCGGACCCGGATGTACTGGCCCAATCATTGAGAAGGACGACGATCCCGAGAAACCCGAACATCGCGTAGGCGGCGACATAGTGCGCCCGCTCTTCGAACGCAGGCGACACTACGAACGCAATCGCTCCCAAGACGAGGAGACTGAATGTCAGGATCAGAGAGACCGTGATTCGGCCAGTGGCATCCTGAGTCGTGAGGACCTTCGGCCGCTTACGACGTCCGATGACCAGGATCAGGATGATTGCGAGAAACCCTGCGGCAAAAAGGGCGATCATGTTGTTCACGATGTTGTCGTGCGCCGAATCGAACAACACTCGATCACCGGGATCACAAGGGACCAGGGCCACGACGGGCGCGAGCATGCCCGCCAGGTTGAGCAGGAAATCTTCGCGGTCCTTGCCATTCTTGCCGGGACGACCCCTGATCACGATCAGTGAGAAGCCGATGACCATCAGTGCGCCGACGAATATCGAGCGAACCGGTTCGTAGTAGTAGGCGCTGAGAGAGGTCTGCCAGCCGGTGGCCTGAGTGCGCTCGTAGAGAACCGATACCGCCAACATCACCACCGCTGCGATCACCCCAAAGCGGAGGTACCGATAGGTAGTCAGCACCTCCGATGGCGTCACCTCGAGAGGGCCATCCTGCTCGGTGACTTCCGTGGCCGACGGGTCCGTACCGCTGTTGTCGGTCATGGGGTCCGCCTCCCTGGTAGGTCAGCGCAGCGTAGGCGCGGCGGGGCCCCTGTCAATGTGGAAGTCCCTGCTAGGCCCTCACCGCTCCGGGCGACGGCGGCGGGCATTGCCGGCCAGGATGCCGAGGAAGAGCGCCCCGAGGCCCCAGTCACCAGGACGGCCGGGGCGATGGCCAGGCCGGAGGATGACGTCCGGACCGAACGAGCCGGTTGCGACGCCGCCGCCAGGGCACTGACGGGCACCACGTGGACCACCCGACCGGAGCCTCGACCGTCGCCCACGACCACGGCCCCGTTCATCCCCGGGTGCAGATGGCAGGAGTAGGGGTACGTACCGGGCTGATCGAAGCGGGAGGCGAACGACGTGCCGGGGGCCATCACGATGCCCCCACCCCAGCCGACCCCGTCCACCTGATGGGCCTGCTCGTCGCGGTTCACGAAGCTCACGTCGGTGCCGGGCTCCACCCGCAGGACCGTGGGCGTGAAGCAGTTCTCCCGCATCTCGACGGTGGACCCGAACCCCTCCGCCTGTCCTTCGGCGGCGTCGCGGTGACACCCCCCGCCGGCCGTCGCCGGGCCGGTGGGGACGACCACCAGCAGGGCCGCCACGACGGCCAGCGCGGTTCGGGATGGCCTTGTCGTCGTCGTCCTCCTCATCGGGCTGGTCGTGGTACACCGACGGGCCACGGACGGTTCCCGGGAACCGGAAGGGCTCCGGCGGTGTAGGCCGTGAGCAGAACAGGTCAGTGGAGGGCCGCCCACTGGACGACGACGAGCTGGTCCGGAGAGCAAGGCAGGGCGACGAAGATGCCTATGACGCGCTGGTGAAGGCCCATCAGGGCATTGCCCTCCGGGTGGCCTACCTGATCTGCGGGTCGGCGGCCGATGCCGAGGACGCCACCCAGGAGGCATTCGTCAAGGCGTGGCGGGCGCTCGGCCGCTTCCGCCCCGACCGCCCCTTCCGCCCGTGGCTGCTGACGATCGTGGCCAACGAGGCCCGCAACCGGCTCCGATCGGCCGGGCGGGTGGCGCGCCTGGCCCTGCGGGCGGGGGATGTCCGTCCCTCGGGGGATGCGGCCCCATCCCCCGAGGAGGCGGCCCTGGCGGGCGAGCGTCGGCAAGAGCTGCTGGACGCCCTGGAGCGACTCGGCGACCGCGACCGCCAGGTGCTGGCGTGCCGGTACCTCCTCGGCCTCTCGGAGGCGGAGACGGCCGGTGCCCTGCGCTGCCCCGCCGGCACCGTGAAGTCCCGAACGGCCCGCGCCCTGGGCCGCCTGCGACTGATGCTCGCCGAAGAGACCGGCCCGTGAGCGAGCCGCAGGCGAGCGAACCAATGTGGAGCGATTGGGCCGGCCGCAGGCCGGATCAAGCGAAGGGTTTCGTTGGCGCAGCATCCGAGAGGATGGTGCGCCAGTGAGGGGCCAGTCTCCGCCGGACGAGGCGCTGGCGTCGGCCCTGGAGGACCTCGGGACGACCGTCGAGTGGCCGAAGGCCGACGTCGCCGACGCGGTGCGGGCCCGACTGGTCCCCCGCCGGGCCGGGTGGTCGGCCGCGGGCTGGGCCGGGAGTCGGGCTGGGCGGCTGGCGCTGGCTGCGGTGGCGGTGATCCTGACGATTTCCGCAGTCCTGTCGGTGTCGTCCGGGGCCCGCCGGGCCGTCGCCGGCTGGCTCGGCCTGCGGGGCGTCGAGATCCGGTACCCCGACCCGACGGCGCCGTCCCCCCGTTCCCTGGGATCGGGGATGTCGCTGGGCGAACCAGTCCCGCTGGCGGAGGCCAGGCGTCGCTTGACGTTCACGCCCCTCCTCCCGCCGGCGTCGGCGCTAGGCGTTCCCGACGCCGCCTACGTGAGCCCGTTCCCGTCAGGGGGCCGGCTCACGGTGGTCTACGGGGCCCGGCCGGGGTTGCCGGAGGCGGCCAGCACCGGCGAGGGCCTCCTCCTCACCGAGTTCCGGGGCGAGATCGACGCCGCCGCCGTGCGCAAGCAGCTCACGGCCGGCGGACTCCTGGAGGAGGTGACCGTCGCCGGCGGGCGGGGCTACTGGTTCGGGGGCACCCCCCACCAGCTCTTCTTCGCCGACGCCGAGGGTCGGTTCTACGAGGACAGCTCCCGGCTGGCCGGCAACACGCTGGTCTGGGAGCAGGGCGACCTCACCCTGCGCCTCGAGTCGGCCCTCTCCAAGGAGGACTCGATCCGGTTGGCGGAGTCGCTGGCCGGCTGACCGGCCGCCCTCGCCGCCTCAGGGTGACGACTGGTCTGTGGCGCGAACGAGTCGCCTGGCGACCACGGCGCGCCCCGGACCATGTCGGCGGCGCACGCCCGGCGGTTCCCGGTCGATTTGTGGCGCAAACGAGTCGCCTGGCGACCCTGCAGCGCCACAGAACGTGCCCAGCCAGGCGTCAGCAGACGAACATGAGGGCGCTGCTCGGCCCGGACCGGTTCCCGGACGTGTCGACGGCGCGGAGGACGACCTCGATCGGGCCGGTGAACCGGCAGAAGGTGATCCCCTCGGGGGCGCCGATGCCTCCGTCGGTCGTGAGGACCCCGTTCTGGTAGATCTCGTACAGGATCAGCGACTGCGGGTCCACGTTGTCGGTCGACGGGCTCCAGTCCAGCCAGATCTCGGGCGAGGAGGTCTCCGGCGACAGCACGATGTTGGTCGGTACCGTCGCCGCCACCGCGTCGGTGGCGGCCGGGGTCGTCACCGACAGGACGTTGCTGGTGACCGTGTTGCCGGACGCGTCCCGGGCCGTCACCTTGAACACATACGTGGTCGAGGGGGTGAGGTAGAGGAGCGTGGCCGACCCGAGCCCGATCGAGTTCTCGACGACGGGCGCGTTGTTCATGAACAGCGAGTACCAGACCTGGCTGAGGTTGTCGGTCGATGCCGTCCACGCCACCGAGATGCGGACGGGGTGGACGGCGGTGAGCGAGAGCGTGGGCGGCGGGCTGGGCGGCGTCGTGTCGGGCGGCGTCGTGAAGGTGACCGTGTTGCTGCTGGCGGAGCGGTTTCCGGCCGAGTTGATGGCATAGACGGAGAACGAGAACGTGCGGTCGGGGAGGAGCTGTGTGCGCGTCAGCGTGGTCTGCGGCGGGTTGACGCGGATACATCCGGTGCCGCCGTTTTGCACGCAGTACCACCAGTTCGACGAGTTGGCGGAGGACGCGTCCCAGGCCAGCGTGACGCTGGTGGACGTCGACGCGGTGATGCGGAGGTTGGTCGGCGCCTTGGGCGCGCCCTTGGGTGGCGCCGCCGCCGTGGGCGCTGCGTTCACGATGGCGCCGAGCGCCAGGATGCATACGACCGCAGCAGTCCGTCGAAGCGTCATCCTGCTGTCCTCCCTCTCGCCGGAGTGGTTGCCGATTGGGATACGGCCGGAGCCACCAGTTGGATTGCGTCCAAGAGGGGCTCGACGAGCTGGCCAGGCGTCCGTCCGGTGGCCACGTCCTCGTCCTAGGCGAAGTGGAGCACGATCCGCTCACCACCGTCGAAGCGGGCCGAGACCTCCAGTTCCGCGCCGACGGCCTCCGCGTAGGCCCGCACCGTCGCCACCAGCGGGTTGGGGTGACGTTCGATCCGAGACACCTCGGACTGGGTGACGCCCAGGGCGGCGGCGAGCCGGGTCTGGGTGATCCTCCGGCTCCGGCGGAGCTCGGACAGGGAGACAGACCCGGACAGGGAGACAGACGGGACCACGACGACGATTGCCGGCGCCGGTGGGACGACCACGGTCGCGGGATCGTCGCCGACCACGATGGCCACGGGCGCGACCACGACCACTGCCGCGGGGGCGACGACCACGACGGTGGCGGGGGCGGCGGGGGCGGCCTCGGCCCGCGTGACGGCGTCGCCGTCGAGATTGTCGGAGACCGGTCCGGGCGACGTGTGGCGGGAGGCCGTCGGCGGCCTCGTCGTCGTCAACGTCGGCTACCTCCTGTGGTCCGCCACTCGCCCCGCCCGCCGCCGAGGCCACCTCACCCGCTGACCTCGTCGGCGGTTCTCGGTAGCGGTGGGTGCGGAAAGCGCACCCTCAGCTACCGAGAACGCTCATGGCCAGGGCCGCGCCTTAGGCTCGATGGGACGACGGAGACGAGGAGCACCGGTCATGAAGGCCTTCGTGTATGAGAAGTACGGGCCGCCCGAGACGCTGCGGATGACGGACGTCGAGCAGCCGGCGCCGAAGGCCGACGAAGTCCTGGTGAAGGTGCTGGGTCTCTCTGTCAATCCGGCGGACTGGCACTGTATGCGGGGCAAGCCCATCTTCTCCCGGGCCACGCTCGGTGTGCTGCGGCCGAAACACCCGATTCTCGGAGGCGACATCGCCGGGCGGGTCGAGGCGGTCGGCAGCGGCGTCACCCAGTTCCAGCCGGGCGACGACGTCTACGCCAACCTCTTGGATCACGGCAATGGCGGATTCGCCGAGTACGCCTCCGTGCCGGTCGGTGTCATGGCGTCGAAGCCGGCCAGCCTGTCGTTCGAGGAAGCGGCGGCCGTCCCGGTGGCAGCGGTCACCGCACTCCAGGGCCTTCGCCACCATGGGGAGATCCAGCCCGGGCAGAAGGTCCTCGTCAACGGCGCGTCCGGCGGCGTGGGCACCTTCGCCGTCCAGCTGGCCAAGTCCTTCGGGGCCGAGGTGACCGGCGTGACCAGTACCGGGAACCTCGACCTCGTCCGATCGATCGGCGCCGATCACGTCGTCGACTACACGACGACGGACTTCGCCAGCAGCGAGCAGCGCTACGACCTCATCCTCGACACGATCGGGAACCGATCGGTGCCGGATCTCACGTCCGCCCTCACCGAGGGGGGCAAGGTTGCGGTCACGGGGTTCACCACCATGGGGAGGATGATCGGCGTCTCGCTGCGCGGCGGCAAGCGGGTGGCCATGGTCTCGGCCCACGTCACGGCCCAGGACCTCGAGCTGCTGGCGGAGCTGATCGAGGCGGGCTCGGTGCGCCCCCGGATCGACCGGCGCTACCCGTTCGCCGAGATCCCCGCCGCCATCGCCTACCTGGAACAAGGCCACGCCCGGGGGAAGGTGGTCGTCGGGGGCGTCTGAAGTCCGGTTCTCGGTAGCCGGGGGTGCGGTTTCCGCACTCCCGGCTACCGAGAACGCCGGACGTCGGGGCCTACCGTCGTTGCCACAGGCGAGTCCCGAGGGCCACGAGCGATCCCGCGCCGCCGACGAGGGCGACCAGGATCCCGGCCAGCCAGATCAGTCCCGACCCGATGTTGGCCCCGATGATGCAGGTGGAACCGTCCGGCATCTCGGTGGCGTAGCTGGGGCACTGCGGAGGGTTGAGGGGCGGGGAGAAGGCGGCCGCGATCATCAGCAGGCCTACCCCCAGCACTACCAGCCAGAGCAGGGGCCGCTCGGCCAGCGCCCGACCGTGGTGGGCGGGCCGCTGCGGATGGGGGTAGGGGTCGTCGAAGCTCATAGGCCCAAGGTGGCACGGCCCCGTCGGCCCGGCGCCGGGGGTTGGCCCCTACCCGCGGCTGGGAGCTACGGAGCGGCGCGGCGGCGGGAGAGGGCGAAGCCGACGGCACCCACGACGACGACGACACCCACTGCGATCGGGACGACGGGGGCGCCGCCGGAGCCCTCGTCCCCCTCCGACGACGACGAGGACGAGGACCGCTCGGTCGCGGCTCCGCCTGAGGCGGCGGTGACGGTGGCGGTGGCGAAGGCGCCGGCGGTCGTCGGGGTGACGTGGGCCAGGTCGGCCAGGTCGGTGTGGCCCGGCTGGCAGTCGAAGCTGAG
The DNA here is from genome assembly GCA_963801205.1 of uncultured Acidimicrobiia bacterium. Taxonomy (GTDB): domain Bacteria; phylum Actinomycetota; class Acidimicrobiia; order Acidimicrobiales; family AC-14; genus JAXDMK01. The sequence continues at coordinate 163,216 of CAWDDV010000009.1, forward strand.
CTTGGCCGGGCCGATCACGGCGCCCACGAAGATGCTGCCCGTGGGCTTGGCCGTCCCCCCGCCGGGGCCGGCGCCGGCCACCTCGGGGAGGGTGCCGGGGGCGGCCTGGCGGGACTCGACCGCACCCGAGCCGGCCGGGGTCCAGGTGGTGTCGGGCAGGGACACGGTGACGGCGAGGGGGGTGGCGCTCTCGTCGCCCGTGCCGGGCGTGCCGTCCGGGTCGGTGACGGTCGTGGTGGCGACGACGTCGGTGTGGAAGACCTGCACCGACTCGACCGTGTTGGTGCCGGCCACGGCCACGTGGACCTGGGCCGTGATGTCGTTGCGCCCCGGCTGGAGCATGCCGAGGTTGTACCCGAACCGGCATGAAGTCGGGCAGGCCCGAGCTGACCGCCAGGCCCGACAGGGTCACCTTGCCGTCGGCGCCGGGCGCGGTGGTGGCGGCGCCGGCGAGGGTCATGTCCCTCCTCGCCCCCGTCCTGCGCCTGGCCCTGGTGGCGGAGGGCTACCCCAACGCGTCGGGGGCCGACCAGGCCGTTCCCGGCATGGTCTGCGTGTTCTCCTTCTTCGCCGTCGCCGTCGCTCGGGCCGGTCCTGCTGGAGGGCGTGGCCCCCGATCCGGCAGCCGACAACGTCGCCGTCCGGGTCCACGGGCACCATCCGGGCGAGGTCGCCTTCCTGGGCCCGGCGGTGGCCCTGACGGGCCCGCGTGGTGGGAGAGGCGGGTCCTCGCCGGCCATCTCGACTCCCTGCACGCGGCGGTGGGTCGGCGGTGGCGCCTCGGCCGGCGGGGCCTGTTGGGCGACTTCGCCACCGACGTGTCGGGGTGGCCCGAGTCGTCGGCGACGTCACCGGCGACCCTGCGGGCGCGGCGCAGGCGGCCCGCCAGTACCTTGACCGCCCCCGGTCCCGGCTCCGTGGACTCGGCACGCTGGGCGTCGCCGGGGACGACACCCGCCGGGCCGTCGTCTACGAGCGGACGACGTGCTGCCTCTACGTGAAGGTCGTCCCCGAGGCGATCTGCAGCAACTGCCCCCTCCTCCCCGCCGGCGCCCGGGAGGACGCCCTCCACGCCCGCGCCGGGGGGACTGCATAGGCTGGCCGGGTGGGGCCGGATCCCGGGGGCGTCGCCCGGGATGACGACCGGCTTCGACCTAGAAGGGAGCGGCGATGCACCGGCTGGTCCTCACCCTGCTCGTACTTTCTGCGCTGGTTGTCGGCGGCTGTGGCGAGGACCGGGACCAGACCACCGCCACGACCGCTCCGGAGCCGGCGGCCGCCTTCGACCTGCGCTACGCCGACGTTGCCGGCGACTACACGGCCGCCTCCCAGGCCCTTCTCGAGCAGGGCCGCGAGGTGGTCGACCGGCTGCTGGCGGGTGACATCGCCTCCGTGTACGAGCAGTTCGCCCCCGACCTCAAGGCCCAGGTCTCCCTGGAGGAGGTCGAACGCGCCTTCGCTGAGGGGCGGGCCGCCTCGCCGATCGGCGCCCGGGCCGAGGAACGGGTCGTCCCCTTCAGCGCCGGGCGGGGCGTGTACTTCGCCGACTACGCCAGTGGCGAGGGGCGGGTGCGCTTCCGGATCGGGTTCGACCCCGCGGGCCTGAGCCCGTTGGTGGAGCCGGTGCAGCCACTCCCGCCGGACCCGAGGGCGGCACAGCCGGCCCAGGCGAGCCTCCGGCTCCCCTTCGATGGTCTGTGGTGGGCCGGCGTGGCGCCCCTGCCCGAGATCGGCAACCACCACGCGGTGGCGTCGGACCAACGCCACGCCTTCGACTTCCTCGTCTGGCGGGACGGGTCGACGTACCGCGGCGAGGGCCTGGAGAATTCCGACTACTGGGCCTGGGGCCAGGCGGTGATGGCCCCGGCCGAGGGCAAGGTCATCGCGGTGCAGGACGGGCTGGCCGACAACCGACCGGCCATCGAGACGAACACCGCCCAGCCGGCGGGCAACCACGTCATCATCGACCTCGGAAATGGCGAGTACGCCATCCTCGCCCACTTCCAGAAGGGTTCGATCCGCGTCGCCACTGGCGATGACGTCACCGCCGGCCAGGTGCTCGGGCTGGTCGGCAACTCGGGCAACTCGAGCGAGCCCCACATCCACTTCCACGTGCAGGACGAACCCACGTTCCAGCCCGGCGGATCGGTGGGTATCCCGGTGCGCTTCAACGACATCGAGGCCGACGGCACCGTGCACGCCCAGGGCACACCGTCGGGTGGCCAGTTCGTGATGTCCCGCTGACGCGCTACTTCCAGGCCCTGACGTAGTCGACCTGCATGGTGGCCGGGAAGGCCGGGGGCTGGGCCGGGTCGAGCCGGTTGGTCGAAACCCCGAGGCCCTGGGTGAGGGCCAACATGAAGGGGTGGTCGAAGGGTTGCGGGGCCACGAGGGGCGCCGCCGGCGTGATCGGCTCGTTGACGCACACCTTGCCGTCGAAGCTGATCTTGATGTGGGTCGTCGTCCACTCCAGCACGTAGGTGTGCCAGTCGGTGACCTTGAGCAGGCAGTAGTTGTTGGTCTGCCCCACCGTGCCCGGCCAGTAGTGGACGTAGGGGATGGCCCGGTCGTTGTAGAGGCTGTACACCTCGGCCACGTCGATCTCGCCCGACAGCGGCCAGGGGCCGTACTTGAGGGCGTTGTCGGGCCACAGCCACAGGGCCCCGTGCAGTCCCTTGGCGGTGGCGGCCGGGAACTTGACCCGGAACTCGTAGCGGCCGAAGGCCTGGCTCCACTTGGTGTAGGTGGAGACCATGCCCGCCGTGTACCGGGTGCTGTAGGCGCCGGCCGGCGACGGGCAGGTGAACGGAGCCGCCTCCTTGCGCACGGTGAGCTTGAGCGTCCCGCCCGACACCGCGATGTTGTCGGGGTCGTCGACGAAGCAGTCGTCTTGCGAGCCGAACCCGCTGGCAGCCGACGTCTGGGGGACCCACAGGGCCCGGTTGAGCGACGTGCCGTCGAAGTTCTCCGCCAGCGTGCACACCCACGGCGTACCGTTCGCCTTGAGCACCACGGCGCCGCAACTGGGGCCCGCGGTCGGGGCGGCGGGCTTCGGCGCGGCGTCGGCGGGCACCACCGCGGCGCACAACATGCCCACCAGCAGGGTGGCGCCGGCCAGCAGCAGGCGGCCGCGCCCGGGCTTCCTGATCATCGAATCACGCGTGGGCACGGCGAACCCTCCCTCGGTACCGGCAGTGAGTTGCTTCCACCATCGGGTTCCACGCGGCCCGACTTGAGCGGTCCCCTCCGAGACCTACTGTGACGGTTGTGACCCGCGTGGCGGCGCCGTGACCAGGTCGTACGTCCACGGCTACCAGCCGCGGGAGAACGAACGCCTCCAGGACCAGGCCGGCACCCTCGTCGACCTGCTGCACGCGGGGACCTCCTATCCCCCCGGGAGCCGGGTGTTGGAGGCGGGGTGCGGCGTCGGCGCCCAGACGGTCACCCTGGCCCGTCGCAGCCCGGACGCCCGCTTCGTCTCCGTCGACGTGTCCGCCGACTCGATCGCCGAGGCCCGCCGGAGGGTCGACGAGGCCGGGCTGGCCAACGTGGAGTTCCGGCAGGCGGACATCTTCGAACTGCCGTTCGCGGCCGATTCCTTCGACCACGTGTTCGTCTGCTTCGTGCTCGAGCACCTGCCCCGCCCGGACGAGGCCTTGACCACCCTGTCGGCCCTGCTCAGGCCGGGTGGCACCCTCACGGTCATCGAGGGTGACCACGGATCGACCTACTTCCATCCCGACAGCGCGGCCGCCCACGAGGCCATCCAGAGCCTGGTGACCCTTCAGCGGGACGCCGGCGGCGACGGGAACATCGGCCGCCGGCTCTACCCGCTGCTGGTCGAGGCCGGGTTCGACGGGGTGACGGTCTCCCCGCTGATGCTCTACGTCGACGCCAACCGTCCCGACCTGATCGACGGCTTCACCCGCAAGACGTTCACCGCCATGGTCGAGGGCGTGCGGGAGACCGCCATCGACGCCGGCCTCATCGAGCCCGACCGCTTCGACGCCGGTATCCGCGCCCTCTACCGGACCACAGAGCCCGACGGTGTCTTCTGCTACTCGTTCTTCAAAGGCATCGGGACGAAAGGTCGCCCGTAGCCGCCCGGATGCCGCGGTCAGGTGCGCTTCAGGCTGACGTCGTCGACCTGGGCCTTGAGGGCGGTGGTGAGGGAGACGAGGACGTCGACGCTGATCGACGTGCCGCCTGCTGGTCGGCGCCGCGGCCACCGTGAGCTGCTGCCAGGCGCCGGTGCCGGTGGCGACGACGGTCTTGAACCGGACGAGCGTCGAGCCTCGGTACTCGCGGATCCGCAGCGTCACCGACCGTCCCGCGGGCGCCTTGACCCACGCCGACGCGGCGTAGGTGGCGCCGGCCACCGACGAGGCGACGGTGTTCGGGGAGTCGTCGAGCACGGCCTCGCCGGTCGAAGTCTTGCGGCCGATCTGGGCCGAGCAGGAACCGCCGTGGGCGACCGTGCAGGTGCGGGTGAGGGTCGTCCGGTTGTCCCCGGTGTTCCACCCGGACAGGCCCGACTCGAAGCCGGGGTTGGCGACGAGGTTGGCGACGGGGGCGACCGTCGGTCGTGGTCATGGTCGTGGTCGTCGTCGTGGGCGGCGGGACGTGGTCGTGGTGGGCGGCTTGGTGGTGGTGGTGGTGGTCGTCGTCGCTGGGGGAGCGGTCGTCGTGGTCGTCGGCCCGCCGGCCGACGGCGTACGACGTGGACGACACCTTCAGCGACGACACGTCGATCGCCTCGAAGGCCGAGCCGGGGACGGTGCGCAGCAGCTGCAGGTCGTCGTCGTTCCAGCCGGGGTCGGGGGCGCCGCTCATGAACCACGACGACCCGTTGTCGGCCAGCACCATCCCGTGCTTCTTCAGCGCCCGCAGCACGACCTGGTTCTCGGCCGAGAAGCCGCTGATGTCGAAGCTGGCCTTGAGCCGGAACCACGCGCCCATGGGCGGGTCGGAGGCGCCGCCGGTGGCCGCCTTGTGGCTGGCCGGCCAGACGTAGGCGTTCGCCGTGCGGGGGGCGGTGAAGCGGATGGCGTGGTCGATGGTGCCGGACGCGACCTCGTCCCGGCGGACCAGTCCGGGGAGGATGGGCAGGCCGGCGGCGTCGCCCGACGTCCAGCCCAGGGGACGCATGGCGTTCGAGCGCAGGTCCCAGGTGGCGCCCGAGCCGGCCGTCCACGAGGCGCCGCCGTTCTGCGGGTAGGCGCTGTAGAGCTCCCACAGCCGGCAGGCGTCGCGGTCGACGACGAGCACGTGGCGGTCGCCGGTGGCGGCCGGGCCTCCCTCGATGGGGGCGTTGGCCGGAACGGGGTACGGGCCGGGGTCGCTCTCGTCGGCGTAGTCGAAGCTCACCGGCACCCGGGGCTGGGTGCCGGCGACGGTGGTGAACGGGATGCCGATCGGCCCGCCGTCCCACGTGCCGCTGCCGAAGTCGGCCTTCAGCTTGGCCGTGGTCGCCGACGCTGGCGACCCACGTCGACGACTGGGCGTGGACCGGCAGGCCGGACACGTTGGCGTGCCAGAACGAGTTGGCCGGGAGTCGTCGGGCAGGCGGGCGCCCCCGGGACCGGGGTGGCCCCGCTGGGCGTGCTCTGCAGGAGGCTGGCGGCCACCGCCAGCAGGGCCACGAACGTCGGAACACTGCGTCGGCGCCGGCATGGCGCGCCTATCGGCCACCGGCAGGGACCTGAGCGAAGGGACCTTGAGGTCACGGGGCCGCCAGTTCAGCGAGGACGTCGCCGGGGACCGCCGGCGGCGGCGCTCGATGCCGGCCACGGCGAGCGCCGTCCGGCGCCGCCGGACGGGGCCGACGGGCGGCCACCGCCACTGACCTTGGGCCGGCCACGGGTCGGGCCGGGACGGGCCGCCGGCACCGGTGCCTCGGCCTGGGGCCGGAACACGGGCTCGGCCGCCGGGACCGGCCAGGGCCCGGGTCTCCCGGGCGCCGGGGCCGACCCGGGCGGAGGCGGGACGGATGCCGGCCTGGCGGATCATGCTGGCCACGTCCCGGACCTGGTCGGGCAGGATCACGGTGACCACCGTGCCCTTGGCCCCGGCCCGGGCGGTGCGGCCGGAGCGGTGGAGGTAGGCCTTGTGCTCGGTCGGCGGGTCGACGTGGACCACCAGGGCGATGTCGTCGACGTGGATGCCCCGGGCGGCGATGTCGGTGGCGACCAGCACCCGGGTGGACCCGTCGGCGAAGGAGGCCAGGTTGCGGTCCCGCTGCGACTGGGACAGGTTGCCGTGGAGGTCGAGGGCGGGGATGCCGCGGGCGGTCAGGTCCTTGGCCAGCTTCTTGGCCCCGTGCTTGGTGCGGGTGAAGAGCAGGCTGCGCCCGTGGCCGGAGGCGAGCTCCCGCACGACCGTGGCCTTGTCCTCCAGGCTGACGGTGAAGACGTGGTGCTCGAGGTCGGGCGGGATGGCGTCGACGTTGTCGACCGAGTGGGTGATGGGGTTGTCGAGGTAGCGGCGGACGACGGCGTCGACCGCCTTGTCGAGGGTGGCGGAGAAGAGCATGCGCTGGCCGCGGGACGGCGTCTGGTCGAGGATGCGCTTCACCGCGGGCAGGAAGCCGAGGTCGGCCAGGTGGTCGGCTTCGTCGAGCACGACACACCTCGACCGCGTCGAGGCTGCAGTGTCCCTGCTGGATGAGGTCCTCCAGGCGTCCGGGGCAGGCGACGAGCACGTCGACGCCGCCCCGGAGGGCGGTGACCTGGGGTCCCTGGCTGACCCCGCCGTGGATGACGGCGACCCGGCGCAGGCCCATGGCCACGGCCATCGGGTTGATGGTGGCCGCCACCTGGGCGGCCAGCTCCCGGGTGGGGACGAGGACCAGCGAGCGGGGATGGTTGGGCCGGCGGTTATGGGTCGACGTGGCCACCGCCACCACGATGGGGATGGCGAAGGCGGCCGTCTTGCCGCTGCCCGTGCGGGCCCGGCCGAGGACGTCGCGCCCGGCCAGTGAGCTCTTGAGGGTCGCCGCCTGGATGGGGAACGGGGTGGGGCAGCCGGCCCGCTCGAGGGCGGCGATGATGGGGGCGGGCACGCCCAGCTCGGCGAAGGTCGTCCCCTCGACGGGGACGTCGGCCACTTCGAAGGCGGGGGTGGGGGCGGCGGCCGGCTCGGTGAACGGGCGGCGGCCGGCGGGAAGGGAGGGCTGCGACGGTCGGCGACCGCGACGGCGCGCGCCGGTGGGTGCGGGTGACATGGGGTGGTTCCTTTTCGGTTGGGGTGGCCGTTGATGCTGCGGCCACTCGCTCCGAGGAACGGACTCGCACTCGACCCCGACAGTGCCAATCGGCACGTCGCTGGCTCCAGGGTACCGGACGGGCGGGGGCCGGCGGTACCGTCGGGCCATGGAACCCACTCCGGCAGGGGAGCTGTTCGTGGCCGCGGTGACCGAGCTGGCGTCCCACGGGGCGATCCAGCAGCGGCTGAACCGGGCGTGGACATCGGCCCTGGCCAACGTGGTCGTGGCCGACCTCCCCGAGGCCGTCCGACCTCGCGTCGAGGAGCTCACCGGCAAGCTGGGGGGCAACCCCATCACCCGGGCCATGCTCACCGACGACGAGTCGGCCCGCATCGCCCAGGAGATCGTGGCCGTCGCCTTCGAGCTGTCCCGGGGCGCGTGAGTCGCCAGCCGACTCGTGTGCGCCGCGGAACCTCGGCCCTTGTGTTCCGCGGCGCGAATACGTCGCTAGGCGACTTGTAGCGGCCCCGGAAGCGGCCACACCGGCTCGCGAATCGTGTGCCGGGGCGGAGGTGGCGTCGCTATAGGCGACAATCACTCCATGGCCGAGATCCCGTGGTGGCGGCGCGCCGTGATCTACCAGGTCTACGTGCGCAGCTTCGCCGACTCCGACGGCGACGGGATCGGCGACCTGACCGGCGTCCGCTCCCGGCTGGGGTACGTGGCCGACCTCGGGGTCGACGCCATCTGGCTCAACCCCTTCTACCCGTCGCCCCAGGCCGACGCCGGCTACGACGTGTCCGACTACCGCAACGTCGACCCCACCTTCGGTACCCTCGCCGACTTCGACGCCTTGGTGGCCGACGCCCACCGTCTCGGCCTGCGGGTGATCGTCGACCTCGTCCCCAACCACACGTCGAGCGAGCACCCGTGGTTCCGGCAGGCGCTGGCCTCCGAGCCGGGGAGCCGGGAGCGGGCCCGGTACGTGTTCCGGGAGGGCCGGGGCCAGGCGGGCGAGCAACCGCCCAACGATTGGAAGAGCGTGTTCGGGGGACCGGCATGGGAACGCGCCCCCGGCGGCCAGTGGTACCTCCACCTGTTCGCCCCCCAGCAGCCCGACCTGGACTGGACCAACGACGAGGTGGCGGAGGAGTTCGACTCCATCCTCCGCTTCTGGCTCGACCGGGGGGTCGACGGGTTCCGCATCGACGTGGCCCACGGCCTGGCCAAGGACCAGGCCCTGCCCGACCTCGCCGTCGGGTTCGCGGTGGCGGGGGCGGCCGCCGCCGGCCATCCTCATTGGGACCGCGACGACGTCCACGACGTCTACCGGCGGTGGAGGCGGGTCACCGACGCCTACGACCGGGACGTCGCCTTCGTGGGGGAGGCGTGGGTGGAGACGCCGGTCCAACTGGCCCGCTACCTCCGTCCGGACGAGCTGCACACCGCCTTCAACTTCGAGTTCCTCCAGGCCCCGTGGGACGCGGCCGGGCTCCGGGCGGCCATCGACACCAGCATCGACGCCCTGGCCGAGGTGGGGGCGCCGCCGACGTGGGTGCTGTCGAACCACGACGTCGTCCGCCACGTCACCCGCTACGGCGGCGGCCCGGAGGGCGTGCGCCGGGCCCGGGCGGCGGCCCTCCTCATGCTCGCCCTCCCTGGCGGGGCCTACGTGTACCAGGGCGAGGAACTGGGCCTGCCCCAGGTCACCGACCTGCCCGACGAGGTGCTGCAGGACCCGACCTTCTTCCGCACCGGGGGGGCCGAGCGGGGACGGGACGGGTGCCGGGTGCCGCTGCCGTGGTCGGGCGCCGAGGCCCCGTTCGGGTTCGGGCCCGCGGGCAGCCAGCCGTGGCTGCCCCAGCCGGCGGCCTGGGACCGGCTGACGGCCGAGCGCCAGGCGGCCGACCCGGATTCGATGCTGACCCTCTACCGGGCCGCGCTGCGGATACGGAGGACGACGGTCGCCGACGAGCCCCTCGAGTGGCTGGACGCCGCCGCCGACGTGCTCGCTTTCCGCCGGGGCCCGGGGTTCGTCTGCGTGGTCAACGTGGGCGACGACGTGGTCGACCGGCCGGCGGGGGTGGTGCGGGGAGCGACCGTCGCCCTGGCCTCCGGGCCGCTCCCGGCGCACGGCCGGATCCCCGGTTCGACCGCGGTCTGGTATCGCCTCGGGGCGTAAGATGCCGGCCGCAGGGAGGTCGGGAAACCGAGTCTGGGGAGGCGCAGCATGGGCCGCAGGAAGCTGGTCGTGGCACTCGTCGGAGCGATCGGGCTGAGCCTGCTGGTCACGCCGGCCGACGCGCTTACGTCGCCCGTCGTCGCCGACCAGGCGCAGGTCGGCCGCCTGGTCGTCCGCTCGTGTTCGCCGCCGGTCACGGGCGCCATCCGGCTCGCCCTCCACTCGGCGGGCAAGGCGCTCGTCGCCCACGGCCTGGCCGCCCACCACGGGCTGCACCGGTTGCGGGCCTCGGCCGCGGCCGACGTCGAGGTGGCGGCGGTCAACACCGCCCTCGGAGGGTCGGCGGCGGCGGTGGCCTCCACGGGGCGAGCCGACGAGGTCGACGTGACCGCAGTGAACACGGGGACCGCCGGCACCGCGGTGGCGGTGGCCTCCACGTGGCGAGCCGACGAGGTCGACGTGACCGCGGTGAACACCGCCCCCCTCGGCACCGCGGTGGCTGTGGCCGACGTCCACCGGGCCCACGACGTCGACGTGACCGCGGTCAACACCGGCGCCCTGGGCACGGCGGTGGCGGTGGCCGCGCCCGCTGCCGCGCCGGCGAAGTCCACCAAGGGCACGACCAGCAACGTCACCGCCGTCAACACGGGGATCCTGGGCCAGGCGGTGGCGGTCGGGGGTGGCGGCAGCGGCGACGTGACCGCCATCAACACCGGCATCCTCGGCTCCGCCGTTGCCGTCGGCGGCGGGGCGAACGTCGGGTACCCCCTCGGTCTCTGAGCTTCACCGCTACGGGCCCCACCGCGACCAGGTCGTCGAGGCCTGGGCTCCGTCCGGCCGGGGCGGCGGGCCGCACCCGGTGGTGGTCGTCTTCCATGGCGGGCTCTGGCTCGGCACGTGGGGCCGAGAGCTCATGGACTCGGTGTGCGCCGACCTCGCCGACCGGGGCTGGCTGGCGTGGAACGTCGAGTACCGCCGGATCGGGTCGCGCCTCGCCGGCGGGGGGTGGCCCGCCACCTTCCTCGACGTGGCCGCTGCCGTCGACGCCTTGGCCGACCATGACGACGTGGCCGACCTGGGGCGGGTGGCGGTCCTGGGCCACTCCGCGGGGGCGCCGCTGGCCCTGTGGGCGGCCGCCCGCCCCGGCCTGCCTCACGGGACGCCGGGAGCCCACCCGTCGGTGACGGCGCGGGCGGCGGTCTCGCTGGCCGGCGTCCTCGACTTCGTCGCCGCCACCGAGGACCGGAGGTCGCTGATCGGCCCGGGCGTGGTCCGCTTCCTGGGCGGGACGCCCGGTGAGGTCCCCGACCGCTACCGGCTGACCTCGCCGGCCGAGCGCCTCCCGCTCGGCGTGCCCCAGCTCGTCGTGCACGGGTCGGGTGACGGTTCCGTTCCCCGGAAGCAGAGCGTGGACTACGCCCGCCGGGCCCAGGATGCGGGGGACGAGGTGGAGCTGCGGATCGTCCCCCGGGCCAGCCATATGGCGCTGGTAGACCCCCGCGCCCCGGCCTGGACCGCCACCGCCGACTGGCTCGACGGCGGGTTCATCCGCCGTTGACAGAGGGGCGACCGGTCCGAAACGAAGGGTTCGTACCGTTCCCGGTGCGGAGCGGGCTCGTCCACTCCCAGCCGCCACGCACCCCGGACGAGCGCGCCGCCGCCGCGGGCTCGGTGGGAGCCCGCGGCGGTCGGTGCAAGAGCGATGGCGAAGGTCGCTAGCCCTCCAGGCAGATCCCCCGCTCCACGTAGGTGATCCGCCCGGCGGTGGCGCTGTTGTTGACCACCCGGTCGGTGATCGCCAGCCGCACGACGTAGCCGCATGGGGCGATCATGGGGTCGCTGAAGTTCAGGGTGAACGACGTGCCCGACATCGGCGTCTGCGTCCCGGTGGAGATGCCGACGGTGAGAGGAATCGGAGGGATCGGACCTCCCGGACCGCCGGTGACGGAGATGCCCCAGTGCCAGAAGAACAGGTCCCGGGCCACGAACGTGCCGGCGAGCGGGCCGTGGGGCACCTTGCACGCCCCCGCCGTGTTCAGGATGAGATCCCCGGCGTTGACGGTGTCCGTCGGGTCGATGGCATTGCGCAGGATGCTGTCCATCCGCACCCGGGCGGTCGCCACCACGTTGCCGGGGCTGTCGAGCTCGAGGGTGAAGTCCCACCGGTCGTTGGTCCCGGGCCAGTCCACGCCGAGGACACCCTCGGTGTTCGTGATCCAGGTCGGCCAGGTCGCCCAGCCGTGGATGGGGTCGGGTGTCACCGTCACCGGGGACCCGCCCGAGGTGACGACCGTGAACGGCGAGATCAGGATGCGGCTGCCGCCGCCGTCGAAGTTGGTCGCCCGGATCCGGTACTGGTGGCCGGCCAGGGCGGGGTCGTTCGGGCCCTGGAGGACCACCAACCCGCCGAACGCGCAGTCGTTGGGGAGGCCCCACGACGTGCCCAGGATTGCGCCCGGCTCGGTCAGGCCGGTGACCAGGTCGATGCTCTGAGCGGCGACGCCGCCGACGATCGTGAAGCGGGCGGTCCCGTCGTAGGGGCGGCCCGGGGCCAGTTGCACGTGCCGGTCGAGGATGTTGCCCCAGACGGGGACGTCGTTGGGGTCGGTGGTCGAGGGGTCGGAGTTCCACGACAGCACCGCCCGGACCCGGCGGAGGGCCGGCTGGTGGCAGCCCTGGCGGAAGGCGCCGAGGTCGACGGGCAGGATGGCGGCGTAGCAGAGGCCGTCGCCGATGTCCTTGTAGTCGTGGACCGCGACCTTGACCGTACCCAGGTACTCGAAGTCGCAGTCGTTGTCCCAGTCGGCCCAGAAGGCCACGTACTCGGTGCTGCCCTCGGTGCAGGGCGGTCCCGAGAAGCCGCTGGACTTCTTGACCTTGAAGGTGGCCACCAGCGAGTGGGTGGCCTCGTCGAGGCCGAGGCAGTCGACCTCCTCGTAGCTGGTGTCCCCCGACATGGTGTCGATGATCTTCAGCACGTCGACCAGGTCGATCCCCGCGTCCTTGGCCATGAGGGCGGACTCGGTCAGGGAGGCGGTGCTGGCGAAGGTGGTGGTGGCCGCCGTCACGTGGGCGAAGGCGAACCGGTGGGCAGGCACCTTGGCCTTGGCGTAAGTCCGCGCCAGCTGGGTCAGCGCCATCGGGGTGTAGGGCCCGGGGTCGGGGTCGGGAGAGGGGATCTCCTCCAGGACCAGGGGCGGGATCTTGGTCAGGACGTCCTGCGGCAGCATGGCGGTGATGTCTTGGAAGCTGAACCGGCGGGGCGCGATCTGGGCCCGGCAGTCGTGGACGTTGCCCCAGGGTGGGGTCCAGTCGGGCTGGTTGGCGGGGGGCTCGATGTCCCACGAGAGGATGGCCCGGATGCGGGGCAGGACCGGCGTCGAGCACCACTTGCGCGAGGGCTGGTGGGCGACGCCGCACACGTAGCTGAGGGGGTGGGAGGACTTCTTCTCGCAGTCCTCCTCCACGGGGATGTCGTGGACGTTGATGGCCGCGTTCCCCGCGTCCTGCCAGCCGGCGCCGTAGTCCACGTAGAAGCGCACGTGCTCGAAGGACCCCCTCGAGCAGAGCCCGCCCCGGTAGCCGAAGGCCTTCTTCACCACAACGGTGGCCTCCAGCCGGTCCCGCTCCGGGCTGTAGGACACGCAGGTGAGCTCCTCGTAGGAGGTGTCGCCGGCCTTGGGCTGGATCGGCTCGAAGCCGAGGTCGGGGAACGTGCCGAAGTAGTTGGGGTTTGCTGCCAGGAGCTTCCGGAAGTTGCTCCGTGCCGGTTCGATCACTGACTCGATGGGACGCGTGGGCTTTGCCATTGGTTGCTCCTAGGAGATGCGGAGGCCCCGTCGCCACCCGCATCAACTCAGAGGAGCCAGCTCCGCCCGGTGATACAAGACGCGGCTGTTCACCCCTCGCCAGGCCGGCCTCGGGGCGTCCTTCGGCAACTGGTGACAGATCCTGGCGCCTGGCCCCGCGATCCGTCACCGGTTCGGGGACGCGGCCGGCGCTCGCTGGGCTCGGCTAGGTGGCGGCGGGTGGGGGTGTCGGCGCGGTCGGCGCCGACGCGGCCGCCGCGGCCGCCGTCGGCGCCGGCTCGGGCGCCGGGGGAGCCGGGGGCGGGGGCACTTCCCGGGTACAGAAGGCGCACGCCCGGGCGCCGACGGGGATCGAGCTCATGCACCACGGGCACTCCCGGGTGGTCGACTCCACGTCGGGCTCGGTCTTGCGCTTCGCCGCCAGCTTGTTGACCGGCCGCACCACGAAGAAGAAAACGACGACGGCGATCGACACGAACGCGATCACGGCGTTGATGAAGTTCCCGTACTTGAAGACCCCGCCGCCGACGGTGAACGTCAGCTCGGAGAAATCGGTCTCCCCCGGGATGGCCAGCAGCGGGGTGAACACGTCCGAGACCAGCGACGTGACCACCGCTCCGAAGGCGGCGCCGATCACCACCCCGACGGCCAGGTCGACGACATTGCCTCTGAGGATGAAGGCCTTGAAGTCATTGAGCATGTCCCGACGCTAGCGACCGACTTCCGTCCGCGCTGGTGGGAGGATTTGACCATGCGCGTACGGGTCGGCTCCCTCGATGACCTCCAGGATCAAGGGCGGCTGCTGGCCAAGGTCGGCAACCACGGGGTGTGCGTGTTCTGGCACGACGGCCAGGCCTACGCCCTCGACGACCGCTGCCCCCACATGGGCTTTCCCCTCCACCGGGGCTCGGTGGAGGAGGGCCTCGTCACCTGCCACTGGCACCACGCCCGCTTCGACCTGGCCACGGGCGGCACCCTCGACCCCTTCGCCGACGACGCCCGCGCCTTCCCGGTCGAGGTCGACGAGGCGGGCGACGTGTTCCTCGTCGTCGAGGCCGCCGACGGCCGGGTCGACCACCACCGGCGGCGGCTGGCCGAGGGGCTGGAGAGCGGTCTCACCCTGGTCACCGCCAAGGCGGTCCTCGCCCTGCTGGAGGCGGGCGAGCCGGTGGCGTCCATCGTCCGGGTGGGCCTCGACTTCGGCCTCGCCAACCGAGCCGCGGGCTGGGGGTCGGGGCTCACCGTGCTGGTGGCGATGGCCAACCTCCTGCCCCACCTCGACCCGTCCGACCGGGGACTGGCGCTGGTCCACGGGCTGGCCTTCGTCGCCCGCGACACTCGCGGGCGCCCGCCCCGGTTCCCGCTGGCGCCGCTGGGCGACGGCGACGGGTCGGGGACGACCCCGCCGGTCGAGCGCCTCACCGCCTGGTACCGGCGGTTCATCGAGACCCGGTCCGACGAGTCCGCCGAGCGCACGCTGGCCACCGCCATCGTCTCGGGCGCGTCGCCGGACGAGGTCTCCCGCATGATGCTGGCCGCCGCCACCGACCACGTCTTCCTCGACGTGGGCCACACCGTCGACTTCACCAACAAGGCGTTCGAGGCCCTCGACCACGTGGGGTGGGAACGGGCCGCGGCGGTGCTGCCGACCCTCGTCGACCAGACGGCCGCCGCCCAACGATCGGAGGAGGGCGGACGCTGGCGCCACCCGGTCGACCTGGCCGTCCTCGTGGCCCGCACCGAGGCCCGGCTGCCGGGACTGTTGGCGGCCGCGCCCGCCGCGCCTACGGCCGGCGGGTTCACTCCGGCGGAGGTGGCCGCCCTCGCCCACGACGTCCTCGTCGACGACCCCGAGCACGTGGTGGTGGCCATCACCGGCGCCCTCGAGGCCGGCGCCGCCCCCCACCAACTGGGCCAGGCGGTGGCCTATGCCGCCGCCCTGCGCATCGCCCGCTTCCACGTCCAGAACGACTTCGGCGACTGGGACGTCGTCCACCACGGCTTCACCCACGCCAACGCCCTCCACCAGTGCCTGCTCCGCCACCCGTCCCCCGAGTTGGTGCGGGGGGTCGTTCATGCCGCCCTCCGCATCTACCTCGACCGCTTCCTCAACGTCCCCGCCGCCCGCCCACCGACCGCCGCCACTGGCGAGCTGGCCGACCTGCAGGCGTGCTGGGACGAGCAGGGCGGCGTCGACCGGGCCGGCGCCATCGCCTACGGGTACCTCCGAGCCGGCGGCGACCCGTCCGCCCTGGTCGCCGCCCTCGGCCACGCCCTTCTCGCGGAGGACGCCGGCTTCCACTGGTTCCAGATCGTCGAGGCCGCCGTCCGCCAGTTCCACGCCTGGCCACCCGGATCGGACGAGGGGGCGATGACCCTGGTCGCCGCCGCCCGCTTCCTCGCCGCCCACACCCCCACCCGCCGCGAGCTGCCCCACGTCGTCCGCATCGCCGGCCGCCTCCGCCGGGGCGAGGACCTGTTCGAGGAGTCCTAACCCCCCTCGAACTGGTGACGGCCACCGCCACTATGTGGCGCTCAGCGCCACCGTTTGGGCTTGGCGGCGGCGTCAGCCGGCGCGGTCGGGGCCGGGGTCGGGGGGTGAGTCGGGGAGCGACGTCCTCGACCACGCCGTCTCGGCCCGGGTGAGGACCTCCCGGAGGGGGACACCGGTGCGGCGGGCGACCCGGAGGGCGTCGTCGTGCTCGGGCTTGACCCGGCCCGCGCTCACCTTCACCCGCACCGGCAGGCCGTCGACCTCGACCTCGGCCGTGTCCCGGGACGCCGGCCACCGCTCGAGCGTCGTCCCCCGCAGCCCGAGGCTGCCGGTCTCCGTAGTGAGGACCGCCGCCAGCTGGTCGGCCAGCACAGGGTCGCCCAGGGCGCTCACGGTGTGGGCCGGCCGTCCCTTCTTCATGAGGATGGGCGTCACCCAGGCGTCGTGGGCGCCGGCGTCCATGAGGGCGGCCACCGCGTGGGCCAGCACCTCGCCGGTGGCGTCGTCGACGTTGACCTCCAGCAGGATCACCGGCTGGCCGGGATGGGGCGTCGCGGCCACGTCCACCTGGTCGCCCACGACCACCTGGACCACGTTGGGCAGCCCGTCGAGGTCGCGGTCGCCCGCGCCGTAGCCGGTGGCGGTCACGGTGAGGGCCGGTAGCGGCCCGTAGCCGACGGCCATGGCCGCCAGCAGGGCGGCGCCGGTGGGCGTCGTCAGCTCGACGCTGATCTCCCGCCCATAGGTCGGGGCGCCCCGCAGCAGCTCCAGCACCGCCGGGGCCGGGTTGGGGATCATCCCATGGGCGCTGCGGACCATGCCCAGCCCGGTGGCCACCGGGCTGGCCGTGACCCGGTCGACTCCCAGCACCTCCAGGGCGGCACACGTCCCGACCACGTCGATGATGGCGTCCAGGCCTCCCACCTCGTGGAAGTGGACCTGCTCGGGCGGGCGTCGGTGGAGCCGGCCCTCGACCTCGGCCAGGGCCGCGAACACGGCCTGGGCCCGGTCCCGGACCCGCATCGGCAGGCGGGCCTCGTCGACCAGCCCCGAGATGTGGGCGTAGGTGCGCACCACCGCGGTGTCCTCGCCCCGGACGTGGACCTTGGTGGCTGCCACCCCCGCCCGCAGCACCGGCTCCGCCTCCACCGACCAGCCATTCACCGGAAGCCGCTCCAGCAGGGCCACCACATCGGCCAGGTCGGCGCCGGCGTCGACCAGGCTCCCCAGAGCCATGTCGCCGGCGATGCCGGAGAAGCAGTGGAACCATGCCGTTCTCATTGGGCCGTTCTCATTGGGCTGTTCTCAAGCGGCTCATGACGGCAGCAGCCGCAACACGGCGCAGGCGGCCCCGAACCCGTTGTCGATCCCGACCACGGTCAACCCCGACGCGCACGACGCCAACATCGCCAGCAGGGCCGTGACCCCCTCCAGCGACGCCCCGTAGCCCACGCTGGTGGGCACCGCCACCACCGGCGCCGGCGTCATCCCGCCGACGAGGCTGGCCAGCGCCCCTTCCATCCCCGCCACCACCACGACCGCGTCCGCCGCCGCCAGATCGTCGACCGACGCCAGCAGCCGGTGGACCCCGGCGACGCCCACGTCCGACAGCAGCAGGGGGTCGAACCCGTGGCCCCGCAAGGTGGCCACGCACTCGGTGGCCACCGGCAGGTCGGCGGTCCCCGCGGTCAACACGAGGATGCGGCCCGGCCGGGCCAGCCGCGGCCGCCACACCAGCGTGGTCGCGGTCCGGAGGCAGCCGGGGTTGGCGGACATGGCCGCGTCCGCCTGGGCGTCGTCGGCCCGGGTGAGGATCACCGGGCTCCCGCCACCGGCCAGCAGCTCCTCGACGATGGCCGCGCAGTGCTCCGGCGTCTTCCCCGGCCCGTACACGGCCTCGCCGAAGCCCTGGCGCAGGGCGCGGTGGTGGTCGACCCGGGCGAAGCCGAGGTCGGCGAAGGGCAGGCGCCGCAGGGCAGCCACCGCGTCGTCGGCCGACAGCACGCCCGAACGGACGTCCTCCAGCAGATTTCGCAGCGTCGGCTCGTCCACGGGGGCCATTATCGTCGGCGTTACGCTCCGGGGTATGGCCTCCCCGCCCCGAGTCGGCTTTCTCGGCCCCCACGGCACGTTCACCGAGGAGGCCCTGCTGGGCCAGCCCGACCTGGCCGCCAGCGAGCTGATCACGTTCCGGTCGATGCCGGCGGTGCTGGAGGCGGTCCGCTCGGGCGCGGTCGACCTCGGTTTCGTCGCCATCGAGAACTCCAACGAGGGCACCGTCCTCCAGGTCATGGACGCCCTCGTCTTCGAGCACGACCTCCTCATCCAGCGGGAGGTGGTCATGCGGATCAGCCAGAACCTGCTCGGCCCCCCGGGCATGGGACTGGCGGACGTGCGGCGGGTGGTGTCATTCCCCGACGCCATGGCCCAGTGCCGGGGCTTCTTCAACCGGGAACTGCCCGAGGCAGAGATGGTGGCAGCCAACTCGACCGCCGAGGCCGTGCGCCAGGTGGGCGAGACGCATCCCGAGGGGACGGCCGCCCTCGGCTCGTCGCTAGCGGGCAAGCTCTACGGGCTGGAGATCGTGGCGGGTGACGTGGAGGACAACCCCGAGAACACGACCCGCTTCGTGGTGGTGGCGCCGTCGGGGATCCCCGCCCCCACCGGCCACGACGAGACCAGCATCGTGTGCTTCCAGCGCGACAACCATCCCGGGAGCCTGCACGCCATCCTCGGCCAGTTCACCGCCCGCAACCTCAACCTGACCAGGATCGAGTCCCGTCCCACCAAGAGCTCGCTGGGCGACTACTGCTTCATCATCGACCTCGACGGTCACATCGAGGACGAGGTCGTTGCCGACTGCCTACGGGAGCTTCACGCCCAACTGGCGGCGGTGAAGTTCCTCGGCTCCTATCCCAAGGCGGGCGACGCCGGCCCCGAGATCCGCCGGGACGCGGAGGCGTCGTGGCGAGCCGCCGAGGAGTGGGTCAGGGGCCTGCAGGGCGAGATCCGCAGGTAACCTCGGCCTGCGGGAGGGATGGCAGAGCGGCCGAATGCGAGGCTCTTGAACAGCCTTGGACGAGAGTCCCGTGGGTTCAAATCCCACTCCCTCCGCTGTTCGGCGATCGGCCGCCACCGAGTGTGCAAAAACCTACGGCGAATATGTACGTTTCTGCACACTCGACCCAGTGGCGGGCGGGCGACCGGTGAGGGCCGTCGTCCAACGGGTGCTCGAGGCCCGGGTCCGAGTGGGCGGGGAGGTGGTCGGCGAGATCGGTCCGGGACTGTGTGTGCTCGTCGGCGTCACCCACGACGACGCCGAGGTCACCGCCCACGCCATGGCCAAGAAGCTTTGGCACCTGCGGGTCTTCGGCGACGATGACGGGGTCATGAACCGATCGGTGGCGGAGACCACCGGCGCCCTCCTGGTGGTGAGCCAGTTCACCCTGTACGGCGACACCAGCCGCGGCCGGCGACCGTCGTGGGTGGCGGCCGCCCCCGACCGGTGGCCGAACCCTTGGTCGACGAGGTCGTGGCCGAGCTCCGCCGCCTCGGTGCCACCGTCGCCACCGGCCGTTTCGGCGCCGACATGGTGGTCGAGCTGGCCAACGACGGCCCCGTCACCCTCGTCCTCGACGCCTGACGGATCCCGACGCGCGGCCCTCCGTCGGCGTGCGAGACTCGTAGTCCCCGGAGAGGTGCCCGAGTGGCCGAAGGGGGTCGCCTGCTAAGCGATTAGGGGCTGATAAGGCTCCTCGGGGGTTCGAATCCCCCCCTCTCCGCCACATCGTCCGCCCCAGGCCGGGGCCTGATCCCGGGTCCTCAGCCGGCGATCAGCAGGCCGCTCGGCGTCGCGACTGCACCCACCATGACGCCGGCCGTCTCGACCACGGCCGAGCTGACCAGTCTCTGCAGCTTCGGAGCAGACAACTCGATCAACGCCACTGCCGCCACCATAGGATCGATTCGGCCCTGGTCTCGCAGGGCGAGCACCGCCGTGGCCAGCGCGGCCCGGGCCACGAGGGTGTCCACCCGGGCCAGCACGGCGGGAAGGGCGTCGTCGATGCCGTCGAGGTCTTCCTCCTCGATGGCCACGAGAAGCCGGTCCAGATCAGGTGTCAGCAGCCGCGGAAGCGGAAGCTGCAGCGATGTGTCAAGGGTCGGCAACTCGATCATCGCGGCTTCAAGGTCGTCCAGCTCGTCGTCGGAGCAGCCACGGAGGAGCCGGGCGGCCGGGCGGGCCTGGTGGGCGAGGAATGCCCGGGCGAGATCAGTCTCCGAAGGGCCCCGGTGGACGCCACAGCAGCGCTTCGCCTTCCGGCCGCTTCCGCATCCGCACTGCTCATTCCGCCCCGCTGCACTCATGGCCGACCTCCTCGCCGAACGTCGACCACAGTTTCGTCGCACTCAGGCCAGAGGTGGTGGATCGACACACGGATGCGGCACGGGAGCCGCGATAGGGCTGTTCGCAGGCCATCTCTGGGGTCGGACATGGCCACCGACGTACGGATCCACGCCCGCCTGCCCTCGCGTCGCCTGATCGCCCGGCTCAGGCGGGGCCGCCGGCCAGCTCGACCGTCGTCGAATGGCGGTCGCCGTCGCGGTCAGTCCACTGCAGGCCAACCTTGTCCCCCGGGCGACGGGCCCGGATCACGGTCGAGAGGGACTCCCCCGAGTCGACCGTCTGCCCGTCGGCGGACGTGATGGTGTCGCCCTCCTCCAGCCCGGCGTCGTCGGCCGGCGATCCCGAGGCCACGCCGGCCACCACCACTCCCGGCCCGCCGGCGGCCACCAGGGAGACGCCCAGGAACGCGGTCGGCCCGATGTGGACGGTGTCCGTGGCCTGGCCCGACTCGATCTGGCGGACGACGTCCATGGCGTCGGCGATGGGGATGGCGAAGCCCAGGGTCGGGCCCGATCGGAACCGGTTGGGGACGGTGGCGGCGGTGTCGATCCCGATGACCTCCCCGTCGGCGTCGGCCAACGGGCCGCCCGAGTCCCCCGACTGCAGCGGAACCGTCGTCGCGATCAGGTTCTCCAGCTGGTGGTAGCCGCCCCGTGGGTCACCGATGGCGAGATCCTGCCCGAGGGCCTCGACCGTCCCCTCCTTGACGCTCGGCTCCCCACCGAGGCCGCCGGCGTTGCCCAGGGAGACGACCCGGTCCCCGACTCGCACGGTGGACGAGTCGCCGATCTCGACGGTCTCAAGCCCGGACGCGTCCTCGAGCTGGAGGAGGGCGATGTCGCCGGAGGCGTCGGTGCCCATGACGGTGGCGGTGTAGGTCTTGCCCGTCTCCACCACGGTCGCGCTGATCGCGGTCGCCCCCTCGATGATGTGGTTGTTGGTGAGGACGCGGCCGTCCTCGGTGAGCACCATGCCGGTGCCGGCCGCGGTGGCGTGCTGGAAGGCGAGCTCGGTGTTGATGTCGACGACGCCCGGCCGCACCTTGTCGGCCACCGCCTCCGCCTCGGCCGACACCGGCGCGTCCGATCGGCTGCTGTTCTCGGACGGGATGGGCAGGAACTGCGCACCCGGCAGCCGGCTGGCCCCGTCGGAAAGGGGGCCGCCGGGCCCGGCGAGGAGGCGGGCGCCGAGGAAGGACGCCAAGAACCCGATGAGGACGGCGATCGCCATGGTCCGCCGGCCCCACCCCGTCGCCGTCGTCGACTCGGGCCCCTCCCACGACTCGGGCGGTCCCCACCACTCGGGCGGCTCGCTCGGGTCGGTCGGGCCGGGGGGCGGAAGGCGAGTCGCGGGCGGCGCGATCCACGTCACGTCCTGGTCCTCCGCGCTCGGTATCCGGTCGGGACCAGGGACTCGGTTGTCGTTCGTCGGTCATTGCCTGGCTCTCCCGGCGTCGTCTACTCCCAGCAAAGCCGATCCTGCTCCGAAGAAGCTTGGCGCAAGCTGTGTGTCTGTTGTGAACGGCAGCCGCCGCTCCGGAGGCAGCGGGTAAGCTCGTCCGGAACACCCGCGCTCGTAGCTCAACGGATAGAGCATCTGACTACGGATCAGAAGGTTGGGAGTTCGAATCTCTCCGGGCGCACACAAAAGTCCAGGTCACGGCGGTTTTCGGCCTGTGGATTGTTCCCGGCAAGGGCGCCGTGAGAACATCTTGAGAACCAAAGCCTCGCTGCCTGGCTCGTAGGGCGGTCTAAACGGTGGTTCTCACAAGGGGGATCTGGCCATGCCAGTGCGACCCGAGGGCGTGTACGCCGACGGAAAAGGTCGTTGGTACTTCAAGGCGACGCTCGGCCGCGACCCACTGACGGGCCGGCGGTCGCAGGTCACCAAGCGAGGGTTCCGGACGGCCGGTGAGGCCGGCCGGGCCGGCAAGGAGCTGCTCGCCGGGGTCGGGACGGTCGCCCGCCCGTCGTCGTCGGCGATGACCGTGAATGCCCTGCTCGACCTGTACCTCGACGGCCTCGACGCCGACGGGCGGCTGTCGGTGAAGACCCGCTTCGACTACCGCAAGAACGCCGAGGTGTACGTGAGGCCGTTGCTGGGCGGGCGGCGGCTGCGGGACGTGACGCCGGAGGCGGTCCTGGAGTGGCAGCGGCGGCTGGCCAAGGCCGGCGGCTCGAAGAACGGCAAGCCGTTGGCGCCCAACACGATCCGCCTCGCCCGGGCGCCGCTGGCCGGCGCCTTCAAGATGGCGGTGAAGAACGGGCTGATGGTGGTGAACCCACTGGTCTCGACGCCCCGGCCGACACGGACGCGATCGATTCCGCATCACTGGAGCCCGGAGGAGGCGCGAACGTTCCTCGGCTTCATGGAGACCGACCGGACTTTCCCGATCTGGGCGTTCCTGATGAGCGCCGGCTTGCGGATCGGGGAGCTGGTCGCGCTGCGGTGGCCGAACGTCGACCTCGACGGCCGCCTGGTGCGCGTCGTCGAGTTCTCGTCCACCATCGGCTACGAGGTCGTCGTCTCGTCCGGCAAGAGCCGCGACGCCGTCCGCTCGGTCGACCTCGACGACGGGTTGGTCCGGATCCTCCGTGACCAACGCAAGCGCCAAGCCGAGGAGCGCCTGGCCGCGGCCGACTACATCGAGACCGACCACGTGTTCACCCGGGTGGAGGGCGGGCGGTACCACCCGCAGGTGTTGTCGAGGCTGCTCGCGGTGGAGTCGGTCGCGGCTGGCCTGCCCCGGCTCACCGCCCATGGCCTCCGCCACACGAGCGCCACCCTGATGCTCGCCAACGGCGTCCCGCCCAAGGTCGCCGCCGAGCGCCTCGGCCATGCCGACGCCACCCTGTTCACCAACCTCTACAGCCACGTCACCCCGACGATGCAGCGAGAGGCGGCCGACAAGATCGGCGCCGCCCTCTTCGACTGACCGACCCTCGCGCGCCTGCCGCCGGACGAGCGACCGATCCTGGACGCAGACCTCGTCGCACGATGTCGCTTTGAGTGCACCAGGAGCTTGATGGTCGAACTCCAGCTTCGATGCCAACCAAGAGTCGGGCCGGGTGGCACCAGCCTCGAGTGTGACTGAGCTTCCTCGGGTGCAAGCCGCGTGGGTCGTCGGCGGTCCTCCGCGGCCATGTCCTTTTACGCGCCGAACCCCCCGGCCAGCCTTGGGCTAACCGGGGAGCTCGACGGAAAGATCACAAGTCCTGGGACTCAGCGTTCACGACGATGGCCATGCTCATGATGCGGACGTTGCCGGCTCGGGCCGTCGGGGCGGCGTAGGGCGCCTCGATGACGTTGAGGTTCTTCCAGAACCGGTTCAGGACCTTGTCGCTGCCGGCGTCCATCGACGGCAGGTTGATGAAGGCCTTGACGATCTGGTCTCGGGTCCAAGGGTCAGCGACATAACCCTTGCCCACAATCCGGCCGCCGACGACCTCCCAGCGAAACCCGTACTTCAGGTCGTGCCAGGCGCTGGCGAGCGCCTTGATGGTGGTGGAAGAGGCGAGTAGTGAGGTCCGACTCCCGCCACCCCGAAGTTCGCTCGGTTCGATGGTCCCCGTGAACACGTCGTCAATCTCGGGAAACGCCTCGGCGATGGCGTCGTAGAAGGAGCGAGCGTTAATGAGAATCTCGTCCTGCTTGCCCGACAGGGAGGTCTGCTCCTTGCTCTCCGTCCAGCGAGCGCCGTACCCGAGGTAGGCCGTCTGGGCCACGGCCGCAACGTCCCGGTAGGTTGTCCAGTGCCGGTTGTTTTGGGTGACGTAGGCGTTGTCGTCGTCGATGAGCCCCTCGAGGAGCACCCACTCGTCCTTGCCGTCGTAGATGGCGTTGGCCACCCGGTTGAACACATTGCGCTGATCGAGGCGGGCGAGTGCCGTCGCGTTGATCCCTTTGGCGTTGTCGGCCACGTCGGCGAATAGCTCGGCGATGCGCGGCTCCGTTCGTCTCAAGAGCGATCGAGACAGGAACCACGATCGCCCCGAGTTTCTTGCGGATCGCCCGGATGCGGCGAGCCTCGGCATCGAACTCGGCCACCTTGGCATCCTCCCCAACGGCCTGCGCCTTTGACTTGCTGTTGAGGGCGTCGTTCGCACGCTTGTTGAGCCGGTCTACGGCGATGTAGGCGCCCAAGGTGCGGTGCTGACCGTCCCAGATCTTCACTGGCTCGGTCTTGTCGATCCGGGCCACGCCGAAGTCGACGTTGCCGGCTTCGAAGTCGCCATGAACCTCGAAGTCCACAGCGAGCGGTGAGGTGAACAGTGAGAGAGCCGGTACGATAACGCTCCACTTACCAGTCTCGTCCTCCGCTCCCCGGATGAGGTAGCTGGCGAAGTCCTCGGCGTGAGCGACCTTGATCGCCCTGTTGTGCGGGAGCCGCACGGCCGGGTCGGGCCTCTGGATGAACCCGGAGGTGGCCTGATCGAGTGTGATGTGCAGAGAGACTGCCTGAAGCCCAAGCTGGTGGTACCGGGTGCCCCAGAAGTCGTAAGTCGTCGTGTATCCGGAGAGAGTCACTGGATCTTCTTTCGCTGTGGTGTTCGTTGTTGAACACGATAAAATCTTATACGAGATCTCATGATCTTGTCAAGGCGCAGAAGATCTTCTCCATCCCCTCGACTCCAGGGCCGTTCCGGTCGGACCCCAAGGCCAGACAAGCGTCATCGAGGATCCGGGAGGCTCCCGAGCTGTCGTCCCGCCGGATCCGAATGCCCACGTCGAGTCGTCGCTTCGGAAGCCCGGTCGCCACGGTGGCCCTCCTTTGACCCGATCGGTTGACGGAGGTCCACGTACCATGGAGTTGATGGCATTCGAACGCATCACCATCGATCCCGATCGCATGGGGGGAGTGCCGTGCATCCGGGGCCTGCGCGTCACTGTGAGCATGGTGTTGGGCCAGCTCGCCGCCGGCCGCACTATCGAGCAGGTGCTCGTGGACTACCCCTACTTGGAGCGCGCCGACGTCCTGGCTGCGCTCGAGTTCGCTGCTGCGGTCGTGAACGAGCGTGAGGCGCCCGTCGCCCGTATGGCGTGAGGCTTCTGCTCGACGCCAACCTGTCCCCCCGTCTCGTTGGGCTC
The DNA here is from genome assembly GCA_963801205.1 of uncultured Acidimicrobiia bacterium. GTDB lineage: Bacteria > Actinomycetota > Acidimicrobiia > Acidimicrobiales > AC-14 > JAXDMK01. Next base: position 188,398 of record CAWDDV010000009.1, read on the forward strand.
CTTTCAGACGCCGGGTACGACGTCGTCCACGTAGGCGAACTGGATCTGCTGACCGCCTCGGACTCGGTCATCTTCGATCAGGCCGTCGCCGATGGCTATGTGGTCGTCACCGCCGACACCGACTTCTCCATGCTCCTTGCGCTGAGGCGTGCGCCCTTTCCGTCCGTCATCCTCCTGCGCCGGGTTTCGGAACTGTCGCCTGACGACCACGGGCGCCTCCTTCTCGCCAACCTGCCGGCGATCGTCGAGGACCTCGACCGTGGTGTCGTCGTCTCGCTCAGTCCGACGAGGCTCGCGATTCGAAACTTGCCGATCAGCTGAACACGTCGGACAGGCCGACGCTCGCGCCGTAGCCCCTCATCCGGCGAGACGGAACCCTCCCAGATGTGCTGGTTGACGGTGCCGACGATGGCCAATTGCATGCCCATCGCCGCCAGCTACCTCCGTCGGTGCGGCGACACCGAGTTCGGGCCTTGAAGCTCGACGTCCTGCGCATCGAGGGCGGTGTGTTCGCCGAGATCACCACCTTCGGCCCCGGACCCGACTCGGGCGCCGTCCAGCCACTCCTCGATCTCCGCCGGATCGAACCGGAGTAGGTGGCCCCACTTGATGAGGGGAACGCAATCGGTCGCTCACGCGTGACGTTCGACTTCGACCCTCCTTCGGTGTTGAGAGGACGGGGATGTTGAACAGCAGCTCGACCCGTTCGTCGGTGAGAACGACACGATCCAGGACGGTGCGCAGGAGCTGTTGCCGATCGGCGAAGGTCATGGTGTCGAGCTGATCGGTGACGCCCTTGACGAAGCTGTCGACGCTTCGTTTCAGGTCGGCGCGGGTCAGAGCGCGATGCTCTGCGGCTCGGGAGGCGTGGTCGAGCTCGCCTATTCGGTCCTCGAGGGGGTGCCGGCGGGCTTCGAGGTCGGCAAGGGAGATCGCGCCGGCCTGGTAGGCGTCGAGGAGCCGGCTGTGTTGCGCGCGCAGATCGGCGAGCTGGCGAGCTGGCGGTGCGGCGACGTCGGGCCGGGCGGCGGTACAAGCCTTGAGGACGAGATCGGGGTTGAGCAGGTGGCGGGCGACCTCGTCCCAGACCAACTGGTCGAGCTCGTCGGCTCGAGCCGAGGGTTGCGTGCAGCGCAGCCGCTCTTCTCGAAGGTGCAGCGGCAGCGTCGCGGGGCAGTAGTAGTAGCCGACGAGATCGGAGCCGGACCTTCTGGTGGAGGCGCCACGGGCCCGCTCGCACTCACCGCAGCGCACGAGGTAGCGCAGCAGGAACCGCTCCGCGCCCACATGTCGGGGGCTGAACTGGCTGTTGCGACCGTGGCGGGCCTGGGACCGGGCCAGGTGTCGGCGTCGACGATGGCGGGCACGGACACCGCGATCCACTCCTCCTCGGGCCGGCGCTGCTTGATCGGCCGGTGACCGGGCGCATGGCGGGCGAGGCGCTCGGGTGCGGGCAGGAGAACGTGTCGGTTGTAGTAGAGGGTGCCGGCGTAGACCTCGTTGCGCACGAGCCGGTCGAGGGTGGAGGTCGACCAGAGCTGATGGCCTCTGGGGGAGGGCACGCCCGCCTCGATGAGACGGATGGCGATGCTGCGGATCGACAGCCCCTCGTCGGCGTGCCAGTCGAAGATGTCGCGGACCACGCCGGCCTGGTCTTCGCGGATCTCGAGGCGGGCGGGCAGCCCGTCGGCGGCGGGGAGCTTTCGGTACCCGTAGGCCGCGCTGGCGGCCACCACCGCTCCCTGGCGGGCCCGCCACAGCTTGCCCCGCCGGTTGCGCTCCAGGACCTTCGTCCGTTCGAACTCGGCCACCGCGGCCTGGATCTGGGCCACCAGCCGACCATGGGGGTCGTCGGCCAGGCCGCCCTCGACGAAGAACACCGACACCCCGAAACGAGCCAGCTCGTCGAGCACGAGCGCCTGGTGGAGGTAGTTCCGCGACAGCCGGTCGGGGCAGAGCACGACCACGGCGTCGATCAACGATGCCGCAGCAGCGTCGCGCACGCGGTCCAGCCCGGGACGGTCCAGCCGGGTGCCGGTGTAGCCATCGTCGTTGCACCGCAGCTCCACCACCCAACCCTCGGCCGCGGCTTTGGCCTCCAGCGCCTCGAGCTGGGAGCCGATGGTGCGCTGCTTCTCCTGGCGGTCGGTCGAGACACGGGCGTAGAGCGCCACTCTCATGGGGTGCCTCCTGTCATCATCGAGTACGCCGACACCAGCGCCGCGAGCTTCGCGTCGGTGCCGCTCCAGCGCGGCTCGTGTCGGCGCTCACCGAAAGTCGCGCTTTCTGCTCAGCGAAAGTCGCGCTCGAGGACGTGCCCCAAGATGAGGTTAGCGACGCCTTCGTGGCGGCGTCTCGGGTGGGTCGTTGAGCTGGGCCAGCGGCTGGGTGAGCGCCTGGTGCTCCCGCAGGCGCCACGATCCGCCCTTGATGTTGATCACCGCCGCCCCGTCCAGGAGGCGGTCCAAGATGGCGGCCGCCACCACCGCGTCGCCGCCGAAGAGCTCGGCCCACGCCGGCAGGCCCCGGTTGGTGGTGACGATGGTGGCCGAGCGGTTCTCGTAGCGACGGTTGACGACCTGGAAGAAGGCGTTGGCCTGGGCCCGGTCGAAGGGCGTGATGCCCACGTCGTCGATGACGAGGACCGAGGGCCCGGTGTAGGTGCGCAGCTTGATGGCGAAGGTGCCGTCGGCGTAGGCGGCCGTCATGGCCGCCACCATGTCGGTGGCGCTGGTGAAGTAGCCCCGGTAGCCGGCCTCGACGGCCCGGATGGCGAGGGCGATGGCCAGGTGCGACTTGCCACAGCCCGGTTTGCCCAGCAGCAGGATGGGCGTCCCCGCCTCCACGAAGCCGAGCCCGGCCAGATCGGCGATCAGCTTGGGGTCGATGGAGGGCTGGAAGCTGAAGTCGAAATCTTCCAGCGTGCGCCGGGTCGGGAAGTGGGCGAAGCGCAGCCGGGCGCTCAGCCGGCGCTGGCGGGTGGCGGTCACCTCCTCGGCCACCAGGGCGGCGAGGAACTCGAGGGGCGAGGACTCGTCCCGACGGGCCGCCTCGGCCAGGGTGGCGAACACCTCGGCGCTGCGGTGCAGCTTGAGGTAGCCGAGGTCGTCCTTGATCTGCTCGATGAGGGCGGAGGTGGTCATCGCAGCCCCCCGGAGCACCCACAGCCGCCAGGACCGTCCTCTGTGCGGGCCGTGGAGGCGAGTTCTTCGGCCCCGTCGATATCGGGGTGCGGGCCGATCGGCTCGAACAGCTCGAGATCGGGGACTTCCACGTCGTAGTCCCCCTCGCCTAGCTCCAGGTGAGCGCCGGCCGGCGGTCCCTCTGTCGGCACCGGGCGCAGATGACGGCCATGGCGGCCCAGGGCGATGGCCTCCGCCGCCGCCCGGTGCTCGGGAAGCCACTGCGGATCGCTGCCGGCGGCCACGATGCGGTGCTCGGCCACCAGCCGCCCGCCGAGGCGGAGCTCAAGGGTCGCCGAAGCGACCGCCTGGCGGGCCTCCACCAGCTGGCCGGCGGCCTCGGGCGACGTCGAGTAGAACACGCCGTCCCACTCCACCAGCGGCACCCGGCCGACCCGCCGGGGCTCACGGCGGGCGGTGTCGAAGCGCATCGGCGGCAGCGGCGCCAGCACGGGCCGCTCGGCCCGCAGCCGCTCGTCGGGGGCGACGCCGGTGCTGCGGTGGGTCACCGCGTGCACGTAGGTGTCCAGCCACGGCCCCACCCGTCGGTTCAGCTCGCCGATGTCGGCCGGCGGGTCGAGGTCCATCTCGGGCAGGAAGCCGCCCTTGAGGTCGCGGAAGGGTCGCTCGATCTTCCCCTTGCGGGCGGCGTCTGCGGTGTCGCAGGCGCGGAGGGCGAAGCCGTAGTGGCGGGCGAACTCCAACGCCGGCGGGTGCCAGATGAAAGCCTTGCCCCGGGAGCGGCCGAGGCAGCCCATGCGGTCGGTGCGCCCCACCGCGGCCACGCCATCGACGGCTTCGAAGAACCGGACCAGGCCCTCGAGGGTGTAGGGCTGGGCGATGGAGGCGCTGAACCACCAGTACTTGATCCGGCTCCAGCACAGCACCGCCCCGAAGCAATGCAGCTCGCGCTCCCAGCCCCAGCGCTGGGCGCAGTGGTTGCAGTCCGACCAGTCGAACTGGAACTCCTCGCCGGGGACCGTCTCGATGGGCACCGTCACCACCGACTCCTTGGCCCGCGACGGTCCCCGCACGTCCCGTAGGTGCCGGGTCAGGGACTGGTAGGAGCCCTCGAAGCCCTCGGCCCGGATCACCCGCATGATCGACGTGGCCTGCAGCTCGGCGTTGTGGGCCAGCAGGGCGGCGATCCTGCAGCGCCACCGCTCGTCGATGACCAGCTCCTCGACCGGCACCGAGCGCTTCGGGGGCGGGCCTCCCGCCTTGAGCCAGGCCGACACGGTCGCCGGGTGGTAGCCGAGGTGCTTCGCGATCTGGCGGACGGTCCAGCCCGCCGCCTTCAACGCCTTGACGTTCATGAACTCCTCCTGGGTCATCATCGGCATGGCTCCTTCCAGCCCGTCGGTGCTTGGCAGCACCAGCAGGCTGGAAGGGCCTCTGACCCCGACCGGTGGATGCCGGCCAGGAGGAGCACGTCCTCAGCTACGAACGCGAATTTCGGTGAGCATCAAGCGCGAGCTTCGTTGAGCCCCCGACAGAAGGCGGCGAGATCGCGGCTCTGCGTCGCAGCCATCCGTGTAATCGGCCGCATCGATGAAGGCGCCTCCCTCGGCGCGGGTTACTGCGGCTAGCAGCCCGGCCCACGCGTCCAAGCCCGCCATCAGAACAGGCACCACACGTGTTGGCTGCGCACCCAGAGTGCGCTGGCGGTGCTCGCGGACAATCTCGCGCAACATCGCCAGGACCTCTGGTAACACCGTATTCGCGGAACCCGCCACCCGAGATGTCCCTCAGGCTCCGTTGGGTGAATTCTCGGGTTCGTGGTCCGATGCCGGAGTATGGGCCAATAGAGTGCGCTCAAGCTCCTGGGTGAAGGACGGGCGTTCAAAAGCAAGCCGAAGGCTCGTAAGTCTGGGGCGACTGCGACGGTATTCATCGGTGAGCGCATGCCAAGAGGCCGGTATTCGTCGTCGCAGCCTGGCAGGCCGCTTTGCGAGATCCTCAACAAGCCGGTCAATCGCAGACGGAACCGCATCCTCTTCTATGTAAACACCTTCGTCTCCAAAATCGAGATGGAATGCCGAGCCAAGTCGGCGCGAGAGTTCACCTATCGCCCATCCACGATATAGGTCGATGCCCACGCCTGAGGCTCGCTTTCCGGTGAACGCCGTAGCCCACGCGAGTGCAGGTTCTCGAATTGCCTCCTCGATTGGCGATCGCTGCGCGGCGATTCTCGACCGAGGGAGTGCGCGACCGGCTGAGGTGTTGCGATTAATGAGGAGCACGAGCAAGAGGCCAGCTGCGCCGGGCCGGAGGGTCTCGGTTTCGTGGCCCAACAGGTGGGCCACGCCATCGAGTCGCTGGCGTGACCAACTGCGGTACAGATCGGCGAGTTCGTTCACTACGTCGTTGACCAATACTTGCTCGGGGACAACGTTGGATGTTGCTGCGTTTCCGGTCTGCCGATCGAGCGCGTCGGCCAGCACGAAGAGGGCCGCCCGTCCCTCTGGCGTGATCAGCACGCGACCGGCCGTGCTGTATACAAGTGGGGCGCGGAATTGCCACTCGTGCTTCTCCGGCGGGGCGCTCGCTAATGTGCGGCGGAGCCGGTCACCACTTGCTACAGGATCGAACCACTCCTTCAGCCGCTCGAGATCCTCGCGGAGGGTCGTTGGCTCCGCTCCCACCTGGGCCACCCACAGAGATCGAAGGGCCCCGGCTAGTTCTGACGCCGCGGAATAGGAAAGCACGTCAGGCACCCCGACAAAACCATGCGCTGAGTTCACTAGTCCTCAGCCTCAACTGGCAGAGCGAAGTATCCGCGATCGTGAACCTCGCGAATCCTTTGCGCCTCGATCGTCTGGTCGGCGCTCGGTGGAAGGGGGTCGTTCAGGTAATTGTGGGAGAGCGGGAGCACAACGACAACCTGATCAGCTACTCGCCCGAGAGCCCTCTGCTTCACCGCGCCCAACAGCTGGCTCAGCCGATCGCGAGCGACGAATGCGCCGAACTCATCCAACACGAGAAGCACAAAATCGCTCGCACGGTGTCCGCCGAGCGATTCTATTTTCGCCAGTGTGTAGGAAAACGCCTGCTCCCCACTGGAGAATGCTTCCAAGGGTCGGCGACGTACTTCGCCGCTCTGGCTCCTCCACTGCAGCGTCAGCTGCCGGAGGTCGAGCGATACTTCTGCAGAATCCTCGAACAGTTCCGATCGTAACGGGTCGGCGACGAGGGTTAGCGAGATCTGCGCTTCGAGGAAAGACCGGACACGGCGCCGGAGGCCGACGTGCACTTCTCGCTTCTCAAGGGCGCGTGATCCAGCCGCCGCCCTTCCTGGGAATCGATTGCGAATATCGAGGGCTAGCTCCTCCAGCAACGCTTGGGTGGCATACGCGATGTCGTGTGCGGCGACGGCTCGATCAGCAAAGTCCGCGCAAATCTCGCTGAATTTGTTCACGCGGGCGGCTACTTCAAGTTCGTCGTAGTTTAGGACTGGCGGGAGTTCAGTCGGGGACGACGGAATAGACAGCCTTTTCGAGGATATAGCCGTCCAAGCGGGACCTGCCCAAGCGAAGTCCGGCGACGAGTCCAACTGTGTCGCCAGTGCCGCGATGGTCCGTTTTGAAGAGTCCAACCTCGCAGAAGTCGAGGCGGCGCGATGGTCAATCTCGGTGAGTTCGCCTTGCAGCGACTCAAGCCGATCTTCGATGTTCGATCTTTCAACCTCTGCTGCGCCCGACGCGATGCCCGCCGCCTTCTCCAGGCTCAATACCAGCTGTTGCAGCTGCGATATCGGAGTTGTTCCGAGTTGTCGGAGCTCGTCCTGAAGCTCACGGAGCAGGACCTGTTGCTGCACGACGCGATCACGAGCCGAGGCAACAGCAGCCTGCGCTTGCTGCAATTCCTGCTCCGCGGCTGGACCTATCTTTCCGATAACGGCGGTGAGCGAAGACACGGCTTCTTGAACTCGGCTCCGAGCCCGCTGCAGCTGCTCTGCGACGGTCGGCAGGCCCCCTAGGCGGCGCAGACGGTCGCCGATTCGCTTGAGCTGGAGCTCCACCGCCTCTAGGTCACCAGGTCGGGGCTGGTCAGCAAGATCGACGCGCCGATTCTCTACGCCTTCTAGGAGTTCATCAGCACGCACGTGGTGGTCCAGGATTGCGACCACGTGATGCCCTTGACCAGACGCGACTGCGGTCTGGAGGGGCGCCGCCAACGAAGCGGTTAGCGCCAGAGCCGGTCCAATGGTATCCAGTTCCCGGCGACGAGCTGACACGGCCGCAAGCTCTAGGCGCGCTTCATCCACAAGGCGCGCTATCTGCTTGGTGCTCGGAACAGTGTCAACACCTAGAGCGCTCAGCTCTGAGCTGAGTTCGAGCTCCGCCTTGCTGAGTGCATTTTGGCGACGCTTCAGCAGTGCTGTGAGCCGCTGGACCTCTCGACGAATATCCTTGCTCTGGCTTCGGTCTGCAAGAAGATCCCGGAGTATCTGTTCGCGGTCAGTTAGGTCACGCTCGCGCCGCAACAGTTCCCCATTGGCCCGCTTAAGCCTTTCGGTCAACTCAGGAAGACGGACTTCAACCTCGGCGAGCTTCTCCGCCGCGCCGACGAGTCGAGTCAGGATCTCGAGTCGATCGCGAATGGCCCCAAGCTCGGCATATCGAGTCTTACTTGCGCCGGAGGCCTCCTGTGCCTCCCAAGCAAGGTGTAAAAGTGAGTCAGGCGTGATCCGCTGCGCCATGCTGACGACACCTACTAGACGGGTTTCCCACTTCTCAACCTTGCGCTCCAGGTCTTCGGAGAAGCGCCCGATAACAGCCGCGTGGTTGTCGAGTCCGTCCGCAATTGTGTCCGCGAGGGTTTCATCACCGGCGACTCGAAGGACATCGATCAACGCTCGCGCGTCGGCGAATTCAGCAGCGACCCCGCTGACCGTAACCTCACCAAGCTCGGAATCTGTGAGATCAGCCGGATCATCCGGCCAGCGATCGGGGGTGAGTCGGAACTCGATCACTCGACCGGCCGATGACTCACAACGAATCTGACACCAATGGAGTTGGCTTCGTAGACTCGACCACGCGAGGGGTGTCGTTCGATATGGCTGCTGCCCACACGCAAGTTGCAGCAGACGGATCGCAAGTGTTTTCCCGATGCCATTCCGGCCCTCAAGTTGACATAGCGGAATGTCCGGGATTTCCTCGATGACGTTCAAACCCGAAGCCCTGTGCTCGAATGTGAACCTCAACGCTCAGCTCTCTTCGGTTGCCGCGGTCTCGGCCATTGCCTTGAGGATCTCTCCTACCGCCGCGTCGTCGTCTTGGCCTAGAAGTGCAGCCACGACTAGTACGAGCGACGGCTCGCCCGGCGGCACATCCAGTGTTCCCTTCGGGCTCGGGTCGGAGGCGTACGCCGCCCCGAGTAGCTCCCGAAGCGCCTCTTGCCCTGGGACGTCAGCCCGCATCCACCCAGGGGGCGGCTTCATCTCACCCAACGACACCGACTAACGCTACCGGAGACCTTCGAAGGACGCAGTGGCCGACCCTCGCAGCGGTCTAGCGCGAGATCAAGCCAAGCGGACGTCCTGGGACGTGGCTCCAGCGGTCGACTCGCCGATCACCCGGGCTGTCCCCGTCAAACTTGCGCCGCCATCGCGCACGACTTTGATGGGTGTCGAAGTTGCGACACCGCTTTGCTTGCCCGTCGCCATTGGCCTCGAACGCGACCCCCCGCTCGACTCAGCTCGATGACCGGCTGCCTACTGCCAGGTCGAACGAGGCGATCGAGGCGGCAGATCGGGCCATCGGCGAGTAGCCGACGCCGCCCCTGCATCTGACAGAAACCTTTAGCCGTGACGTGAAGAGGACAGGGGCTCATTGGCAGCAGTCCTCGATCAAGTCAGAACGCGCATCGCTCGACACCACCAAATCCGCGCTCAGACGCGAGATCCCGACGGGCTCGTCGGCCTAGTAATGCATCGACCCCCATGACGAACAGACGAGTGCATTGCGTCCCGCGGGGCGGCGGCCATGATGCGGGCTACGACCCTCAAGGCCGGCGGTGCCGGCGTGGCGGGGCTGGTGGGCTACTACGCCGGTCTGGCCGAGGACCAGCTCAAGCGGTATGGGCGGAGCCGAGGGCCGATCGACTACTACCTCGACCCCAACGAACCGCCGGGCCAGTGGTGGGGCGGCGGCTCCCCGGCCGTCGAACTGTCCGGCGACGTCAGGCCCGAGCATCTGGAGGCGATGCTCGGCGGCCGCCATCCCGCCGATGGGCGGCAGTTGGGACGGGGCTTCGGGGCCAAGTCGGCCCGGGCCTTCGACGCAACCTTCTCCGCCCCCAAGAGCGTGTCGGTGCTGTGGGCGATGAGTCCGGATGCCTCGGTACAGGCCGAGGTGCTCGCCGCCCATGACGCGGCCGCCGTAGCTGCTCTGGACTGGCTGGAGCAGCACGGGGGAGTCACCCGCCGGGGCAGGAACGGCGTCCACCAGGTCGACGCGAACGGATTGGTGGCGGCGCTGTTCCGACAGCACACCAGCCGGGACGTCGACCCGCAGCTGCACACCCACGCTGTGATCTGGGCCAAGGTCCAGGACCCTGCCGGCAAGTGGCTGTCGCTCGACGCCCGGTTCCTCAAGCAGCAGCAGCGCTCGATCGGCTGGGTCTACGCCGCCGCCCTGCGCTCGGAGCTGTCGGCCCGCCTCGGAGTGTCCTGGGGCCCGGTAAGCGAGGGCCACGCCGATATCGACGGAGTACCCCCGGGGATGCTCACGCTCTTCTCACAGCGCAACGCCGAGGTCGACGCCAAGCTGGCCGAGGCGGTTGCCGCCTGGGTCGACGACCACGACGGCGCTGAGCCCGACTCCCGCACCCTCTACCGCCTGGAGCGAAACGCCGTTCTCGACAGTCGACCGGGCAAGTCCGAGCCGGTCCCGGCCGACGAACTGCGACGAGAGTGGGTGGCCCGGGCCCAGGAGGCCGGTTTCGAATCGCCCGCCTTCCCACGCTTCCCACTCCAACCGACCCAGGGCGCGTTCTGGGATGACGAGGCAGTTATCGCCCAGGCCCTGGACATGGTGGGCTCGTCGTCGTCGACCTGGCTGCGGGCCGACCTGGCCCGGGAGATCGCGGCACGGCTCCCGGCCGAGGCAGCTAGGTCGGCCGCCGACCTCGTGCGGATCGTCGACGAACTGGCCGAGCGGGCTTGTCAGCGGTGCGTCGAGCTCCACCCGCCGGCGAGGAAGGGTGCGGCCAGCAGGCGCGACGGCCGGCCTATCACCGAGCACGTGGTGGAGCGCAGGCTCAGCACGCCGGCGATGCTTGAGCAGGAGGCACGTCTGTTGCGCTGGGCCCGGGCCAGCATCGGCACCCGCCGACCGTCAGCACCCGGCGACGACGCGTACGCCGTCGCCGCCCGAGACGTAGCCGGCGATCACCGCCTCGTCCTGGTCGTCGGGCCTGCCGGTGCCGGCAAGACGACGATGCTGGGGACGGCGGTCGCCGAGTTGGCGGTGCGGGGACGTGTAGTCGTCGGCCTGGCGCCCTCGGGCAAAGCCTCCGACGTACTGGGCCGGGAGACCGGCTCGACGGCCACCACGCTGGCCAAGCTGCTCCACGAATACGGCCGAGGTGACGGGCCGCAGCCCGAGTGGCACCTGGGCCCGGGACTACGGTCATCCTCGACGAGGCCGGGATGGCGTCGACCGACGACCTCGCTCGCCTGGTCGCCTTGGCCGACCGCCACGACTGGCGACTGGTGTGCGTCGGGGACCCGGCCCAGCTACCGGCAGTGGGCCGAGGTGGCATGTTCGCCCATTGGTGCTCAGTCCTTCCCGCCCGCCACCTCGGCGAGGTGCGGCGCTTCGCCGAGCCGTGGCAGGCGGAGGCCAGCCTGCTTCTACGCGAGGGCGATCCTGACGCGGCCGCGCTCTACGCCCAGCACGGACGGTTGCGCACAGTCCATCCCGCCCTCGTCGCCGACCGGGTCGCCCGCCAGCACGAACGGAAAGCCGCAGGAGGCGCCATCGTCGCCATCACCACCGCCTCCACCGGCACCGCCCGAGCCATCAACATCGAGATCCAGCGGCGTCGCAACCCCCGCCAGGTCGGACAGTCGGTGATGCTGGCCGACGGGACGAGAGTCTTCGTCGGGGATCGGGCCGCCACCCGCCGAAACGATCCCGGCCTCGTCACTACCGGCGGCGGCGCCGTTCGCAACCGCCAGACGTGGACGGTGACCGCCATCGGCGACGACGGCTCGCTCGCCGTGGCCGACGCCGAGCGTGGTTCGGTGCGCCTGCCTGCGCAGTATGTCGCCCGCCACGTCGAGCTTGGATGGGCCGTCACCGGCTACGGCAACCAGGGGACAACCGTCGACCACGGCATCTGCGTCATCGAGCCGGCGAGCACGCGGGCCGGCATCTACGTGGCCATGACCCGAGGTCGGGGCCGCAACGTCGCCTGGATCGTCGACCGCACCGGAAGCGGCGACGCCGAGGTGTCCTTCGCCGCCGCCATCGCCCGGCCGCCCAACGCCGGCACCGCCCACGCCGAGCGGGGTCGGCTTTACCGAGCCGCGGGCGTCGCCCCACCGGAGCCAGTTCTCCCGGCACTGGCGAACGACGACCCGGCCCGACGGATGGCCGAGCACCTCAGCCGACTGCCGGCTCGACGACCGCCGAGTCTGAGCCGATGAGCGGTTCACCGCGAGATCTGGCGGGGCCCAGCGGCCTAGTTGAGGTGATGACCGCCATAGGAGGACACACCATGTCGACCACATCGCCTTACGACCGAATGCCCTTGATGGACCTGGCGGCCGTGGCCGACCGCCTCGGCGTCAATCAGCGCCACGTGCGGCGCCTCGTCGCCGAGCGCCGGATTCCGTTCGTCAAGCAAGCGGGAACGCAATCGGGCAGATCAGCTTCTCAGCAGTGATCGAGGTCGATCCCCAAGCGCCCGGGATACAGCGCCGCCGGGTGCAACAGCGGGTGTTGGCTCGGCGAAGGGCCGGCAGTGGTGTCACGGAATGAACGCCGCAGTGTCAGTCAGAGAACGCCGCTCGTATTCGATTCTGGCCTGTTATCCCAGCGTGTCAGCCCCGTCTACGTGGGCCGAGAGCATGAGCGTCTGACAATACGTGACAACCATGGGCTGGGTTCTTACAGTTGTGATGTGGCCAGCACCGAAAAGCGTCGAGCGTTGAAGGACCAGGGGGCGTTGAACCCGCGGCCGGAGGCGGTGACGGCCGGGGTGTTCCGGGACCACCCGGAGTTCTTCGACGCCGAGGACCGTCTGCAGGTCCGCTACGAGATGCTGCGGGCGCCGGCCCAGGGGGAGCTGACCGTGTCCGAGGCGTGCCGGGCCTTCGGGGTGAGCCGCCAGACCTTCTACACCCTGAGGCGTGCCTTCGAGGCGAGCGGCATCGCCGGGCTGGCCGAACAGAAGCGGGGGCGCAAGGGCCGCTGAAGGCCTCGGTCGAGGTGGTCGAGTTCGTCCGCCGGTCCCGGGCCGAGGACCCCTCGATGTCGGGGGCCACGCTCGCCCGCCAGATCGAGGCGAACTTCGGGGTCAGCCTGCACCGGCGCACGGTGGAGCGGTTGATGGTGCCCAAAAGTGGCGGCCAACCGCGCCCGGCGACGGGTGGCGGAAGGCGTGTGGCGGGCGGCTTATGAACAGCTCCGAGCAGTGGTGCTCGCCGGCGGCCAACCCGAAGGCGACAACGCCCGCCGACTGGCCCGTTTCGGGCTGGCCGGGCTGGTCTCGGCCCGCCCGGCCTGGCAGGTGGCGGTGAAGGAGGCGCCCGAGCTGTCGGGGGCTCAACGAAGCTCGCGCTTGATGCTCACCGAAATTCGCGTTCGTAGCTGAGGACGTGCTCCTCCTGGCCGGCATCCACCGGTCGGGGTCAGAGGCCCTTCCAGCCTGCTGGTGCTGCCAAGCACCGACGGGCTGGAAGGAGCCATGCCGATGATGACCCAGGAGGAGTTCATGAACGTCAAGGCGTTGAAGGCGGCGGGCTGGACCGTCCGCCAGATCGCGAAGCACCTCGGCTACCACCCGGCGACCGTGTCGGCCTGGCTCAAGGCGGGAGGCCCGCCCCCGAAGCGCTCGGTGCCGGTCGAGGAGCTGGTCATCGACGAGCGGTGGCGCTGCAGGATCGCCGCCCTGCTGGCCCACAACGCCGAGCTGCAGGCCACGTCGATCATGCGGGTGATCCGGGCCGAGGGCTTCGAGGGCTCCTACCAGTCCCTGACCCGGCACCTACGGGACGTGCGGGGACCGTCGCGGGCCAAGGAGTCGGTGGTGACGGTGCCCATCGAGACGGTCCCCGGCGAGGAGTTCCAGTTCGACTGGTCGGACTGCAACCACTGGGCCCAGCGCTGGGGCTGGGAGCGCGAGCTGCATTGCTTCGGGGCGGTGCTGTGCTGGAGCCGGATCAAGTACTGGTGGTTCAGCGCCTCCATCGCCCAGCCCTACACCCTCGAGGGCCTGGTCCGGTTCTTCGAAGCCGTCGATGGCGTGGCCGCGGTGGGGCGCACCGACCGCATGGGCTGCCTCGGCCGCTCCCGGGGCAAGGCTTTCATCTGGCACCCGCCGGCGTTGGAGTTCGCCCGCCACTACGGCTTCGCCCTCCGCGCCTGCGACACCGCAGACGCCGCCCGCAAGGGGAAGATCGAGCGACCCTTCCGCGACCTCAAGGGCGGCTTCCTGCCCGAGATGGACCTCGACCCGCCGGCCGACATCGGCGAGCTGAACCGACGGGTGGGGCCGTGGCTGGACACCTACGTGCACGCGGTGACCCACCGCAGCACCGGCGTCGCCCCCGACGAGCGGCTGCGGGCCGAGCGGCCCGTGCTGGCGCCGCTGCCGCCGATGCGCTTCGACACCGCCCGCCGTGAGCCCCGGCGGGTCGGCCGGGTGCCGCTGGTGGAGTGGGACGGCGTGTTCTACTCGACGTCGCCCGAGGCCGCCGGCCAGCTGGTGGAGGCCCGCCAGGCGGTCGCTTCGGCGACCCTTGCAGCTCCGCCTCGGCGGGCGGCTGGTGGCCGAGCACCGCATCGTGGCCGCCGGCAGCGATCCGCAGTGGCTTCCCGAGCACCGGGCGGCGGCGGAGGCCATCGCCCTGGGCCGCCATGGCCGTCATCTGCGCCCGGTGCCGACAGAGGGACCGCCGGCCGGCGCTCACCTGGAGCTAGGCGAGGGGGACTACGACGTGGAAGTCCCCGATCTCGAGCTGTTCGAGCCGATCGGCCCGCACCCCGATATCGACGGGGCCGAAGAACTCGCCTCCACGGCCCGCACAGAGGACGGTCCTGGCGGCTGTGGGTGCTCCGGGGGGCTGCGATGACCACCTCCGCCCTCATCGAGCAGATCAAGGACGACCTCGGCTACCTCAAGCTGCACCGCAGCGCCGAGGTGTTCGCCACCCTGGCCGAGGCGGCCCGTCGGGACGAGTCCTCGCCCCTCGAGTTCCTCGCCGCCCTGGTGGCCGAGGAGGTGACCGCCACCCGCCAGCGCCGGCTGAGCGCCCGGCTGCGCTTCGCCCACTTCCCGACCCGGCGCACGCTGGAAGATTTCGACTTCAGCTTCCAGCCCTCCATCGACCCCAAGCTGATCGCCGATCTGGCCGGGCTCGGCTTCGTGGAGGCGGGGACGCCCATCCTGCTGCTGGGCAAACCGGGCTGTGGCAAGTCGCACCTGGCCATCGCCCTCGCCATCCGGGCCGTCGAGGCCGGCTACCGGGGCTACTTCACCAGCGCCACCGACATGGTGGCGGCCATGACGGCCGCCTACGCCGACGGCACCTTCGCCATCAAGCTGCGCACCTACACCGGGCCCTCGGTCCTCGTCATCGACGACGTGGGCATCACGCCCTTCGACCGGCCCAGGCCAACGCCTTCTTCCAGGTCGTCAACCGTCGCTACGAGAACCGCTCGGCCACCATCGTCACCACCAACCGGGGCCTGCCGGCGTGGGCCGAGCTCTTCGGCGGCGACGCGGTGGTGGCGGCCGCCATCTTGGACCGCCTCCTGGACGGGGCGGCGGTGATCAACATCAAGGGCGGATCGTGGCGCCTGCGGGAGCACCAGGCGCTCACCCAGCCGCTGGCCCAGCTCAACGACCCACCCGAGACGCCGCCACGAAGGCGTCGCTAACCTCATCTTGGGGCACGTCCTCGAGCGCGACTTTCGCTGAGCAGAAAGCGCGACTTTCGGTGAGCGCCGACAGCCGACACCCAGGTGGTCGATCCCGTGGGCAACGTCGTGACGGCCGAGGTCACCCACTTCTCGACTTACTCGCTCTTCGACTCCCTTCAGTGGAACGGCGTGCTCACCTCGGTGGGTGCGACGTGCCGAGCCAGCGGGTCGCCTCCCGTAGCCCTCGACCTGGCCCTCGTGCTCGACAGCTCGGGGTCCATGGCGGACAACGATCCCCAGGGCCTGCGTCGCACGGAGTCCAAGACGCTGGTCGACACTCTGCTCGTCAGCGACCGGGCCTCGGTCGTGGACTTCGATGGCTCCGCCCGGTTGGCCCAGGCGCTGACGTCGGACAAGGCCGCGCTCAAGGCGGCCATCGACACCATCGACGACTCCGGCAGCACGGACATCGGTGCCGGCGTCCGGACCGGGATCGACTCGCTCGGCGCCCAGGGTGATCCGGCTCGGGTGATGGTACTGCTCACCGATGGCGATGGGTCCTACTCCTCCGACCTCACCACCGAAGCCAAGTCGAAGTCGATCACCATCTACACGATCGGGCTCGGATCGGCCGTCAACGAGACGTTGCTGCGCGACATCGCCAGCGGGACGGGCGGCCAGTACTTCCCGGTCGCCGACGCCAGCCAACTGGCCGCCGCCTTCGACGAGATCCATCACAACAACGTGGACGACGGGACCGACACCGACGGCGACGGGCTGACGGACTGCCAGGAACGCAACGGCGCCATCTCCGGGCCCTTCTACGGCAAGCGCTACACCTCCGATCCGACGTTGGCCGACACCGACGGTGACGGACTGTCAGACAGCGCCGAGATCGGACCCGAGGTCCTCGATTTTCTCGGCCCCGACTTCACCTGGAACCTCGTATTCAGCGATCCCCGGCTGGCCGACACGGATGGTGACGGACTCTCGGACTCCCAGGAGAAGGCTCGGGGAACGAAACCGTTCGTCACCGACACGGACGGGGATGGCAGGTCCGACGGCGACGAAGTCAGGGACGGGACCGACCCTCTTGTCGGGGCGGCATTCGACAAGATGCTGAAGAGCCTTAGAGACTTCGCGGCCGACGCCAAGTGCACGGGAGACGGTGCCGGCTGCAGCAACGACGACTTCGTGCGCGAGGCGAGCGAGCAACTCGCCGGCCTCGACCCCGGCCGGCATCCGATCACCTTTTTGCCCGAGGGACCGAACCGCGTGGAGCACCCCCCTCAAGAGATCCTTGGGACCTCCCACTTCCGCAAGGACATCGTCGACAGCGACGGCCATTCTGACGACGACTCCCTTCGCAGCCCGTCTCGACACTTCGTCGGGTTCCTGGCGACGGGCTACTTCCATCCACGAGTGGCGAACACGGCATTGTCCTGCAACGAACAGGACGGCAACCCTGGAGCGTCCGAGCAGGACGTTCGCAGTGGTCGCATCGCCATCGACCTCGGCATCAAGCTGCGCCGCGGAGACGTGAAGGCGGAGGAACTCCTCAAGCGAATCCTCGATCAGGCAGGTGACCCCACCAATCCGGGACAGGCACACATCGACGACGAGCCCAGCACGGCGAGCGTGCCATTCTGGGTTCCGTGCTGATCCGACGAAGCCCGGTCATCCCGGTGCTCGCCGGGGTTGCGGTGGGCTTGCTCGTGGCCGTGGTGGCCTGGGTCTACCTGTTCGGCCAGTTCATCGACGTCGCACCGCCCAGCTACCCGACATTCGAGGCCGCCAAGCCAGTGGCCGTCGCGGAGAGCGGCAAGTACCGGTGGCCGGGAACGAGCGTCCGGGTGCGCGAGATCGACGCCCAGCGATTCGAGGTGGAACGGCGCTGGCTCGGGATGCGGGAGAGCGTGATCCGCGTGGAGCAGACACAGGCGGGGTGGGACATGGCGTCGCCCAGCCGCGGTCCCGGGCGAGCCGCTCAGGAGGTCCTCGCCTGCGTTGTTCCGGGTGCCATCGTGGGTTGGCTCGTTTCACGGGGTCTGGGTCGGCGGTCAGTGTCAAAGCGAAGCCATTTGGGACGGGATCGGGTCGAAACCAATCTCTGAAGCGGCCAGCGCACATTCCAGATCGGGCTCGCCGGGGCTCAAGTCGACCTCAGCCGTCGCCCGGTGCGCCCCTCACGGGCCGACCCATAGATGGGGTGTCCCATTGCGTCGGTACCTTCCGAGCGCATGTCCCCCTCCCGCCTGCTCGACGATCGTCGTGGTCGGCGGGCCGTGGGTTGTGCGCTTGGCCCCGGGCCCACGAGCCGCGAATGTCGTCGATCCGCGTCCGCCTGCTCGACTTTGTGCACCGAGAAGACACTGAGGAGGGTTGGCGACTCTCGCTCGGTGGTGGGGACGCTGACAGAATTCGGCGATGCCGGAGGCCGTGCCGAGGATCCGCAGCGGGCCCATCCCGGATGACGCAATTGTCGTCATTCGCGGCGAGGATCCAACCGAGGTGCTCACGGCAGACGCCCGACGGTTTCGCCGGCGCTTCCTTGACTGGAACCGGTACGGGGTCTCCGGCTTCCTCGCGCGTGACGCTGCTGAAGTCGACGCACTCTGCGAGACGCGATTGATCGAGTGGACGAGAGTCCGAACGTTCCGACGCGCGGCACTCGAGGCGGCGGGGATCGAGGTGGTGCCGACGTTCCGCACGCCGCACGTCACGTTGGCCCACGCCGAGCTCGATGAGCTCCTCCAGGGGCTCTCCGATTGCGAGCACGACACTCTTGAGAACCCCTACCATGAAGACGAGTCCAGCCCCCTGGAGACGTGAGTGGACGCTCTTCCCATCGATCTGCCGCTTGATCTGGCCTCCGAGGATGACACGGGCCTGCCGTGGGGCTTCCTCGACGAGGCCTCCGACCAGTCGCGCATCGTTGAGGGGGCGTGGATCGTCGTCGGATCGACTACCGCAAACGCGGTCGCCCAGGTGGCTGACATTGACGGCGAGATCGTTCATGTTCGCCCCCTTCCCGGGCCGATCAGCCGCCATCGTCAGCTTCTCCGCACAGCGGTCGCCTAACCAGCTTGCGCACCCAGCCGGTCACCGGGCAGCCGTCCGGCAGGTGGCGATCAGGGCTCGATGTGGTCGTGGCGGGGCGCCGCCTCAGCGGACGACAGCGAACCTCCAAGAGTCCAGCACAGCCCCGACCTGATCGATGACCTGCGCCCGGGCATCAGCGCGGGCGACTCCCGACATCAGCAAGGCGTCGTAGGGGGTGTCGAGGTGCCGCACGGAGGCGACGACTGCGAGGGTGACGGCCTCGGGGTCGAGGGCACGACCAGCGGCGCTCCGTCCGATCCGGCCACTGCGCCGGGCGCCGGCGTGCCGCGCGATGGCCTCGGCGCGGGCTGGCGGGCATCCGGGAAACAGCCGTCTGACCTCGGTTGCGAGCTCGGCCTGGAACTCGAGGTCCTGCTCGGCGCGGCGCTGCTCGTCGCGGTGGCGACGTCGGCTGCGGCCGTCCTCGTCGGCCAGGCACTCCTGCTCGGCCTGGTCGAGCGCCGCTTCCTCGACGAGGAGGCCCTGACGCTCGTAGCGGCCACGCGACCGGCTGAAGCGCACCACGACCGCGGAGAGCGCACTCGCCTTCTTCGCCCGGCGGGTCAGCGCGGTGTTGCCGGCGGGCAGGAACACCAGGTGGTCGAGGTCGGCACAGACGAGGCACACCGGCCCCGGTCCCTCCATGATCAGCCGCTCACCGGACCCCGAGCACCCCGTGCATGTCCAGGTTTTGAGGGCGGAGATGACGACGAGGTCGGGGACAGCACTCTGCCGCTCCTCAATCCGGCGGCGCTTGGCCTCCGACAGCTCGGGTGACACCCAATGCGTCCGGTAGGCAGCCTCGATCCCGGCGTCACCGCTGCGGCTGAACCGGAGCTGACGGCGGTCCCTGGTCCGGGCGACGTAGGCCGTCTCGCTCGGGTGCAGGCCCCGGCCGCCGGCCCACCGCCGGAAGATGGCCATGGCTGCGGACAGCTTGTGCAGGTTCACCTGGACCACCCGCTCCAGGTCCTCGGCCCGCCCCTGGCGCCACTGGTCAACGGCCTGGGGCGTCAGCCAGCCGACGCCGATGAGCACGTCGATCGGGCTGACGTAGCCTTGCGCGGCCAGGGCCGCCTCGGCGGCGCGCACCACCCGCGCGTCCAGACTCGGACGGTGCTCACCCACTGGTGGGTTCCGGCCCGCTGCCTATGGCCGCGGCAGCTCGAAGATGTCCGCGTCCGGTGCGGGCGTCGTCGATCGAGTCTTCGATCACGAGGCGGAACCGCCAGCCCTCATAGGACTCGAGCGCCCTCCCGAGCTCCTCCCAGCTCAGGGTGCGCCCGTCGATGATCACGCAGTAGGGCTTTCCGTGGTCGCCCTCGTCGTCCCAGACGAGCTGCCCCGCCACCTCGTCGTCCCGGAGGGCCCAGCCCTCCCGGTGGCGGGCCCGTTCGAGATAGAGCCTCCCGATCTCGGACTCAGCCAGGGTTCGCACCCGGGCGACGAGAGCCCGGACTTCGCCGTCGTGGTCGCCGAGCACGGCGAACCGGTACCCCTCGCCGACGGGCACCTCCGTCTCCTCCAGTTGCACCTCGATCCCCGTCGGCGCTCGCCAGATCTTGAACCGGAGGCGGTGATCGCGTCCGTCAGGCCCGCAAAGCAGCACGGGCGGCGGCGGATCGGGGAGACGGGGAAATCCGGTGTACTCGGCGATGCGCTTGTCGTAGCAACGGTCACAGACGAGCACATTGCTCAACCACGTGTTGGCGTCGGGTTTGCCGCAGTCCTCGCAAGCCACGCAAAGACAGTACGGGCGGCCGCCTCCAAGGACACGCATCGCGAGCCGGCGTTCGGCGCCTCTCGCCAGCCGACGCTGGAGGCCGGTGTGTAAGCGGTCGAGCCGACACCGGATTCAGCCGACGATGTCACGGATCCGGATGTCCGTTGTCGGGTTTCGCGTCGTCCACTGCCGACCTCGCGCCCAGCGGTAGGTCTGAGCGAGGAGTGCGAGGATCTCCGTCAGTTCTTGACGCGACGCGCCGTCCTGGTGTGCTGCCCGCAGCAGACCATCGATGTCGGCGGTGTCGAGGAGGGCCGCGAACTGGCGACCGAAGGCGGGTTCGATGACCGTGTCGGCGATCCTGCGGTGACTCTCTATCGGAGCTGCGCCGCTTCCGTCGTCGAGCCAGGTGAGGTAGCGATCGAGGAGCTCCGGCACCCGCAGGTCGCCGAGGCGACTGGGCCCGTGGGCGGTCTCGGCCAGGTCGGCAAGGGCTTGGTTGGCGTCACCTTCGTCGCCGAGGATCGTACGGTAGCGACGGCGGGTGCGACCGTCGGGCCCGGGGCCGAGACTGACAGCCAGCTCCCACACGCCCGGCCTTACCTCGCGCTTCGACCCGCTGCCGCGTTCGCGACGTGGGGGATGCCGCTCGCGCCACCGTCTGCGACCGGTCAAGTCGGAGGTGGTCGAGTCGCACACAGGCACGCTCGTCCGGACAGGCCAGCACGCGGGCTCGGGGAGGAAGGGGACCGTGGGCGAACTCCCAGGCGGCACGCTGCACGGTGCGCAGCGAGCCGTCGATGCGGACCAGTCCCGTGCCTCGGGCGTCCCGGGCGCCGGACCACACCTCGTGGTCTCCCTGCTGGCGGACCTTGGCCCGGAACCGCTCCTCGCTCGGCGTCACGTCACCAGTTTAGCTAGTGTTTATCGCTTCTGGATAAGCGGGCGGATAAGCGGGCGAGGGGACGAGAATCGGGCCTCAGCCGGACACGGCAGCGTCCTGACCTGGGCTTTTGTCGGTGCGCCCCCAGGGACTCGAACCCTGAACCCGCGGATTAAGAGTCCGCTGCTCTGCCAATTGAGCTAGAGGCGCATTGTTGTTTGCGGGTGACCGAGGGGACTCGAACCCCCGACTTCCAGGACCACAACCTGGCGCTCTAACCAACTGAGCTACGGCCACCAAGCGGCGCACCCAGCATGGCATAGGCGCAAGCAGCTCCAGCCCGCGTTCCCGGTGGGGCGATCGTCGCAGCTGCCCGGTGGGGTCTCGGCACAACGCCGAGTCAGTAGCACGACGACTGATTCCCGCCGACGTCGGTGACAACCACCGCGATTCGGGCGCTCTTGCTCTGGTCCGCCTTCGTTGCGCTGAACTTGACTGGCGAGGTCGTACCGACCGTGAACGTAACGGGCACCGGCGTCACGATGTTGACGGCGGTGGTGATGGCGATGGTGGCGATGCCGCTGCCGACGTCTTGGGCGGTGAAGTCGATCTCGTCCCGCCCGGAGGGACCCGGGCGGTGGATGGCGGTCACGGCGCAGGTGGGCGGGGTGATTTCCACGGTGAGGACGAAGGTGTCCGAAGCTGTCTTCGTCCCGTCGCTCACGGTCATGGTGATGGTGGCGGTGCCTGACTGGCCAGCCGCAGGAGTGACCTGCACGGTGCGGTTGGAGCCCGAGCCGCCCATGACGATGTGGGCCGCAGGTACGAGCGTCAGGTTGGAGGAGGTGGCGGTGACCGTGAGGTTGCCGACGGGAGTCACCTTGTCGCCCACGGTGAAGGCGATGGCCGGAGTGGGCCCGTTGGTGACCCGATCGGCGATATTCGAGATGGTGGGAGTGTCGTTCACGGTGTACGAGCGCCACACCCAGGTCCGCTGCCCACTCAGGTCGGTCGCTGCCACCCCGATCGTGTGGGCGCCGAGCGATGCCGCGAGCGGCGTACCGCTACCCACGGCCGGAGCCCCGTCGATGGTGGCGCTGCAGCCATGGAGGCCGGGCCGTAGCGTCGAGCCCTGGCCGGCGGTGCAGGAGAACACCGCTGCCGGCACCGACCCCTCGGCGTACACGGCACCGTCGGGCGGGGTGGTGATCGACACGCTCGGAGGCGGGCCGGTGATTGGGCCGTTGACGTAGTAGGTGTGCGTCTTCCGGGTCTGCTGCGCGCTGTTGTCGACCGCCACCACCGTGATCTCGTGGGGCCCGATCGAAGTCGCGAGGGGGACGCTGCTGGCGGGTGTCGGGCCGTCCAACACGACAACTCCGTCGATCTCGGCGTGGCACCCCTGCTATTGGAGGTTCGGATCGGTGACCCACGCGAAGGTCCGCAGCGCCTGCCCCGAACCCTTCGTACAGGTGAACTGGGCCGCGGGGACCGACCCGGCGGCGAAGGCGGCGTAGGGCTGCGGGGTCGTGATCGTCACGGTCGGAGGCGTACCGGTGACCGGGCCGTTCACCGCATAGACGTGGTAGAAGAAGTCGCTGGTCTGCCCGAGCGTGTCGGTGGCGGTCACGACCAGGACGTGGACCCCGAGCGCGTTCGCCAGGGGAGTCCCGCTGGCCACCTTCGTCGACCCGAAGTCGAAGACGCCGTTGCAGCCGTCGAGACCGGGCTTCAACGTCCCGCCTGTCCCGGCCGCGCAGGTGAACTGCGCGGTCGGCACCGACCCCGCGGCGAACTCGGCACCGCTGGCGGGGCTGGTGATGGACACGGTCGGCCGCGGCGGCGGCGCCTTGACGGTGTAGCTGTGTGTCACCGACTTGCTCTGAGCGTCGGTCTGGGTCGCCGTCAACACGATGGTGTGGGACCCGACCGTTGCGTTCAGCGGCGCGTCGTTCCCGAACCGGGCGCCTCCGTCGATGGTGGCGCTGCAGCCATCGAGCCCAGGCTTCAGGTTCACACCCACCCCCGCCTGGCAGTAGATGTTGGCATTCGGAACCGATCCGACGGTGTAGACGGCGAGGTCAGTCGGGGTGTTGATGACGGCGAGCGGCGGTCCCGGCTTGACGGTGTAGCTGCGGGTCACCGATGTGGTCTGCCCGTCGGTCTGGGCCGCCGTCACCACCATGGTGTGGGAACCGATGGTGCCCGGCAACAGTGTGTTGGTGGGCTTCGGGGTAGGGCTTCCGTCAAACCGCGCGCTGCATCCGTCGAGCCCCGCCTTCAGGTTCGTCCCCGCTCCCGCGGTACAGGAGAACTGGGAATTCGGCAGTTGGAGGGCGATGTAGGTGGCGCCGTCGGGCGGCGTGGTGATGGAGATGGTCGGAGGGGGCTTGAGCTTGACGGTGTAGGTGCGGGTCACCGAGGTGCGCTGGCTGTCGGCGCCGGCCGCGGTCACCACGATGGTGTGGACGCCGATCGTGCCCGGAGGCCGCTTCCCGCTGCCGATCGGCGCTCCTCCGTCGATGCTGGCGCTGCATCCCCGGAGGCCGGGCAGCAACGTTCCGCTGTCGCCGGCGGTGCACGAGAAGTTGACGTCGGGGACGACGGTGGTGCCCCCGACCTGGTTGACCTCGTACGTCGCCCCGTTGGGTGGGCTCGTGATCGACGCGTTCGGAGCGCCGGCGACCGTGTACACGTTGCTGGTGAGGTCCCAGAACCTGCTGCCATTGTCCACGAACATCCCGTGCGTCACGAAGATCGAGCCGTCCAGGAGCGGGGCGGCCACGCTCCACGCCCGGTTCCGGGGCAGGTCGGCCGTGCGCGACCACGAGTTGGTCGGCGGGTCGTAGATCAGGGCGTCGGGGATGTACGAGCCTGCGTCGTTCAGGACCGAGGTGCCGCCGACCACCAGCGCCCGGCCGCTGGGAAGCGGCGCGGCCGCCGCGCCGCGGCGCGCTGGCCAGGGAATCTGAGGCCCCGACGACCAGGTGTTTGTCTGGAAGTCGTAGATCTGGCTATCGAAGAGCATGGTGTACTCGGTGAAGATGCACGATGGGGTCGAGTTCTCGCAGCCGAAGCCACCTGTGACCAGGACCTTGCCTCCCCCGATGGCCACGGCCACCGCGTCGGCGCGAGGCGCGGGAAGCGGCGCCGCGGCCGACCAGGCGTTGAAATCCGGGTTGTAGATCTGGGTGTCCGCGATCGGCCCGTTGTAGTCGTAACCCCCGGTCACGAGAACACCACCGCCGGGAAGAGCCGCCGCCGCCGCGTCGCGGCGGGCGACCGGGATCGGAGCCGCGGCCCGCCACGAGTTGGTCCCCGGGTCGTAGAGCTGGCTATCGGACGTGGGAGTGCCGAGGGGGACAGTGCCGTCGATGACGCCGCTGGTGAGCAGCACCTTGCCGCCGAGGATCGCCGCCGACGCCGCTCCGCTACGGCTGTTCGGATAGGCCGGCGCCGCCGACCACCCGTTCGTGGCGGGATCGTAGATGTGGCTGCCCCCCTCGGAGGCGGTGCCGGGGACGAACACCCTCCCGTCGGCGAGCGTGGCCGCCCCGCTCGGAGCTCTCAGCTGATTGCTGTCCGTCACCGGCCATTGGGCCGCAGTGATCCAACGGGGAGCGACGGCGGCCGACGCGCTGGGGGGCGACCACAGCCCGGCCATCACCCCTAAGCCTCGATCCACCGATTTCGTTCCGGGCCCGGGGCCGGCAACGGCAGGCACCGGTGACTTTGGCTCGACGATGAGGTGATCCAGGCGTCGGTCGTCGCCGTGGGCGCGTTCGACCAGAGGGGTTGGCGGTGGTCGGGATGTCAGCGCTCGTCCTGCGGTCCGCGGTGGCGCCCCACCGCCGGGATGTGACTACCCGGGAGCCGGTTGCAGCGCCCGCAGGCGGGTGAGGATCTCGGCGAACTGACGAGCCCACGGCCAGCCGGTTGGGCAGCGCAGCGTCGGCGTGCCGGAGCGGTTGATCAGCCGTGCCGGCATGGCGATGAGCTGCGTGCGCACCGTGCGGGCGACGGTCAGCTCGGTGACGGGGCCGGGCCGGCCGATGGTGGTGGTCCAGCGGATCAGGTTGTGGGCCAGCACCGCGCAGCACAGCCAGGCGCCGTTGGCCGAGAAGCTCCCCGAGGGAACGTGTTCGAGCCCGGCGCCCTCCTTGAGGTCACGGATGGCGAGCTCCACGACGGCGTGGCGGCGGTGGAAGGCATCGACATCCACCGCGGTGCCACCGAGGTCGGTGAGGAAACCGAAGTGTCGCCAGTCGGGCCACAGCCGGGCCTGGGCCGGCGTCGTCAGGCGGGTGCGGCGCACGACCAAGCGGCGCTGGTTGTAGACGCACTCCGCCACCTGGGCTTCGCCCCCGGCGGGGTAGGCGATGGCCACCCAGGCGCCCTCGTCGATGGCGGCGATGACGCTGGCCAGGCCCTTTGTCCTGGTCCGCACCGCCATCGTGTAGCGCACTTCGAGGCGACCGAGCACGGCGATGGTGTCGTTGGACCAGTACCCGGAGTCGAAGCGGGCCACGATCTCACCGCTCGCCCCCGCCCGGCGGACCCGGGCGACGAGCTCCTCCACGAAGCGCTTGGTGCCCCGGGCGGTGTTGGCCGAGCCGGTGCGCAGGCGGGCGTGCAGGACCTCACCGGTGTCGGCCCGAGAGGCCAGGATCGGGTGGTAGCCCAGCACCTTGGTGTAGGCGTAGCTCGCCCCCGCCTTGGCCTTGCCGGCCACCTCGCAGACGGTGGAGTCGACGTCGATCACCAGGCGGGCCGAGCCCGGCCCCGCGCCCGCCGCCCACGCCCGCTCCAGGGCCTTGCCCACCACGGCCTCGAGCTGGCGGACGTGGCCGAAGGTGAACGAGCGCAGGAATGTGCCCAGCGTCGAGGGGGCCATCACCCGATGCGGCAACACGACCTGGGTGGCGCCGGCCCGCAGCATGCCGGCATGGTCGATGTGGCTGGCACCGGCCACGATGGCGTGCACCAGGGTAAGCACCTTGCGGCCCGGCCGGGACCCACCGACCCGGCGACCGAGGCGCACGGTCGAGTCGATCAAGGTCTCCAGGCCGAGACGAACCACCAGCGTGCCGATGAGCAGGAGACCGGCGTTGGGCACCAGGTTGGGGTCATCGAACCTCACCACAACGCGGTCGATCCCGTGCGATACTCCACTCACTGAAAGTGCCTCCTGAGCCGGTGGACTAGGGCGACTTCGACACCGTCATCGTCCCAGCTCAGAGGCACTTTCACGCGGATACGCGGCTCGCTCTACCCCCTACCGATCGGTGGATCGAGGCTAAGGCAACCACGACCGATCCCACCCAACGAGCGCCACCTCGACTCGGCTTCTGGACGGTCCCACTCCCTGTTGCCCCCCGTGTCATGGGGGGAGGGTAAGGAAGCGGTGCAACGGGACCGCCACCGCTTTGCAACTGTCGGCGGGCTGCCCCGAACCGTGTGGGCTCCAGTGGGTGAGGATCTCGGGGACTGGTTCGTCGCCCGCGAAGCCGGGTCCAAGACGGCGCAAGGCCGGCGGCGTCGCCTACCCTTGGAGAAATCGTGGCCGCCTCGGTATGGCCGAATGTCCGTCCATTGAACGAGCATGTGTACGCAGTACTCTGACTGGTAGCTCGTAGAACCGCAGGTCAGAGGCCATACGTCCCGCCCCTGTAGCTCAGCTGGATAGAGCGGCTGCCTTCTAAGCAGCGGGTCGCAGGTTCGAGTCCTGCCGGGGGCACAGGTAAAACTGCAGGTCAGGGGCTATTTCTCGTCGGGCGGCATTGACCGCAGGAACCCTCGAATCTCCTCCATGGCGCGCGGCGTCGCGCCGTAATCGCGCCATGTGGGCAGACGAACGCGGGCCTACGATCGGCCTCGGCCGTTGTCACACCTTCAAGGGACAATCAGACCATGCCGACTGGGAAGATCGCTGCCGCCAACGACCACCTCGCCCGGCTTGTAGGTACGAGGCCAGTCCACGGTCTCGCCGAGCTTGTGTGGAACAGCGTCGACGCCAACGCGACAACTGTTGCGATCGAGATTCGGCTGGGGGCGCTCGGGGCCGTCGATGAGGTCGTAGTCGCGGACAACGGACATGGATTCGCAGCCGAAGAAATTGCAGAACTCTTCAGCCACGTTGGGGGGTCGTGGAAGCACCACGCCGCGAATCGGAAGACGCGTGATGGCGAGCGAATCCTGCATGGAGATAAGGGCCAGGGTCGATGGAGGGCCTTCTCGATTGGTCAACGAGCCGTCTGGGAGTCGGTCGTGGCGGGAAAGGACAACGAGCCAAATAAGAAGGTGCGGCTAGTGATGTCCGACCAGCGCCTGGATGAATATGATTGGTCTGGCCCTGAATCGACGGATGAGAATCCAGGCACGACCGTGACCGTAATCGTCGGTGGTAAGCAGCCTGACGTTCTGGTTTCTGCTGGCGCATCGCGAGACCTTGCGAACCTTCTGGCCCTGTACCTTACTGAATACCCAGGAGTAAATGTCACCCTCGACGGTAATCCCCTCCGGGTTGACGATCTTATCCTTAGACGGGACGAGCTAGTAGTTGACTACCCCAATCCCTACGGACCGGTGATTGTCACTGTTATCGAATGGCGAGAGGGTGTCGAGAGAGCGCTCTATCTGTGCGACGAGAACGGTGCGACCCTGCACGAGTCCGCTGTTAGGGTTCACGCACCCGGGTTCAATTTCACGGCTTACGTCCGATGGGCCGGCTTCCGTGTGCATGAGACCCTGCTGCCCCTAGCGGAAATGGGAAATGATGAAGTCGGCCCAGCAGTAGAGGCGGCACGCGAGTTGATTCGTAGCCATTTCCGGGAGCGACGGGTTGACGACACGAAGACCGTTGTTCAGGAGTGGCGCGGGAAGACGTGTACCCATACCCTGAAGATCCGTTGGATGCCCTCGGACAGGCGGAGCAGGCGCTATTCAACTACGTGGCGGTTACTGCCTCCGAGGCTGTGAACCGTATCGAGGACCGGCAGGCGAAAGCCCTTAGCCTGAGCGCTATCCGTGTCGCCGTCGAGCATGATCCGTCCTCTCTTGAGGTCATATTCCGAGAGGTACTCAAGCTTCCTCAGGCCAAGATGGAGGAGTTTCGTCAACTCCTCGAGCGAACGTCGCTTACGGCACTAGTCGACGCGATGCGGCTCGTGACCGGGCGTCTTGAATTCCTCGCCGGTCTGGAGATGCTGCTGTTCGACCCCGCCCATGCCTCGAAGGTTCTCGAGAGGGCGCATCTTCACAAGATGATCGAGAATGAGACCTGGCTATTTGGCGAGGAATTCTCAATGCACGTATCCGATCGAAGTCTCACCGCACTCCTGAAGGCCCACATCGCCCTTCTTGGCCGGAAGGAACTCGTGGCTGGTTCGGTTACGGATGCCGATGGGAAGCCGCGCCGAATCGACTTTCTATTTGGCCGAGCGCTTGAACTCAATCGGAACCGTCGCGAGCACCTCGTCGTCGAGATCAAGCGTCCGTCGATCGTGGTAGGTCGCCAGGAACTTGCGCAGATCGAGGACTACGCGAAGACGGTGGCGGAGGATAGCCGTTTCGATATTGCTACCGTGTCCTGGGATTTTGTGCTTGTCGCGACAGATCTCGATGATCGAGCCCAGCGACGAGCTAGTCAGCGCGACAAGCCACCTGGCTTGATTGACGATGGGAAGGACGGAATTCGGGTTTGGGTACGCCGGTGGGCCGAGATCACGGCCGACTGCAAACATCGCCTTCGCTTCATTCGGGATCAACTTGAGTACGACCCCGATGGAGATCAGGCGGTGGCGTTCCTTAGAGAAAAGTACCCGCACTATCTTCCAGACCATCTTGCAGCGGACCTGCCGCCCGAGGTAGAGGTGTTTCGGCCGCCCGAGGATTCAGAATAGACTGGCCTGGCTGCACTCCTTGGGCAGGCGGCCGAAGGTATTCGAGTCCAACTTGGCCAGAGTCAGCTTTCGTAACGCTGCCTTAACCGACCAAGCGGGAATGGCTCAGGGTTTCGCTCACTCATTGCATATTTGCCGCACCGAGTCTAGACACTTGACGTCAGCTCAACTCCCCAATGCTTCAGTGCGGCCTCCCACTCTGCCTTGAGTGTCGCCGCGAGGTCAGGATCAATACCCTGAACGTATGCAATGAGTCCGTTAACGTGATTCAGAAAGCCTGCCCTTCCCTGAAACCTGTGATTATCGGAGTAGGAGACCGGGCCGTACTTCGACACGCCGTGGATAATCTGATCCATTCGTCGGCGGAACTCGTGGGGCAAGCCAACTCTGTCCTCAAGCACGTGTAGACCGAGGATAAGGGGGCGTGCCCCAGGTGGGACGATTCGTGTCTTGGCCGGATTCACACGAAAGCCCAGTCGTTCAGCTGTTCGCCGGACCTCCTGTACGACCGAGGCGGCAGTCGGTCGTCGAAACTGCGAAGCGGCTGAGAAACAGAGATCGTCTGCATAGCGCGTATAGACGAGCTGGCGACTGTCGCTGAACTCCTGGAGGCGGTTATCTAGTTCCCATGCCGCTCGGTTCGCGAGAAGCCCACTGCTTGGCGCGCCTTGCGGAAGTACGCCGACATGATCATGAGAGTACTGCGGAATTACCAAGTACCTCCCGAGGTCGGCAAGGGTCGCACCCCTGCCAGGTATTATCCTGGTGCATACCCTTGCCATCTCAAATGATACTAGGCGGTTATACCCGAGAGCAAGGAAATGCGCATTCACGGCGCGCTCGTCTATAGAATGGAAGAAGTCAAGCAAATCCATCTTGACCAGCCATGTACATCCGATGTGCTGGGACGCGGCAGCGGAGCGTGGAACAGCCTGGCTCAAAGCCAAAGGACCGCTGGTGCTGCCAACCATCTCGTGACAGGATCGCATCGTGTATCCATCGCTGGGTGGCCTTAAGACTCACGTTCGGAACGGATAGCAG
Organism: uncultured Acidimicrobiia bacterium; assembly: GCA_963801205.1. Classification (GTDB taxonomy): domain Bacteria; phylum Actinomycetota; class Acidimicrobiia; order Acidimicrobiales; family AC-14; genus JAXDMK01. The sequence goes on from CAWDDV010000009.1 coordinate 218,325, forward strand.
TCGCCGTGTCTTCCGGAATGGCCGAGAGACCGTTAGATCGGTGTACGGATCACAACTTCTCGCGACAACCTTTCGGAGAAGCTTGTAGGGGACTCGGCTCTGGTACGCCAAGTGGCCCAGCGACCAAACTGGTTGCACGTGCCGACGGGACGCCTCTGCCGATTCGCGGAGGGCACGATCGACCTGCCAAGCCTGCAACCCAATCTCGGTTGCGGCGCGACGGTACTGATGGTCGGAGGTTCCGGTCACTTACCTTCGACTGACCGAGGCCGTGCTGGCGCACGGGTCACCCAAGCCCCTCGCAGGACCAGTGAGCCGTGCGCCGGGGCGAAGCCCTGCGGACCATCATCCAAAGCAACGCATATATGTGCGCCGCCCAGAGGGCACTCCTAGGCCCTCGTTGATGGGTCACTAAGTACCCGGAACCTCCTACCACGTCATACTATCCGAAAGTGCGAGTGAAGCGCGGAAAGTATGGTTCCGTCGGACTCTGAAGATTCCGATCGATCGGACGCTGCTCGTCAAACGCCGACCTCAGTTCTCGTCGGAATTTCTTGGTAGGTGTGCGGTCAGAATTCATCAACTCCAAGGCTACTGCCTCGGCCTCAAGCCTTATGACCGTGGGTTCCGGAAGGAGGAGAAGTTGTGCTATATCTCTCACCTCGCGTAGCCCCTTGTCGCAGGCAAGCAGGTAGCACAACAGTCCCAAGCGTCTTGCGGGAACGGTAGTGAGCCACCCAGGCGAGAGGCGGCCAGCGGAGAGGTTGAGAGCAGCATCGATGAGTCGGGATCCTGGTTCCCAGCCCATGCAGACAGAAATTGGCTGCTGATCTGGACTTGTTAGACGATCCACAAGTGGAAACCAAGACTTGGTGCGTCTAAGGAAGACTCTGGGCAAAGTATTGGGCGTTGTGTGCTGGAGGATCAGCAGCGCCCCCGCTCCCTCGTAGCCAAGCGGGCGAGCCAATCCCTTCGCGTATGCTTGGCATAGATTTCTAAACGCTCCACCATTGTCGGTGCGAAGCTCTGCTGCCGAGAGATCACACGAACGATCGTAAGCGGAGATAGAATGTCTGGAAGAGGGGAATCGGGATTCTCCGAGCGACGTCAAGCCGTAGGTAACGATCTCATACCTTAGGTAATGCCGAGATTCCCAGCTCTTGATAGTTGGGCTGGCGCGCCACTTCTGTATGAACGAAAGGGCCTCCGTCCCGGACCCTATTAGGTCTGTGACAAATACGATAGTCCGAACCCGACTTTCGCGGAGATGGTCCAGAGTCCATCCCGGAGCGACTTGGTCTGGATAGACGTTCCAAACGTCACGGCACGCGGTTAGAATGATGTCCTCGCTCCCGACATCCCTGTAGGCTCTCAATAGAGGTTCTACGAGGGGCCGCCCAATGGGGATGAGGGCGACGGGCGATGGAGCGACACATTTCACGGCACTGCGTAGGAGCGCTTTGAGCCGCGTGAGGAACGTGGCCTCCGACACCAGTGTCAGGGAGTCGAGCAGCTGCGCCGCTAATGGACGGTCGGTGTCCGGAAAGTTCGCGAGCCATTGTTGGCCCACAACACTCGTCGAGGGTCGCTGGGGCGTCACCAGCATGGGGTGTCAGACTATTGCATCCTGCGTCCGGCGGTGCTGACTTCAATCCCAGTGCCTCGGGCAGGAGTCCGAGTGGAGCATCGGGCTCGGGTCAGGGCAAGCGTCCCATCCGGGATTGCTCGTGTATGGCCGCTGCTTCCGGGGCGACCGACCTATGGTCGCCACTGGTTGAATAGTTGCGAGGAGGTTCCCGCCCTTGACGACGACTGACCGGAGCCGGTTCGACGTGCCGCTGTACACAGTGGCCGAGGCAGCGCGCATCATCGACGTTCCTCGCTCGACACTGGCCACCTGGGCGAAGGGGTACGTGCGGCGTGGCCAGGACCGCCCCGACGTCGTCGGCGACGCCGTCATCACCAGTCTGGTTCCGGCCAATGCGGCACAGCCCACCATTCCCTTCGTCGGTCTGGCGGAAGCCCTCGTGCTTGCCGCCGTCCGGCGCAGTGGGGTGCCGTTGCAGCGCATCCGGCCGGCGCTCGACCAGCTCCAGCGAGGGATCGGCGTCGACCACGCGCTTGCGTCCCGCAAGCTGTACACCGACGGGGCCGAGCTGCTCTTCGACTACGGCGACGCCAGGCGGGACACAGCCGAGGGGGACGCGGCGCTGAACCTCGTGGTCGTGCGCAGCGGCCAACGGGTGTTCGCCGCCGTCATCGAGGACTACCTGCGGAGGATCGAGTATGCCGCGGACGGCTATGCCTCGCTGATCCACGTGCCCGTCTACGAGCGTGCCGAGGTCGTGGCTGATCCCACCCGGTCGTTCGGCGCGCCGGTCTTCGAGCGGGGCGGCGCACGCGTCGATGACGTCCTCCATCGGTTCTGGGCCGGTGAGTCGCTCGACGAGCTCTCAGCCGAGTTCGGCGTGCCGGTCGACCAGCTCGAGGACGTGCTGCGTGTCGCATCCCGACGCGCTGCCTGATCTCTTCCTCGACCGCAGCCTCGGCCGTATCAAGGTCCCGGCGCTTCTGCGGGCGGCCGGCATCCGGTTGACCACGCTGGCCGAGCACTACGGCACCCCAGCCGACGAGACGGTCACCGACGAGGAGTGGCTGGACTTGGCTGGCGCCCGCGGCTGGGTCGTGTTCATGAAGGACACCCGAGTCCGCTACAACCCGGCTGAGCGGGAGGCTGTCAAGGCCAGCCGAGTCCGTTGCTTCTGCCTCTCGAACCAGAACCTTACCGCCGCGGACATGGCCCAGTCGGTTCATCGACAACCTCGACGCGATCGCCGCCGCCTGCGCCGCCGCCGGCCCAATGATCCACGCCGTCCACCGCAACCGGATCGAGAGCCTGCTCATCGGCGACGAGTAGGAACCGGCACCGCCAGCTACCCGGCCCGCGGCCACGGCCCCGGACCCTTGCAGGCTCGACCGCCGACGAGCCTCCCCACCGAGAAATTCAGCGTCTGACGCGAGATCTCGACCTGCTCATCGGCCTAGGTAATGCATCGACCCCCGTTGCCAACAGACGAGTGCATTGCCTCCCGCGGGACGCCGGCGGTGATGCGGGCGACGACGCTCAAGTCCGGCAGGACCGGGGTTGCGGGCCTGGTCGGCTACTACGCCGGGCTGGCGGCGGACCAGCTCCATCGGGACGGTGTGAGCAGAGGGCCGATCGACTACTACCTCGACCCGAACGAGCCGCCGGGTCGATGGTGGGGCGAGGGATGTCGCGCCGCCGGGCTGGCGGGCGAGGTCAGGCCCGAGCAGCTGGCCGAGATGCTTCAGGCTCGCCATCCCGGAGATGGCCGACCCGTCGGCCGCGGGTTCGGCCCCAAGTCGGCCCGCGCCTTCGACGCCACCTTCTCCGCGCCCAAGAGCGTCTCGGTGCTCTGGGCCCTGAGCCCCGACCCTTGGGTTCAGGCCGAGGTGCTGGCTGCCCACGATGCGGCAGTGGTCGCTGCGCTGGGGTGGCTGCAGGACCACGGCGCCGTGACTCGGCGGGGCACCGATGGCGTCGACCAAGTTGATACTCAGGGATTGACGGCGGCGCTGTTCCGTCAGCACACGAGCCGGGAAGTCGACCCGCAGCTGCACACCCACGCCATCGTCTGGGCCAAGGTCCAAGACCCGACCGGGAAATGGCTCTCGCTCGACGCCCGCTTCCTCAAGCAGCAGCAACGGTCCATCGGCTGGGTGTACGCGGCGGTCCTGCGGTCGGAGTTGTCGGCTCGCCTTGGGGTCTCCTGGGGCCACGTTTCCGAAGGCCACGCCGACATCGACGGAGTGTCGGGAGATCTCCTGACGCTCTTCTCGCAGCGCAACGCGCAGGTGGAAGCGAAGGTCGCGGAGCTGGTCGCCGCCTGGGTCGACGACCACGACGGCGCCACGCCCGACGCCCGCACCTTGTACCGCCTGGAGCGTGACGCGGTACTCGACAGCAGGCCGGGGAAGTACGAGCCGGTTGATGCCGGACGGTTGCGTAGCGAGTGGCTGGCCCGAGCGGCCGAGGCTGGAATCGACACTGTCTCGCTACCCGACGGGCAGCGTCGGCTCCCGGGGACGACCACCTGGAACGAGGAGGCCGTGATCGCTCAAGCGCTGGTCGCGTTGGCGTCGTCGTCCTCGACCTGGCTCCGCGCAGATCTGGCGCGGGAGATTGCCGCCCGCCTGCCGGCCGAGGTCGCCGGCACGGCCACCGAGATCATGCGACTCATCGACGAGCTGAGCGAGAGCGGCCGCCACTCGCTGCGTCGAGCTGCATCCGCCAGCGGCTCCTGGGGTCGCCTGCCGGCGGGACGGTCGGCCAATCAGTGAGCATGTCGTCGACCGCCGGCTCACCGCCCCGGCCGTGCTCGCGCAGGAGACCCAGCTGATGACCTGGGCCCGGGCCAACGTCGGGCCTCGGCTGCCGGTTGTATCCGAGGAGGCACAGGCGATGGCCTCCCTGAAGGTCGCCGGCGACCAGCGATTGGTGCTCGTCGTGGGACCGGCCGGTGCCGGAAAGACGACGATGCTCGCCTCGGCGGTCGAGAGCCTTCGCCAGCAAGGCCGGGCGGTTGCGGGTCTGGCGCCCTCGGGGAAGGCCGCGGACGTGTTGGCGCGCGAGACCGACTCGCCGGCCACAACGCTGGCCAAGCTCCTGCACGAGCACCGCGACCTCGACGCCCCGCAGCCTGAGTGGCAGCTACGGCCGGGAACGACGCTCATCCTCGATGAGGCCGGGATGGCCTCGACCGAGGACCTGAGCCGCCTGGTGGCCCTCGCTGACCGTTACGGGTGGCGGCTGGTCTGTGTAGGCGATCCGGCTCAGCTGCCAGCCGTGGGACGCGGCGGGATCTTTGCCCACTGGTGTGCCACGTTCCCGACACACGATCTGGCGGAGGTCCGGCGGTTCTCGGAGCCATGGCAGGCCGAGGCGAGCTTGCTCCTTCGCCGAGGCGACCGGGCGGCCGCCACCGAGTACTCCCAGCGCCAAAGGCTGGCAACGGTCCACCCGACGCTGATGGCCGACCGTGTGGCGCGGCAATACGAGCGGCTAGCCGTACCGGGCGACACCGTGGCCATCACGACCGCATCGACCGGGACGGCCCGGGCCATCAACGTCGAGATCCAGCGCCGACGAAACCCCCGCCGGCAAGGGCCATCGCTCGCGTTGGCCGACGGAACATCGGTATTCCTGGGCGACCAGGTGGCGACTAGGCGTAACGACGCCCGTCTGGTGACGACCGACGGCACCGCAGTGCGCAACCGCCAGACGTGGACGGTCACCGCCATCGACCCGGACGGATCGCTGATCGTTTCCGATACGAGGCGGGGCAGCGTTCGCCTGCCCGCCCGCTACGTCGGCCGTCATGTCGAGCTTGGTTGGGCCGTCACCGGCTACGGCAACCAGGGCGTCACCGTCGACCACGGCATCTGCGTGGTGGAGCCGGCCAGCACCCGGGCCGGCATCTACGTGGCCATGACCCGAGGTCGCGGCCGCAATGTGGCGTGGATGCTCGACCGCAGCGGGGTGGAGGACGCCGAGGAAGCCTTCGCCGCCGCCATCACCAGACCACCCAACGCCACCACCGCCCATGCCGTGCGGGACCAGCTCCATCGGGCGGCAGGGATGGCCTTGCCGGAGTCCGTCCTCCCACCGCTGGACGACGACCCGGCCCGGCGCATGTCCGCCAGGCTGGCCTCGTTCCAGGGCGCCAGCAGCCAGCCAGGCGCCTCACCCGGTAGCGCGCCGCGAGATTCCGTGGTCACCAGCGGCCTAGTGAGGGTGACGACGATCATCCGGAGGAATCCATGGCAGCCCGCTCGAACAGACCATCCACCCTCATCGACCTCCCGGCCACCGCTGTCCGCCTCGGCGTGAACCACCGCTACGTCCGTCGCCTGGTGGCCGAGAGGAGGATTCCGTTCCTGAAGTTCGGGCATCTCCTGCGGTTCGACCCAGCCGAGATCGATGCTTGGGTCGACGCCGCTCGCAGGCCGCCGGCCGCCTGAAGCGCCGGCAGGTGGTCTACCCCGGTTGGATATCCTGGTCGTACCGCGCCTAGGCGCCTCGGGGCCATCGCCCCCTCATCCTCGATTTGAGGAAGGGCGGCATGGCGTCCATCACCAAACGTCCACTGGCGAAAGGCGTCGCGTACGACGTTCGTTACCGCGACCCGAATGGCCGACCCCGCAAGCGGACCTTCCGGCGAGCGGAGGACGCTCGGTCGTTCGCCAAGACCGTAGAGGCCGATGTCGTGCGCGGCGAGTACCTGCAGCCGGCGCTGGCTCGCACCAAGTTCGACCGGTGGGCTGCCGAATGGCTGGCGAGTACCGCCGACCTTCGACCCAAGACCCGCGTCGGCTACGAGTCGATGCTGCGGGTCAACGTCCTGCCGCACTTCGGCGGCTGGCAGGTGGGCCGGATCGAGACAGTGCACGTCCGCCAGTTCCTGACTGAGCTTCGGGGAGCCGGCGCGGGTCCCGGAACCGTTCGATCCGCCCGCAAGATCCTGCGCCTTGTCCTGGCCGCCGCCGTCGAGGGCGGGGCGCTGCGAGCGAACCCCTGTGCCGGTATTCGCGTGGCCCGGTCGGAGCCGGTGGAGATGGCCTTCCTCACGATGGATCAGGTCCTCGCGCTCGCCGACGCCATGCGGCGGCCCGAGTACGGGCTCCTCGTGCGCTTCGCCGCGCTCACCGGCCTGCGGGCAGGCGAGATCGGCGCTCTCCGGGTCGGTCGCCTCGATCTGGGTCGAGGTCGGGCTGACGTCGTCGAGACTGTGGCCGAGGTGACCGGCCACGGTCTCGTCTACGGCCCGCCCAAGACCTTCGAGCGCCGAGGCGTCCCTGTCCCTCGAACCCTTGCCGACGAGCTGGGCGTCTACCTGGCCGACCGTCCGCACCGGCCGGACGACTTCGTGTTCACCGCGACCGGAGGCGGCCCGCTCCGGCACCACAACTTCTATCGCCGCCACTTCAAGCCAGGTCTAGCCGCCGCTGGCCTCCCGCAATCCGTCCGCTTCCACGACATGCGCCATACCTGCGCCGCCCTGCTCATCAACGCCGACCCACCGGCGCACCCGCTGGCGGTGATGAAGCGGCTGGGCCACTCGTCGATCACGGTGACCTACAACACCTACGGCCACCTCTTCCCGGCGCTGGAGGAGGCGCTCACTGTCTCCCTCGACCGCAGCTACCGGTCGGCGCGGGCCTCGGCACCGCGCCTGCCCGCGCCATAGCGCCTCCGAGAGGGGCAGAAAATGGCCGCTGACCTGCGGTTTCGCGATCGCCGACCGATCAGCTTCTAAGCAGTACGGCGCAGGTTCGAGTCCTGCCAGGGCCGCAAAAAGCGAAGGTCACGCAGGCGACCCCAGGGCGATGGTTCAACCCGGGTCTGGAACTTTTTCTCGCTGAGTCCCTGCGTTGGTGCGGCGCTCGGCGACGAACCGGTCGGCGACCGGCTGCCAGCCGGCAAAGGCTCGCGATACCGGGACGCGGATGGCAACCACTGCCGAAAGACTGACCCGCCAGCACAGGGCGGGTTCAACGGCGAATTGGCACCGTCGCAACACACGGTCGTTAAGTTAAGACGGTGACGCCAACGGCGCGGCTGGTGAGGGAAGAGTCCAATGGGACCACTCCTTCGCCATCCGAGTCCTTTTCGGGGACGTACCCACTAGGTGCCGCAGGCCGAAGGGTGAGCTGTGAAGACCGGAGGGGGCCTGAGACCAAGAGCTTCACTCGGTGTCGCCCTTGCGCTGTAGCCGCCGTTGAAGCGATCGCATCCAGGAACGGAGTGCGACAAGTTGCTCGGGTAGATCCGCAAGAGCCTCTTCTAGGACCAGCAAGGCGTCGGCTGACCGGCCATGACTGGCCAGCGAACGCGCGTACCAGTACCGCGTTCGAGCTTCCAGAGCGGGTGCCGCCAACGTGTGCTCCAATGCCTCTGCTTGATCAAAATACTGCTCGACCACGTCAAACGGGAGCCCGGCGAGGTCGGCCAACGTGCCGAGGTAGCGGTCGGCCGCCCCGAAGCACAGGAAGCCGTTCGCCACCACGACCATCTCGCCTGAGAATGCGCGAAGTTCATTGAACAGGGCAGTTGCTGCGCCGCGGTCCCTAAGGAAGGCCGCGGTCTCCGCCATGAGCGCGAGCACCGCGGTCCATGTCATGTCCCGGGGGACGTTCTCGAGCCCATGGGCCAATAACCGGTCGACGATGGCCTGCGCTGCACCCCGGTCACCGCCAGGGCACGCCTGAAAAAGGGCGAAGGCGACGATCATCCCCGTTAGCAGCCCGTCCTCCAGGCCAGTGGCTTGCCTGAACCCAGCCAGGTCGTTCCGTTCGTAGTGCAGCCACATTGTCTCGCCAAAGTGAAGCAGGGCGAAGTTGTCGTCGTCGGCTCCGCGAGCGACGCTGCCGACCACGTCGACGTGGATCGCCGCTCGCTTGAGATCGCCCGCCATGAAAGCGACGAGGGCGTCGAACTGGGCGCACATCGCTCTGTGCCACAACGGGTTGCGAGCGTTCCGCTCGTCGCGGAAACTCTCTAGCGCGCGGTCGAAGTCCCGCCGGTTGCCGAGGCGGAGGTGGGCCGTGAGCAGCGCGCTGTTGAAGGCCCCCGTCGGCTCCCGAATCGCCATTGCGTTCTCCAAGAGCTTCTCGGCGCCCGAGATCGTCGCGAGGATGGAGTTTCGGGCTTCCCGCGCAGCGAAGAGCGCCCTTCCGTCGTCCGCGGCGAGGGCGTTCGACAGAGCCCGATCGTTCAGGGCCTCGACGGGCGTGCCGTCGGGGAGGTGGCGCTGGCCGGTCCAAACGAGGAGGAAGGACAGCGCCCCCTCGATGCGGGATCGGAGGTCTAGGCGGTCGGCGGGAATCTCGTCGAGAGCGGCGAGGCAGAGGTCCAGGATGCCCGGGTCGGGCCGGGCGAATATGCCTTGGAAGGCGAGGGAATTGGCAAGATCGGCCAACAGGTCGGGATCTCGCACCTTGCCCACACGTAGCAGCCCCATCGATTCCTCTATGGCTGCGCGCCGCGTTCGGGCAGCGGGAAGCATGGCCGACACTCTGCTGAGCGCCGTTCGCACGGCTGGGTGCTCGCTCTCGTTCTCCGGGAGAACGGCCATGGCGGTCTTGAGCGCCATGGCCGCGACCTCAAGGTCGAAGGTCTCTATAGCGAGGTCGATCGTCCGCAGGGCCCAGGCAACAAGGGCGTGCGTCATGGCGCTGCTCTCCGGGCGAGCGTCTCGCAAGTGCCGGAGGGTCGCCCGGGCGTGAGTCATCGGATCGGGCACCCACCTCCGGCCCTCGGCGGACCGCAGCCCCTCGGCGGCGGCGACGTTCAGGTCCCGGGACATAAGCGGCGAGGTCAGCGCCCGGGCTGCTTCCCAGACTGCTTCGTGCGTGAAGGCGTAGGTCGCTGCGTCGACGGGCCGCACGACGCCCCGCTCAACGGCGGGTAGCAACGACGTGCTGAGCGCCGCCTCCAGCTTGGCTGCGTTCGCGACGTGTCGCAGCATCGTGAGATCGAATGTGACGCCCAGCACCGCCGCCGCCTGGAGGGCCCGGCCGGTCTCGGGAGGGAGCGCTGTGAGCTTGTCCTTCTCCAGCTCGATCGCGGTCAGCCTGCCGTCGCGCTCTACGGCAAGGAGGTCGGACCCAAGCCGCCAATCCCCTTCGGGAGCGAGGTGTCGTTCGAGCAGCGCCCTGGTCTGACGCGGATGGCCACCGGCGAGATCGAACACCTTCTCGCCGAGGGCCCGTCGCAGGCTCGCCGGCAGCGCCCTGGCCCATTCGCCGGCCATCCGCAGCGTCGCTTGGAGGTCGAGGCGCGGCAGCGGTAAGACTGCAGCCTTCTCGCTCAGCAGGGTGATGTGTTGCTCGTTCGGATGGCCCGCGTCAACCGGTCGCGTCGTGCACACGAGTACAACGGGCGCCGCCACGCAGGCCAGCCGGCGGACTACCAAGAACATCGAGGCCGAGGCGTCGTGCAGGTTCTCGACGACGATCACATAGGGCCGCCTGTTCGATCGAGCGGCCAGTTCGTCGGACAGGCGGGCGGTCCGGATCTCTTCAAGTTGCTCCATCGCCGCGTCGCCCAGCGAGAGACGGATCCCTTCGCCCACGTCGAATGTCAGCCCGATGGCGGCCTCCAACGCGCTGATCCCTGATCGGTCCTCGGCCGCCCACGCAACGTCGAAGCCTTCCGCGCTCGCCGCCATGGCGAGATGGTCGACGAACGTCGTCTTCCCCCCGCCCTTCTCCGCCACGACAAGCACCGCCGCCGCCTCACCTCGGGCTCGCGCCGCGGCGAGGAAGGTGGCGCACTGGCGCAGCTCCGCGTCACGGCCGTGGATCTGGTGGGGGTCGCGGGGGCGGTGGGGTACGACGAGGCGGGGCGACAGCGCTTCGTGCCACAGGCGCACGCCCTCGTCGAGGGAGCCCTCGCAAGCGATCGCCACGGAACGGACAGCGCGGCAAAGGCAGTTTCCGGTAGGGCTCGCCCTTCCATCCTCGGGCAGCCCTCCAATCAATGGGGCCAAGCTCGTCACGCAGCCGCGCCATCAGCGTCGCCTTGGCGATGACTTTGCGGCGGAAGGCACCTTCCATGGTGAAGTTCAGCCAGCGCCGGAGCGCTTCGCTGGTCGCGACCGGCTCGGCGTCCCGCTCCATCACGTTGGAATCAGAGGGGCCGGGTCGACGGGTCCACTGGGCCTATTGAAGGACCTGTGGAGCGAGCGTCGCAGCTCTTGGGGACAATGCCCGGCGTCGCCGCTACGCGCGCATCTGGCGGCGTGCAGGGAACGGGTGGTCGCCGCCGTCACCGCGGAGAGCGACCTCCCGGCGAACCAAGAAGTCACCCGAGCCCACCCCCAGGGAGAAGCGCCAGGGCCTGGCGCCCCGTCAAGCCGGTCATGACGGGTGCTGAACCAGGCTACGGCGTCCAGGAGGCAACGCATGTTCCAAAGACCAGCGGCCCGACCGCTCCGGATGTTAGGGGCGACGGTCCTCGCCGTCGCCTCGCTCCTATTCGGCGTCCCGTCGGCTGAGGCGCACCAGAACGGCAACGCGGCCCCAAACGGGGCCTCCCCGTGGCACTACAGCGAGTCGTGGGCGATCACCGGCAGCTACTACAACGAGGGCTACCACGTCGACTTCGCCAACGGCGTCCACTACAACGACTACTACGCGACCGACTGGGCGATCCCCGGGGCTGGGTGCGGCAAGCGGCTCTACGCCCTCTACGACGGGATGACCGTCACAGCCACCGGCGGCTACAACAACCAGGTCGAGATGCAGAAGACGATCAACGGCGCACGCTACCGCGTCCGCTATCTGCACCTCAGCCAGGTCAACGTCGGCACCGGGGCGACCGTCGGCACGAACACCATCGTTGGGTACAGCGGCGCCACGGGGAACGCCTCGGGTTGCCACCTCCACCTGAGCGTCCACAGGCTCAACACCGCCTCCGGCTGGTGGGAGTCGGTGCCGCCCCAATTCTGCGGTCGGACTTACCCGCATGACCACGTCACCCGCTGGAAGGGCTGCTGAGTAGCACCTCGCTCACACGGCCATCCCAAAACACCCACAAAGAAAGGAAGTAGAGCACTAATGAGGTTGACAATAAGGAAAGGGCTCGTCAGTTCAGCTGTAGGTGCCCTGGCTCTCGCTTCAAGCGTCATGGTCGCGCCACCAGCCAGTGCGCACGGCTGGTGCTGGTCGGGCACTCGCTACGGCGGAGCTGGGACCACGAGCAACTACGTCGAGTTCCAGGTGAACGCCAGCGCCACGGGCTGGCATGTCCACAGCCCCTGGTGGGGCTACCCCGCTCAGCTTTGGGCCGTGCCTGATGGCAGAGGGATGGCCCGTGCAGGTATCTGGGGCACCGACTGGAGCCCGCCCTACTCTCCCAGTAACTACAAGCTCTGTACCGGCTGAGCGGAATCGGCCCATTTGCCGCCCCGTCTAGAGGGACGTCCACCTCGTGGTAGATGTCTAGAAACCCCTGCCTTCGGAGAGGCCGGGGTTCTAGACATCCCGGCCCTGCAGGCCCACTACGGCTTCACGAGGATGCCGTTCGGCCGCGACCTGGCGCCCCAGATGCTGCACCGCTCCGCCGGCCACGGCGAGGCAGTCGCCCGCATCGCCTGGCGCATCGCCGAGCGGGCCCTGGGCGTGGTCACGGGCGAGGTCGGCTCGGACAAGACCGTCGCGGCCCGAGCCGCCACCGCCGCCCTCGACGGCTCCGCCACAGCGTCATCTACCTGGGCAACCCCGCCATCGGCGCCCGGGGCCTCTACGCCGCCATCGTCAGCGCCCTGGGCAGTGTGCCCCGTTTCCACAAGGCGTCGCTGATCCCCCAGGCGGCCGACGCGCTGGCGGCCGAGAAGCATGAGCGGGGAAAGCGCGTCGTGGTGGTCGTCGACGAGGCCCACCTGCTGGCCGCCGACCAGCTCGAGGAGTTCCGTCGTGCGCACCAACGCCGAGAGGACTCGCACTCGGCGTTCGCCTGCCTGCCTGCTCGTCGGCCACCCCACTCTGCGGCGGCGATCAAGCTGGGGACCTTCGCCGCACTCGACCAGCGCATCGCCCTGCGCTTCGTCATGCCGCCGATGACGGGTGCCGAAACGGCCAACTACGTCGCCCACCACCTCAAGCTGGCCGGGAGGGCCGACACGCTGTTCTCCGACGACGCCGTCGCCCCGTGCACCAGGTCTCGCGAGGTCTTCCCCAGGCGGTCAACGACCTCGCTGCAGGCCCTCGTCGCCGCCTACGCCGCCAAGAAGGCCATCGTCGACGAGTCCTCGGCACGGGCCGCCGTCACCGAGATCACCGCCGATTGATCACCGACGACAAGGTGGAGACGACACGGGCTCGGGACTTCATCGCGTCCCGACGACGTCTCCATCGAAGGCGTCGTCGCCGTGCTTATCGAACGTGTGGGCCAACACCCTCTTGCCGCGCCATGTCCGCGCCATGCGGGACTTGCGATGGCCCACCTATGCCGCCTGACCTGGGCCGATGCAGCAGTCACCCGAATCCTTCTAAGCAGCGGGTCGCACGTTCGAGTCGTGCCAGGGGCACAGGCGATCCGATCCGCAAGAGTTGACCGGATCGTCGCGGCGACGGCGTCCGCACACCGCCTGCGGCTCCACGGACGTGGTTACCTCCCGTGTTCTATGCTCCGACGGGTCTGGTGGGCCCAGTGGGAGGCGGCGCAGGTATGGCGGACACTTGCTCGGGCGCACTGTTGGTGGCAGCCCGCGGCATGAGGCGGTCAGGGTCGAGCTCAGGCGGATGTGGCTGTGGGGACGGTTCCGTCGGAGAGTCGTCGGAACCCCCTGTCGACACCGTCCGGAGGGTCCACGCCGACACCCGCGGCCTTCGCTACGTTCCCGTCCCGCCGCCGCCCGTTGCCGCCTTCGGGCCGCCACCGCCGCCCGTCGTCGATGTCCAGGTCGAGACCGCGGGCATCCAGCCGCTACGGGCGATCGTGGCCGCCGACGCGACCGGCGAAGCCGTGGAGCAACTCCACCGCATGTTCGAGCCCACGCCGCCGCTCCGGGGGAGCCGGGGTCGTGGTGCGCTCGACGTCCGGCTGCAGGACACCGACGGCGCTCGGGTCAAGAGCGGCGCAGTCATCGTCGAGGGTCCGAACGGACCAGTCGCGCTCACGCTCGATGCCGGCACCCGGAGGTTCCAGGCTCGCGACCTCGAACCGGGCGAATATCGGCTGCGGGCGTCGTCGGCGGGTGTCGGACGGGGCGAGCTCACACTGACAGTCCGCGACGACGACGTCACCCGGTCGGTCGTCGTCCTCGAGGGGCCGGCTCCGGAGGGTCCGACCTCTATCGGGTTCCGCGTCGAGGGCACGTCGGCCGAGCAGGTCCACGCCGTCGTGACGGACCGCTTGCGAGGAGTCGTCGTCCACGACGGGCTGGTCGCGGTCGTCAACGGCCGAGTCGTGATCCAGGATCTTCCGTCGAGCCGGTTCCATGTCGACATCCACGACGGCGCCGGCGCCCGGAGTTGCTACGACACCGACTCCGGCGACCCGAGGCACCTCGGCGACCGTCTCGTCGACAGCCGGGTGACCCTCGTCAAGGCCTGCCCGAGCCGGGCCCCGGCCCGTTCAAGGACCTGCCGGGGGAGCTCCAGTGGGTCGGGCGCCTCCTCCCCGAGATCGGAGTGACTTCCCTCGACGAGCTCGCTGGCCTGGAGGGCGAGGACCTGCTCCATCGGGTGCGACGGTCGCCCGATCTCGTCGAGGGGCGGCTCGACAGCCCGTTGCTCGGCCGAGCCGTCGACGAGGCCCGTCAGCTCCTGGGCCTGGCGCCGACCTCGGGGATCCGTACGCACGACTTCGACCTCGACCAGGGCGCCGCCCTCACCCGCTCGTTCCTCCCACGTTCGGGCGGCGTGGCCGAGTTCAGCCTCGACGTCCCGGCCGACGCCGAGCTCGACGTCGTCCTACGTCACGGGAGGCGAGTCGAGCGGCACCGACTCTCCGGGCACAGCGCCATTTCTTTCCCGGTCGACACCGAGCTCGCACGAGCCGGCGAGGCCGTTCAGCTGACCGTTCGCTCGACCTCCGGCACCGTGGTCACCGGCCAGATCACGAGCGAGTTCCCGCTGTCGAAGACGATCGCGGGCGTCATCGCCCATGTCCGGTCGACCCGCGACGACATCGAGTCCGTCCTCCAGGCGCTCAGTACGGCCAATCCCGGCCTCAGCGCGACGGTCCCGGATTGGGTGCTGTACCCGGAGAACGCGAGGACGTGGCTCGACCTGGCCCGGACGTACCTGGCGACCGCCGGCGTCTGCAGTATCAGCGATCTCGGGAAGCTCAGGCTCAACCCCGCCCCGGTGCTGAGGACCGGCCTCTACGTGGCGCCTCTCGCGCCGCCGCCGTCGCCGGCCGTAGTGACCGCAGTCGACAACTGGGCCTTCTCCGGAATCCTCGGCGGCACCGTCCTCTACTACGTGCCCAACGACACGCTCCACGACATGGCGTTCGTTCTTGCTGGTGAGTGGGATATCCGCGGCCAAACGATCGTTATCGGCAGGGAGATCCGTGAGCTCGTGGTGATCGTCAAGTCGATCCGGCACGATGCCGGTTCCCGGATCACGTGGGAGCAACCACCGCGACCGGGCCCCGGAGCTACTGGCCGAACCCGGCCGAGTCCGGCCCGAATGGCAGTTCCGCGGGACAGGACGGTCAGCGGGGCGCTGATGGGGACCGCGAGCCCCATCCGTCCCGCAACGGCGGCGCTGACGCCCAGACGCCGGCTCCCGTCGTCACGCTCTACGTGCTGGACACGACGAACAACCTGCCGCCGATCGATCTCCCCGGGCAGGATGGCGGGGAGGGTGGAAGGGGCCAGGACGGTGGCCGAGGAGGCGACGGGGCCCAGGGTCACGACTCCGACTCCGGCTTCTTCAACTGCTGCCGCGAAGTGGGCTACGGCGGCGACGGCGGACGGGGCGGGAACGCCGGTCGAGGGGGACAGGGGGGCGATGGCGGTCACGGCGGGCGGGTCACGCTGCTGACCACCAGCGCCGGCATCGCCACCCTCGCCGACCAACCGCCGACCATCCTGGTTCATCCCGGGGCGGGAGGACCGGGCGGCGTGCCGGGAGTCCCGGGCGTGGGTGGGAGGGCGGGCCCGGCGGGTTCGGCCGACTGTTCGGTGTTCTGCGCTTCGCACGACGACCGCCACGGCGATGACGGTCCCGGCGGCACTGTCGTAGAACCATCGACGGGTCGGCCGGGAGACGGGGCGCCTCTCGTGTTGAGCGACGCGATCCAGATCGTCCCCATCACCGAGGCACAGTGGAACGAGGTCCTGACCAATCCCCACATCCTCCAGGTCTCCCCGATCGACGTCGAACCCGGCGGCACGGTCACCATCACCGGCATCAACTTCCTCCCCGCCACGGACCGCGTCTACTTCGACGGATTGGTGCAGCCGGCGAACGTCTCCTTCGTCCAGTCGACCACCAAGGCGACGATGGTCGTCCCCCTCGACGCCCTCGGCGGCACCCACCCCATCGTCATCAGACCGGTGGGGGCGTCCACCCGGCGCAGCAACCGGGCCATGATCCGCGTGCTCCCCGTGATCGACGCGATCGCAGCCGGAACCCGCTGGATCGAGGGTGAGGCCCGCAGCGTGACCGGCCTCGCCTTCACCGCTGGCTGCAGGCTGTACGCCCAGGATTGGTCGGTGTCGCCGGCTTCCCAATTCGAGCTGCCGATCACCGCGACGACACGGACCAAACTCGACGTGAAGATCCCGACCTCCCCGTTGGGTTCGCTGCGCGGTGTCCGCCGGCTCGTGGTCAGAAACAATGACGGCGGTGAAAGTCGAGGAGAGCGTGTCGTCCGCGTGGGCGACACGATCGTCGTCCGTTGCGCCGCGTTCCGGGTGGTCGGCACAACACCCTCGATCGGGACGCCACGCTCGGCCGCCGACATCGCGGCGCTCTTCGTCGAAGGTGGCCTGAACGGGCTGACCGTCCCGTGGGGGCAGGCCCGCATCGCGTTCGAGGCTCGTGCAGCCGGTGGGCATCGTGACCACCGATGACATCCAGGCCAACATCTGGCCGCAGGAGAAGGACGTCGAAGTGCGCCGGGCTCACGACAGGGCGTTCGCGGAGACCCACGGCGTGAAGGGAGTACTCAACGTCTTCTTTTGCAAGCAGATGGAGACTTCGACGGCCTACGCCTGGGTCGGTGGCGGTCCGGCCTTCATCGGTGAGAACGGGGGCGACTTGTTGTCGAACATCGACTTTCTCCAGCTCGTGGCCCACGAGCTGGGCCACGCCCTCTGTCTCCGTCACGTGTGTCCGAACAGCGACGAGGAGGCGGCGAAAACCTTCTTCGGCACCGATTGCGAGGACGGCCACGAGGACTTCCTGATGTATCCCTACTGGAACAAGTCCGACTCGATGATCCTGCCGCCCGGCCAGATCGACGGGGCGCGGATCGGGGCCTCCGGCTTCGAGCGAGGGAAGACGAAGACGAGCGGCCCCCTCGGGGGGATCAGCTGCGGCGCTCCGGATACGTCGAACTAGGCCCCTGCCATGCCGACCGAGATGGAGACCCGAGTGCTGGTGACCTTGTCCGCCGTCGAGGTTCCCCCCGGGGTGGCGGAGATCATCGAGAGCTGGGGGAACGAGGCCGTCACCGTCACCTGCGACGTCGCACTCGGTGACTATCCGGGGACCAAACGCCAGGTACGGGGGAATGCGGTCGCGCTCCTGGGCTGGATGAGCCACCCCCAGGCGAAGGAGACCATCGCCCTGCTCCTGACCGACGACGATCCTGATGTCGCGGCGCGCGCCCTGCGCGCTGCCGGTCGCCACGCCGACGAGTCCGCCACGCCGATCATCGCCGGGATGTTACGACGGGCCGACTTGAGTCCCCTGCTTGCGGCCGAGGCGGTGCAGTCGCTCACCCGGATCGGCTCGTCCGAGGCCCGGGAGGCACTCGAGGTGTACGAGGCCACGGCCGAGGACGAGCTGCCCCATCGCGGTAGCCAGGTGGTAGCCACCCACCTGGCTCGCTACCGCGCCCAATCCTGACAATCAGGCGGAGGCCGGGCCCCGACCGAGGGCGCCTCCTACCTAAGGCATCCGCGACGCAATGGCCTCGGCCAGGCGTTGTCGCTCGCTGTCGGGGTAGGAGTCCGATCCGAGACGGCCGGTGAAGAGGAAAGCCAGGGCGCGGCCCTTTCGGATCGCCGTGAGTTCATGGTCGAAGTGGTGCTCCGCCTCGTCGACGGTGACGCGGAACGCCACCACCTCGTCGGCGACGGCGGGCGTCTCCAGGTCGATAGTCGAGCTGCCGACGACCTGCTCGTTTTCGACGGTTTCCTCCTCCGCGACCGCGAGACCGTCCTGCATGCACCGCTGGAAAGCCGGGTCGGCCACGACATCCATCGTGCGCTGGGCATCGGCGTCGGTCTCCGCCAGGACTGCGTAGGACTCCACGCCGTCGACCTGGAGCTTGCGCAACCGGGCCGTATCGTCGCGGTAGAACGTGATCACCCCGTGACCACCCGAGCTTCCTCCCGGCAGCAGGGTGTCCTCGCCACCACATTCGGCGTAGACCGGCGGCCAGTTGGATGGTCGGGGGAGCGTCACAAACCCCGGCATGTCGTCGGCGGTGAGCAGGAACGCTGTCGCCTCCGGGCCCGCGGCCGCTGGCGATTCCTGCCCCGGGTCGCCACAGCTGGTCGCCGCCAGGAGCGCGGCGACGAAGACCGCGGCGCGACCGGCAGGGCTGGTTCTACGCATGCGCACCATCACGCCCACCATTCTCACGGCCCCACCATCCGCCACGGTCTGGTGCCATTCGCTCCTCTTGTGACGCCGCTCACGACGGCGCCTGACTTGACCACCATCGACCGGCCGGAGCCCAAGCTTGAGGAGGATCCACCCGCGAGGGACCCACTGCGGGGAGCCGGTTCGAACACGGTCGTCTCTATGCTCTTTGGGTGCTCGTGAGGGCAGCAGAGGGCTTGATCCTCGCATCGGCCGTGCTCGTCCTCGGGGCGCTGGCGTTCTACCCGGTACGCCGGACTGGGCGGGTGTCGTCGCCGCTGGTGCACTTCACCTCACCCGAGATCGCCCGCGTGGTGACGGCGAACGCGCCACCCGGCTGGGTGGACCTACGTCCGTCGACGGGCTGGCGGCTTCCGCTTCTCGGCTGGCCCCTCCACCCGTTCGCCGAGCGAATCTGC
Organism: uncultured Acidimicrobiia bacterium; assembly: GCA_963801205.1. Lineage (GTDB taxonomy): Bacteria > Actinomycetota > Acidimicrobiia > Acidimicrobiales > AC-14 > JAXDMK01. The sequence continues at coordinate 237,098 of CAWDDV010000009.1, forward strand.
TTCTTCGGCGGATGGCCGTCACGATGGGCGCAGCGCTACAACCTCGAAGATCGAGACAAGCCGGCGGTCGCGGTCCTCATCGAGGTCGAGGACCTGAAGGCATCCATGGCCGGCCGGCTCTACCGTCGCCCGATCGACGGGTCCGTCGCCTGGACCGGCGTCTACCGGGGACCGGCGCGCCTCCTCCCGGCGGTTCCGAGCCACTCCCCGTAGACCGAGCCGGTCACAACTCGTCCTCGTCGCCGCCGCGGCCGTGCTTCCAGTAGCCGCGGACCGTCGCCTGGGACCGGGGCAGGCCTCGCTCCTCGAAGAGGTGGCGGCGGATGCGCTGGACGGCGGCGGCCTCGCCCGCGACCCACACCCTCGCGCCCGGGGCCAGGTCCGCACCCACGACCGCGGCCACGAGGACGTCGCCCGCCACCGCGCCCGCCGGCAGGTCGTGCCACGTCACCACCGCGCCCGGGTGTTCGGGCAACCCGAATCCGGCCCGTCGGCTCGGCCACCTCGATGTGGACCTCCACCGGCATCGACGCCGGCACCTCCTCCAGCAGCTGGCTGATGGCGGGGATCGCGCTCTCGTCGCCCGCCAGCAAGAACGCAGGCGCGTCGCGCGTCGACCACGTACCCGGCCCGGGCCGGAGACGGCCGCCGGGCAGCCGGGCTCCGCCGCTGCCGCCCACGCCGACGCCACCCCGTTCCCGTGCAGCACGACGTCGACGTCGAGCTCGAGCGCAGCCGGCATCGACCCGCCGCGGCGTGAACGTCCGGATCGCCGGACGGCTGCCGTCGGGCAGGAGGAACTCGTTGCCGTTCCACGCCGGCATCACCAGCTCGCTGCCAACCGACGAGGGGAGCAACAGCCGGACGCTCGCCGCCGGCTGGTCGACGGTGAAGCCCTCCAGCTCCTCGCCGGCGAGCGTTACCCGGGCCAGCCGGGGCCTCATCCGCTCCACCCGTTGCACGTTCACAGCACGGAATCGGGGCGGCTCCTTCCGCAAGCGGACCGGCGCTGAGAAGCTCACGTCCGCATCCTCACACGGGCGGCGGTTGCGCACTTGACGATCGTGTTTCCCTATCCTTGCGCAGCGGTTACAAACCGAAGGAGTGTGCTTCACCACAAAGGGGGGTCCGTGAACGTCCGGCTCAAGCGATCTGCTCAGCGTGCCCTAGCGATCGGGACGGCGGTGGTGATGCTGGCCGCCTGCGGTAGCGACGACGACGACGAGGCGACCACCGACACCACGGCCGGCACCGGGACCTCGGTGAACATCACCGCCTCCTCCTTCACCGCCGACTTCTCGGCCATGGCCCAGCTCAAGGACCTGGCCGCCCAGGGCGAGGGCCTGATCGCGGTGCTCCTGCCCGACACCACGACGTCGGCCCGGTACGAGTCCTTCGACCGCCCCTACCTGGCCCAGGCGTTCGAGGCGGCCGGGCTCACGTCGAGCGACTACAAGATCGACAACGCCCAGGGCAGCGCCAGCACCATGCAGACCCAGGCCGAGGCGGCCATCACAGAGGGCGCCAGCGTCCTGCTGGTCGACGCCCTCGACTCGGGCAGCGGCGCCGCCATCGAGGCCAACGCCGCGTCCAAGGGCGTGAAGGTCATCGACTACGACCGGCTCACCAAGGGCGGGGCCGCCGGACCGGATCTACGTCAGCTTCGACAACGTCAAGGTCGGCCAGCTCATCGGCCAGGGCGAGATCGACTGCATCACCGAGTGGAACGTCGCCAACCCCAACGTCCTGATCATGAACGGCGACCCCACCGACAACAACGCCACCCTGTTCGCCGAGGGCTACAACGGCGTCCTCAAGCCCTTGTTCGACAACGGCACCTACACCAAGGTGGCCGAACCGCCGGGCACCTGGACCCCATCGGTGGCCGCCACCACGTTCCAGCAGCAGCTCACCGCCCACCCCGAGACCAACGCCGTCGTGACCCCCAACGACGACAACGCCAACGCCGTGATCTCGGTGCTGCAGGCGCAGAACGTCCCGGCCAAGACGTTCCCCACGACCGGCCAGGACGCGTCCCTCTCCGGCCTGCAGAACATCCTCAAGGGCTACCAGTGCGGAACGGTCTACAAGCCGATCTACCTCGAGGCCCAGGCCGCGGCCGCGGTCGCCATCTACCTGCGAGCCGGGGAGACCCCGCCGGCAGCCCTCGTCAACGGCTCCACCGAGGACTCCGAGGCCGGGGGTGACGTCCCCTCGGTGCTGCTCAGCCCGGTGTGGGTCACCGCCGAGAACATGGCCGCCACCGTGGTGGCGGACGGGGCGGTCAACAAGGACGAGCTGTGCATCAGCGAGGTGGCCGCCGCCTGCACCGCTGCCGGCATCAGTTAGCCCGGCGGTGACGACGGACGTCGTTCCAGGAGCGGTCTCCCCGGCGCCGGCGCCATCACCGGCGGGCGCCGGGGCACCCCTCCTGCAGCTAGAAGGGGTACAGAAGCACTTCGGGGCCGTCCAGGCCCTCACGGACGTCACCTTCGACGTGCCCGTCGGCCAGGTCACGGCGCTGGTGGGCGACAACGGGGCCGGCAAGTCGGTGCTCATCAAGTGCATCTCGGGCATCCACACCCCGGATGGGGGTCAGATCCTGTGGGAGGGCAACCCCGTCCAGCTCAAGAGCCCGCGGGACGCGTCCGCCCTGGGGATCGAGACCGTCCACCAGGACCTGGCCCTGTGCGACAACCTCGACATCGTCCAGAACATGTTCCTGGGCCGGGAGAAGCGGCGCCGGCTGGCCCTGGCCGAGGAGGACATGGAGAAGGCGGCGGGGGAGACGCTCAGCAGCCTGGCGGTGACCACCGTGCGCTCGATCCGCCAGCCAGTGGCGTCGTTGTCCGGTGGGCAGCGCCAGTCGGTGGCCATCGCCAAGGCCGTCCTGTGGAACTCGAAGCTGGTGATCATGGACGAGCCCACCGCGGCCCTGGGCGTGGCCCAGACGCGGATGGTGCTCGACCTCGTCCGCCGCCTGGCCGACCGGGGGCTGGCGGTGATGATCGTGTCCCACAACATGAACGACGTGTTCGAGGTGGCCGACCGCATCGCCGTCCTCCGCCTGGGGAAGATGGTGGCGGTCCAGCCGGCGGCCGAGCTCGACCGTCAGATCGTGGTCGACCTCATGACCAGCGGGGTCTCGACCCGCAACGGTGGCGTTCGCACGGGGGACGGGCGATGACCAAGATCGAAGGACCGGAGTCGACCGACGGGACGGCCGTCGTCGAGCCGGAGGCGGAGGAGGAGCAGTCCGAGGCGGCGGCCACCCAGGCCGACCTGGCCGTCGCCCCCGAGATCATGGCCAACTCGCTGGGCGAGTACCTCCGAGCCGCGTTCGCTCGCATGAAGGCGGGCGAGACCGGGGTCCTGCCCGTAGTCGGCGGCCTGATCCTGATCTCGATCCTGTTCCAGTCGCTCAACTCGAACTTCCTCACGTCCGGGAACATGGTCAACCTGCTCATCCAGGGGGCGGCCTACATGCTCCTGGCCATGGGGATGGTGTTCCCCCTGCTGCTGGGCGAGATCGACCTGTCCATCGGCTTCGTGAGCGGCATCGGCGGGGTGGTCATGGCCGAGCTGGTCCGGCAGTCGGTCGGCTGGCCGTGGTGGGCGGCGATCCCCGTGGCCCTCCTGGTGTGCGCCGCCATCGGCGCCTTCCAGGGGACGATCATCACCCGCCTCGGACTGCCGGCGTTCGTGGTCACCCTGGCCGGCCTCCTCGGCTGGCAGGGCGTGATGCTGATGATCCTGGGCACGGGCGGGTCGCTGCCGATCAACGACAAGGTCATCAACAACCTGGCCAGCGGCAACATGTCGCCCGCCGCCGGGTGGATCGTGATGCTGGGGATCACGGCGGTGTTCGGCGGCCGGATGTGGCTGCGCGACCAGCGGCGGAGGGACAGTGGCCTGGTGGCCCCGCCCGCCAGCGTCACCCTGCTGAAGATCGGGGCCGCCTTCCTGGCCGCCATCGTGGTGGTGGTCGTGTGCAACACCGACCGGGGCCGGCTGGTGCCGATCAAAGGTGTGCCGTGGGTGGTGCTCATCGTCCTCGGCGTGCTGGTGGCGTGGTCACTGCTGCTCGGTCGCACCCGGTTCGGCCGCTACATCTACGCCATCGGCGGCAACCCGGAGGCGGCCCGCCGGGCCGGTGTGAACCTGGCCGGGATCCGCACCCTGGCCTTCGCCCTGGCCTCGTTCACGGCCGGCATCGCCGGGATCGTCTACGCCTCCCGGCTGCGGTCGGTGTCGACGTCGCTCGATGGCGGCACCCTCGTGCTCTACGCGGTGGCGGCCGCCGTCATCGGGGGGACGAGCCTCTTCGGGGGACGGGGGAAGGCCATCCACGCCGTCCTCGGGGGACTGGTGATCGCGGCCATCGACAACGGGATGGGACTGCAGGGCTACAGCGCGGCCAGCAAGTACGTGGTCACCGCCCTCGTCCTGCTGGCGGCGGTTACCATCGACGCCGTCGCCCGCCGGGGCCGCACCGCCCGCTGACGGCCGCGGGCTGCGAGAACCGGTGACGATTTCTGTGGCCGGGGCCGAAAAACGTCACCGGTTCGCAGGGGGGGAGGCCGGTTCGTGCTGCCCTCGTCGGCTACGGGCTCGCCGGCGCGACCTTCCACGCCCCGTTCATCGAGGCGGTCGACGGGCTGGAGCTGGCGGCCGTCGTCACGGCCGACCCCGAGCGGCGGCGACGGGCGGCGGCGGCCCACCCGGGGGCGGTGCTCCTGTCGAGCGTGGATGAGCTGTGGCGGGGCGCGGCCGCCGACCTCGGGATCGAGCTGGCGGTGGTGGCGGCGCCCAACCGGGCCCACGTGTCCGTCTCCCTCGCCGCCCTCGAGGCGGGCCTGGCGGTCGTGGTCGACAAGCCCCTCGCCCCGACGGCGGCGGAAGGGCGACGGCTGGTCACCGAGGCCGCCAGCCGGGACCGGCTGCTGACCGTGTTCCACAACCGGCGGTGGGACGGGGACTTCCTCACCGTCCGCCGGCTGACCGACGAGCGTGCGCTCGGCGACGTGTGGCGGTTCGAGTCCCGGTTCGAACGGTGGCGCCCGGAGCGGGCGATCGACGCCTGGCGGGAGCGGGCCGACCCTGCCGAGGGCGGAGGCATCCTCCTCGACCTCGGCAGCCATCTGGTCGACCAGGCCCTCATGCTGCTCGGCCGGCCCCGGTCGGTCTACGCCGAGGTGGCCCGCCGGCGGCCGGGCGCGGAGGTCGACGACGACGTCTTCCTGGCCGTGGAGCACGACGGCGGGGCGTGGTCGCACCTGTGGGCCAGCTCGGTGATGACCCGCCCGGGGCCGCGGTTCCGGGTGTTGGGTTCGAAGGCGGGCTACGAGGTCTGGGGGATGGACGTCCAGGAGGACGCGCTCAAGGGGGGCGAGCGGCCGGGTGGGCCCGACTGGGGCGTGGCCCCGCCGGACCGGTGGGGGACGCTCGGGACGGAGGACCGCCTGACGCAGGTGCCGACCGAGCCCGGGGACTACGGCCGGTTCTACGAGGGCGTCGCCGCCGCCCTCCGCCTCGGCGCCCCGCCTCCGGTGGACCCCCTCGACGCGGTCCTCACCCTCGAGGTCCTCGACGCGGCCCGCCTCAGCGCCCAGTCGGGCCAGACCGTCGTCCTCCCGCCCGAAGGCGTCACCTGAGGTCCGACAGCCCGTCGGACGATGGCACCGGCGGGACGGGGACCGGGCCGTTGACCCGGGTGGTCCGGGCCCGTTCGGTCCGACCGGGGGCCGAGCCGATCCCGCCGACTGCTGACGTCCAGGGCGCCCACTCCGGCACTTCGCCGGTGGCGGCGTTGGTCACCAGGTCGGTGGCGATGTCACGCAGCTTGCGGTTGAGGCGTTGCGACGCCCGCCGCAGGATGTCGAACGCCTGATCCTGGTCGCAGCCCTGGCGGGCGATGAGGACGCCCTTGGCTCGCTCGATGACGCCCCGGCTCTCGAGCGCCAGCTCCAGGTGGACGGCGAGGGCGTGGGAGCTCTCGTACAGCTCGGCGTTGGCGACCGCGGTCATGACCTGGTCGGCCAGCAGGGGCAGCAGCTGGCGGGCTTCCCGGCTCAGCTCGACGAAGGCGAACACGTTGATCGCTCCCGTGTGGGCCGCCGTCTCGATGGGGAGGCCGATGGCGGTGACGAGGCCGAGGTCGGCGGCGAGGGCCCGAACCGGGGCCAGTCCCGCTGGCAGCGGGCCAGGTCGGCCTCGGTGACGGTGCCTGTGCGGCGGGCGGCGGCGCACGGTCCGTCGCCGTCGTCGGCCTCCACCCGGTCGAGTCGGCGGGCCCGCTCCCCGGACGCGGCCAGGATGTCGCCATCGCCCTTCTCGGCCCGGGCCCGGGCGCCGGGGCTGGTGACGGTGAGGGCCAGTCCCAGCTCGCAGCCGGGCAGGGCGCTGGCGGCGAGGTCGATCACCGACTGCAGCAGTGAGTCCACCGGCCGGGGCTCGTCGGTCAGGCGGGCCACCCGGGCCACCGCCGCCAGCAGCTCCACCTCCACGTGCAGGAAGCGGATCTCCTCCTCCAGGTCGAGCCGGGACGTGACATCCCGCACCATCCACCGCACCAGGACCGAATCCGCCCCCGGGGCGGGGCGGCTGACCGCCCGGATGGCCGCCACGAACGCGGGCCGATCGCGGGGCTGGAGGCGGATGTAGCGCTCGTCGATAGTGGAGGCCGTCCGCAGCTCGTTGAGCAAAGCCCGTAGGTCGCGACGGGAGGACTCCTCGGCGAAGCTCACCAGCAGCTTGCCCTCGAGGAAGCGAGACGAGATCCCGAGCATCCGGGCGGCGGCACCGTTGGCCTCGGCGATGGTGCCGAGCCCGTCTGTGACGAGGTAGGCGTCGGGGGCGAACTCGAACAGCTCGCCGTAGCGCTCGCGCTCCATGTCGATGGCGTCCCGGGAGGCGGCCAGCTCGTCGGTCTGGGCCCGCAGCTCCTCCTCGGCCACGAGGAAGCTCCTCCACGTTGAGCCCCAGCTCGGCCACCACCCGCTGGAGGTGGTCCTTGGATGCCAGCGGCTCCTCGTTCAGGTTGCGCAGCAGCTCGGCCAGGCGGGCCCGGGACTGGCGGATCGTCTCGCTGTCGAGCGCCCACGACACGCCTGGGTCGTGGCCGATGCCGTCACCCATGGTCGTCGACCCGGTCCATGCGCACGATGACACCGTCGGGCGTGGCCGCGCCGTCGAGGAGGGGGGTGATCGCCACCTGGCACCGGATCGACCGGCCCCGCCGGTTCACGGCCGGGAGCACCACCGCCTCCGCCGCCGACTGCCCGGTGAGGCACGACCGGATGGGTTGGTGCAGCTCGCCCACCGGGAGCCCAATGTCGAGGTTGAGGAAGTGCCGGCCGTGGACCTCGTCCGCCCGCAGCCCCCAGAGGTCCTCGGCGTGGTCGTTCCACACCCGCACCGAGAGGTCACGCCCGAGGACGGCCACGCCTGACCCCAGGCTGGTGAGGATCGACTGGAGGAAGGCGTTGGCCTCGTCGAGGTCGGCCGTGCGCCGCCGGATCTCCCCGTTGGTGGTCTCCAGCTCCTCGTTGGTGGACTGGAGCTCCTCGTTCATCGTCTCCAGTTCCTCGTTGGTCGAGTGCAGCTCCTCGTTGGTGGTCTCCAGCTCCTCGTTGGTGGACTGGAGCTCCTCGTTGGTCGTCTCCAGCTCCTCCACGGTGGACTGCAGGTCGTCGTAGGCCGCCTCCAGCTCCCGTTGCGCCCGTTCCAGCTCCTCCCGCAGCAGCTTCTGCCGGCCGACCTGGGTGAAGGTCACGCTCACGCCCCTGCTCAGCTCGCCGCCCACGGGCAGGATGCGGACGTCGAGGAACTCGACCGCCCCACTCGGCATCTCGTAGGCGACGTCGCCGATGGCGACCGGGCGCCGGTCGGCCAGCACCTGCTCGATCTGGGACCGCAGCTCGACCGGCCGGTACGACAGCTCGAGGTCCTTGAACGGCCGTCCGACGTGGGCCAGGCCGATGGCGAACAGCGAGCGGGCGTGGCGGTTGGCCACCTCCAGCGTCCCGTCGGCGCCGACGATGAGCTGGGCCACCGAGGCCGTCTCGAAGGCGTCGACCAGCAACTCGGTCACGGTCCCGCGCGACCCGCCCCTCAGCAGGTAGGGAGGGCGGGGCGACGGCGACCGTCCGTTGCCCGCGCTCGGCCGCTTCTGGAAGACGTGGTGCTTGGCGTCCTCCGAGGCGAACAGGTTGGTGCGGGTGACCAGCGCCTCGGACTTGCCGAGGAACAGGAACCCCCCGTCCCGGAGGGCGAAGGAGAAGTTCCCGAGGACCCGGCGCTGGGCGTCGGCGTTGAAGTACATGAGCGTGTTGCGGCACACGAGGAGGTCGACTCGGGAGATCGGTGGGTCGCGGAGGAGGTCGTGGCGGCCGAAGATCACCGCCCGGCGCAGGTCCTTGCGGAACACGAGGCTGTCGCCGTCGGCCTCGAAGTACCGCTTCACCAGGTCGGGGCCGACTGCGTCGGCCGTGGCCGCCCGGGGATAGCGGGCCTGGCGGGCCTGATCGAGGGCGCCGTCGTCGGCGTCGGTGCCGTAGATCTTGACCTGTTCCCGGAATCGGTCGTCGCCGACCGCATCGCACAGCAGCATGGCCAGGGAATAGACCTCCTGGGCCGACGCGCAGCCGGCCGACCACACCCGGATGGGCGCGTCCGGCGGGCGGTCGGCGAGCAGCCGGGGGATGACCGCCGCCGCCAGGTGGTCCCAGGCGTCCCGGTCGCGGAGGAAGCTGGTGACGTTGATGAGGATGGTGTCGAACAGCTCGGCGAACTCGTCCGGCTGGGCCTCGAGCAACGCCTGGTAGGCGGGGTAGCCCTCGGCTCTGACGGCCTGCATGCGCTTCTGGATCCTCCGGGTGAGGCTGGGCCGCTTGTAGGCGCTGAAGTCGAACCCCCGCGCCTGACGGACGTAGTCGAGGAGGTCGTCCAGGCCGGCTTCGGTCTCGACGTCGGCGGCGGTCATCCGGCCCGGCCGGCGCGGATGTCGGCCTCGAAGCACGCTGTCACCATCGCCGCGATGGCGGGGGCGGGGAGCACGTGGTCGGGGCACGACGAGCGGACGGCGCTGGCCGGCATGCTCGCGAAGAGGGCGTCCTCCGGGTCCTGGACGATGGTGACGCCACCGTGCTCGCGCACCGCCACCAACCCCGCTGTCCCGTCGGCCAGGGTGCCCGAGAGCACCACCGCGACCACTCGGGAGCCGTAGGCGGCGGCGGCCGACCGGAAGAGGGTGTCGACCGCGGGTCGCACGCCGTTCTCCTTGGGGCCGCAGGTGAGGCCGACGGCCCCGGCCACGACGGTGAGGTGGCGGTCGGGCGGGGCCACGTAGACGCGGCCGGCGAGAAGCGGCTCACCGTCGACCGCGTGACGGGCGGGGAGCGGGCCCCGGCGGGTAAGGATGTCGGGCAGCACGCTCGTGCCCCACGACGAGACGTGAAGGACGACGAGGACGGCGGCCGGGAGGTCGCGGGGGAACCCGCTGACGACTGTCGAGAGAGCCTCGACTCCCCCCGCGGAGGCACCGAGGGCAACCACTCGGGGGGCAATGCCAACCTGCTGTCGAGCCATTTCTCGGCCCTTGTTCGAAGGACGACAGCCTACTCCTGCTCAGCCCCGGGACGCACCGGCCGTTCGGGGTGCCCACCCCCGGCACGATGGAGAGGACTCTGCCAGACTGCCGTCGGATTCTCGGCTCGGGATGATCGAGGGACGCGCTGGGTAGAGCGCAGGTAGCGCGTCGGTTGCACGACGGATCTTTCCGCGTCGTGGCTACCCGCTGGGTCAAGGAGGTTGCACGATGGGACGCAAAGGGCAGCTGGGTCGTCTGGCCGTCGTTCTGATCTCGGTCGCGGTTCTGGCCACCGCCTGCAGCTCGGACGACGACTCCGTTGACAGCACGTCCGGCGGGGGCGATGGCAGGACGGGGGGAGTGTTCCGCGTCCCCATCGGCGAGCCCGCGGCCATCGACCCCTACGGCGTCCGAGAGTCGGAGGGGACGAACGTGGCCAAGGCCCTGTTCGTGGGCCTCGTCGCCCTGGACGAGTCCAAGGGCCTGGCCCTGCAGCCGGGCGTGGCCACCGAGTGGGCGCCCAACGACGACTGCACCCAGTGGAACTTCAAGCTCCGCCAGAGCCAGTTCAGCAACGGCGAGGCGGTCACCGCGGAGTCGTTCATCAGGGGCTGGACCCGCACCGCCAATGCCGCGTCGGCGTCCCAGGTCGCCTACCACATGTCCGGGATCGCGGGCTACGACGAGCTCCACGGCAGTCCCCAAACGGCCACCACCTTTGCCGGGCTGTCGGCTCCCGACCCCCAGACCCTCGTGGTGAACCTCAGCGCGGGCGACTGCGAGTTCGACAAGCGGACCGTGCTGTCCGCCTTCGCCCCCGTCCCCGAGGCGGCGGGCGCGGCCGACAACCAGACCTACAACGAGGCGCCCATCGGCAACGGCCCCTTCATGATCAAGCCGGGCACCAAGTGGGAGCACAACCAGGGCATTTCCCTGGTCCGCAACGACACCTACTTCGGCGCCAAGGCCAGCCTGGACGGCGTCGAGTTCCTGATCTTCCCGGCCCAGGGCCGGCTGGAGGCCGAGTACCGGGCCTTCACCGCCGGCGACGCCGACTACGCCCGGGTGCCGCCCAGCCTGTTCACCCAGGCCAAGGACACGTACGAGCCCCAGGACAGCTTCCTCAAGTTCGAGCGCTTCGGCATCAATTACATCCTGACCAATGACGCCACCGGGCCCCTGGCCAACCCCGACGCCCGGCGGGCGGTGTCGCTGGCCATCGACCGGGAGGCGATCAACGAGGGCGTCTTCCAGGGCTCGCTGACACCAGCCTCAGCCCTGCTGCCGCCGCCCTTCGGCGACGTCCACCAGGACGGCGTCTGCGGCGACTGCACGTACGACGTGACCAAGGCCAAGGACCTGGCGGCCAAGGGCGGGCTCACGCCCGGCACCCCGCTGCGCCTGCTGTACAACAACGACGGGGGCCACGAGGCCCTGGTCCAGGCGTGGAAGGACCAGCTGGAGCGGAACCTGGGCGTCGTCGTCACCCTCGACGGCGTTCCCTTCGCCGAGAGCCTGCTCAAGCGGGACGCGGGCGAGTTCGACATCGCCCGGGCCAGCTGGGGCTCCGACTACCCGACCTCGGAGAACTTCCTGTTCCCCATCCTGGGTACCGAGTCGCTGGACAACGACAGCCGCTACAGCAACCCCCAGGTCGACGCCCTGATCCTGCAACTGCGGGCGGCCAAGAACGACGCCGACCGGCTGACGGCGGCCCAAGCGGCGGAGAGGCTCGCCATCGGCCAGGATCAGGCCGTCATCCCCACCTTCTACCGGACCCAGTACCGGGTCTTCGATGCAGCCACATGGACCGGCGTCAAGCTCGACTTCTTCGAGAACCCGACGCTGGCCACCATCAGCCTCAAGGGCTGATCCCAGGCCCAGTCGCGATCTAAGCCCCGATGGCCAGGTACGTCATCCGACGTCTCCTGCAGATGGTGCTGGTCCTGTTCGGGGCCAGCATCATCCTGTTCGCCTGCCTCTACGTCGTTCCCGGCGACCCGATCCAGACGCAGCAGGGTGAGGGGCGGCAGCTCGACGAAGCCACCCGCGAGCTGCTGGAGAAGCGGTACGGGCTCGACCAGCCGTTGCCGAACCAGTACGTCAACTACGTGGGGCGGCTGGCCCAGGGCGACATGGGCGAGTCGTTCACCTTCCGCCGGCCGGTGAACGACATCCTGGGCGAGAAGCTGGGGAACACGCTCAAGCTGGGCCTGGCCGCCATCGCGGTGCAGATCGGCCTCGGTCTGATCGCCGGCATCGTGGCCGCCGTCTCCCGATACTCGTTCCTCGACGTCCTGGTGACGCTGTCGACCACCATCGCCATCGGGATCCCCACCTTCGTGATCGGCCTCGCCTTCCAACAGGTCTTTGCCATCAACTTCGACCTGTTGCCGCTCCAGGGCACCCGGGGCGGTTGGAAGGCCCTGATCCTGCCCGCGGTGACGCTGGCGTCGGTCGACACCGCCCTCGTCGCGCGCCTCATGCGAGGGACCATGCTGGAGGTGCTGCGGGCCGACTACATCCGCACTGCCACCGCCAAGGGGCTGTCGAAGCGGGTCGTCATCTTCAAGCACGCCCTGCGCAACTCGATCATCCCCGTCCTCACCTATCTGGGCATCACCTTCGGCACCATGCTCGGCGGCGCCCTCATCACCGAGACCATTTTCAACTGGGATGGCATCGGGCTGGCCCTGGTGAGCGCGGTGCGGTCGCAGGACAACCCCGTCGTGCTGGGCGTGGTCACCTATGGCGTGGGGGTGTTCGTGCTGGTCAACCTGCTGGTCGACCTGTCCTACGCCGTCCTCGACCCCCGGATCCGGCTGGAGTAACGGATGACCGACGTCGCCCCGCCTCACGTCGGCCCTCCAGGGTCGGGTGAGATCACCCTGGAGTCGAGCGCCCAGGGCTTCGGCGCGGCCGAGACCCAAGCCACCGCCCTCGGCATCCGGGTCCAGACCCAGTTCGGCGACCTGCGCCGGCGGTTCATGCGCAACAAGCTGGCGGTGGTGGGGCTGGCCATGGTGGCGATCGTGTTCCTCACCGCCATCACCGCCCCCGTCATCACCCCCCACGATCCCCAGGTCCAGGACCTGTCCAACACGCTCGACGAACCGTCGTCGGCCCACTGGCTGGGCACCGACGAGAACGGGCGCGACCAGCTCAGCCGGATCATCTACGGGAGCCGGATCGCGGTGGTGGTCGGGCTGTCGGCCATCCTCCTGGCGCTCGTCATCGGCGTGGTGCTGGGGTCACTGTCGGGCTACCTCGGGAAGGCATGGGACGCCGTCATCATGCGCGTCGCCGACATCTTCTTCGCCTTCCCCCTCATCATCGGGGCCATCGTGATCGTGCTGGTGGTGGGGCGCGGCCTGATGCCGGTCATTCTGGCGCTGGGCATCTTCAGCTGGGCCACCGTCGCCCGCCTGCTGCGCAGTTCGATCCTGTCGGTGCGGGAGAGCGAGTACGTGGAGGCGGCCCGCTCCCTCGGCGCGGGGAAGTGGCGGATCGTCACCCGCCACGTGCTGCCCAACAGCATGGCGCCGGTGCTGGTGTTCGCCATGGTGAGCGTGGCCACCGCCATCGTGGCCGAGGCGTCCCTGAGCTATCTGGGGGTGGGCCTGCCCCCCGACGTCCCCGACTGGGGGAACATGATCTCCGCCGGCCAGAAGTTCTTCGGCTACAAGGACTTCCTCTGGTTCTTCCCGAGCATGGCCGTGGTCTTCACCGTCCTCGGCTTCGTATTCGTGGGCGACGGCCTCCGGGACGCGCTGGACCCGCGGCTGCGGTGACGACTGTGGAGGAGGCCCCCGGGGTCGTCCCCGCCTCGCCGGTCCCCGCGGGGGACGGTCCGCTGCTGAGCGTGGAGGACCTGCGGGTCCACTTCCACACCGACGCGGGCGTGGTCAAAGCGGTCGACGGGGTGAGCTGGTCGGTGGGGCGGGGCGAGACGCTCGGCATCGTGGGGGAGTCGGGGTCGGGCAAGTCGGTGTCGGCCCTGGCGGTGATGGGCCTGGTGCCGGTGCCGCCGGGCAAGTTCGAGTCGGGGCGGATCATGTTTGGCGGGCGGGACCTGCTGACCGCGGGCGAGAAGGAGCTGCGGGCCATCCGGGGCAAGGAGATCTCGATGATCTTCCAGGACCCGCTGACCTCGCTCAACCCCGTGTTCCGCGTCGGGCACCAGATCGCGGAGGTCATCCAGGTCCACGAGAAGGTGGGCCGGATCGCGGCCCGCAAGCGGGCGGTCGACCTGCTGGCCGAGGTCGGCATCCCCAACCCCGCCCAACGGGCCCGGGAGTACCCCCACCAGTTCTCGGGCGGGATGCGCCAGCGGGCCATGATCGCCATGGCCCTGGCGTTGGACCCGGCGGTCCTGCTGGCCGACGAGCCGACCACCGCGTTGGACGTCACCGTCCAGGCCCAGATCATGGACCTGCTGCTGCGGCTGCAGGCGTCCCGGGGCACGGCGGTGGTGCTCATCACCCACGACCTGGGGCTGGTGGCGGGCCACGCCGACCGGGTGGTGGTGATGTACGCCGGCCGGGTGGCGGAGACGGCCACCACCGACGACCTCTACTACCGGCCCCGGCACGCCTACACCCTCGGGCTGCTGTCGAGCCTGGCCCGCCTTGACCGCCGGCGTACCGACCGGCTGAAGCCCATCATCGGCCAGCCGCCGAGCATGATCCGGGTGCCGGCGGGGTGCGCGTTCAACCCGCGGTGCCCGTTCGCCACCGACGTCTGCCGTTCGGAGCGGCCGGAGTTGGCGCCGACCGCCGACGCCGGTGTCGGGCACCTGGCCGCCTGCCACCACGCCGACGAGGTGGCCCAGGCGCCGTCGCCGGTGGAGACGCCGTCGTGACGGCCATGACGTCGGGAGACGCCGGTACGGCCGGTACGGCCGCTTCGGCCGGTCCGGCCGGGCCGCTGCTGGAGGTCGCCGACCTGGTCAAGCACTACCCAGTGCGGACCGGGATCGTCTTCAAGCACACCGTCGGGGCGGTCAAGGCGGTCGACGGTGTGTCCTTCTCCATCGACCCTGGGCGCACGTTCGCCCTGGTGGGGGAGAGCGGGTGCGGCAAGTCCACCACCGCCCGGGCCGTCCTCCGCCTGATCGAGGCCACCCTGGGCTCGGTTCGCTTCGAAGGCACGGAGGTCACGTCCGCCGACCCGACCCAGCTGCGCCTGCTCCGGCGGCAGATGCAGATGATCTTCCAGGACCCCTACGCCAGTCTGAACCCCCGCATGACGGTCCGCACGATCCTGGCCGAGCCGTTCAAGATCCACGGGCTGGCCGAGGAGGGGCGGGTCGCCGAGCTGCTCGACCTGGTGGGGCTGTCGCCGGAGCACGCCGGCCGCTACCCGCACGAGTTCTCCGGCGGACAGCGCCAGCGGGTGGGCATCGCCCGGGCCCTCGCCCTGGGGCCCAAGCTGGTGGTCTGCGACGAGCCGGTGTCGGCCCTCGACGTGTCCATCCGGGCCCAGATCCTCAACCTGCTGGAGGACCTCCAGGACCGGCTGGGGCTGACCTACCTGTTCATCGCCCACGACCTGAGCGTCGTCCGCCACATCGCCGACCAGGTGGCGGTCATGTACCTGGGCACCATCGTGGAGGTGGCCGACCGCGACGAGCTGTTCGAGCGGGCGGCCCACCCCTACACCCAGGCCCTCATCTCGTCGGTGCCAGTGCCGGATCCGATCAAGGAGCGCAGCCGCAAGCGCATCCTCGTCACCGGCGACCCGCCCAGCCCGGTCAACCCGCCCAGCGGGTGCCGCTTCCGGACCCGCTGCCCCAAGTTCGCCAACGAGCTGTCGGAGGACGAGCGCCGCATGTGCGTCGAGGAGCCACCGGCGTTGGTGGTGCGGGACGGGAGCGGGGGCCACCCGGTGGCCTGCCACTACGCCGAGGCCCGCCAGCTGGTGTAGCAGCGAACGTCCCGGGCCACCGGCGGGCGGCGCGTCTACTGTGCGGCACGACGCTCGAGGGGGAGGTCGGACCACGGCTACGCGGCACATCGGCGTGTCCCTTTCGGGGGGCGGACACCGGGCCAGCCTGTTCGGCCTGGGCGCCCTCATCTACCTGGTCGACGCGGGCAAGGGCCCGAGATCTCGTGCGTCTCGTCGGTGTCGGGCGGGTCCATCACCAACGGGTGGGTGGGGCTCAAGACCGACCTGTACGTGGCCGCCTCGGGTGACTTCCGCAGCGACATCGCGCCCCTGGCGGCGGCGGTCTCGACCCGGGGCACCCTGTGGAGCGCGCCGCTGACCTACGCCTACCTGGTCCTGATGATCGCCATCCTGCTGGTGGCCACTGTGCTGTGCTTCCCCCTGGAGGGGGTCGCCGCCCTGGGCGTGTGGGTGGTCGCCCTCGTCGCCGTCGGATGGCTGGCCCGCCAGCGGGGATGGGTGGCGGCCAAGGCGCTCGACCGGGCCCTCTTCGATGGCGCCCCTCTCAGCCGCCTCAATCCGAACACCGACCACGTCATATGCGCTTGCGAACTCCAGTCGGCGAAGGACGTCTACTTCTCCGGCCGTTTCATCTACTCCTACCCCCTCGGGTGGGGTGTGCCCGCCGACCTCCCGCTGGCTCGAGCCGTCCAGGCCTCGGCCTGCCTGCCGGGAGCCTTCGCCCCGGTGGTCCTGCCGATCGAGCGCCACCACTTCTCGCTGGCGGGGGCGGGGGACGACCCCCTCAGCCGCATGCTCCTCACCGACGGTGGCGTCTACGACAACATGGGTACCGAGTGGCCCCTCAACCTCCGGGCCCGGCCCGGCCGGGGCGGCGCCCGACCCGCCCCCCCACGAGGTCGACGAGGTGGTGGTGGTGAACGGCTCCGCCGGCGTCGGTGATCGGGTGAACCCCCGGAAGTCGATCACCCTGCCGGTCCTGGGCGAGCTCACGTCGCTGCTGGCGGTGAAGGACGTCCTCTACGACCAGACGACGGCCGTCCGCCGGCGCCTGCTCGACGTCCGCTACCGGGCCACCCGGGCAGGGATCCGCGACGACAGCGTCCGCCTCGACGGGGGCACGGTCCAGATCGACCGCTCGCCCTACGAGCTCCCCGGGCCTTCGTGTCCGGCGGCGACGACCTCGCCCGCCGAGCCCGGGCCGCCCTCGACCTGCTCACCCCGGGCGAGGAGGCGGCGTGGGAGGCCGACGCCGACGCCAACCGGCGGGTCAAGACCGCCCTCTCCAGGATCCCGTCCGACCGGGCCGCACGCTTGCTCCGCCACGCCTACGTACTGACGATGGTGAACATGCACGTGCTCCGGGACTACCCGCTCCTGCCCATCCCGAGCGTGGCCGAGTTCGAGAAACTGGTGGTGTGACGCCACCAGTCAGCGACGCGGCCTGGGTGGCGGGCGGCGTTCTGGCCGCCACTGGCGAGCTCGACCCCGACCTGTCGGTCGGGGCCGCCACCGAGCGGCTGACGGCGGCACTCGTCCCCGGGCGGGGATCCGCCTCCTGGACGCCTCCCGACCCGGCCGTCGTCACCGGCTTGGAGGCGACGCTGGCCGAGGCGTGGACGGTGGCGACGGGTGCCCTGGCGGTCGCCGCCGCATGGGATACCGCCGTCGTCCGTCTGCGGGTATGGGACCCGGAGACGCTGGCCGTGCTGGGCCGTGTCGCACCCCCCGGGCCTGCGGTCGTGGCTCACGCCGGACTCCACGCCCGCCGGATGGCGTGGCGGTGGCCGGTGCGGGTGGGGGTGAGCTCGATGGCCGCCGGCGTCGATTTCGATCTGGCCGAGGTCGGGCTGGTGGAAGTCGGGATGGTGGAGGACGGGGTGGACGCCACCTTTGAGATCCTGGTGCTCGACGGGGGCGGCGCCCAGGTCCCAGACGGGGCCCGGGCCGCGTGCGTGGTGGTGCTCGATGCCGAGATCGGCGACGTCGACCCGTCGATCGTCGACCGCCTGGGCGCAGCCGCCATCGTGGTCGTGCCCGGTACTGACCGGTCGTGGCTGGCGGCGGTCGTCCGCCACCTGGCCTGCGGTCGGCCGCTCGACGTGGCCGTCGGGCTGGCGCACCCGGGAGCGACGGTCCTGGCCGACGACGGGTTCCTGGAGCTGACGTCGGCCCCGGAGTACGGCCGGCAGCTGTCCGACCAGCTGCGGTGGTCGGAGCCGCCCGTCGCCGCCGACCTCCTGGCCGCCCTCGACCGGCTGCTGGCGGCGCCCTTCGACGCCGACGGCCGTGCGGGCGCGGCCCTGGCCGCGGTGGTGACTTCGGTGGCGGCGGCGGGGGGGACCGACCTCACCACCGTCGAGCGTCACCTGGGGGAGGCCATGGCCAACGGCGGAGGCTCCGGCGCCGAGCCCGACCCCGGCCCGGACACTGGCGGCGTCCCGGGCGCGGGTGCCGAGCCCGACCCCGGCGCCGACGTCGATAGGGGCGCTGATGAGGCCGCGCCCGGGGAGGTGGCCCCCGACCGCCGGCGGTTGCAGGCCCAGGTGGTCGACCCGGCCACCAAGAAGGTGCTCGGCGACCGGTTCGTCCCCGGCAGGAACCAGATCAAGGTCCGTATCGCGGCCGCGGTCGCCGAGGGGGTGGCGGTGGCCGACGCCCTCTTCGCCAGCCCCACGCCCGGGCGGGAGGCCGACCTCACCGTCGAGATCATCGCCGGCGACACCCACCGATCGCAGACCCTCAAGCTCCCCGCCGTCGCCGACTCCAAGTGGACGCGGGCGGTGCCCTTCGTCGTCCCCGCCGACGCCGACCGCTTCCGGGTCTTCGTCCAGGTCCTGTTCGGCGGGCGGGTCGTGCAGAGCGCCACCCTCGACCGCCCCGTCCTCCAGGCGGGCGCGCCGGCGCCGGCCGGCGGCGAGGAGGGGCTGCGGCTGGCGGTCGACGCCTCCACCCCGCCCGCCACCGTCCACCGCATGACCCCAGCCGGCGGGTCGCTCACGATCGTGCCCAGCCTGACCGGCGAGCCGCAGCTCCTACGCCTGGGCGAGAAGCGGCCGGTCGATCCCGAGCAGCTGGCGGCGGTGGCCAAGGTCATCCGCCAGACGCTGCTGGGGGCCTTCCTCGCCCCGCCCGCCAACCTGGAGGGGGCGGCGGGCGTCCTCACCCGGCTGGCCGTCCACGGCAGCCTCCTCCACCAGCAGCTGGGGGCCGACGCCTTCGACGAGGTGGAGTGGGTCCACGTGTCGACCTTCGGCGCCGCCGACCTGCCCGTCGAGCTCGTCTACACCCACCCCATGCCCGATTCCGACGAGAAGGTGCCGGTGTGCCCCACCGCCCTGGCCGGCGCCGACCGGTGCGCGGCCGACTGTCCCGACCGCAACCGGTCCGACGTGGTCTGCCCCTTCGGGTTCTGGGCCACCAGCAAGGTCGTGGAGCGGCGCGGCTCATACCGACGACCGCGCCGCGGCCACGCCGGGCGTCGAGCGCTCGATCAACGTGCTGGCGGTGGGGGCGGCGGGCGTGTCCAAGAAGGCGGACGAGGTCGATCCCACGTCGACCGCCCGCATTCTGGAGGCGGTGGGCAAGGCGGTGGCGGCGGGCGCCTTCCACCCCCTCGCGGGCTGGGCCGACCTCAAGCCGGTCGCCGCCCTCCCCGCCCGCGTCCTCGTCCTCATCACCCACACCATCGAGGGCGCGGCCGGCGACGTCCTGGGCACCAAGCTCCAGCTCGGGGGCGACGACCTGTCCCTCCACCGCATCGGCCGGCCCTACGTCAACCCGGCCGACCTCGGACCGGGGCCGGTGGTGCTGGCCATCGGCTGCGACACCGGCGAGCTGGAGGCGTCCTTCAGCGACTATGTCGGGCTCCTGTTCGGAGCCGGGGCCGAGCTGGTGGTGTCGGCCATCTCCCCCGTCCCGGGCAAGAACGTGGCCGACTTCGTCGTCCGCTTCTTCGCGGCCCTGCCCGACTACCTGGCCACGCCCGGCATCCACCGCTTCGGGGAGGTCCTGACTGCCGTCCGGCGAAGGACGGTGGCCGACGGCGACGTGCTCGCCCTCGCCCTCACCGCCACCGGCGACGGCGACGTCGCCCTCGTGGGAATCTGACGGCCATGGTCACCGTCGAGCTCCTCCCCGCCGGCTACGGCGACGCCATCCTCGTCACCTACGGCCAGGCGGGGGCCGAGCCCCACCGGGTCCTGATCGACGGCGGCCAGGCCAAGAGCTTCCCCACGGTGGCCGACCGGCTGCGATCGTTCAACGGCCCCATCGACCTCTTCGTCGTCACCCACGTCGACACCGACCACATCGGCGGCGCCGTCCGGCTCCTGTCCTCGGGCGCCCTCGCGGCCCGCTTCCAGGCCGTCTGGTTCAACGGCTTCGTCCACCTCGACCGCTTCTCGGGCCTGTTCGGCCCCATCCACGGCGAGAAGCTCACCGCCCTCATCGTCAAGCTCGGCCTGCCGTGGAACGAGGGGTGGCCCGACCCGGTGCAGGCCGGTGTGGGCGGACCCGTGGTCGTCCGGGACGCGCCGCCGGTGATGGACCTGCCCGGCGGCGCCACTGCCACCGTGCTCTCGCCCACGCCCCAGAAGCTGGCCCGGCTGCTGCCGGTGTGGCAGGAGGTGGTGGAGAAGGCCGGCCTCCGGCCGCGGGTGAAGCCCACCGAGGACGCGGAGCCGGCGGTGGTGGCCCCCGGCCTCCTCGGCGGCGTGAGCCTGGAGGACCTGGCCGCCCTCGACACCGACGACGACGCGGCCGAGGCCAACGGGTCGAGCATCGCCTTCCTGTTCGAGTTCGAGGGGGTCCGGGTGCTCTTCGGGGCCGACGCCCACGCCGACGCCCTGGTGGCGGGCCTGGCCCCGCTGGCCAGCCCCGACGGCAAGATCCGCCTCGACGCCTGCAAGCTGCCCCACCACGGGAGCAAGGGCAACTGCACCCAGGCCCTGGTCGACCTCCTCGACTGCCCGTTGTGGATGATCTCCACCAACGGCCGCCGCTTCCACCACCCCGACGACGCCGCCCTGGCCCGGGTGATTCACGGCCGGGCCGCCCCGCCGACGCTGGTGTGGAACTACCGCAGCGACCGCTTCCTGGCCTTCACCGGCGACCACCCGCCGGCCACGTCGGGCTACACGGTCGACGTCCCCGCCGAGGGTGCCGAGGGGATCACGGTCCGCCTCGGCGATTGATCCGCGCAATTGCACCGCGGAGGGGGTAGTGGCGCGGAGTGTTCGGTCGATTCTCGACTGGCGGATGCCGTAGAATGGTTGGCGGTCCGCCCCGTGTACGCGGCCAGGCGGCACCACCCCAGCTTTCGAAAGGCCTCTTCGCATGCCCGCGCGGCAAGATCTCCGGAACATCGCCATCATCGCCCACGTCGACCACGGCAAGACCACGCTGGTCGACGCCATGCTCTGGCAGTCCGGCGTCTTCCGCGAGAACCAGGACATGGGCGAGCGCATCCTCGACTCCAACGACCTGGAGCGGGAAAAGGGCATCACCATCCTGGCCAAGAACACCTCGGTGCGGTACGGCGACGTGAAGCTGAACATCGTCGACACGCCCGGCCACGCCGACTTCGGCGGTGAGGTGGAGCGGGCCCTGGCCATGGTCGACGGCGTGCTGCTGCTGGTGGACGCCTCCGAGGGCCCCCAGCCCCAGACCCGCTTCGTCCTGCGCAAGACGCTCGAGGCCCGCCTGCCGGTGATCCTGGTCATCAACAAGGTCGACCGGCCCGACGCCCGCATCGCCGAGGTCATCGACGAGGTCTACGAGCTGTTCCTCGACCTCGACGCCGACCACGACCAGATCGAGTTCCCCATCGTCTACGCCAACGGCCGGGCCGGCTGGGCCTCGCTCGACCCGGCCGTGCAGGGCACCAGCCTCAAGCCCCTGTTCGAGCTGCTCCTCGAGCACATCCCGGCCCCGACCTACGAGGACGGCCACCCCTTCCAGGCCATGGTCACCAACCTCGACCGGTCGCCCTACCTCGGCCGCCTGGCCCTGTGCCGCATCCGCCACGGGCGCATCTCCAAGAGCCAGCCGGTGGCCTGGTGCAAGGCCGACGGCACCATCGAGAAGGTCAAGATCACCGACCTGTCGATCACCGAGGGCCTCGACCGGGTGGCGGCCGACGATGTCGGCCCGGGCGAGATCATCGCCGTGGCCGGCCTGTCCGACGTCACCATCGGCGAGACCCTGGCCGACGCCGACGACCCCCGTCCCCTGCCGGTGATGACGATCGACGAGCCCAGCCTGTCGGTCACCATCGGCGTCAACACCTGACCCCTGGCCGGCCAGGAGGGCACCAAGCTCACCGCCCGCCAGATCAAGAGCCGGCTCGACACCGAGCTGGTGGGCAACGTCTCGCTCCGGGTGCTCAACACCGAGCGGCCCGACACCTGGGAGGTCCTGGGACGGGGCGAGCTGCAGCTGGCCGTCCTGGTCGAGATCATGCGCCGGGAGGGCTTCGAGATCGCCGTCGGCAAGCCCCAGGTCGTCACCAAGGAGATCGACGGCAAGCTGTGCGAGCCGGTCGAGCGCATGTCGGTGGACGTCCCCGCCGAGCACCTGGGCACCGTCACCCAGCTGCTGGCCACCCGCAAGGGCCGGCTGCAGGACATGGTCAACCACGGCACCGGCTGGGTCCGCATGGAGTACCTGGTCCCGGCCCGGGGCCTGATCGGCTTCCGCACCGAGTTCATGACCGAGACCCGGGGCACCGGCATCCTCCACCACGTGTTCGAGGCCTACGAGCCGTGGCACGGGTCCGATGCGCACCCGCCAGCTGGGCAGCATCGTGGCCGACCGGCGGGGCGCGACCACCGCCTTCGCCCTGGCCAACCTCCAGGAGCGGGGCGAGATGGTCGTCGGCCCCGGCGTCGAGGTCTACGAGGGCATGATCGTGGGCGAGAGCTCCCGGTCCGACGACATGGACGTCAACCCGGTCAAGGAGAAGAAGCTCACCAACATGCGGGCCTCCTCGTCCGACGAGCTGGTGCGGCTCACGCCGCCCCGGCCGCTGTCGCTCGAGCAGGCGCTCGAGTTCATCGCCGAGGACGAGTGCGTCGAGGTGACGCCCCATTCGGTGCGACTGCGCAAGGCGGTGCTGCCCATGGCCGACCGCCGCCGCATCCAGCGCCGGGACCGCCCCGCGTAATCCGGCAACTCCGGTTCGCACGGGCACGGGCACGGGCTCAGACCGGGCCACGGCCTCAGACCGGGCCGGCCCCGCTCTTGAGGGCGCCCCAGGTGTCCTTGCCCACGACACCGTCGTCCTCGAGGCCGCGGGACTTCTGGTAGGCCTTGACCGCCTCCCGGGTGGAGGCGCCGAAGACCTTGAACCCGTCCTCCGGCTGGTGGAAGCCGACCACGTCGAGCATCTCTTGGAGCCGGCCGACGGCCTCTCCGGTGGACCCCTGGCGCAGGACCGGCTCGCCCTGGGGCCGGCCCACGCCGGTGCCGGCCGACGACACGGTCCCGTCGACCGCCTGACAGGCGGGGCGGACGTCGTCGAGGAACCGCTTGAAGATCTCGGCGGTGAACACCGACCACGGCCGGAACGACTGCCCGTGGCTGCTGATCTCGAAGGCGGCCTCGGCGTTGTGCCCGGGGTCGACGTTGGCCAGCTCGTCCCGGATGCCGCCGGTGCCCCGCTCCTCGTGGAGGGACCGGATCTGGAGCAACCCGACGCTCGGGCCCCACACGCCGTCCTGCAGGCTCACGTCGCCGACCGCGTCGGACCTGAACCCGCTCTCCCCCTTGGCGATGGCCACGATGGTGACCAGGGCCTCGCCGCTGAATCCCGCCTGGTGGCAGTGCCCGGCGACCTCGATGGCCGACAACACACTCATTCCCGTCCTCCCCTGCTCGCGCTCCGTTGCCTCTGAGAGCGCGGAGAAGGGCCCGTGATACGTCCCGGGCTATTACCGCCGGCGGCGGCGGGCGCCCATGGTGCGCAGGGTCCGGGTGCGGGCCTGGGTGGCGGTGATCGTCGAGCCATTCGAGTCGTCGCCGCCACCGTCGGTGCCGGTGGCCTCGTCGGGCACCGACGCCCACTCGGCGGAGACCAGGTCGGACAGGCGGGCGTCGTTGGAGAACAGCTCCACCACCGGCTGGCGGATGCCGAGGCGGCGGCGCATGCGCTCGCTCTCCACGAGCTGGTCCCAGAGCAGGAGGCTGACGGCGACCCCGGTGGCGCCGGCCCGGGCGGTGCGGCCTGAGCGGTGGATGTAGGCGGTGTGGTCCTCGGGCGGGTCGTAGTGGACGACCACGTCGATGCCGTCGACGTCGAGGCCGCGGGCGGCCACGTCGGTGGCGACCAGCACGCCCAGCCCGTCCTCCCGGAAGTTCTTGAGGGCCCGCAGGCGGGCGTTCTGGGCCAGGTCGCCGTGGAGGACGCCGGCCTTCACGCCCTCCCGGCGGAGCTGCAGCTCGAGCCGGTCGGCGCCCCGCTTGGTGCGGCAGAAGAACAGCGTGCGGCCGGCGCCCTTGGCGATGGCCGCCGCCACCTTCACCTTGTCGAGCTCGTGGACCTTGAGGAAGCGGTGCTCCATCTGCTCCACCGTCGGCTGCACCGACTCGACCTCGTGGCGGACGGGGTCGGAGGTGTAGTTGCGCACCAGGCGGTCGATCTCGGAGTCGAGGGTGGCGGAGAAGAGCATCGTCTGGTGGTCGGCCGCGATGCGGTCGAGCAGCCACACGACCTGGGGCATGAAGCCCATGTCGGCCATGCGGTCGGCCTCGTCGAGGACGAGGACGTGGATGTCGGCCACCGACACGTCGCCCCGCTGGCACAGGTCGATGAGGCGGCCGGGGGTGGCCACGATCACGTCGTAGCCCTTGCGGACGGCCTTGATCTGGCGCTCCATCGGCGTGCCGCCGAACACGGCCGTGACCGAGCGGTCGGCGGCCTGGCCGAGGGGGACGAGGACGTCGCGGACCTGGACCGCCAGCTCGCGGGTGGGGACCAGGATGAGGCCGGTGGGTCGGCCGGGCTTGGCCTTGGGGACCGCATGAGGAGGGGGAGGCCGAAGGCGAGGGTCTTGCCCGAGCCCGGTCTTGGCCTTGCCGCACACGTCGCGGCCGGCGAGGGCGTCGGCGATGGTGAGGGCCTGGATGGGCGAGGGGATGGATGATGCCGCCCGCCTGGAGGGCGGTGACCAGGCGGGGCGACACGCCCAGGTCCTCGAACGGTCGGGGTCGTCGAGGTCGCTGTGTCGACCGTGAGTCGTCACGGGGGGCGCGTCGAAGGTGTTCCATGAGGTGGGTGGTGCTCCTGTCGATGTCGTGGGACGGTGGGTCGTCCCGGCATCGCTGGGGACCGCAGGCGGCGGCCAGCAGGAGGAAGGATGACCCCGGATGCGGCCCACAACGGCCGCATCCACCTCCCAGTGTAGCGGGCGACGACTACCGAAGGTGCGATCGATTTTCCTCACGCGAAGTGGTAAGCACGAGGCCGTGAGGCGATACAATCGGTGTTCTCGGCCTGGCGGGGGCCCTCGTCCTTTCCGTGCTGCTGGTGCTGGTGTCCCCGGTGGGGCCGGCGCGGTCACGCCACCCGCCAACCGGTGGGCCCTGCTGATCGGCGTCGACCAGCACCAGGGCGGCACCCGGTCGAACTTCGGCGGCAAGGGCGACGTCGCCGACATGAAGGAGGCCCTCGTCCGCAACGGCTTCCCCGCCGACCACATCCGGGTCCTCACCGACGCCGGCGCCAAGGCGGCCGACATCCGGGCCGGCCTGGCCGTGGCTGGTGGCCAACAGCAGCCCGAACACCTTCTCGGTGTTCCACTACTCGGGCCACGTCCTGCAGCGGGGCACCACCGAGTACCTGTGGCCCACGACAACGCCCACATCCCCGACACCGAGCTGGCGGCGTCGCTGCAGGCCCTCCAGGGGCGGGCGTGGATCAACATCGCCGGCTGCGAGGCGGCCGGCTTCGACGAGGGCGTGTCCGGCCCCACCCGCCTGTTCACCGCCGCCTCCCAGTCCAACGAGAAGGGCTACGAGCTGCCGGCGGCCCGGGCCTCGGTGTTCACCTGTACATGGTGCGCAGGGGATGCTCACCGGCGAGGCCGACTTCAACCGCGACGGGCGGGTGTCGGTGCAGGAGGGCTTCCGTCTGGCCGCCGAGCGGGCGCCGACCTTCACCGCCGGCCAGGCCCAGGGGCCGCAGCACCCCTACATCGCCGGCGGCGACGGCACGGAGCTGTTCCTCGACGACCCGTTCCCGCCTGCCCGTGGCCGCGCCCACCGGACCGCCGCGCCAGGTCTGCTTCCTGATCTTCTGCCGCCCGGCGTCGACCGCCGGGGCCGGCCCCCCTCCCGTCAGGTCGCTGGGCGTCGCGGGCCTGTTGGAGCAGCGGTCCCGCCCGGCGGGTGGTGGTGAGCATGGAGATCTCGGCCGAGCTGAGGGTCTCCTTCTGCACGAGGGCCTCGGCGATGCGGCGCAGGTCGTCGGCGTTGTCGCCCAGGATGGTGCGGGCGGCCTGCTCGGCCCGCAGCAGCAGCTCGCGGACCTCCTTGGCCCCGTCGCCGTCGTCCTCCTTGCTGCCCTTGTGGTCGGCCAGGTCGAAGCGGCCGGTCATGGCCAGGCGCTCGACCATGCGGCGGGCGAGGGCGGCGGCGTGCTCGAGGTCGTCCTCGGACCGGGTGCTGGGCTGACCGAACGTGTTCATCTCCGCCGCCCGACCGCCGAGCAGGACGATCAGCTGGGCCATGAGCTCCCGCTTGGTGAGGACCTCACGGTCGTCGCTCGACGACCACGGCGAGCGTCCGAAGGCGCTGCCCCGGTTGACGATGGACACCCGGGACGGGGGCTTGACGCCACGGAGGAGCAGGGAGAGCAGGGCGTGACCGGCCTCGTGGACCGCGATCAGCTCCTTCTCGTCGTCGGTCATCAGGCGGGCGCTGCGGGCGCCGGCCAGGACCCGGGAGCACGCCTCGTCGACGTCCTCCGGGGTGACCCGGTCGCGGTGGCGGCGGGCGGCGAGGAGGCACGCCTCGTTGACGATGTTGGCCAGCTCGGCGGCGTTGAGACCGGCGGTGTTGGTGGCGATGTCGGACCAGTCGACCCGGCGGGAGATGGGGCGGCGGGCGGCGTGGAGGACCAGGATCTTCTCCCGGCCGTCACGGTCGGGGCGGTCGACCTGGATGCGGCGGTCGAACCGGCCCGGCCGCAGCAAGGCGGAGTCGATCAGCTCGGGCCGGTTGGTGGCGCCGATGATCATCACGCCGGTGTTGCCCTGGAAGCCGTCGAGCTCGACCAGGAGCTGGTTCAGGGTGTTGTCGAACTCCCGCTCGCCGGAGGTGTCGGCGTTGCGGTGACGGCCGATGGCGTCGAGCTCGTCGATGAAGATGATGCAGGGGGCCTGGGCCTTGGCCTGGTCGAACAGCTGGCGGACGCGGGCGGCGCCCAGTCCGACGAACTTCTCGACGAAGGCGGTGGCGGACACGAAGAAGAAGGGGACGCCGGTCTCGCCCGCGACGGCCCGGGCGAGGAGGGTCTTGCCGCAGCCGGGCAGGCCGTAGAGGAGCACGCCCCGGGGCAGCTCGGCGCCGAGTACCTGGTAGCGCTCGGGGCTGCGGAGGTAGTCGACGACCTCCTGCATCTCGGCGATGGCCTCGTCGAGACCGGCGACGTCCTTGAACGTGACCGTCTCGGTCTGGGCGTTGAGGTCGCCGCTGCGATCGGCCTTGCCGATGCGGAACGGCTGCTCGCCCTGGCCTCCGGCGGTGGCCCGCTCACCCCGACGACGGGGGCGGAACTGGCCGAAGCGACCGCCCGGCCTGGTCATGCGAAGGGTGGCTGATGGCCGTGCCCACGATCAGGATCGCGAACGCGAAGGTCAATGATTCCAAAGCTCACGATGTACTCCCGGATGTTCCGTGCCCGTTCGGCCGGCAACCCAGAACGGGACCACTAATGGAACTGGGTCCTTCACGATCGCGCACACAGTTGCCGCTGCGCCACTAGCAGTTGTCGGCAGATAGGTCATCCGACTCAAGAGGCAATTTCCGAGTCCTATGCCTAGACGATGGCTGGGATGAGAACGCGGACCACCGTATCCGCCTTCGTCCACGGTGTCTGACCAGCACGTTCGTGGGTGCACCGCCGGCCCCCGATGGCGAGCAATCCCCACTATCGGTCCCCCTTTGGGGCCATGCGTGGTATTCGCTCGCATCGCGGCCCCGTCGACAGTCCCTTAAAAGACCACCGCCGCGGTGGCTTCGGGCGTCGGCGCGGGGTCGTGACGGTGCGGGACTTGGCTGCTTCGGTGGAGACGATGGCCACCCGGGTGCCGACCGGGACCATGGAGAACAGCTCGGCCTCGTTCTCCTCGAGCATGCGGATGCAACCGTGGGATGCGTTGTAGCCGATGGATCCCCGGTCGGACGTGGCGTGGATGAGGATGCCGGGGGCGTCGAGCTCGAGGGCCTTGGTGCCGAGGGGGTTGTAGGGGCCGGGGCCGATGACCTTGGGCAGGCCGACCGCCCAGTCGCTGCCGGGGTTGTACCAGGACGGGTTCTCGAGCTTTTCGATGATCTTGAAGATGCCCTCGGGCGTCGGGAAGCCGGCGGCACCGGTGGCCACCGGCCACGACTTCACCATCACGCCCTTGTCGTAGAGGTAGAGCTTGTTCTCGCCGGTGCGGACCAGGATCACCTTGTTCAGGGTCTCGTCGCCCGCCCCCGGCGCGATCGGGGTGGTGATCAGCCGCACCGACCCGTCACCCAGGCGGACGCCATCCATGACCGCCTTCCGGGAGGCGTCGATGTCGAGGATGCGCCCCGCCTTCTCGGGCGTGAACCGCAGGAAGCCGGTGGAGATGTCGATGTCGGCGTTCTGGGGCGCCTCCTTCACCTGCTCCGCGGCCTGGGCCAGGAGGGCGTCGAGGTCGCCGTCGCCCCACTCCGGGGGGACGTCGAAGAACACCGGCTCGCTGGGGGTGAGGACTTTCGAGCCCAGCCGGGTGATGACGTTGCCCTCGGAGCTGCGCATGAGGGCGGACCGGACCGTGCCGGTGACGTCGACCCGGTAGCCCAGGTCCCACGGCGTGGTGGTGACCTCGAAACGTTCCGTCTTGAGGACGACGGGCCGGCGCAGGGGCTCCTCGACGGCGCGCGCGGACCCGGACCACGGCGGCCTCGAAGTCGAACCCGCCCACTGGGACGTCGGCGATGTCGTCCCCGACGGGAGGCGGGCGGCGGCATGGCGGTCGATGGACACGGCCACGACGGCCCCGAGGCCGGCCAGCGTCAGTCCCACGGACAAGCCGAGGATGACCCCGGCGATCCCCAGAATCGCTTTCCCGCCCCCATGGTGGACGAAATCTAGTTCAACGCCGAAGCAAGATCCGGCGCAGGTCGGTGAGGTCCTCGACCCGGAGGAGCGCGGCAGGCGACCACGAACACCACCGCCCCCACCAGCCCGCCGACCACCAGCTGGACGACGTCGGGGCTCAGGCGGTCGACGACTACCACCATCGCCGCCCAGGCCAGGGCCGAGGCGACCGTCACCCGGGCCAGGACGCCGGCTGCCGGGAGCAGTTGCAGCCCGCCGACCCGGCGGGACAGCAGCCGGCCGGCCACCAGCGCCCCGGCCAGGTAGCAGAGGCTGTGAGCCAAGGCCAGGCCCCGCACGTCGATGGCGGGGAACAAGGCGAAGGTGGCCCCGATGAACACCGCGTTGAGCACCAGGTTCACCAGCATGGGGGTCCGGGCGTCCTGGCGGGCGTAGAAGGCCCGCAGGAAGAGCAGGAACAGGGAGAAGGGGAGCAGCCCGAAGGCGAACATCTGCAGCATGCGGGCCAGCAGCTCGCTGCTGCCGGAGCTGACCACGCCGTGCTCGAGGAGGGTGGACACCAGGGGCCGGGCCAGGGCCAGGTAGACGGCGGTGGCGGGGAGCATGACCAGCGCCGAGGGCCCGGATGCCGCCGGCCACCGACGCGCCGAAGGCGGCGTCGTCGCCGTCGACCGCCTGGGCTGCCATCCGGGGGCTGAGGGCGGTCATGATCGACACCGCGGCGATGCCGTAGGGAAGCTGGAAGAAGGCGAAGGCGGTGAAGAAGGCGGTGGGCCTCCCTGGACCCCGTTGGCCAGCACCAACCCGATGCCGAGGCCGATCTGGTTGGCCACCACGTAGCCGAGGGTCCACGTCGACAGCCCCGCCAGCTTGCGCACGGCCGGGTGGCGGAACTCGGGCCGGAAACGCAGCCGGCTGGGCAGCCGGCGCACGTAGGGCCAGTGGGCCAGGGCCATGGCGGCCACCCCACCGGTCGTGCCCAGGGCGAGGAGGAGCTTGGCGCTCAGGTCGTCGGCCACCGCCGCATCGCTGGCCGAGGAGCCGAACGTGGCCGCGAAAGCGAGGAAGGTGGCGATCACCACCAGGTTGTTGAGGATGGGGGCGAACATCGGGACCGCGAACCGGTGGTGGGCGTTGAGCAGCCCTCCGGCGATGGCGGCGTAGCCGTAGAAAGCGATCTGGGGGGCGAAGAAGCGCAGGAAGAAGGTGGCCAGCTCCTGCTGCTGGGCCGCCTCCGGCCCCGAACCCGCAGGGTGAAGAGCTTGATCACCCACGGGGCGGCGACCACGGTGACCACGCTGAGCCCGACCAGCAGGACCATGGCCGTGGTGGCCATGGCCGAGATGGCCTCGTCGGCCTCGCGGGGCTTGCGGGTCCGCAACTGCTCCACCACCACCGGGACGAAGACCGACGAGAGCACCCCCCCGAGCACCAGCTCGTAGAGGATGTTGGGCATGGTGTTGGCGATGTTGTAGGAGTCGGCCAGGCGGGACTCGGTGACGCCGAGGGCGTAGACGAGGGCCGCCAGCCGTCCCAGTCCGGTGATGCGGGACAACGCGGTCCCCACCGCCATCACCGCCGCCGACCGGCCCAGCGCAGCGGGCAGCATCGGGCCCCCGGCGTCCCCGTCCTCCGTGGGCCCGTCCTCCGTGGCCCGTCCTCCGTGGGCCGGGAGGGCTCGGTGGTCATCGAAGGCGGAGGCTAGTCAGGGGGCCACACGGCGGTCTGTCGGTGGCAAGATGCCAGGGCGACCTCACCGACCGATCGGAGGCGTCCGATGGCCACCCTCGCCGAGCTTCGTGCTCGCAGTGAGTCCCTCTTCACCGAGCTGCTGACCGTGCAGGAGAAGAAGGCGCCCGCCCGCCGCCCCCGGACGGGGGCCGCGCTCACGGGCGCTCCCCGGCCACCGGCAGGGGCGAGGTTCTCCTGGTTCGACCCCGACGACGCGGTGCAGGCGGCCGCCCTCTCCTTCCGGCTGGCCGCCCTCACCGGGACCAAGAAGCGGGTCAACGACGCCTTGGCCGCGGCCCTCGACCACGCCGACGAGTCCCGGTCGTCGGCCCACCCCGAGCAGGTCCGGCAGGGCCTGGCCCTGTTCGTCACCCACAACCGCGACGGCCGGCGCCTGGCCAAGCCCCGGACAGTGACGGCCGCCCCCGGGCTGTTCCGTCCCCCGCCGGCGGCGGGCCGGCGGGCCCGCCATCTCCATCGGTGGCGCCGCTCCCGGCCTCGACTACTGGCGGGAGGACGCCCTGGCCAACGAGCACCATCAGCACTGGCACGAGGTCTACCCCTTCTCCGGACTGCCGCCCCGCGACTTCGGCGAGTGGCTGACGACCACCCCCCGGGCCGACATCGCCGCCATCCTCGAGGGACTGTCGCCCGGCGGGAACTGGGCCGCCCGGGTGCAGAACGCTTCCGTGCAGCAGCTGTCCACGTTCTTCTCCCAGACCGCGTCCGGGGAGGCGATCAGCGGCCTGGAGCCCCGGCTCTACCGGATGTTGTTCCGGCTCAACGACCGCCAGGGCGAGCTGTTCTTCTACATGCACGAGCAGATGCTGGCCCGCTACGACGCCGAGCTGCATCTCCAACGGCCTGGCCCGGGTCGGGCCCTTCGGGCCGACGCAGTGGGCCGTCCCATCGCCGAGGGCTACGACCCCACCGACCTCACCGGCTTCACCCGCCGGGAGGCCAATCGGCGGCTGACGGCGGGTTCGGTGGCCGACCTGAGGGGGCTCGAACGGGAGATCACCGACGCCCTGACCGCGGGCACGCTCCGAGGCCCGACGCCCACGCCCGTCACCATCGACCGCACCAACCTGGGGGAGGCGGTGGAGTCCGCCGTGCGCCAGCTGCGGGACAGCGATCCGGCCGCCTACCGGGGCCTCCACAACATCGGCCACGGCCGCATCGCGTCGTTGTCGCCCAACGGCGACGGGGTGATGAACAACCCCGTGGTCGCCATCCGGGACCAGGTGTTCTGGCGCTGGCACAAGCACATCGACGACCTCAATGCCGACTGGCAGAACCGCCAGCCGGCGGTCGACTTCTCCGACGCCCCGCCGGTAGTGGTGCGCAACGCCCTGGCCGCAGGGTCGACCACCGCCTGGACCAGCCCCGACATCATCCTGTGCCGCACCGCCGACCTCCCCGCCGGCAACCGCACCGCCCTCGGCCAGCGCCTGTTCGGGGGGACGGCGTGGGACACCGACTTCACCGCCGGTCAGGCCACGGCGGGCACCACCACGGTCCGTACGGTGAGCGAGCTGACCACCACCATGGCCACCGTCCAGTTCCGGGGCCGGTCGGTGCGCTTCCTCACCCACGAGCCGTTCACCTACTTCCTGCGCCTGGAGAACACGGCCGGCGCCGACCGGCCCGTCACCGTCCGCATCTTCCTGGCCCCCTCGGCCCAGGCCCGCGACCGGCGCACGTGGATCGAGATGGACAAGTTCATCGTCACCGTGCCGGCCACGACCCGGCTGGTGGTCCACCGGCCGGACACCGAGTCGTCGGTGGTGAAGCGGCCGGTCGACACCAGTCCGGCGGCCGCCCTGGGTGGCGGGAGCGGGCCCGACGAGGACTCCTACTGCGACTGCGGCTGGCCCTACACCCTGCTCCTGCCCCGGGGCATCCCCGCCGGGCTCCCGTTCCGGCTGATGGTGATCTGCACCGACGCCGCCCTCGACCAGGTGCCGGCCGCCGGCCAGTGCGGGTCGATGAGCTTCTGCGGGGCGGTCGACCGCTACCCCGACACCCGCGACATGGGCTACCCGTTCGCCCGCCCCTTCGCCGGCTCGGCCGCCAACGCCGTCCGGGACGCCATCGTCCGTACCCCCAGCGCGGCCGCCCGCACCGTCACCATCCGCCACACGGGGTAGCGCAGCCGGTCAGAAGGCGAGCTCGACGTCCTGGAAGATCTGGCGGGCGGGCGTCTCCCGGCTGTCGACCAGGACGGTGTGCGTCTCCAGCTCGGTCACCAAGGGGCGGCGGGGCACCTCGGTGGACGCATCGAGGTCGCCGTGCTTGCCGTTGCGGGTCGACAGGAGGGTGAGCATGCGGTCGGCGGGATCGGTTGCGTTCAGGCGCTCGAAGTGCTGCCAGAGCAGAGATTTGGGCGTGGCGTTGAGGCTGCCGTGATGGCCCACCTTGTACACCGACACCGCCGCCAGGCGGGCCCGAATGGCCGCCGCGTTAGGCGCCCCCTCCAGGCACCAGCGCCAGTTCTCGATCTGGGCGTCGCCCGGGAACAGCAGCAGCTTGCCACCGACCTCGAAGAGGAGGATGAGGCTGGTGTTGTTCATGGCGTCGTCGAGGATGCGCACCAGCGAGTGCAGCTCCTCGGCGTTCATGCGCTCGATCTTGGGGATGACCCAGCGGGCCTCCTGAGGCGTCTCGGTGCTGATGGCGGCCTTGGGGAAGATGGGCTTGGACTTGCCGGTGATCGCGGTGCGAGCGGTGGTGGCGGCCAGGTGCCAGAACTCGTTGGGGTCCTTGGTCGCCTCCGACCGGATGGCTCGGGACTGGGCGAGCGTGGGCGGGCCGAGGACATCGACCTTCACTCCGGGGAGGATGCGGCCCAGGGGCAACTTGTCGCCGAACTTGGCGTAGACCCGCCGCTTCCCGAGCGCCATCAGGGTGCGGACGGCAGCCTCGTTCTTCAGGTTCTCCTCTCCCAGGAAGGCCAGCTGGTCGGTGAGGCTCTGGGGGACTCCGCGACGCTTCTCCAAGCGGCGGGCTTCGTTGGCGACCAACCCGGCCACGTGGTGCATGTCGTCGAGGCGGGCGACGGCCGCCCGGGCGGCGAGGCCCCGGCTGCCACCGCCACCGCCCCCGCCGGCCGCCGGGGCGGCGGCGAGGGCGGCGGCGGCGGGGGTAGTTGCGTCCCGAGCCAGGTCGGGGTTCTCCGTCCACGGCTGCACCACCAGGTCGGGGTGGAGCGAGGTGATGATCTGGCCCGACCGTCCCCCGAAGCCGGAGATGTGGTCGGTGTGGCGGTGGGTGGCCACCACCATGACCAGGTTGTCGCCGCAGACGGACTGGATGTTCTCCGCCACCTCCACGAGGGACTTTGGCGTGGTGCGCCGGAGGGGGTAGGCGGTGGTGCCGAAGTCGATCAGCACGTGGCGGTCGGAGCCGGCCGGGTACCGGAAGCTCAGGAGGAAGCAGTCGCCGAAGCCGACGTTGTAGGTCCGGATGCGGAGGCTGGTCGGAGCTTTGGCCATCACCACACCTCCTGGCGGGACCGTACGGCGTCGACTGCTCGCCGGAGGTGGAGGGTGGACAGCCGGTTGGCGCGACGACGCCCCCCGGTTGAACGCGCCCTGTTCCCACAGGTAGTCGAGTCGTTGCTGGGCCTCGTCCAAGGCGGTGGCATGCATCGCCGGGCTGGGCAGCGCGTTGGAGATCTTGTACTTGAGCATCCCGTACTCGTCGAGGAGCAGGGTGCTGCCGCCCCGAGCTCTACGTCACAGTCGTCGTCCATCGCCGCCGGCTTGCGCAGCCCGTAGAGGGAAGCTCGGCCGCCGTCACCTTCACGTACTCGAGGCACTCGGCGACCGTCTCGTGCAGGGGCATGCCGTCCTCCGGGCCGATCCGCAGGCTGGGGCGGACGCTGTTGACCCGGGTGAAGGCACGGGGATCGAGGCTGAGGCCCGGTGGTTGGCGAACAGGAGTCGGAACATCTCGGTGCGATCGGTCTGGAGGCTGCCGAACCGGACGCCGTCCCGGACGAGTTGGAGATCGGACCGAGGCCAGCGGCCCTCCCGGCCGGTGCCTGCGGGCTTGATGCCGAACTCCGCGAACCAACCGATGAGGGTGTTGCGCAGGTCGTACTTGGTGTCGTCGTCGCGCACCTCGGCGTCGGCGGTGAGCGTCGCCGACAGGAAGTCCTCGAAGGAGAGGTGGATCGGTGGCGTGTAGTCGATCGCCCGGATGACCATGGTCATGAGCTGGTCGGCCACCCCCGCCCCCTCCTCGGCGACCCGATCCCGGTCGAGGTAGTGGCCCTGGATGCTGCCGAGCCCGGAGAGGCGGCGGACCCAGACGTCGAGGAATGCCCGCATGACCGCCGCCACCAGCACCTCACCCCGCCGATGGGGCTCCTCCTTGTACTCGAGCTGGTCGAGGATGGTGGTCGAGGGCTCGATGTCGACCGAACGGCGGAGGGCGTTGACCCGACCCTGGCCCATGCCCTGGTCCATCTGCTCGGCGAGCCCCAGGAGCGCGGAGAGACGCAGGGCGTCGGCGGTGACCTTGCGCTCGTGAAGGAGCCCGGGGGGGTCGGCGTCGCCCGCCCGGTCGAGCAACTCCTTCACCACCTCCCGCATGCTGAACACCGACAGAAGGGCCACGATGTCGGCGTAGCCCTCGTGGAAGGCGGCCTGGTCGGGGGAAGACGGATCCATGAACCGTTCCCGCAGCCCGTCGAGGAGGGCGTGGGTTGTCTCGTGGACGACGACATCGTGCGAGAGGCAGGTGAAGACCAGGTCCTTGTCTCGGCGGAAATAGCCGAAGAGGAGCGACTCGCTATCGGGCGAGTAGAAGGCGTTGGCCGCCTCGAAGGCGTGGGGGACCACCTTGAGCTGGTGGGCCGGGAAGCCCCAACCCACCCGCCGGCCGAGGGCGAACTCGAACCGGGCCAGGGTGCGCATCACCAGGCCGTAGACATTGCGAGCGTGGAAGTCGGGGTCGCGGAGGATCGTCGAGTTGGAGACCCGGCGTCTCGTGTGGGCACCATCCGCGGGCGGGTCGAGCTCGGCGGGGGCGTAGTAGGTACGGGTGGTCGAGTCGTAGTCCACCACGTGGACCCGGTGGCCGATGGGGCCCGGTTCGACCGGCTCCCAGGGGAGCAGGACGGAGGCGGTGAGGATGGGCCCTCGGGCGCCCTTGCGCACGCCGGGGTCCTGGGCGACGACGGTGACCAACCGGGTCCGTTGCGGTTCGGTCACAAACCCTCCTCCGTTCGTGGCGGTGCCGAACTGGCGGGTGGAGCGGGTGACCGGGATCGAACCGGCATAGCCAGCTTGGAAGGCTGGAGCTCTACCATTGAGCTACACCCGCGGGGAATCCGCCGGTCCTGCCGTCGGGGAGGGGGGATTTGAACCCCCGACCGCCTGCCCCCAAAGCAGGTGCGCTACCACTGCGCCACTCCCCGGTCTCTCGTACGACCTCTGACTTGGACTTTTGTTCCTCCGGAGGCTCCCTGGGCGAGGAGCACACCGCTGCTACACCACATGCCTCGGTGATTACTCGAGGAGACGCGCCATGCCCAGATCAGCGATCACGGCAGCAAGCGTAAACGACATCACCGCCCTGCAATGAGACTTCGAGCGCGCGCAACGAGCCGCCCGTCACTCGCCCCGCACGATTCAGATCTACCGGCAGGCGATCAGCCACCTCGCCGCGTTCCTGGAGCGAGCGGGGATGCCGACCGCGGTGACATCGCTCCTACCCAACTGCCGCGCCATCGGATTACAAGCTTGTAGTCTGAGCTAGCACCGGATCGACAGGAGTGATGGCGTGGCGTACCCGACGCATGTCGCAGCAGCGCTGAGCGGCGCTTCGCTCCGGCAGTTGCAGTATTGGCGGCAGCGCCGCAACGGCGAACCCCTCTTGGCGCCGGAGGCGCGCTCCGGCGGTCGCGTCCTGTACTCGTTCCGCGACCTGATGGCGCTGCGGACCTTCGTGTACCTGAGGGAGCAACTGCCGCTCCAGCGCATCAGGAAGGCCGTGAGCAAGTTGGGCCAACTCGGCGACGGCGAGCACCTGTCCGCGTACCGCCTCTACGTCTCGGGCAGCTCGATCGTTTGGGCGGAGAGCGACGACAGGCTGGTCGATCTGATTGAGATGCCCGGCCAGTACAAGCTGGCGGCCGAGATGCGAGACGTCGTCAAGCCCTTTACGAACCTCCAAGGCGCCGAGGTCGTCGACCTTCTGCGGCCCCGTGAGCGACTCGAAGTCGATCCCGGCGTCCGCGGGGGCTACCCCGTGGTTCTCTCCACACGCATCCCCTACGACATCATCGCCGGACTGGTGGCCGATGGCGTACCGCCGGGGGAGGTGGCTTACTTCTACCCGCCCGTCGACGCCGGCGCTGCCGGCGATGCCTTCGACTTCCACCGCTACGTCGAGTCGTTGCGAGGACACGACGTCTCCGTCTCGGTGGCGTGAGGATTCTCTGCGACCAGGACGTACCGGAGCCTCTCGTTGAGCCTCTTCGCCACCTGCTCCGGGGTGACCACATCGTCGAGCACGTGAACCAACTCCAGTGGACGGGCAAGCAGGATCGCTTCGTCTACCCGGACGCCCGGGCACGTGGCTACGAGGTCATCCTGACGAACGACGCCAACCAGCTCAACGACGCCGATGAGACGGACGCCATCAGGCGCTCGGGACTGCATCACGTCCGGTACCCGCACCGGCACCGGGGCATGAAGGGGTTGGCCCTGGCGATGGGCAGCATCCTCGCCGCCATGCCGGGCGTGGTCGAGGAGTTGGGCGCTGCCGACGGCCAGCGCCTGGTGCGGATCGCAGC
Organism: uncultured Acidimicrobiia bacterium; assembly: GCA_963801205.1. Taxonomy (GTDB): domain Bacteria; phylum Actinomycetota; class Acidimicrobiia; order Acidimicrobiales; family AC-14; genus JAXDMK01. The sequence continues at coordinate 274,442 of CAWDDV010000009.1, forward strand.
GATCAGCCCGTACGACCGATTCGATGTGGTCGACCCACGGCGAGACCCGCCCCGGTATTGGCGATGACCTTCAGACGGCGTACGGAGGAAGGCCCCAAACACAGGCACGGCTAGCACCACCATCGTGATCACGCCCAGCTTGCGGGCCCGGGACGCCGTGAACATTGTTTGCTCCTCGACAGTCACTTTTCGGAGGGAATCTTGGGAATTGCTGGCGGGAGGAGCGTCGCCCTGGTGGTCGGGATCGCGGCCCACCTGGCGGTCGGGATCTTCTACCTGGCCGTGGGGCTGGTCGTACCGGGACTGGTCATCCCCTTCTTCTGGGCCTTCTGGATCTTCCTGGCGGTGGTGCTGGTCCGGCACCGGGACGATCCCCGCTGGGTGCTGGCCGTCCCGGTGGTGGCGGCGGTCGTCCTCTTCGCCGCCGTGTCCCTGGGTGAGGCGGTCTTCGGCTGGACGGCCTAGGTGAGCTACGCCTCGGCGGCGGCCTCGGTCGCTGGCGGGAGGGGGCCGGGCTCGGGGGTGAGCACCCGGTAGAGGAGCACCCGCCACCCGCCGCTGGCGGTGTCCTCGGGGATGAAGTCCGGGAGCATGGTGAGGAAGGTGCACCCGGTGAGGCGCCGGTACATGGCCAGGGCGGGGTCGTGGAGGATTTCTTCGTCGGCCGGCATCCGGCCCGTCTCGAGGAAGCGCTCGACCATGGTCCGGATCTCGGGGCGGGCCTTGACCTGGTCGTTCCCGTTGAACGAGGGCAGCTGGCCGTCGGCCACCGCGTGGACAAGCCCCTCGGACCGACCCCAGGCGAGGGCGGATTCGAGCAGGTCGCGGAAGAGCACCACCTGGCGGGCGGTGGGATCGACGCCCAGGCTGTAGAGGCAGATGGTGTTGGCGTCGGGCGGAACGGGCTGGCTGGAGTGAGCCTTGAACGTGCTCGGGTAGGCGGACGGGTCGTCGGGCGAGAAGCGGATCGACGAGAACGAGATCTGGCCCACCAGGCGGTCACCCGCGTCCGCCCCCAGCATGCGGTGGCCGAGGCCGAAGCGGCGCAGGATCGTCTCCCGGCTGGCCTGCAACTCGGGGTCGAACGCCTTGGCCTCCAGGTCCATGATCCGCTCGATGTCGGCCGGGCCCACGGCCACGACCTGGTAGTCGCTCACCCTTCGATCTCCGATCGGAAGTCCTCGAACTTGCCACCCTTGCTGCGGGGGACCTCCGCCACGTAGGTGAAGGACACGTCGAAGGGGTGGCCGAGGGTGGCCGTCAGGTAGCCCCGCATCACGTCCTCCTCGTCGGCCGAGGGGCGCGGGCACACGAGCAGCACCTCCAGGGCGGTCAGGCTGCGCTGGATCACCTGGAACTGCTGGAGCGGGGGCAGGGACGGCCCCCCGGCCGTCGCGAACTCGGCCGGGTCGCGGATGTTGGGCCAGCGCTGGTCGCCGTCGGGCAGGGTGAGCATGTTCCGCTGCCGGCCGAGCACCCGGGTCAGCACCGGCAGGCCCCGGCCGCAGGGGCACGGTGGCCCCACCTCGGCGTAGTCGCCCACCTCGTAGCGCAGGAGGGGCGTGGCGAAGTTGTGCAGGGTCGTCACCAGCACCCGCCCGACCTGGCCCGCCCGACACGGTTCGCCGGCGTCGTCGACCACCTCCACCAGCAGGTTCTCGGACTGGACGTGATAGTGCTCGTGGTCCGGGCACTGCAGGGCGATGTAGCCGACCTCCTGGCTGGAGTACATGTCGACCAGCGGCGTCGCCCACGCCCGCCGGCAGGCGTCCCTGGTCCGGGGTTCGAGGACCTCGCCGAACGTGCGCACCTCGAGCAGTCCGGGCAGCGACTCCCCCCGCTCGGAGAAGTGGCGGGCCAGGGCGACGACGTTGGACGGGTAGGTGAGCAGGTAGCCGGGCCGCTCGACCGCCAGCCAGGCGGCCTGCTCCCGCACGGTGCGGTCGATGTCGAGGGTGACGGCGGGGCCGGTGCGCAGGACGCCGTCGGTGGCGCGGCCCCAGTTGGGGGACAGGGCGCCGTGGAGCGGGGGCGCGCTGGCCAGGGTGAACTGGCGGATCACGCCCAGCTTCTGGCCGAAGTCCCGGCCGTGCCACAGGTGGTCGCGCAGGGTGAGGGTCATCCAGAAGAGCTGGGTGAGGCCGGTGCCGACGGTCTGCACCGGGCGACCGGTGGACCCCGAGGTCATCAGCGTGAACGTCGCTCCGTGGTCGGCGGGCACGGCGTTGCTGAGGACCGCGTCGCCCGCTTCCTGGAGCGCGGGCCGGCGCAGGACGGGCATCCGCCGCCACTGCTCGAGGGTGACCGGCGATCCGGGTGTCCATCCCGTCTGCCGGAGGCGGGTGCCGTAGAACGGCACCGTGGCCGACGCGTGCTCGAGGACCGTGGTCAGCTGGCGCAGCTGGTGGGCCTGCATCGTCTCGGCCGGCCACCACTGGGACCGCTCCAGCTGGTACAGCAGGCCGAAGGCGACCGAGGCGCGCCCGTTGGGCACGACCGGCCAGTCGGTCCCGGTGGTGGTGGACTCGATCGGGAGCACGGCGAAGGGCGGCTGCGGGCCACGGCGATCGGCGGGGGAGGGCAACCGCGGGAGGTTACGTCGGCCGCGGCGGGACAGAATCCGGTCATTGACGAGGCCAGCCTCATTCTTTACCCTTCCCCGAGTCCCGCCAAACCGGGACGGCGGGATTTTTTTCGGGGGTTTCTCACACCAATGCGTCGAAGCAGACTCCACGGCGGCGGCCGGGTGCACTACGAGGTGGCCGCGGTCATCGCCGTCCTGGGCCTGACCGTCCTGGGCCGGCCCCTCCTGGCGGGAGGCGCGCCGGCGGAGGGGGCGTTCACCATTCCCGCCACCGCCGGCCTGGTGGGTGGCGCCCCGCCCCACCGCCCTCGCCTCTGCCTCTGCCCCCTCACCGGCCCCGGTGCTGGTGCCGGCGCCCGTCGATCCCCTGGCCTGGTTCGCCCCTGGCGGCCGCAACCAGGGCACCGAGAACCTGGCCAACGCCCTGGCTGCCATCGCCCTGCAGGGCAACGAGCCCCTCTACGTCAGCGGCGGGTGGGGCCGCACGTGGGGCTCGGCGAAGTCCGACCACCACGTCGGCAACACCGACGCCTGGGCCAACGACCTCGCCGTCCGGGGCATCCAGGCGCCCACGCCCCAGACCGAGGAGGCCGCCCGCCGGGTGGCAGCCGCCCTTGGCCACCCGGGCTGGACCGGCGGCGACCTCCGGGTCACCATCCAGGGCTACCGGTTCCAGGTCCTCTGGAAGGTCGCCGGCCACTTCAACCACGTCCACGTCGGCGTCAAGAAGACCTGAGAGGAGCCGCGGCCCCGTGGATCGGCCCCGTGCCGGATGTACCGGGCTGGGGATGCCGGCGGCCGCCCCCAGCCGCCGCAGGCGGCCGCTCCCGGCTGCCGGCGACCGGGGCCTCCGAAGAACGGCCTGAGCAAGCTCCGCTTGCGAAGGCCCTACACTCCTAAGCCCGTGAAGACCACCGTCGAACCCCTCGAGGGGAACAAGGTCAAGCTTTCCGTCGAGGTCGACGAGGGCGAGTTCAGCGACGCCATCGACGCCGCCTTCCGAAAGATCGCCCGCCAGGTGCGGATCCCCGGATTCCGGCCGGGCAAAGCGCCCCGCCAGATCATCGAGGCCCGGGTCGGCCTCGACGCCGCCCGCCAGGAGGCGCTGAACGACTCGCTTCCCGGCTTCTACGAGCGGGCCCTCAAGGAGAACGACATCGAGGCCATCGCCGCGCCCGACATCGACATCACGTCGGGCCGGGAGTCGGGCCCGATCATCTTCGATGCCGTCGTCGAGATCATGCCCACCGTGTCGGTGGCCGGCTACCAGGGCCTGAAGGTGGTCCTGCCCGGCTTCACCGTCACCGAGGAGCAGATCGACGGCAAGCTCGACATGATGCGCGACAAGTACGGCGAGCTGGTCCCCGTCTCCCGCGCCGCCCGCGACGGCGACTACGTGTCGATGGACCGCAAGCTCTACCGCCACGACGAGACGATCATGGCGGCCGAGGACGAGCTCTACCAGGTCGGATCCAGTACCGCCGGGTCCGATCTCGACAACAACCTGCGGGGCGCCCGGGCGGGCGACATCCTCAAGTTCAACGTCGAGCACCCCGACCCCGCCGTCGGCGAGGTCACCTTCCAGGTGCTGGTCAAGGAGGTCAAGGAGAAGATACTCCCCGAGGTCACCGACGAATGGGCCCTCGAGGCCTGGGACCTCGACTCGGTGGAAGAGCTCCGCAAGGACATCCGCTACCAGCTGGAAGCCGTCCGCAAGGTCGAGAACGCGTTCGTGATGCGGGGCCGGGTGGTGGAGGCGCTGGTCGAGCTGGTCGACGAGCACATCCCCGAGGCGCTGGTGTCGGTCGAGCTCGAGCACCGCCTGCGGGGCCTCATCCAGAAGGTCACCAAGGAGGGCCTCGACCTGGGCGCCTGGCTGCAGGCCACGGGCCGCAACCAGGAGGACGTCATCCAGGAGCTACGCAACGACTCCCTGGCGGCGGCCAAGCTCGACCTCGCCCTGAAGGCGATTGCCGACCTGGAGAGCATCGACGTCACCGACGAGGAGATCGACGCCGAGCTGGCCCGGCTGGCGGAGAAGACCGGCAAGAAGCCCGCCCAGATGCGTCGCGAGCTCGACGGCGCAGGTCAGTTGCCCGCGGTACGCTCGGATCTCAGGAAGTCCCAGGCCCTGGAATGGCTCATCGGCCAGACCGAGTACGTCGACGAGGAGGGCCAACCCGTCGACCGCTCGTACCTGTTCCCGCCGGCAGCCGACGCAGAGCCCGAGGCTGCCGACGACGTGCAACTGACAACAGAGACATGATCGAGGCCCCGTGATCCAGCCCATCTCCAACTACCTCGTCCCCACCGTCGTCGAGCAGACGAACCGGGGGGAGCGGGCCTTCGACATCTACTCCCGGCTGCTCAAGGAGCGCATCGTCTTCCTGGGCACGCCCATCGACGACACCGTGGCCAACCTGATCATGGCCCAGTTGCTGCACCTCGAGTCGGAGGACTCCGACAAGGACATCAACCTCTACATCAACTCGCCGGGCGGGGAGATCACGGGGCTGTTCGCCATCTATGACACCATGCAGTTCATCAAGCCCGACATCGCCACCTACTGCATGGGGCAGGCGGCGTCGGCGGCAGCCGTCCTTCTCGCCGCCGGCACCAAGGGCAAGCGCCACGCCCTCCCTCACTCCCGGATCCTGCTGCACCAGCCGTACAGCGGGGCCGGCGGGCAGGCCTCCGACATCGAGATCCAGGCCCGGGAGATCACCCGCATGCGGGAGCTCCTGGAGTCCGTCGTCGCCCACCACACCGGGCAGACCCGCGAGCGGGTGAACAAGGACACCGACCGCGACTTCATCATGAGCGCGGACGAAGCGAAGGCATACGGCATCATCGACGAGGTGATTGCGACCCGGGAGTTGAACCCAGTGCCCCAGGTCGCGGGCGTCAGCTAAGTACTGCTAGCCAGGCTTTAGGGGGTCTTCGTAGTGGCCAAGTTCGGCGATGGCGGCGAATTGCTGAAGTGTTCGTTCTGCGGCAAATCGCAGAAGCAGGTCAAGAAGCTCATCGCCGGCCCCGGGGTCTACATCTGCGACGAGTGCATCGACCTCTGTAACGAGATCATCGAGGAAGAGCTCTCGGAGACCTCCGAGGTGCGCTTCGACGAGTTGCCCAAGCCTCGTGAGATCTACGAGTTCCTGAACGACTACGTCATCGGGCAGGACTACGCCAAGAAGATCCTGGCGGTGGCCGTCTACAACCACTACAAGCGGGTGCAGGTGGGGGCCGCCTCCGGTCCCGACGGCGACGTCGAGCTGGCCAAGTCCAACATCCTGCTGCTCGGCCCCACCGGCTGCGGCAAGACGCTGCTGGCCCAGACGCTGGCCCGCATGCTCAACGTCCCCTTCGCCATCGCCGACGCCACCGCGCTGACGGAGGCCGGCTACGTCGGCGAGGACGTCGAGAACATCCTCCTCAAGCTGATCCAGGCCGCCGACTACGACGTCAAGAAGGCCGAGACCGGCATCATCTACATCGACGAGATCGACAAGATCGCCCGCAAGAGCGAGAACCCGTCGATCACCCGCGACGTGTCGGGCGAGGGCGTGCAGCAGGCCCTGCTCAAGATCCTGGAGGGCACCACCGCCTCGGTGCCGCCCCAGGGGGGCCGCAAGCACCCCCACCAGGAGTTCATCCAGATCGACACGACCAACATCCTGTTCATCTGCGGTGGGGCGTTCGCCGGCATCGAGAAGATCATCGAGAGCCGCATCGGCCACAAGGGCGTCGGCTTCGGCGCCGAACTGCGCCGCTCGGCGAACGACAAGGACCTGGGGGCGCTGCTCTCCAAGGTGCTGCCCGAGGACCTGCTCAAATTCGGGTTGATCCCGGAGTTCGTGGGCCGGCTGCCGGTGATCGGGGCGGTGTCCAACCTCGACCAGGAGGCGCTGGTCCGCATCCTGGTCGAGCCCAAGAACGCCCTGGTCAAGCAGTTCCGGCGGTCGTTCGAGCTCGACTCGGTCGACCTGGAGTTCACCGACGAGGCTCTGGAGGCGGTGTCCGAGCAGGCGCTGCTGCGGGGCACGGGTGCCCGGGGGCTGCGGGCGATCCTCGAGGAGGTGCTCCTCAACGTCATGTTCGACCTGCCGTCCCGCACCGACATCGGCCGGTGCGTGATCGACCGGTCGGTCGTGCTGCAAAAGGTGAACCCCACCCTGGTCCCCCGCACCGAGCCGGCCCGCCCGCCGGCCCGCCCGAGGCCGCGCCGCGTCCTAACCGGCTGACGGTCCCTCCCGGCGCAACAGGCGAGCGGAACCTCACCAATCGGGGTACATGCTCGGGCCGCGGAGGCCGACGAGCAGGTCCTCGATCTGGTCGACGTCTATGTCGGACCGGGCGGCCGCGACCGCGGCCAGGTCGACCCAGTCCTTGGGGCGGCCGTAGGAAAGCTTGAACAGGCAGAGGTCCTCGGCCGACAGGAACGGCAGGACGTCGTCGCCGCGCCCGAACGGCCGCAGGACGCGGCGCCGCTCGATCTCGTGGTAGCGGACGTCGAGCGCCGGGAAGACGTCGACCGGGAAGGGTTCGTCGATGTGCTCGAAGCGGATGCCGGCGATCGGCGGTCGTTCGTCGCGCGGGTCCTCGATTCGCCGGAGCCCGAGCGGTTGGAGCGCATGCCGACACCCGGTCGAGCGCCGTCGGGGGCAGGAACACGTTGACGTCCACGTCGACAGTGCCTCGGGGCTCGGCGACGTAGGCGAGGGCCAGGGCGCCGCCGAAGGCATGGCTGATGCGGGCTTGCGTCCAAGTGCCGGTGGACGGCGACGATGAGCTCGACCAGGCCCATCAGCGGGAGCGGGAGCGCACGATCGTCTCGGCCAGGTCCAGCACCGCGTTGATTGCTCGGACGCGGACGGCGATGGGGGTGTCGGGAGTGATGGCGGCCGCCTCCGCCGGCAGCTGAGGTCGCGGGCGTCGGCGAAGGCGAGCACCCGGCTGCCGGCGACGGCGGCCAACTCGTAGCCGCAGGCGGCCAACAGCCGCTGCAGTGTGTCGACCGTTGGCACCCGTCGGTCGTTCTCGACGGCCGAGATGTTCGACTGCTCGATTCCCGAGATGGCGGCCAGCTGCTGCTGGGTGAGACGCCGCGACAGGCGTGCCCGCCGGACGACCGTGCCGTACACGCTCGCAGTATATCGATAACGATATGTGCCGGTGCGCACGGAGCGAGCCGCTGGGCATAGGACTGCGGGGGCCACGGGTAGGGTGGGTCTTAACCGGCCCTAGGAGGTTGCGTATGAGGAAAGTCGTGAAGTTGTTGCTGTTGGGAGGGGCCGTCGGGGCCGCCGTGGTCGCCGTCAAGTCCCTCCGGTCCGACGAGCAGGTCGAGAACCTGCCCGCCCAGGCGGCCAAGTCGGCCGGCATGGGCGCCGCCGCCGGTGGCGTGGTGGGGCTGCTGCTTCGACCTCCGGTCCCGCCGCAAGGCGTCCGAGGCGCGGCGGTTCGTGAAGAAGGCAACCGCGCGTCATCCCCGCCATCCCGTCCTTCAAGAACCTGGGCAAGGCCGACGCCGCCGACCACCTGCACGACCTCGAGCGGGCCAGCCGCAGGGCCCGCAAGGCGGCGGTCAAGGCCGCCCACCGGGCCCAGGCCAAGGCCGAGCACCTGGCCGAGGCCACCCGCGAGAAGCTGGCCAGCTAACCGGTCACGAACCGAGCCGCCTACCGTGCGGCGGCATGAACCTCGAGGGCGCCCTCACCTACCTGGACGCCCACGTCAACCTGGAGCAATCGGTCAGCCGCCGGGCAGCAGCCCGGCGGCTCGATCGTATGAGGGACCTGATCGGGCTCATGGGCGATCCCCAGTCGAGCTACCCCGTCATCCACCTCACCGGCACCAACGGCAAGGGGTCGACGGCCCGGATGCTCACCGCCCTCCTGGTGGAGCGGGGCCTTTCGGTGGGCACCTACACCAGCCCCCACCTCGAGCGCCTCAACGAGCGCATGACGTGGAACGGCGAGCCCATCGACGACGCCGCCCTGGCCGAGGTGATCGAGGTCGTGTCCCGGGTGGAGCCGCTGCTCGACTCCCCGCCCACCCACTTCGAGATCCTCACCGCCGCCGCCTACCGGTGGTTCGCCGACGTGGCCGTCGACGTGGCCGTGGTGGAGGTCGGCCTCGGGGGCCGGTGGGACGCCACCAACGTGGCCGACGGCCAGGTGGCGGCGGTGACCAACGTCAGCCTCGACCACGCCGAGGTCATCGGCCCCCGGCTGGTCGACATCGCCGACGAGAAGTCGGGGATCGTCAAGGCCGGGAGCGTGGTCGTGATCGGCGAGACCGACCCCGAGCTGGCCCGGGTCTTCACCGCGGCCGCAGCCGCGGTCGACGCCGAAGCGGTGTGGTTGCGGGGCCGTGACTTCGACTGCGCCGCCAACGACCTCGCCCACGGCGGCCGCCAGTTGGAGCTGGTGACGCCCGGTGCCCGCTACCCGGACGTGTTCCTGCCGGTGCACGGCGCCTACCAGGGGGAGAACGCGGCCATGGCCGTGGCCGCGGCGGAGGCCTTCTTCGGCGCCCCCCTCCACCCCGAGGTGGTGGCCGACGCCTTCGCCGCCCTCAAGCTGCCCGGCCGGCTGGAGGTAATCAGCCGGGAGCCGTTGCTCATCCTCGATGGCGCCCACAACCCGGCCGGAGCCGTCCGCTCCACGGCCGCCATCGACGAGGCGTTTGCGGTGGGCGCCGGTCGCATCCTGGTGGTGGGCATGCTCGTCGGCCGCGACCCGACGGAGATGCTGGCGGCGTTCGACGCGGGGTCGGCCCGGCTGGTCGTCACCTGCCCCCCGCCCTCGCCCCGGGCCCTTCCCGCAGCCGAGGTGGCGGCCGCTGCCCGGGCCCTGGGGACGGAGGCGGAGGAGGCGACGTCGGCCCCGGAGGCGGTGGCCACCGCCCTCGCCCTGGCCCGTCCCGACGAGATGATCGTCGTCACCGGCTCGCTGTACGTGGTGGGCGCGGCCCGGGCCGCGCTCACCGGCTCCGGCGGGTAACGCCGGTCGCCGACCGGCGTCCGAGAGCTGTCGACCCTGTCCGACGCTGACGTATTTCCAGTACCCGGCCGCGCTCGATACATCGGCGGCGTCAGAACGAAGCCGGGAGACCGACAAGAAGATGAGGAGCGGGTCATGTCATGGACGTTGGTGTACGAGAACGATGCTTCAGGAAACGCGACGTTTGGATCCATCCAGACGCTGATCAGTGCCATTCGTAACGGGGCGCCGGTGAACGTCGTCGTCACCGAGAAGGCCAAGTCCGATTACATCCTGGCGTTCCGCGCCCATACGGTCCGGGTCCGGAACGGTGTGGTGTCGGCTACGAACACGCAGGATGTCAGCTCCACGTACGTCGGGAACGAGGTCCTGTTCCTGGACGACTCGTACCACTACATGCTCGTCGCCAACACCACTGGCGTGGTTGACCAGCTCCGCTGGAGCCTCGGCGAGCACACCGCGCGCGGCCACGACCAGCTCAAGCGTCACATGCGCTGGTTCGTCGACTGATGTTCCCGGGGAGGGTCGGGTTTGGCGAGGGCCCGACCCTGCTCTTCGCGCGTTGAACAGCGGAAGCACGTTCCTCTTTGCAGGACGATTGACGGAGCTGGCGAAATTCGAGAGGAGCGACCGGCGCCGCCGACAGTGGTCGGGTCGGCGGGCCCGGCCGGGTAGCCTCACGGCGGATGGATCGCACCCTCGTCATATGCAAGCCCGACGCTGTCGAACGTGGACTTGTCGGCGAGATCCTCTCCCGCATCGAGGGCCGCACCCTCCGGATCGTCGCCGCCGAGCTGCGCACCGTCGACAAGACGGTGGCCGCCGAACACTACGGGGAGCACCAGGGCAAGCCCTTCTACGAGGACCTGGTCGCCTTCATCACCCGGGGCCCGGCGCTGCTGCTGGTCGTCGAAGGCCCCCGTGACACCTACGCCGTCGTCCGCACCATGATGGGGGCCACCAACCCGGCCGACGCCGCGCCCGGCACGATCCGGGGCGACCTCGCCATCAGCACCACCGAGAACCTGATTCACGGCTCGGATTCCCACGAGTCAGCCGCCCGCGAGATCGCGCTCTTCTTTCCCGGTCTGGTCACACGTCTTGTGACCGGGGAGCCGGGCGCATAGCCTCTAGGCCAACCTAGGCCAGGCGTGGAGCCGCCATGTCCGACAACTTCTTCACCGCGTTTCTCGGTCGTGACATGGCGGTCGACCTTGGGACGGCCAACACGCTCGTCTACATCCGCGGGCGGGGCATCGTACTGAACGAGCCGTCCGTGGTGGCGGTCAACGTCAAGGACGGCCGGCCGCTCGCCGTGGGCCTCGAGGCCAAGCGCATGATCGGCCGCACGCCCGGTCACATCCAGGCCGTCCGTCCCCTCAAGGACGGGGTGATCAACAACTTCGAGATCACCGAGAAGATGCTGCGGTACTTCATCCACCGGGTGCACCAGCGGCGGTGGGCCAAGCCCCGGATGGTGATCTGCGTCCCCTCCGGCGTCACCGGGGTGGAGAAGCGGGCGGTGCAGGAGGCGGCCGAGTACGCCGGCGCCCGCAAGACCCCCTTCATCATCGAGGAGCCCATGGCCGCGGCCATCGGCGCTGGCCTGCCCGTCCACGAGCCCACCGGCAACATGGTGGTCGACATCGGCGGCGGCACCACCGAGGTGGCGGTCATCTCCCTGGGCGGCATCGTCACCAGCCAGTCCGTCCGCATCGGCGGCGACGAGCTGGACGAGGCCATCATCCAGTTCATCAAGAAGGAGTACAGCCTCGCCCTGGGTGAGCGCACGGCCGAGGAGATCAAGATCGCCCTCGGCTCCGCGTTCGAGCTGGAGGAGGAGCTTCACGCCGAGATCCGGGGCCGTGATCTGGTCACGGGGTTGCCCAAGACGGTCGTCACCTCCACCGAGGAGATCCGGCGGGCGATCGAGGAGCCGGTGCAGGCCATCGTCGACGCGGTCAAGGTCACCCTCGACAAGACGCCCCCCGAACTGGCGGCCGACATCATGGAGCAGGGCATCGTCCTCACCGGCGGAGGGGCGCTGCTCCACGGGATCGACGTCCGCCTGCAGCAGGAGACGGGCATGCCGATCGTCATCGCCAAGAACCCGCTCTACTCGGTCGCCCTCGGAGCCGGTCAGTGCCTCGAGGAGTTCAACGTCCTTCGGCAGGTGCTTTCGACGTCCGGCGAGCGGTAGCCACCGGGGGGAGCACGGTTGGCTGTGTACCGGCGTTCGAGGCGCCACCGCTACCTGTTGCTCCTCCTCGTCCTCACGTCGGTCACGGTGATCACGCTCGACTTCCGGGACGACGGCCAGGGTGTGCTGGAGTCGGTCCGCTCCGGGGCCCGCGACGCCTTCGCCCCCGTGCAGTCGGTGGTGGGGAAGGTCTTCTCGCCCGTCGGCGACTTCTTCGGCGGGATCACCCGCTACCGGAAGGTCAAGAACGAGAACGATCAGCTGCGGCGGGAGCTGGAGGCGGCCAAGGGCGAAGTCGTCCGGGGCGCCGACGCCACCCGGGAGCGGCAGCTGCTGCTCGCCCTGCAACGGCTCGACTTCTCCGGAGATCTCCGGGGTGTCACCGCCCGGGTGGTGTCCAACTCGCCGTCGAACTTCCAGCTCACGGTCACCATCGATCGGGGGACCGAGTCGGGCGTGGCGTCGGGGATGCCCGTCGTCACCGAGGCGGGACTGGTCGGGCGCATCGCCGAGGTGTCCGAGAACCGGGCGACGGTCCTCTTGCTGACGGACCCCGCGTCGAGCGTAGGCGTGCGCCTGGCGGGCAGCGGCGAGATCGGGGCGGTGACGGGGTCAGGGCGGCGCGACCTGCTGCCGCTCAGCCTGGTGAGCGTGGAGACGAAGGTGGCGGAGGGCGAGGCGGTGGTCACCAGCGGCCTGGAGAACGGCCTCTTCCCGCCCCAGATCCCCGTGGGCCGGGTGCGGGGGGCCAAGATCACGCCCGGCCAGCTCGAGCAGGAGGTCACCATCGAGCCGGTCGTCGACCTCGACCGCCTCGAGTTCGTCCGCATCCTCATCTGGCAACCCACCCCTTCGCCGTAGCTCGACCCCAACTGGTGACGAATCCTGGGGTCGCGGGACCCCGGAAAAGGTCACCGGTTCGTGCTGACGACCCACCCCAAGGTTGACGGCCTAATCTCGGCGAGTGCCTTGGTTCGCCTTGCCGGCCGCTCTCGCCGCCGCAGGCGGCTGCCTCGGATGGCCGAGCGCCGGCCGTAGGCCGGCACGCGTCTGGGGGGAGGCGGGGAGGGGGGCTCGCCCCCCTCACCAGAAATGACGTCTGATCCTCGGTTTCGCGTTCCGTTGCTGCTGCTCACCGCCCTGGCCATCCACCTGACCCTCTTCTCCGTGCTTCGGATCGGGGGGGCGGCGCCGGACATGATGCTGCTGGTGGCGGTGGCCGGCGGCCTCGTCGGGGGACCGGTGCGGGGGGCCGTCCTCGGGTTCACGTCCGGGATCGCCATCGACGTCTTCCTCCGCACGCCCATGGGACTGTCGGCCCTCGTGTTCACCCTGGTCGGCTACGGCGTGGGCGTGGTGTCCACGGGCGTCCTCACCCCGTCCTGGTACCTGCCGGTCCTCACCGCCTCCCTCGCCAGCGCGGCCGGGGTCGTGCTCTACGCCTTCGCCGGGGCCATGCTCGGAGAGCCCATGGTCAGCCGTCGGCTGGTCACGATCGTGGGCGTGGTCGCCGTGGGCAACGCCATCCTGGCCGTCCCCGTCATCCGGGCCGTCACGTGGGCCATCGGCGACGACATCGGCCTCCTCTCCGACGTCCGCGGCCGCCGGGCGAGAGCGGAGTGGCGATGAGCGGCGACTCCACCCGGCTGCGGATGGGGATCCTGGGCGTGGTCGTCATCTCCCTGTTCAGCGCCCTCCTGGCCCGGCTCTGGTACCTCCAGGTGCTGGCTGCCCCCACCTACCAGGAGGAGGCCCAGCTCAACAGCGTCCGGTTCATCTACTCCGAGGCGCCCCGGGGACGGATCATCGACCGCAACGGCAAGGTCCTGGTGGGCAACCGGGTGGTGCCCACCGTCGTGGTCGACAAGAGCGAGCTGGGCGAGAAGCCGGACGACGTGATCCGCCACCTGGCCGCCCTCGTGAAGCTGCCCGAGGCGCTGCTCAAGGAGCGGATCGAGGATCCCCGCTACAGCCCGTTCAAGCCCATCCCGGTGGTCGACGACGTCCCCAAGGAGACCCTGATCCACATCCGGGAGCACCAGGACGAGTATCCCGGGGTGCAGGGGGTGATGCTCACCAAGCGCTCCTATCCGAACGGGAGCCTGGCCGCCCACGTCCTGGGCTACGTGGGCGAGATCAACGACAAGGAGCTGGCACCCCGGAAGAGCAAGGGCTACCGACCGGGTGACAGCATCGGGAAGTCCGGGGTCGAGCTGGCCTACGAGGACGACCTGCGGGGCGAGCCGGAGGTCGAGAAGCTGGAGGTGGACGCGCAGGGGCGCGTGCTGCGCTCGCTGGGCAAGCAGCCCGCGGTCCAGGGCCACGACGTCCGTCTCACCATCGACCTCGACCTCCAGCGGGTGGCTGAGGAATCGCTCCAGCAGTCGATCGCGGCCGCCCAGGTGACCTACGACAACGAGTCGGCCAAGCGGTTCATCGCCCCCGCCGGCTCGGCGGTCGTGGTCGACCCCCGCGACGGGAGCGTCCTGGCCATGGCGTCGTACCCCACCTACGAGCCGGCCAGCTTCATCGACGGGATCAGCGAGAAGACCTTCGCCGCCCTCAACGATCCCGCCGGCCACTATCCCCTCAACAACCGGGTCACCCAGGGTCTCTACGCCCCCGCCTCGACCTTCAAGCTGGTCACCTCCATCGCCGGGCTGGAGACGGGTCTCATCACCCCCCAGTACACGGTGAACGACCGGGGCACCTTCACCATCGGTGACCCACCAACCGTGCTCAAGAACGCCTTCAGCGAGGCGTTCGGCTACGTGAACCTGTCCGCCGCCCTCACCGTGTCGAGCGACGTGTACTTCTACGAGCTGGGATCCCGCTTCTGCCCCGGCCGCTGCCGCACGTCGATCCAGGACACGGCCAAGGAGCTGGGCCTGGGCGACTTCACCGAGATCGAGCTGCCCGTTCGAGGCCAGCGGGCGCATCCCCGACGAAGCGACCAAGCAGCGCCTCCACAACTCCAACCCCGACGCCTTCCCCGACCCCGAGTGGTACACCGGCGACAACCTCAACCTGGCCATCGGGCAGGGCGACACCGTCGTCACGCCCCTGCAGCTGGTCAACGCCTACGCCACCCTGGCCAACGGGGGCACGGTCTACGCCCCCCACGTCGGCGGGTCGATCCTCGACGTGAGCGGCAACGAGGTGCGCACGGTCGAACCCAAGGTGAACCGCAAGACGGTGATCCCACCCGACATCCGCGACCCGGTGGTGGCCGGGTTCGAGGGAGCCGTGGCCGCCACCCGGGGGACGGCCGCCCCCGCCTTCGCCGGCTTCCCCCTCGCCGGGTTCCCGATCGCGGGCAAGACCGGCACCGCCCAGGTGTCGGGGAAGCAGGACACCGCCCTCTTCTCCGCCTTCGGCCCCACCGATGACCCCCGCTACGCGGTGACCGTGGTGATCGAGGAGGCCGGCTTTGGCGCCTCCGCCGCCGCGCCCGTCGCCCGGGCGCTGTTCGACCACATCCTGGCCCTGCCCCTGACCCCCATCACCCGCGTCCAGGCCCGCGACTGATGAAGTGCACCTGGTTTTTGCCGGCGGCCACCCCCGCCGCCGAAGGCGGCCCCCAGTGGCTGGCGGCCGACGGCCGGCGAAGCCGGCCGTCCAGGAGAGATGGCGGAGGCCGGCCGGCTCCGCCGGCCGGCCGTAGCTCCTTGGAACTCGCCGAGGAAGCTCTGCTTCCGAAGGCGAAACGCTGATGGCCCTCGATCTTCGAAGCGCGAACCTCCGTCGCCGGGGGAGCTCGTGGCGGAGCATCGACCTGTTGCTGCTGGCGGCCATCGCCGGCATCAGTGCCATCGGGCTGCTGATGATCTACTCGTCCACCCGCCAGGGCCAGGCCGCGGCCGGGCTCGATCCCGGGTACTTCGTCAAGCGCCAGGCCCTCTTCGTGTTCATCGGCGTGGTGGTGATGGTGGGCGTCGCCCTCCTCGACTACCAGCTCCTGCGCGACGTCGCCCCCGCCATCTACGCGGCCGCCCTGTTCGCCCTCCTCCTCGTCCTGTCGCCTCTGGGCACCGAGCGGCGGGGCACCCAGGCCTGGTTCCAGGTCGGGCCCTACCAGTTCGAACCGTCCGAGGTGGCCAAGCTGGCCCTGGTCATCGCCCTGGCCGCCTTCTGCGCCGCCCACCGGGGCGATCTCGACGCCGGCCTGCTGACGACCGCCCTCGGCATCGCGGGCATCCCTCTCCTGCTCATCTACCTCCAGCCCGACGTGGGCACGGGGATGGTCTTCGTCGCCATCCTCATGGGCATCCTCCTGGTGGGCGGGGCCAGCCCCCGCCAGATCGCCATCCTCACCCTCATGGGGATCACCGCCATCGTGATGGTCCTCCAGCTCGGCGTGCTGAAGGACTACCAGCGCGACCGGTTGTCGGCCTTCCTCGACCCCAAGGAGGACGTCCAGCGGTCGGCCTACAACCTCAACCAGTCCAAGATCGCCATCGCCGCCGGCGGGGTGGGGGGTCGGGGACTGTTCCAGGGGACCCAGACCAACCTCTCCTTCGTCCCCGAGCAGCACACCGACTTCATCTTCACCGCGGTGGGGGAGGAGCTGGGCTTCGTCGGGGCGACGACCCTGCTGGGTCTGTTCGGGCTGGTGATGTGGCGGACCTGGCGGGCGGCGATCACGGCCAAGGACCAGTTCGGGATGCTGGTGTGCGTGGGGGTCCTGGCCATGCTGGTGTTCCAGGTCTTCGAGAACGTGGGCATGACGATGGGGATCACGCCTATCGCCGGCATCCCCCTGCCCCTGATGTCCTACGGCGGATCGGCCACGGTGGCCACCTTCGCCGGCCTCGGACTGGTGCTCAGCGTCCAGATGCGAAGGTTCACCTAACGACGTTCGGGCGCCGGTGCGGTAAACTTCCGCCCGATTTGATGACCTCTCTGTGGCCACGAATCCAGCTGCTGCTGGCCAAGGTCTCCCTGGCGCCCCGACAGGCGTCCCTCCCCCAACCGGTTCCGACCACGCCCTGGTTGACGCGCCCGGCCGAGGAGCCTTCGGCCCCCCGGCGGACGGGCCGACAGGCGAGCCGGTTGGTCCCCCCATTTCGATCGAGCGCTCCGGCGCGCGGAGGGCCCTCTGCCCTGCCGCCCGCGACGGGCGCTACGCACGCCGGGCGGCGTGCGCGTGCAGAAGGGAACGTTCCCATGTCCGAAGCTCTCCCCGACCACCCGGCGGATCCCGGCCCGCGGCCGGTTCCCGCCACATCTCCCGGCGCTGACGCCGGGACCACCTCACCGACCGCCTCCGAGGGCGGTCCCAGCCGACGGCGACGGGGCTCCCGGGGCGGCCGCGGCCCGGGACCGGGCCGGCCGGCGGGTTCCCCCGGCTCCTCGCCTGCCGTAGGCGCCCCGTCCGGGGATGTGCGTCCCTCCGGGACGGCTCGACCGCCCCTCGACGGGCCCACCGACCACCTCCCCGACCTGCCCGACCCGCCCCGGGAGGGGCGGCCGTCCACCCCCCGGCGGTCGCCCACGGCCGGCGGACGGAGTGGCGGCGGTAATGGGGGAGGCGGCCGGCCCTCCGGCGCCCGCCCCGCGACCCCGAAGGTCGGCGACTCCCGGCCCGCGGGCGCGCGGAAGGCATCGTCGGCCGACGGTGCCGACGGCGAAGCACCCGACGCCCCCGCCGCCATCGTGACGGTGGGCGCGGCCGGCGATGCGGGCGCGGCGTCGCCCGCCACCAAGCGTCGGCGCAAGCGCGGCGGCCGGGGACGGGGCGCGGCCGGGACATCCGCCGGCGGCACGCTGGCCCGGGAGACCGAGGACCCGGTCGAGCTCGACGAGGAGACCCTCGAGCGGCGCCGGGGCCGGGAGCGCAAGGGCCGGCCCGTCGGCCGCTACCTCATGGCCGTCCACGTCCAGCCCGAGGCCACCCAGATCGCGGTGCTCGAGGGGCGATCGCTCATCGAGCACTACGTGTCCCGCCCCGCCGACGACGCCAGCCAGATCCACGGCAACATCTACCTGGGCAAGGTCCAGAACGTCCTGCCGGGCATGGAGGCGGCGTTCGTCGACATCGGGACGCCCAAGAACGCGGTGCTCTACCGGGGCGACGTCCACAACGAGCACGAGGACGTCGACGAGAAGGTGTCGGCCTCCGCCCGCATCGAGCAGATCCTGCGCCCGGGGCAGACGGTCCTGTGCCAGGTCACCAAGAACCCCATCGGCACCAAGGGCGCCCGCCTCACCCAGGAGGTGTCGCTGGCCGGCCGGTTCGTGGTCCTCATCCCCAACAGCTCCACCTACGGCATCTCCAAGCGCCTGGCCGACGACGAGCGCAAGCGCCTGCGGCGCATCCTCGACGACGTCCGCCCCGACGGCCACGGGCTCATCGTCCGCACCGCCGCCGAGGGCGCCACGCCCGAGGAGCTGCGCCGCGACGTGGCCCGGCTGCAGAAGCAGTGGGCGTACATCGAGCAGCTGTCCAAGCGTCCGGCGCCGGCCCTCCTCTACCGGGAGCCCACCCTGGCCGTGCGGGTGATCCGCGAGGAGTTCAACAAGGACTACCGGGGCGTCATCCTCGACGATCCCGGTCTGTACGCCGAGGTCCACGACTACGTGGCCGCCCTCATCCCCGAGCTGGTGGACCGCATCGAGCTCTACGAGGAGGCGGCCGTCCTGCCCCTCTTCGAGCGCCAGCACATCCACGAGCAGCTGCACAAGGCGCTCGACCGCAAGGTGTGGCTGCAGTCGGGCGGGTCGCTCATCATCGAGCGCACCGAGGCCCTCACCGTGATCGACGTCAACACCGGCAAGAACGTGGGCACGTCCAACTTGGAGGAGACCGTCTACCGCAACAACCTGGAGGCGGCCGAGGAGATCGCCCGCCAGCTGCGGCTGCGCGACATCGGCGGCATCATCGTCATCGACTTCATCGACATGGAGATCAAGCGCAACCGCGACGACGTCCTGCGCTGCTTCAAGGAGGCCCTGGCCCGGGACAAGACCCGCACCCAGGTCTTCGACATCTCCGAGCTGGGACTGGTGGAGATGACCCGCAAGCGGGTGTCGGAGGGACTGGTGGAGGCGTTCTCCGCCACCTGCCCGACGTGCGCCGGGCGCGGCATCGTCCTGGACTCGACCCTGCTCTAACCGCGCCGACGACGGCCCCGTCGTGGCGGGGCCGGCGTCGGACGGGAGTGGGGTCAGGTGGTCGGGCAGCCGGCCGTCTCCGCCGACTGGAGGAACGAGCCCCGGAGCTGGCCGAACGTGAGGTCCCGGTCCAGGTCGGACACGGCGGTCCGTGCGCTGCTCCACGCCACCACCGAGTCCACGAACTGGACCTGGTGGCCCCTGAGGATGTCGCCCGCGGCCGCGGTGTTCCCGCCGGCGTCGACCGCCTTGAGGAAGTTGGCGATCGAGGCCCCGAAGGTGGAGATCGTCGAGGTCATGGCCGTGCGCCGGGTGGTGAGCGTGGTGGTGGCGGTAGCCAGGCCCTTGGTCGCCTTGTCGACGTCCGAGGCCACGACGGTCTTGGCCGCCGGGATGGAGCCGCAGAGGGAGGGGATGGCCGTCGGCGAGGCCGCCGCGTGAACGGGGGCCATGGCCACCGAGCCGAAGGCGATGGCGGCGCTGCCGATGATGGTGATGAGGGACTTGCGCATGATGGGTCTCCTTGTGTGCGTGGTGGTCGGGTGTGTGCTTGCCATCGCGTTCAGAGCTCGATCCCGAGGTCTCGGAGCATTTGGGTGGCCAGGGCGTCGACTTCTTCCCGTGTCGGTTCCCGAGAACTTCCGTCGTCGGCCGCCTGCTCGAGCTGGGCCGTCATCTCCGCCAGGGCCTGGGCGACCTCGGCAGGCAACGCCTCCGTCGGGACCAGCGCCGGCGGGTTCGCCGTCGGTGCCGGGCCCGTGCTCTTCGCGGCGGGCGAGGTCTCGGGGCCGGAGCCCGCAGACTCCGGCTCGACCTCAGGCGCCTGTTCCCCAGACGGCGGGACCGGGTCGACCGTCGGGGTGGTGACAGCCGTGGTGGCCGGCGCCTCCTCGATCGACGACACGCGGTCGCTTCCAGACAGGGTGCCCGACAGGGCGATGATGATCGCCACCGCCACGCACCAGATCGCAGCCGGAACTCCGAACCGCAACTTGCTGTTTCCGCCGCTCGCCATTTCCTTCCTCCTTCTCACGCGGTGCCCCCCGCAGGAGAGATCCTCGTCGCGAGGGGCGGCGCCCGGAATCTCCGGCGCAGGAGGGATTCCGCTGCGAAAAGGTGAGACTTTCCGCACCATCCGGCAAGGGTGGGCGGCGGTGGGTCAGATGGCGAGGGTGACCAGGAGGCCGTCGACGGCGACGCCGAAGCCGTCGAACTCGGCCGGGGGCGCCTCGGTGGCGAGGACCACGGTGGCGCCGTCGACGGTGAGCACATCGAGCCGGTTCTGGTTGCCCTCCACCAGCTCGAAGACCCGTCCCGGGGCGTCGAGGGCGAACAGCAGCACGCACCGGGACGGGCACCGCGCCCCCGGGTAGCCCGCGCCCGGGCGGACCCGGACGCTCATGCGCACCGCCGGACGACCTCCCACGTCGACCGGCTCGGACGACGTGTCCAGCCGGGGATGGGCGGCCAGCCAGGCGGCGACGTCGTCGGGAGCGGCGGTGGCAGCCCCGTCGATCTCGGTCACGGTGGCCGGGGCCTGCGAGGCGTCGAAGACGGCGCCGACCCGCACGACGGTCAGCAGGTTGGTATCGGGGCCGGACGTGTGGACCAGGTCCAGGACGTCGCCCTGCTCGCCCTTGAGGGATCGCCAGGTGCCGTCCGAGGTGAAGGTGAGGCTCGGCGCGAAGGTGGTGGTGCGGTACCGGCCGGCGGGGATGGGCCCGTCCCTGGCGGCAACGCGCCTACCTCGGCCGTCTCCACCGTTGTCGAGGAGGTGCTGTCGGAGGCGACGTCGACGTCGTTGTCGTCCCCCGACCGGCCGCGGCCGCCGGCGGCCCACGCCAGGCCCCCGACGACCATCGCCACGGCGCACAGCCCGGCGACGACGGTCCGGGCCCTCACCGGGCGGCGTCGAGTCCGGTCGGGGGGCGGCGTGGGGGCCTGGCCGGCGGCCAGGGCGGCGGTGGCCGGGGCCTCGAAGGGGATGGTGACGGAGCCCGAGGAGTCGAAGGAGGGCTCCGTCCCGGTGGATCGGGACAGCTCGAACACCCGCTCGATCCGGGAGTGGCCGCCGGGACGCACGCCCACGGGGTCGAGGCTGACCCCTTCCAGCAGGCTGTCGCGGGCCAGCTGGCGGGTCACCTGTGACACCAGGATCTGCCCGTCGGCCGCCCGGGCGCACATGGCCACCACCCGCTCCACGGCCCCGCCCCGGTACCCGTCCCGATGGCGCTCGGCCTCACCCGTGTGGACCGCCATGCGGACCGACGACGGGGCCTCGTCCAGGTCGTCGTCGGCCGAGTCCTGGAGGGCGAGGGCGGCGGCGATGGCGTCCGAGGCCCGGGCGAAGACGCCCACGGCCGTCGTCCCGTCGCCGCCGGCTACGACGCCTCCGTGCCGGTCGATGATGGTCGCGGCGCCCGCGGGGAGGGGCTCGACGGCCAGGAAGGTCAGGATCCCGGCCTGGGAGGTTCCGGGCGAGGCCGCTTCGAGGCCGGCCACCAGCTCGCTGGCCGAGCCCGGGCGGCGGACGGGATCGGTCGACAGCCCGCCCCGGAGGGCGCGGGCCACCTCCCGGTCGAGCCAGGCCGAACCGCCGGCCTCGGACTCGTCGGCGGCGGGCGTCCGCCCGGTGAGGAGGGCGTAGGCGGTGGCGGCCAGGCCGAAGACGTCGGCCGCTGGCGTGGGCCGGGCGTCGGATGCCAGCTCGGGGGCCACGTAGCCCCGGGTCCCCATGGCGATCCGGTGCGCCGCCACCTGGTTCACGGCCACGCCGAAGTCAACGAGGACGACCTGGCCCCGGGGGGTGAGGATGAGGTTGGACGGCTTGACGTCGCCGTGGACCACCGGCGGGTCGTGGGCGTGGAGGTGGTCGAGTGCCTCCGCCGCCTGGCGTAGGTAGCCGGCGACCACCCCGAGGGCGAGGCCGGGGTCACCCCGCTCGTCGAGGACCTGCTGCAGGCTCTTGCCCTCCACCCAGTCCATGACCAGGTAGTAGCGAGCACCCACGTAGAAGTCCTCCCGGACCAGGGGGAGCCCGCCGTGGGGGCGCACGTCGAGCAGGACCCGGGCCTCGGAGAGCACCGCCTCCCGCTCCGCGGGCGTGTGTACCGGACGGACCTTGAGCGCCACCTGGCGGTCGTGCAGGGAGTCGCGGGCTCGCAGGACCTCGCCCTGGCCGCCCCGGCCGACGACTTCGAGACGCTCGTACCGGCCCCGGATCAGTTCACCCATCGGGATTGCTGCCGCGGGTGCCGGTGCCGGACCCGGTGCCGGTGCCGGGGTCTGCCCGGCGGAGGTCGGCCAGGCTCACCGCGCCCCGGCGGATGGCCTCGTTGGCCAGGCGGGCCCGGCGGCGGTCGCCCTCCCACACGCCGAACTTGTCGAACAGGTGGAGCATGTGCTGCTTCACGGCGGCGTCGGAGACGACCAGCTCGCGGGCGATCTGGCGGATGGAGGCGGGCTCGGTGAAGACGTCGCCGGCCAGCACCGGCCGGCACAGGCTGAGCAGGACATCGCGCTCCCGCCGGGTGAGCTCGGGCGCGGGCTCGGCCGCCTGGGTCTCCTGACGGTCGGCAGCCCGATCGTCGGTGCGGAAGACGATCCGGGTCCTGCCGACCCGGATCTCGTCGCCGTCGCGCAGCGGGCACGAGCCCAGGATGCGCTTGCCGTTGACGAACGTCCCGTTGCGGGAGGAGAGGTCGCGGGCGGACCAGCCGGCCGGGAACTTCTCCAGGGCCGCATGGAGGCGTGACAGGGTCGGGTCCGACGTGACGGCGACGTCGTTGTTCTCCGCCTTGCCGACGGACACCTGGTCCGAGACGAGAACCACCAGCCGCCGCCCGGCGGAGTCCCAAATCTCCAGGTACTCGGCCATGTCCTTACCGGAAGGGTAGGCGCGAGGGCGCCGTCGCAACCGTCCGCCCCGCGAGCACTCCGCGCGGTCACCCCCTCCGTGGTGTAATTGCGCGGATCAATCGAGGGTTCAGGGCTCCTGTACGCTGGTCGGTCTATGTACGCAGTGATCAAGACGGGTGGCAAGCAGTATCGGGTGGCCCAGGGCGAGCGGCTCGACGTCGAGCGGCTGACGGGCGATGACGACGGCGTGGTGTCGTTCGACCCCGTCCTGGTGGTCGACGGGGAGACGATCTGGGCCGAGCCGGCCCAGCTGGCGGGCGCCCGGGTGACGGCGAAGGTCGTCGGCGATGCCAAGGGCCCAAGATCACCGGGCTCACCTACAAGAACAAGACCAACTCCACCAAGCGGTGGGGCCACCGCCAGCACTACTCCACCATCGAGATCACCGGAATCTCCAGAGAGGCCTGAGATGTCCAAGACGAAGGGTGGGGGTTCCACTCGCAACGGCCGCGACTCGGCCGCCCAGCGCCTGGGCGTGAAGGTCTACGACGGCGGCATCGTCAGCCCGGGCAAGATCATCGTGCGCCAGCGGGGGACCCACTTCCACCCCGGCGAGCAGGTGGGCCGGGGCGGCGACGACACCCTGTTCGCCCTCGCCGACGGCAAGGTGAAGTTCACCTACCGCGGCGGCCGGCGTCGGGTCGACGTCCTCCCCGAGTAGATCCGTTCGGACCGGCACCCGCCGGTCGTAACCTCGCTGCTACATGTCCGTATTCGTCGACGAGGCCGCGCTTTGCGTTCGGGGGGGTGACGGCGGGGCGGGGTCGGTGTCGTTCCGGCGCGAGGCCCACGTCCCCCGGGGCGGGCCCGACGGCGGCAACGGCGGTGGCGGCGGCGACGTGTGGTTGGTGGCCGATCACCAGACCGCATCCCTCCTCGCCTTCCGCGACCACCCCCACCGCACCGCTCCCAGTGGCGCCCACGGCGCGGGCGGGGCCCGCCACGGGGCGGCGGCGACCGACCTGCGGGTGACGGTGCCCGTGGGCACCATCGTCTTCGAGGACGGACAGGTGGTGGCCGACCTGGTGAACAGCGGCGACTCGTGGCTGGCGGCCCGCGGCGGCCGGGGCGGACGGGGCAACGCCAGCTTCCTCTCCAACCGCCGACGGGCCCCGTCGTTCGCCGAGCAGGGCGAGGCGGGCGAGGAGCGGTGGCTGAAGCTCGAGCTCAAGCTGATGGCCGACGTGGCCCTGGTCGGGTTCCCCAACGCGGGCAAGTCCACCCTGATCTCCCGGGTGTCGGCGGCCAAGCCCAAGATCGCCGACTACCCCTTCACCACCCTCCAGCCCCACCTGGGCGTCGTTCGCACCGACGACTACGAGTTCGTCATGGCCGACATCCCCGGGCTGATCGAGGGGGCGAGCGAGGGCAAGGGCCTCGGGCACCAGTTCCTCCGTCACATCGAGCGGGCCCGGGCCCTGGTCGTGCTGGTCGATCTGGCGGCGGCCGACGGCACACCGCCGAACGAGCAGGAACGCATCCTCCTCCAGGAGCTGGGCAACCACCGGCCCGAGCTGCTCGAACGGCATCGGCTGGTGATCGGCACCAAGGCCGACGTGGCTCCCGACGGCCCGTACTCGGACGGCTCTATGTGGGACGGCGACCGGGTGTCGGCCGTCACCGGCACCGGGATCAAGGAGCTGCTGGGACGGCTGGCCATCCTCGTCGACCAGGCCCGGGCGGCCGAACCTGACCCGGGGCCGTACATCGTCCACCGGCCCGAGCCGGAGGGCATCCGGGTCGAGCGCGACATCGACGGAGCGCTGGTGGTGCGGGGCCAGGCCGCGGAGCGGGCGGTGGCGGTCAACGACCTGACCAACCTCCAGGCCCTCGACTACGTGCGCGACCGGCTGAAGCGGCTCGGCGTCGACAAGGCCCTGGCCCGGGCCGGTGCCCGGGAGGGCGACACCGTCCGCATCGGGAAGATGACGCTGCAGTACTCCGACGACTCGGCCGTGCGGTCGGTCTCCCGAGGCGGTCGGGGCCGGTGATCGTGGTGGCCAAGATCGGCACCTCGTCGATCACCGACGACCACGGGGAGATCGCGCTGGCCGCGGTCGAGAAGCTGTGCTCGGAGGTGGCCGGGCTGCGCAGCCTGGGCCACCGGGTCGTGGTGGTGACCTCGGGGGCGATCGCGGCCGGATTGCCCGCCCTCGGACTGTCGGGCCGGCGCCCTAACGACATCGCCACCCTCCAGGCCATCTCCGCCGTCGGCCAGAGCCGGCTCATGGGCGTCTACGACGCCGCCCTGGGCGGCCACGGGCTGGTCGCCGGCCAGGTCCTGCTGGCCCCCCTCGACTTCGCCCACCGGTCGCAGTACCTCCACGCCCGCCAGACCCTCAACCGCCTCCTCGAACTGGGCGTGGTGCCCGTCGTCAACGAGAACGACGCCATCGCCGACGACGAGATCCGCTTCGGCGACAACGACTTCCTGGCCGCCCTGCTGGCCAACCTGGTGGCGGCCGACCTTCTCGTCCTCCTCACCGACGCCCCCGGCCTGCTCAGCGTCGATCCCCGGCTGGTCGAGGGCGGCTCGCTCATCGAGGAGATCGTCGAGGTCGACCACGAGATGGAGCGTCTGGCCGGCGGACGGGGGTCGGTGCACGGGAGCGGCGGCATGGCGTCCAAGCTGGCGGCGGCCAAGATCGCGTCGTGGTCGGGTGTGCGGGCCGTGATCGCGGCCGCCAATCGTCCGGGCGTGCTGGTGGGGGCGGTCGAGGGCCGGCCGGGAATCGGGACGATCGTGCGTCCCCGCGACCGGCGACTCCCGGCCCGCAAGCTGTGGATAGCCTTCGCCATGGCCATGTCGGGCACGATCGTGGTCGACGACGGCGCCTGCCGGGCCCTCGTCGAGCGGGGCCGCTCGCTGCTGCCGGCCGGCATCGTGGAGGTGCGGGGCGACTTCGAGCCCGACGACGCAGTGGAGGTCGCCGATCTCTCGGGACGGGTGTTCGCCAAGGGGCTGGTGCGGTTCGGTGCCGTCGACCTCAAGGCGGCCGCCGGCCGCCGCACCGCCGACCTCCCCGAGGGAACGCCCCACGAGGCGATCCACGCCGACGACCTGGTGGCGCTGCCGTGACCAGCCGCCGCGGTCGGGGCTCCCGGCTGGCGGTCTGCGGGCTGGTGCTCGTCGGCGTCGTGCTCCTCGCCGGCTGCACCACCATCCGGGGCCTGATCGACACCGAGGAGGCCCTGGAGCAGGCCGGGTTCACCGAGGTGAGCGTCGACTTCAGCAGCGACAACGGCTTCGACCAGGTGGAGGTCGCGGTCCGCCCCCCGTCGGCGGAGGCGGCGCCCGAGGCCAGCCTGGACGAGGCCGCCCGGGTCGTCTGGACGGTGTTCCCCCTGCGCTTCGACCTGCTCCGCCTCGAGCTCGTCGGCGGGCGGGTCGAGGGCTTCAGCGCCACCTACACCTACAGCGAGATGGTGGAGATCTTCGGGCCCCGCGACCCCGACCTCGACGAGAAGGAGCTGGGCGACGACGTCGTCCGGGCCGGGCTCGGCATCGCCATCGTCCTGATCGTCGGGGGAGTGCTGTTCCTGGCCGCGGTGGTGCTGGCCATCGTGTTCGCCGTGCGGGCCAGCCGCCGGCGGGCGTCGTTGACACCCCCGCCGTGGCCGCCCCCGCCCCGACCACCGGGCTGACGGCCCTCGCCGGCCCTCCCGGCTCTAGGAGGAGGCCCCGGGCTCGGGTGCGGGCTCGGCTGCGGGCTCGGCGGCGGGAGCGGGCGAGCGCAGCTCGGCCGCCGACGCCTGGGCCTGCGGCGGGGCCGACAACCCGAGCTGGCTGCGGATCTCGGCCAGGCGGGCCTGGGCCTCCGAGTTCACCTGGGCCTGCTCCACCTCGAGCATGCGGCCCTCCACCGAGTTCTCGGTGAGCTCGGACGTGCCCAGCGCCTTGGCGTAGCGGGCCTCGATCTTGTCGCGCACCTGGTCGAGGGTGGGGACGTCCTGGCCCACCGTCTCGTTGAGCGAGGTCATCGCCTTGTTGACCTCTTCCTGCATCTTGGCCTGGTCGAGCTGGCCCATCAGCTTGTTGCGCTCGGCCAGCTTCTTCTGCAGGGCCATCGAGTTCTGGCGGACCGCGTGCTTGGCCGCGTCGGCCGCCTCGGTGGCCTGGAGGAGGAGCGTCTTGAGCGACTCCGCCTCCCGCTCCTTCTCGATCATGCGGTTGGCGAAGGCCTCGGCCGCCTTGGTGTAGTCGGCCATCTTGGCCGTGTCACCCTTGGACGTGGCCTCGTCGGCCATGGTGACCGCCTGCCGGGTGGACCCGTTGAGCTTCTCCAGCTCGCCCAGCGCCCGGTTGAGGTTCATCTCCGTCTTTTTCTGATGGGCGATGACGTTGGCCGCCTGCTCCGTCAACCGCCGGTGCTGGTCCTGGGACTCCGTGATCGCCTGCTGGAGCTGGACCTTGGGGTCGGCCCGCTCCTCGAAGGATCCGGACAGCTTGGCGGTCAGGTAGGCCCACCACCGCCCTAAGAGCTTGAACATGTCCGCGACTGTACGCCCGAGGCGCAATCCAGTACGTACTGTTGGGATTCGGCGCTCTGGGGAGGAGTCCTGCGTGCACATTCCGTTCCATGCTTCGGAGCGCAGCAGCCTGGGGGTCGAGGTCGAACTGGCCATCGTCGACCGGGAGAGCCGGGAAGCTGCACCAGCGCGGCCACGCCCATCCTCCGGGAGCTGGGGGCGGCCCATCCCGGCGGCGAGCACCCCAAGGTCAAGCACGAGCTGTTCGAGTGCACCCTCGAGATCATCACCGGCATCTGCGGCACCGTGCCCGAGGCCCGCAACGACCTCGAGCACACCCTCAAGGAGGTGTCGGCCGCGGTCGACAGCCGGGGCCTCGGCCTCCTGTGCGCCGGTTCCCATCCCTTCTCCCACTGGCGTGATCAGCAGGTCAGCCCCAATCCCCGCTACGCCGCCCTCCTGGAGGAGACCCAGTGGGCCGGGAAGCGGCTGCAGATCTTCGGGGTCCACTTCCACGTCGGCGTGCGCTCGGCGGAGAAGGTCATCGCCATCGCCAACGCCCTCAACACCTATATCCCCCACTTCCTGGCCCTGTCCGCCTCCAGCCCCTACTGGGAGGGTTACGACACGGGGATGGCGTCCAGCCGGAGCAAGGTGTTCGAGTGCCTGCCCACCGCCGGCCTGCCGTACCAACTGGCCGGGTGGAGCGAGTTCGAGGAGTTCATGGGCACGTTCATCGCGGCCCAGGCCATCACCAGCATCCGCGAGGTGTGGTGGGACATCCGCCCCCATCCCGACTTCGGCACCGTCGAGCTGCGGATCTGCGACGGCATCCCCACCATGCGGGAGGTGGCGTCGCTGGCGGCCATGGCCCAGAGCCTGGTCGAGTCGATGGACGTCCGGCTGGAGGCGGGCGAGCAGCTGGTCGTGCCCCGGGAGTGGGTGGTCAAGCAGAACAAGTGGAAGGCGTCCCGCCACGGCCTCGACGCCGACCACATCGTCGACGACCAGGGCACCCGGGTCCCCCTCCGCGACGCCATCTGTGCGCTGGTCGACGATCTGTCACCCACCGCCGCCCGGCTGGGCTGCCTCGACGAGCTGACCGCCAACCTCACCGTGCTCGAGCACGGACCGAGCTACCGGCGCCAACGGGCGGTCGTCGACGCCGGCGGCACCCTCACCGACGTGGTCGATTCCCTGGTGGCTGAGCTGGAGTCAGGCGTGCCCCGGGCCCGGGCCGTTCCGGCCTAGGAGCTGCTGCCACCTTTTTCTCGGACTTCTTGGCCTGCTTGGCCGCCCGCTTCTCCTGGAGGGACTTGCCCTGCTTCTTGGGTTGCGGTTTCGAGGGCGCCTTGTTTGCCATGCCCGCAGAATACGCCTGCCCGGCGGGGTGTTTGCCGTCGGATCCGGGGGGTGAGGACTCGGGTGTGGTCGAGTTGCACGACGAGCTGCCGGAAGAGGAGATCGAGGCCGCCGAGGAGACCACCGCGGCCGTCCCCGACCACGGCCACGACGGGGTCAGCGGGCTCGACGGATCGCTGGCCGATCACCTCCATACCGCCCACGACCTCGACGCCGACCCGTCCCTCAGCGCCACCACCCAGGAGGGACTGCACGACCGGCTCCACGGCCAGTCGAAGTCGACCGACGACTAGCGGGAGGGGGGCAGGCCCCCCTCCCGGCCTCCCCCCGAAGCGGGCCGTCGTTGCGGTGAGGTTGTCGGGCGGGCAAAGCCCACCCTCGTAGGTGCAGGCTTCGCCCATGGCGACGGTGACGAACATCAACGACGTGCTCGAGGGTCACGTGAGTCTCGAAATCGAGTGCGTAGATCGGCTGTACCTGAATGCCTACGTGCCAAAGCTGCAGGTGGCGGGGCAGGTGGCGAGGTTCCTGCACGACCACCGGGGGAACATGTTGCCGTCGCCGGCGCTGTTCGAGCCCATCGGCAACCGGTTCCGACGGGAGGTGCACCGCTTCGCCGAGCGCCGAGACATCCCGATCCTGCGGTTGAAGAAGCCGGACCGCACCCGCTGGGACGACCGCAAGCTCGATCATGTGCAGCCCCACCTGGACGCGGCCGAGGCCGACGGTCGATTCGGGGTGGTGGCCATCGTCAGCGCCCAGGAGTTCCAGTGGGTCTTCAGTGGCCGGGACTCCCGGGGCAGCGGGTTCAGCTTCTTCAAGGAGCAGCGCCGGGTGGGCGTTTACTACTTCTACGTGCTCGACCCCGACTTCGGGCCCGGCTTCATCAAGATCTGCACCTACTTCCCCTATCCGGCCAAGGTGTGGGTCAACGGCCACGAGTGGGCCAAGCGCCAGGCTGCCCACGCCGGGATCGGCTTTCGGGCCCTGGCCAACGGCTTCGCCACCTGCGAGGCGCCCGAGGAGCTGCAGGCCATCTGCGACCGCTTCGGCCCCGACCACGTGCAGGGCTTCTTCGACCGCTGGATCGCCGCCATCCCCGTCCCCTTCACCGATGCCGACCGGGCCGCTGGCTACTGGTGGGAGCTGTCGGTGCGCCAGGTGGAGGCGTCGCGCACCCTGGTCTTCGACGACCCCCGTCGGGCCCGGGGCTTCTTCGAGTCCCTGGTGGCCGACAACATCGGCATCGGCCGGCCCCACGAGGTGGCGGCGGTGTTCGCCCGTCGGGTCATCCGCACCACGCCCGGCATCTTCCGCACCCGGATCTTCGGGGCCGGCACCGAGGTCCGCCTGGAGTTCCGTTACAAGAACAGCCGGGTCAAGCAGTACCTGAAGGAGGGGAGGGCGCTTCGGATCGAGACCGTCATCAACAAGCCGTCCGACGTCGGCTGCAAGGCCCGCCTCGAGCACCTGCCCGAGCTGGTGGCCAAAGGGCGCGAGGTCAACGGTCGTCTGCTTATGATCGAACGTGCCGGTCAGGGCTGTGCCATCGGCTCTGCGCTCTTCGAGCGCATCCACCAGCCCTACATACGGGAGGGCCAACGAACCGGAGCCCTGCGCTTCGGGGACCCACGCGCCATGGCCCTGGC
This sequence comes from uncultured Acidimicrobiia bacterium, assembly GCA_963801205.1. Classification (GTDB taxonomy): domain Bacteria; phylum Actinomycetota; class Acidimicrobiia; order Acidimicrobiales; family AC-14; genus JAXDMK01. Next base: position 304,742 of record CAWDDV010000009.1, read on the forward strand.
CGGCGCTCTCAGCTGCTTCGTCCACGCCGTCGCCGGCTTCACCAACCACAGCCTTCGCGGGCTCGTCGCCGGACTGCTCGGGCGGGACTACAGCGCCAACCAGATGACCTACGACCTTCGCCGCCTCCGCCTCCACGGGCTCATCGAGCGCATCCCGCGGACCAACACCTACACCCTCACCCCCGACGGAGCGAGGGTCGTGATCTTCTACACCAAAGTCCACGGCCGGCTGCTCCGGCCACTCGTCGCCTCCGGCGACCAACCCCCGGCACCGCTCGAGCTTCGTCGCGCCCTGGCCACCATCGACCGGGTCATCGCCGACTACGTCGAAGGAGCGCGAGTGGAGCCGGCCGCGTGAAACTTGCCGAAATGCTCAAAGTCCTGGACCCAGAGAAGTTCTAGCGGGAGGGGGGCAGGCCCCCCTCCCGGCCTCCCCCCGAAGCGGGCCGTCGTTGCGGTGAGGTTGTCGGGCGGGCAAACCCCACCCTCGTAGGTGCAGGCTTCGCCCATGGCGACGGTGACGAACATCAACGACGTGCTCGAGGGTCACGTGAGTCTCGAAATCGAGTGCGTAGATCGGCTGTACCTGAATGCCTACGTGCCAAAGCTGCAGGTGGCGGGGCAGGTGGCGAGGTTCCTGCACGACCACCGGGGGAACATGTTGCCGTCGCCGGCGCTGTTCGAGCCCATCGGCAACCGGTTCCGACGGGAGGTGCACCGCTTCGCCGAGCGCCGAGACATCCCGATCCTGCGGTTGAAGAAGCCGGACCGCACCCGCTGGGACGACCGCAAGCTCGATCATGTGCAGCCCCACCTGGACGCGGCCGAGGCCGACGGTCGATTCGGGGTGGTGGCCATCGTCAGCGCCCAGGAGTTCCAGTGGGTCTTCAGTGGCCGGGACTCCCGGGGCAGCGGGTTCAGCTTCTTCAAGGAGCAGCGCCGGGTGGGCGTTTACTACTTCTACGTGCTCGACCCCGACTTCGGCCCGGCTTCATCAAGATCTGCACCTACTTCCCCTATCCGGCCAAGGTGTGGGTCAACGGCCACGAGTGGGCCAAGCGCCAGGCTGCCCACGCCGGGATCGGCTTTCGGGCCCTGGCCAACGGCTTCGCCACCTGCGAGGCGCCCGAGGAGCTGCAGGCCATCTGCGACCGCTTCGGCCCCGACCACGTGCAGGGCTTCTTCGACCGCTGGATCGCCGCCATCCCCGTCCCCTTCACCGATGCCGACCGGGCCGCTGGCTACTGGTGGGAGCTGTCGGTGCGCCAGGTGGAGGCGTCGCGCACCCTGGTCTTCGACGACCCCCGTCGGCCCGGGGCTTCTTCGAGTCCCTGGTGGCCGACAACATCGGCATCGGCCGGCCCCACGAGGTGGCGGCGGTGTTCGCCCGTCGGGTCATCCGCACCACGCCCGGCATCTTCCGCACCCGGATCTTCGGGGCCGGCACCGAGGTCCGCCTGGAGTTCCGTTACAAGAACAGCCGGGTCAAGCAGTACCTGAAGGAGGGGAGGGCGCTTCGGATCGAGACCGTCATCAACAAGCCGTCCGACGTCGGCTGCAAGGCCCGCCTCGAGCACCTGCCCGAGCTGGTGGCCAAAGGGCGCGAGGTCAACGGTCGTCTGCTTATGATCGAACGTGCCGGTCAGGGCTGTGCCATCGGCTCTGCGCTCTTCGAGCGCATCCACCAGCCCTACATACGGGAGGGCCAACGAACCGGAGCCCTGCGCTTCGGGGACCCACGCGCCATGGCCCTGGCCGGCGCTCTCAGCTGCTTCGTCCACGCCGTCGCCGGCTTCACCAACCACAGCCTTCGCGGGCTCGTCGCCGGACTGCTCGGGCGGGACTACAGCACCAACCAGATGACCTACGACCTGCGCCGCCTCCGCCTCCACGGGCTCATCGAGCGCATCCCGCGGACCAACACCTACACCCTCACCCCCGACGGAGCGAGGGTCGTGATCTTCTACACCAAAGTCCACGGCCGGCTGCTCCGGCCACTCGTCGCCGCCGGCGACCAACCCCCGGCACCGCTCGAGCTTCGTCGCGCCCTGGCCACCATCGACCGGGTCATCGCCGACTACGTCGAAGGAGCGCGAGTGGAGCCGGCCGCGTGAAACTTGCCGAAATGCTCAAAGTCCTGGACCCAGAGAAGTTCTAGAGGTGCCGCTAGGCGATGATCGTGACCGGGGTGCCCGGGGGAGCGGTGTTGGCCAGGACGGTGATGGCCTCGTTGGTCATGCGCACGCAGCCGTTGCTGGCCGGCATGCCGAGGAGGGCCGGGTTGTTGGTGCCGTGGAGGGCGATCTGGCCGATGCCGCCCCCGAAGCTGTAGTGCACGTCGGAGAAGGCGGCCACGCTCATCTGGTAGGCGCCATAGGGACCGGTGGGGTCGGTGACCTGCACCGTCCCGTCGACGAAGTAGTTGCCGGTGGGGGTGGGGGTGCTCCCCGTGCCCACCGCCACCTGGGTCTCTAAGAAGGGCGTGGCCCCGTTGTAGGCGACCAGCGAGCGCTGGCTGATGTTGACCACGATGCGGAACTGGGTCTGGCGGATGGAGACGTCGGCGGCCCGGATCCAGGCGGTCGACTCGTTGGGCCGCATCGAGACCTGGACCTCGAGCCAGTCGCCCCACTGCTGCATCACCAGGTAGACGCCGGGCAGGCCCTCCCACGTCGGGTTGTCGAGGCTGTCGGCCGGCTCCGCGTCGCCAGGGGCGTGGTACAGGCCCACCGAGGGGACGATGGCGTCGGCCACGATGGCGGGAGTCGACGGCGGCCGGGCGTAGCCCAGGCGCAACGGGACGCCGGGCTCGGCCTCCCAGTGGGGCCCAGGACCAGGGGGGCGGTGGTGGGGGTGGGCGCCACAGTCGTCGTCGGCTTGGTCTGGCCGACGGCGGCGACCTTCGAGGAGTCGCGCGTCGGCTGGTTCTGCCACGTGATCCAGAACAGGCCCGCAGCCAGTACGGCGGCCGCCACGCCGATGGTCGTCGAACTCCGACGGCTCATTGGGCGGGAAGCCTACCCGTCGGCCCCCTTCCGCGACACGCGGGCTAGGGCAGCGCCGTCTTCAGTTGGGGCAGGTCGACATCGACGCACGCCACGACCCGGGGGTCACCTCCGGCGAGGGCCACCATACGGCCGGCGGCCTCGTTCAGCCGACGCTCGGACAGCCGGCCGGCGGCCACCGCGTCGACCAGGCCGTCCCGCATCTCCTCGGCGAAGAAGCCGTCGGTGGCGAGCAGGCCGTCGGCCCCGGCGGCGACGGCCATGGGCGCGGAGTCGTAGAAGCCCCATGTGAGGTTGACGGCCCCCATCCCCAGCGAGTCGGTGATGGCCACCCCGGTGAACCCGAGGTCGCGCAGGAGGGCGTAGGCCTTGGGTGACAGGCTGGCAGGCAGGTTGCGGTCGAGGGCGGTGTAGCGCAGGTGGTTCATCATCACCACCGGGATGCCGGCCCGGACCAGGTCGCGGAACGGGCGCACGTCGGTGAGGCGGAGCAGGTCGAGGGTGACGGTGATGGGCGCCGCCGCCTCGAAGTGGATGTCATCCGTCGACCGCCCCTGGCCTGGGAAGTGCTTGGCCGCCGACCGCACGCCGCCGTCGGCCATCCCTTCGGCGAAGGCGATGGCGTACTCGGCGGCGATGGCGGGGTCGGACGAGAACGACCGGTCGCCGATGATCTCGTCGTAGGGCCCGTCCGTCAGGTCGGCCACCGGGGCCAGGTTGAGGTCGATCCCCAGACTGGCCAGCTCGACGGCCACCTCGCGGGCGTAGTCCCGCACGTCGGAGGCGGGGCCCTCGCCGGCCATCCGCCGGGCGGAGGGGCTCGAGCCGAGGATCTCGCCGAGGGACGACACCCGGCCCGGCTCCTCGTCGACCGTGATCACGATCGGACGCCTGGCCAGAGCGCGGATGCCCTTGACCAGGCGGGTCAGCTGGGCCTCCGACTCGACATTGCCGGGGTTGAGGAAGATGCCCCCGACGCCGATGTCGAGGGCCTGCTTCACGATCGGGTCGGACGGGTCCTTCACGTCGGGAATGCCCACGATGAGCGTCCGGGCCGCCCGCTGGGCGAGGGACACCGGCTTGCAGTCAGGGACGGTGTCGGTCAGGGTGGCGGCGGCGGTGGCGGCGTCGGTGGTCGGGCCGACCGGAGCCCGGCCGGCGGTGATGGTGGCGGCCGACGTGGCCAGGGTGGGCCCGGGGGCCACCGGGTCGACGCCGGCACTCGGTGCCAGGGAGAGAGAGGCGGCGGCGGCGGCGTTGAGCTCGGTCGGTGCGGCCGCGGTGGTGGACGAGGGAGTGGTGATCCACACCACCAGCCCCGTGAGGGCGACGCCCACCACGCTGAGGGCGATCAGCACCCGTGCCCGTGTCCGGTCGTGCACGGGCGGGGACGTTACCCGCACAGACGCGGGCGGGGCGCTCTGGTCACGACGCGGCGCCCGACTCCTCGAGCGCCAACCGGAGGGATTCCAACTCCGTCACCACGCCGTCGATGTCGGCGCCCAGGGGCTGCAGGGCGCCGACGTCGGCCGGGCCGAGGGAGAGCTCGACGGCGCGGGCCACCGCCTCGTTCAGCTGGGCGTTGAGGCGGCGGAGGCGGTCGAGGGCGTCGCGGGCCACGTCGGCCACCCGCCGGGCCGACTCCAACTGGCGGCGGAGGGCGTCGACCGTGGCTTCCAGCTGGGGTCGTCCGGGGGACTGGTCGAGCTCGGCCTCCCGGGCCGCCAGCTCCCGGGCGATGGCGTCGGAATCGAGCTGGCGGACGGCGGCGTCGAGGCTGTCGCCCCGCTGGGCGATCTTCCACGACGCGTCGACGGCCACGCTGACCTGGGCCGACACCTCGGCCAGGCGGTCCTTCAGGGGGCCGGCGCGAGTGTGGCGGACGGTCTCGTTGAACCGCTCCTCGGCCTTGACCGCCTGGCGGACGAGCGAGCGCCACGGCTCCTTCACCATGGCCGGGTTCATGTCCGGGCGGCGTTCCCTGCGGGGGATGGCCATGAACGCCTTCCCCACCCAGGCCGCCGCCCCGAAGGCCGCCGCCACCGCCAACGGCGCCCCGGCCAGGATGGCGACGGCCGTCCCCGCCCCCGCCAACAGGATGCTCGACGGCGCCATCACCGCCCGCGCCACTGCCGGCGTGCGGGCCCGCTCCGGCAGCCGTTCGAGCATCCCGCACATTCTGGCCGCCACCAGCGAACCGGTGACACTTTCCGGGCGCCCTGACCCGGTTTCCGTCACCAGTTCGCAGGCCCCAGCGAACCGGTGACGCTGACGGCCCTCCAGGGGCGGTGACCGTCACCAGTTCGCAGGCCCCACCGATCCGGTGACGCTGACGGCCCTCCAGGGGCGGTTTCCGTCACCAGTTCGGGGGCGGGGGGCGTCAGGCGGGGGAGGTCGACCGGGCGTGCAGCGCCCGGTCCAGGAGGTCCGCCAGTTGGCGGCGCTCGTCGGGCTCCAGGCCGGCCAGGACCTTGGCCTCGACTTGGGACCGCAGTACCGACAGCCGGCGGGACGCCTGCTCGCCGGCTTCGGTGAGGACGACCGCGTGGCGGCGGCGGTCGTCGGGATCGCGGCGGCGCTCCACCATCCCCGCCGTCTCCAGGATGTCGAGGACGCCGACCACGTCGCTGGCGTCGAGCCCGAGATGGTCGCTGATGGCTCGCTGCGACACCGGCCCCTTTTTGGCCACGACCGCCATCACGCCGAGGCAGGGCGGGCGGAAACCGGCATCGATGGCCCACTGCTCGGTGGCCATCAGATCTCCGATCTCCCGGCGAGCTTCCCGGGCCAACATGAAGACCCCCGAGACCACGTCGACCGGTTGACTGTCGTGCACGCCCACCAAGGTAGTCGTTCTTGACATTCAGTGGGGATGATCTATCGTTGGAAACACCAATGAATTAGGAGCACGGATGGCTCACCAGGACGAGCGTCTTCCGGCCATACGGGTCGAGGGACTGGAGAAGCGCTTCGGCGATGTCCACGCGGTGCGGGGCGTCGACTTCGAGGTGCGGGGCGGGGAGACCTTCGGGTTCCTCGGCCCCAACGGGGCGGGCAAGTCGACCACCATCAACATGCTGTGCACCCTTCTGCGGCCGACCGCGGGCCGGGCCACGGTGGCCGGCTTCGACGTGGTGGCGGAGCGCGAGGAAGTCCGCCGGGAGATCGGCCTGGTGTTCCAGGACGTGACCCTCGACACCTATCTCTCGGGCGCCCAGAACCTCCGTTTCCACGGTCAGCTCTACGGCGTGCCGTCGGCCGAGCTCGAGGTCCGCATGAAGCAGGTGCTGGGGCTCGTCGGCCTGTGGGACCGCCGCGACAAGGAGGTCTCCACCTACTCGGGCGGTATGAAGCGCCGCCTGGAGATCGCCCGGGGCCTGCTCCACTCGCCCCGGGTGCTCTTCCTCGACGAGCCCACCGTCGGCCTCGACCCCCAGACCCGGGCGTCGATCTGGGAGTACCTCGACCAGCTCCGCCGCCAGGAGGACCTCACCATCTTCCTCACCACCCACTACATGGACGAGGCCGAGCACTGCGACCGCATCGCCATCATGGACGTGGGCCAGATCGTCGCCCTCGATACCCCCCAGGCCCTGAAGGCGGCCATCGGCACCGACCGGGTCCGGCTGGTGACGGCCGACGACGCGGCCGCGGCCGCCGCCATCGCCGGCCGCTTCGGACTGGAGGTGGGATCGACGCCCGACGGGCTCGTCCTCCAGGTGGCCGACGGCGAGGCCTTCGTGCCCCAGCTCCTCGCCGACCTGGGCGTGGCCGTACGCTCGGTGAGCGTGACCCGTCCCACCCTCGACGACGTGTTCATGACCTATACCGGTCGCACCATCCGCGACGCGGAGAGCTCCAGTCCCGAGATCCCGCCCATGTTCCGGGGACGCCGATGACCGCCACCCGCCCCGAGGCCTCCACCCCGGCGCCCACGCCGGCGCCCGTCCCCAGCCCCCCGCCGGCGTCGCCGCTGCCCGTCGCCCCCATCCGCCGAGCCCCGACGGGCCTGGCCGCCGACCTGCGGGCGGTCAAGATCGTCTGCCACCGGGAGCTGCTGCGGTGGCTCACCGACCGCCGCCGGCTCATCGCGGGCATGGTCCAGCCCCTCCTCTGGCTATTCGTGCTCGGCACCGGCCTCTCCCAGGTGGTCGAGCCGGGCACCCAAGGGCTCGACTTCCGGACGTTCCTGTTCCCCGGTGTGCTTGCCACCTCGGTGATGTTCACGGCCGTGTTCTCCGGCGTCTCGGTGGTGTGGGACCGGGAGTTCGGGTTCCTGCGGGAGATGCTGGTCGCCCCCATCAGCCGCACGTCGATCATGGCCGGCAAGTGCCTGGGGGGAGCGATCGTCGCCACCACTCAGGCCCTGGTGCTGGTGGCGATGGCCGGGCTGGCGGGGGTGCCCTACCACCCGGTCATGCTCCTCGAACTGGTGGCCATCCTGTTCCTGGCGTCGCTCGCCATCACCGCCTTCGGACTGCTGCTGGGGGCCCAGTGGCCAACATCCAGTCGGTGATGCCAGTCATCCAGACCGTGATCACGCCCATGATGTTCCTCTCGGGGGCGCTCTATCCCACCGCCGGCTTGCCGACGTGGCTGTCGTTCGCGACCAAGCTCAACCCGCTGACGTACGCGGTGCAGCCCATGCGTCACGTCGTGTTCGGGCACCTCGACCTGTCGCCGGCGGCGCTGCGGGCCTCGACCCCCGCATCACGTGGATGGGCTGGCCGGTGCCGATCGCCCTCCAGCTGGTTGTGCTGGCGGCCCTCGGGACGCTGGTGTTCTTGGTGGCCGTCGTCCGCTTCAGCCGGACCGACTGATCAGGTGCGGCTGACCGACATCTTCCGGTAGAGGAGCGCCGATCCGACCAGGACGGCGGCGAAGCCGGCCACCAGCACCCCGGCCAACGGCTTCGAAGTGTCGATGTCGTCCCATCCGCGCACCACTGACACCAGGATGAGGAAGAGCATCACCATCGCCACCTGCAACGGGATGCGGACGGCCTGCCACCCCCGGTCGAAGAGGATCCCGAGCCCGGCCACTCCCAGGCAGAAGATGCCGCCCGTCCCCCTGGCGGTGAGCGGTGTGAGCATCCAGGGCCACTCCTCGAGGGCCCGTTCCGGCGCCAGGAAGAGGAACAAGCCCATGCCCGTCGCCGCCACTCCGACGAGGGCGATGGCGGCCACCGCCGGGGTGGAGATGGGCTGAGGGGCGGGCGGCGGGAACTTGTCGCCCACCCGCCGGTTGACCAGCCACACCCCGAAGACGAGGAACGGGGTGGTGAAGTACAGACCGGCCCACAACCAGAAGGCGACGTGGCTGTGATTGAACCTGTCCCAGTGCAGGATCGTGTTCATGCCCATGATCGAGGCGAACACGCCGACGGGGACGAAGCCGCCCTTGATCGCCCGCCAGCTGGTGGCCCGGGCGGCCTGGACGAAGAACCACGCCCCGCCCAGATAGACCGAACCGAGGACCATCGGCTGCAGCGGCGGGTTGATCGTCCACGCGAAGAGCCGCTTGGTGTCCTCCGGCCAGAAGAACAACACCGCGAACCCCACCAGCAGGAACGGGATGATGAAGATCGAGAGCGCTCGCGTGGCAGGAAGCACCCGATCGTCAACAGAACCCGCCGTCGACTTCGTAGGCATGTTTGACCCCCCGGGCGAAGCGTACAGATGACGTGTCGCGCTGACCACCGACGCGGGCCGCCAGGGCCTACCCCCTCGTCAGAAGTTGGAAATTACGGCGGTGAAGACCTGGATGATGGTCGCCGGGTTGCTGGCGTCGTAGGCGGCGGCGTTGGTGGCCTCGGCGATGCGCTTGAGGACGGCCAGATCGGCGTCCTGGCCGTAGGCGATGGGGAAGATCCGCACCGGCCGGCTCGACTGCCCTTCGCTGCCCGCCCGCAGGTCGGTGAGCAGGTCCTCGACGTCGCGGTTGCGGGGGTCCTCGTTGCGCCCATCGGTGAGGAGCACGACGGCGTTGATCTTGGCTGCGTCGTACGACTCCCGGAGGTTCTCGAACGACGCCCCCGCCACCGTGTAGAGGGGGGTGCCTTGGGTGGGCACCAGGCTGCGGATCTTGGACGCGATCAGCTCCCGTTGGGCCCCGATGGGGCCGAAGGGGACGAGGTCCGCGTAGTCGGTGGGCTCGGTGGGGCTGATGTCGGTGGAGAAGATGCGCAGGGCGACGTCGTCGTCGTCCTTGAACTGCGACAGCGCCTGCACCGCCGCCTGCTTGGCCAGCTCGAGCTTGGTGGTGTCGTCGTCGTCGCCGGCGGGGTCGCCCATCGAACCGGACACGTCGATGACGAGCATCACCCGGGCACTGCGCCGCTGCTGGCCCCACAGTTCCAGGATGCGGGCCAGCACCGGCGGGTCGGGGACGCCCAGGATGTTCTGGGGTTGGTCGGGGTCGACGCCGTTGGACCGGTCGATGGGGCTGCCCACCGCCACCGCCGGGTTCCCCGGCCGGAAGCCGAACTGGACGACCCGCCGCTGGTTCTCGGGCGTCTGCACGTAGCGCTCGAAGGCCCGGGCCCCCTCCCGCTCCCGCTCGTCGACCCACGGGGCGTCGAGCAGGAAGAAGGGGTTGTCGGAGAAGAGCGTCCCCTCCTTGGGATAGATGGCGACCAGGGGGATCTTGGGCGGGCGGGGCCGCTCGCCGGGGTCGGTGATCCCGTCCGGGTTGCCGAGGTTGTAGTCGATGACTGACTTCTCCTCGACGGCCAGGGCGGAGGTGTAGGTGAGCGCCGTGCCCCGGGCGTCGTTGCGGTACCAGTTGTTGAGGAAGGTCGGCGTGATGTCGCCGTAGTGGACGACCGAGTTCTCGACCCCCCGGGCGAAGGCGTCGACCTCGGGCCGGGCCAGGTCCTCGGCGGTGAGGTCGCGGGTCTTGCCGGTGGCGGCGTAGTACTGGGCGATGGTGGCCGACAGGCCGCTGGTCGAGAAGTTGGGGTTGGTCTTGGCCAGGCGGAAGGGCCCCACTCGGGATGGCCCTTGCCGCCCCATCCGGCCGGGTCCTGGGCCAGCGTGAGGATGTCGGCGTAGCCGATGGCGGCGTTGGGCCAGCCGATGGCCTCGGCCATGGGCTTCGGCATGGCGATGACCAGGGGGGTGAGCATGAACGCCTTGGCGTCGGTGGGGGCGATGGCCGGCTGGCCGGCGGTGGACAGCCGGTGGTTGAGGACGGCCCCCCAGGCGGAGGACGCCGGCGACCAGATCACCGGCCGGGGCCCGTTGGTGGCCTCGTCCGGCCAGCCGTCGACGAGCAGCGACATCCCAACGCCGGATGACTTGCGCTGGACCCGTACGAACGCGCACCGGCCGCTCGGCTTGGCCTCGTCGGACGAGTTGAACGTGCGGGCCAGGTCGGTGAGCAGCTCGACCTTCTCCGGGGACACGGCCATGTCGATGGCGGTGCAGCCCTTGGGAACGGACTGGAGGTCGCCCCCGCCGGGCCCGCCACCCGAGCCGTCGCTGGTCGAGCAGGCGCCGGCGGTGAGGGCCATCGCCACCAGGAGGACGACGGTCTTGGTCGAGATCGTGGACCTCATCGGCCGGTGACCTCCCGAGCCCGGGCCCGGAGGGCGTCGAGCAGGCCGGGGGACGGCAGGCCGTTGCCCGGTGGGAGGCCGGGAGCGTTCGGCGCCTTCCACCCGGACTGGGTGAGGGCCTCGGCGGCTCGCTCGGTGGCGATGTCGCGCAGGCGTTCCCCCCGACCGCCGGGTGTCACGGCCAGGACCACATCGGCGGTCGCCATGGAGGAAGGGTAGATCTTGGTGAGGGCGGCGCGGCTGGCGGCGGTGTCGACCTTGGCCGCGTCGGCCTCGGTGGTGGCCACGAAGTCGTAGGCGGCCCGCCCGATCTGCAGCATCCGGTCGAGGGGCGACGTCCGCGACGGTGCCATCGGCCGCTCGAGCCCGGAGAACCACCGTTGGAAACCCTCGTCGTCGAGGTCGAACGTGGACAGGTCGGTGCGCCCGAACCAGGTGACGGTGGCCTGGCCCAGGACCAGCAGGCCGGTGCCGTCGTCGGACGCGTCGGCGTGGCCGACCTTGACGTCGCCCCACTCGGGCCGGCCGTTGCGCTCTGTCCACGGCCGGCCGGCGGCCTCGCCCAGGCACGTCCACCCGACCTTGGCATCGGGGCAGGTGGGAGCCAATGCCTCCGCCCGCTCCTTCCAGGCCACGACGACCAGCGGTGAGCGGGCGAGGGGCGGCCCGGCGGAGGCGTCGAAGATCGGGGCCAGCGAGCCGAAGCGGCGGGCCTCGTCGACGAGCGCGGGCCACGGGTCGGCCACCAGCCACCCGTCGACCTCGGGGTCGCCGTCGAGCCGGCGGAGGCGGTCGGCGGTGGTGCCCGCGCTCTCGACGGTGACGTCCACCCGCCCGGAAAAGGCGTCCCGCAGTTCGTCGCACACCTGTCCCAGGTCGGACGCGCACACCAGGCGGTAGACCTGGCCCTGCTCCTCCTTCCGGTCGTCGAGCGGCCCCGGACGACCAGCGCGCCCACGATCATGGCCACCGCCCCCACCACGGCCAGCACACGACGCACGGAGGGAGCGTAGGCCCCGCGGCAGGTGGGCAGGACCCCCCCGACCTCCCGCCAGAGGCGTGCCGATCTTCGGCCGGCGGGAAGGACAGCTCACCCGCCGGAAAACGGCCCCTGGCTCTTGACTTTTGAGCGAGTGCTCAGCATAGTATTGAGCAGACGCTCAAACAAGGAGGTCCTCTGATGCTTGTGCCCGTGTACCTCGTCTACCTGGTGGTGAGCGTGGGGCTGGTGGCCTGGCTGGCTCGCACGCTGTACCGCAACGGGGCCGTGTTCCTGGAGGGCGTGTTCCCCGACCCCCGGATGGCGGAGGCGGTCAATCGCCTGCTCGTCACCGGCTTCTACATGCTCAACCTGGGCTACGCAGTCCTCCTGCTCAAGTCCGACGCGGCGCCGACGGCGGTGGACGCCTTCGAGGTCCTCAGCCAGAAGCTGGGCGTGCTGCTGGTGTCCCTCGCCGGGGTCCACTTCGTGAACATGTGGGTGTTCCACCTCGTCCGCCGCCGGGCGACGGCGCCCGCGCCGGTCGCGCTCCCGCGGCTCCTGCCGGCCCGCCCGCCGCCCCGTCAGGACCGGCCCCGGTGTGGGCGCCGGCCCAGTGACCCGGCGGTAGGGTCGCCGGCGATGGCTGCTGCAACCCCGCCGGCCCGCCCCGGCCGGCACGCCCCGGCGGAGCACAACCGCCGGCACCAAGCCGGCCGAGGTCACCCGGGCGAAGATGATCGAGGCGGCGCTGGCGGCGCTGCACGAGGACGGCATCCTGGGGGCCAGCGCCCGGTCGATCGCCCGCCGGGGCGGGTTCAACCAGGCCCTGATCTTCTACCACTTCAGCTCCGTCCACGAGCTGCTGCTGGCGGCGGTCGAGGAGCTCAGCGGCCGTCGGAGCGAGCGCTACGAGCGACGCCTGGCGGAGGTGTCGACCCTCCGGGAGCTGGTGGCGGTGGCGGGCGAGCTCCACGCCGAGGACCTGGAGGACGGCCACATCACCGTGCTGTCCCAAATGCTGGCCGCCGCCGCCACCATCCCCGAGCTGCGAGCACCAATGCGAGAGCGGTTCGAGCCGTGGATCGACATCGTGGAGCGGGCCATCGTGAGGGTGCTGGAGGGAACGCCCTACGCCGCCCTCGTCCCGGTCCACGACCTCGCCCTGGCCGTCGTCGGCGAGTTCATCGGCATCGAGCTGCTCTTGAACGTGTCCGACGAGACCGGACACGCCGGCCCCCGGGTCTTCAAGACCTTCGAACTCCTGGCCGCCGTCCTCGAGTCTCTGCCGGGGATGACGTCCGCCAGGTAAAGCGTTTCTGAGGGCGCAGGCGGCGTCGGGTCGTCCGCAAAAACAACAAACGAGCAACGGGCGTAACCCGAAAGCAATCAAGCCCTTTGGCGCCAGTCGCGGGCCCTCGTGCCGCGCCCTTGACCCAAAATCAACAAACAAACAACGGCGTTTTAGACCGGTAGGTCATACGGACCGTTTGCCTAAACCTCGACCGAGCAGCGGACGAGAGTTCCCGTACGACCCCCCGATGGAAGGAACTTCTCATGCTCACCAAGGCACGCGTCCTGCTCTGCGGGGGTGTTCTCTCAGCGGTCATCTGGGCGGGCACCTTCGCCACATTCACCGATAGCGGGACTGCCTCCTCCACCTTCACCGCCGGCACGTTGGACCTCGTCGTCGGTGGCGACACAGACGACGCGTACGCATTCACGTCGATCCAGATGGGCAACATGAAGCCGGGCGACGTCATGTACGCCCCTCTCAGCATCGCCAATACCGGAACCCTCGGGTTCGATTACACGATGGCCACGTCGGCCACCAACGCCGACACGCTCGGCCTCGCGGGCCAGCTGACCTTGGGAATCAAGGCAGTGGCGAGCACATGCGACGCGACAACGTACGGCGCATCGAGCGACGTCATGGACGCGGGCGGCGCACTCAGCGGGGCTGCCATCGCCAGCCGGAACCTGGCGTCAGCGGCCAGTGAGGTTGCGTGCTTCAGGGTCGAACTGCCGTCGGCGTCGGACAACTCGTTCCAAGCCGCCACGACGATCGCCACCTTCACGCTCAGCGCCACCCAGTCCTAGGTCAGCAGCCAGTCGCCTCTGCCGCCGGGCTCGCCCCGGCGGCAGAGGTTCGGCCCGGAAGGGGGAACACGATGAGCCCGTTCCAATCCACGCTGTTCAAGCCGGATGCACCGGCAGACTCCACACCCGGCCCGCCTGCGATGGCCCAGGTCGATGGCCCCTCGGCCCCCGCCCGTGGCAACCGCCTCAGGCGGTTCGTCTCGTTCGTCGCCCAGGTCGCGCTCACGCTCGGTGCCATAGGTGGCGTGGCCGTGGCGGGGCTCACGCTTACGGCGGCCCACAGCGGCATGCAGCCCCTGGTCGTGCGATCGGGCTCGATGGAGCCCACCATTGCCACCGGCTCGATGATCCTCGTCAAGCGGATCGACGCCTCTGCCATCAAGGTCGGCGACGTTCTCGCCGTCGAGCGTCCGGACCACACCCGGGTCACCCACCGCGTGGTTGCCGTCGAGCGCCGGGGAGCAACGGCCGAGCTGACCATGCAGGGCGACGCCAACGAGGATCCTGACCCGATCCCCGTGAGCGTCAACCACGCCTACCGGCTGGTTTGGCAGGTGCCCGTGGTCGGAAAAGCCCTCGCCTGGTTGGCCACCGCTCCTGGCGGCTTTGTCATGGGCTGTATCGCCACCGCCTTCGTGCGTCGGGCAGCGGGTCGGCGTCCCCGCTCCCACTGACATGAACCGGCGGCGCCAGAGATTGACGTCGATCGGGCTCGCGTCAGCACTTGTGGTGACGTCCTCGGTCGTCGGTGTGCGGGTGGCTCTGGCCACGTTCGTCGACAACACCGTGCAGGCCAGCAGCAATTTTGGCGCAGCACCCGACTGGGTCGCTCCGCAGGTCGGCTCGACGACGATCGCCAAGACGTCGGGGTACCTGGCTGGGTCAATCAAGCAGGGCGGGACGTATTACATCTATGCCAATGTGACCGACACCGGCAGCCCGGCGAGCGGAGTGGCTGTCACGGGGGAAACCGCGAATGCGGTCGCCATCACGCCGTCCGGCTCACCCTTCGCTCTCGTAGCTGGCTCCTACTCGGTCGAAGGAGTGACCTACACCCATCGAAGCGCGTCACTCCTGGCCACCACCCCGCTCTCGGGGAGTAAGTCGTACTCGATCAGCTCGCTCGACGTCGCCGGGAACAGCCGCACCCAAACCGGGTACACGGTGTCGGTGGAGAATACGGCGCCGTCCGCCTCCGACGTCCAGACGACGAACGCGGGAGGGACGGCCGGCCGAGCGGTGATCGGGGACACCATCGTCTTCACCTACAGCGAGCGGATCGACCCCGCGTCGATCCTCGCCGGCTGGACCGGGGCCTCGACGAACATGGTGGTACGACTCATCGACGGCGGCTGCGTCACCTTCCTCCTCTGTGCGGACGACAGCGTCACGCTGTGGAACTCGGCGAACCTCGTTCAGCTCCCCCTCGGGTCCGTGAACCTGAGCGCGAGCGACTACCACGGAGGAACCTTCATCGGGACCAGGCCCGCGATCACGTTCGGGGCGACCGGCACGGCTTCGACCATGGTCCAGTCCGGCTCGACCATCACCATCACGCTCGGGACAGCAAGTGCAACTGCTGACACTGCCAGCAATAGCGGCACCATGAGTTGGGCGCCTTGGGCGGCAGCGTTCGATGCCGCCGGCAATCCGGCGTCCACCGGCAGCGCCTCCGAGAGTGGATCGAACGACAGGGAGTTCTGATCGAAGGGCCAGAGGGAGAGGCAAAGCTCCCGGTCGTTGAAGCCTTTTGGGGTATCTGTCCGTAAGAAGGGACAGGACTGACCGAGAGGAGCTTGGGGATGGCGATGCGACACGGGAAGCGGGCCGTATTGGTGCTGGTGGCGGCCGGGTTGGCGCTCGGCCTGGCCGCGTGCGGCGACGACGACGACGACGATCCCACGGTGGGGGGCTCGGCGACCACGACCGCCGCCCCCGCAGTTACCACCACTGCCGCCCCCGCGGTGACGACGACCGCCGCGCCCGCGGCGTCGACGGCGGCCCTGCTCAAGACGGCCGACGTGGGGGCGTTGGGCACGATCCTCGTCGATGGCGGCGGCTACACCGTCTACACGTGGGACCGGGACACCACATCGACCAGCGGGTGTACCGGCGGTTGCGCGGGCACGTGGCCGGCGGTGCTCGTTCCCGACGGGACCCCCACCCCGATCCCGGCGGAGGGCGTCACCGGCACGCTCGGCTCGTCGGCCCGGTCCGACGGCACCGGCAACCAGCTCACCCTCGACGGCAAGCCCCTGTACCGCTACGCGGCCGACGCCGCCCCCGGCGAGGCCAAGGGCGACGGCGTGGGGGACGTCTGGCACGTGGTGACCGCCGGCTAACCGGGCAGCCTCAGCGTCCTGGGCTGTAAAAGGGGGTGTGAGCGCACCTTTCGGTGCTCAAGAACGTGGTCAGGTTGCGAGACCCTCCACCACCTCGGCGGACGGCAGCCGGCGGAACACCTCCGGCGTGACCCGGACCTTGAGCGACCGGCTGCCGCCGCCGAGCACCACCCGCGGGCGGTCCATGACCCGGGCGTCGACCCAGACGGGCAGGCCGTCGGGGAGAGCCAGCGGGGTGACCCCGCCGATGGTCATCCCGGTGCGCTCCCGCGTCTCGTCGGCGGCGGCGAACGACGCCCGCTTCACCCCCAGCCGGCGGCGGACGGCGCCGTTCACGTCGAGCCGGTTGGTGGCCAGCACCACGCAGCACACGTACATGCGGGGGTCCGATTTGCCGACCACCACGATGGCGTTGGCCGAGTCCTCGGGGGCCACGCCGTAGCGCTCGCAGAAGGCAGCGGTGTCGGCGAACTCGGGGTCGCAGGGGAGCAGCTCGTACTCGACCCCCGTCGCCTCCAACGCCAGCCGGACGGCCGTCTCGATAGCTTCCACCGGGTTGCGAACGTAGCGCCGGTAACCTCCACGTGATGCCGCACACCCCCCTTCCCGAGCTCGGACGGCGGGTCAAGGACGCCAGCCGAGTGCTCGCCACCGCCTCCTCGTCCACCAAGGACGCCGCTCTCCACGCCGCCGCCGACCTCCTCGTCGACCGGTCGGCGGATATCCTGGCCGCCAACGCGGCCGACGTCGACCGGGCCGAAGCGGCCGGTGTGAGCGCCACCGTGGTCGACCGCCTGCGCCTGACGGCCACGCGCATCGAGGGGATGGCCGACGGCCTGCGCATGGTGGCCGCCCTCCCCGACCCCGTGGGCGAGATCACCGAGGGCTGGACCCGTCCCAACGGCCTGGCCATCGAGAAGGTGCGGGTCCCGCTGGGCGTGGTCGCCATCATCTACGAGAACCGGCCCAACGTGACGTCCGACGCCTTCGGCCTGTGCCTCAAGGCGGGCAACGCCGCCTTCCTGCGGGGGTCGTCGGGCGCCATCTCGTCGAACATCGCC
Source organism: uncultured Acidimicrobiia bacterium (assembly GCA_963801205.1). Classification (GTDB taxonomy): domain Bacteria; phylum Actinomycetota; class Acidimicrobiia; order Acidimicrobiales; family AC-14; genus JAXDMK01. The sequence continues at coordinate 321,787 of CAWDDV010000009.1, forward strand.
ATCGCCGCCGCCCTGCGGGAGGGTTTGGCCAAGGCGGGCCTGCCCGAGGACTGCCTGGTCCTCGTGGAGGACACCAGCCACGAGGCGGCGGCCGAGTTCATGGGGCTGCGGGCCTACGTCGACTGCCTCATCCCGCGGGGCGGGCCGTCGCTCATCGCCAGCGTCCTGGCCAACGCCACCGTCCCCTACGTGATCGATGGCGACGGCAACTGCCACGTCTACGTCGACGAGTCCGCCGACCTCGACCAGGCCCTCGAGATCCTGGTCAACGCCAAGACCCAACGGCCCTCGGTGTGCAACGCGGCCGAGTCGCTGGTGGTGCACGAGGCGGTCGTCCACGAGTTCCTCCCCCGGGCAGTGGCGGCCCTCGACGGGGTCGAGCTGGTGGGCGACGCCCGGTCCCAGGAGGTCTCCCCCGAGATCGGCCCCGCCACCGACGCCGACTTCTCCACCGAGTTCCTCGACCTCAAGCTGTCGGTGGCGGTGGTCGACGACCTCGACGCCGCCATCGCCCACGTCAACCGTCACGGCACCGGCCACACCGAGGCCATCTGCACCCGCGACCTGGCCGCCGCCCGCCGCTTCGCCCGGGAGGTCGACGCGGCCGCGGTCATCGTGAATGCGTCAACCCGCTTCACCGACGGCGAGATGTTCGGGTTCGGGGCCGAGATCGGGATCTCCACCCAAAAGCTGCACGCCCGGGGCGCCATGGGCCTGCGCGAGCTGACCACCCTCAAGTACGTGGTCACCGGCGACGGCCAGATCCGCACCTGAGCGTGGCCAACCGGTTTGAGTCCCTCGACGCCGTCCGGGCGGGGCTGGCGTCGGTGGGCTACCTGGCCGACGACGCCACCGCCGGGGTGGCCTTCCTGGCCGACCGCCTCGACAAGCCGGTGCTGGTGGAGGGGCCGGCGGGGACGGGCAAGACCGAACTGGCCAAGTCGATCGCGGCGTGGTCGGGCAGCCGCCTGATCCGGCTCCAGTGCTACGAGGGCCTCGACGAGTCCAAGGCCCTGTATGAGTGGAACTACCGCAAGCAGCTCCTCCGGATCCAGGCCGAGCGGTCGGCCGATTCGGCCCAAGAAGAGCGAGCATGGGACGCGGTCGAAGGCGACATCTTCTCCGAGGACTTCCTACTGGCCCGGCCCCTGCTGGAGGCCATCCGGGCCGACGAGCCGGTGGTCCTGCTCATCGACGAGGTCGACCGGGTGGAGGTGGAGACGGAGGCCCTCCTCCTGGAGGTGCTGTCGGACTGGCAGGTGTCGATCCCCGAGCTGGGGACGGTGTCCGCCACCCGCATCCCCCTGGTCTTCCTGACCTCGAACTCCACCCGTGACCTGTCGGAAGCGCTCAAGCGACGCTGCCTGTTCCTCCACCTCGACTACCCGGACGCGGCCCGGGAGAAGGAGATCGTCCTGGCCCGCCTGCCGGGGATCGCCGACCGGCTGGCGGAGCAGGTGGCGGGGGTCGTGCGCAGCATCCGTCAGCTCGACCTGACCAAGCCGCCGTCGGTGTCGGAAACCCTCGACTGGGCCCGCACGCTCGTCCTCCTGGGCGTGGCCGACGTCGACGTCGACGTGGTGTCGAGCACCCTCCACGTCCTGCTCAAGCACCAGGGCGACATCGCCAAGGCCGACCGCGAGCTGCGGGCGGCGGCCGCCTCCTAGTGGTCGACTGACGGTGCTCGACACCCTGGCCGGATTCGTCGGGGAACTGCGCCGGTCGGGCCTGCCGGTGTCGCCCACCGAGAACCTCGACGCGGTGGAGGCGGTGGCCCACGTCCCCCTGGAGGACCGGGAGGCGCTGCGCTGGGCCCTGGCCACCACGCTGGTCAAGCGCCAGGAGCACCGGCCCGCCTTCGACACCGTGTTCGACGTGTGGTTCTCGCTGCGCCTGCCGGTGTTGTCCGCCGACGAGGCGCTGACCGCGGCGGAGCTGGCCACCCTGTTGGAGGAGGCGCTGGCGTCGGGGGACGACGAGCTGCTGCGGGAATTGGCCCGCCAGGCGGTGGCCCGGCTGGCGGGGATGCACGCCGGACGGCCGGTGGGCGGGACGTTCTACGTCTTCCGCACCCTGCGCCAGCTCGACGCCGAGGGGGCGTTGGCGCGGCTGCTGGCGGGTGCGTCGGCCCCGGCCGGGGGACTCGACCACCGCCTGGAACGGGACGAGCTGCGGTCCCGCCTCGAACGGCTGCGGGCCGAGATCGAGGCCGAGGTCCGCCGCCGGCTGGTGGCGGAGCAGGGGCCGGAGGCGGTGGCGGGTGCGTTGCGGCGTCCGTTGCCGGCCGACGTCGACTTCCTCCACGCCAGCCCTGACGACCTCGCCGCCCTGCGGCGCACCCTGCACCCGCTGGCCCGGCGCATGGCTGCCCGTCTGGCCCGCAAACGTCGCCACCACCGGCGGGGGCGGCTCGACATGCGTCGCACCGTCCGCCAGTCGCTCTCGTACGGGGGCGTGCCTGTCGACCCCCGCTTCCGACGGCCCCACCCATCGAAGCCCGAGATCCTGGTCCTGGCCGACATCTCGGGGTCGGTGGCCGCCTTCGCCCGCTTCACCCTGCAGTTCGTGCACGCCATCTCGGGCCAGTTCTCCCGGGTGCGGTCGTTCGTCTTCATCGACGGGGTCGACGAGGTCACATCGATCTTCGAGGGGTCATCCGACCTCACCGAGGCCCTGGCCCGGGTCAACGCCGAGGCCGACGTGGTGTGGGCCGACGGCCACTCCGACTACGGCCACGCCTTCCAGGTCTTCTGGGAGCGGTGGGGTCGGGAGATCACGCCCCGCACGTCGATCGTCGTCCTCGGCGACGCCCGCAACAACTACCACGCGGCCAACGCCTGGGTTCTGGACGAGCTACGGGCCAAGGCCCGCCGGGTCTACTGGCTGAACCCCGAGCCACGGTCGTACTGGGACACGGGCGACTCGGTGGCGTCGCTCTACGGCGTCCACTGCGACGGGGTCTTCGAGTGCCGCAACCTGCGCCAACTGGAGCGCTTCGTCGCCGAGGTCGGCTAGCCCCAGTGCCGCGGGCGATTGATTCGCGCAATTCCACGCGTGAGGGGGCAACGGCGCGAACTGTTCGGGGGTGGACGACGGTGGCCCTGGCCCTGCCGGCGGTGGTCGGCACCCTCGCCCTGCTGGTCGTCACCCGCAAGGGCGTCTACGCCAGCCCCGATTCGGCCTTCTACGTGGGGACGGCGCAGAACCTGCTCGACGGTCACGGGCTGACCGCGCCGCCGGGGTCGCCACCGCTCTCCCATTTCCCGCCCCTGTTCCCCCTCCTGCTGGCCGCTATCGGGTGGGTGGCGGGGCTCGACCCGCTCGATGCCGCCGGCGTTTTGAACCCCCTGCTCCTGGGGGTGACGGCGGTGTTGGTGGCGGTCGTCGTGCGCCGGCGGACGGAGTCGGTGGCCGTCGGTGTGGCCGCCTCGATGGCGGTGGTGGTGGGCGTTGACCTGCTCGTCTACTACGCGTCCGCCCTCAGCGAGCCGTTGTTCGTCGTGCTCGCCGTCGGGGCCATGGTGGCCCTGGCGACCGCCGTCGAGAGGGGTTCGAGGTGGGCGTGGGCGGTTGCCGTCGTCCTCACCGCCGGCGCCTGCCTCACCCGGTACGTCGGCGCCGCGCTGGTGGTCGCCGAGGTAGCGGTCCTTCTCGTGGTCGGCGGCCGGAGGATGGTGGGACGGGCGGCCGCGTTCGGTGCCCTCGCCCTGGCCCCCTTGGCGGTGTGGCTGGCGGTGGCCGGACGAGGCAACCGCCCGGTGGCCGTCCACCTGTTCGACGCCGACTACTGGGTGGACGGGCTCCGCAGCCTGTCCCGGTGGGTGCTGCCGCCGTCGGTGTCGTGGCCGGCGCGGGGCCTGCTGGCCGGGCTGGCGGTCGCGGCGCTGGCGTGGGCGGCGTGGGCGGCGTTGGCGGGCCACCGCGGGGACCACGGCGCGACGGACGGCCGCTTCCCGAGCCGTCGGCCCGACCTCCTCGGACTGCTCCTGCCCGCCTTCGCCCTCGCCTACCTGGCGGTCCTCGTCGTCGACCGGGCCCTCCTCGACGCCACCGGCCGTCTCGACCTGCGCTTTCTGGCCATCCTCCACGTGGTGGCGGTGATCGGCCTGGTCCCCTGGCTGTACCGCCACCTCGCCGGACGGGCCCGCCGGATCGTCGCCGCCGGTGCCCTCGGGCTGCTCGCCCTCCACGGTGTGTACTCCGCCACCTGGGTGGCGTCCGGCCTCACCGACGAGAGCGTCGGCCGGCGGGGGCTCACCGCCGAGGCGTGGCGCCAGTCGTCCGTCATGGCGGCGGTGGCCGACCTCCCCCCCGAGGTCACCCTCTACAGCAACGCGCCCGAAGCCGTATTCCTCCTCACCGGCCGGGAGGCGCTCGCCCTCCCCGTCCACACCGACTACCTCTCCGGCCGCTCCCGCCCCCAGTACGACACCGAACTGGCGGCCGTCGACGGCGTGGTCGTGTGGCTGAAGCCCTACGCCTTCCGTTCTCGGTTCCTGGCCTCTTTGGCGGACCTCGACCTGGTCACGGAAGCTCGAGGACGACGTCAGCACCCTGTCCCGCACTCGTCCCTGAGGAGTGGTCGACCGGTTGTCTTCACCTGTAGACTCGTGGGCCGTATGACGCCCACCGTCCGCACCGAGGACCTCATCGACGCCCGCGGCATCGCCCAGCTGCTGGGCCTCAGCCACCCCAACAGCGTGAGCACCTACATGCGCCGGTACCCCGACATGCCCCGTCCGGTCGTCGACCTGGGACGGGGCCGGCCCCGACTGTGGCTGCGTCCCCACATCGCCGACTGGGCCGACCGCCGGGCCGGCGCGCCGTGATCGCCCCCGTCCGCCTCGGGCGCAACGATCGCTGCTGGTGCGGGAGCAACCGCCCGTACAAGCGCTGCCACCTGTCCACCGAGAAGCCGCTGCGCCCGGGCCGGCTGAGCCCCGCCCGGCCGGTACCGCCCGAGATCGTGCGCCCCGACTACGCCGAGTCCGGCACGCCGGAGCCCGAGATCGAGTCGATGGTGAAGTCGCCCGAGGTGATCGAGCGCATGCGGCGGGCGGGCCGGGTGGCGGCCGAGGTGCTGGCCGCGGTCGGCGCCCAGGTGCGGCCGGGCGTCACCACTGACGCCCTCGACGCCATGGCCCACGCCGAGTGCATCGCCCGGGGCGCCTACCCGAGCCCGCTCAACTACAACGGCTTCCCCAAGTCGCTGTGCACGTCGGTGAACGAGGTCATCTGCCACGGCATCCCCGACGACCGGGCCTTGGTCGACGGCGACATCGTCAACCTCGACGTCACCGTCTACCTCGACGGCGTCCACGGCGACACCAGCGCCACCTTCCTAGTGGGGGCGGTCGACGACGTCTCCCGGCGGCTGGTCGACGTCACCCGAGAGTGCCTCCAGCGGGGCATCGCCGCGGTCCGCCCGGGGCGGCCGGTGTCCGACATCGGAGCCGCCATCGAGGCCCACGCCGAGGCCAACGGGCTGGGCGTGGTGCGCGACTTCGTCGGCCACGGGGTGGGGGAGAAGTTCCACACCGTCCCGACCATCTACCACTACGCCAACCCGACGGCCACCACGGTCATGGAGCCGGGGATGACGTTCACCATCGAGCCCATGATCACACTCGGCGACTGGCGCCACGTCCTGTGGGACGACGGGTGGACGGCGGTCACCGTCGACCGCCGGCGGAGCGCCCAGTTCGAGCACACCCTGGTCGTCACCGACGACGGCGCCGAGGTGCTCACCACCACCCGCACCTAGCCGCCAAAGTCCTCAGGAGTCGCGCCGGCTCCTGGTGTCGCCGAAGGCCTCGTCGATCAGGCGGGCGGCGACGTCGCCGGTCGAGTCGGCTCCCGGACCAGCCGGACCGGGCGATCCGGCCGGGCCGGCGGGCGGGGACGGTCGGGCCTGGGTGCGGATCTCGCTCACCGCCCGACGAGCGGCCTCCTCGGACTGCTGCCGGCGCAGCCGGACGTCGTCCCAGAGGGTGGCGATCTCGGTGCGGCACTGCTCGAGCATCGCCTCCGAGTCCCGCTGGGCCTTGGCCACCATCCGGTCGGCGGACGTCGCCGCCTCCCGGACGGTGCGGGCCGCCTCCTCCGACGCCTGCGCCCGGAGCAGCTCGACCTCAGCCGTCGCTCGCTGCCGCTCGCGTTGGATGTACTGCGCGGCGGTGTGCTCGGCCTCCTCGAGCAGGCGGGCCCGCTCGGCCTGGGCCTGGCGATTCGTGGCCGTGGCCGCCTCGGCCGCGTCCCGCAGCAGCCGGGCCACCTCCTGCTCCGCCTTGGAGCGGGCCCGGTCGAGGCCCTCGTCGGCCATCACCGCCGCCTGCCCGACGATCTGGTGGACCTGGGCCTCGGCCTCGCTTCGGCGGCGGGCGGCGTCCTGGTCGGCGTCGGCCAGGAGCCGGGCCCGCTCCTGCTCGCCGGCCAGCCGGGCCTCGTGGAGGAGGCGGTCGGCATCCATCTTGGACGCCTCGGTCGTCTGCTCGGCGTCGGTCTGGGCCTGCTCGAGCACCAGCCTGACCTGCTCCTCGGTGGCCGCCCGGAAGCTCGACGATCTCGGCCTCCGCCTCCCGCCGCATGTGCACGACCTCGGCCTCCGCCTCCCGGTGGAGCTGGTCGGCGTCGGCGGCGCCCGCCTCACGGGCCGCGTCCTGGATGGCTCGGGCCCGGGCGGCCGCTTCCTCCTGCGTCAGCGCGGCCGTGGCCTGGGCCTGCTCGACGAGGAGGCGGGCGTCGTGCTCGAACTGCTGCCGGAGCTGCTTACCTTCGACGGTCGCCTTCTCCCGGCCCTCCTCGAGCAGGCGGGCGGCCTCGGCGGTGGCGTTGCGGGTGATCCGGTCGGCCTCCACGTGGGCGTCGTCGAGGAGCCGGGACGCCTCGGCCCACATGCGCTCGAACGCCTCCCGGGCCTTCTCGTTCGCTTCCTCGCGGTTGGTGGCCGCCTCCGCCTCGGCCGCGGCCAGGGCGTCGCGCTCGAGGCGGGCCACCTTGCGTTTGGCGTCCGCCACCAGCTCGCGGGCCTCGGCCATGGCCTCGGAGAGGGCGCGGGCGGCCCCGGTGCGGGCGGACTCGAGCAGGTCGGCGGCCTCCTGCTCGGTCGCCGCCCGGGCGTCCTCGACCATGCGTTCCCTGGTCTCGGCGGCCTTGGTGGTGGCCGACTCGACCAAGTGCTTCGCCTCCGCGGTGGCGGTCGCCACCAGGGCGTCGGCGTCCTCCTGGGCCTGGACGGTGGCTGCGGCCACGATGGCGGCGGCGGAGGCCTTGGCCACCTTGATCAGGCGGGCCGACTCCTTGGCCGCCTCGACACCGGCGTCGGCCAGGAGTCGCTCGCGGTCGGCCGTCACCCGCTTGAGGGCGTCGGCGTGGATACGGGCCCGCTCGGCGTCGGCCTCGGCCCGGATCCCCGCCGACCGCTCCTCGAAGTTGGCCCACGCCTCGTCGAGGATCAGGGCGGCATCGGAGTGGGCGTCGGCGCGAATGCGCTCGGCCTCGGCGGTGGCGGTCTCGACGACCCGGTCGGCCGCCACTTGGGCCTCGGCGTCGGCCTGGTTGCGCTTGGCTTCGGCCTCGGCCCGGATCGACGCCGTCCGGGTCTCGAAGCCGGCCCACGCCTCCTCGATGATGGTGTCGGCGTCGGCCTGGGCCGGCCGGCCCGTTCGGCCTCGATCTTGGCGCTGGCCGTGAGCTTGGCTGCGGCGGCCATGGCGTCGGCCCGGACGGTGGCCGTCTCCCGCTCCACCTGCCGCCGGAGGCGAGCAAACTCCTCGTCCTGCGACGCCTGGGCCGCGGCCAGGATGCGGCTCGCCTCCTTCTCCGCGTCCTGCCGGATGCGCTCTGCGGCCGCGCTCGCCTCCTCGATCATCCGGAACGGCCCCGCCCCTGTCGGCTGGGACGTGGACGGGGGAGCAGACGGCGGCGGTGCCGGAGGCGGTGTCGGGGTCGGCGCGGTGGCGGCGGGCTCGGGTGCCGGCGGTGCCGGCGGTGCCGACGGTCGGTCGTCGTCGACCTTGCGTCCACGCCCGCCCAGCCCCTGCCAGGCCCCCGACGACATGGCCCGATGGTATCCGCGCCGGTTCCGGCGAGCCCCGGCCGCGGTCGGAGGCCGACTAGCTCCGGAGCAGCTCCGCCACCCGGTAGGCGAGGTCGAGGCTCTGCCGGGCGTTGAGGCGGGGGTCGCACATCGACAGGTAGTTGCGGTCCAGCTCCGTGTCGAGGACCTCCTCGGCCCCTCCCAGGCACTCGGTGACGTTCTCGCCGGTGAGCTCCACGTGCACCCCACCCGGCCACGAGCCCTCGGCTCGATGGACCGAAAAAAACGATCCCAGCTCGCTCAGGATGGCATCGAAGTGGCGGGTCTTCACGCCCCCCGGCGTCTGGTAGGTGTTGCCGTGCATCGGGTCGCACACCCACAGGACGGGGTGGCCGGCGGCCCGCACCGCCTGCACCAGCGGCGGCAGCAGCTCCTCGATCCGACCGGCGCCGAGCCGGGTGATGAGCGACAGCCGCCCCGGGATCCGGGCCGGGTTCAGCCGCTGGCATAGCTCCACCAGCTCGCCGGGCGATACCGACGGCCCCACCTTGACCCCCAGCGGGTTCCCCACCCCGGCCAGGAACTCGACGTGGGCGCCCCCGAGCTGGCGGGTCCGGTCGCCCACCCACAGCAGGTGGGCGGAGCAGTCGTACCAGTCGCCGGTGAGGGAGTCCCGGCGGGTCAGCGCCTCCTCGTAGCCGAGGATCAGCGCCTCGTGGCTAGTCCAGAAGTCGACCTCGTGGACCCCCCGCTCGGTGGCCAGGTTGATCCCGCAGGCGGCCATGAACCGCAGCGCCCGGTCGATGCCCGACGCCACCTGCTCGTAGCGCCGGCCCTCGGCCGAGGAGGCCACGAACTCCTGGTTCCACACGTGGACCTGGGTGAGGTCGGCGAACCCGCCCTTGGTGAACGCGCGCAGCAGGTTCATGGTCGAGGCCGACTGGTTGTAGGCCGACAGCAGCCGCTCCGGATGGGGTACCCGGGCGGCGGCGGTGGGGGTCAGCTCGTTGACCATGTGCCCCCGGAACACCGGCAGCTCCTCGCCGCCCACCCACTCGGTCGCCGCCGACCGGGGCTTGGCGAACTGGCCCGCGATCCGCCCCATCTTCACCACCGGCACGCCCGACCCGTAGGTCAGCACGACCGCCATCTGGAGGATGACCTTGAGCTTGTCCCGGATGGTGTCGGCCGAGAACGAGTCGAAGGACTCGGCGCAGTCGCCCGCCTGGAGCAGGAACGCCCGGCCGGCGGCTACCTCGGCCAGGGACGACGTCAGCTGCCGGACCTCGCCCGCGAACACCAGCGGGGGCATCCCCCCCAACCGCTTGAGGACGTCGTCGAGCGCGCCCTCATCGGGCCAGTCGGGTTGCTGGGCCGCAGGACGGCTCCGCCAGCTGCTCGGGGTCCAGGGGCTGTCCATGGCTGGGCACCAGGTTAGGGGCAACTCCCGGGCCGTACGATCGATTCTCGATGGCCCGGGAAATGCCAAGGAGATGACTGAGCGCCTCGGTGTCCTGGGGGGGACGTTCGACCCCGTCCACGTGGGGCACCTGGCCGCGGCGGTGAACGCCCGGGCCGCCCTCGGCCTCGACCGGGTGCTCCTCGTCGTCGCCCACCAGCCGTGGCAGAAGGCCGGTCGTCCTACCCCCGCCGAGGACCGCCTGGCCATGGTGGAAGCCGCCGTCGCCGGCCGCCCCGGCCTCGAGGCCAGCCGGATGGAGATCGACCGGGGGGGCGACACCTACACCGCCGACACCCTCGAGCAGCTCCACGCCGAGGACCCCGACCGCGAGCTGTTCCTCGTCGTCGGTTCCGACGTGGCCGCCGACCTCGACACGTGGGACCGGCCCGACGTCGTCGCCCGCCTGGCCACCCTCGTCGTCGTCGGACGGGCGGGGGCCGCCGACGCCCGAGCCCGCCCGCTCGGTCCGGAATGGCGGGTGGAGCACGTCGACATGCCGCCGCTCGACATCTCCAGCTCCGACCTCCGGGATCGCCACCGGCGGGGCCTCCCGCTCGACTTCCTCGTCCCCGACGCCGTAATCACCGTCGTACGCCAGCGGGGTCTGTACGCTGGGGGCACGATGACGACGGGCTCCGGAGGCCGGTGACGATCGCCGGCGAGAACGGTCTCGACCAGGTGCGGGACTGGGCGAGGGTGGCAGCGAGGGCGGCGGCCTCCAAGGGCGGCGACGACACGATCATCCTCGAGGTGGGCAAGGTTCTGGCCATCACCGAGTCGTTCGTGATCACCAGTGGCCGCAACCACCGCCAGGTGGCCACCATCGCCGAGGAGGTGGAGGCCCAGCTCAAGGCCACCGCCGACATCCGCCCCCTGCGCATCGAGGGCCTCCAGCAGGCGGAGTGGGTGCTGCTCGACTTCGGCGACTTCGTGGTCCACGCCTTCCTCGACGAGACCCGCCGGTACTACGACCTCGAGCGTCTGTGGTCGGACGCCCCCCGGATCGAGTGGGAGGACAGCGCCGCCCGTTCATGATCGCGTCGTCGGCAGGGTTACACGACCGTTGGATCGTGGAAACACCGACGTAACGAGGGGGTGCGACGATCCGCCAGATGGGGGATTTCCTCGACGATTACCCGGGCGGTAATGGCTGGGACGAGATGTTCGACGGCGACGGTCGCCCCCGACCGGCCTATGCCGCCCTCCACGAGGCCCTCCAGTCGCTCTCGGCCGCCGATTTCGCGGCCCGCTGCACCGCCCGCGACATGTCGTTCCGCGACCAGGGCATCACCTTTTCCCTGTCGGGCGAGGAGCGGCCGTTCCCCCTCGACCTGGTCCCCCGCATCCTGTCGGCGGCGGAGTGGCCCGGCATCGAGGCCGGCGTGTCCCAGCGGGTCCGGGCCCTGGAGGCGTTCCTCACCGACGTCTACGGGCCGGGCCGCATCCTGGAGGACGGGCTCGTCCCCCGAAAGCTGGTCACCACATCCACCCACTTCCACCGGGCGGCCATGGGCATCGACCCCCCCAACGGGGTGCGGGTCCACGTGTCGGGCGTCGACCTGGTCCGGGGCGGCGACGGCGTGTTCCGGGTCCTGGAGGACAACCTCCGCACCCCGTCCGGGATCTCCTACGTGGTCGAGAACCGGCGGACGATGGCCCGCGTCTTCCCCGAGCTGTTCACCAGCCACCGGGTCCGCCCGGTCGACAGCTACCCGGCCCGCCTGCTGGAGGCGCTCCGCTCGGCCACACCCACGGGGGCCGGCGACCCCACCGTGGTCGTGCTCACGCCGGGCGTCCACAACTCGGCCTACTTCGAGCACGCCTTCCTCGCCCGCCAGATGGGCGTGGAGCTGGTGGAGGGGCGTGACCTGGTCTGCCGCAAGAACCACGTCTACATGCGCAGCACCGAGGGCGAGCACCGGGTCGACGTGGTCTACCGCCGGGTCGACGACGACTTCCTCGACCCCCTGCACTTCAAGGCCGAGTCCATGCTCGGGTGCCCCGGCATCCTCAACGCGGCCCGGGACGGCCACGTCACCATCGCCAACGCGGTCGGCAACGGCGTGGCCGACGACAAGCTCGTCTACACCTACGTCCCCGACATGATCCGGTACTACCTCGACGAGGAGCCGCTGCTCCCCAACGTCGCCACCTACCGGCTGGAGGAGCCCGACCAGCTGGCGGCCACGCTGCCCCGGCTCGACGAGCTGGTGCTCAAGCCGGTGGACGGCTCCGGTGGGTACGGCCTGGTCATCGGCCCGGTGGCCACCGGGGCCCAGCTCGACGACCTGCGCCACGAGCTGCTGGAGAACCCCCGGGGCTGGATTGCCCAGGAGGTCGTCCAGCTGTCGACGTCGCCCACACACGTGGGGGCGCACCTCCGCCCCCGGCACGTCGACCTGCGGCCGTTCGCGGTCAACGACGGCGAGCGGGTGTGGGTGGTGCCGGGCGGCCTGACCCGGGTGGCGCTGCCCGAGGGCAGCCTGGTCGTGAACTCCAGCCAGGGCGGGGGATCGAAGGACACGTGGGTGCTGGCCGAGGCCGGCGGCCACCGGGCCAGCCGTCCCCGGCGCATGCCCACCGCGGTGTTGGAACCGCCGTCGCCCGGCAACCCCCTCGACCCCGGCCCGTCCGTCCCCCAGGCGGCCCAGCAACAGCAGCAACAGGGACCCGGCCCGTGCTGAGCCGCATCGCCGAATCCCTCTACTGGATGGGGCGGTACGTCGAGCGGGCGGAGGACACCGCCCGCATCCTCGACGTGCACGTCCATCGCCGGCTGGAGGACCCGTCGGTGGAGGAGGAGGCTGCCTGCCGGGCCCTCCTCGGCGTCATGGGCGTCGTGCCCGAGGAGGCCACGTGCGACGCCGAAGGCATGTTGGAGACGCTCGCCTTCCGGGTGCCCGACACCACCTCCATCGCTGGTGCGCTCAGCGCCGCCCGGGAGAACGCCCGGGGCGCCCGCGACGCCATCTCGTCGGAGATGTGGGAATGCCTCAACGCCACCCACAACGCCCTGCCGGCCATGGTGGCCCGGGCCGGGGCCATCGGGCCCCACGCCATGTTCTCCTACGTCAAGGAGCGGGCGGCCATCCTCTCGGGGCTGGCCGACTCCACCATGAGCCGCGACGACGGGTGGCGCTTCCTCGTCCTCGGCCGCAGCCTGGAGCGGGTCGACATGACCGCCCGCATGCTCTCGGCCGGCCTCCACGACGCCGAGGAGCCGGGGGACTGGGTGGCCACCCTGCGCTGCTGCTCGGCCCACGAGGCCTTCCTGCGCACCTACCGGCGGGCGGTGACGGCCGACCTGGTCACCGAGTTCCTCCTCCTCGACCGCCTCTTCCCCCGCTCCGCCATCCACTCCCTGGGCGTGGCCGAGAACTGCCTGGCCGAGCTCCAGCCCAACGCGGGCCGGGCCGGGCTCGACGACGAGGCCCTGCGCATCGTGGGCCGGGCCCGGTCCGACCTCGAGTTCCGCCGCCTGCAGGAACTGGTGGCCGACCTTCCCGGTCACCTGCGGTCCCTGCAGACGGCCTGCCACGAGGCCGGCGACGCGGTGGCCCGCCGCTTCTTCCGCCAGGCGGCCCCCCTCGAGTGGAGCCTGCGGGGATGACGACCTGATGACCTGGCGAATAGCCATCACCCACACCACCGGCTACCGGTACCGCAAAGAGGTGACCTCGTCGTACAACGAGGCCCGCATCACGCCCATCTCCAACGACCGCCAGCTGGTGCTGGAGTCGATGGTGGCGGTCACGCCCGTCCGCCGTCGCCTTCCGCTACTGGGACTACTGGGGCACGCTCGTCCACGCCTTCGACATCCACGTCCCCCACCTCGAGCTGTCGGTGACGGGTACGTCGGTGGTGGAGACGTCGGGCCGCCCCGACCCGCCCGACGACGTCGTGACCTGGTCCGACCTGGCCCAGCCCGACGTGCGCGACCGCTTCGCCGAGCTGCTGGCGCCCACCACCCTCGTCCCCCTCGACGACGACGTGCGGGCCGCGGCCGAGCCGTTCCTCCGGGAGTCGTCGCCCGCCGCCGCCTGCGAGGCGGCGGTGGAGTGGGTGAACGGCGGCCTCCGCTACCAGAAGGGCACCACCGACGTGTCGACGCCCGCCCCCGACGTCCTCCGCCAGGGCAGCGGGGTGTGCCAGGACTTCGCCCACGTCACCCTGGCCCTGCTGCGGGCGACCGGCATCCCCTGCCGCTACGTGTCCGGCTACCTCCACCCCCACGAGGACGCCGAGCTGGGACCGCCCTGGCCGGGGAGAGCCACGCCTGGATCGAGGCGTGGACGGGCGACTGGCAGGCCTTCGACCCCACCAACGGGGCCGTCGCCGAGCGCCACGTGGTCGTCGGCCGGGCCCGCGACTACTCCGACCTGTCCCCCCTGCACGGCATCTACCACGGCGGTCCGGCGGAGGCGCTGGGCGTTTCGGTGGAGCTCACCCGCCTGTCCTGACGGGGAGGTCCGTCCGACGGTGTACAAACAGCAGCCATGGAAGAGAGCGAGCAAGACCCTCCTCCGGGCCGTCGAGCAGACCGGCAAGATCATCTCCAACATGGGCTTCGGGCAGCTGGGCCTGTCGACGCCGTGCGCGGACTGGAACGTCCGGGACGTCATCAACCACCTCATCTCGTCGCTGCACATGTTCTCCCAGGGCGCGATGGGGGCGAAGTTCAACCTGGAGGAGTTCGGCGTCGACCGGGTGAAGTACGACGCCGCCGTGTCCTACGCCCAGGAGGCGGCCAAGCTCAAGATCGCCCTCGGCCGGGCCGGCGTGTTCGACCAGGAGTGGGACCTCGCCTTCGGCTCCCCTGACGGCCACCTGGCGGTCGACATCGCCATCATCGAGTTCGTGGCCCACGGGTGGGACCTGGCCCGGGCCACCACCTCCAAGGTCGAGCTCGACCCCGAGCTGGCCGAGGTGGCCCTGGCCAACGCCCGGGATGCTGACGATCCAGTTCGGGCGGCAGGAGGGTGTCTTCGGCCCCGAGCTGGCGGCTCCCGAGGGCGCCGACGCCCACCAGCGCCTGGCCGCCTTCCTCGGCCGCAACCCGGTGGCCGTCCTCAGGTAGGCCGCGCTCGGCCGACCCTCCCGTCAGTGGGACGCCGACTCCAAGAGCCGGCCCAGGCTGTCGCGGCCGAAGGAGGAAGAGGACGGCCCCCTGGGCCTCGGCGACGGCCACCGCCCGCCGCAGGCTGGCCACCGCCTCTGGATCGACGCCGGCTCCGCCCCGGCCGCCCCCGCCGCCGCCGCCCGCCCCGGCCCCGCCCCCGCCGCCGGCGGCCAGGGCCACCCCCCGGAGGCGGTGCAGCTCGGCCTCGCAGACCCGCTCGCCGGAGGCCGTCGCACTGGGCCAGGCCCTCGTCGGCCGCGGCCACCGCCTCCTCCCAGCGTCCCGCCTGGCATGCAGGCGTCGGCGAGGAGTCCGAGGCGGAAGGGCCGCCACATGCGGACCCCCTCGGCGTCGCAGGCGTCGAGGTCGGCTCGGAGCTGCGCCAGCTCGGCCGGTCCCGGGTTGACGCGGGCGAAGGCCCAGCTCCTGATCACGGCGGCGACGGTGACGACCACCCGGAGCCCGGTGGCCCGTCCCAGCTCGATGCAGCGCTCCGCCTCGGCCCGGGCCTCGGCCACCCGGCCTCCGAGCAGGCGTGGCCGACGGCGGCGCACAGCTGGACTCCCAGCTGCCAGAAGAGGTGGTCGGCGGCCGTCGGCCAGGCTCCGCCGCCTCGAGCCGCGGCCGCCGGCCGCCTCGTCCTCGTCGGACAGCACAGGTCCGAGGCCCAGGATCGCCAGGGCGAAGACCAGGGGGTTCACCCACAGGAGGGCCGCCTCGGGGCTCTGCTCCCAGAGCGGACGGGCGATGGCGATGGCGTCCTCGACGTGGCCGGCGGCTGGCGCCGCAGGTCGCCGACGAAGAGCTCGGCGTTGCCGAGGGCGAAGAGGCCGGCGGCCCGGCCGAGGGCGTCCCCCGACGCATCGCCCAGCGCGACCATGCGCTCCCCGAGGCTCGACGACGACCTGCCACTCGCTGCGGACGATCGCCGCCTTCGACAGCCCGGCCATCGACGACAGCAGCTCGCGGGTGTCGCCCAGGCGCACGGCCAGCTCGGCGGCCCGGTCGCACGCCTGCGCCGCCGTCGGCGAGACGAGGCCGCCGTTCATCATCAGGGACAGGGCCAGCCGGTTCTGGACCCGGAGCTCCTGGACGGTCGCGCTCGGGCCCGGCGGGCATCCGCCTCGATGAGCTCCAGGGCCCGGCCCAGGTGCTCCTCGACGGCCTCGTAGGCCAGCCGGGCCTGGGCCTCGGCGGCGGCCTCCAGGGCATAGGCCACCGCCTTCTCCGGCCCGACGGCGGGCGCCGCCCGGTAGAAGTGCCGGGCCAGCTCGGACAGGCGGGCGTCGTCCGGGGCCAGGTTCTCGAGGGCGGCGCCCACCCGGGCGTGGAGGCGGGCCCGGCGCACGGCGCTCAGCTCCTCGTAGAGCGCCTGCTGGACGAGGGCGTGGGTGAACCGGTAGCGGCCGACGATCGCCGGGTCCTCGACCACGATGCCGGTGACGAGCGCCGCCTCCACCGCCTCGAGGGTCCGATCCTCGTCGTTGTCGGTGGCGGCGGCCAGCACGCCGAGGTCGAACGTCCGCCCGATCACGGCCGCCACCCGCAGCAGCGGCGTTGGTCGCCTCGGGCAGGCGGCTCAGGCGGCGCCGGAGCACGTCGCGGACACCGGCGGGGACGTGGGCGGCGGTACGGCATCCGCATCGGCCCGCCCGAGCGACCCCTCGCTGGCCAGCAGCTTGGCCAGCTCGATGAGGAAGAAGGGGTTGCCCTCGGTGCGGGCGTGGAGGGCGGCGGCCAGCTCGTCCGGACGGCGCGACCGCCCAGCCCCGGTCGACGAAGCGGGCGACCTCGGTCCACCGTGAGCCCTTCGAGGCTGATCCGTTCGAGCGCGGGCTGGCGGGCGAGGGCGGCGAGGGTCGGCACCAGGGGATGGTCGCGCCGGCAGCTCGGCCGGCCGGTAGGTGCCCACCACGCAGGAGCCGGGTGCCCTGCAGGCGGGCGGCGACGAACTCGCACAGGGCGAGGGAGGCGGCGTCGGCCCAGTGGAGGTCGTCGAGCACGACGACCAGCGGCCGGCCGGGCGGCGATCGCCGTCAACGCGGCCATGACCGCCTGGTGAGAGCTGGAAGCGGGCCGACTCCCCGTCGAGCGCGGGCGGCGGCGCCGGGAGACCCGAGGGCGGCGGCGGCCTCGGGGACGAGCCGGGCCAGCCACGACGCGCCCGGCGGACCCGTCGACGCCGCGGCCCGCGGTGCCCGGTCAGCCGGCGTCGCCAGGACGGTCCGCAGCACCTGGACCCAGGGCCAGAAGGCGGGCGCGCCCTCGCCCTCGTTGTTCCTGCCCCAGGCCACCGCCGCCCCCGCGGCGGACGCCCGGGCGACCAGCTCCTCGCCGAGGCGGGTCTTGCCGATGCCCGGTTCGCCCGAGACGAGCACCATGCGGCCCGTGGCCGGCCGCGGCGTCGGCCAGGGCGGCGTCGAGTCGGGCCAGGTCGGAGGTCCGCCCGACGAGCGGTGGGTGGACGGGCGCCCGGCGGGCGCTCGGCGGAGCCGACGAGATCGGCGGCGCCGACTCGCCGTCCGGCGCCCCGTGCCACGCCAGCGTGGGGGCCTGGGCCAGGATGTCGGCCTCGAGCCGGCGGAGCTCGGGTCCCGGTTCGACGCCGAGCTCCTCCATCAGCACGGTCCGGGCCTGGGTGTACGCCCGGAGGGCGTCGCCCTGGCGTCCGTTGCGGTAGAGGGCGACCATGAGCAGGCCCCACAGCCGCTCCCGGAAGCGGGAAGCGGGCGACCAGGCCCTCTAGGGTCGGCCACCGCGGGGCCGTGCTCGCCCAGCTCCAGGTCGGCCTGGATGCGGTCCTCGGTGCGCGACCTGGCGCAGCTCGTCCCAGCCGGGCGACCGCCGGTCGGGCGAACTTCTGGTACGCAGAAATCGGCCAGGGCGTCGCCCCGCCACAGGGCGAGCGCCTCGTCGAGGGCCACGCCGGGCGGGGAGCGGTCGGCCCCCGACCAGGAGCCGCCGGCCCTCGGCGGCCAGGGCCTCGAAACGGGCCGGCGTCCAGCTCGTCGGGGCCGACCCGCAGCAGGTAGCCCGGAGGCCGGGTGACGAGCAGGCTCGAAGGGCTGGTTGGGTTGGCGTGCTGGGTTCGAGGACGCGCCGCAGGTTGGACACGTAGACCTGGAGCGACGCGGTGGCCCGGGCCGGGCGGTTCGTCGCCCCAGAGCAGGTCGATGAGGCGGTCGAGGGAGACGACGCCGTTCGCCTCCAGGAGCAGGACGGCCAGCACCGCCCGCTGCTTGGGACGGCCGAGGTCGAGGATCCGCTCCCCGTCCTACCTCGAACGGCCCGAGCACCCTGTAGCGCACGCGCCAGACCCCCTCCGGGCTGAGCCTAGGCGAGGGGCGACGGCGGCGACGAGCGGCGATCGAGGGCCGGGCACGGGGTCACTGCGGCAGCGAGGTGGAGACTGCCGTCCTCGACCTCCGAGTGCCCGGCGGCCGAGGACGGCAATCCACTCACTGGCCCGCCGCAACCATGGCCCAAACATGCCACGGCCACCTTGGCGTTTCCTTGGCGCTCGCCGCCGGGCGCACCCGTCAGGCCGGCACCGGCGTCACGTTGCGGTTGACCCGGAACAGGTTGTCGGGGTCGTAGGCCGGCCTTGACCTCCTGCAGCCGCTCGAAGTTCGGCGCCGTAGGCGGCGGCGATCCGGACGCGTCATCGTCGGCCAGCCTGGAAGTTGACGTAGTTCCCGCCGGTGGAGAACGGCCGGACCGCCTCCCAGGAGTCGCTGACCCAGGCCACGTGCTCGTCGGCGCGGGGTCGGGCGGCGGCCAGCACCCGGCGAACCCGGCCACGTAGCGGGCGTCGCGGTTGCCGACCGCGCCGTCGTCGTCGGCCCGCTCGTTCAGCGCCCCGCCAGGTGGAAGATGATCGACTGCGACATGGGCGAGGTCACCGCCAGCGCGCCGGCGCGGAAGCTGCGTCAGGAAGCCGTCCGACAGCCCGGGGAAGAACTCGGTCTTCCAGTAGTAGTGCGCGCCCTTGGGCTGGGTGGCGTCGAGCATCGACTGCTGCGCGACGTAGGGCTTCTCCATGATGAGGTCGACGATCGGATCGCCGAGGGCGTGGATGGCGGCAAGGTCCTCGCATCGGGTCGGGCCCGTGTGGCAGGCGACCATCGCCCACGATCGGCTGGCCGTGCCACTCCGGCGGGAGGAACGGGCGGGCGGGGCCAGCCGGACGGTGAGGGCGCGCGGTCAGCTCGCGGGGTGCCGACTCGGTCAGCGCCCGGTAGGCGGCCAGCACCTCGTCGGCTCGCGTCGCGCGCTCCACGCGATGAGCCCGCCGGTGATCGTGCGGGCCGACGTCGTGGAGGCGGAACGTGAAGCGGGTGACGACGCCGAAGTTGCCGCCGCCGCCCCGGAGCGCCCAGAACAGGTCGGCGTTCTCGTCCCGGCTGGCGGTGCGGACGCGCCGTCGGCGGTGACGATCTCGACCTCGTCGAGGTTGTCGACCGGTCCAGCCGAACCGGCGGGTGAGGTAGCCGAAGCCGCCGCCGAGCGTCAGCCCGGCGACGCCGGTCTCCGACACGAAGCCCAGCACGGCGCCAGCCCGTGCTCCTGGGTGGCCTGGTCGACGTCCTTGAGCAGGCACCCGGCCCCGACGTGGGCCTGCTCTGCCTCCACGTCGACGACCACGTCGCGCATGCCGGGACATGTCGAGCGTCAGCCCGCCTCGGCGCCACCCCCGTGCCGGCGATGTTGTGGCCGCCGCCCTTGATGCTCGAGCAGCAGGCGGTGGTCGAGCGGCGAACCGGACGGCGGCGGCCACGTCGGCGGCCGACGTCGGCTGCAGGACCAGGGCGGGGACCTTGGCCACCATCCCGTTCCACACCAGGATGGCGTCGTCCCAGCCGTCGTCGCCGGGACGCAGCAACGGGCCCCGACCTGGCCGGCGAGGACCTCCACCTGCTCGGGCGAGAGGGTGACGGACCCGCCGTCGAGTCCGGCGATGTCGATCGGGCCCACGCTCATGAGCGAACCTCCCCAGAGAGTCGTCGAGGCGGACTGTACCCGTCTCGACTGCCGAGACTGCCGTCGGCGGAACCCTCGGCGGCGGCGGTACCGTGCCGGGCATGGTGAGCCTCGACGAGGCGGCTCGGATGGCCCTGGACCTGCCCGAGGTGGTCGAAGGCGAACGATACGGCCACCGCAGCTGGTCGGTCGCGGGCAAGGTCTTCGCCTGGGAACGTCCGTTCAGCAAGGCCGACATCCGCCGCTTCGGCGAAGCCGTCCCGCCCGCAGCACCGATCCTGGCCGTGCGGGTCGCCGACCTGTCCGAGAAGGAGGCCGTGCTCGCCGCGCCGGCCAGGGGCGTCTTCACCATTCCCCACTTCGACGGGTTCGCGGCCGTCCTGATCGAGCTGCGGGCGGTGACCAAGCGTCCCCTCCGGGAGGCGATCGTCGACGCCTGGCTGGCGTGTGCGCCGCCCCGCCTGGCCGACGAGTACGCCGGGCGAGAACCGCCCCGTCGCCGCTGACCGCGCTTCGGACGGTCTCTCGGGCGTGCGACCATGGTCCGGTGGCGATGGTCGACGACGCCGCTCGGCAGCTGGCGCTGGCGGACGAGGCGTTCGAGAACCTTGACGCCGATGCCGTCGCCGCCCACCTGTCGGCCGCCGTCCGGACGTTCACCGCCGCCGGCGACCGCCGTCAGGCGGCCCTGGCCTGCGCCCGGCTGGGCGACGTCCACGCCACTCATGACCGGCAATGCCACCGCGGCCCGGGCGTGGTTCGAGCGGGCGACGAGGTTGATCGAGGGCGAACCGCCGTGCATCGAGCAGGGGTGGGTGGCGGTGGCGGCGTTGGGGTGCGACGTCGACGATCCCGCGGTGCTGCTGGCCCGGGCGGAACTGGCCCTGGCCCGGGCCCGGCAGTTCGGGGACGTGAACCTCGAGACCAAGGCGTTGGCCGACGCCGGCCTGGCCTGCGTGCAGGCGGGGCGGGTGGACGAGGGCATGACGATGCTCGACGAGGCCATGGCCCTGGCCTGCGGGCCGGTGGACAACCTGGACGCGGCCGGGAAGTCCGTCTGCTCCTTCTTCACCGCCTGCTACTTACGCCGCCGACTTCGATCGGGCCGGGTCCTGGGCGGACGCCCTCCGTCGTCAGGGTCTGATCGGGAGGGCGGCCGGGTGCCGCAGCTGTTCCTCAGCGAGCCACTGCGACAGTGTCCTGGCGACCGCCCTGTGCGAGCTCGGGCGCTGGGGAGAGGCCGAGGCCATGCTGACCCGCGCCATCGAGGACTTCGAGGCCGGCATGGGCATGCCGAGCTGGCACCCCGCCATCGCCCTGGCCGAGCTCCGCATCCGTCAGGGCCGTCTGGTCGACGCCGAGATGCTGCTGCTCGGCAAGGACGGGCACTTCCAGGCCCTGCTTCCCGCCGCCCACCTCCACCTGGCCCGCGGCGATCACGACCTGGCCCGGGCCACCGCCGTCCGGGGCCTGCGGGCGATCGGCGACGACCGCCTGCGGGCCGCCGACCTCCTGGCCGTGCTGGTGGACACCGAGCTGGCGGCGGGCGACCTGGCCGCCGCCACCGCTGCCTGCGACGACCTGGACGGCCCGCGCCGAGGGCCTCGACGTGTCCGGGCTCCAGGCCCGGGTCGCGGCGCGTCCGGGCACGCGTGCTGGCCGCCGCGGGCGACATCGCGCGGAGCTATCGGCACGATGGAGGTGGCGCTCGACCGGCTGCCTCCCGCCGGTGTGCCCCTCCTTCGGGCCACCCTGCTGATCGAGCTGGTCCGGCTCCACGACGGGGCCGGCAACCGGGCCGCGGCGCGGGTGGAGGCGAGCCGGGCGAAGGCGGCGTTGGCCGAGGCTCGACGTCGTCCTCCGCGCCGACGACGCCGGCCCTGCTCGAGCGGGTCGGGGCGCCGGTGCGAGCGACCGCTGACGGCAACGGCAACGGCAACGGCAGGATCCCGCGCCTGGCGACGCTCAGCCGGGAGGGCCGCTGCCTGGATGGTCTCGTGCGACGACACCCGGTGCCGGCTCACCGACACCAAGGGCATGCGGTACGTCGCCGAGCTGGTGCGCGAGCCCGGGCGTCGAGCGACACGCCCTCGATCTGGTCGACCGGGTGGAGGGAGTGGCGGTGGGCGACCTCGCCGTCGACCGCCGGCGGCTGGGGGACGCCGGCGAGGTGGTCGACGCCCAGGCCCGGACCGCCTACCGGCACCGGATCGAAGCGCTGCGGGCCGAGATCGACGACGCCTTCGACGCCGGCGCCGAGGATCACGCCGAGAGCGCTGCAGGCCGAGCTCGACCAACTCGTCGGCCAACTGGCCCAGGCGTTCGGGCTGGGAGGACGGGGCCGCCGGGCGTCGTCGGCCGCCGAGCGGGCCCGCTTGAACGTCACCCGGGCATTGCGGGCGGCGACGGCCCGGGTGCAGCGAGGTCCTCCCCGAGGCGGGACTCGTCCTCGATCGACGCCTTCGCACCGGCACCTACTGCGCCTACGAGCCCGACCCGACCGACGAGGTTCGATGGGCTGTTCAGACCTGACTGAACGGGATCGCCCCTGACTGAACGCCATCCTGGTGAAACGACCCACGAGTTGGAGGTGCTGGAGATGGATGCTCCCTACCAGGCGGCCCCGGACGTTCACGTCCTCCCGACCAATCTGCCGGTGCCCGGCATCGGGGTGCTGCCGGTCAACGCCTTTCTGCTGCTGGCCAAGGAGCCGGTGCTCATCGACACCGGGATCGGCGTCGACGGCGACCAGTTCCTCGACGCCCTGGCCTCCATCCTCGACCCCGCCGCCCTGCGCTGGGTGTGGCTGACCCACGACGACGCCGACCACACCGGCAGCATCCAGCGGGTGCTGGAGGCCGCGCCCCAGGCCCGCCTCGTGACCAACGCCTTCTGCGCCATGCGGATGGCGACCTGGTGGCCGGTTCCCTTCGAGCGGGTGCACGCCATCCGGGCCGGCGAGCGGATCTCGGTGGGGGACCGCACCCTCCGGGCCGTCGCACCGCCGCTGTACGACAACCCGTTGTCGGTCGGGCTCCTCGACGAGGCCACCGGCTCTCTCTTCACGGTCGACTCGTTCGGCGCCCTGCTGCCCGAGGCGGTCGAGGACGCGGCCGACGTCCCCCACGACGCCCTCGCCGGCGGGATGGTGGCGTGGGCCACCTCCGACTCCCCGTGGGCCCACCTCGTCGACCGCCAGCGGTTCGCCCGGGTGCTCGACGGCGTGCGCCGCCTGCAGCCGACCCGGATCCTCTCCTCGCACCTGCCGGCCGCCAACGGGACGTCGCTGGAGCGCTTCCTCGAAGTCCTCGAGTCGGTGCCCGACGCCGAGCCGGCCGTCGCTCCCAACAACGAGGAGTTCAGCCACATGCTCGCCGCCATGATGGCCCCCCAGGGGTAACCGCCGACTCGAAGGGCCTGGCGAGGGGAGCTCCGGCCCGCCGGACGTATCAAAGCCAGGTCACGGGTGCTCTCTGTTGCTGAAGCAGAGAACCGATGGGCTGCGGCGCGGCAGACCGGCGAACAGGAGCACTCATGTCCATCCGATACGTCCTCACGTCCCGCAGCCCCGACGGCGAAGTCGTCCTTCCCGAGGGCGACGACGTCAGGCTGGTCGCAGCCCTCGACCGCGGCCTGCTCGTCGACGCCGAGCCCGACCGAGCCGAGCAGTTCGCCGCCGCCGGGCTGCGGGTGAAGGCGTTCCGAGACCCGCATGTCATCAACCTGTTCTCGTACCGGATCGACACCGAGAGCGGAACTCCCCCCGAGTTGCCCGAAGCGATGGTCGGCGGCCCGACAGGCGATGCCACCGAGGGCGACGGACCGGACCTGAACCACCTCGTCCAGCTCGTCGGCCCGGCCCAGGAGTCGTGGTTGGCCGTTCTCGCCGAGCGGGGCGTTCGCGTGGTGGAGGCCGTCGGGCCCTTTGCGTACTACGTCCGGGCCGATGCCGACACTGTCGCCGCACTGCAGGCGCTGCCCTTCGTGGAATGGGCCGGCCGCCTGGAGCCGGCCTACAAGGTGAACCCGGTGCTGCTCGCCGCCGACGACGCCGAGGCCGACGAAGCTTCCGGCCTCGGCCCGATCGAGGCGGTCGACATCGGCGTCCTCGCCGACGGAGACGTCGAGGGCGTCGCCGCCCTCGTCGAGGAAGCTCGGTGGGTCGGTGCAGGCAGTGGCGCCGGAGACCGCCGACGCCTACCGCAGCATCACCGCCCAGGTGCCACAGGAAGCCCTCCCGACCCTCGCCCGCCGGGACGACGTGCGCTGGATCGACGCCGTGCGCACGCCGCTCCTGGAGGACGAGCGCTCCGCCCAGATCGCCTACGAGGCCCTGGACGGCGCGGCTCCACCCAACACCGCCCCCGTGACCGGCTACGTCGCCAACCTCACGGCCCTGGCCGCCAACGGTTCAGGCGTCACCATTGCCATCTGCGACAGCGGTGTCGACACCAACAACGCGGCCACCGTCCACGCCGACGTGGCCGGGCGCCTCGCGTTCGCGGTGGACGGCACCGGGGCTGCGCTCGCAGGAGGCGACACGGACGGTCATGGCACCCACGTCGCCGGCATCGCCGGCGGGAACGGAGCGTCCGGCGACGTCGACCCGCAGGGCTTCGTCCTCGGCCTGGGGGTCGCCCCGAATGCGCAGATCGGGAGCATCCTCAACAACGGCACCCGCCAGCAACGAATGCAGACGGCGATCCAGAACGGCGCCGACGTGATGAACAACTCCTACGCGCTCGACGGCTCGAACTACGGAGCCGGTGACCGCACCTTCGACCTCGGCGTGCGCGACGCCGATCCCGACACGCCCGACGTGACGCCGCTCGTCGTCGTCTTCTCGTCGGGGAACAGCGGGCCGGGAGCGAACACGTGCACGAAGGCGGTGAAGAACGCCTTCGTCGTGGGCAACTCGCTGAACTTCCGACCGAACGAGGGCGACGGCGACGACATCCGCGGCCTGCGGGCATCGTCGTCCCGAGGCCCGGCCGGCGACGGCCGGATGCTCCCGAACCTGGTCGCACCGGGCACTGACATCGTCAGCATGCTGAGTACGGCATGCGCCCGACCCCAGTATGTGGATACGGGGGGCACCGTGCACGCCGGCCACACCAGGCTCAGCGGGACCTCGATGGCGGCGCCCGCCATCTCCGGCATGTGCGCCGTGCTCATCGACTGGTGGCGGCAGTCCCGGGAGGGGCAACACCGAGCCCGGCTCTCCTCAAGGCGCTGTTGCTCGCGAGCACCGAGCCGGTGGCGGGCGGGCCGGACGGGAACGGTGGCGTCATCGTCGCCGGACCGACCAACAACGCCGGCTGGGGGCGCGTGTCCCTCGAGAACAGCCTGCTCCAGGCGCCGGCCAGCGACCGCGGGCCCAAGATCTTCCTGGACCAGCGCCACGCCTTCACCGGGACCGGGCAGGAGTACCGGATCAGGGTGGCCGCCGTCGATCCGGCCCGCCCCTTGCGCGTCGCCCTGGCCTGGACCGACGCGGCCGGTGCGGTCGGCGCCAACCCGGCCCTGGTGAACGACCTCGACCTCGAGGTGCTCGAGACCGGCACCGCCAACCTCTACCGGGGCAACGTCTTCGCCGGCGCCTTCTCGGCCACCGGCGGGGCTGCGGATGCCCTCAACAACGTCGAGTGCGTCTTCGTCCAGTCCCCGGCCGGCGTGTACGAGGTGACGGTCGTCGCCGGCAACATCACCGCGTCGGCCAGGCCGGACATCCTCACGCCCTGGCAGGACTTCGCCCTCGTGCTCGACAACGCCGAGGTGCCGAGCGCCGACCCGGTGAGCGTGGTCGCCGTGCTCGACCGATCAGGCTCGATGCAGTCCTTCGGCTACGTGGATGTGACC
Organism: uncultured Acidimicrobiia bacterium; assembly: GCA_963801205.1. Classification (GTDB taxonomy): domain Bacteria; phylum Actinomycetota; class Acidimicrobiia; order Acidimicrobiales; family AC-14; genus JAXDMK01. The sequence goes on from CAWDDV010000009.1 coordinate 347,245, forward strand.
CGCCAGACGTCTCGCCAGTTCATCGACCTGCTCTCGGTCGACGACAGCGTCGGGGTGGTCAGCTTCGGCGACCAGGCCACCCAGGAGTTCCCCGCCGCGGGACCGCCGGAGGTGATCGTCGGCCAGTTCACGCGAGACGCGGCCACCGATGCCGTCGACGACATCGGTTTCGGCGGGTGCACGTTCATGGGCGACGGGATCGCCACCGGGGGGACGATGCTGGCCGGCGCCGGGACCCGCCGGGCGCTGGTGCTCCTGTCCGACGGCTACGACAACAAGGGCTGCGACGAGGGCAATCCGGCCAAGCCGAGCGCGCTGGACGCCGCCGGGGCGTTGCCGGGCAGCCTGCCGATCTACTCCTGTGCGATGGGTCCGGCGTCCGATCAGGCCCTGCTGGAGCAGCTGGCGGACGAGACGGAAGGCCGCTACTACTTCATGCCGACCATCGACGACCTGTTCGAGATCTACAACTACATCCGCGGTCAGGTCACCGGCGACGGGATCATCGTCAACGAGTCGTCGATGGCGTCGCGCTCGGTCGTCTCGGGGCTGGTCGACGCCTGCGCCGACTCCGCCCTCTTCACCGTCGCCTGGCACGACCCGGCCCTCCGCTACGTCGCCCGCGAGCCGAAGGGTCAGCAGCAGATCTCGGTGCGGCTGCGGTCGCCGGGCGGCCGCTGGCTACCCCATTCGGCGACCGAGTACAACCGCACCGTCGGCAACGGCTACGTCAGCTTCGCCCTCCAGGACCCGCAGCCCGGGATCTGGACCGTCGAGGTGTCCACCAACCGCCGCCAGCACACGCCCTACACGGTGGGCGGCTTCGTGCGCAGCGACATCAGCCTGCGGCTCGACGCTTCCTCCCGGGTGGTGGTCGGCCAACCGATCGCCGTGCGGGCGACCGTGCGCGACGGCAAGGGACTCGTGCTCGGCGCCAACGTCGCCGCCACCGTGGCCTATCCGCCCCGCTCGGTCGACGACCTGCGGCGGGCCTACGCCAAGCAGCTGGCCGGCATCAAGCTTCCGGATGCGCTGCGGCACGATGGCAAGCCCGACAAGAAGCGGCTCGAGGTGGCGCGCCTGGTCCTGCTGAGGGACCAGCTGCGAGCCGAGACGGGGGAGGACATCCTGGCCCCGGCCACCGCCCGGGTCACCATGAGCGCCCAGGGCGGCCGTTTCCCGCTGCCGGTTCCCGATTTCCCGACCCGTTTCTCCCCGCCCGTCGTCTCGCGCCGCACAGGGGCCGCCGCCAGCACGGCGACCATCGTCCTCCCCGCCTCGATCGGCGACGGTGGTGTGATCGACATGCGGAACGTGCTCCGACCGCGACAGACGGGCGTGGCCGTCGGCCAAGTCACCAGGACGAAGGTGCCCGGCAGCTACGCCATCGCGGTGACGGCGACCGGGTTCAGCCCGAACTGCGGGTCGCGGTTCGTGCGCCGCGACCTGATCAGTGTGGTGGTGGGGAACGCGGCTGACGCGGCGTCGGGCGGTGGACCGGAGGTGTTAGCAGCGGGATTCGAAGCCGAGGGTCGTCGTGACCTGGCACCGGGCCGCCCGCCGTTGCGACCGCGGCACTCCGACGGCGACGGCCCCGGCCACGAGGGCGCGACCGACAGTCTGTCGCCACGGCGCCTGCCGAGTTTGGCGACGGACGGCCTTGGCGCAGGCGTTGGCTCGAGCCAGGTGCCGCAGCGTCTCCTGTCGTTCCTCCACCATCCGGTCGATCACGTAGGGGTGCATGCCCTCATGCTCCGCCGATCCCCGGTGGCGGACAAGTGGCAGGAAAGACATCTTTCGCTATAATCGTGCCAATGCACCGGGTGGTGACTGTGATCGGGCCGAGGGTGGCGATGTTCGAGCTCTCGGTGGCGTGCGAGGTGTTCGGGATCGACCGGTCGGAGCTGACCGTGCCCTGGTACCGACACCGGGTGGCGGCGGTGGGTCCCGGACCGAACCGCAGCCCGGAGGGCGTCGTGATCGACACTCCCTTCGGCTTGGAGCAGCTGGCCGAGGCCGACACCGTGATCATCCCGGCCAACCCCTTCACCGGACCGCCTCCCGAGGACCTGCTCGACGGCTTGCGCGCCGCCTACGACCGCGGGGCCCGGCTGCTGTCGGTGTGCACGGGCGCCTTCGTGCTGGCCGCCACCGGCATCCTCGACGGCAAGCGGGCCACCACCCACTGGATGCACGCCGAACGGCTGGCCCGGGAGTACCCGAAGGTCTGTGTCGACCCCAAAGTGCTGTACGTCGACGCGGGCGGGATCATGACCTCCGCCGGCACCGCGGCCGGGATCGACCTCATGCTCCATGTCGTCCGCCTCGACCACGGGGCCGAGATCGCCAACGCCGTCGCCCGGCGCATGGTCGTGCCGCCGCACCGGGATGGGGGCCAGGCCCAGTTCGTCGACCTGCCGATCGCCAGCGGTAACGGTCACGAGCCCCTGGCCGGCCTGCTCGGGTGGATGCTCGAACACGTCGGCGACGACCTGCGGGTGGAGCACCTGGCCCGCCGGGCCGGCACCAGCCCCCGCACCTTCGCCCGCCGGTTCCGGGCCGCGACCGGCACGACCCCGCACCAGTGGATCCTGAGCCAGCGCATCCTGCTGGCCCAGCGGCTGTTGGAAACCACCGACGATTCCATCGAGCTGGTGGCGCAGCGCTGTGGTTTCGGCTCGGCCGCCGGCCTCCGCCAACACTTCGCCGGCGCCGTCTCGGCGTCCCCCCAGGCCTATCGCCGCACGTTCCGGGCATAGACGGCGCGACCCAAAGCAGTTCTCGGTAGCTGGGGGTGCGCTTTCCGCACCCCCAGCTACCGAGAACTGCAGGGGAGTATGCCGGTCAGGAGGGCGGGGTAGAGGAGGAACCATGACCGACGAAGACCGACTGACGGACGAGGAGCACCCCGAGGACGAGATGGCGCCCGAGGTGCCGACCACCTTCGCCACCAAGGGCGTGGGCTGGTCCGGCCGCGAAAAGGACGACTTGCAGATCATCGAGTCCGACACCCCCGCCCGGCCTCACACCTTCCGCCGATCACGTCCCGCCGGTGGCTGACAGCTAGCGAGCCGAAGACGGTATCTCGCGCCCCGGCCTCACGAGCCGCCCGAGGGCGTAACGCAGATTCCCTCTCGGCCTCATCCGCGAAGCGTACCGCTGGGTGCCACCGTGCCCTGAGCGCCAAGCCGGCCCCGGCACTGCATCCGGACAGTTGTCACCGAAGCGACAGGTAGGCGACCTCGGACCGTAAATTCCCGAACACGGGGCGGCAACCGGGGCTCCGTACGCTCCGACCTCGATGGATGCGGGGGTGCATACAGACGGCTGCTCGGTGGTGCTCCGTCGCGAGCACGCCTATGACCAGCTCAAACGCCGCCTGCTCATGGGCGATTTCCCCCTCCACCTGCGGCTGGGGGAGGAGCGGTTGGCGGCCATTCTGGGCGTGTCCCGCACCCCGGTCCGGGAGGCGCTCCTCCGGCTTCACGCCGAGGGACTGATCGGGCCCCACCCCGAGGGTGGGTACCGGCCCGTCGCCCCCGCCGTCGATGAGGTCCACGACCTCTACGAGGTCCGTATGGCGCTCGAGCTCCAGGCCCTCCGGCGCCCGGCCGAGCACGGCACCACCCACAGCTTCCCCGATCTTCAGCTCCTGCAGGACGAGTGGACGGTCCTCGCCGAGAAGCAGCCCGAGCCCGACCCCGGCTTCGTGACGCTCGACGAGGACTTCCACGTGCGCTTGGCCGCGGCGTCAGGGAACCCGTCGCTGGCCGATCTGCTCCGCATCGTCAACGAGCGCATCCGGGTGGTCCGGATGCACGACTTCCTCACCGCCGAGCGGGTCCAGCGCACGATCACGCAGCACCTCGAGATCCTCGAGGCGGTGCTGGCCGGGGACCTTCCTCAGGCCGAAGACCGCTTCGGACGCCACTTGGGCGAGTCCATGGCGGTCGTCGAACTGCGGGCGGCCCAGGCCCTGGCCCGCATGGCAAGCGGAAAAGGAGCGATGCGGGCATGAGGTTCGGGTGTTTACGACAACGGGCGGGCACCAGCCGTACCAGGGAGGGTGTGGTCGCCATGGCGACGGCCCTCCTGGTGCTGGCCGGATGCGGCGGCAGCGACAGTGACAGCTCGTCGACCACCGGCGCCACGACCGGCGGGACGGCGCCGGCCAAGGACTACAAGGTCAAGGTCGGGACCCTGCGCCAGCCGCACCTGTTCGCGCCCGCCTTCTATCCGCAGTTCCTGCCCGCCAACGTCACCGTGGAGACGGTCCTGTTCGCCAACTCGACCGAGATCAAGACGGCCGTCGTCACCGGGTCGGTCGACTTCGCCGTCACCGGCATCACCGCCGCTCTCGAGGGAGCAGCCCAGGACGAGCCCTTCCGGGTCCTGGCCTCGGCCGCCGACGGTGCGTCGGCCATCGTGGCCAAGAAGGACTCCGGCATCACCACCGTCGCCGACCTGAAGGACAAGAAGATCGGCTACGTCGCCGGATCGGCCCAGGACATCCTCCTGCGGCTCACCCTCCAGGACGCCGGCCTCGACGCCAACAGCGACGTCGAGCTGGTCAAGGTCGGCTTCTCCGACATGGCCAACGCCCTCGACCGGGGCGACATCGACGCCTTCTCCGGCGCCGAGACGGGCCCGTCCGACGCCCTCGTGCGGGGCATCGCCCAGTTGGTGGTCCACCCCTACGACACCAAGATGAAGATGATCAACATCGTCTTCGGCACCAGCCAGGCGATGATCGACAAGGACCCGGAGCTGGTGGCGATCATGGTCGCCACCCACGCCAAGGCCACGGACTACATGAAGGCCCACCCCGACGAATGGGCCGCCGCGGTCGTCAAGGCCTACAGCTTCCCGGCCGAGGCGCTCGACCTCGCCATCAAGAACATCCAGCTCCGGTGGCTGATCGACGATGCCTACGTCGGCCAGGCCAAGGTCCTCGGCGAGCAGCTGCTGGGCCTGAAGCAGATCAAGCAGGAGCCGGACTACGAGGCCTTCTTCGACGCCACCTTCGTCACCGCCCTCATGAAGGGCGGGTGAGCGGGAGGTGTCCCAGCGCTGGAAGCGGATCGCCTGGGGGCTTCCGGTCCCCTTGGCCCTCCTCGGCCTCTGGTATCTGGCCGTCGACAACGGCTGGGTCCGCCTCATCCCCCAGCTGGACGAGGTGGGCAAGGAGATGTGGGACTTCGCCTTCGGTGGAATCCACGACGACGTCTATAGCGCCACCCTCGCCACCCACCTGTGGGCCAGCTCCCAACGGGTGCTGAAGGGCTTCGCCTACGCCACCCTCCTGGCCGTCCCCCTCGGGATCCTCATGGCCCGGCTGCCCCGGGTGGCGTCGATGACCGACCTCACCATCAGCCTGCTGCGACCGATCCCGGTCACCGCCTGGGTGCCGCTGGTGCTCATCGTGTTCGGGCTGGGGTCGAAGTCGGCCGTCATCCTCATCTTCCTGGCCGCCTTCTACCCGGTGCTGCTCAACACGATCGCGGGGGTGAAGGCGGTGCCGGGCCGGCTGGTGGAGGCGGCGGCCATGCTCGGCACGGGCAAGCGGCAGATGCTCAGCCACGTCGTCCTGCCCGCGGCCATGCCGTCGATCCTGGCCGGCATGCGCATCGCCCTCGGCTTCGCCTGGGTGGTCGTGGTGGTGGGGGAGACCGTCGGCGTCTCCACCGGGCTGGGCTCGGTCATCAGCGAGGCCCGGGAGATCAGCAACACCGCCCTCATCATCACCGGCATGGTCTTCATCGGACTGGCCGGGTTCGCCACCGACCGCCTCATGACCACCGGCATCCGTCTCGCGCTGCGCAATCGACCCCTGGTCTGACCGGAGGAAACTCATGGCCGCCACCGCCACCGTCATCCCCACTCGGAGCACCGAAACCGCAACCACCGCCGCGGTCTCGCTCACCGGTGTGGCCAAGGTCTACCGGGCGCCCGACGGGACCGAGACCCACGCCCTGGAGGGCGTCGACCTCGTCATCGGCGAGGGGGAGTTCGTCTGCATCCTGGGCGGGAGTGGCTGCGGCAAGAGCACGCTCCTGCGCATCGTCGCCGGGTTCGAGACGGCCACCGCGGGCGAGGTGGCGGTGCGGGGCAACCCGGTGACTGGCCCCGGGCCGACCGGGGCGTCGTGTTCCAGGACTACGGCCTCTTCCCCTGGCTTTCGGTGGCCGACAACATCGCCTTCGGCCTCCGGCGCCGGAAGGTCGCCGAAACCGCAGGCGGAGGCGGCGGTGGCCCGCTTCACCGCCCTGGTCGGACTGGAACGCTTCGCGTCCCGGTTCCCCAGCCAGCTATCGGGCGGGATGCAGCAGCGGGTGGCGATCGCCCGGGTGCTGGCCAACGACCCCGCGGTCCTCCTGATGGACGAGCCCTTCGGAGCCCTCGACTCCCTCACCCGCGAAGCCATGCAGCACGAGATCCAGCAGATCGCCGACGACCTCGGCACCACCGTCGTCTTCGTCACCCACAGCGTGGAGGAGGCGGTGTACCTGGCCGACCGGGTGGTCGTCATGGGCGGCGGTCCCCGGGTCGGTACGCCCGGCCACGTCGAAGCGGTCGTCCCCGTTCCTCTGTCACACCCGCGCGACGTCACGTCCCCCGAGTTCAACGCCATCAAAAGGGACCTGAGGGCCGTGATCCACCGCACGCCGCACGCCGAGGAGGTCCAGGCATGACCCTCGTCACCGAGCCGGTCCGCACGACCGATGCCCAGGCCCTGCTGAGCGTCAGCGACCTCACCTGCCGCTTCGGCGAGGTGGTGGCCAACGACGCGGTCGACTTCGAGGTGCGGGCGGGCGAGGTGCACGCCCTGCTCGGCGAGAACGGCGCCGGCAAGAGCACGCTGATGAAGCTGATCTACGGCGTCTACCGCCCGAACTCGGGCGAGATGCGCTTCGCCGGCTCCACCGTGAGCATCGACTCGCCGGCGGTCGCCCGTCAGCTCGGCATCGGCATGGTGTTCCAGGACCTGCGCCTAGTGCCGGCTTTGACGGTTGCGGAGAACGTCGCCCTGGCCCTGCCCGGCAAGGGCCTCCGCCTCGACCGGGCCAAGCTCGCCCGTCAGGTCGACGCCGCCGCCGCCCGCTACGGGCTGGCCTGTGACCCGGCCGCCCTCGTCCGCCACCTGTCGATCGGGGAGCGGCAGCGGGTCGAGATCCTCAAGGTGCTGATGGCGGGGGCCAGGCTCGTCATCCTCGACGAGCCCACCAGCGTGCTCGCCCCCCAGGAGGTCGATACCCTCTTCGCCGGCCTCCGCCAGCTGCGGGCCAGCGGGCTGTCGGTCGTGATCATCACCCACAAGCTGCACGAGGCCCGGGCCATCGCCGACCGGGTCACGGTGCTCCGGGGCGGCAAGGTCATCCTCGGCGGCGTCGACCCCACGACCCTCGACGACCGCGAGCTGATCGGGGCCATGGTCGGCCGCACCGTCCCCGCCTTGCCGGCGGTGCGGCCCGCGCCCCGGCATGGCCGCCACCCCGGCCCTCGAGCTGCGGCAGGTGTCGGTCAAGGGCGACCACGGCCACGTGGCCCTTCACCATGTCGACCTCACCGTCCACGCCGGCGAGCTCGTCGGGGTCGCCGGCGTCTCGGGGAACGGGCAGCGGGAGCTGTACGAGGTGGCCATGGGCCTGCGCCCGGCGGTGAGCGGATCGGTGCTGGTGGCGGGCATCGAGCTGCTCAAGGGAGGGCCGCGGGCGGCCCTGGCCGCCGGGGCGGTGGGCATCCCCGAGGACCCGGTGGCGGACTCGGTCGTCCCCGGCCTCACCGTCGCCGAGCACATGGCCCTGGGCGACCTCAAGGTGCCCCGCAAGGGGCTGGGCATCGACTGGGGGGCGGTCAAGACAGCGGCTCGCCACCCAGGACGCCGAGACCCAGCTGCGCATGGCCGCCTCCCACCGCCTGGTGGCGAGCCTGTCCGGCGGCAACATCCAGCGGGTCCTGCTCACCCGGGAGCTGGCCCGGGAGTCGACCCTCGTGGTCGCCGCCTATCCCAGCCGGGGCCTCGACGTGGCCACCACCCGTCGCACCCAGGAGCTGCCTGCTCGAGCGGCGGGCGGACGGGGCGGGGGTGCTGATGATCTCGGAGGACGTCGACGAGCTGCTGGAGCTGTCCGACCGCATCCTGGTGCTGCATCGCGGGCAGGTGGCCGGGATCGTGCGGCCCGGCGAGGCCGACCGGTACGCCATCGGCGAGCTGATGCTGCGAGGCGCGGGAGTGAACCCCCGGGCGCTGCGCCTGGCCCGGGGTGCCGGACGGCTGGCCCTCGCCTACGCCGCCGCCCTCGCCCTCTTCGGCGCCTTCGTGCTCACCAAGGGCGCCAACCCGGTGGCGATGTCTACTCCGACATGTGGCGGTCGCTGGCCGACACCACGTCGTTGGGGGAGGTCCTGGTCAAGGCCGCGCCGCTGGTGCTGGCCGCCCTGGCGGTGGCCGTTCCGGCCCGGGCCGGCCTGGTGAACGTGGGCGGGGAGGGCCAGGTGGTGGTGGGGGCGGTCGCCGCCGCCGGCGTGGCCCTGGCCCTCGACGCCTCCCTGCCCGGGGACGACGATGATCGTGGTGATGATGCTGGCGGCGGCCGCCGCCGGCGCCCTGTGGGCGGGCATCGCCGGCGTGCTGCGGTTGACGGTGCGGGTCAACGAGGCCATCACCACGCTGCTCCTCAACTACGTGGCCATCGACCTCATGCTCTACCTGATCTACCAGCCGTGGAAGGACCCCAACGGCTCGGGCCAGCCCGCCACCCGGCTCGCTGGCCGACGCCGCCCGCCTGCCGTTGATCGGGACCAGCCGGGTCCACACGGGCATCGTTCATCGCCGTGTCGCCACCGCCGTCATCTGGGCCTGCTTCAAGTACACGTCATGGGGCTTCCGGCTGCGGGTGGTGGGCGGCAACCCCGAGGCCGCCCGCCGGGCCGGTCTGCCGGTGCCCAGGCTGCTCATGTCGGCCATGCTCGTCGGCGGGGCCATGGCCGGCCTCGGCGGCATGGTCCACTTCGCCGGGCGCCGAGCTGAAGCTGCGCCCGGGGATGACCCTGAACCTCGGCTACATCGCCTTCCTGGCCAGCTGGCTGGCCCGCCACTCCCCGGTGAAGGTGGCGGGGGCCGGCGGTCCTGCTGGCCGCCATCGCCATCGCCGGCGACAGCCTGCAGCTCGACTCGGGGCTGCCGGCGGCCGCCGTCAACGTCCTCATGGGCCTGATCCTGCTGGCCGTCATGGGCCGGGGCCAGCTCAAGCCGAGGTCGCCGGTCGACCCGACCCCCGCGCCCGTCCCCGCCATGGAAGGGGCCCCGCATGAGCGAACTGGTGACGGTTGCACCGCCCCTGGCCCGGCGAAGTGTCACCAGTTCGGACGGGATGAGCGAGGGGAGGCCGGCGTGGACCTGATCCTGCAGGTGATGGTGGGGGCGGTCCGGGGGGGCACGTCCATCCTCTACGCCGCCCTCGGGGAGACGCTCTCCGAGCGGGCGGGCGTGATCAACCTCGGGACCGAGGGCTGCATGCTGGTCGGCGCCCTGTCGGCCTACGCGGTCACGGCCCAGACGGGCAACCCCTGGGCGGGACTGGTGGCCGGCGCCGCTGGCCGGCGGGCTGCTGGCCCTGGTCCACGCGGTGCTGGTCCTGACCCGGAAGGCGAACCAGCTGGCCACCGGCCTGGTGGTGCTGTTCCTGGGCCTGGGCGCTGACGTCGCTGTTCGGGGCCTCCTACGTCGGCGAGTCGATCAACGCCTTCGATCCCATCGCCATCCCCGGCCTGTCGTAGCATCCCGTGGCTGGGCGAGATCTTCTTCGACCACGACCCCCTCACCTACCTGTCGTACGCAGTCGGCCCGGCCATGTGGTGGATGCTGTACCGCAGCCGGTGGGGGCTGCTGCGTGCGGGCCTCCGGGGAGCGGGACGAGGTGCTCGCCGCCTACGGCACTCGCCGCTGCGGGTCCAGCTACCTGGCCGTCTGCCGGGGGCGGTGCCCTGGCCGGCATCGGCGGGGCCCAGCTGTCCACCGCCTACGCCAACGCCTGGTTCGAGAACATGACCGCCGGGCCGGGGGTTCATCGCCGTGGCCCTGGTGATCTTCGCCGCCTGGCACCCCCTGAAGTGCGTCGCCGGCGCCTACCTGTTCGGCGCCGCCCTGGCCCTCGTCGCCGGCCCTGCAGGCCCGGGGCATCGGCATCAACCAGTTCGCCCTGGACGCCATCCCGTACGTGGTCACCGTCCTCGTCCTGGTCTTCCTGGGACGCAAGCGGCTCCACGCCGCCCCCGAGGGGCTGCGGAAGGTCTTCGAGATGGCCCCGTAGCTCATGACCAGAACAACAAGGAGAAGCACATGACCAGACGATGGCGGCTGGGGGCTGGCTGTATTCGCCGCTGCTCGCGTTCGCGTCCGCAGCCTGCAGCAGCAACAGCACCACGACCACCACGCGGGGGGCACGACCCCGGCGGCCGGCGCCACCGCGCCCGGCACGGGCGGGACCGCGGTCGGGTTCATCTTCGTCGGTCCCAAGGACGACGTCGGCTACAACCAGGCCGCCTACGACGGCAGCCAGGAGGTGAAGGCCGCGTTCCCCGAGCTCGAGGTCCTCACCGCCGAGAACGTCCCCGAGGACGACAACGCCACCCGGGTCATGGAGGACATGATCTCCAAGGGCGCCAAGATCATCTTCGCCACCAGCTACGGCCACCTCGACCCGGCGACCAAGGTCGCCGCCGCCCACCCCGACGTGGTGGTCATGCAGCAGGGCAACCTGATCAAGGGGACCGTCCCGGCCAACCTGGGCACCTACTTCGGGACCGTGTACGAGCCCGTCTACCTGGCCGGGATCGCCGCCGGGAAGGCCACCAAGACCAACAAGCTGGGCTACGTCTACGCCTTCCCGATCACCCAGACCACGGAGAACATCGACGCCTTCCAACTGGGAGCGGCCTCGGTGAACCCGGCCGTGCAGACCATCACGGTCGCCACGTCGGACTGGTGCAACCCGGCCAAGCAGGCGGAGGCGGCCAACAGCCTGCTCGCCGCAGGGTGTCGACGTGATCAGCCCAGCACCAGGACTGCACCAAGACGATCATCGAGAAGACCGAGGAGGCCGGGGCGCCTTCACCGTGGGCTACCACGCCGACGGCTCGGCGCTGGCGCCCAAGGGCTGGCTCACCGGTTCCGAGTGGAACGTGGGGACCTCTCTACGTCGACATCGTCAAAACCGATGCTGGCCGGCGACTTCACCGGCAGCAAGTACAACGACAACTACCGGGTCGGGCTGAAGACAGGCGACAACCCGTTCGTCCAGTCGGTGTTCGGCCCGTCGGTGACGGACGAGACCAAGGCCGCTCATCGAGACGGCCAAGGCCGACATCTCCCAGCCCGACGGCTCGCCGTTCAAGGGCCCGGTCATGGACCAGGACGGTGCGATCATCTTCGCCGAGGGCATGACGCCCGACTACATGGCCATCGAGGGTCAGACGTTCTTCGTCCAGGGCGTCGTCGGCAAAATTCCCACCTCCTGAGCCGCGTGACCCACGTTGCTGGCACCCGGCCCTACCCGTGGCCCTACGACGGGGTGCTCGACCCCGCCCGGCTGGCGTTGGTGGTGGCCGGGGGCCAGGCGTGGTTCTCGGCCCGGACGGTCGACGCCGAGGAGGTCCTCGGGCGGCTGCGGACGACGGCGAAGGTCGTCCGGGACGCGGGCGGCGTGGTGGTGGTGCTGCACCACGAATGCCTCGGGCCCGGTCCCCGTCCGGGCGAGCACAGCGGCGACCTGGTGATCACCATCGCCCCTGGCGATTCTGTCGTCGACTGCGTCGGCATGTCGGGGTTCTCGGGCGGTCCCCTTGACGGCGAGCTCCGCCGGCGGGGGATCGACCGGCTGGCGGTGGGCGGCCTGGGGATGGAGACGGCCGTCTACTCCACCCTCGGGGCGGCCAACGACCGGGGCTACGAATGCCTGGCCCTGGCCGACGCGTCCGCCTTCCACGACGACGAGGTCGGCCCTCGGGCGATCGAGAGCATCACCATGTCCGGGGGCATCTTCGCGGCCGTCGGGACGACCACGGCCCTCTGTGACGCACTCCTCGAGGAGCAGCCATGACGTACGGAACACCATGACCTACGGAACAATTGACGCCGATCCCTACCCCTGGCCCTACGACGGGTCGATCGACCCTGCGACGACCGCGCTCGTGTGTATCGACTGGCAGGTCGACTTCTGCGGCCCCGGCGGCTACGTCGACACCATGGGCTACGACCTCAAGCTCACGCGGGCGGGCCTGGAGCCCACGGCCGAGGTCCTGGCCGCCTGCCGGGCGGTGGGGATGACGGTCATCCACACCCGGGAGGGTCACCGTCCCGACCTGTCCGACTGCCCCCCCAACAAGCTGTGGCGGTCGAAGCGCATCGGCGCCGGCATCGGCGACGCGGGGCCGTGCGGCCGCATCCTCACCCGGGGCGAGCCAGGCTGGGAGATCGTCCCCGAGGTGGCGCCCATCGAGGGCGAGCCGATCATCGACAAGCCGGGCAAGGGGTCGTTCTACGCCACCGACCTCGACCTCCTGCTGCGCACCCGGGGCATCACCCACCTCATCTTCACCGGCATCACCACCGATGTGTGCGTCCACACCACCATGCGGGACGCCAACGACCGGGGCTACGAGTGCCTCCTCCTCGAGGACTGCACCGGCGCCACCGACTACGACAACTACCTGGCCGCGTTGCAGATGGTGAAGATGCAGGGCGGTGTCTTCGGGGCGGTGGCCCTGTCGAGCGCGCTGCTGAGCGTCCTGAGCGCCGGTTGAGGCCCACGGGCAGCCTCGGCCGCCAGTCGGTCGAGACCGCGAGGGACTTCGTCGCCGGGTACCGGCCGGCGCCAGCCGATCGCCGTCCCGCGGTCGAGTACACGCCGCCGGGGGACGTTGTCGCGCCGGGTGCGCCGCCGGGTGCCCCTCTGTCGGCCACGACCGGCCCGTTGGGGGCGGCGGCGGCCGCGCTGCGGGCGGGCCTCGTCACCAGCACCGAGTTGGTGGCCGATTCGCTGCTGGCGGTCGAGAAGCACGACGCCGAGCTGCTGGCCGTCGTCCATCTCATGGACGAGGCCGCGCTGGCGGAGGCGGCGGCGTGGGACGCCGAGGCGGCTGCCGGGCGGTGGCGGGGACCGCTCCACGGCATCCCGGTGACGGTCAAGGACATCATCGACGTGGCCGGCGTCCCTACCCGCTGCGGGTCGGCGGCCTACTACGAGGTGCCCGCGGTCGACGCGGTGGGCGTGGCCCGCCTGCGGGCGGCGGGGGCGATCGTGCTGGCCAAGGTATCCACCCACGAGTTCGCCCTGGGCGTGACCACGCCTCAGAGCCGCAACCCTCACGACCCGACCCGGATCCCGGGCGGGTCGAGCGGGGGATCGGCCATCGCCGTCAGCACGGGAATGGGCCTGGCATCGCTCGGCACCGACACCCGGGCCTCCATCCGGGTCCCGGCCGCGCTGTCGGGCGTGGTCGGCTTCAAGCCCACGTACGGGTCGGTGCCCACCGCCGGCGTCGTCCCCCTGTCGTGGACCATGGACCACGTCGCTCCCATCACCGCGTCGGTGGCCGACGCCGCCCTCCTCGTCGACGTCCTCATGGCTCGTGGCCCGGACGACGGGCTGGTCGCCCGGGCTGGCGCGGTGTCGGTGACCGGCTTGCGCATCGGCGTGCCCGAGGCCGCCTTCGCCGGCGCCGAGCCGGGGGTGGCGGCGAGCGTCCGCCAGGCCATCGACGCACTGGGCGCCATGGGCTGTGTCGTGACGCCCGTCGCCCGGCCCACGGCGGGCGACCTCGACGCGGCCAACGCCGCCGGCCTGGTCGTCAGCCGGTGCGAGGCCGCCGCCTTCCACCGTCGGCTGGACCTCGACCGCTCCCTCTACTGGGACGAGGTGGCCGACCAGCTGGCCGCGGCCGGCGAGGTCTCCGCCGGCGAGTACCTCGACGCCCAGAGCCTGCGGGCCGACCTGGCCGCGAGCTTCCTGTCGATCTTCGCCGATGTCGACGTACTGGCCATGCCCACCGTCCCCACGGTGGCCCCGCCCCTTGCCGACTTCGCCCGCCACCTCATGCTCCTGTCCCGCAACGCCATCCCGTGGAGCCTCACCGGCTTCCCCGCCCTGTCGGTGCCGTGTGGGTGGTCGGAGCGTCTCCCGGTGGGTCTGCAGCTGGTCGCCGCCCCCTGGCGGGAGGATCTGATCGTGGCCGTGGGATGCGCCGTGGAGCGGTGCCGGGCCGGTTGGTGAGGACGCCGCTGGCGGCGTCGGACGTGGGGGACGGGCCGGTGGTCGTGCTGGTGCACGGGGTGGGGATCGGGGCGTGGGCGTTCGCCCAGGTGGCGGCCGCGCTGGCCGCCGACCACCGGGTGCTCGTGCCCCACCGCCGGGGCTACGGCCCGGAGGGCGATGGCGACGGACCGGCGGTCGTGCCGAGGTCCGCCTCGGTCACCGAGCAGGTCGACGACCTGCTGGAACTGGCTGGTTCGCGGAGGGTGACGCGGGCCACGTGGGTCGGGGTCTCGGGCGGGGCCACCCTCGTGCTCGCCCTCACCATGGTCGCCCCGTGGATCGTGCGGGCGGCGGTCGTGCACGAACCGGTCTTCGGACCCCTGGCGCCCGACCTGCACGCCGCCCTGGAGGCGGCCGCCGCCCGCCTGGCGGAATCGGCTGCCGGACCGACGGGGGTGCTCGACTTCATGGCCGGGCTGGTGGGGGAGGAGCGGCTGGCCGCCCTGCCGCCGTCGGCCAGGGAGGCCATCGTCCACCGGTGGGAGGTCGTCCGGGCCGAGGTGCCGGCGTTCATCGCCTTCGCCCCGACCGCGTCGGACCTGGCCGGTCTGGCCGACGTCGACCTGGTGGCGAGCGTCGGCTCGACCAGTCCGGAGTGGCGGCGACGGGCGGCGGAGGTCCTCGGCGGCCTGGCGGGGGCGCGGGTGGAGGGCCTCGACGGCGTCCGCCACCTTCCCCAACTGGAGGACCCGGAGGCGTTCGAGAAGGTCATCCGGGGTGCCGCCGGAGGACGCTGACCGGCCGGAACCGGCGCCTGGCCCCGGCCACCCGCTGGTAGGGTGAAGTCCGACTTCGGGGCTGTAGCTCAGTTGGTAGAGCACTTGCATGGCATGCAAGGGGTCGTCGGTTCGAGTCCGATCAGCTCCACAAGCAAGTCCATCGGCGGACTCGTCGACCCGTACAAGTCTCGGTCGCCACTGCCGGCTGCAGTGATACCCCTCGGCTGGTCCTCCATGAGCCACGGGGCTAGCTGGCAATTCCAGGAGGCTCGGTGGCGGCCTTCCCCCGTGGGCCCGTCAGGCGCACCCGAAACTGTCAGGGAGAGCGGCGAGCTGATGTCAGAGGAGCGCGACGTAGGCGCCTAACCGAGTGCGGCGGACACCCGGCGCGCGCCTCTCCGGGAGCTTCTTCATTCGCCGGGCGTGGTGGAGCACGGAGGACTTTTGGCTCTTCGCCGTGTAGCGATGACTATCTACTTGCGGGTCGCGGCAGAGCGCCGGGGAGAAACCGTGCGGTGGTGTGTGGACGGATTGCCGCGAAACAAGGCGTTCGGCTCACGCTCGTCGGGGAATGACGATCGCCATGGCAGACCTCAAGCCGCGAATGTCGAGTCTGGGAGGCCAGCACGGTCCACGTATTGTGTGGCTAACCGAGTCGACGGGACAGCCCTCGTCTAGACGAGTTCGTCAATTTCGAGGTAGATGACCTCGATAGAACCATCCGACGCGACGACGGTATAGAGCGCCACGTAGGGAACCAGGACGCCGGCGGCAATCAACACCCGGACTCCCGGCACCCCTTCGACCGCCAAGGTGGTCGTGTCGTAGTCCACTGCGAGCACGTCGATGAGAGGCGGGATCTCGTGCAGCAGGAAGTCGGCCGTCGAGGGTGCCCCGGAGGCACTCCGTTCAGCAGGAAGCAACTCGTCGAGCCGGTCGAAGAACGAGGACGAGACGCGGACTTGCCGCCGTTGGCTCAATCGACGGCAGGGCGATCGAGCTGCTCGGCCAGCCGGCCGGCGGTGGCTTCGACTCGCCGACGGAAGTCGTCGGGGAGATGGTCGAGGTCGGTCACGATGTGCTCGCGCACGACGCGAGCCCGCTCGTCCGGCGACATCTGGTCAAGCTCCGCGGCGGTGATCAACCTCGGTACGTCAGCCACCCCCCGAGGCTACCTCGGAGGACGTCTTCGGGAGGGTGATCGTCAGTCTCCTAGGCCCAGATGTCGCATCACTCGACGGCCTGGCAGCCGGAGCGCCTCGGTACTCGTGCGTCACGAGCAATATCGCCGGCTCCGGAGCGATACCGCCGCCGTTGACGAACGAACGCCGGACGAGAGCCGGCAGTATCCGCCACCTGGACGAGCCGACCGCAGCGCGTTTCGATCACGGGCCAGGACCACGCCCGCGTCAGGATGGTGGCTGTGCCAAGCGAAGGAAGGCGCAACCAGGGGGGTGGCGCTCTTGGCACCTGTTGCCGGCCGCCCGCTCGACCGACGCGTGACCGATGCCGAACCGGCAGCATCTACAGCCTTCACGATGACGACAATGGTGGCGTGACAGTGGACTCGACAGAACTCAGGTTCGAGGAGGTTCTTTGCGCGTGGGCGTGGTGGGACTGTCCCCGTTCTGGCGTCGCCCTCCTACACGGCGTTCCGCACCGCTTCCACTGCGAGTTCTCGGACGCGCTCGACGACTACCCGAATGAATTCAGCGTGTGGCCGATGGAGCCGTCGCAACTCGATCAAGAGCTTGCACTCTGGGGGCAATGGGTCGACTGGCGAGGGCGGTTCGACGCCGGTGAAGCAGTCGCACCGTTCGAGCAGCGGGCTGGACACGCTGAATTCACCGTCGCGCTGCACACCCTCGCCACTCCACCCGCCGACGCTAGACGAGCCGTTCCGCAATGGCGGCTGGATCGGAATCGATCATTCGCCGGGCGCGTACCAAGACATTTCGCGAGGTGGCAGCTCCTCGGCTAGATCGTTGTGATGCGACGGCCAGGAAGTGCCGCTATCCACCGTATTGGATTTCTCCGCTGGCAATCAGTAGCGATCAATCGCCGAATTACCGCTCGGGGTGGCTCATCACGCAGGGCTGAGGACGAGCCGGTGGGCGTCGGCTTGCGGCCGGCCTTCACCCAGGTCATCCCGCTGCTCGACCGGGCCAACAAGGCAATTGCATCGAGTCAGATCCGACCGATCCGGACGTTGGGATGATCGGCGGCGAGCGCCAAGAGATCACTGGGATCGTGCGTGAGGATTAGCCCGCCGCCGAGGCGGATGGCGGTCGCCACGACCAGCGCGTCGATAGCCAGGTCGCTACCGCGCCCGACGCGCGCCAGCAAATGCCCAGCGATCCTGGCGATCCGTATCCCGGTGGTCACCACTCGAGCGAAGCCCCGAGCAAGCACCAGATCGATGGGTTGATCGGTGACGCCGCTTCGGTAGACCTCGACGAGCACCGCCGAAGGCACACGGATGAGTTCCCCTCGGCGCTCGGCGGTACGGAGTGCGGCCCGAACGCGTTCGTGGCGCTGGCAATCATCGTGCGGGCGGGCCAGGGCCGACAGCGCTGCGCTGTCGAGGATCAGGACGGCCATAGATCGTCGTACTGATCGACGAGGTCGTCAGGGACTGCGCCGTACTCGTCGTCGAGCTCTTCGAGGTAGCTGGCGAGCGCATCCCGCTCGAGCTCGTGCTCGACCGCTCGGGCGACGAAGCCGCTCAGGCCCCGATGGCCGACGCGCTCCTCGACTCGGGATGCGAGCTCCTCCTCGACGCTGACGGACCACTTGCGCACGGCCACGACCAAATCCTACCCCAGTAGGAATCACCACCCGCAGGCACCTGGCCCGGCGCTGCGCCGCCACCACGCGAATGAGGACGCCGAGGTCTCAGGTGCGGCTCGACTTGGTGCTGCCGCGACCAACGGCGAGGGTTTCTCAGCCTCCGGAGCAGCGCTGGCGAAGCAGGTCGATGACCTCGGCGTTGGGCTTGTTGGCCCCGAGACGCTTGGCCTCGAACGCGACGTGGCGGCCGTCCCGGAGGTTGAGGTCGACCCGGGCGGTGAGCTTGCCCTCCGTCACCGTGGCGCCGGCCACCTCCGCGTAGGCGATCCGAGCCAGCGGCTCCCCTGTGGGTTTGCCCATGAAGGACGACTTGGTGATGGCGAGGCGCTCCGGACCGACGCCGAGCCACCCGAACTGCCCGATCTGGACGTCGCTCTCCGCGCCCTTGGATGCCCCCGCGATCACCGCTCCCACCGCGCCGCCGACGCCGCCCGCGATCTGGGTGGTCGTCCCGCCGGGCCGGCTGATCGGACAGGCGGCCTCGATCGGCTCGTTGAGGTGCTTCGCCATCCGCTCCGCGAACTTCGCTTTTCCGGGCAATGTTCCTCCCTCGGGCAGCTACTCCACGACATCCCGATGGTAGATCCGGGTGGCCGGCGAGGAGCCGCGAGCCGCCCTTGGCGCGCTAGGCGGCTTCGCCGGAGGCGGTGTCCGAGGAGACCAGGACGTCACGCAGGACCCGCTTGGCGCGGAAGACCCGTGAGCCGACCGTGCCCTTGGCCACCCCCAGGACGGCGCCGGCGGCGGCGTAGTCGAGGCCCCAGCCGTCGGTGAGGAGCAGGGCGTGGCGCTGCGACGGCGGCAGGTCGGCTAGTGCCCGGGCCAGGTCGGCTCGGGCGGCGCTGGCTTCGGCGAAGTCCGACCCTGTCGGCTGCTGGGCGGGCACCGACTCGTCGCCGGTGTCGACGGCGACCGGCCGCACCCGCCGCCGGCGCTGCTCGTCCAGGCACACGTTGGAGGTGATGTGGTAGAGCCAGGTCGCCAGGGAGGCGTCGCCCCGGAAGGCGCCGAGGGCCCGCAGCGCCCGCAGGCTCGTCTCCTGGACCGCGTCCTCGGCCGCGTGGTGGTCGCCCAGCATCCGGTAGGCGAGGGCGTGCAGCCGACGCTCGTTGGCGCAGATGGCCTCGACCAACGCTGCGTGGCGGTGAGCATCGGGGCTGGGCGACATCGGAGGGGCTCCTTCATATCGGGACGGATCGTGCGCTCAGGGTGCTCCTCCGGCGCCGATCCCGTAATCACCCTCGGCGATGGTCTCCACTCCTCCGGCGGCAAGGGATTCCTCGCCTGGGGGACAGGGTGGCGACCGGGAGCCGGTTAGCGTCTCCACCAATCCCGTGCATGGGCCCGGGTTCGGCGAGGGAACTGTCTGACCAGCGATGCCCGCGTACATCGAGATCCGAGGGTCCGGTCCCCCCGAGCTGTTCCCGCTCGACCGGGACCGCATCACCATCGGTCGGTCGGAGGGGAACGACGTCACCCTCCGCGACGACCGCCTGGTCTCGCACATGCACGCCGTGATCGAGTCCTACGGCTCGTCGTTCAGCCTGCGCGACCTGGGGTCGTCGAACGGCACCTTCGTCAACGGCCAGAACCTGACGGGGGAGCGGGTGCTCCGGCCGGGGGACGAGATCCGCCT
Organism: uncultured Acidimicrobiia bacterium; assembly: GCA_963801205.1. Lineage (GTDB taxonomy): Bacteria > Actinomycetota > Acidimicrobiia > Acidimicrobiales > AC-14 > JAXDMK01. The sequence goes on from CAWDDV010000009.1 coordinate 366,765, forward strand.
CGGTCGGACGCAGCTCCTCTTCCGCGACTCCGGTCCCCATCCCGTCGAGCGCACCGACACCGGCCCCAAGTCACCGACCCTCACCACTCGGGAAAGAGACGTCCTCATCGCCTTGTGCCGGCCCCTACTGCACGCCAACCCCTTCGCCCAGCCGGCGAGCATCGCCCAGATCGCGGAGGAGCTGGTGGTCAGCGAGGCGGCGGTGAAGTTCCACCTGGCCAACCTGTACGACAAGTTCGCCATCTACCAGACCACCCAGTCCCGCCGGCTGGTCCTGGCCAACGAGGCCATTCTCCGCCGGGCGGTCACGCTCGTCGACCTGCGCCCCGAGGAACCGCCCCGGCCGACGGAGGCCTGATCAGCCGGCCAGGCGCCGGCCGTACAGGGAGAAGTCCTCGAACAGCACCTCCCCGGGCGCGATCTCGGTGCTGACCAGGATCCCGACGCTGCCGTAGGGGATCGGGTCGTGGTCCTCGACCTCGGCCACCATCCGGTCGTCGGCGTAGATGGCAATGCGGGCGGTGCCGCCGCCGGTGCAGTCGAGGCGGAGGCTGACCTCCTGGCCCGCGGCCACGTCGTCGACCCGGCCCTGGGCCAGGGTGGCGAGGTCGTCGGGGGCCCCCGCCTTGAGGATGAGGACCTCGCCGTCGGTGCGGACGACGGCCTCGTAGTGCTCGTTCGCGGGACCGTGCCGGCAGAAGAGCCCGAAGACCGACCCCGGGGTCGTCGGCATAGCCCGCACCCGGACGCTGACGTCGGTGAGCATCGTCAACGGCTCGCCGTAGGTCCCGCCCCGGAACGAGGTGTCGGAGAAGATGACGTCGCCCGGGCGCTTGGCCACCATGCGGTAGCGGCCGGCGTCGTAGGCGAGGGTGGCGACGTCGTCGTCGTGCTCGTACCAGTTCGACCCCCCGTCGAAGTTGTCCTGGTAGAGCGCGGGCAGGGGCGAGGCCCGGTCGGCGGTCAGGGGGATGACGACCGCCATGATCGCGGCCCCGCCGAGGACGGCCGCGCCCGCCAGCCGGAGGCGCCGGGCCCGGCTCCGGCGGACCCGGGGGGTGCGGGCCTGCAGCCCCGACGGCCCCACCTGGGGCCGGGCGCCGGCGGACTCGATCGGCAGCCGGGTGATGGCCTGACCGAGGGCGGCCTGGACTGCCTGCAGCTGGCGTCCGAACTGGGCGACGTCGTGCTGGCGGTCGGCCGGCGCCTTGGCCAGTCCCTGGTCGAGGATGCGGCACAGGTCCTCGGGCACGCCGTGGGCCCGCAGGTCGGGCGGGGGATCGGAGGTGATGCGGCCGACGAGGGAAACCAGGCTCGACTCTTCCGCCGGGGCGAAGGGGGGCCGTCCCGACAGGAGGCAGAACAGGGTGGAGGAGAGGGAGTAGAGGTCGGAGGCGACGGTCGGGCGCTCGCCGGCGAGGACCTCGGGTGCGGCGTGGGCGATCGTCCCGTTGAGGCCGCCCGAGTGGGGGAGCGCGGACGAGGCCAGCTGGGCCAGCCCGAAGTCGCCGACCTTGGGCTCGCCGTGGCGGGAGAGCAGGATGTTCTCCGGCTTGAGGTCCCCGTGGAGGATGCCCGCCTGATGGGCGGACTCGACCGCGCCGGCGACGCGGCCGCCGAAGTCGAGGACCTCGGCCACGTCGAACCGGCCCCGGACCGCCAGCTGGTCGGCCAGCGACCCACCGTGGAGGCAGCTCCATGACGATGTAGAGACGTCCTTCGGCGGTGGCGCCGGCCTCGTACACGGTGACGATGTTCGGGTGGCCCGACAGGGCGCCGATGGCCGCGCACTCCCGCTGGAACTTCTCGGTGGACGTGGCGTCGGCCTTCCCCGACAAGACCTTGATCGCCACCTCGCGCTCGAACGTCGGCTGCCAGGCCCGGTAGATGGTGCCGAAGCCGCCCCGACTGAGCTCGGCCAGGTCGGCGTAGCCCGGGATCTCCGGTCCCGCCGGGCTCACGTGCCCGGAGGACGGCGCAGCCGGCGAGCCACGACCGGGCCACCCAGGACGAGCAGGCAGGTGGCGCCGAGGACGACCGGCCAGAACCACGACAGCCCGCCGCCAGACCCGTCCGCGCTGACCGCCGGCCGGGGCGTGGCCGGCTCGTCCTCGTTGAGGACGGCGGCCGTCCGTCCCGCGATCGCGGGCAGGGTGGACGACGGGGTGCTTCGCTCCTCGGTGGTGGGCACCGACGTGGCGCCGGGTGTGGCCGTGGTCGGAGGGCCGCCGTCGACGTCCTCCCGGTCGGATGCCTCGCCACCGCCGGGATCCGGTTGGTCGGACGGGTCCGGCGTCGTGGGGGGTGGCTCCTCGTAGGGCGTCTCGAACGGATAGTTGACGGTGGAGGTCACGGTCATGGGGATGGTCATGACGCTCGTCGAGGTCACCGGCGGGGTGGTCGTCGTGGTGCTGGTGGTCGTGGTCTGGGAGGTGTCGGTCGTGGTGGTGGTGTCGGCCCCGGCCGCCGGTGCGATCCCGAGCGACCCGGTCAAACCGGTCGAGAGGAGCACCGCCAGGACGAACAGGACTCCCAGCCGACCGAAGCCGCCGCCGCGCCCACCTCCCGCCGTCGCTCGCATGATCCTGGCCCGAAGGTTACCCATCGCGTCCCCGCCCTCGCCGTCCTCGGAAAGCTCACCACCTGGGGCTCTGCAGCGGAATGGTGCTACCAGGTGTCTTCGCGCCCGCGCCGATGAGTTGCGCTCGGCGGCGGCGTCAGAAGGGGGGTACACGTCATCCACGGACATCGAAGGAGACACCATGCCGGCACGAGACACCGCACCGATCGGGGCACCCTGCTGGGTCGACCTCATGACCTCCGACACCGACCGCAGCCGGGCCTTCTACGGCGAGCTGTTCGGGTGGACGTCGGACGGTCCGACCGAGACGTTCGGCGGTTACTTCAACTTCGCCAAGGACGGGGTTCCCGTGGCCGGGTGCATGGGCAACCAGGCCGGCTCGGGCATGCCGGACGTGTGGTCGGTGTACCTGGCCACCGACGACGCCACCAAGACGGTCGAGGCCGCCACCGCCAACGGCGGGCAGGTCTACGTCGAGCCCATGGAGGTCGAGGACCTCGGGACCATGGCCGTTCTGGCCGACGCCGGCGGGGCCGCCATCGGCCTGTGGCAGCCCGGCACCTTCCCCGGTTTCGGCATCACGGCCGAGAGCGGCTGCCCGGCGTGGTTCGAGCTGTTCACCCGTGACCACGACGCCGCGGCGGCCTTCTACCGGGACGTGTTCCGCTGGGACACCAAGGCGGTGGGCGACACCCCCGAGTTCCGCTACACGACCCTCGTCCACGGCGACAGCCAGCTGGCGGGGATCATGGATGCCTCCGCCTTCCTGCCCGAGGGTGTGCCCGACCACTGGTCGGTCTACTTCGCGGTCGACGACGCCGACGCCGCCCTGGCCAAGGTCGTCGAGCTGGGAGGGTCGATCGTCGCCCCCGCCGAGGACACCCCCTACGGCCGGCTGGCGACCGCCGCCGACCCGAACGGCGCCCGCTTCAAGCTGGTCGCCAACATGGCCACGACCTGACGTCCCCGATCCGGGCGGTCTGTGCCTCCGTATCCGTCTGACTGTCGCAGGCCGCTGGTACGGTCGGTCGCGCTTCCCCAGCACCCGAACGATGAGCCATGGGAGGTCGTTTGGCTCGGACCATGCCTGTCCGGAGCCGGGGCGGTGAGGAACATCCCGTTCTCGACTCGCTCCGCCGCCTCGATCAGACGGGGCTGACCGCGCTGCTGGTGGCGCGGCCCGATTTAGCCGACCCGGCGCCCAAGACCCTCATCGAGCTGACCGCCCGGGCGGTGGGGGCGACGAGCCTCGACGCCTGCCGGCGGGAGCTCGACCGGGGCGCCCGCCAGGTGCTGGAGGCGCTCTGCCTCCTCCCCGTCCCCTCCACCGTCGGGCAGCTGGCCCGGCTGCTGGCTGTCGACGACGACGACGCCGACCTGGCCGACGTGCTGCGCCGTCTGTGCGTCCGACTCCTGGTCGGTCGGCGGGGCGACGAGCTCGAGCTGCTGGTCAAGGTGGAGGTCCGCCATCCGGCGGGGCTGGGGCCGCCGGCCCGGGTCGCATTGGCCAGCCAATCGGCGATCGTGCTGGCCGCCATCGCCGAGCGGCTGGGGGTCGGGGCGGGGAGCACCAAGGCGGTCACCCTGGCCAACATCGGCGACGCCCTCGCCACCCCGGGGCTCGTGCCCGCCGTGCTGGCCGACGCGCCCGTCGGTGTCGCCGAGCTGGCCGTCGAACTGGCCTTCGAGGGCCTGAGGGGCGGGCTCCGGGAGGGGTGTTCCCCGCGGCCCGCATTGAACAGACGGCGGCGGGGTGGCTGGTCAGCCGGGGCCTGCTGGCGCCCTCGGGATGGGACCTGGTGGTGCTGGTGGGAGAGGCCGGCCTCGCCCTGCGGGGCGGCAAGGTCTACCCCGAGCTGCACCTGCGTCCCCCCGAGGTACGAGTCCATCCGGTCGAGCCGGTGGCCGCCGACCGGGCCGCGGCCGAGCGGGCGCTGCGCCTGGTGGCCGACGTGGCCACCATCCTCGACGGGTGGGCCGACGACGGGCCGGGGCTGCTCAAGGCGGGCGGCCTCGGCATCCAGGCCGTGCGGCGGGTGGCCAAGGCGATCGACCGGTCCGAGGTGGAGACGGCCCGGGTGATCGAGCTGGCGGCGGCCGCCGGCCTGGTGAGCATCGACGCCCGCACCGACGCCGTCCTCCCCCTTCCCGCCTACGACCGGTGGTCCGAGCTCGACGTGGCCGGTCGCTGGGCGCACCTGGTGGCGGCGTGGGGAGCGTGGGACCTGCACCTGGGCCTGGTCGGGGCCATCGACACCAAGGGCAAGCCGATCCCGCCGCTGATGGTGCGCGCCCCCGAGGCCCACGCCGCGGCCCACCGGGCGGCGGTGCTGGCCACCCTGGCCGCGGTGCCGCCCGGCCACGCGGTCGTGCCCGACAGCCTGTACCCGAGGGTGTCGTGGGACGCCCCCGCCCGGTGGGCCGGCGGGGTCGCGTCCCGCGACCTGCTGGCGTCGTGGACAGCGGCCGAATGCGAGCTGCTGGGCCTGTCGGGGCTGGGTGCGCTGAGCACGTGGGGGCGGCTGGTGGCGGCGGGCGACATCGAGGGCGCCCGCCGGGCCTTCGACGAGGTGGTGCCGGCGGCCACGTCGATGTTCACGATCCAGCCCGACCTCACCGCCTTCGCCCCGGCCGAGTTGGTGCGGCCGGTGCAGGCCGAGCTCGAGTCGATGGCCGTGCTGGAGTCCCGGGGGGCGGCTGTCGTCTACCGGTTCACGGAGGCGTCGGTGCGGCGGAGCTACGAGGCGGGACGGACGTCGTCCGACATCCTCGCCTTTCTCGAGGCCCACGCGGCCAAGGGCGTGCCCCAGGCGCTGACGTACCTGGTCAACGACGTCGGCCGCCGCTTCGGGCAGTTGCGGGCGGTCGCCACCCGGTGCTGCCTGCGCAGCGACGACACCGCCCTGCTGGCGGAGGTGGTCGCGTCCCGGCCGGCCAAGAAGCTGGGCCTGCGCCTGCTCGCCCCCACGGTCGCGGCCGCCACCGCCGACGTGGCGACGGTGCTCACCGCCCTTCGCGACGCGGGCTACACGCCGGCCGAGGAGGGGGCCGACGGCGACCTCGTCCTCCGCCGGCCCGCCCGGCGGCGAGCGAAGCCCAATCCCCACCTCACGGCCCTGACCCGCCGCCGCCCGGGGCAGTCGGCCGCCTTCGGCCCGGTGGGCGACCCCTTCGCCCCACCGGCAGCAGAGGTCGCCGCCGCCGCCGGCGCCGGCGAGGGCGACGCTCGGTCGTCGGTCGCGGCCGCCATCGCCGCCCGCCTGGTGCGGTCCGCCACCCCGCCCCCGCCCCCGCCGCCCGTCCCCCCGGGCCCGGTTCTCTTCCCCCTACCCCCGTCCGTCACCCGGGGCCTCCCGGCCCCGACCCCGACCCCGACCTCGGCCTCGGTCTCGGTCTTCGACCTCGGCGTCTCCGTCAGGCGGCCGGAGATGATCGCCCGGGATCCGGTGCTGGTCGCCGACCTGCTCCAACTGGCCATGGTGGAGGGCTGGCCGGTGCGCTTGGCCTACACCAGCAAGAAGGGCCACTCCACCCAGCTCAACGTGGCCGTGCTCGACGTCGGCCGCCGCGAGGCGGTCGTCGAGTTGCTGGCCGGGTGGGAGAGCCGGGTCCTGGCCCTCAGCCGGGTGTCGTGGGCCCGGGTCCTCACCGAAGCCGAGGAGGAGGCCCTCTGATGTCCGACGGCCCGCTGATCATCCAGTCCGACCGCACCCTCCTGCTCGATGTCGATCATCCCGAGGGGACCGCCTGCCGGGCCGACATCGCCCCGTTCGCCGAGCTCGAACGCTCGCCCGAGCACATCCACACCTACCGGCTCACCCCGCTCGGGCTCTGGAACGCCAGCGCCGCCGGCCATGACGCGGAGCAGGTGGTCGACGCCCTCCTGCGCTGGTCCCGTTACCCGGTGCCCCAGGCGCTGCTCATCGACGTAGCCGAGCTCATGGGTCGCTACGGCCGCCTCGTCCTCGATGTCCATCCCGTCCACGGGCTGGTCCTGCGCAGCGTCGATCGGGCCGTGCTGGAGGAGGTGGTCCGGGCCAAGGCGGTGGTGCCGCTCCTCGGCCCGAGGATCGACGTCGACACCTTCGCCGTCGGCCGGGGCGAGCGGGGCCGGCTCAAGCAGGCCCTGCTGAAGGTCGGATGGCCGGCCGAGGACCGGGCCGGCTACGTCGACGGCACCGCCCACCCGGTCACCCTGCGGCACGGTACCGGCTACGACCTCCGGCCCTACCAGCAGGAGGCCGTCGACGCCTTCGTGGCCGCCGGCAGTGGCGTGGTGGTGCTGCCGTGTGGGGCGGGCAAGACCCTGGTCGGCCTAGGGGCGATGGCCCGCGCCGGCGCCCGCACGCTCATCCTGGTCACCAATATCGTGGCCGCCCGCCAATGGCAGGCGGAGATCCTGGCCCGCACCACCCTCACCCAGGCCGAGGTGGGCGAGTACAGCGGGGAGCGCAAGGAGATCCGGCCGGTCACGCTGGCTACCTACCAGATCATCACCACCCGGCGGGGCGGCCTCTACCCCCACCTCGACGTGCTCTCGGCCGAGGACTGGGGCCTGGTCGTCTACGACGAGGTCCACCTGCTGCCGGCGCCGGTGTTCCGCATGGCGGCCGACATCCAGAGCCGGCGCCGCCTGGGCCTCACCGCCACCCTGGTCCGGGAGGACGGCCGGGCGGGCGACGTCTTCAGCCTCATCGGCGCCAAGCGCTACGACGCGCCCTGGCGCGACATCGAGGCCCAGGGCTGGATCGCGCCCGCCCGGTGCGTCGAGGTGCGGGTCACGCTGGGCGACGAGGAGCGGATGGCCTACGCCCTGGCCGAGCCCGAGGAGCGCTACCGGGTCGGCGCCACCGCCCGGTCGAAGCTGGCGGTGGTCGAGGCCCTGTGCCGGGAGGCCGTCCGCCGGGGCGAGCCCACCCTGGTCATCGGCCAGTACCTCGACCAGCTCGATCAGCTCGGCGACCTCCTGGGAGCCCCCGTCCTCACCGGCAAGACGCCGACGGTGGAGCGGGAGAAGCTGTACGACGCCTTCCGGATGGGTCTGGAGCCGGTGCTGGTGGTGTCCAAGGTGGCCAACTTCTCCATCGACCTGCCCGAGGCGTCGGTGGCCATCCAGGTGTCCGGCACGTTCGGCAGCCGCCAGGAGGAGGCCCAGCGCCTGGGCCGCATCCTGCGCCCGAAGGCCGACGGCCGCCAGGCCCACTTCTTCACCGTCGTGGCCCGCGACACCAACGACCAGGAGTTCGCCGCCCGCCGCCAGCGGTTCCTCGCCGAGCAGGGCTACGCCTACGAGATCGTCGACGCCGAGGCCGTGCTCCACGCCTCGACCTCGGCGCCCGACCCGGCCGCGGCCGAGTTCGAGCGGGGCGTCCGGGGCGGCCTCCCCGCTCCCCGCCCCGAGTTACCCCCCGGTCCCGCTTCCGAGGCCGGCGGCTGAGGACGGCGACTGAGGCCGGCGGCTGAGGCCGGCGGCTGAGGCCGGCGGCTGAGGCCGGCGGCTGCCCGGCCCGGTCAGTCCTTCGGCAGAACCCGGACGACGAGCACGGCGAGGTCGTCGGTCATGGTGCCGCCGACGTGGTGGACGACTGCTTCCTCGATGGCGTCGGCCAGGTCCTGGGCGCCGGCCGGTCCCGCGGCGACGGTTTCCATCAGGCGCTCCTCGCCGAACATCACGCCGGCCCGGCGGGCCTCGATGGCGCCGTCGGTGTAGAGGACCACGGTGTCCCCCGGTACCAGCGAGAGCGTGCAGGTGCCGACCGGCACGTCGGGGAAGACGCCCATGAGCCCACCCGTGACCGGGATCTCCTCCACCTCGCCGCTCGCCCGCCGCAGCAAGGGGTGGGGATGGCCGCCCGCGGCCAGGGTCAGGCTGGCGCCTCCCGCCGCCGTCCGCAGCGCACCGAAGATGGCGGTGCAGAACCGCTCCCCCTCAAGGCCACCGGCGCCGGCCGACAACAGGGCCCGGTTCAGCTTGCGCAGGACCGACGCGGGGTCGACGTCGCTCATCGACAGCGCCCGCAGGGTGAAGCGGATCATGGCCGTGAGGGCGGCCGCCTCGGGACCGGTGCCGGCGGAGTCGGCGATGGTGAGCCCCCAGTAGTCACCGCGGAGGGGCCAGACGTCGAACGTGTCGCCTCCGAGCTCCATGCCGTCGCCCAAGGGGTGGTACGAGCCGGCCACCTCCAGCCCCGGCGGTGCCACCATCTCGCCCGGCAGGAGGCTGCGCTGGAGCCGCCGGCTGAGGTCTGCCCGCAGGTCGGTCTGCTGGGCCCGGTCGAGTGCCTGGGCCGTCTGGCCGGCGAGGGCGAGGACGAAGCGGCGCTCCTCCTCGTCGAAGAGGCGGGGCTCGGAGAAGCTGAAGCGGAGGGCCCCCAGCCGCCGCCCGCCGACGACGAGGGGGACGGCGCAGGCTGACACCACGTTCCGCTCGATGGCGGTGAGCTGCGGGAAGCGCTGGTCGCGCTCCTCGCGGGATTCCAACCACACCGCCTCGCCGGTGCGCAGCGCCACCGCCGCCGGAAGCTCGGCGTCCTTCGATTCGGCCCGCAGCCCGGCCACCACCTCCTCGTCGTAGCCCACCGTGGCGGGGACGAAGAGGCGGTCGGCGAGGGTGGCGAGGAGGATGCCGCCACCGGAGGCGCCCAGGGCGGCCACACCGGTGTCGAGGACGGCCTCGGCCACCGCCTCGGTGCTGTCGGCGCTGCTCGAGCGCGGCCGACACCTCGAACAGCCGGGCCGCCCGGTCGGCGTTGCTCCGGTCCCGGGCCATGGTGTCGATCTCCCGGAGCAGGCGCTGCTCGAACGACTCCCGCTCGGGAACCGGCATCCCGGCCGCCGCCGCCCGCAGCTGGCGGACGATCTCGCCCACGTACCAGTGCCGGAACACCCGGTGTTGGGGCGGCGTCTCGAGGGTGAGGAGCCGGGCCGCCCGGCAGTAGGCATCGGCCTCGTCCAGGGCCCGCAGGTACTCCTCGCCGGCCGCGGCCGCATCCGCCGTCAGGGTGAGCTCGAGGCTCACGTGGGACAGGCCCTGGGCGGCGGCCCCGATGGCCTGCCGTTTGATCGCCTGCCGGGCCTCCGCGAAGCGGGACACCACCGCCTCGATGAGGGACGCCAGCGGTGCCGGGACCGCCCCCGACACGCCCGACTTCGGCCCCCCGGGCGGCGAGGGTGAACTCCCGGACCAGGTTGTCGACGTGGGACTTGGCCGCCAGCAGCAGGTCGGTGGGGACGTTGCCGAGCGACACCGGGTGGCGCGTGCACTGCCAACGGGTCGCCGAGGTCGTCGGCCCACCGCTCGATGAGCTCCTCGGCCGAAGCCGTCGCCTGGTGGGCTCGCCCGGACAACTCGGCCCAGACCATCTTCCCCTCGGGCGTCGGTTCCGCTTCCCAGCGGGTGCTGAGGGCGCCGACCAGGAGGAGTCCCCGCCCGGTCATGGAGTCCTCCGACGAGCGGGCCATGACGGGCGGCACCCGGGTGCGGTCGTGCACCTCGATGCGCACCCCGCCCTCGATGGTGTCCACCCGGACGGCGGCCATCCCTCCCGCGTGGAGTACGGCGTTGGTGGCCAACTCGGTCGCCACCAGGACGGCGTCGTCGACCAGGTCGGCGCGGCAGCGCCGGCGCAGCTCGCTGATCACGAACGACCGAACCTCTGCCACCAACTTGAGGTCGTCCTGACCGGCTCCGAAGATCGCCAGCCCCAACCCATCCTCCGTCCACTACCTGTACTCGTCGAATGGTGGCACAGGTGCACCCGGGGAAGGGCGGAGCCCAAGAACCGGGCGGAGGCGACTCGGCCCGCCGGTACGATCGGCCCCTATGGCCGAGGCCTACGACGTCCAGGAAATCGAGCGCAAGTGGCAGGCCCGCTGGCGTGACGAGGGCACCTACGAGGTCGACAACGACGATCCTCGGCCTCCGTTCTACGTGCTGTGCATGTACCCGTACCCGAGCGGCCCGGCCCACATGGGCCACGTCCGGAACTACACATTCGGCGACCTCAATGTCCGCTACCGCACCATGCAGGGCCACGGCGTGCTCTCTCCCATCGGGTTCGACTCCTTCGGGCTGCCGGCGGAGAACGCGGCCATCAAGCAGGGCGTCCATCCCCGGGAGTTCACCGACGCCCGCATCGCCGAGCTCAAGGCGTCCCTGACCCGCCTGGGGGCGGTCTACGACTGGCGGCGGGAGGTCCGCAGCCACGACCCCGCCTACATCCACTGGACGCAGTGGATCTTCCTCCGGCTGCTGGAGGCCGGCCTCGCCTACCGCAAGATGGCGCCCGTCAACTGGTGCCCGGGATGCCAGACGGTGCTGGCCAACGAGCAGGTCCTGGCCGACGGCACCTGCGAGCGCTCGGGCGACCTGGTGGTGAAGCGGGAGCTGGAGCAGTGGTTCTTCCGGATCACGCAGTACGCCGACCAGCTCCTCGACGACCTCGACTCGCTGGACTGGCCGGAACGGGTCAAGGTCATGCAACGCAACTGGATCGGACGGTCACAGGGGGCGGAGTTCGACCTCATGGCCGGCGACATCTCGATCCGGGTGTTCACAACGAGGCCCGACACCAGCTTCGGCATGACCTACGTCGTGCTCGCGCCTGAGCACCCCCTCGTCCCGTCGCTCACCACTGACGACCGGCGGGCGGCGGTGGAGGAGTTCGTGGCCCGGGTCAGCACCGAGTCCGACATCGACCGCCAGTCCACCGAGGGAGCACTCGAGAAGCGGGGCGTGTTCACCGGCTCCTACGCCACCAACCCGTTCACCGGCGAGCGGGTGCCGATCTACCTGGCCGACTATGTCCTCATGGGCTACGGGACTGGGGCGATCATGGCCGTGCCCGGCCAGGACCAGCGGGACTGGGACTTCGCCGAGGCCTACGACCTGCCCATCATCCGCACCGTCGAGCCGCCCGCGGGGTGGGAGGGCGAGGCCTACACCGGCGACGGGCCGGCCATCAACAGCCAGTGGTTGGACGGGCTCACCAAGGCGGACGCCATCGCCGCGTCGATCGAGTGGCTGGAGGCCCAGGGCCTCGGTCGCCGCACCGTCAACTACCGGCTGCGGGACTGGCTGCTGTCGCGGCAGCGGTTCTGGGGCTGCCCCATCCCCATCGTGTACTGCCCCGAGCACGGGCCGGTGGCCGTGCCCGACGACCAGCTCCCCGTGGTCGCCCCCGACGACGTCGAGTTCCGGCCGACGGGGGAGTCCCCCCTGAAGTACCACCAGGGCTTCCTGCAGACGGTGTGCCCGGAGTGCGGCAAGCCCGCCACTCGGGAGACCGACACCATGGACACCTTCGTCGACTCGTCCTGGTACTTCCTGCGCTTCAGCGACCCGTGGGCTACCGAGGCCCCCTTCGACCCGGCCATGGCCGCCCACTGGCTGCCGGTCGACCAGTACATCGGTGGCATCGAGCACGCCATCCTCCACCTCATGTACGCCCGCTTCTTCACCAAGGCGCTGGCCGACCTGGGCGTGGCCCCGCCCGACCTGCGGGAGCCCTTCGGGCGGCTGTTCACCCAGGGCATGATCCGCATGGACGGGTCGAAGATGTCGAAGTCGAAGGGCAACCTGGTAGCCCCCGAGAAGTACTTCTCGACGGTGGGGGCCGACGCCCTCCGTCTGTTCCACCTGTTCGTGGGACCACCGGCCGACGACGTCGACTGGACGGAGGAGACCGACAACGTCATCGACGGGGCGGGGCGGTACCTGGCCCGGGTGTGGCGGCTGGCCACCGGCGAGGTGGAGGCGGTGGAGGGGGCGCCGGCGCCCGGTCCCCCGGGGAGCTTGGAGCGGGCCACCCACCAGCTCATCGCCCGGGTCAGCGACGACTACGCCCGCTGGTCGTACAACACCGCGGTGGCGGCGTGCATGGAGTTCACCAACCTCCTGTACAAGCATGTCCAGGCCGGCACCGAGCGGGCGTCGGTGAAGCTCGCCGTCGACAGCCTGCTGCTGCTGATGGCGCCGATGGTGCCCCACATCACGGCCGAGCTGTGGGCGCGCCGGCATTCGGGCGAGCACATCCACGAGCGGGCGTGGCCGACGTTCGACGCGTCCCGGGCGGCGGCGTTGACGGCCACCATGGTGGTACAGGTCAACGGCAAGGTGCGGGACAAGGTCGAAGTCGACGTCGCCATCGGGGCCGACGAGATGGAGCGGCTGGCCTTGGCGTCGCCGAAGGTGCAGGCCACCCTGGCCGGCCGGGCACCCAGGAAGGTGGTGACCCGCCCGCCGAAGCTCGTCAACCTGGTGGTGTAGGCCGCTCGCTCTGCTCGGTGGCGCGGAGGCGGGTCTCGACCTCGTCGAGGGCCGACTCGAGCGTGTCGTAGGTGATCTCCGTCCAGTCGCACGACGGCTCCCAGATGAACTCGTCGTACCAGTCCTGCATGGCGGTGACGAAGTCGGGATCGTCGACCACCACGCAGGCCCGCAGGCTGGGTTGGCTGCGGCGGTCGGGGATGGCGATGAGGGCCTCGTTGGCGCCGATGATGAAGTCGAGGACCAGCGGGTTGCCGAAGCAGAACCGGCTGCGGATGTTGCGGATGTCGGCCGGCGGGCGATCGCCGGCGAGGCGCACCGCGGTCCGGCGGACGAGGGCGACGTTGTCGGCGCTGGAGGCGCAGACCCGGTAGAGGGTGCTCTCGGGGTCGGCGCTCATCTTCTCGGTGAGGGTGCGCACGAACTCCGACTGCCACAGGGTGGGGGTGTCCTGCTCGCCCTCGAGCATGCGGACGGTGGTGGTGCGCACCGGGTGGCGGGGCGGGTTCCGGTCGATGAGGGCCTTGGCTGCCTGGTAGACGCCGTCGCCGTCGGTGCAGACGGTGTACCCCGGGCCCGACCATCCCCGCCGCCGGCTCACCCGGGGCCCGGTGGCGGCCCGCTCCTCGTTGCGGAGGCGGATGAGCTCGGTGGAGCTGACCCCCAGGTGGCGGGCCAGGGAGCGCAGGACCTGGTCGGACGGCCACGGTCCGCCCGTGCGCCAGGAGCCGGCCTCGATGCGGGAGAGGTAGCTGGGGGCGATGCCCGCCCGCCGGGCCAGCTCCACCTGGGCCAGTCCCGCGGTCCGGCGGGCGTGTACGAGCATTGCCGCCACGTCGGGGTCGTCGTCGCCGGTGCCGTCGGCCCCGTCTCGGGCGGCCCCGGTGGCCCCTGCCACAACCTCGTCGTCCGTCGTGCGATCGAGCCTAACCTGTTCGTGCTTGAACTGTGCCTAGTGGAAATTCGGGGCCGCGTCGTAGGGTGCGGCCTAATCCGGGCGGCACCGGCGGGCCCGGGCCGGTGCCGGGGAGAGGGGCACGACGGATCGGCACGGGTCCCGTGCCGGGCACGCGACCACTCTCCTCGGCGCCGTACCGGGACGGCCGCCCACGGGTCCGCCCTGGCCGCGGGCGGACCCTTGCCGGCGCAGTCCCTGACGGTCATGCTCTGCCCGTTCCTGGCCTTGGCGCTACCGAGGAGCGGGTGATGAGCGTGGCATCGGGAGGGGCGGGCCGGGCCGGCCGGGCGCACGCCTCGAGACGTCAAGGTCGTCCGTCCCGGGCGAGGAGATCATGGGCCGCCAGTCCTGCCCTACTTCGTGGGCGTCTCGGCGGCATCGACCGGCGCCACCAACATCTCGATGAACGCGGTCGTCATCCCTCCCGGCGGTGCGGCCGCGCCCCACTCCCACCTCGGCTTCGAGACGGCCGTCTACATGCTCAAAGGGAGCGTGTCGGTGGCCTTCGGCGACAACCTCCGGCTCAAGGTCACCCTCGACGAGGGCGAGTTCATGTTCATCCCCGCCAACTCCCCTCACCAGCCTCGCAACATGAGCAACGTCGACCCCGCGGTGGCCATCGTCGCCCGCAACGACGCCCACGAGCAGGAGAACATCGAGCGCTTCGAGCCGATGCCGCCGACCTGATCCGCTTGCCACGCGGGTGTCGGCGGACGGCGCGGCCGGTACTCAGCCCCTTTCGCGGCACGGATTGACCGCCTGGCGACCGGATCGCGCCGCGGACCGCCGCGTCCTCGGCCTTTCGCGGCGCGGATCTTTCGCCTGGCGACCGGATCGCGCCGCGGATCGCCCCCGACTACGTGACCGCCTTGGGGGCGGAGCTGGACTGGAAGGCGCGGGGGATGACGCCCACTTCGAGGGCCGGATCGACGACTGACTACTGGTCGCGGAGGAACTTCTCCAGTTCGGCAGCCAGCTCGTCCCCCGACGGGAGGTTGGCCCACCCGGCAGCGATGGCGCTCTGGTTCTCGGCTTCTTCGTCGAACTGAGCCTCGAGCTGGCGGATGAGGGTGCGGTGCTGGGCGCTGTTCGAGGCCAGCTCGTCGAGCCGGCGGCGGGTCTCCTCGGCCGCTTCCTGCAGGTCATCGGACTCGACGGCCACGCCCGTCACTCGGGATAGCCCGCCAAGGAGCTGCATGCTGGCTGCGGGGTAGGGCAGGCCGGCGGCGTAGTGGGGGACCCGCGCCCACAGGCCGAGGGTGGGCACCCCGTGGTCGCCCAGCCGGTCACCGAGGGCGGCCAGGATGCCGGCCGGCACCTGGAGGATGCCCGGCACCACCCCGACCGACGTGGCCAGTTCGGTGGACGACGCGCTCGCCACCAGGGGAGAGGTCCGGGTGTGGGGCACCGGCGCGGGGAAGCCGGCCATGCCGACCAGGAGACGGGCACCGAACATGACCGCCAGCTCGGCGACCGCGCCGGCGAACGCCTGCCAGCGGCTGTCGGGCTCGGGCCCGACCAGGACGAGCACGTCGTGGCCGCCGTCGTCGTGCCCGGAGCGCAGCTCGATGCGGGGCCAGTTCAGCTCCTGGTAGACGCCGTCCTCCATGACCGAGATCGGCCGCCGGGCCCGATAGTCGATGAACTCGTCGGAGTCGAAGGTGGCGACCAGATCGGTGGACACCGACGTCAGCAGGGCAGCCATGGCCCCCGCGCCAGCCAGGCCGGCATCGATCCATCCGTCGGGGGCCAGCACCAGGGCGGGCTGGTCGAGCTCCGGGCGATTGTGGAGCTCGTAGAGCCGTTGGTCATTGGTCATTTCGATCCAAGGTACCTTCGGATCGGAATCCACCGTGAGGCCGAAGGGTTGTGTACTCCGTATGGCCGATGTCACCGATGCCACATTCGAACGCGACGTGCTCGACCGGTCGGTCGACGTCCCGGTGGTGGTCGACCTGTGGGCGGAGTGGTGCGGGCCGTGCCGCAGCCTCGGTCCCATCATCGAGCGGGTGGTGGCAGCCACCAACGGCCAGGTGGAGCTGGCCAAGGTCGACGTCGACGCCAACCCGCGGATCTCGGCCACGTTCAACGTGCAGTCGATCCCGGCCGTGTTCGCCCTCAAGGACCGTCGCATCGTCGACTCGTTCATCGGGGCCCTGCCCGAGGCCCAGGTCAAGGCGTTCGTCGACAAGCTGGCGCCGGCGCTGTCGCAGACCGACCTGCTGGTGGCCAAGGGCGACGAGGCGTCGCTCCGTGAGGCGTTGGAGCTCGACCACGACCACCCGGGGGCGGTGGTGGCCCTGGCCGACCTGCTCATCGACGCTGACCAGGTCGAGGAGGCCCTCAACCTGTTGAAGCGGCTGCCGGAGACGGCCGAGGTGCGGCGGGTGGCGGCCCGGGCCCGGCTGTCGAGCTCGG
This sequence comes from uncultured Acidimicrobiia bacterium, assembly GCA_963801205.1. GTDB lineage: Bacteria > Actinomycetota > Acidimicrobiia > Acidimicrobiales > AC-14 > JAXDMK01. The sequence goes on from CAWDDV010000009.1 coordinate 382,989, forward strand.
CCGCGGCCGCGCCCGAGTCCGACGGCGAGGTCGCCATCGAGGCGCGCCTCGAGGCGCTGCTGGCCCGGGTGAAGGACGACGACACCGCCCGCCAGGAGTACCTCGACATGCTCGAGCTGCTCGGGTCCGACGACCCCCGCACCGCCCACTACCGGCGGGCGCTGGCCTCCCGGCTGTACTAAGCGGGCCGGGGCGCGGCGGTGGGCATCGAGCGGCGCGACGACCACTGGCTTTGGGTCGGAGGCCCGGTGCCGCCGGGTTCCGATGCCATCACCATCTGGTCATTGATCTCGATCCGGCGGTCGGCGGCCGACAGCGCCCGGCTGCTGCGCCACGAGCAGGAGCACGTCCGCCAGTGGCACGACCTGGGCCCCTTCGGGTTCCTCCGGCGCTACGTGGGCGCGTATGTGGCGGGACGCTGGCGGGGCTTCGGGCACCGGGCCGCCTACCGGATGATCCCCCTGGAGATCGAGGCCGAGGAGGCCGCCCGCACGTTCATGGAGCGCGGCGGGGCGGGCGAGGGCGCCGGCGGCGGTGGAGGCGGGAGCCTGTCGTAGGCATCGGATAACCTGGCGGACGCCGGCTTCCCCCTTGGCTGTAGCCATCGCCGTGGGGATGTGCCGATGTCCGACCTGCTGGAATTTCCTTCTTCTTCCGCCTCGTCCGCGCCGCCGCCGCCGCTGTCGTCGTCGTGGGCGGCCCGCTGGGCGCTGGTGCGGGCGGCGGTCACCCCGGCCCGGGTGGTGCTGGCGGTCGTGGGCGTGGCCGCCGCCGTCGCCTTCGGGCTGATCTTCCTCCGGACGCCGACCCATCCGCCCGAGCTGGTCCTGCCCAAGGCGGGCGACGCGCCGCCGGCGACGGTGGCTACGGGGGGGCCCGGGCCACCGGGCTCGCCGGGGTCGCCGGGCTCGCCGGGGTCGTCGGGGTCGTCGGGGTCGCCGGGGTCGTCGGGGTCGTCGGGGTCGTCGACCACGGTGGCGGGCGGGGTGGGGGTGGTCACGGTTCACGCCGCCGGGCAGGTGGGGGCGCCGGGTGTGTACTCCCTGCCCGCGGGGCCCGGGTGGCCGACCTCGTCACCGCGGCCGGCGGGCTGCTGGCGGAGGCCGACGTCGACCGTCTCAACCTCGCCGCCCGAGTGGTCGACGGCACCCGGGTCTACGTTCCCCGCAGGGGCGAGCCCGGACCACCGCCCGAGGCCGCCGTAGGCGGCAGCGATCCCGCCGTCGGCGGTGGAGCGGCGGCCGCGCCTGCCGGCGCGCCCGCCGGCCCGGTCGACCTCAACACCGCCACCGCGGCGCAGCTCGACACCCTGCCCGGCGTCGGCCCGGCCACCGCGGCCGCCATTCTCACCTACCGGGCCCGCAACGGGCGCTTCAGGTCTGTCACCGAGCTCCTGGAGGTGCCGGGGATCGGCCCCGCCAAGCTGGAGGCGATCCGGCCCCTGGTGGTGGTCTCGTGACCCAGGCCGACCGGGCGCCCCCCAGGGCCATGGGTGACGCCGCGGTCGTCGTGATGGCGCTGGCCGCGGCCGCCGGAGCGTGGGCGTCGGTCGCCCTGCCCCTCCTGCCGGTGGTGGCGGTCGCGCTCGTCGGCGTGGTCCTTCGCCGGCCGGCGGTCGTGATCGTCGGCGCGGCCCTGGTCGCGTCCGCCCTGGGGCGCGCGCCGAAGCCGGGTTGCGGCCGCCGGTGGTGGGGCAGTGGCGGGGGACCGCCACTCTCGTGAGCGACCCGGCCGATGCCTTCGGCGGGGTGCGGGTCGATGTCCGCATCCTGGGCAAGCGGGTCGAGGCTCAGGCGAGGGGTCGGGCCGCGGCCCGCCTCCGGGAGCGGCTGGCGGGCGAGCAGGTGGCGCTGGCCGGTGAGCTCCAACCGGTTCCCGACTCGGCCCGCGACTACCTGTCCCGCCGGCACGTGGGCGCCCGGATGGTGGTGTCGGAGGTCGGCCGGTGGGCGCCGGGCAACGGTCCCAGCCGGGTGGCCAACGCCATCCGGCGCACGCTCCTGCGAGGGGCGGCGTCGCTGCCGCCCGACCGGCGGGCCCTCTACGCGGGGTTCGTCCTCGGCGACGACCGCGGTCAGCCGGTTGAGATCACCGACGACTTCCGGGCCGCCGGTCTCACCCACCTCCTGGTCGTGAGCGGCCAGAACGTTGCCTTCGTCCTCGCCCTCTTGTCGCCCCTGCTCCGCCGGCTACGGCTGGGCGCCCGGTTCGGCGCGGGACTGTTCCTGCTCCTGCTGTTCGGGGTGCTCACCCGGTGGGAGCCGTCGGTGCTGCGGGCCGAGGCCATGGCCGGGCTCGCCCTGCTGTCCACCACCCTCGGCCGACCGGTGTCTGGCCTGCGCATCCTGGGGCTGGCGGCCACCACCCTGCTCCTCCTCGACCCGCTCCTGGTCGGGTCGCTGGGCTTCCTCCTCTCGGTCGGCGCGTCGGCCGGCATCCTGTTGCTGGCCAAGCCCCTGGCCGCGCTCCTGCCCGGGCCCCGGCCGCTGGCCGACGCCCTCGGCGTCACCCTGGCGGCCCAGGTCGGGGTGGCGCCGGTGCTGGTCCCCGTGTTCGACGGGATCCCGGTGGCGTCGTTGCCGGCCAACCTCCTGGCGGTCCCGGTGGCGGGGCCCCTGATGATGTGGGGCATCGCCGCCGGCTTGCCCGCCGGGCTCGTCGGCGGACCGGTGGCCCGGGTGGTGCATGTCCCCACCGAGGCGTTGGTGGCGTGGGTGGCGGCCGTCGCCCGGTGGGGCGCCGGGCTTCCCCTGGGACGGGCCCGCCTGCCCCACCTGGTCGGGCTGGCGGTCCTGGTGGCGGGAGCGTTCCTTGCCCGCCGCCGCCACTGGCGGCGCACCGTACGACGGGGACTGGCCGGCGCCGCCATCGCGGTCCTTCTGCTGCCGGCGGTGGCGGCCCGGTGGCCTCCGCCGGTCGACGGCCGACCGCTGGTGGCCGGCGCCCACCTCTGGCGCCGGGGCGCCACCACGGTCCTGGTGGTCGACGGGTCGACCACCACCTCCGGCCGCCTCCTGTCCGCCCTCCACAACCTCGACGTCCGCCGCCTCGACGTGGTGGTGATGGCTCGTCCCGGCGTGGCTGCCGCCCGGTGGATCGAACCGGTCCTCCGCCGCTTCCCCGCCGGCCTCCTGCTGGCGCCGCCGGGCCACCGCCTGGCCGGCGCCGTCGTTCCTCCCGAGGGATCTCGGGTGGTCGTGGGCTCGCTGGTCGTCGCCGTCGAGGCGGTCCTGCCCCGCTTGGCGGTGAGGGTAGGTGAAGCGCGCGGCCCGCCGGGATAGTTTCGGGGGGCGGCCCATTCACGACGCAAGGGAGTTCCGTGGCAGAGAAGGTGACGGTGGAGCTGGTCGACGACCTCGACGGCAGCCCCGCTGACGAGAAGGTGCGGTTCGCCCTCGGGGGCAGCCAGTACGAGATCGACCTGTCGCGCGACAACGCGGCCAAGTTCCGGGCCGCGCTCGAAGCCCTACATCGACGCGGCCCGGCCGCCGGGCCGGGCCACCCAGAGCGTCGCCCGCGCCAGCTCCCCCGGCAGGCGGGCGAGCAGCGGTGCGGCGGCCCTCGGCGTCGACCCCAAGGCGGTCCGGGTGTGGGCCGACGAGAACGGGATCGACGTGCCGGCGCGGGGCCGCATCCCCAAGCCGGTCCTCGACCAGTACGTCGCCGCCGTCAAGACCTGACCCCACCGGCGCCGGGATAGGTTCGCCGCCATGCGGCTGACCCTCGGCGCCCGCACCTACGACATCACCACCCGGGCGTTGGTGATGGGCATCCTCAACCGCACGCCCGACTCGTTCTACGACAAGGGCGCCACCTGGGACTTCGACGCGTTCCTCCGTCGGGCCGAGCAGCTGGTGGCGGAGGGGGCCGACATCCTCGACGTCGGTGGGGTGAAAGCCGGCCCCGGGCCCGATGTCACCGAGGAGGAGGAGCTCGACCGGGTCGTGCCCGCCATCGAGGCTCTCCACGCCCGCTTCGACGTCCCCCTGTCGGTCGACACCACCCGGGCCGTGGTGGCCCACGCCGGCTTCGGCGCGGGCGCGGTCGTGGGCAACGACATCAGCGGCTTCGCCGATCCCGACTACCTGGCGGTGAGCGCGGCCGCCGGCGCCACCGTGGTCGCCACCCACATCCGCCTGGCGCCCCGCGTCCCCGACCCCGACCCCCACTACGACGACCTGTTGGGCGAGGTCCGGGACTTCCTGATCGAGCGGGCCCACCGGGCGGAGGCGGCCGGCATCCCGCCCGACCGCATCGTCCTCGACGCCGGCCTCGACCTGGGCAAGACCGCCCACCAGTCCCTCGAGCTGCTGCAACAGTCCCGCCGGCTGGCCACGCTCGGCTACCCGCTGCTGCTGTCGGCGTCCAACAAGACCTTCCTCGGCGTGCTGCTCGACCTCGACATCAGCCAGCGGGGCGACGCCTCCATGGCCGCCACCGCCCTGGGTGTGGCCCGCGGCTGCCGCATCGTGCGGGCCCACGACGTGAAGGGCACCCGTCGGGTGTGCCGCACCGTCGCTGCCATCCTCGAGGCCGGGGCCGCGTGACCGACACCCCCGTCTTCCCCGCCTACCTGGTCAAGGGCGACGACGCCACCCTGGTGGCCGACGCCGTCCACGCCCTGGTGGCGGAGTTGGCCGGCGACGACGACCCCGCCCTGGTGGTGGAGGACCTCACCGGCGACTACGAGATGCGGGCCGTGGTGGATGCGGCCCAGACGCCGCCGTTCTTCGGCGGCCACCGGGTGGTGGTCGCACGAGACGTCGGCCGCTTCCTCACCGCCGACGCGGCCCCCCTCGTCGCCTATCTCGCCGATCCCCTCGACTCGACCCGCCTGGTGCTGGTGGCCGGCGGGGGCCAGCTCTCCCGGGCCATTGCCGACGCGGTGCGCAAGGTGGGCCACGTCGTCGACGCGGGGGTGCCCACCGGCCGCAACCGGTCGACGTGGCTGGCGGCGCGGGTCAAGGAGGGCCCTGTCCGCCTCGACGCGGCCGCCCTCGACCTGGCCGGACGCCACCTGGGCGACGACCTCGGCCGGCTCGGTTCCCTCCTCGAGACCCTGGCCGTGGCCTACGGCGTCGGCACCCGCCTCGGCCCCGACGAGGTGGCGCCGTTCCTGGGCGAGGCGGGCGGCGTGGCCCCGTGGGAGCTCACCGACGCCATCGACCGGGGCGACACCGCGGCCGCCCTCACCACCCTCCACCGGCTCCTCGCCGCCGGCGGCCGGCACCCGCTGGTCGTGCTGGCCACCCTCCACACCCATTTCGCCCGCATGCTCCGCCTCGACGGCGCCGACGCCCCCGACGAGGCGGCCGCGGCCCAGCTCCTGGGGATGACGGGCTCCACCTTCCCGGCCAAGAAGGCGCTCCTGCAGGCCCGCCGCCTGGGATCGGCTCCCATCGCCCGGGCCATCACCCTCCTGGCCGACGCCGACATGGCCCTCAAGGGCGCGACCGAATGGTCGGGAGATCTGGTGCTGGAGGTGCTGGTGGCCCGCCTCAGCCGGCTGGCGCCGACCGCTCGGAGGCGATAGCCGGGCGCTACTTCGAGGAGAGGGAAGCCACCCGTTTCATGAGGGCCGACTTGCGGTTCGACGCCTGGTTGGGGTGGATGATGCCCTGGGCGGCGGCCTTGTCGAGGCGCTTGACCGCTAGGCGGAGGGCCTCGGGGCTGGCGTCGTCGCCCGCTTGGACGGCGGTGACCGCGTTCTTCACGCGGGTCTTGATCTCCGACTTCACGGACTTGTTGCGCAGGCGGCGAACCTCGTTCTGCCGGTTGCGTTTGATCTGACTTTTGATGTTCGCCATGGCCCGACCAGGGTACCAGCGCCGCCGGGCCTGCCCGACTGCCACATCCATCTGGGCCACACTCGTCGGGTGTTGCTGGCCGGGTTGGAGGGCAACGAGCTCGAGCTTCGGGTCGTCGGCTACCAGTTCCCGGCCGACGAGACCGACCCGTGGGATTCGAACTGGCTCCTCGTGTCGGTGCGGGTGGTGTCCGCCGCCGGCACGTGGGAGGTCGTCGACCCCTGCCTGACGACTTGGGAGACCAAGCACTTGGTGCGGTGGCTGGTGAACGCGGCCGCCCGCGATCCGGCCGGCAGCCCGGCGACGTTCTCCGAGCCCAATCTCACCGTGTCGGCCCAGCCCAAGCCGGGGGACGCCAACCGGCTGCTGCTCGAGGCCTGCTTCCAGCTCGAGCTGCGCCCGCCGTGGGCGAGGAGCAGCGGGGGCTCGGAGTTGTGCGTCGCCCTCGACGTGGGCCGGGCGGCGATGGCCCGGGCCGCGGCCTCGCTCCTCGCCGACCTGGTCCGGTTCCCCCAGCGGGGCGACGACCCAACCCTGTGACCCATGCCCCCCGCCGGCGTTCTCGGTAGCCGGAGCTGCGTTTTCCGTACCCACGGCTACCGAGAACGGCGGGGGGGTGTGACCCCCGTAGTCTGTCGGGCATGGCCACCTTTGCCCTCGTCCACGGCGCCTGGTTCGGCGGGTGGGTCTGGACCCCGCTCGCCGTCGAGCTGCGCAAGATGGGCCACGCCGTCGTGGCGCCCGACCTCCCCAGCGAGGACCCCGACGCCACCATCGCCGACTACGTCGCCGTCATCGAGAAGGCGATCGACAAGGCCGGCACCCGATCCGGCGACGACGACGACCTGATCCTCGTCGGCCACTCGCTCGGCGGTCTGAGCATCCCCGTCGTCGCCGAGCACCGCCCGGTGGCGGGACTCATCTTCCTGTGCGCCTTCCTCCCCGACCCGGGCCAGCCCATGCACGTCGACGAAGACTCGTTCTCTCCGGCCTGGGCCGCCCTCTCCGCCCAGCAGGAGACCCACGACGACGGCTCCACGTCGTGGCCCGAGGACGCCGCCATCCAGGCGTTCTTCCACGACAGCCCCGCCCTGGTGGCCGCCGAGTCGGCCCGCCAGCTGCGCCGCCAGTCGTGGAACCCGGCCAACCAGGACAACCCACTGCAGGCGCTGCCCACCGCGCCCGCGGCCTACGTGCTGTGCAGCGACGACCGGGTCGTGAACCCGGCCTGGTCCCGACGGGTGGCCCGCAGCCGGCTCGGCGTCGACCCCATCGAGCTCCCCGGCAGCCACACGCCGATGCTCGTCGACGCCCCCCTCGTGGCCGACCTCTTCGACCAGATGGCGGCCGGTCTGGCCCAGCTCCGCAACCAGCCCCCCGCCGGGTAGACCCGCCGGGGAGGGCGCCAGAGTCGCCGTCGGCCCTGTAGGACAATGGGCCCGACACCATGATCTCCCGCGACCGCATCCGCAACCTGTCGATCATCAGCCACATCGACCACGGCAAGACCACCCTGTCCGACCGCATCCTCGAGCTCACGGGAGCGGTCGACGCCCGCGACATGCGGGAGCAGTACCTCGACTCGATGGACCTCGAGCGGGAGCGGGGCATCACCATCAAGGCCCAGAACGTGCGCCTGCCGTGGAAGGGCTTCACCATCCACCTCATCGACACGCCCGGTCACGTCGACTTCGGCTACGAGGTGTCGCGGTCGCTGGCCGCCTGCGAGGGTGCCATCCTCCTGGTCGACGCCACCCAGGGCATCGAGGCCCAGACGCTCGCCACCTGCTACCAGGCCATCGAGGCCAACCTCGAGATCGTGGCCGCGGTCAACAAGGTCGACCTGCCGGCCGCCGATCCGGACCGGGTGGAGGAGGAGATCGAGAAGGTCCTCGGGATCGACCGGACGACGATCCTGCGCATCAGCGCCAAGACGGGCCAGGGCGTGTCGGAGCTGCTGGACGCGGCCGTGGCCCGCATCCCACCCCCGACGGGCGACCCCGAGGCGCCCCTGCAGGCGCTCATCTTCGACTCCATGTACGACCAGTACCGCGGCGTGGTCAGCGCGGTGCGGGTGTTCAACGGCGTGCTCTCCACCGGGTCCCGCATCCGGTTCATGCAGGCGGGCGCGACCCATGACGCCGACGAGGTCGGGGTCCGGGCGCCGGCGCTGACCCCGATCGCCGAGCTGGGCCCGGGCGAGGTCGGCTACCTGGTGGCGGGCATCAAGGACGTGAGCGAGGCTCGGTCGGGCGAGACGGTCACCGAGGCCGGCCGCCAGACCACCGAGGCCCTCGTCGGCTACCGCGAGCCCAAGCCCATGGTGTTCTGCGGGCTGTACCCGGTCGACGGCGACGACTACTCCGACTTCCGCGACTCCCTCGACCGCCTCCGCCTCAACGACAGCTCGTTCACGTTCGAGCCCGAGACCAGCGGCGTCCTCGGCTTCGGCTTCCGCTGCGGGTTCCTGGGTCTGCTCCACATGGAGATCGTCCGGGAGCGCCTCGAGCGCGAGTTCGACCTCAGCCTCATCGCCACCGTGCCGTCAGTGGAGTACCGCGCTCACCTCAACAACGGCGAGATGGTGGAGGTCGACAACCCGGCCGACATGCCCCCGCCGACCAAGCTCAAGTCGATCGAGGAGCCGTTCCTCACCCTCACGATCCTCCTGCCCAGCGACTACACCGGTGCCGTCATCGACCTGTGCCAGGGCCGGCGGGGCGAGATGAAGAAGATGGAGTACCTCTCGCCGGAGCGGCTGGAGCTGGTGTACCGGGTGCCGCTGGCCGAGGTCATCATCGACTTCTTCGACCAGCTCAAGAGCCGCACCAAGGGTTACGCCAGCCTCGACTACGAGCCCGATGGCTATGAGGAGAGCGACCTGGTGAAGGTCGACCTCCTCCTCAACGGCCAGCCGGCGGACGCCTTCAGCTGCATCCTCCACAAGTCCCGCTCCGAGGACTACGGCCGGCGGATGACCGAGAAGCTGAAGGAGCTCATCCCCCGCCAGCAGTACGACGTGCCCATCCAGGCCGCCATCGGCGGGCGCATCATCGCCCGCACCACGGTCAAGGCCGTCCGCAAGGACGTCATCGCCAAGTGTTACGGCGGCGACATCACGCGGAAGAACAAACTCCTGGACAAGCAGAAAGAGGGCAAGAAGCGGATGAAGTCGATCGGGCGGGTGGAGGTGCCCCAGGAGGCGTTCATCTCCGCCCTGCGCCTCGAGGAGTGACGAGGAGTGACGGGGCGGGGGCGGGCCCACGTCGGCTGCTCGGGCTGGATGTACAAGCACTGGCGAGGACCGGTGTACCCGTCCGACCTGCCCCAACGGCGGTGGTTCGAGTACTACGCCTCGTTGTCCGACACCGTCGAGGTCAACAACACGTTCTACCGGCTACCGCCGGAGGCGACGGTGGAGGGGTGGGCCGCGCAGGCGCCGCCGGGGTTCGTGTACTCCCTCAAGCTGGGCCAGTTCGGCACCCACCGCATGAAGCTCACCGACGCCACCTCGTGGCTGCCCAACCACGTCGACCGGCTCGAACGGCTGGGTGACCACGCCGGCCCGACGCTGGTCCAGCTCCCGCCCAACTGGAAGCGCGACACGGCCCGCCTCGACGAGTTCCTGGCCGTCGCCCCCAAGGCCTACCGGTGGGCGGTCGAGCTGCGGGACCCGTCGTGGCTGCACGAGGAGGTCTACGACGTCCTCCGCCACCACCGGGCCGCCCTGTGCATCCACGACCTGCTGGCCGGCATCCCCTGGGAGCTGACCACCGACTGGTCCTACTGGCGCTTCCACGGCCCCCGCGCCCGGGAGCGGGCCTACCAGGGCCGGTACGGCGCCGACGGCCTGTTCTGGCCGGTCGAGCGCATGTCCTACTGGCTCGGCCGGGGCCACGACGTCTACGCCTATTTCAACAACGACGACTCGGGGTATGCGGTGGAGGACGCCCGTTGGCTGGCCGATCGGCTGCGTCCCCTCGCCAACTGGTGACACTTCACCCGCCTGGGGGGCCCGGGCGAAGCGTCACCAGTTGCGGACGGCCCGCGAACTGGTGACACGGGCCATGCCTGGGAACCCGCTGAAGTGTCACCAGTTGCGGGAACGGGGCATGAACGGCCGCGGGCCGTACACTTTCGTCAGGTCCAGTTCAGCATCGGGGAGGCTGCGATGAGGAGCAAGGGTTGGGGAAGCCGTTTCGCCGTCCTACTGGTCTTCTGCCTGGTGGCGGTGGCCTGCGGCAGCGACGATGACGACGGCGGGGGTGGGGGGACCGGGGCGGCGGCCGACTCCCTTGTGGTGGGCACCACCGACTCGCTGCAGAACAGCTTCGACCCGGCCCAGGCCTACGACCTGTTCGCCTCGACCATCGACTTCAACGTGGCCGAGACGCTGGTCACGTACGCGCCCAACGCCACCGAGCCCAGCCCGCTGCTGGCCGCCGCCCTTCCGACCGTGTCGGCCGACGGCACCGTCTACACGTTCCAGATCCGGGAGAACGTCAAGTTCCACGACGGCACCGCCCTCGACGCGGCGGCGGTGAAGTTCTCCCTCGAGCGGCCCGCGACTTCGGCCGCAAGGACGCGGAGGCGGCCGGCTTCCTGCTCACGGCGATCAAGACCATCGACACACCGTCGCCCACCACCGTGGTGATCACCCTCGACGCGGCCAACGTCACGTTCCTGTCCCGCCTGGCCTTCACCGTGGCCAGCATCGTCAGCCCCACCGCCTACAAGGACAACATCCTCGCCGGCACCGAGGAGGGCCTTGCCGTCCAGGCCAAGTACAAGACCGACACGCTCGTCGGCACCGGCCCCTACAAGCTCGTCTCCTACCGGGAGAAGGAGTCCCTCACCCTGGAGGCGAACCCCGACTACTGGGGCACCGCGCCCAAGACCGACAACGTCCTCATCCGCCTGTTCAACACGTCGTCAGCCCTGAAGCTGGCCCTCCAGAACAAGGAGGTCGACGTCGCCTACCGGGCCCTCCAGCCCGACGACCTGACCTTCTTCCGCAACGAGAGCGGCTTCCAGGTGGTCGAGGGCGAGGGCCCCGGCATCCGCTACCTGGTGTTCAACGTCAGCAAGCCGCCGTTCGACAACGTCAACCTGCGCAAGGCGGTGGCGGCGGCCGTCGACCGGGACGCGGTGGTCAGCGAGGTCCTCAAGGGGACGGGCGTCTCCCTGGGGTCGATGATCCCGACCTCCTTCGCCGCCGCCCACGAGCCCAAGTGGAACGAGCTCTACGGCGCCACGCCCGACAAGGCCAAGGTCGACCAGTTCCTGACCGCGGCGGGCGTGCCCGAGGGCACCAAGGTCGACCTCGACTTCTGGTTCAGCCCCACCCACTACGGGGACACCGAGCCCGCCATCGCCCAGGTGCTGGCCCGCAGCCTCACCGACACCGGCCGCTTCAACGTCAACATCTCCAACGTGGAATGGGCCGAGTACGGCAACAAGCGGCGGGCCGGCGAGATGCCCCTGTTCCTCATGGGCTGGTACCCCGACTACCTCGACGTCGACGACTACCTCGAGCCCTTCGCCGACCCCAACGTGTTCGACCCGGCCAAGTGGGAGGACCAGGCGATGCTCGACCTGGTCCACGCCCAGCAGCGGGACCAGAACCCGACGTCCCGCACCGCCACCGTCAAGCAGGCCCAGGCCTACATGGCGGATCAGACGCCGTACGTGCCGATCTTCCAGATCTCCCAGTTCGCGGCCACGGTCGACGGGGTGGACGGGGTCGTCCTCGACGCCATCCAGCTGCTGCGGTTCTTCCTCATCGAGAAGTCCTGACCGTCTGACGGGTGAGCTCGTCGGGAGGGGGCTCGCTCAGGGCCTATGTGCTGGCGCGGCTGCTGCTGGCCGTGCCCATGCTCTTCATCCTGCTGACCGTCACCTTCGTCCTCCTCCGGGTGGCGCCCGGCGACCCGGTAACGGCCACCCTCGGGGACCGGGTGTCGGACGCCCGGGCCGACCAGATCCGCCACGACCTGGGCCTCGACCGGCCGCTGTGGCAGCAGTACACGTCGTACCTGGCCGACGTCAGCCGGGGTGACTTCGGCCGGGCCATCACCACCGACCGGCCGTTGCGCACGACCATCGCCGACCGCTTCCCGGCCACCCTCGAGCTGACCCTGGCGGCCATGGTGGTGGCGGTTGGGGTGGGGGTGTTCGTGGGAGCGCTGGCCGCCCGCTTCCGGGACACCGCCCTCGACGTGGGTGGGCGCCTGCTCGGCATCCTCCTGTACGCGGCGCCCATCTTCTGGCTGGGGATCATGCTGCAGCTGCTCTTCTCCATCCAGCTCCACTGGCTGCCCACCGGGGGCCGCATCGCGCCCTTCCAGGAGCCCCGGTCGATCACCAACCTCTTCCTGGTGGACGCCCTGCTGACGGGGGACTGGGCCGCTCTCGGCAGCGCCCTCCGCTACCTGACCCTGCCCGCGGTGACCCTGGGGGTGGTCATCGGCGGGATCTTCATCCGCCTGGTGCGGGTGAACATGCTCCAGACGCTCAAGTCGGACTACGTGGAGGCGGCCCGGGCCCGGGGCATCGGAGAGCGGCGGGTGCTCTTCAACCATGCCTTCCGCAACGCGCTGGTCCCGGTGGTGACGATCGTGGGCCTGCAGTTCGCCCTGCTGCTGAGCGGGGCGGTGCTGACCGAGGCCACCTTCACCTGGCCGGGCATCGGGCTGTCGCTCTACCAGTTCCTCCAGAACCGGGACTACACCGCCGTGCAGGGGCTGGTGACGTTCTACGCCCTGTTCGTGGTGGGCGTCAGCCTGCTCATCGACATCGTGTCGGCGTGGGTCGATCCCCGGATCCGGTTCCAGTGAACGCCCGCCTGGCCCAGGCCCGGTTGGCTCGCCTGCGGAAGCTGTGGCGGACGACGCACCCGACCGCCCGCCGGCTGCTGGTGGCGGGTGGGGTCATCACCGGGTTGTTCCTGGTCATGGCCCTGCTGGCGCCCCTGGTGGCCCCCTACGGGGAGGCCGAGTACCGGGACCTGCCGCAGCTGGGGCGTCCGAGCGCCGACCACTGGTTCGGGACCACCAACCTCCGCTACGACGTGTTCTCCCGGGTGGTCTACGGGACCCGGCTGGCCTTCCAGGTGGTGATCCTGTCGACCGCGGTGGCGATGGTGATCGGGGTGCCGCTGGGACTGGTGGCGGGCTACACCGGACGGTGGCTCGACCGGGTGCTGGTCCTGATGATGGACGCCATGTACGCCTTCCCCAGCCTCCTGCTGGCCATCGTGGCCGCCTTTGCCCTCGCCCGCTGGGTAGGCCCGGGCGTGCCGGCGGCGGCCATCTCCATCTCCGTGATCTACATCCCCCAGTACTTCCGGGTGGTGCGCAACCACACCCTGGCCGTGCGGGAGGAGACGTTCGTGGAGGCGGCCCGGGCCATGGGCGCCAAGCGGCGGACGGTGGTCGGCCGGTACGTGCTGTTCAACGTGGTCCAGTCGGTGCCGGTGATCTTCACCGTCAACGCGGCCGACGCCATCCTGACGTTGGCCGCCTTGGGCTTCCTCGGCTACGGGGTGCCCATCCCCGCCGCGGAGTGGGGCTACGACATCTCCCGGGCCATCGGCGACGTGGCCAACGGCTTCTGGTGGACGTCGCTGTTCCCGGGGCTGTTCATCCTCGGCCTGGTCACCGGCCTGACCCTGCTGGGGGAGGGGATCAACGACATCGTCAACCCCCTGCTCCGGCGGCGGGGGGTCGGGGTGGGGGCGGTCGTCCCCGGCGCGGTGGTCGTGGAGCGGGCGGCCACCGCGGCCACGCCGGCGCAGGACGCGGCCGCCATGGACGTGGACGTGACCGCCGACGCCCGGCCCGCGGTCGACATGGCGGCGGTGGCCGCCGAACCGGACTCGGCACCGCCGCCGCCGCCGACACCGACTTCGCCACCGCCGCCGACTCCGGAGGTGGAGACGGCCGCGGCCCCGGCGGCCCCGGCGCCTGCCTCGCCGGCCGCGGCGGTCCCGGCGCCGGCCGACGACGTCGCCCTCTCGGTGCGCGACCTGCGGGTGACGTACGCGTCGGCCCGGGGCGCGGTGGTGGCGGTCGACGGTGTCAGCCTCGACGTGCGCCGGGGCGAGAGCGTGGGCCTGGTGGGCGAGAGTGGCTGCGGCAAGTCCACCCTCGGGCGGGGGATCCTCGGCATCCTGCCTGGGGGCGCCACCGTCACCGGCCGGGTGGTGGTGAGCGGAGTCGAGCTGTCGGCGCTGGAGCCGGCCGGGCGGCGCCGGGCCCGGGGCGAGAAGGTCGCCCTCATCTTCCAGGAGCCCATGACCCGCCTCGACCCCCTCCAGCGGATCGAGGACCACTTCGTGGAAACCATCCGCGCCCACCGGCCGGAGGTGTCCCGCAAGGAGGCCCGGGCCCTGGCTGCGACCGCCCTGGCCGCAATGCGCATCCCGCCCACCCGGGCCCGCCACTACCCCCACGAGTTCTCGGGCGGTATGCGCCAGCGGATCATGATCGCCCTCGGACTGGTACTCGGCCCGTCGGTGGTGGTGGCCGACGAGCCCACCACCAGCCTCGACGTCATCGTCGAGGCCCAGATCCTGGAGATCCTCGACGACCTGCGGCGGCGGTCGCAGATGGCCCTCGTCCTCATCACCCACAACCTGGGCATCGTGGCCCAGACGTGCGACCGGCTGGCGGTCATGTACGCCGGCCACATCGTGGAGGAGGGCGCGGTCGGCCCCGTGTTCTCGAAACCCCGCCATCCCTACACCCAGGGCCTGCTGGCCAGCGTGATCAGCCTCGACACTCAGCGCCTGTCGTCGATCCCGGGGTCGCCCCCGGACCTGCTCCACCCGCCCCCCGGCTGCCGGTTCGCCCCCCGCTGCCCGTTCGCCATGGCCGCCTGCCGGGAGCAGGTGCCGGTCCTGACGACCACCGACGACGGGACCCGGGTGGCGTGCCACCTCTACCCGGGGGCCGACCCCCGCCATCCCGGTCGCCGGTGGGTGCCGACCGGGCGCCGGGAGGGCATCGACGAGCCTCCGCTGGCGGGTGACCTCCAGTGACCGAGACCGTCACGGGCCAACCGCTCCTCCGCCTGACGGGCGTACGCACCTCCTTCCCGGTGCGGGGCGGCTTCCTCGGCTCGCTCGTGGGCCGGCCGTCGGCATGGGTGCGGGCGGTCGACGGCGTCGACCTCGAGGTCCACCCGGAGGAGATCTTCGGGCTGGTGGGGGAGAGCGGGAGCGGCAAGACCACGCTGGGGCGGACCATGTTGCGGCTGGTCGAGCCGGCGGCGGGGACGGTCGAGTTCGATGGCCGGGACATCAGCCACCTGTCGGAGTCGGAGCTGCGGCCCCTCCGGCGGCGGATGCAGCCCGTGTTCCAGGACCCCCACGCCGCCCTCAACCCGGCCATGACCGTGGGTGACGCGGTGGCCCATCCCCTCCGGGTGCACGGCCTCGCCACCGACCGGGCCGACGCCCGCCGGCAGGCGGCGGAGATGCTCGACCGGGTGGGGATCTGCCCCCCCGACGCCTTCCTCGACCGCTACCCGGAGGACCTGTCGGGGGGCCAGAAGCAGCGCGTCGTCATCGCCCGGGCGCTCATCACCCGGCCCCGGCTGGTGGTGGCCGACGAGCCGGTGGCCATGCTCGACATGAGCGTGCGGGCCAAGATCCTCGAGCTCCTCCTCGACCTCAAGCGGGAGCTCGGCCTCACCTACGTCTTCATCACCCACGACCTGGCCACGGCCAAGTTCGTGTGCGACCGCATCGCCATCCTCTACCTGGGCAAGGTGGTGGAGACGGGGCCGGCGGCGACCATCTACGCCGCCCCCCAGCACCCGTACACCAGGGCACTCCTGGACGCGGTCCCGTCCCCCGACCCCTCCCAGCGGGACACCCACCGGCGGCTTCCGTCGGGCGAGGTGCCCGATGCGGTCGACCCGCCCGGCGGGTGCCGGTTCCACCCTCGGTGCCCGGACGCCTTCGCCCCCTGCGGCTGGGAGGGCCGCGACCTGGTGTCCGCCCTCGAGGAGCGGTGGACCGACGTGGCCGCCTTCGAGGCGGAGGCGGCCCTGGTCGGCCCCCTGGGCCAGGTCGAGGTGACGCGGCAGGCGGTCGTGTTCCCCCGGGGGGGCGCGGCGCTGGTCGAGCTGCTCGGACGGCTCCGGGACGAGCGGGCCCACCGGGTGTTCTCGGCGGTCACCGCTGTCGAGGACGACGGCGACCGGGTCGAGGTGCGCCTCCAGCCGGGCCCGGAGCCGGCGCTGCAGGAGGTCGCCGGACGGATGGTGGCGTGCCACCTCCACGGCGTGATCGCGGCGCATAACCCGGCGTTTTGAACAATGGTGTCCCGGTAAGTATCGGGCCGGAGGGAAGGGGGGAACCGAGATCGCCGTCGTGCTGCTGGACGAGCTGCGCAAGCTCCAGTCGATCATCACTGCGCTGTCGGCCGCCCCGTCGGAGGACGCCATCGCCGACGTCGCCGTCGACTGCCTGCTGCAGGCGGTCGGGGCCGACGCCGGCGTGCTGGCCGTCCGAGACGACGACCACCTGGTCGTGCGGCGGGCCGTCGGCTACGGCGACGTCGCCGGCGAGTGGGCGCGGATGCCCGTCGACGCCGGACTGCCCCTGAGCGAGGCGGCCCGGCTGGGGGAGCCGATCTTCCTGTCCACGGGGGAGGCCCGGCTGAGGGGGTACCCGGCCTCGGCAGCCATCCCGGTCATGCACGAGGGCCTGGTGGCCCTGCCGCTGGCCGTCGGCGGCCGGTCGCTCGGTGTCCTCGGGCTGAGCTTCACCGAGCCCCGCCGGTTCGATCCCGACGAGCAGGCGCTGCTCACCACCATCGCCCACCTGTGCGGCCTCACCATCGACCGCTTCCAGCGGGGCGAGCGCCTCAGCCGCCTGCAGGCGCTCACCGGCGAACTGTCCCGAGCCTTCACCGTCGACGACGTGGTGCGGGTCATCCGGGACGAGCCCATCCCCGGGCGGTCGGTTCGCAGCCGGGGCCTCTGGCTGCTCGACGAGGAGAGCGGCGAACTGCTGATGACCCTCCCGGAGCGGCCGGGGTCCGAGCCCGTCGTCCTGTCGCTCGCCGCCGACCTCCCGGCAGCGGAGGCGGCCCGCACCGGAACGGCCGTCTGGGTCGGCGGCCCGAGCGCCATCAGCAGCCAGTTCCCGACGCTCGCCGGCACCGGCTTGCGCAGCGCGGCGGCCATCCCCCTCGCCGCCGAGGACCGGGTGGTGGGCGTCCTCACCGTCGGCTTCGACCACGACCTCCCGGTGGAGGACGACGACCGGCGCTTCCTGGTGGCCATGGCCGAGCAGGCGGCGGTGGCGCTGGAGCGGGCCCGCCTGTACGACAGCGAGCGGGCTTCCCGCCGCCAGGCGGAGCAGGACCGGCAGCGTTCGATGGAGTTGGCCCGGGCCCTGCAGACGAGCCTGCTCCCGCCCCGCCTGCCGGAGGTCCCCGGCCTCGACCTGGGCGCCCGCTACCACCCGGCCCTGGCCGGCCTGGAGGTCGGCGGCGACTTCTACGACGTGTTCGACACCGGCGGCGACTGGGCCGTCGTCATCGGCGACGTGTGCGGGAAGGGCCCGGAGGCGGCCGCCCTCACCGCCCTCGCCCGCTACACCATCCGCTCGGTGGCCATGGACCTCCGCCACCCGGCCCAGGTCCTGCGCAAGCTCAACGACACCCTGTTGCACCACCAGCTCGACGAGCGCTTCTGCACCGTCGCCTACGGACGGGTAGTCCCCAGCGTGGGTGGGGTGCGGGTGTCGGTGTGCCTGGGTGGGCACCCGACGCCCCTGGTCCTAAGGGCCACGGGCGAGATCGAGCCGGTGGGACCGGAGGGCGGCCTCATCGGCCTGTTCCCCGAGATCCGGCTGTGGGAGGAGACGGCTCAGCTGGGGGCGGGCGACAGCCTCGTCTTCTACACCGACGGCGTGACCGAGGCCCGTAGCGGTCGGGAGCAGTTTGGCGACCAGCGGCTGGAGGAGGTGCTGCGGGCGTGCGCCGGGCTGACCGCGTCGGAGGTTGCGGAGAACCTGGAGGCGGCGGTGGTCGACTTCGGCGGTCCGAGCCCTCGGGACGACATCGCCGTCCTCGTCCTCCACGTCCCGGTCGCCGACGCGGCCGGCCGGCTGACCTGACCTTGCTCGGAGAGCTGCCGCGCCGCGGCTCACGACCGTGACCATGCAGTCCCTCCTGCCGGACGGCGCCGTGCTGGTAGAGGCGGGCCCCGAGGCATGGGTCGCGCCGTTGTCGCCCGGCGACGAGCGGGCGATGGAGAAGGCCGTTCCCCGTCGCAGGCGGGAGTTCGCCGCTGGCCGCTGGTGCGCCCGGACCGCGCTCGCCCAGCTGCACGTCACAAACCCCCACGTGGGCCGGGGGCCATATGGCGCGCCGCTGTGGCCTGCCGGTATCGTCGGCAGCATCACCCACTGCGCGGGGTACTGCGGCGCGGCCGTCGCCCATTCGTACGTCTTGGCCGCGCTCGGCATCGACGCCGAGGTCATCCAGGCGATCGACGACATCGCTCCGCTGGTGTGTAGCCCCGGGGAAATGGCCGCCCTTCCTCACCTACCGGGTGTCGACCCATCGCTCGTCGTGTTCAGCGCCAAGGAGGCGACGTTCAAGGCGTGGTTTCCACTCACGACACGCATGCTCTCGCACCACGACCTGGCGGTCAGCCTGGATGCACGAACGACGACGTTCACGGCCCGCCTCGTCGATCCCGGCGCGGCTGGCGGGTCGAACGTGCTCGACGCGCTCCGCGGCCGGTTCTCGTGGGATCGGGGCCATGTCTTCACGGTTGCGTGGGTGGACAGCGCGCCGGCCCCAACGGCGGGCGACAGTTAGCATGCGCCCGACGGCGGCGCCCGGGCGGGTCGCGATCCGGGCGCGGAGGTAAGGTTGCACGGGAAACCGAATCAGATCTGGACCGTCACCGGGCGCGACGGTCGCCAGCTCTGCTGGGAGGGCTTCTTTACCGGCCCCCACCGCCTCTCTGCCGCCGAGCTCGAAGACGTCTCCCAGACGCTGCTCGGGGTCGGGCTGGCCCAGATTGCGGTTGCCGCCAGTGCGGAGCTCCAGCCCTACCCGAACACCCCGGGGGTCGAGCCGGTCGTCATCCTGGGGTCCGCCAGCACGCTGAAGAAGAGCTTCGAGTCGGACCTGGCCTGCGTCGAGGACGGTCGGGCACCCGACGACTTCGCGACCTACAACGAGGCTCGCTCGGTGTATCTGGCTTGTCCCGGCGACCTCGTGGTCGGGCGCACACTGCCGTGGAGAGAGGCCGCCGCCGCCGCCGGCATCGAGGCGGTCGACGTCCCCGGTGTGGACTACTACTACCTCACCCACGCCCTGCTGGTGTTGGCCGCCAGGCACGCCGTCGAGCCCGCGCCCGCCATCGAGCGGATCCTCGACCGGCTGCGCAGGCAGCCTCAGGCCGTGGTCCGGGTGTTCGCACTCGACCACGAGGCGATGGTGTTGCTGGTCTGGTTCAAGCGAGCCGCGGGCCTCTCGCGGTTGCGGGTCGACGCGAACAGCCCCACAATCGCCCACAAATGGAACCAGAAGTCCACGCTTCACCCGACGGTGGAAGCGGCTGCCGGCCTGGCCGAACCTCGCCGCCGCACAGACCCGTTCGACGTGCTCGCGGAGGAAGTCGGCGACGACGCTCCTGTTTCGTGAGCTGGGCCTCTTCGTCCCCCGCCTACCCGGGTACACGGTGCGGGCGACCGGGTCCCCGGCTGTCGTCCAGGAGCGCGTTCGCGAAGCGGCCTCCCTGCTCCGACGCCGCTACGACCTACGCCTGGGATGCCTCAAACCGGCGACCGCGTTGACCGGGACGAGGATTCGCACCGCTGTCCCCATCGACGACCCGATGGCGATCGACACGATGGCTCGCCAAGTCTCCGGGGGCGACGAGGACTACGTGCTCGAAGCCCACGCCGACTACCTCCACCACCAGGTGACGGGCTACCGGTTCATCCTCGCCCCGTCGGTGCACATCCGGGCCGCCGCCGTGGGTGAGGGTGCCACGCTTCAGTTCACCCGGGGATCGGTGTGGCAGGGGAACGTCTACTTCGACGAGCGTTCTTGTGCCCAGTTCGGCATCACGCCCGAGCAGTACGACTTCATCCGTTCCAGCATGGGGAGCTTCCTCCACGCGTTCCAGCGCTCCGACCAGGAGTTGGGACTGGTCAAGGGGGGTATCGACTTCGCCATGACCAGGCTCGGCGGTCGGTTTGGTACGGCAACCGTCGTCGGGATGCAGGACCCCAACCTCTCCGCAAATGGCGCCGAGTTCCTCCGCGGGTTCCTCGCCGAGGCCCGATCGGTGCTCCCCGCCGAGGCCGCCGAGGGTCGCGTCTACGCCGCCACCAAGGTCATCCGCCCCTCGCCTGACGCCGGGCTCGACCGCCTGCGGGCGGTGACGGACCTGCTGACGCCGGGGCGCTACCTCCGGGCGATCACGTCGGTCCCCGGGCGGTGGGGCCTGATCGGCGCCGCCGGTCCTACCAGTGTGGGGGCGGCCGAGGCCGTCCTGGAGTGCGAGGCTCGACTCTTCGGGATGGGGCTGGTCGAGACCTCGCTGCGAGATCCGACCGCCGCGACCATTCTTGACAGGCCCGGGGAGGCATGAAAGCCTCCGCTTCAGGCGGTTTTCGCTCTTTCGCTCGGTGGGAGCGCACATGAGGCTTCAATGTCCTTCGAAGAGTGGCGCCCGCAGATGAGTCGGGAGGTGGGGATGCCCGTCAACCCCGGTACCTGTGTCCACCACCTGTTCGAGGCGATGGCCGGTGCCCACCCCGACGCGGTGGCGGTCAGCGCCAGCGACGGCGAGGTGACCTACGGCCAGCTCAACGCCCGCTCGACCCGCCTGGGGGCCCGCTTGACCGAGGTCGGCGTCGGCCCGAGGTCATCGTCCCCCTGTACGTCGAGCGCACCTCCGAGCTGGTGGTGGGCATGCTCGGCATCCTGAAGGCCGGCGGCGCCTACCTCCCGATAGACACCACATTTCCCGACGAGCGGGTGCGATGGCTGATCGACGACAGTCGAGCCCAAGTCGTGGTTACCGGCACGACTATCGGGCTCGCAAGGACGGCCGGGACCACAGCCGCGACCGTCGTGGAGATCGACGACAAAGGGCACGCCGACGACACGAGCTCGCGCCCGTCCGGGGCGGCTGCGGGCCAGGACAACCTCGCCTACGTGATCTACACCTCGGGCTCCACGGGCACGCCCAAAGGGGTGCTCGTGGAGCACCGGAACGCGGTCCGGCTCCTCCAGCGGACCGAGCCTTGGTTCGGGTTCGGCCCATCCGACGTGTGGACGATGTTCCACTCTGCCTCCTTCGACTTCTCGGTCTGGGAGATCTGGGGGGCACTGGCCTACGGGGGCCGGGTGGTGATCGTCCCGTACGACGTGTCCCGATCCCCCGGCGCGTTCCTCGACCTCTTGGGGCGGGAGGGGGTCACCGTGCTCAACCAGACCCCGACCGCCTTCCGCCAGCTCGTGGCTGCCGACGCCACCCGACCGGGAACCAACCTGGACCCGCTGCGCCTCGTCATCCTGGGCGGCGAGCGCCTCGACGTGGGGATGCTCGAGCCGTGGATGGCCCGCCACGGCGACCGGCGGCCGGAGCTCGTCAACATGTACGGGATTACCGAGACGACCGTGCACGTCGTCGTACCGGCCCATCAGCCGGGCCGATCTCGCCGGCACCCGGGTGAGCCCCATCGGCGTGGCCCTGCCCGACCTGCTGTTCGAGGTCCTGGATGAGTCCTTCATGCCCGTTCCCCCCGGCCAGCCGGGCGAGCTCCACGTCAGCGGCCCGGGCGTCGCCCGGGGGTATCTGCACCGTGACGACCTCACCGCGTCGCGGTTCGTGGACCGGCCCGGCTCCCCCTCTGGACGCTCCTACCGCACGGGCGACCGGGTGGTTCAACTCGAGGACGGGCAGTACGGGTACCTCGGTCGAACCGACGACCAGATCAAGGTGCGGGGTTTCCGGATCGAGCCGGCGGAGGTGGAGGCGGTCCTCGCCGGTCACCCTGACGTCGGTTCGAGCATCGTCGTCGCCCGCGATTACGGCGAGGGCGACGTCCGCCTGGTGGCCTACCTGCTCCCGACCGCGAGCGTGGCTTCGGACCAGGCCTGGTTCGAACGGGTGCACGGCCAGGTCGCGGACCTGGCCGTGCAGACGCTGCCGGTCCACATGCGGCCGTCGACGTACCTGCCACTCGCGGCCCTTCCCCTGACCGCCAACGGCAAGGTCGATCGGTCGGCCCTGCCGTGGCCGGGTCTCGACGGCCGGAGCGGCTCCGGGAACGAGGCCGAGGGACTGACCGCGACGCAGGCGGTCATAGCCGACCTCTGGTGCTCCATCCTCGACGTGCCCTCGGTCGATGTCGACGACGACTTCTTCGACCTCGGAGGCACCTCGCTGGCCCTGGTGCGGATGTTCGACCTCATGAACCAGTCCTTCGGGACCGATCTCGACATCACCGTGCTACTCGACGGGGCCACCGTGGCGGTGCTCGCCGCCGGTGTCGACGGCGCCGCCGGGATTCTCGCAACCGCCCAACGCAAAGGATGACGTGATGACGGCGAAGACTGCCAGCTTCTCCCTGTCCGCCGACGAGGTGGCCAGCTTCCACGAGCGGGGCTACGCCGGTCCGTTCACCCTCTATCAGCCGGAGGAGATGCTCGCAGATCTGGCGTAAAGAGCGCCTGCGCATGCTCGACCGGAGCGCCGCGGTCTACCAGGAGGAACCGGCCAAGTCCGGCAACACCAACATCGCCAACTACGACCGCCACCTCGACTCGTCGTTCCTGGCCGACCACATCTGCCGGCCGGAGATCGTCGACCGCGTGGCCAGCGTCCTCGGGCCCCGACGTGCTCTGCTGGCGCACCGAGTTCTTTCCCAAGTACCCGGGCGACGAGGGCACCGACTGGCACCAGGCCGACACCTTCGCCAACGCCTCCGGTCACGCCGCAGATCCTCTGGCCGGACGGCTGCCGATTTCGGCGGCACGATCACCGTCTGGATGTGCCTTCACCGAGGCCACCGTCGAGACCGCGTGCCTCCAGTTCATCCCCGGCACCCACCAGACGATGTTCTACGACGAGACGAAGCGGATGCACTACGACCCTCGAAGATCAACCCGGAGAAGGAGCGGCGTCCGCCGGGGATTCTTCGGCTACGACTACCGCGAGCTCCAGATCGACCCTGACTGGAAGCCGGACGAGTCCAAGGCCGTCTCGATGGTGATGCGGCCGGGGCAGTCATCATCTTCTGGTCGACGCTCATGCACGCCTCCCACCCCCACGCACGGCAAGAGCAAGGACATGCGGCTCGGGCTTCGCGGCCCGGTACGTCCCGACATCGGTGCAGATCTACCCGGACAGCGACTCAGATCGAGGAGTACGGCGGCCGGGTCAGCCTCGATCGCTACGGTGCCGTGCTCGTCAGCGGCCACAATCGAGTACGACCACAACCGGATTGCCACCGAGACGACCCGTCACCACCCCTTCGCCGGACCGACGGCGTGACCAGCCGCCTCCGGCCGGGCCCGCTTCCCGCCGGAGGGTGAGGACGGTGCCAGTGGCGCCGGCGACTGCGGTCGGAGGCCTGGAGGAGCTCGCTGCCGCGCTCCTCGCGGTGGCGCCGCTCGCGCGCGCCGCTCGTTCGTCGTCGAGCGGCGAACGAATGCGCTGCGCCCCGCTGGATGGCTCGGCGGACCCCGACAGGCTGGCCGGGTGGCAGGCGGCGCTCGACCGGCTGACCGACCTGCTCGGCGTCCCCGGGCTCCGGGTGGTCGCCGACCTCTCCGACCTGTGGAGCGCGGAGCTGGCGATCAGCGGACGCCTGGGTTTGGCTCGCTGGGCGGCGGAGCCCGAGCGCCGGGCCGCCCTGGCGTCGGAGTCAGTGGAGAAGGCGGTGGCCTCGGCGAGAGGCGCGGCCCTGGTGACCCGAACCCTCCACAGCGGCGACGGATCGGCCCTGCGGTGCTATGCCCATGGCGACCTCGAGAGTCCGGCGGTGGTCCTCGTGTCGGCGTGTGGGATGCCGGTCGGGCTCGTGGAGGGCTGGGTCCGCCACCTGGCCACGGAGTACCGAGTCGTCACCTGGGAGAGCCGCGATCTGTTCGAGGACGACGGCAACTTCGATGGCAAGGGCCAGGATCTGGCCGTGCAGGTCGGCGACGTGCTGACGGTGCTCGACGGCTTCGACCTCCACGACGCACACCTGATGGGCCTCTGTGGCGGGGCCGCCATGGCGCTGGGGGCAGCGGCGTCGCCCCGGGTCCGCTCTCTGAGCCTGTGGCACGGCGACTACGAGCTCGGCGACGACGCCCCCAAGACCCAGCACCAGCGAGACGTCCACGCCCTGCTCACGATGGCAGGTCGGAGCCGGCGGTCGGCTGCCGGCCTTCACGAGCTCTTCCGCAAGCCGGCCACGCTGGCCAAGATGCCGGCGGACCTGGCGCCCTACCTGCTCTACCCCTACGCCAACGCCGAGCTGCTCTACCGCTACGGGCGTCTCAACGGGGCGATCATGGGGACGGACTGCCGGCCGCTCCTGGCCGCGGCACGGAAGCCCACGTTGGTCGTCACCAGCGACGACGACACCACCGCCCATCCGCAGGGCTCGGTGTATGCCGCCGCCCGGCTCGAAAAGGGAAGGCTGGAGGTCCTGGCCCACGGCGACCACCTCGCCGCCTTCGAGGCGGGTCCCGAACGCAGAATCCTGGCGATGTCGTTCCTCGAGGAGATGGCAGGCATGCCATGAGGGTGACAGACGAGGGGACGGCGTTGGCGGCTGTGCTCAGGTCCCATCCCGCGGTCGCCGCGACAATCGTACGGATCACGCCGGAGACGACCGCCTACCTGGTCCCGGACGAGCACGAGGCCCCTGTCCTCCACCGGGCCTGTCGGCTGGAGAACCAAGGCGAGCTCGACGGTCTCACGTGGCACGAGCCGTCCGCCGATCTGCTGGTGGCGCAGTTGAACCGCACCGAGACCGATTTCCTGTTCCGGGAGATCTTCGTCGACCGGGTCTACCTGGAGGGCGGGATCGAGTTGCCCGAAAGCGCGGTCGTCGTCGACGTCGGCGCCAACATCGGGATGTTCACCCTCTTCGCGGCGGCCGAGAGCGCAGGGGTCCGGGTCGTGGCGGTGGAGCCAGTGGCGGAGCTGGCCCGGGCGGTGGCGGTGAACGCCGCGCTCCACGCGGTCGACGCCACCGTCCTCACCTGTGCCGTCGGCAGGGAGGCGGGTGAGGTCGGCTTCACCTACTACCCGAACAACAGCGTGATGTCCGGCGCGTTCGCCGATGCGAGCGACCGCGACGTGCTGCGGAACTACCTGCTGACCGACGACGAGGCGGACGAGAGCCCTCATCTCGACGCGATGGTGGCCGGTCGGATGGTGGCCGTCGGTCGCACCGTCCCGGTGCGCACCCTGAGCGACATCGTCGCCGGTGAGGGTCTCGAACGCATCGACCTGTTGAAGATCGACGTCGAGAAGGCGGAGGCGGAGGTACTGGCTGGCATCGACGACACGACCTGGGATCTCGTCCGTCAGGTCGTCGTCGAGGTGCACGACATCGACGGGCGACTGGCGGCCGTGTGCGGCCTGCTCCACCACCGTGGCTTCGACGTCGACGTCCACCGCGACCCCCGGCTGGCTGCTACACCGTGCTTCAACGTCTACGGCACCCTCCCGAGCACCGGGTTCCGGCCGCCCCGCCGAGCCGAGCCGAGCCGGTGGCCGACCAGGTCGGCGCTGATCGCCGACCTGCGGGCCACGGTGGCCCGCCAGCGGCCGGATCTCGACCGGCCCGCCCGGTTCGTGTTCGTGCCTCGGCTGGACGCCGTGGCCGACGCGGTCGTCGAACCCGACGACGCGGTGGCCGTGACCGGCCAGGGGAGGGCTACTGCGGTGCTGGCCGAGATCTGGGCCAGCTTCTTCGGTGCCGCCGCGGTCCACGACTCGGCCAACTTCTTCGACCTCGGCGGCGACTCGCTCACCGCGGTCCGGCTTCTGGCGCAACTCGAGGATCGGTTGGGCGAGGAGGCCCTGGCACCGGACGCGGTATTCACGGCCGGTTCGTTCGCCCAACTGGCAGCCATCCTCGAGCAAGGCTTGGCCCCCGCTGACCGCAGCTGACCGTGGTGCGGGGTGGGCCGTTCGGCCCGTGCCCCGGCCACGGGCCGCGGTGCGACTGCTGTGCTTCCCCCATGCAGGCGGCGGCGCGGCCGCCTTCCGCGCCTGGCCCGACGAGCTCCCCCGAGGCAGTGGAGCTGGTCGTCGTCCGCCTGCCGGGACGCGAAAGCCGGGTGCGGGAGCCCGCCATCGGCGACTGGCCGACGCTCCTGCGGGAGCTGGGGACGGCCCTCCAGGAGGAGGTTCGCGACCGTGTGTTCTCCTCGGCCACAGCCTGGGCGCCATGATCGCCTACGAGCTCGCCTGCCGGATGACAGCGCGGGGTACGCCGCCGCTCGGCCTGGTGCTGGTTGGCTGCCGGGCACCACACCTTCCTCCGGTGCTGCCGGCCATCCACGACCTCCCGGGCGAGCAGTTCGTGCAGGGGCTGGGTGCATTCGCCGGAACGCCGGCGGCGGTGCTCGCCGAGCCCAGGCTGCTCCGACTCCTGGCACCCATGCTGCGGGCCGATCTGGCCCTGGCCGAGACCTGGCCCCCGCCTGGTTCCTCCCTCCCCGTGGAGGTGCCCCTCACCACCTACTCCGGCCGGGACGATCCCGTTGCCCCGCCCCTGACGGTGGCGGCGTGGGCGTCCTACGCCCGGGCCGGGCTCACCGCGCATCAGGTCGACGGGGACCATTTCTCGCTCCTGTCACGACCGTCCCGGATCCTGGCCCCCCTGCGAGCCAACCTGGATGGCTGGGTGGAACGGGCCGTCTGAGGAGGTGGGTGCGCTGCCGTCGGTCTACCTCTCCGCTGCGCACGAGAGCTTCCGGGTCGAGGTGCGCGAGCTTCTTGTCCGCGCTTGTCGGACCCGCGGCCGAGGAGTGGGAAAGGGACCGGCACATCCCCCGCCGGCTGTGGGCCGAGCTGGCAGGGCACCAGCTGCTCGGACTCGCTCACCCGTCATCGGTCGGCGGTACCGACCGGGACATCTTCTCGTCGATCGTCCTCCTCGAGGAGCTCGGACGCACGGGTTACGGCGGGCTCAGAGCCGCCGTAGCCGTTCACTGCTACATGGCCACCCACTACCTGGCCCGCGCGGGCAACGACGAGCTGAAGGCCCGTTACCTGTCCCCTGCCATCGGAGGTGAGATGGTGGCGGCACTGGCGGTCACGGAGCCGGGCGCGGGGTCCGACCTGTCCCGGCTGTCCACCACCGCCGAGCGCAAGGGCGACCACTTCGTCGTCACTGGGCGTAAGACCATGGTGACCAACGGGACCACCGCCAACTTCTACGTGACCGCCGTTCGCACAACGCCGTCCGTGGCCGCCGGCGGGCCGGGCGTCACCGGGGTCTCGTTGCTCGTGGTGGATGCCGACCTTCCCGGGATCACCGCCAGCCGATTGGAGACGATGGGCTGGCGCTGCGCCGACACCGCCGAGGTCGCCTTCGACGCGGTGCGCGTCCCTGTCGACCGACTCATCGGTCGCCTCGACAGCGGCTTCTACTACCTGATGCGGGGCTTCCAGCTCGAGCGCCTGGTCGCAGCGGCGATGGCGTTGGGAGGTGCCGACGGCTGCATCGGGCTGATCCGTCGCCAGCTCGTCGACCGTCAGGTCTTCGCCGGACGGTTGGGTGACCTCCAGGCGGTGCGGCACCGCCTGGCCGACCTCGTCACCGAGCTTGAGGCGTCGCGCCAACTCGTCTACCACGCCGCCTGGTGCTACCAGTCCGGCCGGTTGCCGGTGGCCGAGTGCTCAATGGCCAAGCTTCATGTGACCGAGCTGGCGTGCCGGATCGCGGATGCCGGCCTCCAGCTCCACGGGGGCGAGGGATACCTCGATCGGAGCGCCATCTCCCGGTACTATCGGGACGCCCGGGCCGCCACCATGGCCGCCGGCCCGAGCGAGGTGATGCGTGACATCGTCGCCCACGGCGTCCTCGGTCAGCAGGCCCCCGGCCCCCTGTCACCGTGATCGGAGGCCGGTCGGGGTTCGCGGTCACCGGTTCCCGTACTGCACCGTTTCCGGCCGCTCGAGGAGCAGCGCATGAGCGGGCTCGGCGGCGACGGGCCGGTGTTGCGTCCCCCGAGGCACGACGAAGACGTCACCCGCGGAGAGGGCCACCGCAGCCCCGCCCTCCAACTCGATCACGAACTCGCCGTCCCAACAGAGGAACAGCTCGTCCTCGTCGTGGTGATGCCAGGGGAACTCGCCGTGCAGCAGGGCCAGCCGGACGATCGAATCGTTGACCGCGATGACGTCGACCGGTCGCCAAGGACCGGGAAGGGCCGCGGCCAACTCCGGGATCGAGGTCGGTCCGGGCCGGGATGCGGATTCCGTCACCGGGCCAGCATTGTCCGCGTTTGCGTCTGACACGAGAAGACAACCAGCCGATCAGCCCGGGTCTGCACTCGTGGTCAATGGTGAGCCGGCACCGGGCTCCTTCTCCCGCAGGGCGACCGGCAGGATCACCGCCAGCAGCGGTGTCGCCATGAAGGTGGTGGTGATCGCCATCAGGACCATGATCGTGAAAACGGTCGGGGTGATCACCCCGAGGTCGAGGCCGACGCTGAGGATCACGAGCTCGGTGAGACCCCGGGTGTTCATGAGGACCCCGATGGCGGCCGCACGTCGCCAGTTCTCACCCATCGCACGTGCCGCCAACGTCGATCCGCCGAGCTTGCCGACGATCGCGGTGAGGATGACCAAGGCGGTGACACCCCAGAGGTAGGCGGTGTCGAGCATGTCGACCCGGGTGGCCAGTCCCACCACGACGAAGAAGGCGGGCAGGAGGAACGTCACCGCAACGTGCTCCAGCTGCTCGTGCACCTACGACCGGCCATCGGATTGGCGGGGCATGGCGATACCGTCATGAACGCGCCGAAGATGGCATGGATGCCGATCTGCTCGGTGATCCACGCGCCGAGGAGGGCGAGGCAGATCGCCAGCCAGACGGGCACGCTCCCCACCCGTCCGAGCAGGGGCTTGACGATCCCACAGCGCCAGAAACTCCAACGCCAGGCCGATCGACCGGCCCGCGCCGCCGAAATCCGAGGACTCAACCGTCGCCACGACGACGGCGAGCAGCACCAGGCGGTGACGTCGTCGACTGCGGCACAGGTGATGGTGAGCGTCCCGACTTCGGTGTCGGCCAACCCGGTCTCCTGAAGGATCCGGGCGAGCACCGGAAAGGCGGTGATGGCCATGGCTGCGCCCATGAACAGGACGAGGCCGAGCCGGTCGACCCCGCCTCCGAGACGAGGGTGGAGCCAGATCCCAAGGAGACCGCCGAGAACGACGGGAGTGATGATCGAGGCATGGCTGATCACGACCGCCCTCCTGCCGTGCCCTCGCAATTTGTCGAGGTCGAGCGACTGTCCGACCAGGAACATGAAAAGCACGAGCCCGATTTGGGCCAGCACCTTCAGCGCGCCGACGACCTCGGTGGGGAAGACGTACGCGACTGCCTCCGGCCAGACCAGACCGAGCACGCTCGGTCCGAGCAGGATGCCGGCCAGGATCTCGCCCTGAACCCGTGGTTGACCGAGTTTGGAGAGCGCCCAACCTGCCGCCCGGCCGACCGCCAACACGACGGCCAGCGCCACGAGCACGCGTCCGTTGATCTCCGCTGCGGTGAGTGTCACCAACTGATCCCGCCTTCCCAAGTGCCCGACGGGCTCGTTCGAGACTCCGACGGGGGCACCGATAGTTAGCGGGTGGTGGTCGTCGTGGGTGCCAGGGTCGTCGTCGTGACGACCGGGGCGGTGGACGCGGCCGGAGCGATGACATCGGCCAAGGGGTTGCCCTCTTCGTCGCACGGCGGCGCGCCGTAGTCGTCGAGGTAGTCGGCACCTACGTCCTCCGCCGTTGTCTGCATCGCCGTCGGCTGGACGGCGAGCACTCCACTGAAGGGCCGGTCCAGGTTGTAGATCAGCGCCATGGCGACGCCGAAGGTGAGGACGACCACGCCCAGCGCCCCCAGCTGGCCGGCGTTCTTGGTGCGCGGGATCGAGTAGGCCAACCCGCCGAGGGACAGGGAGATGAGTACGACCATGAACCAGATGAGGGCGGTGGGCAGGGTGGGGTTGGCCTGCGCCACCCGCTCGCTGCGGAGGCCTCCCCGTTGGGCGTCGGCCGATTGGACGAGCGAGAAGCCCTTGGCACTGGGCCCCATCTCGAGGAACGCGGCCCGCAGGCCGATGGGCTTCGTGCCCGTCCAGTTGCTCGGCACGGGCGAGGTCTTGCCCTTGGCCAGCGTCTTCCATTCCGGCCCGACGACGGCGCGGGCGTAGCAGACGGTCGCCGCCTGGATCCGCTGGCGGTAGGGCTGGTCGACGTAGTTGGCCGACTCGTACAGCGTGTCGATCACGTCGGCCTCCTGCTTGGCCGCCTTCTGGGCCGAGGAGTACGACGTGCTTGCGCCGGAGAGCACGATCGCCAGGAGGAACGCGGCGATGAGGGCGGTGCCGCCGAGCACCTGCTGGACACTCGAGCCCTCGTCGGCGGCCTTGCTGAGGCTGAAGTAGTTGGCGCAGAGGCCGATGATGACCGCAGCCGCGATCACCAGGATTATGAAGACGAGCAGCATCTCCGCCTTTCGACCCGCAGACCCGCCCGCGAATCCCTGTGTAGCGGAGCGTACTGACGGCGTCACCCGCTGTCCATGTCTCCCTCATCCTCGTGGCCGTCGGGATCGGGCGGTCACCAGGGTTGAACGCGTCCGCGACCAATCACCTGGAGTCGCTGACGATCGTCATCAGTCGCTCGTACCCGGCGCTCCGAACCACCTGGCCTGGAGCTCGCCGTACCTACCGTCCTCGATCATGGACAGGATCGTCGTGTTGATCTCCTGCCGCAGCGGGCTGCCGTTGGGAAGGGCGATTCCGTAGTCCTGGCGGGCGAAGACCGGTCCGACCTCCTCGACGTCCCCCTTCCCGCGGAGGTGGCGTGGTAGAGCAGGACAGGCGAGCCGAGGACGACCGCGTCCACTTCGTCGTTGTCCAGGAGCTGGTACGCAGCCTCGATCGCCAGTGTCGAATCAGGTCGAGTGACAGCTTCGACAGGTAGTCGGCGGAGGCCGTGGACTGGACGGTCTCAACCCGCTTGCCAGCCAGGTCGTCGGGCCCGTTGATCGAGGCCCGCAGCCCGAGACGGTCAGCGACGAGGCCACGGTGGCGGGTGAAGTTGGCAAACAGGATGATGGCCACGAACATCCACACGATGTCGGCCACTCGTCCGGCCACGCTTCGCGGCGCCTTGTCGCTGTACCCCCACAGTCGTCATGGTGACGGCCGACCACTTGATGCCGTCGTTGATCCCCTTCCGGTAGCTCCGGGGGAAGTCGGACGAGCGGACGCGGCGTTGGTCGAGACGAACAGCGGGACGACCGGGAGAGCACTGTCGTCCACGCCACGACGATGACGCTCGCCGGCCGGGCGCGCCGGTAAGCGGTGTTGGTCACGAGCCCAGCGGCGGTTGGATGAGGGCGTCCAGGTCATGTATCCGACGTCAGACGGGACCGACGCCCTCGTCGAAGGCACCGCCCATCACGATCCCGTCGCCAGTGATGCGGTACTCCCGGATCTCGGGCTCGTGCAGGCTGGCCCGGGTCTTGAGGACAGTGAGCGCCCGCTTCACGCGGGACTCGTCGCGCACGAACTGCAACAGGATCACGTTGTCGGACATGTTCGAGATCCCTGTGTCCGACAGCCGTGACAGGTGGAAGAGATCGGGGACCTCCATCGTCATCAGCACGCTGATCCCCCGGCGGGAGCAGCGCTGGATGAGCGAGTAGATGTACTCCCGCAGCCGGACCTGGTCGGGGGAGGCGAAGGCGAGGTCGCCCAGGCTGTCGATGACCAGGCGGGTGATGTTCTGCGACTCGAGCGCCTCCAGCACCGAGTAGACCCACTCGTCGATGTAGAGGTCGACCGTCGACCGGTAGAGCAGCAGCACGTTCGGGTCCTCCAGCGACCAGCCGAAGCCCCGGGCCGTGCGCTGGAGCTGGCTCGGGTTCTCCTGCAGGTTGGCGATGAGGCCCCGCTCGCCCTGGGCCGCGCCCCCGAAGACGAAGCTCAGCCCCATCACCGTCTTGCCCGACCCGGACGGTCCCGCGACCATCGTGCAGGCGCCCGGCCAGTAGCCGTCGCCCAGCATCTCGTCGAGGGCGGGGATGCCCGAGGAGATGCGCTCGTCGGACAGGTCGTAGCCGGTGGGGTCGCCGATGTCCGCCAGGCGGGGGAAGACGTCGACGCCCTTCTCCGACAGGCGGTAGGCGTGCTGGCCGGACAGGAACCCGCTGCCCCGCAGCTTGAGCACCTGCAGGACCCGGTTCTCCCGCTCGTTGATCATGTTGGACGAGAGCTGGATGATGGCGTCGGCCACCGCGAACTCGGGCTCCCGGGCGATGTCGTCCAGCCCGTACTCGCCCACCCAGAACGACGACGCCCCCGACGCCGACAGCCGGGCCGCGAAGTCGTGGAGGAACCAGCGGAAGTCGCTCGGCTCCCGGGCGAAGGCGTGCAGCGCCTTGAAGCTGTCGATGACGATCATGGCCGGCCGGTGCTCCCCAATCAGGGCCTGGAGGCGGTCAACGAAGGCGGGCAGGCCCCGCTCGTCGAGCAGACCGCCCAGGTCCTCGTAGAACACCGCCTTCCCGACCATGGTGGCGTCGAAGAACGCCAGGCTGCGGCCGTAGCGGAGGATCTTGTCCATCGGCTCCGAGACGGTCGACACGTAGAGCGCCGGCGCCTCCGGACTGGCGTTGGAGAACACGAACTGCTGGGCCAGGAGGGTCTTGCCGGTGCCCGGCGCCCCCGTGATGAGGGTGAGGGCGCCCTTCGAGAGGCCTCCACCGAGGACGAGGTCCAGCCGGGGATGCCCGCTCTTGAGACGTGAGGTCACTCGCCGACCCTGGTCATACGGTGCCGCGCAATCTAGGCGCGCCCGGGCCGCGCCGTGCCCGCGAGGCTGTCGAGGGCCCCGACGTGGTGGCTACAGCCGCCGGTGGGTGATGCGGGCGGCCACGTCGGCCACCGATGTCGACACCTGGTAGCCGTCCCGCCGCAGCCACTCCCGGTTGCGGCGCTGGAGGTCGGTGGCCTGCCACCGGTTGAGCACGACCAGCACCGGGGCGCAGCCGGTGAGGAGGACCTCGACCGACAGCCGTACCGCGTTGATGGCCCCCAGCCCGGCGTCGGCCACCAGCACCAGGAGGTCGGGGGAGAGGGCGGTGCACAGGTCGACGCTGTCGCCGTCGGCGGCGATGGGCGACCTAGGTCCGCCGGCGGTCTCGACCAGCCCGATGGTGGTTTCCGCGGGCCAGGCCAGCTCCTCGACGAGGTCGTCCACGCTGAACGCCGGCCGTCCGAGGACGGCGGCGGCCATGGGCGGGGCCAGGGCTACCTCGTACCATCGATGGCGGGGGCACACGTCCTCCGGCGCCTCCCCGGCCGCGCCAGCCAGCACGTGGGCGTCGGTGGCGGCGCCGTCGGCCTCCTCGGGGGCGAACGACTGCACCGGCTTGCGGGCCACCGCCCGCCCCCCGTCGAGGCAGAGCTCCCGCAGGATCCCGGCCGTGACCCACGTCTTACCGACGCCGGTCTCGGTGCCGAGGACGACGACCAGGCGGTCAGGACGCCAGGGCACGCAGGGCCTCGGTGAGACGGGCGACCTGGTCGTCGGTGTGGGCCGCCGACAGGCTGACCCGGAGGCGGGACGTGCCGGGGGCGACCGTCGGCGGGCGGATGGCGGGTACCACCAGGCCCTGGGCGGCCAGGGCGGCGGACGCGTCGAGGGCGGCCTGCTCGTCGCCCAGGATCACGGGCACGATGGGCGAGGGGTGGCTGGTGCCGGCCACCGTCGTCACGTGCCGGCGCAGGCGTTCGGTGAGGAGGCGGCCCTCGTCGGAGCGGAGGACGCCGAGGGCGGCCAGGGCGGCGGCGGCGTCGGCGGGGGCGGAGGCGGTGGTGAAGATGAACGACCGGGCCCGGTTGACGAGGAGGTCGACGAAACACCGGCTGCCGGCCACGAACCCGCCCACCGAGCCGAGGGTTTTGGACAAGGTGCCGACGCGGAGGTGCTCGACGCCGTCGAGCTCGACGGGGGTCGGCGTCGGGCCGAGGACGGCGTGGGCCTCGTCGAGGACGAGGAGGGCGCCGTGGTCGGCGCAGAGCCGGGCCAGCTTGTCGACCGGCGCCACGTCGCCGTCCATGGAGAACACGGTGTCGGTGACGACGACCGTCTGGCGGGCGTGGTGGGCGTCCCCGGCCAGCAGGTCGGCCAGGTGGGACAGGTCGGCGTGGTCGTAGACCTCGACCGCAGCTCGGGCCAGGCGGCAGCCGTCGACGATCGAGGCGTGGTTGCGCTCGTCGCTCAGGATGCGGGCGCCGGCGGGCCGAAGGTCGTGAGCACGCCCAGGTTGGCGGCGTAGCCGGTGGGGAACAGGAGGGCGGCCTCGGTGCCCTTCCAGTCCGCCAGCTCGGCCTCCAGCTCCGAGTGGACCGAGCGGGCCCCGGCCACCAGCCGGGCCGATCCTGCCCCCGCGCCCCACCGGTCGAGGGCGGCGTGGGCGGCGGCCACCACCGCCGGGTGCTGGGACAGGCCGAGGTAGTCGTTGGAGGCGAAGGTGGCCGAGGGCGCGGCGTCGCGGTCGCGCACCGTCCGCCATTGGCCGGCGGCGGCGACCCGCCGGCACTGGTCGTCGGCCCAGGCGGCCCAGCCACCAGAGCCCACCCGGTCAGCCATCGATGGCGCGGCCGAGGACGTCGACGATGCGCTCGACCTCGGCCTCGGTGACGGTGAGCGGGGGCATGAGCACGACAGTCTCGCCGAGCGGCCGGAGGAGGACGCCGGCCCGGGTGGCGGCGGCGCACACGTGGCGGCCGCGCTCGGCACCGCCGGCCACGTCGACCCCACCCATGAGCCCGCACAGGCGGATGTCGACGACGCCGGCGAGCGGGCGGATGCGCTCGTCGAGCAGGCGGCGGAGCTGGGCCGAGCGGGCAGCCACGTTGTCGAGCACCCGCCACTCGGCGAGAAGCTGCAGGTGGCGGAGGGCGACCGCCGCGGCCAGGGCGTTGCCGCCGTAGGAGTGGCCGTGGGCCAGGTGCCGGCCCCGGGCCCGAAGGTGGCGGCCACCCGGCCGGCGACCACGGTGGCCGACATGGCCAGGTAGCCGGCGGTGAGGCCCTTGCCCAGGCAGAGCAGGTCGGGCCGGCCGCCGCACTGGTCGGCCGCGAACAGGGTCCCGGTGCGGCCGAAGCCGGTGGCCACCTCGTCGTAGACCAGCAGCGTTCCCGTTTCTCGGCAGGCGCCGGCCAGGCGGGCGAAGGAGGCCGCCGGCGCCAGGCGCATGCCCGCCGCCCCCTGCACCAGCGGCTCCACCACCACCGCCGCCAGCTCGCCGGCGTGCTCGTGGACGAGGTCGACGGCGACCTTGAAGTCGGGATCGTCGTCGAAGGTGGGCGCCCGCAGCACGGGGAACCGGAGGGGGTCGAACACGCCCGATCCCAGAGTTGTCGGGCCCAGCCCACCGTCCCCCAACGACAGGGCCCCCACGGTGTCGCCGTGGTAGGCGCCGCCGAAGGCGAGGAAGCGGTTGCGCTCGGGGCGGCCGAGGTTGACCCAGTACTGGAAGGCGATCTTGAGCGCCTGCTCCACCGCCGAGGCGCCGTCGCCGGCGAACAGGAAGCGGGCGTCGTCGACCGGCACCACCGCGGCCAGGGCCTCCGCCAGCTCGACCACCACCCGGTTGCCGTGGCCCAGGAGGGTGGAGTGGGCCACCCGGTCGAGCTGCCGGCGCACGGCGTCGTCGAGCTCGGGGACGTGGTGGCCGAGGGTGTTCACCCACAGGGACGAGATGGCGTCGAGGTACCGGGTCCCGTCGACGCCGACCAGATGGTGACCCTCGGCCCGGTCGACCACGATCGGCTCGCCGGCGAGGTAGTCGTCCATCGGCGTGAACCCGTGCCACACGACCGCGCCGTCCCGCCGGGCCCACTCGTGGCCGATGTCACCCACGCCCCAATGGTCGCACCTGACCGGCGCCAGCGCCGCCGTCGCACAAGTGCTACGGTCACCAGCGGTGATCGATGTGGCCTCTCGCGAGCTGCGTAACAACACACGGGAGCTGCTCGAGCGGGTCGAGGCGGGGGAGACGATCACCATCACAGTCCAGGGCCGACCGGTCGCCGTCCTCCAGCCGATCGGCCGGCAGCGGCGATGGCTGCCTCGCGACGAGTTCGTCCGGCGCATCGTCGAGCACCAGGCTGACGCCGACCTCGCCCGGCAGCTGCGCGAGCTGGCCCCCGACACCACTGACGACGTGCCGCGGCGGTGACCCGCGGCCTGGCCGACACCAGCGTGTTCATCGCCCGGGAGTCGGGCCCGCTCCGTCGGGAGGAACTGCCCGACGAGCTCGCCGTCTCCGTGATCACCATCGGCGAGCTGCGGGCGGGAGTCCTGGCGGCCGACGACCTCGCCACCCGTGACCGTCGGCTGGCCACGCTGACCCACGCGCTCGCTCTCCAGCCGGTGCCCGTGGACGACGCGGTGGCGGAGGCGTGGTCCCGCCTGCGGCTACTCCTGCGTGACAGCGGGCAGCGGATGGCGGTCAACGACTCGTGGATCGCAGCCACGGCCATGGCCCTCGGCGTGCCCATCGTCACCCAGGACAGCGGCTACGTCGACATCCCCGGGCTGGTGGTCGTGGCGGTCTGAGCCGGCCCGGTTCGACCCACAACCACGACCCCTCGGTATCATCGACGTTCAACCATGCTGGACGATCGCAAGGCCGCCATCCTCCGGGCCGTGGTCCAGGAGTACATCCAGACCGCGCAGCCGGTGGGCTCCGCCCACCTGGCGCGCGCCCACAACCTGGGCGTTTCGCCCGCGACCGTCCGCAACGAGATGGCCGCCCTCGAGCGGGACGGCTTCCTCGCCCACCCCCACACCAGCGCCGGGCGCATCCCCACCGACAAGGGCTACCGCTTCTTCGTCGACACGATCAGCGTCAGCACGCCCGCAGGAGTGCTCGAGCCGGCCAAGAAACACCAGGTCCAGACCTTCTTCGCCCGGGCCCACGGCCAGCTGGAGGAGATGCTGCACGACACCAGCTGCCTGCTCTCCAGCCTCACCCACTACGCGGCCATGGTCGTCGCCCCCCAGCACGAGGACGCCACCGTGCGCTCGGTGCAGATCGTGGGCCTCGGGGCGCGGGTGGCGCTGGTGGTGGCGGTGCTGTCCACCGGCGCCATCGAGAAGGCCACCCTCGAGATCGACCCCACCGTGGGTGAGGACCACCTGGCGGCCGCCGGCGCCCACCTCACCGGCCACCTCGTCGGCTACCCGATCAGCGACGACCGCATGATCGTCCCGACGGGCAACGACGCCACCGACCGGCTGGTGGCGGCCGCCCGCATCGGCCTCATCGACCACCACAAGCGGGAGGCGGAGCAGGTCTTCGTCGACGGGGCGTCCCACATGGCGGCCACCTTCGAGGCGGTGGCCACCGTCCGCCAGGTGCTCACCATCCTCGAACAGCAGTACGTGGTGGTCACCCTCCTGCGGGAAGCCCTCCACGACGACCGCCTCAACGTGGTCATCGGCACCGAGCACCGGGTCGAGTCCCTCACCGAGTGCTCGATCATCGTCGCGCCCTACGAGGTCGACGGGGGCCGGGCCGGCACCATCGGGGTGCTCGGCCCCACCCGGATGAACTACCCCCAGGCCATGGCCGCGGTCGCCGCCGTCAGCCAGCGCCTGGGCCGGGCCCTGAGCGAGAGCTGAGGGAGACGTGGCCGAGCAACCGGAGGATTTCTACGGCCTGTTGGGCGTGAGCCGCAATGCCACCGAGGACGAGCTCAAGAAGGCGTACCGGGCCGGCCGGGAGTTGCACCCCGACGCCAACCCCGGCGACCCCGACGCCGAGAACCGGTTCAAGCTGGTCACCGTCGCCTACGAGACCCTGCGCGACCCCGAGCGCCGGCGCCGCTACGACACCTTCGGCCCCGAGGGACTGCGGGGGACGGGCGCCCCCGGCGGGCCCGGCTTCGACGACATCTTCGGCGCCAACCTGGGCGACATCTTCCAGTCGTTCTTCGGCGGGGGGTCTCCGTTCGGCGCCGGCGGGCGCCGGCAGGCGGGACCGCCCCGGGGCAACGACGTGGAGACCGCCGTCCAGCTCGAATTCCAGGAGGCGGTGTTCGGCGTGTCCCACGAGGTCCGGCTGCGGCTGCCGGTCACCTGCCAGACGTGCTCCGGTTCGGGCGCCAAGGCCGGCACCGGTCCCGTGACCTGCTCCCAGTGCGAGGGGACGGGCGAGATCCGACGCACCCGCCAGTCGATCCTCGGCCAGATGATCACGTCCAGCCCGTGCCCCCGGTGCGGGGGGGTGGGCCAGATGGTGACGTCGCCCTGCCCCGACTGCCGGGGCGAGGGGCGCCGCACCGACGAGCGCACGTACACCGTCGACGTACCCGCCGGCGTCGACGACGGGAGCACGCTCAAGGTGGCGGGCCGGGGGGCGGTCGGCCCTCGGGGCGGCCCTCCGGGCGACCTCTACGTCCACCTGCGGGTGCGGGCCGACGAGCGCTTCGTCCGTCAGGGCAACGACCTGGTGCACGTCCTCCACGTCCCCATGGCCCAGGCCGCGCTGGGGGCGGTCATCCACTACGAGACGCTCGACGGCACCGAGGACCTGGTCATCCCCAAGGGCACCCAGCCGGGCCGGGTCTTCCGGCTGCGGGGACGGGGGGTCCCCCGGGTGGGCGGCGGTGGCAGCCGGGGCGACCTGCTGGTGCAGGTGGTGGTCGACACGCCCACCGACCTGTCCAAGGAGCAGGAGGAGCTGCTGCGGCTGCTCGCCACTGCCCGGGGCGAGGACGTGGCCCCGCCCGACACCGGCTTCCTGGCCCGGGTCCGCTCGGCGTTCAAGTAAGCCCCGGCCTCGATGGCGGCGGCGCACGTGTTCGTCGCCGACCTGTCGGCGCCCGTGTTGGAGGCTGCCGATCACCACCACCTGGAGCGGGTGCTGCGCCTGCGGACAGGGGAGGAGGTGACCGCGTCCGACGGGGCCGGCCGGTGGGTGCCGTGCCGCTGGGTTGGTGCGTCTGCGCTGGAGGTCGACGGCGAGGTGGTGAGGGAGCCGGCGCCGACGCCCCTGGTGACGGTGGCGTTCTCGCCGGTGAAGGGCGACCGCCCCGAGTGGGCGGTGCAGAAGCTCACCGAGCTGGGCGTCGATCGCATCGTCCCCCTGATGGCGGCCCGGTCGGTGGTGCGGTGGACGGGCGACCGGGCGGTGGCGGCGGTGGAGCGGTGGCGGCGGGTGGCTCGGGAAGCGGCCATGCAGAGCCGCCGGGCGTGGCTGCCGGTGGTCGAGCCGCCGGCCGGCTTCGGCGACGTGGCCCGGCGGCCGGGGGCGGCGCTGGCGGTGGCGGGGGGCGACCCGCCGTCGTTGGAACGTCCGTTGGTGCTGGTAGGACCGGAGGGGGGCTGGGACCCGTCCTCCGAGCTCGGCGGGGGGCTGGCGACGGTGGGGCTGGGGCCGAACGTGCTGCGGACGGAGACGGCGGCGGTGGTGGCGGGGACGCTGCTGGTGGCCCTGCGCAGCGGGCTGCTAGCCCCCCACGGGTGACCCGCACGCCTCGGCCGACTGCGGCCCCTCGACGCCGGCGTCGGAGACGGCGCTGACCTTGTAACAGCGGGGGCCGGGGTCGGGCTCGAGGGTCGGTGTGGCCCACGGGCCGGTATCGGGGGCGTCGACGATCCCCAGGCGTCCAGGCGCGATGCCCAGGGTGGCGTCGGTGACGGTGGCGGGGGCCAGCTCGGTACCGTCGGCCTGGCGCTTGTAGAGCTTGTAGGAGGCGACGTGGGCCTCGATGGGCAGGGGCGGCCAGGTGATGAGCGTCTCGCCGCTGCCGCCGCCCGAGGTCGCCGTCAGCCCCGTGACCTGGGGCGGCGCCAGCGGGACGGCGGTCGAGGTCGTCGTCGTCACACCGGTGGGGACGCTGCTGGAGGTGGTGGTGGAACCCGGCGTGGTGGTGGTGGGGCCGGGGTCGTCGTCGTCGTCGGTACAGGCGGCCAGCAGGAGCACCGCCACCAGGGCGGCGACGACCGCGCTCCGGGACCGGCGACGTCCGATATCCACGCACGGAGCGTAGCCATTGGTCACGGACCGCGAGCCGATTGTCACGGAGCGAGATTGCCGTGGTGACGGAGAGCGAGATAACGTGTCGCGGCCGGCGACGTGAAGGGGGGCTCGGTCGTGGACGAGGACACCGAGCTGGCAGGCCCGGCGCAGACCTACGCCCGACGGGTCGGCCAGCGCCTACGGGCCATCCGCAGGCAGAAGCGATTGTCCCTGCAGGAGGTCGAAGCCGCGTCCGACCAGGAGTTCAAGGCCTCCGTGCTCGGTGCCTACGAGCGGGGCGAGCGGGTCATCTCCGTCCCCCGCCTGCAGCGCCTGGCCGACTTCTACAGCGTCCCCGTCGACCAGCTCCTGCCCCGCGAAGGGGAGGCGCCGGCGGTGGCGGCGGCGGGTGAGGCCGGCGGCGGCGACTCCGAGCGGTCGGCCCCGTCGTCGGGCTCGCCCCGGAAGATCACGTTCGACCTCTCCCGCTTCGAGAACCTCGAGCCCGACCCCGAGCTCGACATGGTGCACAAGTACCTGTCGAGCATCCAGGTGCTGCGGCAGGACTTCAACGGCCGGGTGCTCACCATCCGCCACGACGACATCCGGGCCATCGCCGGTCTCTTCGGCACCGACGCCGACGCCCTCGTCCGCCGCCTCGACGACCTCCAGCTCCGCCTGACGCCGGCTTAGACCAGCGCGATCTCGTGGTGGACGGGGCGGCCGTCGGCGGTCGGGCCGGTCGGCTCGTCCTCCAGGCGGGCCACGCAGACCCACACGTCGGTCGGCTGCGAGAGCAGTCCGTCGAGGGCGGCGGAGAGCGGGTCGGTCACGTCGAGGCCCACGTTGAGGAACGAGAAGCCCCGCCGGCGGTTCTCGTGGTAGACGTCGATCACGAGCGCCCGCAGGACGGCGGGCTCCTCCGGCGGGACGCACACGTGCACCGCCGTCAGGTTGCGGAGGGCGCCACCCGGCGGAGGCATGCGGGTGGCACCGACGAGAGGGGCCACCGCGTTGAACACCCGGCGGGCAGCGCCCAGCTTTCGGGAGTACCCCGTCACCCGCAGCCGCTTGATGGCCGACTGGTCCCACACGCCGACGAACCCGGCCAGCTCGCCGTCGGGGCGGCGGGCGACGCGGTAGTCGGAGATGGTCAGGCCGGGGGCGGCGTCGACCCACGCCGAGAAGGACCCCTGGTCGATCACCGCCGCGAACTGGCGTCCCGGCCCGACCCACGACCACAGGGCGGCCATGTCGCCCACGTCGTCGGGCCCGGCCCGGCGCACCTCGACCCCCGCGTCCGGCCGGCGGCGCCGCCAGACCAGGGGGATGGTGTGGGTGCGCAGGGTGGCCACCCGGTCGATGTGGGGCAGGCCCCGGGGACCGTCCATGCGCCGGGCCATGGACTGGTTGCCGGCCAGGATGGTGAGGAAGGTGAGGACCCCCGGCCCGTGGGCTGCCACGCAGACGTCCCGGGCCCACACCGAGAGGGCGTCGGCCACCCCGCCGCCCCGGTGACCGGGGTGGACCTTCAGGTCGCTGACGTACATGGCGGGCGTGGCCACGCCGTTGTAGAAGACCACCCGCTCGGCCACCGCGATGCACCCGACCGGCCGGCCGGGACCGTCGGGACCGTCGGGACTGTCGACCACGCCCACCCGCCAGGTGTCGCCCTCCAGGCGGTTGAGGGCGAAGAAGGCGGGGGCGCGGTCGACGGCCAGGCCGATATCGCCCTCCATCGGGCAGGCGACCGACAGGGCCACCAGGGCGTCGTTGTCGGCCGGGGTGGCGTCCCGGGCGCGGCTGGCGGTGGTCAGGGCTTCACCCGGCAGACGGCGATGCGCCGCTGCACCGCGCTCCGGTCCCGCGTGATCAGCTCCTCGCCCACCGCCCGGTCCTCCACCACCATGTCCCGCCAGCGCTCGGGGACCTCCGTCCAGCCCACGAAGTTGCGGAACACGAAGCGGGCGCCGGGCACCGCGGTGCGCACCACCTCGGCGAACAGCTCGTCGGACTGCTCGGGCGTGAACCACTCCAGGATGTTGGAGATGGCGAAG
Organism: uncultured Acidimicrobiia bacterium; assembly: GCA_963801205.1. Classification (GTDB taxonomy): domain Bacteria; phylum Actinomycetota; class Acidimicrobiia; order Acidimicrobiales; family AC-14; genus JAXDMK01. The sequence goes on from CAWDDV010000009.1 coordinate 425,126, forward strand.
CCGTGGACACTGGCGTCGGGGCGGGTGCGCAGGTAGGACGTGTAGCCGCCGTCGACGAGGGTGAGCCGGTCGAGCGCCGAGGCGACCACGGCCGCGCCCTCTGGTGCCAGGTAGGGCGGCAGGCCACCGGGGACGGCGACCGGGTAGGCGCCGGTGAGCATGAAGTGCACGAAGTAGTTGGTGGCGACGGGCACCTCGGTCAGCGAGTGCTCGGCCAGGGCCTGGAAGTGGCGGGCGAAGCTGGGGTTGTCCACGTGCTCGAAGAACGCCGGGTGGTAGGTCTTGCGGAAGACGGCCCGGTTGAGGAGGAGGGTGAACAGGAGCCGCCAGCGGCGGGTGTCCCACTCCCGCCGGTAGAAGGCGCGCTGCTCGTCGAGCGTGCGGCAGGCGAGGAGGCGGCGGACCCGGCGGCGGGGGTGGATGCCCTTCTTCACCACCTCCATCACCCCGCCGATGAAGCGCTCGGTCACCCCCGAGCCGAGCACACCCTTGCCGATGGGGCCGGGGTGGGCGTCCCACCAGTCCCGGGCCTGGGAGCCCAGTGACGGCGCCACCCGCTGGTAGCACCGGCGGCGGTCGTCCTCGGCCATGGGGACGCCGCCGAGGAACCCGACGACCTCGTCTGCGGTCAGGGTGCCCATGGCCGCCGCCTTCAGCTCGGTGAGCGAGTTCTGGGCCCGGTTGAGGTCGACCGCCACCACCTGTCCCGCCCCCGCCGCCAGCAGGGACAGGGCGGTGCAGCCACCCGAGCCGACCACGACCAGCGTCTCGCCCGCCGCCGGGGCCAGGGCCTCGATCTCGAGGACGGGGTCCTCCCGCACCTGGGCGAAGTAGAGCTTGTCGACGACGGCATCGGGAAGGACGACTCGCTCCACCACCGCACGCTCCGCCACCGCCCTCTTGTACCACGGGGCCGTCCGTACACTCATGGCATGTTGCGTCCGGCGGCGATGCGGTCAGCGGACCTGCTCGACGGCTGGGCCCACCGGGGCGACCCGTCGGTGGCCGACCGAACCGCCATCGGCTCCCTGACCTACGCCGAGCTCGACCGGCAGTCGTCGGCGATGGCGGCCGCACTGGCCGCGGTGGGCGTCGGCACCGGTGACCGGGTGGCGCTGCTGGCCGAGCCGGGGGCGGGCTGGGCGGCGGCCTTCCTCGGGATCCTCCGGCGGGGGGCCATCGCCGTCCCCCTCGACGTCAAGCTCACGGCGGACGAATTGGACGCCCTCGCCCGGCGGTCGCGGCTGGCGGCGGCCGTCGTTCCCCCCGTCTACGCCGGGCGGTGGCGGGACGGGGCGCCCGTGCTCGACCCGTCGGTCCCGGCACCAGCGGAGGCGTCGACGGGCGTCGAGGTGTCGAGGCCCGACCACGAGCCGGCCGTGCTGGTGTGGACGTCGGGGAGCACGGGCGAGCCCAAGGGCGTGCTCCTCTCCTTCGCCAACCTGGCCTACGTGGTGGCCGCGGCCAGCGCCGTCCAGGGGACCGACGCCGACGCCCGCTGGCTGTCGGTCCTGCCCCCGAACCACCTGCTCGAGCTGTGCTGCGGCCTGCTGCCGGCGTTGGCGGCCGGTTCGTCCACCCATGTGGCCCACAGCATCGTGCCCGGCGAGCTGGCGTCCCTGCTGCGCCAGTCCCGGGCCACCCAGATGGTGGTCGTGCCGGTCGTGGCCCGCATGTTCAAGCGCCACATCGAGCTGGCGGCCGGCCGCAGTGCCTACCTGGGCGCCGCCGGGCGAGTGGCGGGCGCCGTCCGCTCGGCCCGGCTCCGCCGGCTGCTGTTCGCCCCCCTCCACCGCCGCCTGGGCGGCCGGCTGCGGTCGCTCTACTGCGGCGGTGCGCCCCTCGACGTCGAGATCGTCACCTTCTTCGACCGCCTCGGCATCGGGTTGTACCAGGGGTACGGGCTCACCGAGGCCGCCCCCACCGTCTCCATGAACAGCCCCGGCCACAACCGGGCCGGCTCGGTCGGACGGCCCCTGCCCGGGACGGAGGTCCGCATCGGTCCCGACGGCGAGATCCTCGTGCGGGGCCCCGGCGTGATGCTCGGCTACTGGGAGGACGAGGCCGCCACCCGGGAGGCCATCGATCCGGAAGGGTGGCTGCACACCGGCGACCTCGGGCGGCGGGACGAGGACGGGTACCTGTTCGTCACCGGCCGGGCCAAGAGCCTGATCGTGCTCGACACCGGCAAGAAGGTGCAGCCGGAGGAGGTGGAGACGGCGCTGGCCCGCGGCGTCCGATTCTCCGAGGTGTGCGTGGTCGGCTGGCGAGGCGCCGGTGCTGGCGGGGGCGCGCCGGTGAGCAGGTGTGCGCGGTCGTGGTCCCGGCCGCGCCGATGACGGAGGAAACGGCGGCCGAGGAGGTGCGCCGGCTGACCGCCGGGCTCGCCGGCTACAAGCGGCCGACCGTGATCCGCCTCCACGACGGGGAACTGCCCAAGACGGCGAAGCGCTCCCTGCGCCGGGCCGAGGTCGTCAAGCTGCTCGACGCCCAGGCGGTCCCGAGGTGACCGACGCCTTCGTCGACCACTTCGGGTTCGCCCTCGGCCGCCTGAAGCATGGGGTGGAGGACAGCGTCGCCGCCGGACGGGCCCACAACCCGGCGGCCGCCTTCCTCCAGTCGGGCTTCCGCTGGCACCACACCTGCGCCGACGGCGAGACCGCCTACGACCTGGCCCGGGGGGCGGTGGAGGCCATCGGGGACGGCCTGGGGGAGATCGACGCCATCGTCTACGCCACGTGCATCCCGGCCAACGCCAACCTCGGCGACCCGGCCCGGTTCGCCGAGACGTCCGACGTCAAGCACCTCATGGATTTCCCCGTCAGCCGCCTCCAGGCCGACCTCGGCCTCGACCACGCCTTCGTGGTGGGGATCGGCCAGCAGGCGTGCACCAGCATGCTCGGGTCCCTGCGCATCGCCCACGGCCTGCTCGCCACCGACGCGTCCGTGGCCCGCGTCCTGTGCGTGAGCGCCGACCGCTTCCCTCCCGGCGCCGAGTACGAGCAGGCATACAGCCTGATCTCCGACGGGGCCGCCGCCTGCGTCGTGTCCCGCCACCCGGCCGCCTACCGCCTCGTGGCGGCCCACCACATCACCAACGGGGCCATGGTGGCGGCCGACGACGACGAGACGGTCGGCAGCTACTTCGCCTACACCCACCGGCTGGTCACCGAGCTGCTGGCCAGGGCCGGCCTCACCGTCGACGACGTCGACTGGGTCGTCCCCCAGAACACCGACGTCAAGGCGTGGCAGATCCTGTCCCGCCTGCTGCGCATCGACGCGGCCAAGGTGTACGCCCCCTCGCTGCCCGACGTGGCCCATGTGATCAGCGGCGACAACATCGTCAACCTGGCCTACCTGCGCGACGCAGGGCCTCGTCCGGCCCGGCCAGCACGTCCTGCTGACGATGGCCGGCTACGGGATGAACTGGCAGGCCGTCCTGCTCGAGGCCCAGTGACGGTGGTGACCGACCTGGCGGAGACCGTCCGCAAGCTGAGCGCGTCCTCCCGGCGGAACTACCTCAACCCGTACGAGGCGATCGACTGGCCCGAGCAGCTCGACCGGGCCCAGTGGTTCACCAGCCCCGAGTACGTGTCCCTGTACGGCACGCCGGCGTGGGAGGGATTGTCCGACGAGCGACGCCGGGTGCTCAGCTTCTGGGAGGCGGTCAACTTCTGCAGCCTCAACATCCACGGCGAGCGCATGCTCATGGAGGGCCTGGCCCACCGCCTCTACCAGCCGGGCATGGAGCCGGTGGCCGAGTACCTCCACCACTTCCTCGACGAGGAGAACAAGCACAGCGTGTGGTTCGGGACGTTCTGCACCCGCTACGGGGGCAAGGTCTACCCCGACCGCAAGGTCGAGTTCCCCCGGGAGTACGTCCCCGGCGAGGAGGACTTCCTCTTCTTCGCCCGGGTGGCGATCTTCGAGGAGATCGTCGACCGGTACAACGTGGCCATGGGGCGGGACGAGCGGCTCGTCCCCGTCGCCCGCCAGATCAACGCCCACCACCACGCCGACGAGTCCCGCCACCTGGTGTTCGGACGGCGGATCGTGGCCGCCCTGTGGCAGGAGTGGTCCGGCACCTGGTCGCCAGAGGTGGTCGCCGGTGTCCGGGCCTACCTCGACGCCTACGTCACCGCCACCTGGCGGGAGTACTACAACCCCGACATGTACCGGGACGCCGGCCTGGCCGACCCGTGGGCGGTGGCGCGGGAGGCGTGGGACCACCCCGCCACCACCGCCCACCGGGACGAGATCACCCGGTTCTGCCTGCGGCCGCTGGTCGAGGCGGGAGTCCTGGTGGCGCGGTGACCGAGCAGGAGGAACGCGAGGCGCTGCGGGCGTGGATCCGGGCCCACAACCCCGACGTCCCCGAGGGTGAGCCGGCCGACGGCACCCCCGTCATCGAGCGCCGCTACCTCACGTCGCTCCAGGTGGCCGACCTGCTGCTCTACATCGAAGAGCTCCGCCAGGCGCCCATCGACCCCGGCCGGCTGAAGGCGGGCGTGTTCAAGAGCATCGACACCATCCACGCCACCTTCTTCACGCGCGATGAACGTGCCCGGCCTCACGTGGATGGACAACGGGCAGTCGGTGCTCACCGGGCCGCTGCTCGACCTGGCCGACCGCCTCGACCGCCGCTTCCTGGCGTGGGCGGCCGACTGGGACGCGGCCGACCACCGCTTCCCGACCTTCCTGGCCGCGAGCGTGCTCGAGCGCATCGACTGGTTCCGCTCCTTCCCCCAGCTGGCCACGTTCCCCGCCTCCCTCGACCCCGACGACGACAACGTGGCCCGCTTCACCGACGGCGAGCCGGTCGACGGCGACGGTCGAGTCCACCCCACCGATCTGGCTCCCATCCGCGACGTGCTCACCCCCGCCGCCTGTTACCACCTCTACGCCCACCACCGGGGCCCGCGCTTCGACGGGCCCGGTACTTCACCACCCGCAACACCTGCTTCCGGCGGGAGACCCACTACGTGCCCCTCGAGCGCCAGTGGAGCTTCACCATGCGGGAGATCGTGTGCATGGGGACGGCCGACGAGGCCCGAGGGTTCCTGGAGGCGGCCACGGCCGAGGTCGACCGGCTGGTGGCCGCCATCGGCCTGCCCCTGCGCTGGGAGCAGGCCAGCGACCCGTTCTTCCGCCCCTCCCGCAACCCGCAGTACCTGATGCAGCAGGTCGACCCCACCAAGCTCGAGCTGCCGTTCGACGACCGGCTGGCGATCGCGTCGACGAACCTCCACCACGACCACTTCGGGCGGGCCTTCGACATCGAGCGCGACGGGGCGCCGGTTCGCACCGCCTGCATCGCCTTCGGCATCGAGCGGTGGCTGGCCGCCTTCGTCCACCACTTCGGGCCGGTCGGCCCTGGCCGCCGCTGTGACCGCCCTCGTCACCGGCGCCGGTGGGTATGTCGGGGGACTGGTGGCCGAGCGCTACCGGCGGGCGGGCGTCGACGTCATCGCCCACGGGCGGGCGACGGGCGACCTGGCCGACGCCGACCCCTTCGCCGCGGTGACGGCCGAGCAGCGGGAGGCCATCACCCACGTGGTGCACTCGGGGGCCATCACCCGCTTCGACGTCGACCGGGAGGCGGCCCGGGCCGTCAACGTCGAGGGCACCGAGCGGGTGCTGGCCTTCGCCCGGGAGTGCCCCCGGCTGGAGGGCTTCGGACTGGTGAGCACGGTGTACGCCACCGGCCTGCGGGCCGGCCCGGTAGAGGAGCGGCTCTACGGCGACGAGGCCGGCTACGCCAACGACTACGAGTGGTCGAAGGGGGAGGCCGAACGTCGGGTGGCGGCGGCCGACGACCTGCCGTGGCGCATCCTGCGGGTGGCGACGGTGATCGCCGACGACGACTCGGGCCGGGTGACCCAGTACAACGCCTTCCACGAGACGCTCAAGCTGTGGTTCCACGGCCTCCTGCCACTGGTGCCGGGTGAGGGGTCGACGCCGTTGTACCTGGTCACCGGCGATTTCGTGGCCGGGGCCATCGTCGCCCTGATGGACGACGCTGCGGCCGGCGGCGTCTACCACGTGGCTCACTCGGCGGCCGACTCCCTCACCCTCTCCGCCGCCCTCGACGTGGTCGGGGACGCGTTCGAGCAGGTGGAAGCCTTCCGCCGGCGGCGGGTGCTGCGGCCGCTGCTGGGCGACCGGGAGACGTTCGACCTGTTGGCGAGCGGCGTGGACGCCTTCGGTGGCGGGCTGGTGCGCCGGTCGCTGGGCTCGGTGGTCCCCTTCGCCCGCCAGCTGTTCGTGGGCAAGCAGCTCGACAACCGCCGTCTGCGGGACGCCCTGGGCGGGGCCTACCAGCCGCCGGCCGACCCGTCCGAGCTGGTCCGGCAGACGTGCGCGTGCCTGGTGGCGACCAAGTGGGGCCGTCATGCGGTGGCGTGACGACGGCCTCGGCGTCGACGTGGACCTGGCCGAGTCGCAGTCGCCGGCGGCGGTCGACAACCTGTCGCCCGGCGAGCGGGCCCGGCTGCCCCAGCCGGGCGGCCGCCGGGGCGACTGGCTGCGGGGACGGGCCGCCCTCAAGGCCCTCCTCGACGACCGGGACACGGCGACCATCGCCTTCCCCCACCGGGGCCTGTCGCTCACCCACTCGGCGGGGGTGGCGGTGGCGGCCCGCTGCGACGGCGACCAGGACGGCCTGGGCGTCGACTTCGAGGGATGGCGCAGGGTCGACCCCCGCGCCGCCCGCTTCTACCTCCACCCCGATGAGTGGCACGACGACGAGCGGGGTGACCTCCTGCGCCTGTGGACGGTCAAAGAGGCCGTGTTCAAGGCGACGCCCGCCAACAGGGAGGCGGTGCTCCTCGACTATCGGGTGGCCGACCCCGACGCCCTGGCCGGCACCGCCACCGACCGGGCCGGGCGGCGGTTCCGGTACGTGAGCCGGCGTCGCCCGGACGGGTGGCTGACGATCGCGGTGTGCAGTGCTGCTGTCTGACGACGAGCACTGGGTGCTCAGCTACTACCGCACCTCGGAGATCAACGGGTCGCTGTTCTTCGGCCGCCTGGCCCGCACCCTGCGGCCCAGCCCCATCCAGCACGACCTGACCAAGCACTTCGCCGACGAGGCCCAGCACGCCTGGTACTGGACCGACTGCCTCCAGCGGCTGGGCACCCGTCCCCTGAAGCTGGCCGACGCCTACCAGGACCAGTACCTGGAGGCGGCCGGGCTGCCCGTCAACCTGATGGAGATCATGGCCATCACCCTCGTGTTCGAGCGCCGGGTGATCAACCAGTACGCCAAGCACCTGGCCGTGCCCGACCTGCGGGTGGAGGTCAAGGAGACGATCGACCGGATCATGCAGGACGAGCGCTGGCACGTGCAGTGGGTGCGGGACGCGCTGACCGGCATGGAGGAGAAGTTCGGCAAGGACACCATCGCCCAGACCCTCCGCCGGTACAAGGACGCCGACCGCGAGGTCTACGCCCAGACGCTGGCCGAGCACGAGGCCCGGCTGGGCTTCCTGCTCGACTCCCGACCCCGTCCCGAGGAGGACTGACCCATGCCCGCACCCTCCACCGAGGAGATCGTCCGCCGGGTGGCCGAGCTGCTGGGGGTGGCCGAGGCCCAGGTCAAGCCGGACGTGGCCCTCAACGAGCTGGTGTGGGACAGCTACCGCCTGGTGGAGATGGCCATCGAGCTGCAGGACGACTACGACGTGATCTTCTCCCAGGCCGACCTGTCGGCCGTGACCACGGTGGCCGACCTGGTCACCCTGGTCACGTCACGGGCGGCACGGTGAACACATCGTCGAGCGGCCCCAGGGGTCGTCGATCTTGATCTTGAGGATGAACACCTCGTCGGCATCGACGTACCGGTCCACCCACCGCACCGTCACCCCGAAGGTGAAGGCTGCCTCCAGCACCTGAATGCCGGCCAAGAGCGTACCGGGCGAGTAATCGGGAGAGGTTCGACGCCCGTCAGGTGGCGCTCGGCGTCGGGGGCGGGGTGGGGACAGTGAAGACCTGGGCCGGGAAGATGAGGTCGGCGTTTTGCGGATCGGCGAGCTCGGCCCGGTTGGCGTCGATGAGGCGGAGCCAGTAGGGGACGATCTCGGCGTCGGTGGGGGCTCGGCCCCAGGCCCGATGGAGGAGATCGTCGGCAATCGTCCAGAAGCAGTCGCCGGGCACGACGGTGTAGCGGTCGACGACGGGGGTGGGCTCGGCGACCTGCGGCGGGGCGTCCGGCTCGGCATCGGCCGCGGGCAGGCGGACCATGGTGACGGTGTCGGCGGTGGTCGTCGTTGTGGTCGTGATCGTGGTCGTCGTGGTCGTGGCCGGTTGGGCTGCGGCCAGGGCGGCGGTGGGGCCGATCCCGGCCAGGGTGAGGGTCAGGGAGCCCGCCAGGAGGTGGCGGACGGGCGCCACCGTGACCCTGTCGGCGACTGCGACCAGACCCTCAGCTCGCACCAGGCGGAGGACGGCACCCAGGGCGGTGGTCACGGCCAGGTACCAGCACCCGCCCACGGCGGCCACGCGCAGGATCGAGAAGGCGGCCTCGGCCGGCTCCCGCTGCTCGAACCACGCCTGCCACCGGGCCGGCGCACCGAGTGGCGGAGGGGAGAGCGCACCGTGGCCGGTTGCGCCGAGGGCGGCGAGGGCAACGGCGACGCCGCCCGCAAACGCCACCAGCCGGAGGAGCCTCGCCCTTCGGCTCATGGGGCTGGCCGGGGCAGCCGGAGGACCTGCGGCGGTAGCTCGCCCCGCTCGACGACGACCTCGTGGCAGCCGTCGCGATCGACATCGGCGGCGCGCACGGCCTGTCCACCGGGGACCGTGGCCACGGCCGAGCCGGTGACCGACTTCTGAGCGCCGACGGCCCATGTGTCGAAGCGGAAGACCTCGCCCGTGGCCGGCCTGAGCAGCACGACGGTGCGGACGCCCCGGCACGACCAGTCGCCGGTGGCCACCTGGTCGCCGGCGCGACCGAGGGCGAATCGCAGTCCCACGGCCTCGAGGACGCCGTCGGCGTAGCGGAGAGCGTCGAGACAGCCGTCGCCGTCGACGTCGGCCACCAGGACCGCGATCGCCTCCGGGCAGTCGGCCCGGACGGGGGCCACGACCCGCGTCGTCGGGGGGATGGTGGTGGACGCGGTTGCCCGGGTGGTTGGCGGCGAGACGGTTGTCGGGGGCGCCGCCACCCGGTCGGCCGCCGGCGTCGACCACGGGGCGAGCATGACCACCGCCACGGCGACCAGCGCCACGACCCCGCCCGCCAGCGCGCCCGTCCGCACCGGGATCAGCCGTCGGCGGGGGGAGGGGGCCGCGACGGCCGGGCGCCGGGCGTCGGCGTCGGGCCGGGCCACGGTCCGCCGTCCACTCCGCGGCCCCGGCGACCAACGCCCGCAGGTCGAGGGCAGGGTCGGGGGTGGCGGGCGTGACATCCGGCAGCCTGGCCCCGGGCACCGCGGCCACGATCTCGGCCGCCACCTCCCGAGCCGACGGCCTGGCTGCCGGGTCGTCGGCCGTGGCCGCCTCCGCCAGTCGCCGGAGGGCCCGGGCATCCGGCCCGGTGGCCAACCGGCGGAGGAGGCGGCCGAGGGCGGCGACGTCGCGAGCCGGATGCAGCTCCTCGCCGGCCGGCCCGGCGGAGCCAAACCCGCACAGCACCGGCTGACCTCCGGGCCGACCAGCACGTGCTCGGCCACCACCGACCCGTGGACGATGCCCAGTTCGTGGAGGTCGCCGAGCGTCGTGGCCAGGGCCCGGATCACGCCCGCCACCTCCTCGACCGTGAGGGGCAGTGGCGCGGCCAGCGTTGGTCCGTCGACCAGGGCCGTCACCAGCACCGGCCGGTCGGTGCTGCCCTCGAGCCCCACCAGCTCGACCACTCCTGGATGGCGAGCGGCGCTCAGCAACTCGGCTTGGCGCCGGATTCGGTCGCCACCCGCCGGACCAGTTGCCACCTTCCGATGAACTTTCATACCATTACATTATATGCCACAGGCGGCCGCGGTCGAGTCCTGTTCCGGCCCCGCCACCGACGTGGCTCGCACCGACGCCTCGTCGGGGCTGCCCGGAATGGCCTTGGCGAACACGTACGCCACCCGGGACGAGGCCGTTACCCGAACCGTCCACGGGCACCCGGACCGAGCGGGCGGGCTGGCGGTGGCCTGCACCTGCAGCCCCTGATGGCGGGACTGGTCGACCGCCAACCGCACCCGCTCCTCGGCCACCGTCTCGACCGCGTACGGATCGAGCTCGATGCGGTCGTCGCGGTAGAAGGCCTGGCCGTCGACGGCCATGGTGGCGGCGTCGTTGGCCGCGGCGGCGGTGGCGTTGGCCAGCTCCCGCTGGGCGAGGAACGCGATCGACGAGTCGACCGTGATGGCGGCCAGGACCAGCACGATCAGGACGGCGGCGGGGAAGAGGAGGAGCACGCTCCCTCGTTGGCGGGACCGGTCAGCCACGGTCGCAGCGGGTGGTGGCGGCCGGGACGCCGTCGCGGTAGGGGTCGACCACCTCCGCATGACGGGCGGTGGCGGTGAAGCCGGCCCCACCGCCGCCGATGAAGGGCAGGCCGACAGCAGGCACCTGGTAGCGGGCCTCGAACCGGACGACCTGGCAGCGGGCGAAGCCCGAGTCGAGCGCCCGCAGCTCCATGCGGTCGGGGTCGCGGCCGTGCCCCCGCACCGCTTCCTGTGCTGCGGCCTGGGCGAGTGCCATCGGGTCGGACCCCGCCGGGGCCTCCACGTAGGCCCGGGTGGCCTCCCTCGCCGCCGCCGACATCGCCATCTTGGCGTCCACCACCGCCCACCCGTTGGCCGCCAGCAGCACTCCCACCACGAAGGTGAGCAGCCCGAACACGATCGCCTCCAACCCCGCGACCTGCCCCGACTCCCCCCGACCCGTCACCGGAACGCCTCCACCCGCACCCGCACCGTCCGGTCGATCTCGTCGAACGCCAACGGCCCCGCCATCGACGGCAACAGTCGCGTCGGGTTCTGCGCATGCACCGAGAGCACCACGAACTCCCCATCCGACCGAGACCAATCGAACGAAACCCGCTGCCCATACCGCCCCAACGCCCGCCGCGCATCGGCCTCAGCCGCGGCCATGTTGGATGGTCCGCCGTCGGCAACCGCGACCCGCCGAGCCGCGTCGTAGGCCACGGCGGTGACCACCGAGGTCGCATACAGGTTGAACAACGCCTGCACCGCAAACAGCAGCAGTCCAAGAAAGACCAGGAAGCCAAGCCAAGCCGAGATCGGCCCGCCACCGATCTCGTCGCGGCACGCCAGGCATCTCCCCGCCGGCCGCGAGCGCCGCCGAAGGCGGCCCCCTCGGCTGGCCGCTCGCCGGCCCAAGGGGCCGGCAAGCTCTTGGGGGGAGGTGCGGAGGGCGGCCCGCCCCCCTCCGCTATCGACCGATGGAGTCGATCTGGGTCGACGTCTGGCTGCTGGCATTGCCCCAGATGTTTTGGAACCCCACCCACATGAGGGCGCCGAGGGCGGCGAAGATGAGGACCGCGATGGCGGACGACACCACGCCTTCGCCGCGTTCGTCCCGCGCCGTCAAACCGACCACGCGGCACCGGGCCCAGACATAGGCCTGCAAGAGCTGTTCCGACAAGGGGACTCCTTTCGAGTTACGACGACGAGAAGAGGCTGAGGGCCTCGAGGAACGGAATGGCGATGAAGACCACCCCGGGGAGCAGGGCGGCGATGGTGACCGGGATCCACACCTGTTGGCCCCGGCGCTCGGCGGTTTCGATCAGGCGCCGCTGGAGGTCGCGGCGGATGGCACGGGCCTCCTCCGACAGCAGCCGGCCGAGGTCGCTCGACTCCCGGTTGAGGGCCAGTACCGGCAGCAGCCGGTGGAGCGCCTCCACGTCGGCGACGGTGGCCCACTCCCGCAGCGCCTCCGTCTCCGTCAGGCCCTGGCGCAGGCGGGCGCACACCCGGGACAGGTCGGTGGCGGCCGCCCCCCGGCCCCGCACCGCCAGCCGGTTGAGGGCCGCCCCCAGCGAGTAGCCGGCGGACAGGAGCATGGCCAGCTGCTCGGCGACCACCGGCAGCTCCACCACCAGCCGCCGCTTCCACCGGTCGGACGCCGACGCCACCTGCTGCTCCACGATCAGGAACGCCAGCAACGGGCCACCCAGGATGAACAGCAGGGCGATCACCGCCGGTGGCCGGGCGGTGGCGGCCAACATCGACCCGAGGGCGAAGCCGATGCCGCTCCACCCCAGCTGACGCACCCGGAACGACGTCACGTCGAGCGGCGAATGGATCCGTTGCAGCCGGGTGCCGAGGTCCTCGGTGACACCGAACACGCCGGCCACCCGTTCTCCGAGGGCTCGGCTCAAGGGCCGGACGACCTCACGGAACGACTCCACCGACAGCACCCCGTCCCGCCGCCGCCGGATTCCCAACCCGCCCGGGGAGTAGGGCCGCAGCCGCTCGACCAGCGTCGGCCGGGCGAACCACCGCAGCTCGGAGAGCACCAGCGTGGTCCCGACCCAGAGCGTGAGCCCGAGGGCGACGGCGAGCCGGGCGTCACTCAACGAAGACCCGCTCCTCCTCGGGCAGGCGCAGGAGCCGGCCCGACCACAGCCAGCACACCCCGACCATGGCCACCGCGAACACGGTGGCCATCTGCCCGAAGGGCGTGGCGTAGGCGGCGCGGGCGTTGCCGATGGTGAGCCCGCAGAGGGCCATCCCCACCGGTACGAACAGGACGAAGCGACGGGCGAACTTGACCCCCGCCTGCTTGGAGGCGGCGTCCTTGCGGCCGTGGACGTCGGCCACCCGGTCCTCCACCAGGGCCGCCAGCCGCCGCTGGACGTCGCTGCCGCCGACCTCGTGGGCCACCAGCAGCGTCTCGCAGGCGGCGTCGGCGGTGGCGTCGGCCAGCCCCGCCTTGAGGACGGCGACGCTGCGGGCGAAGTCGGTGGTGACCAGCCAGGTGCGGGCAGCGGCCTCGAAGGCGGGCTGCATCTCCTCGGGACCGCCCCGTCCCACCTCGAACAGGGCCTGGGGGATGGACCGGCCGAGCGATCCCGTGAGCAGGGCGATCTCCTCGATCATGTGGGGCCAGGCCTCGGCCGCCCGTCGCCGTCGCTGGCGGCGCCGGCTGCGGTACGACGCGCCCGGGAAGGTGGCGGCGAACACGCCCACCGCCAGCGCCGGCAGAAAGGCCCCGAACACGGCGAAGGTGACCCCGGCACCGACCACCAGGAGGAGGCCCATGACGGCCAGGAACTCCCGCGGCTGCACCCCGTCGAGGCCGGCCTGCACCAGCCACTGCTCAGCCCGCCGCTTCCGCACCCGCGGCCCCCTCGTGCGGGGCCCGACGCCGACTCCCTCCCATCCGAGGACGAGGGCGGTGTAGAGGAAGAACACCCCGCATCCGCCCGCCACCGCGATGAGGAGAGGCGGCATCACGGCTCCCGGTGGCGGCTGGCGGTGACCCCCGGCGTCCGGTTCAGTCCGGTGACGACGCGGGGGCGGGGCGGCGCCTGGGGCCGGCGGTCGGCGTCGGGGTCGAGCAGGCGGCGGGCGTCGTAGCCCGCCTCCGACAGGGCGCGGGCGGCGCGCACCGGGAGGTTCCCGGTCCATTCCAGGGGTTCGTCGATCGTGGGCCGGGCGAACAACCCGGTGATGGTGAACTGCATGGCGTCCGGTCCGACCTGGAGGTCCTCCACCGCCACCACCTCGTTGACCCGGACCTTGCCCCGGCCCGGCTGCAGTGGACGACGATGTCGATGGCCTCGCTCACCAGCGCGCTCAGCGCCGACATGGGCAGCTCGTTGGAGGTGTCCGCCAGCTGGCAGATGAAGCGCAGCCGGGTGAGGGCCTGGCGGGCCGAGCCGGCGTGGATGGTGGTGAACCCCTTCACGCCCGACGACAGGGTGAGCAGCAGCGGGAGCGCCTCCCGGTCGCGCACCTCGCCGACGACCGCGATGTCCGGAGCCATCCGCAGGAAGCCCGACACCAGCCGGCGCAGGTCGACCTCCCGCCGGTCCTGGCGGGCGGGACGGGTCTGCATGCTGGCCACGTTGGGCAGGGGCAGGTCGGCCTCGAACACCTCCTCCGCGATCACCACCCGGAGCGTGGGGTCGAGCTCCGCCGCGCAGCAGGACAGGAGCGTGGTCTTGCCCGACCCCGGCGCCCCCGAGAACACCATCGACAGCCGGGAGCGCACGCACGCCCGCAGGAAGTCGGCGACCCGGGTGTCGAGCATGTCGAGCTCGACCAGCTCGCCCAGCGCCCGGAAGGGGATGCCGGTGAACTTGCGGATGTTCACCAGCGTGTGGCCGTCGCGTCCCACATCCCCGTGGACGATGTGGAGGCGGGCGCCGGTGTCGAGCTGGGCGTCCTGCAGGCCCTCGGCGGGATCGAGCTTGCGGTGGCTGCCGGAGGCGTCGTCGAGGATCTTGGTGAGGGTGCGCACCACATGGTCGTCGTCGTTGAAGACCTCGTCGTGGTAGCTGCTGGGCCCGTGGTGCCTCTTCACGAAGATTTGATCGGGGCCGTTGATCATGATTTCCCAGACGTCGTCGTCGGCCAGGAGGGGCTCGAGCGGCCCGTAGCCGGCCAGATTTCGGTACGCCCGGGTGGCCACCAGCTCGGGTTCGGCCAGGTCGAACGCCCGTAGGCCCCGCTTGAAGTCCCGGGACCACCCCGCCACCTCGTCGTCGACCAGGGCCCGCAGCCGGGAGCGGCCATCGTCGTCGGCCACGTCGAGGGCGAGGTCGCCCGCCCGCTCCTGGACCCGCCGCTCGATCTCCTGCAGGGGCGAAGCTCGCCGGCGCCCATCAGCCGGCGGCCTCGTCGTCGTCGGCCCACCGGCCGAGAGACCCGGGACGGACCCGTTCGCCGGCCCCGGACGAGGCGTCGCGGTACCGCTCGGGCGCCCGTCCCAGTACGGCTTGGAGGGCGCCGGCCAGGGGCGCGCCGAGGACGGCCGGCAGCCGCCGCCCGTCATGAAGGTCGCTCTCGACGTCGCGCTCGGGGAGGTGGACGGGGCTGGCCATGCGGGCGCCGGTGGCGGCGCCGGCCAACTCGGCCACCGCCGTGCCCAGGCCGGCCCGGGCCCGATGCGACCGCGGCGACCGGTTGAACACGGGCACGATGCGATGGGCGGGCACCCCGAAGGCGACCAGATCGGTGACCACCCGCACCAGGGCGTGCACGCCCTTGAGCGACGGCGCGCCCACCGCGAGCACCACATCGGCCCGGGACGCGGTGGTGCGGGCCATCACGTTGCGTTCCTCGACGTCGATGGAGCCGCCGCCGTCCTCGCCTTCGAGGTCGGGGTCGACGTCGCACACCACGACCCGGTAGGCGGTGCACAGCGTGTCGAAGGCGGCGTCGAAGGCCTGTGGGCGGAGGGCGGGCCAGAACCGGGGCCGGCGCAGACCCAGCAGCAGGTGGTAGCGGCGCTCGTCGACCGACCAGGCCAGGCCGCGGACGGCGTCGACCGACGGCTGGCCCGACCGGTGCGCCTCCACCAGTTCCTGGATGCCGGGTGCCACGTCGCGGACGTCGTGGAGCATGGCCAGCTCGGCGTTGAGGCGGAGATCGGCGAGCAGGACAGTCCCCAGCGCCTGGACGTCGTCGCCCAGGGCCTGGGCCAGGGCCATGGCCGCGGTGGACGCGCCGGTGCCGCCGGGTCCGGTGACCATCGCCACCGTGCCCCGCCACGGAGACGGCGACGGGCGGGCCAGGAGGTCGGCCACGGGTGTGTCGCCCCGGCGGATGGTGCGGGCGCAGGCGGCGAGGGCGGTGACCAGCTCGTCGCGGGTGAACGACGGGCTCAACACCCGCGACGCCCCCAACGTGTGCCAGTCACGGGTGGCCCGGCCGTCGTCGACGACAAGCACGACGCAGTCGGCGGCGGCCGCCGCGGCCAGCAGGTCGCGGTCGACGCTGGGGAGGCCGGCGTCGGCGACCAGGGCCGAGAAGGGCCGCCCCGACGCGAGGCGGGCTCGGGCCTCCTCGGCCGACACGCACTTGAGGAACTCCGCCGGCAGGGCGCCTGAGGTGGCCCACACGCCGACGGAGCGGAACCAGGCGGCGCGCGGCGGCGCCAGGCCCAGCACCACGAACCGCTCGCCGGCGATCACGGGCCGGGCGCCCGATAGGTGCTCGCACCCTCCGACTGGGACGCGCCCGTGGTGCGGACGACGGTGAGCTTGGCCACCTGGGCGGCGTGCCCGAGGGCCAGCTCGCTGCCAGCGTCGGCCACGGCCACGGTGACGAACACCGGGCTGGTCTCGCCGACACCCACCCGGGTGCGATCGACGGTGATCACCGGCAGGTCGCGGCCGGCGACCAGGGTGTAGGCGTCGTCGCCCGTGCCGTAGGTGGCGAGCAGGTCGATGCGCTCGCCGTCGCGGATGGTGGCGCCGATCCGGCCCCGTTCGACGGTGAACGTCAGCTCCCGGGTGCCGGCGGAGGCGCCGCTGGCGATCACCGCGCTGACCTGGATCAGCTCGCCCGGGCCCACCGGCGCCAGGAGCGAGGCGCCGGCGAGGGCCTGGGGGTCGTCGAAAGCGCGGGCCCGCAGGGCGGGGGGCAGCTCGATGCGGGCCAGGGTGAGGTCGCCCGGTTCGAGGCGGGTGCCGGCGGTGAGCGCCCGCTGGGCGACGACGTAGGGGTGGCCCGGCTGGCGCCCGGCGGTGGTGGCGGCCGAGAACAGGCCCACGGCCGCGGCCGCCACCAGCACCCCTCCGACCACCGCCCGGCTGCCGGGCAGGCCCCGCCGCCGCCGCACGGAGCGGACCGGATCGCTCCCGTTGCCGTTGACCGGCATGTCCCTCGCGGCTCTGGCCGCCGTCCTCGTC
The DNA here is from genome assembly GCA_963801205.1 of uncultured Acidimicrobiia bacterium. Classification (GTDB taxonomy): domain Bacteria; phylum Actinomycetota; class Acidimicrobiia; order Acidimicrobiales; family AC-14; genus JAXDMK01. The sequence goes on from CAWDDV010000009.1 coordinate 441,939, forward strand.
GCCACCGGGCCTCCCCTCCTCGGTCGACCCAAGAATAATGAAAGGCCATGGAAACCCGTCAAGTGGACAACATGGGGATTTTCGGTGGATTACCTGTGCACAGCCTGCGGATTGGGCGACTCAGGGCCGTTGACTGCCTGTGGACCCGGTCCCGCCTCGGGTGCCCGGTATGAAAGCTCATGAGATCCCACAAATGCGGGATCGGGCACAGTACGATCAGGACATGCCTGATGACGACATCCGCTGGATGAGCACGGCCGCCGCGGCCCGGCGGCTCGGTGTCACCGTGCGCACGCTCTACCGGCTCATCAACGAGGCCGAGTTGCCGGCGTACAAGTTCGGGAGGGTGATCCGCCTCAAGCAGGACGAGGTCGACGCCTTCATCGAAGCCTCCCGGATCCCGGCCGGGTCGCTCGAGCACCTCTACCCGGAGTCGAAGAGGGACACCTCCGACACCGAGGCCAACGTCACGTAGCTCTGCCCGGGAGGCTCGCCGTCGGTGCGGACGGTGAGCACGTCGGTCCCCACCGCCCGCAGGTGGCCCACGACGGTCACCTCACCGGCCACCACCGCCACCCGGGGCCGGGTGGCCACCGCCTGGGCGAGGACTTCGGCGAGGGTCACGCCCAACGGCTGGCGATCGGTGGTGGCAGCTGCCGGGTGACGGGCGCCGGCGGCCGGGCGCACCTCGGCGATGGCGCCGATCGACACGAGCACGAGGCGTCCGTCGGGGCCGGCGATGGCCACGAAGTCCGTCCCCACCGCCATCATGGAGCCGTGGTGGCGGCGGCCCGCCGTCGTCGTCACCGACACCGGCCGCCCGTCCTCGGCCAGGTCCACCAGCAGGCCGGCGAAGGACGCCTCCTCCTCGGCCGCCTGCCGCAGCCACCGCTCGCGCACCCGTTCCTCGGCCGCCTCCTGCGCCCGCGCCCCCGCCGCCCACCGCTCGAGATCGTCGAGCACGGTCGCACGCTATCGGCCGGGCCACAAGCCGTTCCGCGGCCCGGAACGGCCGCCAGGCGACTCCTGCGTGCCGCGGAAAGATTTGGCCGACTCGCCGGCCGTCAACCGAGGCCCGGAACGGCCGCCAGGCGACTCCTGCGTGCCGCGGAACGGTTGGCCGACACGCCGGCCCCGCCTACCGTGGGGCGATGGCGAGTGATTGCATCTTCTGCCGGATCGTGGCCGGCGAGATCCCGTCCGACCAGGTGGCGACCAGCGAGCTGAGCGTGGCCTTCCGCGACATCCAGCCGGCGATGCCCGTCCACGTGCTCGTCGTCCCCCGGCGCCACATCACGTCGGCCGCCACCTTGCAACCGGCAGACGCCGATGTCCTGGCCGACATGCTCCTTCTCGCCCAGCAGATCGCCCGCCAGGAAGGCGTCGCCGACCGTGGCTACCGGCTGGTGTTCAACGTCGGCGACGACGCCCTCAACTCCGTCGGCCACCTCCACCTGCACGTGCTCGGAGGCAAGAAGATGGGATGGCCCCCGGGCTGACCCACGACCGGTACCCTGGACGCCAACACCCGTGTCCCCCACCCAGGTCAAGATCCTCGTTCCCGGTAACCACCTCATGGTGGAGTTGCTCGGCCACCGTGACCAGCTGTTGCGGCTGATCGAGGCCGCCTTCCCCGAGGCCGACGTCCTCGTGCGGGGCAACGAGATCACCATCAGCGGCGACGACGCCGACCGGGTGGGACGCCTCTTCGACGAGCTGGTCGTCCTCCTCGGCCGCGGACAGAAGCTCGACGCAGCCGACGTCGGCCGCACCATCGAGATGGTCAAGGCCGACGAGAAGCCGTCCGAGGTCATGTCCGCCGAGGTCCTCCGCTCGGCCCGAGGGCGCAGCGTGCGTCCCAAGACCAGCGGTCAGAAGCGCTACGCCGACGCCATCGCGGCCAACGTCATCACCTTCGCCATCGGCCCCGCGGGCACGGGCAAGTCGTACCTGGCCGTGGCCCAGGCGGTGCAGGCCCTCCAGGCCCGCCAGGTCAGCCGCATCATCCTCACCCGGCCCGCCGTCGAAGCCGGCGAGCGACTGGGCTTCCTCCCCGGCGACATGCTGGCCAAGGTCGACCCCTACCTACGCCCCCTCTACGACGCCCTCTACGACATGCTCGGCCCCGAGGGCGCCAAGCGGCTCCTCGACGGGGAGACCATCGAGGTGGCACCCCTCGCCTACATGCGGGGCCGCACCCTCAACGACAGCTTCCTGATCCTCGACGAGGCCCAGAACACCACCCCCGAGCAGATGAAGATGTTCCTGACCCGGATCGGGTTCGGGAGCAAGGCCGTCGTCACCGGCGACGTCACCCAGGTCGACCTGGCCGCCGGCCGCAGCGGCCTCCTCGGCCTGGAGAAGGTCCTCACCGGCATCGACGGCCTCGCCTTCGTCCACCTGACCTCGAAGGACGTGGTGCGCCACCGCATCGTCCAGGACATCGTCGACGCCTACGAGCGGGCGACACCCGCGTGATGGGCCCAGCATGAGCCCCCTCGAGGTGTTCGCCGCCGACGAGCAGTCCGACGAGCCGGTCGACGCCGTCCGGTGGATGGACCTGGCCAAGGCCGTCCTCCAGGCCCAGGGCGTGCGGGGCGACACCGAGCTGTCCCTCCTGTTCGTCGACGAGCCGGCCATGGCCGAGCTCAACCTGCGCTTCCTCGACAAGCAGGGCCCCACCGACGTGCTCGCCTTCCCCATCGACGAGGAAGAGGCGGCCGAGGCTGGTCCCGCCGGTCCCCGCTCGCCCGACTCGCTCGGCCCCGGCCCGGTCGACGACCGCGAGCTGGGCGACATCCCCCGCCTGCTGGGGGACGTGGTGGTCTGCCCCGCCGTCGCCCGCCACAACGCGCCCGGCCACGCCGGCACCTACGACGACGAGATGGCGCTGCTGATCGTCCATGGAGTGCTCCACCTGTTGGGTATGGACCACGAAGACGCGCAGGAGGCGGCCACTATGGAGCAGCGGGAGCAGGAGATGCTCGATCGGTTCCATCGAAAAACGGTGACCCAACAGTGATCGGGCGGCCGGGGGTGAGCGACCGGCCTGTTCCAAGGCCCGGCGGTCCGACCAGGTGAGCACCACCACGCTCATGGTCGGGTCGGTGTTCGTCCTGATCGCCATGGCTGCGGTGCTGGCCATGGCCGAGACGTCGCTCACCCGGATCAACCGCATCCGGGCCCTCACCCTGGCCGAGGAGGGCAAGAAGGGGTCCAAGCAGCTGCTGAAGCTGGTGGAGCACCCCGAGCGCTTCCTCAACCCGGTGCTGCTGCTGGTCCTCCTGTGCCACCTGGCCGCGGCCAGCCTGGTCGGCGTCCTGGCCGAGCGGTGGGCGGGGGCGACGGGAGTGTTCCTGGCCGTCCTCTTCGAGCTGGTGGTGATCTTCGTGCTGGCCGAGGCGGTGCCCAAGACGTACGCCGTCCAGCACCCCGACCGGGCCGCCCTGCGGGTGGCGCCGATCATCGGCGCCATCGTGGCCTTCCCCCCGGTGCGGCTCCTGTCGCGGGTGCTCATCGGCCTGGCCAACGTCGTCGTCCCCGGACGGGGGCTCAAACAGGGCCCCTTCGTGTCGGAGGAGGAGCTGCTGGCCACGGTCGACGTGGCCACCGAAGGCGAGGTCATCGAGCGGGAGGAACGCCGGCTCATCCACTCGATCATCGAGTTCGGCGACACCGTGGTGCGGGAGGTCATGGTCCCCCGTCCCGACATGGTGGCGGTGGAGGCCCGGGCCTCGGTGCAAGACGCCCTGGAGGTGGCCCTGGCCGCCGGGTTCAGCCGCATCCCCGTCTACGAGCAGGGGATCGACGACATCGTGGGCATCCTCTACACCAAGGACCTCATCCGGGCCTCCCACGACGGCAAGGGCGAGGAGCCGGTGCGGGAGCTGGTGCGCCCGGCCAACTTCGTGCCCGAGACCAAGCGGGTGGCGGAGCTGCTGCCGGAGATGCAGAAGCACAAGCAGCACATGGCGATCGTGGTCGACGAGCACGGCGGGGTGGCCGGGCTGGTCACCCTGGAGGACCTCATCGAGGAGTTGGTGGGGGAGATCGTCGACGAGTACGACGTGGAGGAGGCCCAGGTCGAGGACCTGGGGGGCGGCGAGTACCGGGTCAACGCCCGCATGCCGATCGACGAGCTGGGCGACCTGCTCAAGGTCGAACTCCCCGAGGGCGATTACGACACCGTTGGCGGGCTGCTGCTCGACCTGCTCGGCCACGTCCCCGCGGAGGGGGAGAGCGTCGGCCTCGACGGCTACCGGTTGACGGCGGAGAACGTGCTGGGCCGGCGCATCGGCCGGGTCCGCATCACCCCCCTCCACCACGCGTCGGCCTCGGTCCCCGCCAACGGCGACGCCTCGGACACAGACTCGGACGAGGGATGAGATCGGGGTTCGCCACCCTCGTGGGGCGGCCCAACGTCGGCAAGTCCACCCTGCTCAACGCCATCCTGGGCACCAAGGTGACGATCACCGCCACCGCCCCCCAGACGACCCGTACCGAGGTGCGGGGGGTCCTCAACCGGCCCGATGTCCAGGTCGTGTTCGTCGACACGCCGGGCATCCACAAGCCGAAGTCGGCAATGGGGGAACGGCTGAACGCCACCGCCACCGGCGCCCTCTCCGAGGTCGACGTCCCCGTCCTCGTGCTCGACGCCACCGCGCCGATGGGCAAGGGTGACCGCTTCGTCGCCTCCCGGCTGCCGGCGGGCGCCATCTGCGTGCTCAACAAGATCGACGCGGCGACGCCCGGGGAGATCCTGGGCCAGCTCCACCGGGCGGGGAAGCTCGAGCTTGACGCCTACTACCCGGTCTCCGCCCGCACCGGCGAGGGGGTCGAAGAGCTGGTCAGCGCCATCATCGAGCGCATGCCGGAGGGCCCCCAGTACTACCCGGACGGGATGATCACCGACGCCGGCGACGGGTTCTGGGTGTCGGAGCTGGTGCGGGAGCAGCTGCTCAAGGTGGTGCGGGAGGAGATGCCGCACTCAATCGCCTGCCGGGTCACCGAATGGGAGTGGCCCAGGATCCGCTGCGAGATCCTGGTCGAGCGGGAGTCGCAGAAGGGGATCGTCATCGGCCGGGGCGGCGCCGTCCTCAAGCAGGTGGGCCAGGCGGTGCGGGCCCAGCTCGACCCGGGCGCCTACCTCGAGCTGGTGGTGAAGGTCGACAAGGACTGGCAGCGCCGCCCGGCCGCCCTCGACCGACTGGGGTACTGACCTACGTTCTCCCGCGGTGTAATATCATTGCATGTCACGCACGAACATCGACCTCGACGATGACGCGTGTCGCGTCGTGATGGAGCGGTACCACCTCTCCACGAAGCGTGATGCCGTCAATCTTGCGCTGCGGACGCTGGCGGCTGAACCGCTCGGCCTTGACGAGGCCCGTCGGCTCCGGGGCTCGGGATGGGATGGAGATCTCGACGAGATGCGAGCAAGCCGGGCCGGTTGATTCTGGTCGACACCTCGGCCTGGGTGAGTTCCTGCGCGACACAGACAGCCCGGTTTGCCCTCGCGTCGACGATCTCCTGCGCTTCAGGTCACCCCCTCCTAACGGACTACTCGGGTTCGGGCCTCCCTCGCATGCGTTTGCGCTCCGACGTGCGTTTCTTGGACTCCAGGCGGCGGATCTTGGCCCCCTTCGAGGGACGGGTCGGCACCCGCGGCCGCTCTACTTTGAGCGCCTCCGCCAGGCGGGCGGCCAGGCGATCGAGGGCGAGCTGGCGGTTGCGAGCCTGCGAGCGCTCGTCGTCGGCCACCACCCGCACCAGGGGACCGAGCTTCTCGAGCAGGCGGGCTCGCTGCCGGGGCCCGAGGGAGGGCGAGTGGGCCACGTCGAAGCGGACCTCGGCCTTGGTGTTGGAGGTGTTGGCGTGCTGTCCGCCCGGGCCCCCGGAGGCGGAGAAGCGCCACTCGAGCTCGTCGAGGGGGATCCGGCAGCTTCGGCTCACGGGCAGCATCCGGGCCTGACCGTACTGGCTGGTACCATGACTGCGAGCGCTTGGGCGACCTGCCAGGCGCGTCCGCAAGCGGCCGGTTCCCGAGAAACGTCACGGTGTTTCGGCCGGGGACAAGGAAGATCACAGCGAGGTTATGCCCGACAAAACCGCCACCATCGGCGAGTACCGGCTCCACGACACCGACACCGGGTCTCCGGAGGTCCAGATCGCGCTCCTCACCGAGCGCATCAACCACCTCACCGGGCACCTGCGGGACCACAAGAAAGACCATCACGGTCGGCGTGGCCTCTTGATGATGGTGGGCCGTCGCCGCCGCCTTCTCGATTACGTCAAGGCGAACGACGTCGAGCGCTACCGGGCACTCATTGCCCGGCTCGGCCTCCGCCGGTAACTCGCACGACCGAAGCGCGGCCCTTCCAAGGTTCGTGGGGGTCGCTTTTCACATTTTCGAAGCCGAACCAGTAGGGGCGACCGAGTCAGCTGCCAGTCGCCAGCTCCCCGGGCCGAGACCGTTGCCCGGGTGGCTGACAACTGGGAACTGGCCAGCGCTCCGAAACAGACCCTCGAGAAGCGAGGGAAAAGGAGCCACTCATGACGGAACCTGTTTCCGTTTCGTCCCCCATCAGCGGGACCGACAAGACCATGTCCTTCCAGGCCGGCAAGCTGGCGCAGCTGGCCGACGGGGCGGTCCTCGCCCAGCTGGGCGACACCATGGTGCTCTGCACCGCCACCGCCTCCCGCAGCGTCCGGGAAGGGGTCGACTTCTTCCCCCTCACCGTCGACATCGAGGAGCGGATGTACGCCGCCGGCAAGATCCCCGGCTCGTTCTTCCGCCGGGAGGGTCGGGCCACCGACCAGGCCATCCTCACCTGCCGTCTGCTCGACCGGCCCCTACGGCCCTCGTTCCCCGACGGCTTCCGCAACGAGGTCCACATCGTGGGCACCATCCTCGGGGCCGACCAGGAGAACCCGCACGACGTGCTGGCCATCAACGGGGCGTCCGCCGCCCTGATGATCTCCGGCATCCCCTTCAACGGCCCCATCGGGGCGGTGCGGGTCGCGTTCACCGCGGCCGGCGAGTGGATCCCCCACCCGACGTACCAAGACGGCGACGAGTCCACCTTCGAACTGGTCGTGGCCGGCCGGGCCCTCCCTGATGATGAAGACGGGCCGGGCGACATCGCCATCATGATGGTGGAGGCGGGTGGCACCGAGGATGCCTGGCGCATCTACGAGGCGGGCGCCCCCAAGGTGACCGAGGAGGTCATCGCCCAGGGCCTGGAGGCGGCCAAGACCTGGATCAAGGAGTCGATCGACGCCCAGAACGAGCTGGTGGCCAGCTTCGGCCAGAAGCCGCCGGTGCCGTTCGAGCCCCAGGTCGACTACCAGGACGACGTCTACCAGCGGGTGGTCGAGGTCGGCGCCGAGCGCATCGCCGAGGCCAGCGCCATCTCCAGCAAGGCCGAGCGCAACCTGGCCACCGACACCGCCATCACCGCCATCAAGGACGAGCTCAGGGCCGAGTTCGAGGGCCGCGACAAGGAGATCAAGGCCGCCGTGCGGTCCCTCCAGAAGAAGATCGTGCGCCGGCGGATCGTGGAGGAGGGGATGCGCATCGACGGTCGGGGCCCGACCGACATCCGTCCCCTGTCGGCCGAGATCGGCCTCATCCCCACCGCCCACGGCTCCGGCCTCTTCCAGCGGGGTGAGACCCAGGTCCTGTCGGTCGCCACGCTCGGCATGCCCCGCATGGAGCAGATGCTCGACACCATCGGCATCGACGACTCCAAGCGCTACATGCACCACTACAACATGGCCCCCTTCGCCACTGGCGAGACCGGGTTCATGCGGGGCCCGAAGCGGCGGGAGATCGGTCACGGCCTGCTTGCCGAGCGGGCCCTGCTGCCCGTCGTCCCCCCGATCGAGGAGTTCCCCTACACGCTGCGCGTGGTCTCCGACTGCATGTCGTCCAACGGCTCGACGTCGATGGCGTCGGTCTGCGGGTCAACCCTGTCGCTGATGGACGCGGGCGTGCCCATCAAGGCGCCGGTGGCCGGCATCGCCATGGGCCTCGTCTTCGCCGAGGGCAAGTACACGACGTTGACGGACATCCTGGGAGCGGAGGACGCCTTCGGCGACATGGACTTCAAGGTGGCGGGCACGGCCGACTTCGTCACCGCCCTCCAGCTCGACACCAAGATCGCCGGCATCCCCGCCGACGTCCTGGGCAAGGCTCTGGCCCAGGCCTACGAGGCCCGCATGAAGGTCCTCGAGGTCATGCTGGGCACGATCGCCGAGCCTCGGCCCGAGGTCAACGACACCGCCCCCAAGATCATCAGCTTCGAGATCCCGATGGACAAGATCGGCGAGGTCATCGGTCCCAAGGGCAAGGTCATCAACGCCATGCAGCAGGAGACGGGCGCCGACATCAACGTCGACGACGACGGCCAGGTGGGCACCGTCACCATCGGCGCCAAGGACGGGGCGGCCGTCAACGAGGCGCGCCGCCGCATCGAGCTGATCCTCGACCCGCCCCGAGCCAACGTGGGCGACGTCTACACCGGCAAGGTGGTCAACATCACCAAGTTCGGCGCCTTCGTCAACATCCTCCCCGGCCGCGACGGCCTGGTCCACATCTCCAAGCTGGGCCGGGGCAAGCGGGTTGAGCGGGTGGAGGACGTGGTCTCCCTCGGCGACGACATCGTGGTCCGGGTCGACGACGTCGACCCCCAGGGCAAGGTCGCCCTCTCGCCGGTGGGCGAGGACGGCGAGGTCGCTCCCTCCAACGGTGGTGGCGAGCGGTCGGAACGGTCCGACCGAGGCGACCGCGGTGACCGCGGTGACCGCGGCGACCGGGCTCCCCGCGAGGAGCGGCCAGCGGTCGACTCGTCGGGCCGGGAGTTCGTGTCCTTCGAGGAGGCGTTCGACTCCGAGGCCAAGTCCAAGTTCGGCGACCTGGGCCCGGCCGAGGTGGCCAGCGGCGGAGGCGGCGGCTCGGGCGACGGCGGCGGTCCCCGTCGCAACCGCGACCGTGACCGGCGGCCGGGCCGCAGTGGTAGCAGCGGCGGCAACCGGCGGTAGTCGCTTGATCCGAAGCACCACCCTCGACAGCGGGCTCCAGATCGTCACCGAGGCCATGCCCGACGCGCACTCCGCCACCTTGGGGTTCTGGGTCGAGGCCGGGTCCCGCGACGAGACCCCGGCCGAGTGGGGGGCGTCGCATTTCCTCGAGCACCTGCTGTTCAAGGGCACCGACACCCGCAGCGCCAAGGAGATCGCCGAGTCCATCGAGGCGGTGGGGGGCGACATGAACGCCTTCACCACCAAGGAGTACACCGCCTACTACACCCGCCTCCTCGACGAGGACGTCGAGCTCGGCCTCGACATCCTCTGCGACATCATGGACTCGCCCGCTTTCCGGGGCGAGGAGGTCGACGCCGAGCGCCAGGTCATCCTCGAAGAGATCAACATGAACGAGGACGAGCCGTCCGACCTGGTGCACGAGGTGTTCCACCAGACGCTCTACCCCGACCACCCCCTGGGCCGGGAGGTGCTGGGGGAGCGGTCGACGATCACGGCCATGACGCCGGAGCAGATCCGGTCGTATTTCAACACCCGCTACCGGCCGCCGAAGATGGTGCTGGCCGCGGCCGGCAATGTCGACCACGACACGGTGGCGGCCGGCGTCGAGCGCCGCTTCGGGGGCCGCCCGGGGGATGCGCCGGCCCGGGTGGTGCCCGGCCTGGCCCCCGCCCGGCGGGTGGGCGTCGTCCGCCGCAGCACGGAGCAGGCCCACATCATCGTCGGCATGCGCTCGATCACCCGCGACGACGACGACCGCTACGCGCTGGCGGTGCTGAACCAGGTCGTCGGCGGAGGTATGTCGAGCCGGCTGTTCCAGGAGATCCGGGAGAAGCGGGGGCTGGTGTACTCGGTATACTCGTACCGGGCCGCCTACCTGGAGACGGGCGCCTTCGCCATCTACGCCGGCACGGCGCCCGACCGGGCGGGCCAGGTCCTCGACCTCATCGACCTCGAGCTCGACAAGCTGCTGGAGGACGGGATCACCGACCGGGAGCTGGCGGTGGCCAAGGGCCACCTCAAGGGGTCGCTGGCCCTGTCGCTGGAGGACTCGGCCGGCCGCATGAACCGCATCGGACGCAGCCAGCTCCTCCACGGCGAGGTGGTCCCCTTCGCCGAGCTGGTGGCCCGCACCGAGGCCGTCGTCCACGCCGACGTCCGCCGGGTGATCGAGCGGGTCCTGGGCAACGAGCGCACCCTGGCCGTCGTCGGCCCGTTCTCCGAGGACGAGTTCGCAGACCGGGTGGCATAGCACCCCGAACTGGTGACTTTTTCGGGGCCTGGGCGCCGAAATGTGGCACCGGTTGGCGGAGGTAGGGTCGGCGTCCGTGACGATCAGGGTCGGGGTGTTCGGGGCCGGCGGCCGCATGGGGTCCACCGTGTGCCGGGCGGTGGTCGGCGATCCCGACCTCGAGCTGGTGGCCGGCGTCGACCCCCTCCACGCCGGCATCGACCTGCGCAAGGTCACCGGCGCCCCCATCGGCGGGCTGCAGATGTCGCCCGACGCCGACGCCATCCTCGCCGCCGGCGCCCAGGTGGCGGTGGACTTCACCCACGTCGACGCGGCCCGGGAGAACGTGGCCTGGTGCGCCGAGAACGGCATCCACGCCGTCGTCGGCACCACCGGATGGCTGCCCGACGACCTCGACCGGCTGGCGGCGATGTTCACCCGGAGCAACTGCTTCGTGGCTCCCAACTTCGCCATCGGGGCGGTGCTCATGATGCATTTCGCGGAGCTGGCGGCGCCGTGGTTCGAGTCGGCCGAGATCATCGAGCTCCACCACGACCAGAAGGTCGACGCCCCCTCGGGGACGGCCATCCTCACCGCCGAGCGCATGGCCGCCCGCTCATCGGACTGGGCCGTCGACCCCACCGAGCGCACGGTCGTCGAGGGCGCCCGCGGTGGCGCCGGTCCGGCCGGCATCCGGGTCCACTCGGTGCGCCTGCGGGGACTGGTGGCCCACCAGGAGGTCCTCCTGGGCACGACCGGCCAGAGCCTGTCGATCCGCCACGACTCCTACGACCGGGACTCGTTCATGCCCGGCGTGCTCCTGGCCGTCAAGGCGGTGGCCGACCACCCCGGCCTCACCGTCGGCTTGGACCGATTGCTCGATCTGTAACTAGCCCGCCAGGTGGTGGAGGGCGATGGCGGCGGCGGTCGCCACGTTCAACGAATCCACGCCTGGCGACATCGGCACGCGTACCCGGCGATCGGCGGCGGTGAGGGCGGCTGGCGACAGGCCGTCGCCCTCGGCCCCGACGACGAGCGCCCACCGGCGGTCCGTCGCCCGGATGGGTGACAGTGCCCGGATGTCGTCCGCCGACGGGGACGGGGTGAGGGCCACCACCTCGTAGCCGACGGCCTGCAAGGACCGAATGGAGTCCACCGGCCAGTCCGGCATCCGGGCGAACGGGATGCGCAGGACGTGGCCCGACGAGACCCGCACCGAGCGCCGGTACAAGGGATCGGCGACAGTCGGGTCGAGGAGGACGCCGTCGACCCCGAAGGCGGCCGCGTTCCGGAAGAGGGCGCCCAGGTTCTCGTGGTCGTTCACGCCCTCGACCACCAGCAGCCGGGACGCGTCCGCGGCCACCTCCGCCGGGTCGGGCAACGGCAGGCGGTCGGCCGACGCCAGTGCCCCCCGGTGGAAGTGGAAGCCGGCGATGGCCTCCATGACCGCCTGGGTGGCCACGTAGACGGGCGCGTCGACTCCGGCCAGCAGCGCCTCCACCGCCCGCAGCCCCCGCTCGGTGACGAGGACGGACCGCACCGGGTACGGCGAGCGCACGAGCTGCTCGATCACCACCGCCCCCTCGGCGACCAGGATCCGGCGCTCGAGCCGGCGCCGGGCCTCGGGGTCAGACAGCGCGAGGTAGTCGGCGACCCTCGGATCGGACCGATCGGCGACGGAGGCATAGGCCATTCGAACCAGTTTCACAACCGATTGACAACTGCCTCTACAGGCCCCCCGACTCGGAGCCGATTACTTACGTATACCTGAAACCGATAAAGGTTTCGTTAATTGGAGAGTGAGGCGAGATGTTCGGAATGAAGGCAGGTGGAGGCTTCTTGGGCTGGGCGGCGGCGGCCGTCGTAACGCTCGCCGTTGCCGCTGGCGGCAGTGTCATCGTCCCCAGTCTGATCAGCGCCGAGGAGCCGCCGGCGGCCGAGACCAGCGTCGACATCGAGGCTGCCACCGTGGTCGAGACCCCGGCCCCCGAAGTCGCCGCCCCCGTCGCCCCCGCCCCCGAGGTCGTCGCCGAGGTGGTCCCCGAGGCCGTAGTCGAGGTCGAGGTCGAGGTCATCACGCCGCCCGCAACCCAGGCCCCCAAGGTCACCGTGCCGCCGGCACCGGTCGTCACGGCCCCCCCAGTCACCCTTCCCCCGGTGACCGTTCCCGCCCTCGCCCCCCGCACCGTGCCCACCCCGGCCCAGGTGCAGTCGGCCATCGCCGGCATCAGCGGCCTGGTGCAGCTGCCCTTCTTCTTCCAGATCAACGCCGGCCACGTGGCTCAGGTCGGCAACCAGGTCTGCACCGCTTTCGACCAGGGCCAGACGTTCGACCAGGTCAAGGCCACCGGCCTCTCCATGGTCTCGGCCTACGTGGCGGTCACACCGGCCGCAGCCGACTACGCGGTGCGCACGGCGGTCTCCATGTACTGCCCGGCCTACGCCTCCAAGCTCGTCTGAGACTCAGGAGACCACGACCATGACGATGCTGATGCCCGCCACCCGGGAACTAGGCAGGGAGACGGAGTCGATCCGTCTCCTAGAGACGCTGACCACATCGATTGGGGCGGCCCCGGTGCCCGCAGCCCGAGTGGTTGACGCCACCAAGGTCTACGGGAAGAGCGGTAACTCGGTGCGAGCCCTCGACGGGGTCGACCTCGAGATCCGCCGAGGCGAGTTCACCGCCATCATGGGCCCGTCCGGCTCCGGGAAGTCCACCCTTCTGCACTGCCTCGCCGGCCTCGACACCCTCACCTTCGGACGGGTGTACATCGGCGACACCGAGCTGGGCTCCCTCGACGACAAGCGCCTCACCCGCCTCCGCCGGGACCGGATCGGCTTCGTCTTCCAGGCCTTCAACCTGCTGCCGACGCTCACCGCGGCCGAGAACATCACCCTGCCGCTGGCCCTCGCTGGGCGGAAGCCCGACAAGGAGTGGTTCGACCGCATCGTCGACGTCATCGGCCTCCGTGACCGCCTGCACCACCGCCCCACCGAGCTGTCCGGCGGACAGCAGCAGCGGGTGGCGGCGGCCCGGGCCCTGGTCACCCGGCCGGAGATCATCTTCGCCGACGAGCCGACGGGCAACCTCGACTCGGTCGCCGGCGCCGACCTGCTCGCCTTCCTCCGTCTGGCGGTGGACGAGTTCGGCCAGACCATCGTGATGGTCACCCACGACCCGGCGGCGGCCGCCATCGCCGACAGGATCGTGTTCCTCAAGGACGGACGGGTGGTCGACGAGATGCTCGCCCCCACCGCCGACCGGGTCATCGACCACATGAAGCGCCTCGGCGCCTGATTCGGCTCATGGACCGCCGACCCCTCACCGGACGGCGACCCGCACACACAGCACACTCGACCGGGGGGCACGGGACATGTGGCGAGTACTGAAGGGGCTCCTGGCCCACCGCAGCCGCCTGCTGCGCACCGCCTCGGCGGTGGCGCTGGCGGTGAGCCTGGTGTCGGGGACGTTCGTCCTCACCGACACCATCGACGCCGCTTTCGACCGGGCGTCGACGTCCACCGCCGAGATCGACGTGGTGGTGCGGGCCAGCGCCCAGTTCACCGCCCAGGCGACCACCCTCCCCGAGCGCCAGACCCTTCCCGAGTCCCTCCTCGACGTCATCGCCGCCATCCCGGGCGTCGACCGGGTGTGGGGCCAGGTCATGGGCTTCGCCGGACTGGTCGACAAGGACGGCAAGGCCATCAACCCGTCGGGTCTGCCCACCGTCGGCACCTCGTTCTCGCCGGACGACACCCTCGTGGCCGGCCGGGCGCCCATCGGCCCGGGCGAGGTCGTCATCGACGACGTCACCGCAGCCAAGGACGGGTTCCAGCCCGGCGACCAGATCAAGATCCTCTTCCAGGGCCTGGTCCGGGAGTTCATCATCTCCGGGGTGGGCAAGGTCAACGACCTGCTCAGCTCCACAACCGCCAGCTTCGACCTGGAGACGGCCCAGGCGCTGCTGGGCGAGGACGGCGCCCTCGATGCCATCCCGGTGAAGGCGGTGGCGGGCGTGTCCCCCGAGATCATGCGGGCCCGCATCGGCGCCGTCCTCCCCGAGAACTACGAGGTCGTCACCTACGACCAAGCCGCCCGGGAGGCCCAGGAGTCGTGGACCAAGGCCCTCGGCTTCCTCACCACGGCCCTCCTGATGTTCGCCGCGGTGGCCCTGCTGGTCGGCGCCTTCATCATCTTCAACACCTTCTCCATCCTCGTGGCCCAACGGACGCGGGAGCTGGGCCTGCTGCGGGCGGTCGGGGCCAGCCGCCGCCACCTGCTGAGCACGGTGCTCACCGAGGCGCTGGCGGTGGGACTGATCGCCTCCGCCGTCGGCATCGTCCTGGGACTGGGCGCGGCCCACGGCCTGCTCGCCATCATGCGCATGATCGGCTTCGAGCTCCCCTCGGCGCCGGTGGTGTTCCGGGGCCGGACCGCCGCCCTCGGGCTCCTGGCCGGGGTGGTCGTCACCGTGGCCGCCGCCGTCATCCCCGCCCGCCGGGCCACCCGGGTCTCCCCCATGGCCGCCATCGTCGGACGCGTCGGTGAGGACGTCGGCGCGGTGGGCCGCCGGGTCGGCATCGGCCTCAGCGTCACTGCTGTCGGTCTGGGCTCGCTGTTCATCGGCCTCTTCGGACGGGTCCAGACCCCCCTGCTGCCGATCGGCCTGGGCTCGACCGGGGTCCTGGTCGGCATCGCCATGCTCACGCCCCTCATCGCCGGTCCCGCGGCCCGCCTGCTGGGCCTGCCCCTGGTCCGCATCTTCGGCCAGCCGGCGGTCCTGGGCCGGGAGAACGCCATGCGCAACCCCCGGCGCACCTCGGCCACCGCCGCCGCCCTCATGATCGGGATCACCCTGGTCGGCGTGGTGGCCATCCTGGCCGCGTCGATCAAGAGCTCGGCCAGCCACACCATCCAGGACACGCTGCGGGCCGACTTCGTGGTCACGCCCCAGACGGTGGCCGGGGCCCAGGGCGGTGTCCCCACGGCGGTGGGCGACAAGCTGCGCAAGACCAAGGCGGTGGCCCTGGTGTCGGAGATCCGCACCGGGCAGTGGGGCCTGGAGGGGCGGGCCAAGACCCTGGTGGCGGTCGATCCCAAGACGGTGACCGAGGTCTACTCGCTCGACCCGGAGGCCAACGCCGCCGTCCGTCGCCTCGACGACGACGGGGTGCTGGTCCGGGAGAGCGTGGCCGAGCGTCACGGGTGGACGGTGGGGGACGAGGTCCCGATGACCTTCGCCCGCACCGGCACCCAGCCCATGCGCTTGGCCGACACCTTCACGGCGACTTCGGTGCGCAGCGACTACGTGATCTCGCTGGGGGCGTACAAGGACAACTACAAGCAGCAACTCAGCCTCGAGGTGGACGTGCTGCTGAAGCCGGGGATCACGGCCGAGGCCGGCCGGTTGGCGGTGGAGGACGCGCTGATCGACTTCCCCAACGTCGAGGTGCGGGACCGGGCCCAGGTGCTGGCCGCCCAGGAGGCCCAGATCAACCAGCTGCTGGTGCCGGTCACGGCGCTGCTGGCCCTCTCCGTGGTCATCGCCCTGCTGGGGATCGTCAACACCCTGGCCCTGTCGATCCACGAGCGGACCCGGGAGCTGGGCCTGTTGCGGGCGGTCGGTATGGCCCGCAGCCAGCTGCGATCGATGGTGCGCTCGGAAGCGGTGATCATCGCCGGCCTGGGCTCGGTGCTCGGCGTGGTGGTGGCGGTGTTCTTCGGCTGGGCCCTCGTGGGCGCCATGCGCGACCTGGGCGTGACCGAGCTGGTGGTGCCCGTGCGTCAGCTGCTGGGACTGGTGGCGGCGGCCACCGGAGCCGGTCTGCTGGCCGGCGTCCTCCCCGCCCGCCGGGCCGCCCGCCTGCCGATCCTGGACGCGATCAGCGGGAAGTAGGCGTCGACCTCTGGCCGGTGTCGGCCAGGAGGGAGCGCAGGGCGGAGATCACCGGCAGCCAGGCCAGCTCGGTGTCGTCGGGGTCGCCGCCCGTGGGCTCGTCGACCCAGAGGCGCACGATCGATCCGCCGTCGGCGTGGTGGACCTCCCACGTGACAAAGGTCTCGGGCTGGGTCTCGTCAACGGCGAGGGTGTATGACAGCCGGCGGGGCTCCTCGACGGCCAAGACCTCGCCCACCAGACGACCCGCCCGGCTGGTGGCCGTGACGGTCGAGCCGGGTCGCCACTCGGATTCGACGCTGAACCCGTGGAGGTACCGGCCGGTCTGGTCGGGCGAGGTCAGGGTCCGCCACACGGCCGTGGGAGCGGCTGGGGTGGTGAAGCGGAAGAGGTCGGTCGTGAGCATGTCCACGTGTTCTAGTGAAGCGGGCGCCGGTCCTCGAAGACATGGGGCTACCACCACTTCTGGAGGGGCGGGTCAGCCGCCCCCTTGGTTACTGCCAACAATCTTGTTGGCAACAGAACTGTTGGCGCTATCCTGTCGACGTGGAACCTGACCTCCTGCGACCGGCCCTCGGCAACTATGCCGCCGGGGAGCGCTTTTGGGACCGTAAGCAGGAGGTGGCCGACATCGCCGGCTACCTGGCCGACGGCCAGAGCGTCCTCGTCACCGGTCCCCGTCGGGTCGGGAAGACCAGCGTGGTCCGTCGGGTCCTCGGAGAACTGGGTCCGTCCGCCACCGGTCTGTTCATTGACGTCGAGCAGCACGCCGATCCGACCGAGATGTTCGCCGCCCTGGCGGCGGAGGCGAGCCGGGACGCGGGGTTCTGGCGCCGCCTCGGCAAGCGTTTCTCCAAGCGGGTCGAAAGCATGGTCGACCGGGTGGACAGCGTCGACGTCGGCGTGCTCAAGGTGGAGCTACAGGCGGCCATGGCCGGCAGCTGGCGGGACGATGGGCGGGCGATCGTCGAGGCGCTGGCCGAGTCGGGCACGCCGACGGTGGTGGCGGTCGACGAGTTCCCCCTCCTCGTCGACCGGGTCCTGCGGCGGGATCCGGCCACGGCCGAGCTGCTGATGGGGCTGCTGCGGGCGATCGACGAGGAGTTCCGGAGCGTCCGCTGGCTGTTCAGCGGTTCGATTGGACTCGAGCCGGTGCTGCATCGAGCCGGCCTCACCGGCACGATCACCCATCTGCGGGCGTACCCGGTCGACGCCTGGGATGAGCCCACGGCGGTGGGCGCGGTGCAGGCCCTGGCCCGATCCACCGACCTGGTGCTGGCCGACGACGCCGCCGGCGCGGTGTACACCCACCTCGGCCTGGGCGTGCCGTACCACGTCCAGCTCCTCATGGACGAGCTCCGGCGTGATGCCGACCGGCGGGGCGAACGATGGGTGTCGGGCGCCGACGTCGACCGCGTCTACCGCGGCCCGTTCCTGTCGAGCGCGGTGAAGGCGCACCTGCTGCACCTCGAGACCCGGCTGTCCCGGGTCCTCGGAGAGGGAGACGCGCTCCGCTTGGCCCGCGATCTCCTCACCCAGGCGGCGGTGGCCGGGGTCCTCGGTCCCACCGACGCGTCGTCGTTGGCCGACGACCTGGTCGAGGACTCGGAGGCCCGCTCGGCCACGTTGCGGACCGTGCTGGAGATCCTCGAGCACGACGCCTACCTCGTCCGGGGCGCGGACGGCTGGCGGTACCGCTCCTTGGTCGTCAAGGACTGGTGGCAACAGGGCAACGAGCTGGGATTCGTCCGGGCGGCCGATCGGCCGCGCCGAACATGAGTCTCGCGGTCCACAACGTCGTCCACCTGAGCGACGCCGAGGTCGTCGATCGCTTCCTCGTCCGCCAGCACGAGCTCGACGAGCTGCTGACCCACCTCCGGGAGGACGCTCCATCTCGTCATGCGTTGGTGATCGGGCCGCGGGGGATGGGCAAGTCCCTCCTGTTGCGGCGGGTGGCCATCGCGGTGACGGAGGACGCCGAGCTGGCGGCTCGCTGGCTTCCTGTCGTGATGGCCGAGGAGCTGTACGAGGTCACGTCGATCGGGGAGCTGTGGCTGGCGGCGCTGGCCCGACTGGCGGCGATCGTCGACGACGCCGACCTGGCGTCGCAATACCGGGCGCTGTTGGCCGAGCCGGACCCGTCGCGATTGGAGAAGCTGGGGCTGCAACGCCTGTTGGCGGCGGCGCGGGCCCTGGGAAAGCGGGTGCTCCTCCTGGCCGAGAACGTCGACATGCTTTTGGACGACCAGGTTTCCGCGGAGGAGGGTTGGACGCTCCGCCAGGCTCTCCAGACGGAGCCGGAGCTGCTGCTGATCGCCAGCGCGGTGACGACGTTCGCCCAGGTGGACGAGGCCGGGGAGGCGCTCTACGGGTTCTTCCACCGGGTGGAGCTGCGGCCGCTCGATGTGCCGGAGGTTCGGGCCCTGTGGCTGAAGGTCACAGGCATCGACCTCGACGGGAACCGGGCGGTGCCCATCCGCATCCTCACCGGCGGCAACCCGCGGCTGATCACGGTCCTCGGACGGTTCGCGGCTCAACCCGACCTCGGCAGCCTGCGCGAGGACCTGGAGCTCCTGATCGACGAGTACACGCCGTACTTCAAAGCCAACATCGAGATCCTCCCGGCAGTCGAACGCAAGGTCTTCGTGATCCTCGCCGACATCTGGGCACCGGCGACAGCTGCCGAGGTAGCCGCAAAGGCCCGGCTCGACTCCAACAAGGTGAGCAGCCTCCTCGGCCGCCTGATGCGCCGCGGCGCTGTCCAAGTGGCCGATGTCGACGACGGCCGGCGGCGCTACGAGCTGACCGAACGGCTCTACAACCTCTACCACTTGCTTCGACGGCCCAGCGTGGACGGGAGGGTCCGCGCCCTGGTCGACATCCTCGTGCACTTGTACGAGCCGGCGGACCTCCACCGCGAGGTTTGGCCCCACATCGTGCGGCCGCGGGTGAGCCCGGGGCCGATGTCGGACGTCGACGTCGCCATCGCCTCAGGCCTTCACCGCCATCTCGACGACGCCGAGACCTGGGATGAGCGGCAGCCGTCCGACCTGATCGCGGCGCGACCGCTTTTCGAGTTTCTCCTGACAGCGCAGCGAGCGACGCTGGGCGACGACCATGTCGACACGCTCCTCACCCGACAGCAGATCGCGTTCTGCGTGACGAATATCGACGATCCGGCGGCGGGGCTCCCCCTGTACGAGGAAATCCTCCGCGACCAGGAGCGCGTCCTCGGCCCCGACCACGCGGACACTCTCACCAGCCGCCACCAGGTGGCCTATTGCATCGGTGAGACGGGCGATCCCCACACTGCACTAGACCTTTACCGGGAAGTGGAAGCTGACTACGAGCGCGTCCTCGGCCCCGACCACCCCGACACCCTCCTAAGCCGCTTTCAGGTGGCCTATTACACCGGTGAGACGGGCGATCTCGACAGGGCCCTCGACCTTTACCGGCTGGTGGCAGCCGACCACGAGCGCGTCCTCGGCCCCGACCATCCCGACACCCTCATCAGCCGGCACCAGGTGTCCTATTACACCGGTGAGACGGGCGATCCCCACACCGCCCTCGACCTGTACCTGCGGTTGGCCGCCGACAGCGAGCGCGTCCTCGGCCCCGACCACCCCGACACCTTGTCGGCCCGTCATGAGATCGGGTACTGGATGCGGGAGATCGGCGAACGTCGAACGGCCTTGACGGCGGCGGACGACGTTCTTCGTCGGGGGGAGGCGGCTGCGTTGGGCGATCCAGGGCTTCTCCTGGCGGCTAGGTGGCTCCGTAGCATGTTGACGATCGAGCTGGCCGCCGAGCAGGGTCAGCCTTTGCCCCGGGAGCTGCGAGAAGCTCGGGAAGTTGGCTACCGGCGGCGGCGGGTCCACGTAGCGCCCGCGACGCCTGCCACCGCAACCAGGACCGCGCCGCCGACGAGTAGCGCCACACCCAGGCCGGAGCTCTCCGAATCCCCCTCGTTTGGAGTGCTCGTGGTCGGTGCTGGGGCCACCGCGCCGGTCACCTTCACCGCCGCGTCGGCCCGGAGGCGGCCCCGGCAGCCGTCGCCGCACGGGTTGGTCGTGTCGAGGGTGTCGAGCAGGCGGCCGACCGCTTCCGACGGCCCGAGGCCTTGGGCCAGCAACAACGCGAGGGTGCCGCTCACGTGGGGGACGGCGAGGGACGTGCCCGCGTGCCAGCCGTAGCCGGTGCCGGGGTCGGGGGACAGGATGTCCTCCCGGCGCCCTGGCCGTTGCCGCCGGGGGCGACGAGGCCCCACTTGGCGTTGCCCAGGGGGCTCGAGTAGAAGGCCACCCCACCGGTGCGGTCGGTGGCCCCGACGACCACCGCGTTGAGGTTGCCGTAGCCGGCGGAGATGGTGCCGAGCACGCCCGGGTTGTAGTTTCCGGCGGCCAGCACCGGGATGGCGCCCCGGGCCCAGGCGTACTGGATGGCCGGCTCCAGCGTGTTCCCGGCCCGGCTGAAGATGGCCGCCGGGGTCGCCCAGGCTCAGGCTGACGACCTTGGCCCCGTGGTCGACGACCCACCGGATGCCGCTGGCGATGTCCACCACCTCGCCCACCCCGTCGTCGTCGAGGACTTTGGCCACGACCAGCCGGGCGTCGGGAGCCACGCCCGCGATCCCTTCCCCGTTCCCGGTGGTGGCCGCCGCCACACCCGCCACTGCCGTGCCGTGACCGTCGCCGTCGGGCGCGCCGCCCTCCGGCACGGACCGCCGGTGCAATCGGCCAGGGCCTCGATCTTGCCCGCCAGGTCGGGATGCTCGGCGTCGATCCCCGAGTCGACCACCCCGATGGTCACGTCTTCGCCGGTCGAGATCCCCCAGGCGTCCGCCGCCCCGATCTGTTCCAAGTTCCACTGCTGCGCGACGGCTCGTCGTCGTCGGCAGCGGCGGAGACGGCCGGTGTGGCGGTGAGCAGCAGCCAGCAGGCTGCCCCTACCGCCACCCTCCAGCCGGGTCGGGCGGTCGGTCTAGAACCCGAAATTCGAGCCACAGCTGCCGAGGCCGTAGGCGTCGAACTTGGCGTCGGCGGCGGTGATCAGCGTGGTGATCTCCCGATCGAGGGCATCCATGCGGTCGAAGTCCTCGTCGATGGCCGCGTCCTGGAACTCCCGCTCCTTGGCGTTGGCCTTCTCCTGGGCGGTGAGGAACTCGGCCACCGCGGTCTCGTCGCCCGGCGCGACCGGCAGGTCCCGGATGTCGATCACCAGCTGGTCGAAGATGTCGATGGTGGCGCCGATGTAGCTGGCGAACGCCCGCCCGTCGTCGCCTTCGGGGTACTCGACCTCCTCCAGGTCGTTGGCCGCCCGACGGCAGAGGACGTCGGCCTGGGCCACGAAGCCGGCCTTGATGACCGACTGGGTGCCGCCGAAGACGGCGTCGATCCCCGGCTGCGCACCGATGACGCAGGCGGCGAAGCCGGACGTGGTGGCCTTGGTCCGGGCGTCGCCGGCGGCGGTCGACATGTCGTTGGTGGCGGCGATGGTGGCGGCGTCGTCCTGGCGGCCGGCGGCGTCCTGCAGGCGCTTGGCGGCGGCGCTGGTGCCCTCCAGCGAGGTGTAGACGGCGGCCACCTCGGTCCTGGTCGACCCGCCGGGCTGCTTCAGGCCCCGCAGTTGGCCCAGCTGGGAGTCGATGGTGCTGGTGAGGGTGCCGGCGGCGGTGGCCAGCTCGGGGTAGCTGGTGGGCTTGACGATGGCGGCGATGGGACCGTTGGCGGGCCGGCAGACGTCGTCGGCGTCGGCCACGAACTCGGCCCGTGAGGGGGTGCCGCCCTTGGTGAGGAGCAGCGCCCCGCCCACGCCTCCACCGACCACCAGGGCCCCGGCGACGATGGCGGCGATCACGCCACCGCCCATCTTCCTCCGGGCGGGCGTCGGCGCGTACGGGCTGTAGTCCCTCGACGGCGAGGGGGCTACCCGTTGGGGCGGCGGGGGCGTCCACGCCGGCTCGGGGCGGAAGGAGTCGACCTCGACGTCCCAATCCCGGGCCGCGGGAGGCGTGTAGGCCCGGGGAGCGGCGGGCAGCGCCCGGCGGACGGGGGTGGCGGCGGGCGCCGCCGGGGCACCGGAGACCCGGCGGAACTTGGAGGCGGGACGCGTCGTCGGCGGGGGCCTCGTCGGGGGTTTCGGCGGCGATGCCGTCGGTGGCGCCACCTTCATCGCGGCGCTCGGCCGCGTGCTTGAGAATCCACGGGACTTCTTCCGACATCGGTGTTCCTCCTGTAGGCACCCGGCCTTTGGCCAGGGTCGCCGTCTTTGCCGCCGTTGGACCGTTCGTCGGCTCTCTACGGAGCCTATCGGCGGTCCCCGGGGGCGCCTTGAGCAGCGTTCGACCGGCAGCGGGCTCGAAAAGGCTAGAACTATCCGTATGGCCCGGGGCAAGCGACGACGACGATCACGCTCGACCCGACCGTCGTCGAGGTCCTCGGCGACGACGACGAGGTCCTGTCGGCGGCGGTCAACGAGGTCCTCAACAACGAGATCGAGCGGCGGCAGCGGGCGGCGGCCCTGGCCCGGCTGCTGCGGATCCTCACCGCCGAGCGGGGGCCGGTCGACTCGGCCGAGGTCGAGGAGTTCCGCCGCCTCGGCGCGGCTGAACGCCCTCGTGCTCGACTCGGAGGCGGTGTCGGCGCTGGCCCGGGGAGGCGAGCAGGAGCGAACCGTGCGGGCCGCCCTCAGCGCCGCCGCCGATGCACGTCGACCGAGGTGGTCGTCCCCGCCGCCGCCCTGGCCGAGCTCTACCGGGGCGGCGCCGGGGACCAGGCGGTCGACGCCTGCCTGGGTGCGGAGGGCGGGATCGCGGTGGTCGCCACCGACCGCCCCCTCGCCCGCCGCATCGGCAAGATCCTGGCCGACGCCGGGCGGGGCGCCGAGGACCATGCCGACGCCAGCGTGGTCGCCGTCTGCGCCGCCGCCGGTGGCGGGCTGATCCTCACCGGGGACCCCCGGAAGGTGACGGAGCTGTGCGGGGGCAGCCCGGCCATCGTGGTCCGGGGCATCGGCGCCAAGTGGCGGCCGGCCCTCTTCGGCTCGGCCGGTCGGCTTCCGTCGCCGAGTCGGCCCTCAGCCCTTGACCGCCCCCATGGTGAAGCCGGCGACGAAGCGCTTCAGGAAGGCGTTGAAGACGAGGGCGATGGGGACCGCCACCAGGATGGTGGCCGCCTGGAGCGACTGCCAGAAGAAGACGTCGCCCCGCACCAGTTCGGTCGGCACGCCCACCGAGATCGTCTTCTGGCTGGTCCGGGACACGAACGCCAGGGCGTAGATGAACTCGCTGGCCGAGAGGGTGGCGGAGAACACGACCACCGCGATGATCCCGGGGAACGACAGGGGCAGCACCGTGCGCACGAAGGCGCCCACCCGGCTGTAGCCGTCGACCATGGCCTGCTCCTCCATGTCGCGGGGGATCGACTTGAAGAAGCCCATCAGCAGCCACACCGACACCGGGATGGTGATGGTGGGGTAGACGACCACCAGCGCCCACCG
The DNA here is from genome assembly GCA_963801205.1 of uncultured Acidimicrobiia bacterium. Taxonomy (GTDB): domain Bacteria; phylum Actinomycetota; class Acidimicrobiia; order Acidimicrobiales; family AC-14; genus JAXDMK01. The sequence goes on from CAWDDV010000009.1 coordinate 465,606, forward strand.
GGAGTCCTGCAGGCCCAGCTCCGACACCACCCGCGACAGGGAGATGAACAGCAGCGACGGCGGGATCAGGTACACGAAGAAGATGGCGATGCCCATGGCCCCGCCCCACCGCAGGTTGAGCCGGGCCAGGCTGTAGGCGGCGGGGATGCTGGCCAGCAGGGTGATCCCCACCACCAGCAGCGCCACCATCAGGGTGTTGGAGACGAACGTCCCGAACGGCGTGTCGTTGAGCAGCAGCCGGACGTGCTCGAACGTGGGCGGGAAGTTGTAGAGGAAGGGGTTGTTGTCCCGGCTGTAGAGGTCCTGGTTGGCCTTGAAGGCGGTGATCGCCCCCCACACGAACGGGAAGGCGGCGAAGAGGGTGAGCAGCGACGACGATGGCGTAGAGCCCGACCCGTCCCCACCGCCGCCGCCTCGTACCGCCCTGCCAACTGGTGACGGTGCGCCCGGCCCTGGCCGGCGAAGTGTCACCAGTTGCGGGCGGGGCGGGCGCGTCACATCGTCTCCATGCGGCGGACGAGCCCGGAGGATGAGGACGGCCATGGCCACCAGCACCGGGAACAGGAACAGGGCCACCGCCGCCCCCTGGGCCAGGTCGCCGCCCTGGATGCCCCGGAAGAAGGCCCAGGTGGGAAGGGTCTGGGTGGCGTCGATCGGCCCGCCCCTGGTGAGCACGTAGACCACGCTCAGGTCGGTGAACACCAGGATGGCCCCGAACAGGGTGGCCACCGCCATCACCGGCGCGGTCAGGGGGATGGTGACCTGGAACAGCTTGCGCCAGAACCCGGCCCCGTCGACCTCGGCCGCGTCGTTGATGTCCTGGGGGATGGCGGTGAGGCCGGCGCTGATGATCACCGCCGCCAGGGGGACGATGCGCCACACCTGCACCGCGATCACCGACGCCATGGCCAGGGTGTCGTTGCCCAGCCAGTGGAGGTTGCCCTCGAGCAGCCCGAGGCGGCGCAGGATCCAGTCGATGGGGCTGAACAGGGAGTCGAGCAGCCACAGCCAGGCGATGGTGGCCAGCGAGACCGGGGTGGTCCAGGGCAGCAGGACCAGGAAGCGCACCAGCCACTTGCCCTTGAAGTCCTTGACCAGGACGAGGGCCATGACCTTGCCCAGGACCAGGACCAGGACCATGGTGACGGCGGTGATGAACAGGCTGTTGCGCAGGGCCTTGAGGAACACTGGGTCGTCCAGGACGGCCCGGAAGTTGCGCAGTCCCACGTAGTCGAAGCTGGGGTCGCCGACGGTGACGTCGCTCAGGCTGAAGCCGATGGCCAGGAAGAAGGGGATGGCCACCAGGGCCAGGATGTAGACGACGGCGGGCAGCAGCAGGAGGGGCCCGAGCACCCCCTCCCGGTCGAGCAGGTACGCGGCCGCCTCGGCCGTCTCGGTAGCGGTGGGCGGAACCGCACCTCCGCTACCGAGAACGACGGGCCGCTCGCTCACAGCATCCGCCGGGGCGCCCGCAGTGCCGGTCGCCTTGTCGAAGAAGCGCAGGTCGGCGCCGCGGACGACGAAGTCCGACGCCTCGCCGGCCGGCACCGGCACCGACACGTTGGCCGGCAGCAGGGCGATGGCCCGGGTCGGCGGACCCGAGCCCCTCGACCGTCCCGATCACCTGCCGCTCCGCCCCCAGGTACTCCACCCGGGACACGTCGAAGGCGACGCTCACCGCCTCGGCGTCGGGGTCGACGACGCCCTTGGGCAGCAGCGACTCGGGCCGGAACCCGACGACGACGTCCTCCCGCTCGACCAGGTTCATCGGCGGCGAACCCGAGGAACGTGGCCACGAAGGTGTCGGCCGGGATCGTCGTAGACCTCGACCGGCGTGCCGAGCTGGCGGATGCGGCCCTCCGCCATGACCGCGATCCGGTCGCCCATGCCCATGGCCTCCACCTGGTCGTGGGTGACGTAGATCGTGGTCGTGCCGACCCGGTCCTGGAACTGCTTGAGGTCGTCGCGGGCGGTGGCCCGCAGCTTGGCGTCGAGGTTGGAGAGGGGCTCGTCGAGCAGGAAGACGTTGGGCTCGCGCACCAGGGCCCGGGCCAGCGCCACCCGCTGGCGCTCGCCGCCGGACAGCTGGCGGGGCCTGCGGTCGAGCAGGCGGGTGATGCCGAGCAGCCGGCGGCCCACTCGACCTTCTTGGCCCGCTCCTCCGGCGGCAGGCCGGCTGCCTTCAGGGGGAAGTCGATGTTGTTGCGGGCCGTCTTGTGGGGGTAGAGGGCGTAGCTCTGGAAGACCATGGCGATCTTGCGGGCCCGCGGCGGCAGGCCCACCATGGGCTCGCCGCCGATGAAGACCTCGCCCGACGGTGGGCTGCTCGAGGCCGGCGATCAGGCGCAGCAGGGTCGTCTTGCCGCACCCCGACGGCCCCAGCAGCACCAGGTACTCGCCCTCGCCGGTGGCCAGGTCGAGGTCGTCGACCGCGGCGGTGGCGTTGCCGTCGAACTGCTTGGTCAGGTGCTTGACCTCGACCGTCGCCATGCCGAATTCCTTGGCTGGGCCTACGAGGTCCCGCCGACCAGGCCCTCCGCCCGCCACTTGTCGAAGATCCGCTTGACCTCGGCCTCGGCCTCGGCCACCGCGTCGGCGGCGCTCAGCTCGCCCCGGGCCGCCCGGGCCATCATCTTGGGCAGGACGAACGTGTCGAAGACCTCGCCGAAGGCGGCGTTGGCCGGTCCCGGGTGGCCGATGTTGGTGCTCCACGTCTCGGCGTCCTTGAGCAGGGCCAGCTTGTTGGCCGGCTGGGAGCCGTAGGGGTCGTTGTCGAGCCAGGCGGTGAGCTGGGGCACCGTCGATGGGAAGGCGGGGAAGTCGTAGAGCTCGCTGTTGTTGGTGTTCTGGGCGTAGTTGGCCACCAGGTGGAGGAGGAACTCCTTGGCCGCGTCGGGGTTCTTGGCGTGGTTGGGGATGACGTAGATGAGGATGGCGTGCCCGCTGGCGAGCGCCGTCTCCGTCCCCCGCAGGGGGGACGTGAAGAACATGTCGGCGGCCACCGCCGGGTTGTTGATCTGGGCCGAGCGGTAGGCGGAGATCGAGTTGAGGATGTACGAGAGGCTGCCGGCGATGAGGCCCTGGTTGTTGGAGGCCGCGTTCCAGCCGAAGACCTCGTCGGTCATGGCCGCCTTGAACAGCTGGGCCATGTAGTCGACCGCCGCGATGGTCGCGCGCGGAGTTGAGGACGACGTTCATGTTCTTGTCCTGCACCGACGCCCCGTAGGACCAGATCAGGGCCCGGGCGGCCATGTTGGAGTCGATCTCGTTCGACATGCCGATGCCGAGCTGGATGCCCTGCTCGGCCTTGATGCGGCCGCCGCCGTCGAGCAGCTCCTGGTAGGTGGTGGGGCCGTTCGGGCAGCCCGACCTTCTCCCACAGGCTCTTGCGGTAGTCGCCGGGGTCGGGGGCCCAGCCGTGGCAGAACCCGAAGTACTTGTCGGTCGCGGGGTTGAAGGTGCTGCGGGTGCACAGGCCGACCTGCTCGCCGAAGCGCTTCTCCGCCTCGTCCTGGAGGTCGGTCAGGTCGCAGGACGCTCTTCTCCAGCGACGCCGGCGGGAAGATGAACTCGATCAGGTCGTGGCCCTCGCCGGCGGAGATCTCGGCCGCGGCCCGGGCCAGCAGCTCGGCCTGGTTGATGTGGTCGACGCTGACGTTGACGCCCACCTGGGTGCCCCAGTCCTTGGCGAAGGGGTCGAACCAGGTGTCGTGGCGGGGGACGAAGTGGCTCCACTGGAGGATCTTCAGGTCGCCCGAGAGCCTGGTGGCGGGCTGGACGAGGGTCGACGTGACGTCGGTGACGATGGTCGAGGCGGTCGTGGTCGTCGTGCTGCTGTTGCCGCAGGCGGCCGAGGATCGTGAGGCCGGCTGCTGCCTGGATGAACCGGCGTCGGGAGATGCCGCGGTACGGGCCGTCCCAATCGCTTTCCTTGGGCACATTTCCTCCTCGGTTGTTCGCTCAGGGACTGCGTATCCAGGTTCGGGGGCCGCGACGCGAGGGTGCGGACGCCACCGTAACCTGGCGCCGGGCCGGATTGAAGGGGAGTTCAGGAGGCCGGCCGGGGGGAGCGGCGTCGGGGGCGGCGTCGTCCTCCAGCTCGTCGAGGCCGGGGTCGAGCTTGCCCTGGACCTGGTTGAGGACGAGGGACAGGATCACCAGGCCGACGCTGATCGACGGTGGTGAGCACTAGGTTGCGGTCGAAGAAGCGGAGCGAGGGCGTCGACCGGGCTGGAGATGGCGTCGCTGAAGATGCGGACCAGCGATCAGCGAGGCGAGGGTGCCGCTCACGTTGCACGCCGCGAACGCCGCACGGCCGCATCTTGGTGGCGCCGGCCAGGGCGCAGACGATGGCCCCCGGGAAGAGGAAGACCATCAGGTAGGACGCCTTCTGGAACCACCCTTCGGTGAGGGTGACCAGGGCCCCGCCGCCACCCTTCTTCTCCAGCCAGCGGATGGCCCGATCGCCGTAGAGCATGCCCAGGAGGTAGAAGAGCGGGTCGCTGAGGGTTCGGCGGAGGAACGCCACGGTGAAGAACCACACCAGGTCGACCTCGCGGGCCAGGACCAGCATCCGGTTGCGGGAGTCGAGGGCGATCAGCAGCAGCGGGTGGCGGGCGGCGAGGGTGGGGATGAAGGCGGTGGCGATGGTGCCGGCCGTCGACAGGATGACGATGGGGGTGACCAGCAGGATCAGCGTGCGCCGGGACGGCTTGGGTAGCTCCTCGCCGGCTGCGACATCCGGCCTGGCGCCGGCTGGCGTGAGGGCCGCCTCGTCGGTGGGCGGCGCCGGGCCTGTTGCCGGCGGCGCCTGGCGTCGTCCATGCCCCGACGCTACGAGGTCCGGGGACCAGCCATGGCGCACGCGGCGGCCATGTGGTCCACCAAGGCGGCGTAGGGCGTGGCCGCGTTGAGCCCGCTGGTGGACGGCATCACGTAGGCCGGCAGCCCCGCCGAACGTCTCGTCCTGCAGGCCGGGCTGAGCCCGACGGTCGATGGCGGCCCGCCACCCGGCCAGGCCCACGAACAACACCAGCCGGGGACTGAGCCAGGCGACCAGGCGCGCGGACCCGCTCGGCGCCGGCTGCGTACTCGTCCCGACGCACCTCGGCGGCGGCGGGCGTCGCCCGCTTGACCAGGTCGGTCATGCCCACGCCGTCGTCCTCCAGGGCGGCCAGAGGGTCCCGCGGCCGGGTGACGAGGCCGGACTCCACCGCTGCCTTCCAGAACCGGTTGGTGGGCCCGGCGAACCCGAAGCCGGCGTCGGCCGCCACCAGGCTGGGGTTGAGGCCGCAGACGAGAACGCGCATGTCGGGGCCGACCGTGTCGGCCAGGGTGCGCGCCCGGCGGGCGTCCACCCACACGCTCTCGCCCTGCGCCGACGCGTCCTCGACGTCGAATCCGGCGCCGGCCACCATCACCGCCACCTCGTCCGGCTGCCAGCGGGCGAAGTAACGGCCCGGGAGGTGCTCGTCCCTCTCGGGGCCGACGACCCCCTCCCCGTCGCCCTGCCACAGGCTCATGGTGAGGGGAGCGCCCACGTCCAGGACCCAATGGAGTCGGGCCAGGGCGAGGGGCAGGTGACGTTTCGGCAGGTGGAGGTGGCTGTGGCGGGACCACGCCCCACCGAAGGCCCGGTGGCGGAAGGGGAGAGCGGTCAGGTCGCCTCGGATCGGACGGCGGGCCCGCGGCCCGCGCCCGGTCGAGCATGGCCGCCGACAGGTCGAGGGCGACCGCGTCCGGACCGAGATGGGCGGCGTAGCTCCCGGGACCGCAGCCGGCGTCGAGCAGGAGGCGTCCGGGCAGGGCCCGGGCGACGAGGGCGGCCGCCCGGTCCTGGTGGCGGGGTGGTCGCAGCCGCTGGTACTCGTCGGCCCCGGTCTCGTAGACCGCGCGCGTGCCGGGATCGGTCACTGGCCCACCCTCTTCGAGGGATGGCCCAGTGAATGCTCGATGGACCGGCCTCCCGGGCCGGTCGTCAGCCCACCTCGTCGGCCCGGGCCACCACCGCGGGGGAGACCCGGGCGGTGGCCGCGGCCAGCGACGCCGGGTCGCGGGTGGCGACGGCGGCGCCGAAGGGAAGGGCCGCCTTGAGCGCCCGGGTCAGCCACGACAGCACCAGGGGGCCGTGGCGGGCGTCGACCCCGGTGTCGACGGGCACCCCTGTGGCCAGCTGCACCGCCGCCCTCCGCACCCGTTCGACGTCCGGTTCCATGCCCTCGGCCCGGGCCCGATGTACCAGGTGGGACGAGATCATGCCGATCTCGTCCGCCCCCCGGTTGACCGACGAGTACAGGGCCGGGCCGACGGCGGCGATGACCCACATCGGCGTCCGGCGGGCCAGGAACTTCAGCTTGCCGAAGCGCTGCGCCACCTTGGCCGCCAGGGCGGTGGCGGCGGCGTTGCCGATGGACGGCGTCCCCGGCCGCGCCGCCAGGACCCGGGCCAGCGCCTGCTCGTCCGGCAACGGCCGGGGCGCGGCCACCGCGTTCTCGGCCGCCCGTCGGGTCAGGGCCCGGACGGGTGCGTCGACGGCGTCCGTCAGCCCCGAGGCGGTGACGCGGCCGGCCTTGGTCAGGGCCGCCTTGAGCCCGTTGACGACAGCCTTGACCGCGGAATCGTCGGACGTCGGGGCCGTCATGCCTCGCCCTCTACCCGAGCCGCTCCCGGATCACGCTGGGGGATGTTCAGCCACCGAGTCGTCACCCCACCAACGGTACGGGTCCGGGACGCGAACCGCCGCCGTCGAGGGCGAGACCGGGGTTAGGTCACGGTGAAGGTGATCGTCTCCACCGGGTCGAGAGGTGCGTCCTCGACATCGGTGTCGTGGGCGTCGATGGCGTAGGTACCGGCCGTGAGATCGACGCCGACGTAGACCTCTTTCGCATCACCCAGGTCGAAGAGGCCGACGATGATGTCGCCCGGGATCAGGGACGCGGCCCCCACCGGGAGGAGGAAGTCCTCGCCCTGTTCGAAGGACTCGAACGCCTGGTTGATGTCGGCGATGGTCTTGCCCGGGTCGAGCTTGGCCATGCCCGGCTCCAACTGCTCGCTGCCCGCGGCCGCTTCGAACTTGATGATGTGCCTGCCCGCAGTGAGGGTGCTCGGCCCGGTGATCGGCTTCCCCGACTCGAGCCTGAACGTGGTGTCGGCCGTCGGCACCGAGGCCTGTTCGCCGACCACGGTGAGCTCGCCGACCATGCCCCTGGCGAAGTGGGGCGTGGTCTCGCCCTCGACCGGGAGGAAGCAGATCATGGCGTAGCTGCCCTCACCGAGGGTGGGGACGGTGATGTCCGCCGATTGGCCCGGGAACATGAAGGAGCCGGGCGCGCCCAGCTCGCCGTCGAAGACCTCGGCGAAGGGATCACCTTCGCCCTCGCCTTCGCCCTCCTCCGATCCGGCGGTGGTGGTGGCGCTGGAGGCGGCGGTGGTGGTCGTGGCCGCCCCGCCGGCGACGGTGGTGGTCGGCTCCCCCTCCTCCGGACCTGTCTCCTGCAGGAGCGCGACGACGTCGGCGATCGTCTTGTCTTCCTTGAGCTTGGCCAGCCCGATCATGTGGATTTCCTTGCCGGTGTTGCTCAGTCGGATGGTCCCGCCGGCGTTGAGGTCGCCTCCCACCGTGTAGGCGTACTCCGTCATGCCGATGCTGACGGAGTCGGAACCGGTCGGCGTCGTGGCGGTCGTCGTGGCGGTCTGCCCGCCGGTCTCTTCGTCGTCTTCGTCATCCCCGCAGGCAGCGAGGCCGCCAGCCAGGGCGATGGCGATGAAGACCGCCGCAGGTCGTCGGAGACTGCGCATGCTTCCTCCCAGCTCGAAAGGATGATCGTGGACTGTCTGCCCGCCGAGGACACCGGCCAACCACGGCCGAGCCGCGGGTAGCGCTACTCGACGGCCGCCGCCGGCTCGGGCTCGTCGCCGGGCTCGAACATGAGCAGCCAGGCGAGGGTGACGCCCAGGAACACCAACAGGGAGAGCATGATCGCCTCCACCCGCAACCGGGTCTGGGCGACGACGAACCACAAGCCGAGGATGGTGAAGCTGATGGAGGCGAACGAACCGTAGAAGTCGGTCAGCACGGCGTCAGCTGTCCACGGCGTCCGGACGTCGGCCCGGACGCGACGACAATGGGCCGATGACCCCCACCGACGTGATCCATGCCCTGAACGGCGGCGACCTCGACAGCCTCGAGGCCGCCATCAAGCCCGAGCTGCGGGAGATCGTGGCCGTGCCGGCCGTGGCCCAGCTGTGGACGGAGGCGACCGAGCACCTGGGCGCCTACGTCGAGACGGGCGAGCAGGTCGTGATGCACGACCTCACAGTGGTGTTCGAACGGGGGATCGGGCACCTCCAGGTGGTCTACATCGGTGACCAGATCACGGGCGTCACCCTCCGCCCCGGGCACCCCACCGCCCGCTACGGCGAGTAGGGCAGCCACCCCACCCTGGGTACCGAACGGGGGTAGGATCCGGGCCGAGTCGGCGGCGGTCGGGAGGAAGCAAAATGGGTGTCGGAGTCTCCTCGAGGAAGCGACAGGGGCGCCGCGGAGCGCCGCGATCACTGCGTTTGCTGGTCTTCGCCGGTGTGATGGGCGCCGTCGTGCCAGGTGTGGTGATCCTGTCGGCCGGCCCCGCGGGGGCGACCGCGCAGACGTTCTCCGTCACCATGTCGGGGCTCCAGGAGGTGCCGGCCAGCGGGTCGACCGCCACCGGGACGGCGACGGTGGTGCTGAATGCGGCCGAGACCACGATCACCGTGAATGCCAACTGGACCGGCCTGGGCAGCAACGCCAACGCCGGCCACATCCACGGGCCCGCCGCCCCTGGGGCGAACGCGGCCATCCTGTTCCCGTTCGCAGGCGTGCCGGCTGCGACGACTGGGAGCATTCCGGCCCAGCCGTTCGCCATCTCCGCGGCCCAGGTGACGCAGCTCAAGGCGGGGCAGTTCTACGTGAACATCCACAGCGTGAACATCGGCAGCGGTGAGATCCGGGGCCAGCTGACCCCGACGAAGCTGTACACCGTCACCCTCTCGGGCGGCCAGGAGGTGCCGGCCAACGGTTCGCCTGCCACCGGGACCGGGGTTCTCGAGCTCAACGGGGCCGAGACCCTCATCGCGGCCAAGCTGAGTTGGTCGGGCCTGAGCAGCAACGCGACCGCGGCCCACATCCACGGGCCGTCTGGCCCGGGCGTCAACGCGGGCATCCTGTTCGGGTTCACCGGCGTCCCCGCAGCGCCGGCCGGGAGCATCCCCACCCAGGTCTTCTCCATCTCCGCCGCCCAAGTGGCGCAGCTCAAGGCGGGGCAGTTCTACTTCAACGTCCACTCGCAATTCCTTCCCGGCGGCGAGATCCGGGCCCAGATCGTCGACGTGGTCACTCCCACCTGCACCTACACCGTCGTCAACGTGAACCCGAAGCGCATCGACTTCACGGTGCTGGACGGCGGTGGCGGCCTGTCCTCGATCACCGTCACCACTGCGGTCAACGTCACCGTGGTCCCGCCCGGCGTCACGCCCGGCACGAACGCGCCGCTTGCCTTCTCCGCGACCAAGATCAACCAGGCCCAGTCCGCCCAGGTGGCGGTGGTGCTCACCGATGTGGCCGGCAACCAGTCGTCCTGCATCTGAGGCCGGGCCGCGGGCCCGCCCGCGGCCGTCCGATTGGTGGAGGTGGAGGGATTCGAACCCTCGTCCCCCGGACCCTCCATGGGACTTCTCCGAGCGCAGCCGACGGTTTGTCTCGGGCGGTCGCTCGTCGCCGGCATCGGCGACCGCCCCAGTCAGCGAAGATGTCCCCAACCGGCCCGCTGACGCAGCCGATCGGGTAAGCCCCGCTAGATGACGTCCGGTTCCGGTCCGCAGGGCTGAGACCGGGAGAACGTCGCTGCTAGTTAGGCAGCGAGTGCCAGATGAGGCTTGGCGTTTGTTTTTGTTTCCGGCTCTTTTACGTGGCTCCGGAGACCACGGCTCGCTTCTCCCACTTCGTCGCCCGAGGTCGAAACCATGCACCCCCGTTGACTTGCAGACTGTCAGTCTACAGCGCCCCCCCGCACTCCCCGTCCCTCCCGCTCGCCTGAGCCCCGGGTGTTCATGGCCCGCTCGATGTCGCGGTTGGCGTCGCGCTCGGCCATGGCCGCCCGCTTGTCGTAGGACTTCCGGCCCCGGGCCAGGGCCAGTTCCACCTTGGCCTTGCCGTCCTTGAAATAGACGGACAGGGGGACGAGGGACAGGGCCTCCCGCTGCGTGCGCCCGCCGAGGTCGTCGATCTCGTCCCGGTGGAGGAGCAGCTTGCGGGGCCGCTCGGGGTCGTGGCCGCCGAAGCCGTCGGCCTGCTCGTAGGGCGAGACGTGCACCCCGACCAGCCACAGCTCGCCCCCTTCCAGCCGGGCGTAGGAGTCCTTGAGCTGCACCTTTCCGTCACGGAAGGACTTGACCTCGGTGCCGACGAGGGCGATGCCGGCCTCGACCACGTCGAGGATCTCGTAGTCGTGCCGGGCCCGCCGGTTGCTGGCCACGACCTTGGTGCCTTTCGGTGCGGCCGCAGGTGTCATCGTGCTGCGAGCGTACCGACAGAACCCGGGCAGTAGCCTCGGCGGACCATGCTCCGACTTCCCGACGCCCATCGCCAGGCGATGATCGACCACGCCCTGCGCGACCTCCCCAACGAGGCGTGCGGGCTGGTGGCGGGGCCTCTCGCCGGCGACGTGGTGGAGGCTGTCTACGAGTGCGGCAACGACGAGGCCTCGCCCGTCATCTACACGCTCAATCCCCTCGACCACCTCAAGGCCGACCGGGACGCCCAGGCCAACGGCATGGAGATCGTGGGCGTCTACCACTCTCACACCCACACCGAGGCCTACCCCTCGCCCACAGACGTGGGCAAGGCGCCCGACCCCGGCTGGCACTACGTCCTGGTGTCGCTCAAGTACGACCCCCCCGTCGTCCGCTCCTACCGCATCGTCGACGGCGAGATCACCGAGGAAGAGGTAGTCGTCGAGGACGCCTAGGATTTCGTCCAGTCCCGTCCCCGCCCCACCCCGCCCCACCAGTCTCGTATCGCAGGAGGCCCGAGCCGTGCCCGTCGAAGTCCGCCTGCCCACTGTCCTCCGCCAACACGCCGGCGGCCAGTCGTCGGTGAAGGCCAACGGTTCCACGATCGGCGAGGTATTCGACGACATCGTGCGCCAGTTCCCGCTCCTCGGCGGCCAGGTCGTCACCACCGAGGGGACGCTGCACAAGTTCGTCAACGTCTACCGCAACGACGAGGACGTGCGGTTCATCGGCGCCCTCGCCGCGCCGGTGGCCGACAACGATGTGATCAGCATCCTCCCGGCTGTCGCCGGGGGCTGACAGCGCCGCTCCGGCGCGCCATGCCGGTCCATCCGTCCGTCCTCAACCTGATCGGCAACACGCCGCTGGTCGAGGTCAGCCACCTGAGCCCGACGGCCGGCGTGCGGATCGTGGCCAAGTTGGAGGGCCAGAACCCGGGCGGGTCGATCAAGGACCGCATCGCCAAGGCCATGGTGGAGGCGGCCGAGGCCGACGGCACCCTGAAGCCGGGCCAGACGCTCCTCGAGCCGTCGTCGGGCAACACCGGTATCGGCCTGGCCATGGTGTGCCTGCTCAAGGGCTACCCGCTGAAGATCGTCCTGCCCGAGAACGTGTCCGTCGAGCGGCGGCAGCTGCTGGAGATCTTCGGGGCCTCGATCATCCTGTCGCCCGGTTCGCAGGGGTCGAACGGGGCGGTGCGGCTGGCCCAGGCGCTCGCCGCGGACGACCCGAGCGTGGCCTTCCTCTATCAGTACGGCAACCCGGCCAATCCCCGGGCCCACTACGAGACGACGGCCCCCGAGATCATGCGGGACTGCCCCGAGGTCACCCACCTGGTGGCCGGCCTGGGCACCGCGGGAACGCTCATGGGCACCGGCCGGTTCTTCCGGGAGCACAAGCCGTCGGTCGAGATGTGGGCGGTGGAGCCGCCGGCGGGCGAGCTGGTGGAGGGGCTGCGGAACTTGGACGACGGGTTCGTCCCGCCCGTCTACGACCCCGCCTTCATCGACCGGCGGATCATCGTCCGGCCCCGGGAATCGATCGAGTGGACCCGCCGGCTCACGGCCGAGGCCGGCATCTTCGGCGGGATCTCGGCCGGCGCGGCCATGGCGGGGGCGGCCAAGGCCGCGGCCGAGCTGACCGAGGGCGTGATCGTCGTGGTGCTGGCCGACGGCGGCTGGAAGTACCTGTCCACCGGCGCCTGGACCGACCCCATCGACGAGGTCGTCGAGAAGGCCAAGAAGATCATCTACTTCTGATTCGCCTCGGAAGGGGAGCTTCCCCGGCGAGTTCTGCTGAGCTCCCGGGCGCCGGCGGAGCCGGGACCCGCGGTTCTGTGAAGCGGAAACGACACGGCGTGTCGTTTCCGCTTCGGAGAACGGGGGGCGCCTACGGTGGGTTCGTGGACGACCGGCCCATCGGGATGTTCGACTCGGGGTTCGGGGGGCTCACCGTGGCCCGGGCCCTCGATCGACCTCCTCCCCGACGAGGATCTCGTCTACTTCGGCGACACCGGGCGCTACCCATACGGGCCGAAGTCGCTCGACGAGGTCCGGGGCTACGCCTCCCAGATCACGTCGTGGCTGGTGGAGCGGTACAACGTGAAGATGGTCGTGGTCGCCTGCAACACCGCCGCCGCGGCCGCCCTCGAGCTGCTCCGCTTCGAGACCGACGTCCCCGTGGTCGGCGTGATCGACCCCGGCGTGCGGGCGATGGTGGGGGCCACCCGCAACGGGAAGGTGGGGGTGATCGGCACCCTCGGCACGGTGCAGTCGGGCGCGTACCAGCGGGCGGTGCACGCCACCCGGGCCCCGGTCACCCTCACCTGCGCCGCCTGCCCCGGCTTCGTGGAGTTCGTCGAACGGGGGGAGACCGACAGCGAGCAGGTCCACGTCCTGGCCGAGCGGCTGCTGGCGCCGGTGATGGCGGCCGGCGTCGACACCCTCCTCTTGGGCTGCACCCACTACCCGTTCCTCGCCCGCACCATCGGCGACGTGATGGGCCGCGACGTGGTGCTCGTGTCCTCCGCCGACGAGACCGCCTTCGAGGTGAGCCAGATCCTGGCCGACACCGGGATCGGGCGACGGACCGCGGGCAAGGGCACCCACCGCTGGGTGTCGTCCGGCGATGTGGCATGGTTCCGGGCGTTGGGTGCCCGCCTGCTCGGGCCTGAGCTCGAAGGCGTCGAGGGATGGGAGTGGGCGTGACAGAGGCCGTGATGACGGTCACCGTGCTCGGCTGCTGCGGGTCGTTCCCGGGGGCGGGCGGAGCGTGCAGCGGCTACCTGGTCGACGATGGCGCCACCCGGCTGTGGCTCGACGCCGGCTCGGGGACGATGGCCAACCTCCAGACACACGTCGCCCTGGCCGATGTCGACGCCCTCGTCCTCAGCCACGAGCACCCCGACCACTGGCAGGACCTGGAGGGACTGGTGATCGCCCTCCAACACGTGCTCAAGCGCCCGGGGTTCCCAGTTTACGCCCCCGCCGGCCTGCGGGACCGGACGTACCACCCCAGCGACCCGTGGCTGACCTGGCACGACGTCACCGACGGCGACCAGGTGGCGGTGGGCGGGCTGCGGCTCACGTTCTCCCGTACCGACCACGGCCCCGAGACCCTGGCCGTGCGGGTCGACGGCGCCGCCGGTACGTCGCTGGCCTACTCGGCTGACACCGGGCCGGGGTGGTCGTTCGAGGCGTTCGGACCGGGGATCGACCTGGCCCTGTGCGAGGCCACCGTCCCCGTCTCCGAGGAGGGTCGGATCAAGCACCTCAGTGCCCGCCAGGCCGGGGTCACCGCCCGGGCCGCGGGTGTGAAGCGCCTCGTCCTCACCCACCTGTGGCCGACGCTCGACCCCGAGACCTCCCGGGCCGAGGGGGCGGAGGCGTTCGGGCGCCCGGTCGACGTGGCCTCCACCGGCGCCCGCTACGCGGTGGCCTCATGATCGTCCGGGCCGCCCAATGAGAGCCGACGGACGGGGGCCGGAGGACCTGCGCCCGCTCTCGTTCGAGCGGGACTTCACCGAGTTCGCCCTCGGCAGCGTCCTCGTCTCCATGGGGAAGACCCGGGTCCTGTGCACCGCGTCGGTCGACGAGCGGGTGCCGCCGTGGATGCGCGGCAAGGGCACGGGATGGGTCACCGCCGAGTACTCGATGCTGCCCGGCTCCACCCCCGACCGCTCGGACCGGGAGGTCAACCGGGGCAAGCCGTCCGGCCGCACCCAGGAGATCCAGCGCCTGATCGGCCGCTCGCTGCGGTCGGTCACCGACATGGCCGTCCTCGGCGAGCGCCAGGTCGTCCTCGACTGCGACGTCCTCCAGGCCGACGGCGGCACCCGCACCGCCTCCATCAGCGGCGCCTACGTGGCCCTCCACGACGCCTTCACCCGCCTGGTCATGGCCGGCCGCATCCCCGCCAACCCCTTGTCGGCGGCGTGCGCGGCGGTGTCGGTGGGGATCGTCGACGGCATCGCCCTCCTCGACCTCGACTACTCGGAGGACGTCCACGCCCAGGTCGACATGAACCTGGTGATGACGTCGGCCGGGCGGTTCGTGGAGGTGCAGGGGACGGCCGAGGGGCTGGCCTTCTCCCGGGCCGAGCTCGACGATCTCCTCGGGCTGGGGGAGAGCGGCATCGCCGAGATCCTCGACGCCCAGGCCATCGCCCTGCTCACCCCCCCGCCGGCCCGCCCCAAGCGCTGAGGTGCGGCTGGTCCTGGCCACCGCCAACCCCCACAAGGCGCGGGAGATCGAGGGCCTGCTCCCCGGGTTCGAGCTGGTGCCTCGCCCTCCCGAGGTGGGCGACGTGGACGAGACCGAGGACACCCTCGAAGGCAACGCCCGCCTCAAGGCCCGGGCGGTGGCCGACGCGGTGGGGGAGCCGGCGGTGGCCGACGACACCGGCCTGGAGGTCGACGCCCTCGGAGGACGTCCGGGCGTGTTCGCCGCCCGCTACGCAGGGGAGGACGCCACCTACGCCGACAACGTGGCCAAGCTCCTGGCCGAGTTGGAGGGCGTGGCCGGCCCGGCCGGACCGCCCGGTTCCGCACCGTGGCCCTCGTCGCCTGGCCCGACGGCCGGGAGGTGGCGGCCCACGGCGTGGTCGAGGGCCACATCGCCGTCGAGCCCCGAGGCGACCGTGGTTTCGGCTACGACCCCGTCTTCGTCCCCCACGACGGCGACGGCCGGACCTTCGCCGAGATGACGTTGGAGGAGAAGGCGGCCGTGTCCCACCGGGCCCGCGCCTTCGCCGCCCTCCGGGAAAGGCTGGTCCCCCCGCTCACCTAGGGTGCGGTGAAGAAGGAGCCGCACCCGTGACCACCACCGCCCCCGACGACATCCCCGCCTTCGACGACGAAGCCGGTTTCGCCGACCTCGGCCTCCGTCCCGAGCTGCTCACGCGCCCTGTCCGAGCTGGGCTACGAGGAGCCCACGCCGATCCAGCGGGAGGCCATCCCGCCCCTCCTCGAGGGACGGGACCTGCTCGGCCAGGCCGCCACCGGCACCGGCAAGACGGCCGCCTTCGCCCTGCCCGTCCTCCAGCGCATGGCGGCCCGCCAGGTGCGCGAGCGGGGCAAGGACCCCATGGCCCTCGTCCTCGTCCCCACCCGGGAGCTGGCCATCCAGGTCTCGGAGGCGATCCACCGCTACGGGCGGGAGCTGGGCGCCCGGGTCCTGCCCATCTACGGCGGCCAGCCCATCGTCCGCCAGCTGCGCATGCTCGACCGGGGCGTCGACGTGGTGGTGGCCACGCCCGGGCCGGGCGCTCGACCACATCGGCCGGCGCACGCTCCGTCTGGGAGACCTCGAGGTGGTCGTCCTCGACGAGGCCGACGAGATGCTCGACATGGGCTTCGCCGAGGACATCGAGACGATCCTGGGCGACACCCCCTCCACCCGCCAGACGGTGCTGTTCTCCGCCACCCTGCCGCCCCGCATCGACGGGATGGCCCGCCGCCACCTCAGGGACCCGGTCCGCATCCAGATGGGGCGGTCGAGCACCGAGCCGGGCGAGACCCCTCTGGTGCGCCAGACCGCCTACGTGGTCCCCCGGGCCCACAAGCCGGCCGCCCTGGGCCGGGTGCTCGACGTGGAGGCGCCGGCCGCGGCCATCGTGTTCTGCCGCACCCGGGACGAGGTCGACCAGCTCACCGAGACCCTCAACGGGCGGGGCTACCGGGCCGAGGCGCTGCACGGCGGCATGACCCAGGAGCAGCGGGACCGGGTGATGGGACGGCTGCGGAGCGGCACCGCCGACCTGCTGGTGGCCACCGACGTGGCCGCCCGGGGCCTCGACATCGACCACCTCACCCACGTCGTCAACTACGACGTGCCCTCCGCCCCCGACTCCTACGTCCACCGCATCGGCCGGGTCGGCCGGGCCGGACGGGAGGGCGTGGCCATCACCCTGGCCGAGCCCCGGGAGCACCGGATGCTCAAGACCATCGAGCGGGTCACCAAGCAGCGGATCACGGTCGAGAAGCTGCCCACCATCGCCGACCTGCGGGCCCGCCGGCTGGAGCTGACCCGGGCCGCCCTCGAGGAGTCGATCCGGGAGGACGACCTCGAGCACTTCCGGGTGGTGGTGGAGTCGCTGGCCGACGAGTTCGACGTCATGGAGGTCGCCCTGGCCGCGGTGAAGCTGGCCCACGAGGCGAGCGGAGCGGCCGCCGACGAGGAGGAGATCCCCGACGTCGCCCCCCGGCCGGCGCGGGACAGCCGTGACGGTCCCAGGCGGGGCGGCGAGCGGCGGGCCTGGACACCGGCCTCGGGCATGACCCGCCTGTTCGTGGGCGCCGGGCGGGCGTCGGGCATCCGCCCCCAGGACCTGGTGGGGGCCATCGCCGGGGAGACCAAGCTGAGCGGGCGCGACATCGGCGCCATCGAGATCGCCGACCGCTTCTCGCTGGTGGAGGTCCCCGACGCGGCCGCCGACGAGGTGGTCGCCGCCATGCGCCTGGCCTCTATCAAGGGGAAGCGGACGACGGTGCGGCGCGAGCGCGACGCCTAGGCCGAACCGGGCTCGGTCACGAAGTCGATGAGGCGCTCGACGGCGCCCACGAGGGCCGGTTCGAGGTCGGCGTAGGAGCGGACGGACCCGAGGACGTGCCGCCACACGACGGCGGGGTCGGGTATCCCCAGCCACTGGCAGATCCCGGTCTTCCAGTCCGTCCCCCGGGGGATGTCGGGCCAGGTGATGATGCCGACCACGGCCGGCTTGACCGCCTGCCACACGTCGACGAAGGGCGTGCCCGTGACCAGGACGTGGGGGTGGCGCACCGCGTCGGCCAGCCGGGCCTCCTTGCTGCCCGGCACGAGATGGTCGACGAGGATGCCCAGCCGGTTCCCCGGGCCGGGCTGGAACTCGTCGACCACGGTGGCCAGGTGGTCGATCCCGTCGAGGCGCTCGACGACGACGCCCTCCACCCGCAGGTCGTCGCCCCACACCTTCTCGACCAGCTCGGCGTCGTGGACGCCCTCCACCAGGATGCGGCTGGCCCGCGCTACCCGGGCCCGATGGCTGGCGACGGCGACCGAGCCGGAGGACGTGATCGCGGGCCGGGCGGTGGCGGTCGTCGTGGCCGCCGCCCGAGGCCGCACCAAGGTGACGGCCCGCCCGTCGACGTCGAAGGCGCCGGGTGTGGGACGGAAGACCCGTTCGAGGCCGGTCGCGCCCCGTACGACCAGTCCGTCGCCTTCGACGCGGACCACGATGCCGGTGAAGCCGCTGGCCCGATGGCGGACGGCGAGGCCGGCCATCGTCTCGACCTCGGGATAGGTCGCCCGCAGCCGAGCCGGCCCGTCGACGGGGCCACTGAGGATGCCGGACGGGTCGTGCCTGCTCACGACGGTCGACGCTACGGCCGCCCGCCCCGAGAATCCGTGATCCCCCGCCGGTCGTCGCTCGCCCGGTTCTCGGTAGCGAGCGGTGCGGATTGCGCGCCCCCGCTACCGGAACGCGGGGAGAAGCGGGGGACGGCAGTTCTAGGGGGTCACCGTGCCCTCGGGGAGGAGGCGTTCCCCGTAGTACACCTGCCAGCCGTGGTAGGCGAGGTAGGTGCGCTCGTCGGCCTCCATCTGCTGGGCGTAGACGGTGACCGCCCGCACGTAGCGGTTGGAGTTGTTGTACGAGAACAGGGCGTCGGCCATGCCTGCGTCACCTGTGTTGGGGAGGGCGCCGTTGGCCCGCAGCAGGCGGGCGGCGGCGTGGATGGAGTCCCTGGTCGACTCGATGTCGCCGCCCTCGCCGTAGATCTCCCACGTCGACGGGATGAACTGCATCGGGCCCCGGGCGCCGGCTGAGCTGTCGCCCCGGATGCGGCCCATGCGGGTCTCCACCAGGTGGATGGCGGCCAGGTACTCCCACGGCACGCCGACGGTGGCCTCCGCCTCCTGGTAGTGGTTGAGGAGCACCGCCGCCGGCTCGGGGGTGACGATGCGCCACGCGGGCAGGGGGCGGTTGGGGTCGACGGGACCGGCCAGGGCGGTGAGGTCCTTGCCCGCCGCCAGGTGGGCCTCGGTGGGGGCCAGCACCTGGTCGGGGAGGAGGCCCAGCGCCTCCGACTCCAGCTCAGGGTGGAACAGGATCTCCCGGACGGCCGCCTGCTGCACCTGTCCCCACCGGGCCATGTCGGCGGCGGGCGTGGACGGGTCGTGGATGGCGGTCTCCGCCGCGATCAGGTCGGCCGCCACCCGGGCCGCCGGCGCCAAGGTGCTGGTGGGCGCTTGGACCGTCGTCGGCGTCGTCGGCGCCCCCAGCGTCGTGCTCGCCGCCGACGGCTGGGCCGACGGTCCGTCGTCACCGCGGCCGCCGCCGCACGCCACCAGCAGGACGGCCAGCAGCAGGGCCACGATCCCGAGCGGGCGGCGGGGCTCTAGCCTGGGCCTGTGGCTGGCAAGTACCTGATCCGGACGTTCGGCTGCCAGATGAACGTCCACGACTCCGAGCGGTTGGCGGGCGCGCTGGAGGCCGAGGGGATGGTGCCCACCGACGACGTCGAGCAGGCCGATGTCGTCCTCCTCAACACCTGCTGCATCCGGGAGAACGCAGACAACAAGCTGTACGGCCACCTGGGCCACCTTAAGTCGGTGAAGGACCGCCACCCGGACATGCAGATCGCGGTGGGCGGCTGCCTGGCCCAGAAGGACCGCGACCTCATCCAGCAGCGGGCGCCCCAGGTGGACGCCGTGTTCGGCACCCACAACGTCAGCCGGGCCGTCGCGTTGCTGCGCCAGGCCGCCGACAGTGGACCGGTCACCGAGATCTGGGACGAGGCTCAGGCGCTCGACAACGAGACCGCTCTCCCCATCCGGCGGGGCCTGCCCTACACCGCGTGGGTGACGATTCAGATCGGCTGCGACAACTCGTGCGCCTTCTGCATCGTCCCGTCGGTCCGGGGCCAGGAGATCAGCCGGCCGTTCGACCAGCTGGTGGCCGAGGTCGAAGGACTGGCCGCCGCCGGCACGGTGGAGGTCACCCTCCTGGGCCAGAACGTCAACTCCTACGGCCGCGACCTCACCCGCCGCCGACCGCTGTTCGCCGAGCTCCTGCGAGCGGTGGGCGGCGTGGAGGGGATTCGCCGGGTGCGCTACACGAGCCCCCATCCCAAGGACCTGCGGCCGGAGACGATCGCGGCCATGGCCGAGGTGCCCACCGTGTGCGAGCACCTCCACCTGCCCCTGCAGGCGGGCAGCGACCGGGTGCTGGCGGCCATGCACCGGGGATATACCGGGCGCCGCTACCTGGAGAAGCTAGCCGCGGCCCGGGCCGCGGTGCCCGACCTGGCCGTCACCACCGACCTCATCGTCGGGTTCCCGGGCGAGACCGACGACGACTTCGAGCGCACCCTCGAGGTGGTGGCCGAGGCCGAGTACGACAGCGCCTACACGTTCCTGTTCTCGCCCCGTCCCGGCACCGAGGCGGGCGAGCTGTCCCCCGACCGGTTCGTCCCGCCCGACGTGGCCGGCGAACGCTTCGAGCGGCTGCGGGTGGTGGTCGAGCGCTCGGCCCTGGCCAAGCACCAGGCCCGGATCGGCCGCACCGAGGAGGTCCTGGTCGAGGGGCCGAGCAAGCGCGACCCGGCAGTGGCCACCGGTCGCACCCAGCAGAACAAGCTCGTCCACTTTCCCGGGAAGCTGGCCGCCGGCACCTTCGCCGACATCCGCATCACCGCCGCCGCCCCCCACCACCTCGCCGGGGAGCTGGTTGCGGTCACCGCCCGGCCCCGCCACCGAGTCCGCATCCCGCTGGTGGTCGTCTGACGGCGTGCGTCGTGTTTCATGCAACGGTAGAGCCGTGAAAACGGCCCCGCGGGCCTGGAATCACGGCCCTACGGATGCACGAAAACGGGACTCGACGTCACCTGGCGCTGGTCGGGCCGACGGCGTCGGGCAAGTCCGCCCTCGCCCTGGAGGTGGCCCGCCGGCTGGGCGACGTCGAGCTGGTCTCGGTGGACTCGATGCAGGTCTACCGGGGGATGGACATCGGTACGGCCAAGCCCACCGCCGCCGAGCGGCGCGAGGTGCCCCACCACCTCCTCGACCTGGCCGATCCCTCCGAGGACTTCTCGGTGGCCCGCTTCCAGGCGGAGGCAGAGGTCGCCATCGCCGGCATCGAGGCCCGGGGTCACCGGGCGTTGCTGGTGGGCGGGACGGGTCTCTACCTGCAGGCGGTGGTGGACGGGCTGCGCCTGCCCGGGCAGTGGCCGGACGTGCGGGCTGGGCTCGAGGAGGAGGTCGACCGGGAGCCGGCCGCCGTCGGCGCCCTCCACCGGCGGCTGGCGGAGGCCGACCCGACGGCGGCGGCCCGCATCGAGCCGGGGAACGCCCGCCGCATCGTGCGGGCGCTCGAGGTCACCCTCGGCAGCGGGCAGCCGTTCTCGTCGTTCGGCCCCGGGATGGATGCCTACCCGACGGCCGTCCCCTTCCGGCTGGTCGGCGTGTGGCTCCCCCGGGCGGTGGTCAACGAGCGCATCGCGGCCCGCTACGACGAGCAGATGTCGACCGGGTTCCTCGACGAGGTGCGGGCCCTGCCCCGAGCGACTGTCCCGGACGGCGGCCCAGGCGCTCGGCTACCGCGAGCTCCTCGCCCACCTGGCCGGGAAGTCCTCGCTCGCGGCCGCGGTTGACGAAGCCGTCCTCCGCACCCGGGCGTTCGCCCGCCGCCAGCGCTCGTGGTTCCGCCGCGACCCGCGCATCACGTGGCTGGCGACCTCCCGAAATCCTCTCGATCTGCTTCCCGCCCTACTGGGAGACTGGCGTCACTCATGAACCTCGAGAAGTACCACGGCCTGGGGAACGACTTTCTCGTCCTCCTCGACCTCGACGGCGTCCATCCGGTCGACGGGGCGACGGCCCGCGCCCTGTGCGACCGCCACCGGGGCGTGGGCGCCGACGGCCTCATCCGGGTGACCGAGGGTCCGACCATGGAGCTGTACAACGCCGACGGGAGCCGGGCCGAGATGAGCGGGAACGGCATCCGCTGCCTGGCCCTGGCCCTGGTCGACGCCGGCCTGGCTACCGGCCCCGAGATCACCATCGCCACCGATGCCGGCCCCCGGCGGGTGGTCATCGGCGCCGGTGGGGAGATGAGCGTCGACATGGGCGTGGCCACGGTGGAGCCCGGTCCCGGCCAGGCGTTGCTGGTCGACATGGGCAACCCCCACGCGGTGGTGGAGGTCCAGGACCCCTACGACGCCGACCTCGGATGGGAGGCCCGCCGGCTCGGCCTCGACGTCAACCTGGAGCTGGTCGCCGCCGGCCCCGGTCTCGACGAGCTGACCATGCGGGTGTGGGAGCGGGGCGTGGGAGAGACGCTCGCCTGCGGTACCGGGGCGTGCGCGGCGGCCGTCGCCGGCCACAAGTGGGGGATGGTGGGCGAGCGGGTCACGGTGCACCAGCCCGGCGGCGCCGTCCTGGTCGACCTGGCCGGCCCCCAGATCGTCCTCACCGGCCCCGCCACGTGGGTCGCGTCGGTCGAGGTGCGCTGATGTCCCTCATCGAACGGGGCGCCCGGCGGGAGCGCATCGTGCTGGTGGGAGTGGCCGTCCCGCCCATCAGCGTCGACGACGCCGAGTTGTCGCTCGACGAGCTGTCGGCCCTGGTCGACACCGCCGGAGCCGACGAGGTCGAGCGCGTCCTGCAGCGGCGGGATAGGCCCGACCCGGCCACGTTCGTGGGCAAGGGCAAGGCCGAGGAGCTGCGGGAGATCTCCTACCAGGTCGATGCCGACACGGTCGTTTTCGACGAGGAGCTGTCGCCCGCCCAGAGCCGCAACCTGGAGAAGATCCTGGGCCGCACCGCCATCGACCGCACCGCGGTGATCCTAGACATCTTCGCCCAGCACGCCCACAGCCAGGAGGGAAAGGCCCAGGTCGAGCTGGCCCTCCTGCGGTACCGGCTGCCCCGGCTGCGGGGCAAGGGCAAGGGCCTCAGCCAGCAGGCCGGCGGCATCGGCACCCGGTTCGGTGGTGGTGAGACCAAGCTCGAGATCGACCGCCGGCGGCTGCTGCGCCGGATCAGCAAGCTGGAGTCCGACCTCAAGGTGAACACCAAGAACCGGCGGGTCCAGCGCAAGGCCCGGGCCCGGTCGCGCCTGCAGACGGTGGCCATCGTGGGGTACACCAACGCCGGCAAGTCGACCCTCCTGAACCGACTGACCGACGCCGGGGTGCTGGTGGAGGACCGGCTGTTCGCCACCGTCGACCCCGCCACCCGCCGCCTCGACCTCCCCGGCGGGGAGCGGGTGCTCGTGTCCGACACCGTCGGCTTCGTGCGCAAGCTCCCGACGCAGCTGGTGGAGGCCTTCCGCTCCACCCTGGAGGAGGTGGCCGAGGCCGACCTCCTCATCCACGTGGTCGACGCCTCGTCGGCCGACCCGGAGGCGCAGATGGCGGCAGTCGACACCGTCCTGCGGGAGATCGGGGCCGACGAGGTGCCGATGCTGGTGGCGTTCAACAAGGCCGACCTGGTTGGACCTTTCGGGCCGGCGAGGAGGTCAAGCGCCTGCTCGAGCGCCATCCGGGGTCGGTGGCGCTGTCGGCCGTCACCGGCGAGGGCATCGACGCCCTGCTGGAGGCCGTAGGAGAGCGGCTGCGGCTGATGTCCCGCACCGTCGAGATGCTGGTGCCCTACGAGCGGGGCGACGTGGTGGCCGCCCTCCACCGCCAGGGGGAAGTCCTGTCCGAACACCACGAGGACGACGCCACCCGGCTGCGGGTCCGCCTCCCCGATCCCGACGTCAACCGCTACGTGGACTTCCTGGCGTGACCCGGCCCGGCTTCGAGCCGCCGCCCTACCCTTACGACCGCCTCGACCGCCTCAAGCCACTGGCCGCCGGCCACGAGGGAGGGCTGGTCGACCTGTCCATCGGCACCCCCTGCGACGCGCCCCGGCCGAGGTGGTGGCGGCCCTGGCGTCGTCGGGGACGGAGCGGGGCTACCCGTCGTCGGTCGGGCGCCCGGCCTTCCGGGAGGCGGCCGCCGGCTGGATGCGGCGCCGGCTCGGCGTCGACGTGCCCGTGGCCGACATCGCCGTCTGCATCGGGACGAAGGAGCTGGTCACGGCCCTGCCCCAGTGGCTGCGTCTCCGGGACCCGAGCCGGGACACGGTGCTCTACCCGTCGGTGTCCTACCCGTCCTACGAGATGGGGGCGATCCTCGCCGGGTGCCGGGCGGTGGCGGTCGACGTGGAGGGCGGCCGCTTCGACGCCATCGACCCCGACGATGCGGCCCGGGCCCTGTGCCTGTGGGTGAACACCCCCGGCAACCCGACCAGCAGGCTGAGCGATCTGGGGGCGGCGGCGGCGTGGGGCCGGGCCCACGGCGTCCCCGTGGTGAGCGACGAGTGCTACGTGGAGTTCACGTGGGCCGACCGCCCCCGCACCATCCTCGAGCACGGCGCCGAGGGGGTGCTGGCCGTGCACTCGCTGTCGAAGCGGTCGAACCTGGCCGGGCTGCGGGCCGGGTTCTACGCCGGCGACGCCGACCTGGTCCACTACCTGTCGGAGGTGCGCAAGCACGCAGGAGCGATGGTGCCGGGGCCGGTGCAGGCGGCGGCCGCCGTCGCCTTGGGCGACGACGCCCACGTCGACGCCCAGCGGGAGCGCTATCGGGAGCGGCTGGCGTACTTCGCCCAGGTGCTGGCGGGTGTCGGCGCGGTCGCCGATCCGCCGGCCGGTTCCTTCTATCTGTGGGCCGCCGCGCCCGGCGGCGACGCCTGGGGCCTCACCGCCTGGCTGGCCAAATGGGGGGGCGTGCTGGTCGCTCCCGGCGACCTGTATGGCGGGGCCGGGGAAGGCTATGTGCGGGTGGCGCTGGTGCAGCCCATGGAGCGCCTGCGCCTGGTCGCCGAGCGTCTCCGACACGCCCCCGCGGGAGTGCCCGAGCCCGCCTGACGGGTGGTGGCGGACCGGTGGCGACCTCCGTCGGTGCTCGTCGTACCGGCCCCCCGCCCACTCCCCGTGGTCGAGCGTTGTGCGACTTCGAAAGCGGGCGGTAGGGTTGGCCCATCGGATGGTGTTACGAGTTCGGCATCCAGATTTGCCCCGGGTGCAAGGCGGTCATGGTCGCCGGCGAGTCGTCCTGCACGTGCGCCAACTGCGGCACGGAGTGCGGGGGCCTATTTCGGGGCTGCCAGGACGTCTGGGACCGCGGCACCGCCGCCCGGAACCGTAAGGGCGTCGCCCACCAGCCGGCGGCGGTGACCCTGGTCGCCGACCCCGCGGTCCGGATCGCGGCCCCGGCGTCCGTCGGTGCCGCGGCCCAACCGGCGGCCGCGGCCGCCGCCCAACCGGCGGCGACGGCCTCGACCGGCGGCGCGGGCGCGGGCGGGGGCATCCCCCAACCTGGTCCCCAATCCATCCCCCAACCGCCACCACCGGCCGGCACCATGCCGGGCCCGGAACGGCCGCCCCCCCGCCGTCCGCCCCGCCGCCGCCGTCCGCCCCGCCGCCGTCCGGTCCGCCCGAGGCCGGGGGCGACATCGCCAGCCGTTTGCGGGCGTTGGCGGCCGGCCAGGCCGACCCCGACAGCCTGCGCCGGGGGCTCCTCTGGGTGGCGGGCGAGGTGCAGGCGTGCGAGCAGGCCCTGCGCCAGGCCACCGAGCAGATGGCCGTCGTCAGCGATCGCCTGGCGAACCTGGAGGCCCGGGAGCAGACCATGGCCCGGACCACGGCCAGCATCGACAGCTTCCGCCGTGAGCTCACCTATCTGTCGGGGGAGATGCAAGCCCGGGGCGACACCGTCGCCCGGGCCGACGAGCGCCTCGCCCGGCTCGAGGCGCAGGGTGGCCCGGCCGACCTCCGGGGCCAGCTCGACCAGTACGCAGGCGAGATCTCGGGCACGGCCGATTTCGCCGAGCTGGCCCGAGCCGCGGTCCGCACCGGTCTGGTGGAGGGCACGGTCCGGGAGCTGCGCGAGGACCTCGACCAGGTGGCCCGGGAGCTGCTCACCACCCAGCAGGCGGCGTCGGCCCAGGTGGCCGGCCGTGCCGGGCCCCTCGAAGGTGCCCTCCACGAGCTGCGCCAGGAGCTCGACCGGGTGGTCGGCGAGTCGGCCACCACCACCCACGCCATCCGTTCCGAGGTGTACGACCAGCTCACCGTCGTCGACCAGCGGCTCAAGGGTCTGGAGACGTTGCAGGGCGACCTCGACGGCATCTACCGGGAGGTCGACCGCCTGTCGGGCCACTTCGAGGGCGGCGAAGGGCCGGTGGCGGAGTTGACGGCGCGCCTGCGCCCGCTGGAGGACGCCGTGGTCGAGGCCCGGCAGGAGCTGGTCGACGCCCGGGGCAACTACCCGTCGACGGGTGCCCGCATCGACGCCGCCGAGGCGGAGGTCATCCGCCGCCTCGACGGGCTGGCCGACGGGCTCGACAGCACCGATCGTCGCATCGAGGGCCTGACCACCGAGCTCGACACCATCGCCCGCCGCATCGACACCGATCTCGAGACCACTGCCCGCCGTATCGAGGCCGACATCGAGGCCACGGCCCGCCGTATCGAGGCCGACGTCGAGGCCACCGCCCGTCGCATCGAGTCCGCGCTCGACAGCACCGGCCGTCGCATCGACGTGGTCGGGGAGCGCATCGACCTGGGCGAGGAACGCCTCGACATGGTCGCCGAGCGGGTCAACGGCGTCGACGAGCGGCTGGCGGCGCTGGGCGTGCTCACGTCCGACATCGAGGGCATGTACCGGGAGCTCGACCGGGTGGCGGAGCTGACCCTGTCCCGCGACGGCGCCCTGGCCCAGATCGCCGACCGCACGACCCCGCTCGAGATCTCGGTGGCCACCCTCCGCCAGGAGCTCGACCGGTTGTCGGGCGAGGTGCTGGTGGCCCAGCAAAACGCGCTCAGCCTGGTGTCCGAACGGGTGGACGGGGTGGCCGAGCGGGTTGGCCCCCTCGAGCTGATCGTCGACCAGGTGGCCGAGCTCGGACACGAGCTGCGGCGGGTGTCGGAGGAGGCGGGGAGCGCCCAGCAGGCGGCCCTGGCCGCGTCCACCGAGCAGTTGGGCCTGGCCGGGCGCCTGCGCATGCTGGAGGGGCTCCCCGCCGACATCGAGGGGATGTACCGCGACTTTGAGCGGGTGGCGGAGGCCACCGCCGCCCGCGACAACCGGCAGGGCGACGTCAGCGAGCGCCAGGTGGCGGTCGACACCGCCCTCGCCGAGCTGCGGTCGGAGCTGGAACGGGTCACCAACCAGGGCCAGAACACCGAGCTCGACCTCCGCCGGCGGCTGGCCAGCCTGGAGTCCCTCACTGGCGACCTCGACGCCCTCTACCGGGAGCTGGGCCGGGTCACCGCCCTGGCCACCGATCACGAGGACCGCTCGGCCGGCTTCGAGGCCACCGTCTCCGGCGTGCGCGACGCCCTGTCCGACATCCGGGAGCGGATCGAGGACGAGCGCATCTACACCACCGAGCAGGTCACCGGCCTGTGGGCCCGGATGCGGGCGGTGGAGGGGGTGCCGTCCGACATCGAGCGGGTGTCCTCCGAGATGGAGAAGCTGGCGGAGGCGATCAGCCGGTCGTTGGGGGACTCGAACGAGACCCTCGACGGTGTCGCCCGCCGGGTGCAGGCGCTGGAGAACCTACCGGCCGACCTGGAGGGCGTGTACCGGGAGATCGAGCAGCTGGCGGCAGCCGCCCGGGAACGGGAGGCCCAGGTCGCCGGTCTGCGCGGCCAGGTGGAGCCCCTGTCCACCGCCCTGTCCGACGTCCGGGACGAGATCGAGCGGGTTCGTACCGACATCACCGCCATGGGCGCCGCCCGTCTGGCCGAGATCGACGGCCGCCTCGGCCGGGTCGAGGCCCTGCCCACGACGGTCGACGCCGCCCTGAAGGACCTGACCCGCATGTCCGACGAGGTCACCGCCAACCACCAGGCGTCGCTGGCCAGCGCCAGCGTCCTGCTGCAGGACTTCAACGACCGGCTGCGGGCCCTGGAGGCGTTGCCGGCCGACATGGAGGGCCTCTACGCCGCCCTCTACCGGGTGGCCGAGTCGGTCAAGGCCCTCCGCGAAGAAGCCCACACGTCGTAGCCGCCGAGCGCCTTGCAGGGTGGCGCTCCTCTACTGGTCAGGGATCGCCGACGGCGCGACCAGAGACAGGTGTCCCAAAGCGGAACCTGCAAAATGTCTGTCGCATGGCTTGGGGGACGTTGCAGCTTGGGCGTCGGGGAGGTGATTGCGGCGCGCTGGAGGCGCTAAGAGCCTCGGGTGGGGATCAGCTCGAGTGCGGTGCAGTGTCTCGGGCGGACGACGCGCAAGTCGCGGTGGTCCAGCGTTGCGATCGTCGTGAGCTCGAGTCGTTCCGCGGCTGCAATGAGGCTGGCGTCGATGATGTCGAGGGGAGGCTGGCGTACGCGTCGATCAGCTCGCCGACACGGATCCAGTCGTCGATATCGAGGGTGATCGGCTGAAGTTGACCGCTGGAGACCAGCCTTATGAACCGGGACTGTGCAGCAGGCCCGCCGCGGTCGAGCAAGAGCCATGCCGTCTCGGCGATCACTGG
The DNA here is from genome assembly GCA_963801205.1 of uncultured Acidimicrobiia bacterium. Taxonomy (GTDB): domain Bacteria; phylum Actinomycetota; class Acidimicrobiia; order Acidimicrobiales; family AC-14; genus JAXDMK01. The sequence goes on from CAWDDV010000009.1 coordinate 493,661, forward strand.
AACCGGGGCTCCGAGTTCTCCGGCGTGATCAGCGAACACCCTGGAGCAGATCTCATGGTCCCGGGAGCGTCGGTCGGCGGCAGCGAGCCAGATGTTGGTATCGACCAGCAGCACGCCGGGTCGAACCCGTCAGGCGGGTCGGCGCTGAGCGGCCTGGGCGCGTAGCTCTTGGGTATTGGTGGAGGCCCAGTCCGGGTCACCGGAATCGAAGCACCCGATGAACGACTCGATCCCGCCGGCCATGTCCGGGGCCTCGGTATCGGCGCCATAGTGGTTCTGGAGGGTCTCGACCGCGAGTGACTCGGGGCTAACCCCACGACGGGCCGCCTCGGCGGCCAAACGCCCGGCTAGGGGCTCTGGAACAACAACGGTCACGCTCACAGTCTCATTGTGCCTCGATCCGCCTGTCCGGGCAGGACGATACGGCCGACAGCGGCGGGGAAAGTTGTCCGTCAGCGGTCAGGGTTCGCCGACTCGGACCAGCCGGGCCGCTCGCCACGGTCAGAAGCTCAGCGCCCCGAGGGTTCGCCGGTGAAGGTCGACGTCGCCGCCGATGCGCACGCCGGTGGGGCGACCCTGCGTGTGAAGGTAGAGCCCGCTCACCGGCCCCTCCACGGTCGCAGCCGTCGGGGCTTCGGAGCGGTCCCAGAACATCCCACCCGGCATCAGGATCATGCGCCAGGTCGGGCCATCGGTGGCCCGCAGGCCGATCGTGTCGAACTGCCCCGCCAGGGCCCGAACGCCAGCGTCCCAGGCCCCGGTCCACGGAAGGTTCGACAGGTGCTCGTCGATGCCTTCGATGGCGAGCTCAGGGTCGACGATCCCTTCGATTCCGAGCGCACCTTCGAGATCGGTGAGGTGAACGACCACCTCGAACAACATTCGGCGCGGCCAGAAGCCCGCCCGGTGGTCTCCGGCCCAGCCCCAGACGGGCTCCGCCGGGCTGGCACTCGAGAACACCTCGATCGCTTCCCGGAGCCTCACACCGAGCCAGTCGACGACCTCGGTGTCTGCGTCCGGAGGTGCCGGGCCGAGTGAACCGGGACGGGCGACCTCCAGCCGTCGTGTCCTCACGAGCTCGGCCGACCAGGTGAGCAGCGTTCCGACGTGTCGCAGGAGCGCAGCAATCGTCCAGTCAGGACAGGTGGGGACGGGGAGGTCGAGGTCAGCCGTACCGGCCAGCTCGACGGTGCGGCTTCCCTCGCGGTTCAGCAATTCGAGGTGTCGAGCGAGCTCCATGGACGCACCGTAGGGTCGACCGTCGCCAACGTGTCGGAGTCTTGGTCGGCTCGCCCGCATGAGCCCTTCGCCGCCATGAACAGAATACCGCGAGGGTGGGGGCTTGCCGCAAGCGACCGAAACGTGCTGACCATGACTCGTCCGCTGCGCCGATCACGGCCAGCACCACAGGGAGCGGAGGAGCGCCTATGACGGAGCATGCGGTGGTGATCGCGGGCGGTGGCCCGACCGGGCTGATGTTGGCGGCCGAGCTGACGTTGGCGGGGGCCGACGTCGTCGTCGTCGAACGACGCGCCAGCCAGGAGCTCGACGGCTCCCGAGCCGGGGGTCTTCATGCCCGCACCATCGAGGTGCTCGACCAGCGTGGCGTCGTGGAACGATTCCTCTCGGAGGGGAAGGTCCATCCCTTCGTGGGCTACGCCGGGACCTTCCTGGACATCAGTGACTTCCCCACCCGCCACAACTACATCCTCGCCCTCTGGCAGAGCCACTTCGAGCGCATCCTGGCCGGATGGGTGGAGGAGCTCGGAGTTCCGATCCTCCGCCGCTGCGAGGTGGTGGGCTTCGCCCAGGACGACACCGGCGTCGACGTCGCGCTGTCCGGCGACACGTCGCTGCGAGCCGAGTACCTCGTCGGGTGCGACGGAGGACGCAGCCTGGTCCGCAAGGCGGCTGGTATCGACTTCCCCGGGTGGGACCCGACGTCCAGCTACCTGATCGCCGAGGTCGAGATGGCCGAGGAGCCGGAGGTCGGCCCGCGCCCCGAGGGTGGTGGCCTCGGTCCCGTCAACCCGGCGGAGGGCGGAGGGCCGTACCGGGTCGTGCTGCTCGAGAAGCACGTCGAACACACCCGCGAGCCCACCATGGAGGACCTCCGCGAGGTGCTCATCAACGCCTACGGGACGGACTACGGGGTGCACAGCCCCACCTGGATCTCCCGGTTCACCGACATGACCCGGCAGGCGGCCTCCTACCGAGCGGGACGGGTGCTGCTGGCCGGCGACGCCGCCCACATCCATGGCCCGCAAGGTGGACAGGGCCTCAACACGGGGGTGCAGGATGCCGTGAACCTCGGCTGGAAGCTGGCCCAGGTAGTGAACCAGACGTCACCCGACAGCCTCCTGGACACCTACCACGCCGAACGGCACCCGGTCGGGGCCCGGGTGTTGCACAACACCATGGCCCAGGTCGCGCTCAGCCGCATCGACGAGCGCAGCCGGGCCCTCCGCGACACCATGCTCGAACAGCTGAGCATCGACGAGCCCCGCCGGCGCATCGTGGGGATGATCTCCGGTCTCGACGTCCACTACGACCCTGGCAATGGAGGGGGACACCCGCTGCTCGGGCGGCGCATGCCCGACCTCGACCTGCAGACCGCGGCGGGTCCCACCGCGTGTTCACCCTGCTGCACGATGCCCGGCCCGTGCTCCTCAACCTCGGTGAACCCGGCGGTTCCGACATCTCTGGGTGGGCGGACCGAGCCCGGTTGGTCGACGCCACCCACGATGGCGTCTGGGAGCTCCCGGTCCTGGGGGAGGTGGCGGCGCCCCCGGCCGTTCTTATCCGACCCGACGGACATGTGGCCTGGGCGGGAGACCTCACCGACCCGGAGTTGCCCCACGCGCTGGCGACCTGGTTCGGAGCGGCCAGGCCGGCTGTGTAGAACGAGTTCGGTGTCACAGGCGGGGGACCTCGTGCAGGGGGCTCGGGTAGCCCTCGCTGGTCACGAACAGGGCGTCGTTGTCGAGGCGGTAGGCGATGGACTCGCCCTGGGCCCGGCCGGGGAGGGCGACGGGTGCCGGCCGGAGGCTCCAGATGGTGTCGAAGTCGGCTCCCGGTCCGAGGGTGAGCTCGAAGCCGGCGAAAGGGGTGCACACCGCCACCCGCCGCCCGTCGGGGGAGATGTCGGCACCGGTGGCGAAGGCGAACAGCCCGATCCCGAGGGTGCCGACCCGGGTGAGGGTGTCGCCGCCGGCCGGGGCCCGGTAGACGCCGGTGTCGGTCGGGTCCTTGATGATCACGTAGATGGTGCCGGTCTCGGGGTGGACGGCCAGGCTCTCGGCGTCGTGGGGGCCGTCGTCGTAGCGGAGCCGGATGGCGGAGGCGGGGACGGTGGCGGTGGTCGCCCCAGCGGCAGGGTCGGCGACGGTGGGCTCCACCACCCGGTACACCACGACGTCGTCGCGGGACCGGACGTTGTCGCCGATGTCGCCCACGTAGAGGTAGTGCTCGCCCGGGATGGGCCCGGGACCGGCGGCGATGTCCTCCCAGTCGACGTTGGTGGCGCCGGTGACGCTCCACCCGCCGCACGACCGACCGTCGGGCTCGAGGCAGTACAGCACGGCAGGCTGGTCGGAGTCGTTGTGGGTCCACAGCCGGCCCGGGTGGCGGCGGGAGGCGACCAGCCCGCTGCTCTCGGCGACCGCCTCGTCCGCGATCTCGCCCCGCACCACCGCCGGCCCGAAGGCGAGGCGGGCGGGCCCGGCGGTAGTGGTGGGTGCGCCCGCGGCGTCGCTGGTGGACGGGCCCGCCGGCGACGACGACCCTCCGCAACCACCCGCACCCAACACCGTTGCCGCCACGGCGATGGCGATGCGGGCGGGCCGATGGCGACGCATGGGCGGCCATCATGACCCGTCGGGACGGCCGGTAGGCTCGGCTGGTGGCCGACCTCCAGTCCCAGATCGCCGAGCTGTGGGAGCGCCGGGCCGACCTGTCGCCGGCCGACACCGACGCCGCCGCCGTCGTCCACCAGGTCATCGACCTCCTCGACCGGGGGGAGGTGCGGGCCGCCGAGATCGACCCCGCCACCGGCGAGGTCGTCGTCCACGTCTGGCTGAAGCAGGCCATCCTCCTGCTCTTCCGGCTCTCGGAGATGCAGACGATCGAGCTGGGGCCCTTCGAGTACGCCGACCGCATCCCCCTGAAGAAGGGCTACGCGGCCAGTGGCGTGCGGGTGGTGCCGGGCGGTTCGGCCCGGTGGGGGTCGTTCCTCGACCGGGGCGTCGTCCTCATGCCCGGCTACGTCAACATCGGCGCCCGGGTGGGGGCCAACACCATGGTCGACACGTGGGCCACCGTGGGGTCGTGCGCCCAAGTGGGGGCCAACGTCCACCTGAGCGGGGGGGTCGGCATCGGTGGCGTGCTCGAGCCGCCCCAGGCGGCGCCGGTGATGATCGGCGACGACTGCCTCATCGGCAGCCGGTGCATGGTGGTGCAGGGAGCGAGGGTTGGCGACGGCTGCGTCCTGGGGGCGGGCCTGATCCTGTCCAACACCATCCCCGTCATCGACGCCGAGACAGGCCAGGAGCTGGGCCGGGGGGTGATCCCGCCGTGGTGCGTGGTCGTCACCGCCACCCGTCCCCGAGCCTTCGCCGGCGGCGAGTTCGGGCTGCCGTGCGCCCTGGTCATCAAACACCTTCCCGAGGGCGCCCGCCACGACAAGGCTGCCCTCGAAGGCCTCCTCCGCCAGCACGGCGGGGCCGGCCTCTGACGACGTGACCGACCTCGTCCAGCTCACCGCCGCCCTCGTCGACATCCCGTCGGTGAGCCACGACGAGGTGGCCATCACCGACCACCTGGCCGCCCGCCTGGCCGTCGCGCCCTGGCTCGACGTCACCCGGGTGGGCGAGAACCTGGTCGCCCGCACCCACGGCGGCCGGGCCCAGCGGCTGCTCATCGGCGGCCACACCGACACCGTCCCGCCCAACGGCAACCAGCGGGCCCGCATCGAGGGCGACGTCCTGTGGGGACTGGGGTCGTGCGACATGAAGGGCGGCGTGGCGGTGATGCTCGAGCTCGCCCTCACCGTCCCTGAGCCGGCCATCGACGTGACCTACGTCTTCTACGAGTGCGAGGAGATCGACTCCAAGTACAACGGCGTCGAGCGTCTGTTCCGGGAGCGGTCCGACCTGCTGGCGGCCGACGCCGCCCTCCTGGCCGAGCCCACCGGCGCCCTGGTCGAGGCCGGCTGCCAGGGGACGATGCGGGTGGTCGTCACCCAGACCGGCATGCGGGCCCACTCGGCCCGGCCCTGGCTCGGGGTCAACGCCATCCACCGGCTGGGGCCGGTCCTGACCGCGGTGGCCGCCTATCAGGGCCGTCAGGTCGACATGGACGGCTGCCTGTTCCTCGAGGCGTTGTCGGCGGTGGGGATCTCCGGTGGGGTGGCCGGCAACGTCGTCCCCGACAAGGCCACGGTCGTGCTCAACCACCGCTTCGCACCCGACCGCACCCCGGAGGAGGCAGAGGCGTCGCTGCGGGAGATCGTGGGTGAGGTCGACGACTTCGAGGTGGTCGACTTCGCGGTCGCCGCCGCCCCCGGCCTCGGGCACCCCCTCCTGCGGTCGCTGGTGGACGCCAGCGGCGCCCCGCCCCGGGCCAAGCTGGGCTGGACCGACGTGGCCCGGTTCGCGGCGCGGGGCGTCCCCGCCACCAACTTCGGGCCGGGCGATCCCAACGTCGCCCACGCCGCCGACGAGCGGGTCACCCGGGCGGAATTGGAGAAGGTGCACGCCGTCCTCAAGTCGCTGCTGGGCTGAGCCGATGAACGGAGCGTGCCGTTCCGGTGGCTGGGGGCAATCATCGGCGTCCTACTGGTGGTGGCGGGCGTCGGCGCGCTCCCCGCGCATGCCAGCAACGACCCTTTTTTCGACCGGCAGTGGGCCCTCGAGCAGATCGGGGCCCCGCGCGCCTGGACGGTGACCCGGGGCGCCGGCATCGTCATCGGCGTCGTCGACTCCGGTGTCGAGGCCAGCCACCCCGACCTGGCGGGCAAGGTCGCCCTCACCGCCGACTGCTTCAACCGGCCCGCCTGCGTCGACGGGCTGGGCGGCACCGACGTCGACGGCCACGGCACCCTGATCGCGGGGGTGGCGGCGGCCGGCACCGACAACGGCAAGGGCATCGCCGGCGTGGCCCCCGACGCCCGCTTGGTGGTGGCCAAGGTCCTCGGCCCCGGGGGGATCGGGCGGGCGGAGGAGATCAACCTCGGCATCCGCTGGGCGGTCGACCACGGCGCCCGGGTGGTGAGCATCAGCCTGGGCGACCCCAAGGCGTTCACGTCGACGACGGGCTCGCCCCTGCGGGACGGGATCGAGTACGCCTGGAGCCGGGGAGCGGTTCCGGTGCTGGCCGCGGGCAACTACGGCGGGCTCAGCAGCGAGAACTACGGCGTGCTGAACGCGCTGGTGGTGGGCGCCACCGACCGCACCGGGGCGCTGGCCTCGTATTCGAGCGCCATCGGCAATGCCAAGTGGGGTTTGGTGGCGCCGGGCGGCTCGGGCGTCAGCGGGCCCGACAACAACATCATCTCGACCACGACGGGCGCCGGCTACGCCTCGTCGGCCGGAACATCGATGGCCGTGCCCCACGTGTCGGGCGCGCTGGCCCTGCTGCTGGCCCAGGGGCTGAGCCCGTCGGCGGCGGTGTCGAAGCTGCTGGGGACGCTCGACCGGGTGCCGTGCGGCGCCGGCTGCCAGGGCCGGCTCAACGTGGGCGTGGCGTCCGGGGCGGCTCCCGTCCCGGCCACGGCGGCCCCCCGCCCGTCGGCGGCCGCGGTCGCGGCCGAGGCACCGCCGACCACCGAGGCGCCGCCGCCCGAGACGACCGTCGCCCCCGAGCCGCCGACGACAACGCCGACGGCACCGACGACCACGGTGGCCCCCGTCGCGTCACGGACGGCGGAGGTGGAGCCCGCCGGCCTGGCTGCCGCCGCCCCGGCCCGCTCCCGGCCCGTCCCGACGTGGCGCCCCCTCCCTGCCAGCCTGGCCGTCGGCCTGCTCCTGGGGGTGGGGGTATCGGTGGCCGCGGTGTGGGCCCAGCGCCGGCCGGGGGCCGGCAGCCCCTACCCGTACCGCCGCTAGCGCTCGCTACACCCGGCGCATGACGGTGACGACCTTGCCGTAGATGGCCACGTCGGCCGGGTCGAGCTCGATCGGCTCGAAGGCGGCGTTGGACGGCAGGAGGACGACCTTGTCGCCCCGCCGGGTGTAGGTCTTGACGGTGGCCTCCTCGCCGGGGATGCCGGCCACCACCAGGTCGCCCTTGGCCGCCTCCTTCTGCTGGCGGGCCACCACGTAGTCGCCGGGCAGGATGCCGGCGTCGATCATCGACTCGCCTCGCACTCGCACCATGAAGACAGGCCCGTCGCCGGTCCAGTCGGCGGGGACGGGGAAGGCCTCCTCCGCGTTCTCCTGGGCCAGGACGTCGGTGCCGGCGGCCACGTCGCCCACCAGCGGGACGTGGCGCACCGGGCGCTGCTCGATCGGCGTGGCCGAGCCGGCGTCGTAGCGGACCTCGATGGCGCGGGGCTTGGTGGGGTCGCGCCGGAGGTAGCCCAGGCGCTGGAGGGTGGCCAGGTGGGCGTGGACGGTGGAGGTGGACGTGAGCCCCACCACCTCGCCGATCTCGCGCACCGACGGGGGGTACCCGTGCTCCCGGGTGTGGGACACGATGCACTCGAGGATCCCCCGCTGGCGCTCGGTGAGTGCCGGATCGGTCACTGCGGACTCCCTTCGTCGGGCGCATGGGACTACGAACCTGGAGCTACGAACAAGCGTTCGCCAGGACTGTACCAGGAGGGCGGGCCAGGACAAACATCTGTTCGGGTTCGGCTTGACGGGGAACAGGCGTTCGTGGTGTACTCGCCTGGTCCGAACGTACGTTCGTCAGGCCCAGGTACGAGTTTCTGGGGACGAGTCCACAGGAGAGGTCCATGGTTGCGGTCCAACACCGGTCCCGGTCGGTTCCCCGGCAGACGTCGACCGTCGCGGTCGCCCCGATCCCGTGGGCCGTGCGTCAGCCGGCACCCCGTCCCGTCCCGACGGCCCGGGTCGGCGGCCGGCCCGTTTCTCCCAGCACCTATCGCCGGCGGCAGGCCCTGGCCGCCGGCGCGGTCGCGGCCTTGTCGGCGGCGGCCTCGGTCGTGCTGGGTCCGCTCGGGGGCGGTTCCCTCACCGCCCCCGAGCGCCCGCTTCCCGTCGTCGCCGGCCAGGTCTACGAGGTCCAGCCGGGCGACACCTTCTGGGCCATCGCCCGCAGCCTCGACCCCGACGGCGACCCCCGGCCCCTCGTCGACCGGCTGGTGGCCGAGCACGGCAGCCCGCTCCTCGTAGTCGGCGAGCAACTCGTCCTGCCGTCCGCCGGCTGACCGCCGTTCCGTCCTGGGCATGAAAAGGGGCGCTGAGCACCCCTTTCCCTACCCAGGACCGTTCACCGCCCCGGCCGCCGACCGCCACAAGCAACCGGGTAGCGTCGGTGCTCGTGCGGTGCCCCGGTTGCGCCCATCTCGACGACCGCGTCATCGACTCCCGGCAGGCCGACGATGGCGCGGCCATTCGCCGTCGGCGGGAGTGCCTGGCGTGCGGTCGACGGTTCACCACCTTCGAGCGGGTGGAGGAGGCCCCCCTCCTCGTGCTCAAGCGGTCGGGCGCCGCACAACCTTTCGCCCGGGCCAAGGTGGTGGCCGGGATGCGGTCGGCGGCCAAGAACCGCCCGGTGAGCGACGACCAGCTGGAGGCGGTGGCGGGCGAGATCGAGGAGCAGGCCCGGCTACGGGGCCCGAGGTCACCAGCGCCGAGGTCGGGCGCATGGTGCTCGAGCGCCTGCGCCGGCTCGACGAGGTCGCCTACCTGCGCTTCGCCAGCGTCTACAAGGTCTTCGAGGAGCCGGGCGACTTCCAGCGGGAGTTGGGCCTGCTCACCGAGGCCGATCCGGGCCCGGCGGAGCCGCCCCCGCCCCCGGCCTGACCACCGCTCGGGAGATCCACAGGCTGCGGCCCTAGCGATCCACAGGACCCCGGCGCGAGGGTGGTCCATCGTCAACCAATCGTTGACACGGTTGGAATTACGCACGTAGTATTATCGGCACATCTTGTGGCTCGTCTTTCTTGAGACGCGACATGTAGTGGCTCACTTCCCCCGAGGCACACTATTTCCGTGGTGGGGCGGCCTGGCGGCCGGCCGCTGAACAGGAGGAACTCCGCATGGCTCTCGCTCCCGAGCAGACCGGCATCGGCATCCGTCGGCATTTCTCGAACGAGGGAGTCGACCCCTACGACGAGGTCACGTGGGAGAGGCGGGACGCCCGCATCACCAACTACCGCGACGGCACCGTCGCCTTCGAGCAGCGCGATGTCGAGTTCCCGGTGGGGTGGTCGCAGAACGCGACCAACATCGTGGCCCAGAAGTACTTCCGGGGCACCCTCGGCACCCCCGAGCGGGAGTGGTCGCTGAAGCAGGTGATCAACCGGGTCGTGTCCACCGTCACCGCGTGGGGCCGGCGCGACGGCTACTTCGTCGACGCGGCCGAAGCCGACGCCTTCCGCGACGAGCTCACCACCCTCCTGCTCCACCAGCGGGCCGCCTTCAACTCCCCGGTGTGGTTCAACATCGGCGTGATGGGGGCGCCGCAGCAGGCCAGCGCCTGTCAGCCCTACGACGCCTTGGTCTCCACCCCCGATGGCATGGTCCCGATCGGCCGCCTGGTCGAGCAGGGGGCCGTCGGAGCCAAGGTGTTCGACGCCCACGGCCTCACCCAGGTGGTGGCGGTCAAGGCCAACGGCCGCAAGCCGGTGCTGCGCATCCACACCAAGGCGGGCTACCAGCTCGACGTCACCGCCGACCACCTCGTGTGGCGGTCGAGTGGCGACGCGTCCGGCCGTTTCGTGGCGGCCGGCGAGCTCCGGGCGGGCGACAAGCTCGAGTGGCACCGCACCGAGTCCCACGGCGCGGGCGAGATCTCCCGCCAGGCCGTCGCCGAAGCCGCCCTCGCCGGCTGGCTGCAGAGCAACGGGTTCGTCGGGAAGTACGAGGGCACCAACCGGTCCCTAACCATCGAGGCCATGACCGTCAGTCCGTCGGAGAAGGCGTGGGTCCTCAACGCCATCGACACCGTGTTCCCCGACGTCCACCGTCACGAGCGGCGGGTGGTCACCGCCGACACCAGCCTCGACTGTCGGCGCACCCGCCTCTACGGCGCCCCCCTGGCCGACTTCGTCGAGCGCTGGGACCTCATGACCCGAGGCGTCGACATGACCGTCCCCGGGCACCTCTCCACCGCCCCCCTACCCGTGGTTGCCGCCTACCTGCGCAGCGTGTTCCAGGCCGAGGGGTACGTGTCGGTCCGCCCGCCGAGCGCCGTCGTCGGTCTGGCCATGATCTCCCAGCCGCTGGTGCGGGGCATCCAGTCGTTGCTCCTGCGCTTCGGGATCTTCTCCCGGGCCCGGTTCGCGCCCGACAGCCGTTCCGACCGGAAGGGCTGCCTCGTCCTGAGCATCCGCACCGCCGGCGACCGCCGCCGCTTCGCCGACGAGATCGGCTTCATCGACCCGGTCAAGGCGGCCAAGCTCGAGGCCAGCCTGGAACTGCCGGGCCTGGCCGCCCGGCCCACGAAGCGTCTGGAGATCGAGCGCATCGAGGAGATCGGGGAGACCGAGGTCTACGACATCCAGACCGAAAGCGGCGAGTACCTGAGCGGCAACGTCCGGGTCCACAACTGCTTCATCCTCGCCGTCGAGGACACGATGCGGTCGATCCTCAACTGGTACACCGAGGAGGGGATCATCTTCCAGGGTGGCTCCGGCTCGGGCGTCAACCTGTCGAACATCCGCTCGTCCTACGAGCACCTCAAGGGCGGCGGCACCGCCTCCGGTCCGGTGAGCTTCATGCGGGGCGCCGATGCGTCGGCCGGCACCATCAAGAGCGGGGGCAAGACCCGGCGGGCGGCCAAGATGGTCATCCTCAACGCCGATCACCCCGACGTCGAGGACTTCATCTGGTGCAAGGCGGTCGAGGAGCGCAAGGCCCGGGTCCTGCGCGACAACGGGTTCGACATGGACCTCGACGGCAAGGACAGCCACTCCACCCAGTACCAGAACGCCAACAACTCGGTCCGGGTCACCGACGAGTTCATGGAGGCCGTCGTGGCCGACGCCGACTGGCACCTGCGAGCGGTCACCACCGGCGAGCCCATCCGCACCATCAAGGCCCGCGACCTCTTCCGCCAGATCGCGGAGGCGGCGTGGGAATGCGCCGACCCCGGCATGCAGTTCGACACCACCATCAACAAGTGGCACACCGCGTCCAACACCGGCCGCATCAACGGGTCCAACCCGTGCTGCTTCACCGGGGACACGCTGGTCGACACCTCGTGGGGCCTCGTCCGCATCGAGCAGCTCCAGAAGACCGCCGACGCGGGACAGGACCTGCCCCTGGCCTGGTCCTTCGACGAGGCGAGCGGCGAAGGCGAGTTCCGGGCCATCCGACGGGCCTGGATCTCGGGCCGGACGGATCGTCTGGTCGACGTTCGCACCCGCGCCGGCCTGGTTCTCCGCTGTACGCCGGAGCACCGGTTCCTCACCGTCGACGACGGCTATGTCGAGGCCCAGGCGCTTGGCGTCGGCACCCAGCTCCGGTGCATCGACCCGTTCGGCACGTACATCGACGACTCGGTCGCTTCGGTGCAGGCAGTGGTGCTCGTGGCGCCGATGCCGGTGTACGACCTCGAGATCGACGGAACGCACAACTTCTGCGTGGCGTCCGAGACCAGCGAGGCCGACCACGCCGTCGTCGTCCACAACTCGGAGTACATGCACCTCGACAACTCGGCGTGCAACCTGGCCAGCCTCAACCTGCTGCGGTTCCTGAACGACGACGGCAGCTTCGACGTCGAGGGCTTCCGGGCCGCGGCACGGGTTGTCTTCACCGCCCAGGAGATCCTCGTCGGCAACGCCGACTACCCCACCGAGCGCATCGCCGACACGTCTCGCCGCTTCCGCCAGCTCGGTCTGGGCTACGCCAACCTGGGCGCCCTGCTCATGGCCCTGGGCGTGGCCTACGACTCCGACGCCGGCCGGGCGTGGGCTGCCGCCATCACCGCCCTCATGACCGGGGAGGCCTACGCCACCTCGGCCCGCACCGCCGCCCGCATGGGACCGTTCGCCGGCTACGCGGCCAACAAGGAGCCCATGAACCGGGTCCTCGAGATGCACCGCGACGAGCTCCGGGTGATCGACACCTCACTTGCCCCCAGCCCGGTGCTGGCCGCGGCCCGCGACGCGTGGGACGACGCCGTCGGGCTGGCCGAGGTCTATGGCGTCCGCAACAGCCAGGCCACCGTCCTCGCCCCCACCGGCTGCCTGGTCGGCGGCTCTCTGGTGCCCACCGAGCGTGGTCTCGTCCGCCTGCGGTCCCTGGGCGACCCCGACGGCGCCCAGTGGCAGGACCTGGGGATCGACGTGGCCACCGACGACGGCCCCCGCCAAGCGTCGAAGTTCTACGTCAACGGCTTGGAGCCGGTCGTCTCGGTCGAGACCGCCAGCGGCTACCGCATCCAGGGCACGCCCCAGCACCGGGTCAAGGTCGTGAACGAGGCCACCGGCGCCTGGGAGTGGAAGCGGTTCGCCGACATCGCCGCCGGCGACCTCGTCCCCCTTGCCCTCCACCAGTTGGTGGGTGAGCCCCAGACCGTCCCCCTCCCGCCCCTCCCGGAGGCGTATTGGACCGGCGAGCACCTCCTCGAAGTGCCCCGCCGGATGTCGCCCGAGCTGGCCGAGCTGGTGGGCTACTTCATGGGCGACGGGTCACTCCAGGCCCGTGGCCTGCGCTTTTGCGTCGCCGACACCGACTTCGACGTCGTCGAGCGGCTGGAGCTCTTGGGCAAGGAGCTCTTCGGGGCTGCCGCCCACGTGACACCGAAGACCGGCTACACCGAGGTCGCCTTCCACTCGGTCCGCCTCGTCCTGTGGTGGGAGGCGTGCGGGTTCGCCAAGCACGCCCCGTCCGACGCTCACGCGGGGAAGGGCTCTGCCGCCCACATCCCCGACGCGCTGCTGCACAGCAACGACGCCGAGGTCTACCGGGCTTTTCTGCGAGGACTGTTCGAGGCCGACGGCACCGTGACGGCGGGTGTCCCCTCTTTCTCGTCGACCACACTGGCCTTCGCCGCCGACGTCCAGGCCCTGCTGCTGGCGCTCGGCTATCCGACCACCCGCAAGCTCGGCACCACCCGCACCGGTTCGAGCCAGGCGCCGATCGCGGTGCTGCGGCTGGTGAACGCCTCCGACGCGTCGCGGTGGGCGGCGGAGGTCGGGTTCGTCGGCGACCGCAAGGCCGCCGCGGTCACGTCCAGCGTCGTCACCCAGGCCGGGCGTGGCGACGACGTCCCCCTGTCCCGGGCGCTCGTCGACCGTCTGGCGCCCGCCGACGACCGGCTCCGGAGGGTGCTGCTGCTCGAGCTGTCCCGGGCCCGGGTGTCCCGCCGGATCGCCACCGAGCTCCTCGAGCGCACCGGGGATGCCGAGCTCGGCCACCTGCTGTCGTTCTTCTTCGACCGGGTGGCGTCGGCCGAGCTCGGAGACGAGGAAGCTCACCTACGACCTGTCGGTGCCCGACAACGTCACCTACGTGGCCAACGGCTTCGTCAGCCACAACACCATCGGCCTGATGATGGATTGCGACACCACCGGCATCGAGCCCGACCTGGGCCTGTGCAAGACGAAGAAGCTGGTCGGCGGGGGCACCATGTCGATCGTCAACCAGACCGTGCCCCGGGCCCTGCGCCGGCTGGGCTACGGCGCCCGCCCAGGTCAACGAGATCCTCGCCTACATCGACCAGAACAAGTCCATCCTCGGCGCCCCCCACCTGTCGGCCGATCACCTGGACGTGTTCGCCTGCTCCATGGGCGACAACGTCATCCACTACCTGGGCCACGTGAAGATGATGTCGGCCGTCCAGCCGTGGATCAGCGGCGCCATCAGCAAGACGGTCAATGTCCCCGAGACGATGACCGTCGACGAGGTGGAGCAGCTCCACATCGAGTCGTGGCGGCTGGGGCTCAAGGCCCTGGCCATCTACCGCGACAACTGCAAGGTGGGCCAGCCCCTGTCGAGCACCAAGACCGACAAGGCCGTCGCCGAGGCGGCGGCCAAGCTGGTGGAGGCGGTCGTCGTCCAGCAACAGCACCAGCCCCCCGACCGGGAGCGCCTGCCCCGGATGCGGAACTCCAAGACCTTCTCCTTCCGGGTGGCCGACTGCCACGGCTACGTCACGGTGGGCGAGTACGACGACGGACGGCCGGGCGAGATCTTCCTGCGGGTGGCCAAGCAGGGCTCCACACTGGCCGGGATCATGGACGCCTTCGCCATCTCCGTCAGCCACGGCCTGCAGTACGGAGTGCCGCTCAAGGCGTTCGTCGACATGTACGTCAACATGCGCTTCGAGCCGGCGGGCATGACCGACGACCCCGACATCCGCTTCGCCAGCTCCCTGGTCGACTACATCTTCCGCCGGCTGGCGGTGGCGTACCTCACCTACGACGAGCGGGTCGACCTCGGCATCCTCACCATCGACGAGCGCATGCAGCCCACCCTGCCGGGGGTCGAGGAGCACGCCACGCCCAGCTCCATCGGCTCCGACGTCATCCCTGACCCGGTGGCCAAGGCGGCGGTGGCGGTGGCCCAGGCGGCGGTGACGACACCGGCCCGGGCGGCGGCCGATCCGCAGGCCCAGGCATCCGACGCGCCCTACTGCTACCAGTGCGGCATGGTCATGCAACGGGCCGGGGCCTGCTTCGTCTGCTCCAGCTGCGGTACCACCAGCGGCTGCTCGTGATGACCTGAGCGGGGGGATCGTCCCCCGCTCAAGTCGGCGGTCGCGGCGGTCGACGATGGCCGGATGCGGCGATCGGCGGGTCAACCGTGCAGATGATCCGTTGGCTGCCGGTGCTCGGGCTGGCGCTGCTCGCCTTCGAGCAGCTCTTCGACCCGAGCGTCGAACGGGTCCGGCAGGCGCGGCGACGGTGGCGGGAGACGGCGCGCACCCTGACGGCGGCCGACCAGCGGGCGGTGAACACCGCCGTCCGCCATGGTGTGGCTGTCGCTGACCCGCATCTGGCCGACGCCGCCGTCGACATGGCCGCCGCCTTCGCCCGCCGTCCCCGGACCCTATTGCGGTGGATCTCGGACGGGACCTTCGCGCTCTGGCTGGTGACGCCGATGGCTGTCTACGGGTTCCATCACCGCTGGGTACTGATGGCCCGCGTCATGGTGGCCCCGCTGCTCTTCGGGACGATCGCGGTCCTCGGCGCCCGGTTCGCAGCCCGGGCCGAGCGGGCGCTCGCGGCCAACCGGGCCATCCCCCGGCCAAGGCCGCCTGCGGTGGCGACGCCGCCCGTGCCGCGGGAAACCCCCAGCCGCCCGTGGCCGACCTGGACATGCCCCCACTGCGACCGGCTGAACGTCCACCCCGACGACGTCGAGCGCCGTTACTGCCGGTGGTGCGACCACCTGTGCGACGAGGTCCCGGCCGGTCGCACCTGACCGGCGCACGCCACCGACGCCGCCACCAGTCCCGCACCGAGGCCCAGACTCAGCCGGATTATGCGGCCCGGATAGCCGGGGAGGGAGCGTAGGCGGGCGGTCTACCGCGGCGGGTGCCAGCCGACGCAGACCATGGTGGCGTCGTCGGCCAGCGGGCCGTCCCGATGGGCCCGCACCGCCCGCACCAGGCGACGGACGGTCTCCGCCAACGACTGCTTGTCGGCCAGGGCCCGGCGGGTGAGGTCGAGGAGCCGTTCCGCCCCGAAGCGCTCACCGCCCGGCGAGCCCGCCTCCACGATGCCGTCGGTGAAGAAGAGGAGAGCGTCCGCCGGCTCCAGCGACGCCTGGACCGCGTCCGGCGTGACGTCGCCCAGCCCGAGGGGCAGGGCGGGCTCCGACTGCAGCTCCGACGCCCGCCCCTGGCGCAGCAGCAGCGGGTGCGGGTGACCGGCGTTGATCCACCGCAGGGTGCCGTCCCGCACGTCGAGGGTGGCCAGCTGGGCGGTGACGAAGTGCTCGTCGCCGAACTGGTCGCGCAGGGAGTCGTCCATCAGCCGGTAGGTGGAGGGAAGGTCGAGGCCCCGGCGGCGGGCGGAGCGGTAGGCCGCGGTGGCCAGGTTTGCCAGCTGGCACGCCTCCAGGCCGTGGCCCATGGCGTCCATGACCGCCAGGTGGAGGACACCGTCGTTGATGGCGTAGTCGAAGCAGTCGCCCGCCATCTCGTAGGCCGGTTCCAGCTCGCAGGCGATCCCGACGTGGTCCCCGGTGAACGTCAGCGGCGGCAGCAGCGACCACCGTAGCTCGGCCGCCAACGTCATGGTCTGCGTGCGCCGGGCCATCACCAGCGCGTCGCCGTACTTGGTCTTGGTCACGACGAGCTCGGACACCGCGCCGGCGACGTCCTCCAGCCTCCGCAGGAGCTCGTCGGAGGTGGCCGGCGTGCGCAGGTGGAGGACCCCCAGCCGCTCGGACCCGTCGACCAGCGGGACCCACACGACGGCCCCGTCGTGATCGGTGGCCACGACCATGACCTGTTCGGTCTTGAACGCCCGTCCGGCCAGGGTCGTGTCGATCTCCTGGGGGCCGATGGCGGCGCTCCCCACCGGCAGGAGGACCCGCTGCTCGATGTCGGCGAGCAGGATCGACACGTCGGCCATGCCCGCCTGGGTCAGCTGGTCGGCGACCAGGCAGGGGACGTCGTCGGGGACGATCCGGGTCGAGCGCCGGATGAGGCCGGTGATGACGGCGTCGATGCCCTGGGCCAGGAGGGCCGCCCGCCCCGTGTCGCAGGCGGCGTCCACGGGGTCGCGGAAGGTGGCCTCGCCTCCGACGTAGCGCGTCACCGCGTGGAGGCCTTCGCAAAAGCGGCGCGGCATCGGCATGCGCGGCGGACTCCTCGGGCAGAACGATGCGCCGTGGCCCTGGGTGTTCAAGGTGGGCGACCCGGTTCGAGCTGGGTCCCAGGCTATAGGCCACAGCTCATTTTTTCGCTGGCTGAGGCCCCCTGCTTCAGTACGGCGCCCCGCCCGCCGATACCGCAAGGGATGAAGAAGACGGTCCTCGTCGTCGACGACGATTCGGACATCCGGACGCTGATCACCTGGAAGCTCTCCCTGGCCGGGTACGAGACCATCGGCGAAGGCGACGGTGAGGCGGCGGTCGTGGCCGCGGGCGGGTCTTCACCCCGCGCTCCCGGCATCCGGCCCGACCTCGTCCTCCTCGACTGGACGATGCCCAAGATGAGCGGAATCGAGGTGTGCGAGGTGCTGCGGGCCGACCCGTCCACCGCCGACATCCCGATCATCCTGCTCACGGCCAAGGCCCAGGAATCGGAGCTGGCCCGGGGCCTGGCGGCCGGCGCCGACGACTATATCGTCAAGCCCTTCAGTCCCAACGAACTCCTCAGCCGGGTGGGCGCCCTGCTCGCCCTGGCCGACGCCCGCCCCCGCTCGTAGCGCTCAGGCCAGCCGTTCCAGCAGGTCGCCGTCGAGCGACCACACCTCGACACCGTCGAGCATGCCCCGCCGGCGGGCCACCCACCGGGTGACCAGGTCGATGTCGTGGCCGACCAGGAGGAAGCGGCGGTCGGCGGCGGCCACGTGGCTCATCACCCACACGTGCTCCGACAGGGCGGCCGACTTCCACTCCGGCGACTCCATCCCCGCCAGCCACGGCACCTCGCCCACGATGCGGCCGTTGCCCGAGACGAGGGGGAACTCGACCTGGGCGCCGGGGAGGTCGGCCGCCCGGTTGGTCAGCGAGGTGCCCCACCGGGCGAGGAGTACCTGGCGGGCGTGCTCGACGAAGGCGTCCCTCGGGGGCCGATCCCGCTCGCTTTCGCGCCCCCGCTCCCGCCGGCGGGGGAAAAGGTCGGCGTAGGGATCGGACACCCGCTGCACGCTACGCGTTCGAGGGTCAGACGGGGCGGACGACGACCAGGCTGTCGGCCGCCGACTCTGCCCCCCACACCTCGCCCGGCCGACCGAGGATCTGGCGGACGTTCGACGGGGTGGCCGGGAGGGGGAAGGAGCGGAACGTCTCGTCGGCCGGGTCGAAGCGGACGAGGGTGTTGGCGCCGAAGTCGCTGAGCCAGACCGCGTCGCGCCCGTCGACGTAGACCGCGTAGGCCTGGGGGTCGGCACCGGGGAGCCCCCACTCCTTCCACGAGCCGTCGGCCGGGTCGTGGCGGGCCAGTTGGCCGGCGTTCCACTCGCTCACCCAGATGCGGCCGGCGGAGTCCGACCACACCCGGCGGGCGCCCTGGTTGGCGGTGGGCGGGTCGACCGGCGTGGCGGTGCCGGTGGCCCGATCGATCCGGGCGATGTGGCTGCCCGCGAGGGAGGCGTACCAGACGTCGCCCCCGGGGGTGACGGTGATCCCGTACGGCCCCCGACCCCGAGGGGAGGCGAAGACCTCGACCGTCGCCGCCGCCGGGTCGAGGCGGCCGTGGTAGCCGGCCTGGCCGGTGAACCACAGGATCCCGTCGGGGGCGAACACGGCGGTGTTGAGGTTGACGTTGGGCGTCCCCGCCGGCAGGGGGAACCGGCGCACGTCCGAGGTGGCCGGGTCGACCCGGACGATGGCGTTCAGCCCGCCGTCGGTGATCCATGGCGCCCCGTCGGGACCGACGATCACCCCGTGGGGCGCTGATCCCGCGCCGAGGGGGATGTGGGTGGTCTCGCCGGTGGCGGGGTCGAGCCGACCCAACTCGCCCGACCCCTGGGCGGTGTACCAGACGGTCCCGTCGGCCGCGGGGGCCACGTCGTGGGGCCGCGACCCGGACGGCACCGGATAGGCCACGACCTCCGGCTCGGCGACGGGAGCGGTGACGGCCGCGGCGGTGGTGGATGCCGCCGAGCCCACCACCGTGGTCGGGGATGCCGGCGACGAGGCCTCGTCGTCGGAGGACGAGCAGGACGAACCGAGCGCGACCACGAGCCCCAGCGCGAGGGCCCTGCGGTTCACGGCAGCTGCCGGCGGCCGCTCCCGCCGCCGAAGGCGGCCGCCCCTCGGCTGTCGGCCATGAGCCCTGCAGTGCGGAGGTCGCCCGGCTCCGCCGGGCGACCGGAGGCTCCGACAGCTCGCCGAGCAACCTCCGGTTGCGACGGCGATCACAGGCGGTCGATGAAATCGACGAGGGCGGCGTTGAAGGTGTCGGGGTCCTCCATGTTGCTGAGGTGGCCGGCACCGGGGATGACGACCAGCTCCGACTCCGGCATGCGCTGCTGCCACACCCGGACCACGTCGGGGGGCGACGGGGCGTCGTGCTCTCCCACCAGGACCAGCGTGGGCACCTTGACCGCACCCAGGGTGGGCAGGGAGTCGGGCCGCGCCTTCATCGCCTCCAGGCCACCGATGAACCCGGCGGGCGGGTTTGACGCCATGATGCGACGGACCTGCTCCACCAACTGCGGCCGGCCCTCCAGCGTCGACGGCGCCAGCAGACCGCCCAGGAGGGTCTCGACCAGGGCGTCGGTGCCCTCCTGCCGGACCTGTTCCTGCTGGTCGGTGCGGCGCTTGAACACCTCAGGCGTGTCCCGTCCGGCCCGGGTGTCGGCCAGCACCAGCCCGGCCAGCAGGTCGAGGTGACGGGCGACCAGGGAGAAGGCCACGTACCCGCCCATCGACAGCCCGCCCAGGACTATGCGTTCGAGGCCGAGGATCTGCGCCAGCCCCAGCACCTGGCGGACGTAGTCGCCCATCGAATACGCCTCCGGGTCGTCCGGCGCCGACGACTTCCCGAAGCCCTTCAGGTCGGGGACGACCACCCGGTGGGTGGCGGCCAGGCACGCCACCTGGGGGGCCCACATGTCGGAGTGGAGGGGGAAGGCGTGGAGGAGGACCACCGGCGGGTCGCCGACGCCCACGTCGACGTAGTGGAGTTGGGCCCCTTCGACCTCCACGAACGGCACGTCCCCAAGGTAACCGCCCCATCCGGCGGGGCGTACCCTTGAGGGAGTGCGTCCGGGAGTGGTGGTGCTGGGCGGCCTGCCGGGCGCGGGCAAGAGCGTGTTGGCTGCGGCCCTCGCCCAGCTGCTCCCCGGGTCCCGAGTCGTCGACAAGGACCAGGTCCGCCACGCCCTCTTCGCCCCCTGCGACTACAGCTCGGCCGAGCGGGACGTGACCTTCTCGGCCATGCTGGACGCGGCCAGCTACCACCTGGGCCGGGGCCGGGTGGTGATCTTCGACGGGCTCACGTTCTCCCGGCGGTCGGAGGTGGAGGCGGCGGAGGCGGTGGCGGAGGAGGCGGGCGGGTTCTCGGCCGTGATCGTGTGCGACGTGCCCGTCCGCGTCGCCATCGAGCGGTGCGAGGCCGATGCCGCCGCCGGTCGGCACCTGGCCGGCAACCGGGATGGCGACCTCGTCCGCCGGGTGGCAGCGGAGATGGAGGAACCATCGGGGGCCTACCTCACGGTGGACATGACCGCCGACCTCGCCACGGGAGCATCCCAGGCTCTGAGCTACATCGAGGACCTGGCCGGATAGCCTGCCCCCCTCCTACGAAACGGTGCTGCAGGCGTCGGCGGCGAGGCCGTTGCCGTCTTCTCGCAGCGTGCGGCAGCGCTGGTGGAGCAGGTCGACGGCGGCGAACTTGTCGGCCGACGAGTCGATGAACACCTCGATGTCGTCGGGGCCCAGCACCCGGTAGAGCGTCACGATGGCGTCGCCCTCGATCGTGGTGGTGGTGATGGAGATCTCCTTCTGCTCGCCGGCGCGGAAGGCGGCGACGAAACAGTCCCGGGCGGCCCTGTCCGGTGCCGCCAGCTCGTCCGGGCCGACGACGTAGGCGCCGCACGACGGCATCCGCCGCCGGTCCTCGACCGAGTCCGACAGCGGGGAGTCGTCGTCGCCCCCGCCGCCCCCGCCGCAGGCGACGAGGACGACGAACGCCAGGGCCAGTCCGGAGCGCCGTTTCGGAGCCATCGCCGACAGAGGGTACGTTGCCCACAGTGGACCGGACCGGGGAGCGCTACCTCCTGCCGCCCGAGCCGGTGACGTCAGTGGCGCAGTGGCGGGCGCTCGGCGGGGGGAAGGGCCTCGAGGCCGCCCGCAAGCTGGGCGCCGAGTTCACCATCGACGAGATCACCCTGTCCGGCCTCCGGGGCCGGGGCGGGGGCGGCTTCCCCACCGGCCGCAAGTGGGCCAGCATCCGCAACCAGGAGGGCACCCACCGCTACGTGGTGTGCAACGCGGCCGAGGGCGAACCGGCCACGTTCAAGGACCGGGCCATTCTCCGCCGCAACCCTTACCAGGTGGTCGAGGGCATCGCCATCGCCGCCCTCACCGTCGACGCGGTCGAGGCGTACATCGGGATCAAGGCCAAGTTCACCGTCGAGATCGAGCGCCTGACCCGGGCCATCGAGGAGATGCAGGCGGAGGGGTTGGCCGGCGACGTGCCCATCACCCTCGTCGAGGGCCCCGAGGAGTACCTCTTCGGGGAGGAGAAGGCGATGCTCGAGGTGATCGAGGGCCGCCCGCCGATGCCCCGGCTGCTCCCGCCCTACGAGCACGGCCTGTTCGCCACCGCGCCCCAGATGGGCTGGGAGGCGGCCACGCCCGAGCCCGGCCACCGCGACGAGCACCAGTCCAACCCCACCCTGGCCAACAACGTGGAGACGCTGGCCAATGTCCCTCACATCATGGCCAGGGGGGCGGAGTGGTACCGCACCATGGGCACCTACGAGTCGCCCGGCCATCACGTGATGACCGTCGTGGGCGACGTCGCCCGTCCCGGCTACGACGAGGTCGACCTGGGGACGCCGCTGTCCGAGGTGATCGCCACCGTGGGCGGGGGACCGCGGGACCCCGACGTCCCCATCAAGGCCGCCTTCTCGGGCGTCGCCAACGCGGTGATCACCGCCGACCGGCTGGACACGCCGGTCTCCTACGAAGCCATGGCCGCCATCGGCAGCGGGATGGGCGCCGCCGGCTACGCCGTCTACGACCAGACCGCGTGCATGGTGGAGCTGGCTTACCAGTTCTCCCGGTTCCTGTATGTGGAGTCGTGCGGGCAGTGCCCGGCGTGCAAGCTCGGCTCGGAGGAGATCACCCACCGGCTCAACGAGATCGAGGCCTGCCGGGGCACCGACGACGACATCGGGGCCATCGGCGCCCGCCTCACCAAGATCACCGACTCGAACCGGTGCTACCTGGGCACCGAGGAGCAGATCATGGTCCGCAGCATCCTGCGGGCCTTCCCCGAGGAGTTCGCCGCCCACCTGGAGGGTGACTGCCCCCACCCACGCTCCGACCTCATCGTCCCCCTCATCGTCGACCTGGCCGACGGCGTCGTCACCTACGACGACCGCCACCCACGCAAACGCCCCGACTGGACGTACGAGTAACGGGAGGGGGGCAGGCCCCCCTCCCCGACCCTCCCCCAAACGGCGGTGCCGGCCTGCGGCCGGCTGGGGGCCATCCGGGTGCGGCCGCCTTCGGCGGCGGTGCGGCCGGCGCGAAGGGGCCGGTCTGCGTCACCAGTTCGACGACGGGAGCGTCAGCCGCCCTCGGCGGCCTTTGCCGCAGCTTTGGCCTTGGCGGCTGCCTTCTTGGCGGCGGCGGCCTTCTTGGCCTTCTTGGCCTTCTCCGCTTCCCGGCGGGCGGCGTCGGCGGCGGCCCACTCGGCGGTCGTGGTGTCCTCGACGACGGCGTCGGCCGCCAGCTTCTTCACCGACCGGATGCCCGCCTGGGCGGAGGTCTTCGTCTCGTAGGCCTCACTGGTAGCGACGACCTGACCGTTGGTCGACACCAGGTTGAAGCGGAACTTTCCGGTGGAGCCCTTCTTGATCACGAACTTTCCCGGCACTGAAGCCTCCCTGTGTGAGTCCGACGGCAGCATACCCAGCGGTCCCCGCCGCGTCCGCGACCACCGCGTCAGCGGCGCCGGCGGAGCAGCCCGAACAACCCCCGAGCGACGGTGTTGATCATCGATCGACCCTCCCGTGACTTGAGGTAGTCGACCACCACGTTGTCGTCCTTCTTCTTCTTGGCCGGGGCCTTGGGCTTGGGCTCCGCCTTGGGCTTGGGCACCTTCACGTCCAACTCCGCATCCGCCTCCGCCTCGGCGGCCTCGGCGTCCGCCGCCTCGGCCAGCTTGGCGCCGAGCTTCTCCCGGGCCGACTCCCGATCGACCTCGGTGGCGTACTTCGACCACAGCGAGCTCTCCGTGGCCGACTGGTCGACGGCCTCCTCGCCGATGGCGGCCATGAGGGACCGGGGCGGGCGCATCCGGGTCCACACCACCGGCGTCGGCGCCCCCCGCTCCGACAAGATCGTGATCATCGCCTCGCCCGTTCCCAGCTGGGTGAGGTCCTCCTCCAGGTCGTAGTCCGTGGTCTTGGGATAGGTCGTGACGGCGGCCTTCAGGGCCTTGGCGTCGCGGGGCGTGAAGGCCCGCAGGGCGTGTTGGACCCGGTTCCCGAGCTGGGCCAGCACCTCCTGGGGGACGTCGTCGGGGAGTTGGGTGACGAAGAACACGCCCACCCCCTTGGACCGGATGAGGCGGACGGTCTGGGCCACCTGGTCGAGGAACGCCTCCGAGGCGTCGTCGAACAGCAGGTGGGCCTCGTCGAAGAAGAAGACCAGCTTGGGCTTGTCGAGGTCGCCCACCTCGGGCAGGTCGTGGAACAGCTCCGCCAGCAGCCACATGAGGAAGGTCGAGAACAGCTTGGGCTTCTCCTGCACCGCGGCCAGCTGGAGGCAGGACACCACGCCCTGGCCCTCGGGGGTGCAGCGGATGAGGTCGGACACCTCCATCTCCGGCTCACCGAAGAAGTCCTCCGCTCCCTGCTCCTCCAGTTCCACGATCTTGCGGAACAGCACGCCGGCGGTGGCCGACGACAGCCCGCCGATGCCCTCCAGGTCGGCCTGGCCCTCGTCGCTCACCAGGTACTTGAGGACCTCCCGCAGGTCGGCCAGGTCGAGCAGGGCCAGCCCGTTGTCGTCGGCGTACCGGAAGACTAACGTCAACGACGAGGACTGGGTTTCGTTGGCGTCCATCACCTTGGCCAGCAGCTGGGGCCCGAAGGCGGAGACGGCGGCCCGCACCGGGACTCCCGGCCCGTGACCCCCCAGGGAGAGGAAGGTCACCGGGAACCCGGCCGGGCTCCACTCCAGCTTCATCTCGTCGACCCGCGAGGTCACCCGGTCGCTGACCTCGCCCGGCCGGCTCAGCCCGCTGAGGTCGCCCTTGACGTCGGCCGCGAACACGGGCACGCCCATCGCCGACAGCTGCTCGGTCATGAGCTGGAGGGTCTTGGTCTTGCCCGTGCCGGTCGCCCCCGCGATCAGCCCGTGGCGATTGCACATGGCCGCCGGCACCTGGACCACCGCTTCCGGGAGCACCGCCCCTCCGAGCATGGCCCGGCCCAGCTCCACGGCCGGCCCCTTGCTCGAATAGGCCGTAACGATTCGCTCTGCGAAGTCGATTGGATCAGGCATAGGGCAGAACTTACGACCGGTCGGCCAGCACCGCGCGAGCCGCGCTTCTTCCGGGTGTCCCGGCGATGCCCCCGGTGGGACTGGTGCCGGCCCCGGAGATGTACAGCCCGGCCACCGGCGTGCGGTGACGGCCGAGGCGGCGGGTGGGACGGAACGGCCCCAGCTGGTCGAGGGCGAGGTCGAGGTGCATGGGATGGGCGCCCGGCCAGCACTCGTCGCGCTCCATGGCGTCGGGGGTGTGGACGGCGATCCCCTGCATGCTCGAACGGAAGCCGGGCGCCCGCTCCTCGACCACGTCGAGGGCCCGTTCCACGAACTCCTCCCGGCGGGCGTCCCACCCGCCCCGCACCTGGGCGGGCGCGGCCGGGCAGGCGAGGTACACGGTGTGGTGGCCGGGTGGCGCCAGCGTCGGGTCTACGGCCGAGGTGGTGAAGAGGTAGAGCGGGAGCACGTCAGGCAGGTGACCGGCCTCGGAGGCGGTCCACGCCGCCGACAGGTCGTCGAGATGGTCGACGAAGCTCTGCAGCCCGTTCCAGTCGCCCGCCCGGCAGCCGGGGTAGGGCGGAAGCCGGTCGACGGCCACGTGGACCAGGGCCTGGACGACGTTGCCCCGACGGGCGGCAGCCAGGTCGGCGCCGGCGGCGCCCGCCAGGGGGGGATCGAGCAGGTGCAGCAGGGCGACCTGGGGGTTGACGGCGGTCACCACCGTCCGGGCCTCGATCCGCTCGCCGGCCTCGGTGACCACGGCCCCCACCCGTCCGCCGGGGGCCTCGATGCGAACCACCCGGGCCTCGTCCCCGCAGCGAAGCTCCCCGCCCAGGCTCGCCAGCCGGGTGACGAGGGCGTCGGTGAGGCCCTGGGCCCCGCCGGTGGCGTGCCACTGGCCGAACAGGTGGTAGGCGGCCTGCCACCAGGCGAAGATCGCCCCGCCCGCCTCGTTCGGCCCCATGGCCGCGTGGGCGGCGAAGGCGGCCACCGGTCCCCGGGTGAGGTCGGACGGCAGCGACCGGCGCAGGAGCGAGTCGTAGGGCCCGAGGGCGTCCCGCACGGTGCCCAGGGGGCTCCGGCGCAGGGCTCGCACGCATGCGAACAGCCGGCGGGGGACCTCCCGGGCCGCCATCTCGCCCCGCACCGCGGGCAGCACCGTCCTGATCACCGGCACCGCCTTGGCCATGAAGGCGGCGTAGGCCCTGGCCTCGGCCGGGCTGGACTCGGCGATGGAGTCCACCGTGTCGTCGATCGAGCGGAAGAAGCGGACCC
The DNA here is from genome assembly GCA_963801205.1 of uncultured Acidimicrobiia bacterium. Lineage (GTDB taxonomy): Bacteria > Actinomycetota > Acidimicrobiia > Acidimicrobiales > AC-14 > JAXDMK01. Next base: position 519,418 of record CAWDDV010000009.1, read on the forward strand.
GCCGGCCGTCGCCGTGGACCGCGACGGAGAATGGATCCATCTCCTGGTAGACGAGACCGGCCCCGGCCAGGTCGAGCTCGGCCGGGATGGACGTCATATTGATGATGTTGTGTGCCACCGAGTGGGTGTCGAAGCGGTAGCCGGGGACGGTCTCCTCGGTCCTCGACCCACCCCCCGGGCGGTCGAGGCCCTCGAGCACGAGGACATCGAGGCCGGCCCGGGCCAGGTAGCATGCAGCCACCAGGCCGTTGTGTCCGGCGCCTACAACGACGACGTCGTAGGTGGTCACCGGACCTTCATCAGGAGCCCGCGAACTGACACCCGGATCTGCACTGCGAGCGGCACAAGTAGTAGCTTCCCGTCAGAAAAGTTTGTACGTTTGCGCAAGCGGGAGATAACCGAGCCGGCAGAGGGCCGCGGCTCGGGTCACTGGACGGGCATGTCCGCCATCGGGCATGGTATTGGCCCTCGGTCGTGGGGAACCAGTCGGGACCACCGCCTGGGTTGTGAAGGACCAAAGGAGCGGACGTGGGGAAGCGAGTAGCTCGAGTACTCATGGGGGTGGTTGTCACGAGTGCATTGCTCGTTACTTCCCCCGTTCGTGTGGAGGCCCAACTTGCGACGCAGCCATTCGCGGCCTACGGCAGCGCCGCGGCCGTGGCGCTCAACGCAGTCGCCCTAGGCACGACCCAGGTGGCGAACACCCAGGTGGCTATGTCCGCCGGCGTCGTCAACTCCACTGGGCTCAGTGGCACGGTCAACAACCAGTACGGCCAGGCCGTCGGTCCGCCCCAGCCGGGCAAGAACGCCTACGGCCGTGGCACCGGGGTCGAGATCGGTCTGCTGACGCCAACGGTCCAGGCGGCCGACGTCAACCAGATCAAACTGGCCCAGCTGGCGGAGGCCAACGCGGCCCCGCCCAGCCCGCTGATCACCAAGGAGATCCCGATCTCCCTGCCCGGTCTGCTGACGGCCACCACCGCCCGCGGCCAGGCCCAGGCCACCTACCACCCGGACTTCTGCCCGGTCGGTCGGCCCCTCACCTACGGCCTCGGCTTCGTCGAGAACCTGCAGGTGCTCCCCGGTGCGACAGGTGGCCTCATCGGCACCAGCGCCACCGGCAACTCGGTCACCCAGACCCGCACCGTCACCTACATGGTCCCCAACGGTGACGGTACCTACGGCGTGGTCGCCGAGTCGCAGGCCATCGTGGCCCCCGTCAGCGTGGCCGGCACCAACATCACCATCGACATCGCCGGCCCCGTCGGCATGCGCACCACCGCCACCGGCAAGCCGGGCGACCCCCGCAACGGCGTCGCCTACACCGGCACCCCGGTCCTCACCGTCCGGGCCGGCGCGGCCACCCTCCTGACGCTCAGCCTGCAGGACCTGCTGGGCGCGGGTGGCGTGAACCTGCCCATCCCGCCGCTGCTGACCCTGCGCCTCGGTGCTCCGCCGGTCGGCCTCAACGGCACCGGCGCCCCGTCCGTGGCCGCTGACGGCACGTCGGCATCGGGCTCGGCCGACACGCTGCGCCTGCAGCTGCTCACCCTGCCCGGCATCAGCGCACTCGACGTCGGCCTCGGCCACTTCGAGGGCGCGGTCAGCGCCCCCCCCGGCGGCGTGCGCTGCACGCTCCCGGTTAGCAAGGTCGCCAACCCCGACCCGGTCGCTGTCGGCCAGGACGTCACCTTCACCATCAGCATCCCGAGCGACCCGGGCCTGTTCAACGCCCTCTTCGCCTGTGACCTGATCAACATCCGGGCCGTCGACACCGTCGAGGTCGCCAGCGGCGCCGTCACCTTCAACATCGTCAGCGCCGACCGAGGCGGGGTGGTCGGACCGGCCAACAGGGTGACGTGGGAGAACCTGGGCAGCTATGCCCTGGGTGATCCACCCATCCAACTCAACATGGTGGTCCACATCAGCAGCGCCTCTGGCGACGCCGTCATCCGTGACATCGTCGACGTCAGCGCCGCCCTCGGCAACTGCCGGGGCCGGGCGGCCGGCGACGACATGGTGCTCGGTAGCGGCCAGATCCAGGGCAACGCCATCACCGGTCGGTTCGTCCTCAACGGGCCCACCATCGCTGGTGGCTCCCTGGCACCCACCGGTGGGGACGCCACGCCGCTGGTCCTGGGTGGGGCACTCGCCCTGGGCGGGCTCGGGCTCATCCGCCTGCGCCGCACGCTGATCCAGCGCCGCATCTGACCTTCAGCACGCAGAGCACTACAGGGAGCCGCGACCTCAGGGTCGCGGCTCCCTGCTTTTTGGTGCCCGACCTCAGGTCGCGGCCCCTGCTGTCGATACCTTTCCCATGGGGCGTAGCAGTTCTCGGACTCGCAACCCGGCCGCGTCGACCCTCCCGTCCAAAACGGTGGAGAATGGGGCGGTGATGGGGCGACTGGTCTCGCGGGTCCCGGCGATCGCGCTCCTCTGCGCGATCGCCGTCGGCTGTGCCGACTCGGGCTACACGTACGTCAAGACCTCCACCGACAACGCCTATTACAAGATCCCGGACGACTGGGAGCTGTTCGACAAGCAGGAGGTCATCGCCTCCACCGGCGCCCAGCTCAGCGCGGAGGAGGAGAACGGCCTGCGCTACCTGGCCATCTTCGACGCCGACCCCACGCCCTCGCTCGACCACGACCTGCAGACGGCCGCCTTCCCCTTCGGCATCGTGCGGGTCCGCAGCCTCGAAATCGACGAGCGCGACGTCTTCTCCCTGCAGAAGCTCCGCAACGAGGTCATCCCGATCGACGAGATCCTCGACAAGGAGCTGGGTGAGGTCGAGGTGGTCGACGGCCCCCACACCCTGACCCAGGACGACGGGCTGCGGGGCACCCGCATCGTCTACACGGTGCAGGGGACCCAGAACTCCTTTACCGTCGACCAGACGGGACTGGTCGATCCCGCCACCAACCTCGTGTATTTCTTCATCGTCGGCTGCAACGCCGACTGCTACTCCCTGAACCGGCGCACCATCACCGAGATCGCCGATTCCTGGACCGTCAAGGAGCCGTGATATGAGCCCGACCGGCACACCTCCCGGGCTGGCCTGGCCCGCCCCTGACACCGGCCCCACGCCGCCGCCCGAGTACAAGGGCCCGCGGGAGGAGCGGCGTACCCGCAAGCCGATGTCGACCTGGGACCGCTCCAAGTTCCTCGTCGCCATGGCCCTGGTGTGGTTCGTCCTGTTCTGGGCCCGGTGATCGACAACCCCATCATCCCGATCGCCGACGCCTTCAACCAGGCCCTCAAGGACCGCTGGTGGCTGCTGCTCCTGATCCTCGTCGAGGGGCTGCGCCAGCTCCACTACGTGGTCAGCGAGCACTCGGCCGGGTACCACCAGTTCTGGTCGAAGAGCGTCTTCGGCGGCCTGGAGAAGAAGTCGAGCAAGTGGAACGACTGGACCCGGTTCCGCATGGCCCGGGCCCTGAAGTGGATCGCATTCCTCGCCATCGTGTCGATCATCGTCGGCGCGGCCAACCACAAGTCGCCGATCCTGGCCCTGTTCGAGCTCCCCAGCACCATCTGGTCGGCGATGCCGATGGTGTTGCAGCTGATCTTCTTCATGTTCCTCGCCGTCATCCAGTTCGCGGCCATCTTCTGGTTCCTGTCCCGGGGCGGCATGGAGGTCTACTTCCCCGACGACATCAAGACCCGGTTCACCGACGTCTGGGGCCAGGACCCGGTCGTGGAGCGGGTCAAGGAGAACATGCTCTTCCTCGAGGCGCCCGACGCCATCGAGGCCAAGGGCGGCTACGTGCCCGGCGGTCTGCTGCTCTGGGGCCCCCCCGGCACCGGCAAGACGCTGATGGCCGAGGCGGTGGCGGGTGAGACGGGCAAGCCCTACGTGTTCGTCGACCCCGGCGCCTTCATCCAGATGTTCATGGGCGTCGGCATCCTGAAGGTCAAGTCGCTCTTCCGCAAGCTGCGCAAGCTGGCCGTCCGCTACGGCGGGGTCATCGTCTTCTTCGACGAGGCCGACTCCCTGGGCAGCCGAGGCCAGCTCACCGAGGGCGGCCCTTCGGGGGCCAGGGCTTCCGCCCGTCGCCCTTCTCCGCCTCACCATTCTCGGCGCGCCCGCGGCTGCAACGGCATGTCGTACCTGTCGCAGGACACCGCCTCGCTCCTCTTCCGCAACTCGATGGAGCACAGCACGGGCGACGAGCCCCGCCGGGGCGTCCGCAACCGCATCATCGCCGGGATGGGCATGGGCGGGGGCGGCGATGGGCACCCTCCAGGCCCTGCTGACCGAGCTGTCGGGCCTGAAGAAGCCCCGCGGCTTCATGAACCGGGTGGTGCGGCGCATCCTCGGCATGCGGCCGAAGCCGCCGCCCAAGTACCGGATCCTGGTCATGATGGCCACCAACATGCCCCAGGCCCTCGACGAGGCCCTGCTGCGGCCCGGCCGCATCGACCGCATCTACAAGGTGGGCTACCCGTCCAAGGCGGGCCGGATCCGCACCTACGAGGGCTACCTCGACAAGGTCCGCCACACCTTGACGCCGAGCCGAGATCGACAAGCTGGCCACGATCACCCCCTACGCCACCGGCGCCACCATCAAGGACCTGGTCAACGAGGCGCTCATCAACGCCATCCGTGACGGGCGGGACGACGATCCGCTGGTCCGACGTGGTCAAGGCCAAGCAGCTCAAGGACCTCGGCCCGCCGGAGGACGTGGAGTACATCGAGCGGGAGCGCCACGCGGTGGCGGTCCACGAGGCGTGCCACGCGGTCACCGCCTTCCGGGTCCGCCGTCACCTCACCATCGACATCGCCACCATCGAGAAGGGCGGCACCTACCTGGGCATGGTGGCGTCCATCCCGCCCGAGGACCAGTTCACTCGCTGGCGCACCGAGTACGAGGCCGACATCATGGTGGCGCTGGCGTCGCTCGCCGGCGAGCGCCTGTTCTTCGACGGCGACAACTCGTCGGGCGTGTCCGGCGACCTGGAGAGCGCCACCCAGATCGCCACCCTCATGGAGGGCTACTGGGGCATGGGCTCCACCGTCACGTCCCACGGCGTCACCCAGAAGGTCGGCATCGGCGGCGGCGGCCGGCCGGGCAAGGGCGACGGCAAGGGCGCAAGAACGAGGCCGACCTGCTCCACGGCGGCCTGGGCGAGCGCATCGAGTCGAAGCTGGAGGACCTGCTCCTGCGGGTCGAGGACCTGCTCAAGGCCAACCGCATCTCGGTCCTGGCCGTGGCCCACGCCCTGGAGACGCACAAGACCGTCACCGGCGACGACATCGAGGCCATCATCGAAGGCCGCCCCGGACCGCTGATCGACGGGCGGGTCTACGCCGACCCCGAGTTCGCCCGGGTGGTCGAGGAGTACCACTCCCAGGCCATCGCCGCCCACCAGGGCCACGGCGACTTCGAGATCCCCCTGCCCAAGCTCAACGGCCAGCGCCGGGCCGACGGCACCATCGACCCGGTGGTCGTCCGCCCCGACGGCACGTACGCGGGGCCGTCGCCCTGGTCACGGCCGTCCGCCGCGCCGGTGCTGCCGCCGCCTTCGCCCCCGCCGCTGCCGGTGTGGCCGGAGCCGGTCGACGAGGCCGACGGTCCCGTCGACACCAATGGCAACGTCGACACCCACGGCTCCGCCGGGAGCGCCGGGAGCGAGGCCCCGGGCCGCCCTGCCGACGACTGAGCCCTGACTTCCGTCGAACACACGCTCGACACGTCGGGGCGCGCCCTCACCGACTTCACCGACCGGGTGGCCGAGTTCTGCCGCCCGCTCGGTGACGGGCTGGTCCACGTCTTCGTTCCCCACGCCACCGCCGGGGTGGCCCTCATGGAGCTGGGGTCGGGGTCGGAGGACGACCTGGCCGAGCTGCTCGATCGGCTGCTGCCGCGCGACGACCGCTATCGCCACCGCCACGGGGCGCCGGGCCACGGCGCCGACCACCTGCTGCCGGTGCTGGTGAGCCCGTCGCTGTCGATCCCGGTCGGGGGCGGACGGCCGCTCCTCGGGACCTGGCAGAGCGTGGTCCTGGTCGACCTCAACCGCGACAACCCCCAGCGCCGGGTCCGCCTCACGTTCCTCCCCGGCTGACGCGCCGCCCGCGGCCGGCAACCGCCGTCACCAGTTCGTCAAACGAGGGAGAGGACGCCGCGGAGATCGGTGGCCCGGACGACGCCGTCGGGGAGCGGGGGGGTGAGGGGCGCGGCCCCGACCTCCCTGGCCCGCTCGGCCTGGTCGGGGCGGTAGAGATGGACCGCCCGCATGCCCGCGGCCCGGGGCCCTCCACGTCGGGGCCCCACGTGTCGCCCACGAACAGGGTCTCGGCCGGGGCCAGCCCGCACCGGTCGAGGGTGTGCTCGAAGATGCGAGGATGGGGCTTGCGGGCCCCGGCCTGGGCCGACGTGACGATGGCGTCGACCAGGCCGTCAAGGCCGACGCTCGCCACCGCCCGCTCGAGATCCCAGTCCCAGTTGGAGCAGACGGCCAGCACCAGGCCCCGTCGCCGCAGCTCGATCAGGACGTCGGGCACGTCGTCGTACGGAGCCAGGGTGTAGGTCTTGGTCGCCCGGTGGAGGTCGGCGACGAGGGGCTCCAGCTCGTCGTCGCCCACCCCGCAGGCCCGGGCCCGGCCGAAGCCGTTCGAGCTTCCCAGGCGGTGTAGGCCTCCCGGCTCTCGGAATGCGCGACGTGCTCCTCGCCGTCGAGGGCCCCTCCGACCCACTGGCTGCCCCACGCCGCCCCCGGCCCGGCGAGCCCCCGGCGGGCGAAGATCGCCTCGTGGGACTCGCCCCACGTGACGGCCCGGGCGAGCGTGCCGTAGAAGTCGAACAGAACGCCCTTCACGTCGGCCACGGACGACGATGGTGGCACGGCCCCGGACCAACCGGTGACACGGATGGGGGCCAGGGCCCGAAAACTTCACCGGTTCGGCTGAGCGCGCCGCCAGCTGGTGACGGTTGCCGCCCACACGTGGCCGTCAGCGTCACCGGTTCGGCTGGGGCGGCGAACCGGTGACGGGATCCGGGTCCCGGGCACCGAAAAGCGTCACCGGTTCGGCTGAGGCGGGGAGTCGGCGGGCCGGCGGTAACGTGGCCTTCGTGACCGCGATTCGGGGCCGGCCCGGCCGACGACCCCCGACGGCCGCCGTCCGCCACTAGTCCGATGGACACCGTCACCCTGCCGATCCTGGCCGTCGTGGCCGGGCTGCTCTCCTTCAGCTCCCCGTGCTGCCTGCCCCTGCTGCCCGGCTACCTGTCCTACGTCTCCGCCCTGCCGGTGTCGGAACTGGGGGAGCGCCAGGCCCGGGGCGTGACCCTGAAGGCGGCCCTGCTCTTCGTGGGCGGGTTCAGCCTGGTGTTCACCGCCCTCGGCGTGGGCGCCAGCCTGCTGGGCAACATCTTCGTCCGCAACCAGGACACGATCGTGCGGGTCTTCGGGGTCGTCATCATCGGTCTGGGCCTGTCCACCCTCGGCCTGCTGCGGGTGCCCTTCCTCCAACGGGAGAAACGGGTCGACATGGCCCGGGTGCCTCGGGGGGCGGCGTGGGCGTTCCCCCTGGGGATGGCCTTCGCCGCCGGCTGGGCCCCCTGCATCGGACCGGTCCTGGCCACCATCCTGGCCACCGCCGCGGTGAGCGACGGGGGGGCGGTGTGGGGCGGCGTCCTCCTCCTGCTCTACTCGGCCGGGCTGGGCGTGCCCTTCGTCCTCCTCGCCCTCGGTTTCAGCAAGGCCACCCGGTCCCTCGCCTGGCTGCGGCGCAACGGCCGCCGCATCGAGATCGCCGGGGGACTGCTGCTGCTGGCGGTCGGTTTGTTGTTCGTCACCGGGCGCTGGCAGGGTTTCTTCGTCCCTCTCCAACGATGGTTCGCCCGCCTCGGATGGCCGCCTGTATGACTCTCGACGACAACGACGAGGCTCCGCCGCCCGCCAGGCCGCCGGCGAGCCCGGTCGTGACCGGCATCCGCCGCACCCGGCGGGCGCTGTGGATCGGGGTGGGCGTGGCCGTGCCCGTCTTCCTGCTGGTGGTCGTCCTCGCCACCCGGCCCTCGGCCAGCACCCGGGAGGTGCGCTCGCCGCTGTTGGGCAAGCCCGCCCCCGCGGCCGCGTCGACCACCATCGACGGCGACGCCGTCGACCTGGCCGACCTCGAGGGCCAGTGGGTGGTGGTGAACTTCTTCGCCACCTGGTGCGTCCCCTGCCGGATCGAGCACAGCGAGCTGATCACGTTCCACGAGTCCCACCAGGCGGCCGGGGACGCCACCGTCCTCGGCGTCGTCTTCAGCGACTCCAACCAGGCAGTGAAGGAGTTCCGGGACGACGAGGGCGGGACGTGGCCCATGCTCACCGACCCCAAGCAGAGCATCGCCGTCCACTTCGGGGTGAGCGGCGTCCCCGAATCGTTCCTGATCGACCCCGACGGGATCGTCCGCTCGCGGATCCTGGGTGGGGTGCGGGCCGAGGACCTCGACCGGCTGCTGGCGGAGGCCCGCGCCGGAGGATGACCACCCCGCCCGGTGATCTCTTTGGCGCAGCCCTCAGCGAGCGGCTGAAGCGCCAGGGACCCCTCGCCGCCCGCCTGCGGCCCCGCACCCTCGACGAGATGGTCGGCCAGGAGCACCTCCTCGGCCCCGGACGCCCGCTGCGCCGGCTGATCGAGGCCGACCGCCTCACGTCGGTGATCCTCTGGGGCCCTCCGGGCACGGGCAAGACCACCCTCGCCCGCCTCATCGCCGGTGTCACCGCCCGGTCGTTCGAGACGCTGTCGGCGGTGAACGCCGGGGTCAAGGACGTGCGGGAGGTGGTGGCCCGGGCCAAGTCTCGCCTGGGCGAGCACGGCCAGGGGACGATCCTGTTCCTCGACGAGGTCCACCGTTTCAACAAGTCCCAGCAGGACGCCCTCCTGCCCCACGTGGAGGACGGCCTTCTCACCCTCATCGGGGCCACCACCGAGAACCCGTACTTCGAGGTCAACGCCCCGTTGTTGTCCCGTTCGAGCCTGTTCCGCCTCCACGGCCTGTCGGCGGAAGCGGTGCGGGCCCTCCTCCACCGGGGCCTGGAGATGGAGGGGGCGACGGCCGACGACGAGGCCCTCGACCACCTGGTGAACCGGTCCGACGGCGACGCCCGCACCGCCCTCAACGCCCTCGAGGTGGCGGCGGCCCTCGCCGGGGACCCGCCTCGTGTCACCCTGGCCGAGGCCGAGGCCGCCCTCGACGCCCGGGCCCTGCGCTACGAGCGCGACGACCACTACGACGTCGTCTCGGCGTTCATCAAGTCCATCCGGGGGTCCGACCCCGATGCCGGCCTGTACTGGCTGGCCCGGATGCTGGAGGCAGGGGAGGACGCCCGCTTCATCGCCCGCCGGCTGGTGATCCTGGCCTCGGAGGACGTGGGCATGGCCGACCCCATGGCCCTGGTGGTGGCCGACTCGGCGGCCCGGGCGGTGGAGTTCGTGGGCCTGCCCGAGGCCCAGCTCAACCTGGCCCAGGCGGTGGTCCATCTGGCCACCGCGCCCAAGTCCAACCGGGTCATGCAGGCCCTGGGCCGGGCCATGGACGACGTCAAGCACCGCCCCGCTGGGGAGGTGCCGGCACACCTCCGCGACTCCTCGTACTACGGCGCTCGCAAGATCGGCCACGGGACGGGCTACGACTATCCTCACGACGACCCTCGCGGGTGGGTGCCCCAGGCCCACCGTCCTCCCGAGATCGAAGGGCGGGTCTACTACCAGCCGTCCCCCCACGGTTTCGAAGAGGAGATCGCCGAGCGCATGCGCCAGAACGACCCTAGGGCCGACGAATGAGCACCGACGAATGAGCGCCGAGCAGTGAGCGTCGACGTCGCCGCCCTCATCTTCGTGGTGGCCACCGTCATCGGGGCGATCGGTCTGGTCCTCGTGCTCTACGCCGCCTCCCGCACGTTCGCCTCCATCCGCACGTCGGTGGAGGACGTCCACCGGGTGGCCATGCCGATGCTGGCCGACGCCCATGTGGCGGTGCGGAAGGCGAGCGTCGACCTCGACCGGGTCGACGATCTGCTCACGACCGTCGAGTCGATCGCGGCCACGGTCGACGGGGCGTCCCGGCTGGCCCACAACACCATCGGCAGCCCGGTGGTGAAGGCCATGGCCACCGGGGCCGGCGTGGCTAGCGCTTGGCGCCGTTACCGGCAGAAAGAGTCGCCGCAGTAGGAGTCGCCGCGGCAGGAGTCGCGCCAGAAGGAGTCGCGGTAGCGTCGGGCCCGTGGTCAGACGCGCCGTGCTCTTCGCTCTCGCCTTCGCCGTCGGTTGTCGCGTCGCCTTCGTCGTCGTCGATACCGCCGGCCAGGCCATGGGCCGGTTCCCGTGGCGTGACTCCCCCCGCCTCCTGGCGGGCGAGGCCACCTCGGCGGTGCGGGGCCGGGTCACCGACCCCGTCCTGGGCCGCCTGGCCGAGGCCCGGGCCGCCATCGGCGAGGGCAAAGAGGCCGCCCGCCAGCGCGAGCGCGCCCTACGCGTCGAGAACCACCTGCGCCAGTCGTCCTAGCCGAGGGGCGCCCGGGCTGCCGCGACACCCACCAGGCCTCAGCCCGGGACGAGGAACCCGCAGTTGGTGAGGGCGTCGTTGACGTTGCGATCACAGGTGTCCGCCCCTGGGCCCCCGTCCAGGCGATCGGCGCCGTCGCCGCCGGCGAGCGTGTCGTCGCCCGGGCCACCGACGAGCAGGTCGGAACCGGCGTCTCCGAAGAGCCGGTCGCGGCCCTCCCCGCCTTCGAGATAGTCAGCGCTCTCGCCCCCGCAGACGACGTCGTCGCCGCCGAGGCCGGTGATGTAGTCGCTCCCGCCGAGGCCGTGGATCACGTCCGGGCCGCGGTACCCACGATGCGGTCGGCGCCTTCCGTCCCCACCAGGGTGGCCCGCCGGCCGTCGCACCGCACCGAGGACAGGGTGGTGGACGTGGTGGGAACGGTCGTCGTGGTGGACGTCGTGGTCGGGGTCGACGTCGTGGTCGGCGCGAGGGTTGTCGACGTCGTGGTGGACGTCGAGGTGGTCGTGGTCGACGGGCTCGACGTGGTGGGCACCGACCCGCTCACGGGTTGCCAGTTGGGATCGGTGTCGGTGGCGTTGGCCGCGGTGGGGATGCGGGTGATCCCGCTGCCGGCCGGGGTGACGGTGAAGATGTCGGGGCCGTTGAGGGCGCCGAAGGAGCTCGACGAGAACACGATCAGGCTCCCGTCGGGCGACCACGCGGGCAGGACGCTATTGGCCACCACGAGGATCTGGCCGGTGCCGTCGGCGTTCATCCGCCACACGGCGCTGCCCTTGCCGTAGACGATCTGGGTGCCGTCGGGTGACCAGTCGGGCGCCTTCTCGTCCTGGCCCGATCCCGACGTGAGGGTCAGGGGATGTTGACCGGTGCCGTCGGCGTTCATGACCCAGATGTCGGCCCCCCGGACGTAGGCGATCCGGGTCCCGTCCGGCGACCAGGTGGGCTGGGCCTCGACGGCGACGGCGGGCGGGGTGTTGGTGAGGTTGGTCTTGGCCCCGCCGTCGGAGGCGTTCATGGCCCAGATCTCCCCCTGGCTGGAGGCATAGGCGATCCGACTGCCGTCCGGCGACCAGGTCGGGTTCGTCCCCTCGTTGGCCTGCCCGGTGGTGACCGCGCCCGGGGTGAGGTTGGTCTGGCCACTCCCGTTGGCGTTCATCACGTGGACGTTCCGGTGCCCCTCGGACGCCTTGACGAAGGCGATCCTCGTCCCGGCCGGCGACCAGACCGGGTCGGTGTCCTCTGCGGAGTCGTTGGTGAGGTTCGTCTGGGCGCCGCCGTCGGGGTTCATGGAGTAGATCTCGAGGTTGCCGTCGCGGTTGGTCTCGAAGGCGATCTTCCCGTTGGACCCCGGATAGGCCCCTTCGGCCGGTCCACCGGCCGCCAACCACAGGGACAGGAGCAGGGTTGTCACCCCCAGGGCCACGCTCCTGCGTGCCGTCGGAGTCGCGCTTGCTGAGATGATGGCCACGGTTTTCCTCCCGTCCGGCGCCACGGGGGCCCCAACCGCCGTTTCAATCTCCTTGCTTTTCCCGATCCGGGGTCGAGGAAAACCGGCTCGACCAACGATCTCTGGCTCACGGCGACCCCGTTAGGCTGAGGACTCGACATGGACGCCCAGCAACTGCGGAAGGCCTTCACCGAGTTCTTCGTCGAGCGCGGCCACACGCCGGTGCCCTCCGCCGGCCTGATCCCGCACCACCCGGCCGCCCCCCTGCTGACCAACGCGGGGATGAACCAGTTCATCCCGGTGATGATCGGAGAGGAGCCGGCGCCCTACCCCCGGGCGGTCACGGTGCAGAAGTGCTTCCGCACCCAGGACATCGAGATCATCGGCGACACCACCCGCCACCTCACGTTCTTCGAGATGCTGGGCAACTTCAGCTTCGGCGACTACTTCAAGGAGCAGGCCATCCCCCTGGCGTGGGAGCTGGTCACTGGCGTCCTCGGCCTCGACCCCGACCGGCTGTGGGTCACCGTCCACCTCGACGACGACGAGGCGGAGGCCATCTGGCGCGACTCCGTGGGGGTGGCCGCCGACCGCATCCAGCGCATGGGCGACGACAACTTCTGGGAGATGGCCAAGGGCAAGCCCGGTCCGTGCGGGCCCTGCTCCGAGATCTACTACGACAAGGGCGAGGAGTTCGGCGCTCCCGGCGGACCGCTTCATGGCGGCGCCGAGCGCTTCGTCGAGATCTGGAACCTGGTCTTCATGCAGTACCGGCGGCAGCCCGACGGCTCCCTGGTCGACCTGCCGACGAGGAACATCGACACCGGCGCCGGCCTGGAGCGCATCCTGCCCATCCTCCAGGGGGTGTCGACGGTGTTCGACACCGACGTGGTGCATCCCGTCCTCGACGCCGCCGGCCGGGCCATCGGCCGCCCCTACGGCTCCGACCCCAAGGTCGACCGCAGCCTGCGCATCCTGGCCGACCACGGGCGGGCCATGACCATGCTCACCGCCGACGGCGTGTTCCCGTCCAACGAGGACCGGGGCTACGTGCTCCGCCGCATCATCCGCCGGGCCGTCCGCCACGCCTTCGGGCTGGGTGTGGAGACGCCCGTCACCCCCGCCCTGGTCGACGCCACCGTCGACACCCTGGGCATCGCCTACCCCGAGCTGGTAGAGAAGCGGGATTTCATCGTCGGGGTCGTGGGCCGGGAGGAGGAGACCTTCCGCCGCACGCTGCGGTCGGGCTCGGCCATCATCGACAACGTGCTGGCCCGGCTGGAGGAGTCGGGGGAGGACACCGTGCCCGGGTCGGTGGCGTTCCAGCTCCACGACACCTACGGCTTCCCCCTGGAGCTCACCCTGGAGGTGGCCGCCGAGCGGGGTGTCAAGGTCGACGTGGCTGGCTTCGAAGCGGAGATGGCCGGCCAGAAGGCGATGGGCAAGGCCGCCCGCAGGGGCGTCGAGGGGGCCACCGACGAGGAGCGGAAGGCCGCCTACCGCGGGCTGCTCGACGAGGGCGGGCCCTGGGAGTTCACCGGCTACGAAGAGACCCAGTCGGAGGCCCGCATCCGGGCCGTGCTGCCCGCGGCCGGGCCGGCCGCAGGGGAATTCGGCGGCACCCTCGAGGTGTTCCTCGACCGCACCCCCTTCTACGCCGAGGCCGGCGGCCAGGTGGGCGACACCGGGACGATCGCCACCGCCACCGGCAGCCTGGAGGTGCTCGACACCACCTACGCCCTGCCCGGGCTCCGCCGTCACCTGGCCCGTCTGGTCGAGGGTGACGTGACCCCCGGCCAGGAGGCCACCGCGTCGGTCGACGCCGCCCGGCGGGAGGCCATCCGCCGCAACCACACCGGCACCCACCTCCTCCACTGGGCCCTCCGGGAGGTCCTGGGCGACCACGTGAAGCAGGCCGGGTCGCTGGTGGCGCCCGACCGGCTGCGGTTCGACTTCAGTCACTACGCCCAGGTCACGCCGGAGGAGCTGGAGCGCATCGAGGACTTGGCCAACCAGCAGGTCATCGCCAACGAGGAAGTGAAGTCCACCGAGATGTCGCAGAAGGAAGCGGCGGCGCGGGGGGCGATCGCCTTCTTCGGGGAGAAGTACGGCGACATGGTCCGGGTCATCGAGGCCGGGAGCCAGTCGGTGGAGCTGTGCGGTGGCACCCATGTTCACGCCCTGGGCACCATCGGTCCCATCAAGATCCTGGGCGAAAGCTCCATCGGCGCCAACCTGCGCCGCATCGAGGCCGTCACCGGCATGGCCAGCTTCGACCGCATCCGCGACGAACGGGCCACCCTCGGCCGCACCGCCACCCTCCTGCGGGTCGCCCCGCCCGACGTCCCCGACCGGGTCGAGAAGCTGCTGGAGGAGCAGAAGGCGCTGGCCGACCAGGTCCGCCAACTGCGCAAGGTGGGAGCGTCGGGCCGGGCCGGTGCGCTCGCCTCGGCCGCCGTCGACGGGGTCGTCGTGGCCCGGGTCGACGGCACCACGCGCGACGACCTGCGCGACCTGGCCCTGGCCGTGCGCGACCAGCCCGGCGTGCGGGCGGTCGTCCTCGGCGGCGCCCCCGAGGGCGGCGGCGTGGCCCTGGTGGCGGCCGTCACCAAGGACAGCGGGCTGCTGGCCTCCGATCTCATCGCCGCTCCCGCCCGCACCGTCGGCGGTGGCGGGGGCAAGAACCCCGACGTGGCCGTCGCCGGTGGCCGCGATCCCAGCCGGCTCGACGAGGCCCTCGACCAGGCCCGGGACGCGGCCTCGTGAGGGTGGTGGCGTTGGACCTCGGGAGGCAGCGCGTCGGTGTCGCCGTCAGCGACTCGGCCGGCGTCATGGCCGTGCCGTCGACCACCGTCGCCCGCACCGGCGACGCCGCCCGCGACCGGGCTCGGGTGGTCGAGGCGATACGGGAGCTTGGTGCCGAGCGGGTGGTGGTGGGGCTGCCCCTGTCCCTCGACGGCTCCGAGGGACCGGCGGCGACATGGGCCCGGGACGAGGCGGCCGCCATCGCCGCCCTCCTCGACATCCCCGTCGAGCTCTACGACGAGCGGATGACGACGGTGAGCGCCCAGCGGTCACTGGTGGCCGCGGGGGTGAAGGGTCGCGACCGGCGCAAGGTCGTCGACCAGGTGGCGGCGGCGGTGCTGCTCCAGGCGTGGTTGGACGGAGGACGAGGGCTCGACGGCGGACGGGGATCGGGAACCGGCGGGTGAGCCCCCGCCGACGGTGGCCCTACGTCCTGGGGGCCGTGGTCATGGCCGGCGTGATCTCCCTGGTCGCGGTGGCCATGTGGTACCAGCGCCACGTCGACCCCCCGGGGAAGCCGGGGGCGGAAGTGGCCATCACCGTCGAGCCGGGCATGTCCACGTCCGAGATCGGCCAGCTGCTCGAGCGCGAAGGGGTGATCACCAGCGCCAGCGTCTTCCGCTACTACGTGAAGTTCAACGGCCTGGGGACAGTGGAGGCGGGCGACTACACCCTCCACCAGAAGGAAGCCATGGCCACCGTGGTCGAGACCCTGGAGGCGGGGGCCAAGGTCGACAAGGGCATCCCCCTCACCATCCCCGAGGGACTCACCCTGCCCCAGGTGGCGCAGCTGGTCGGCACCCTGCCCGGGCGGTCGGCCGACCGGTTCCTGCAGCTGGCCAACGGCGGCACGGTGAGGTCGCGGTACCAGGCGGCCGGCGTCACCAGCCTGGAGGGCCTGCTCCTGCCCGAGACCTACTTCTTCGTGGCCGAGGACGACGAGGCCGCCATCCTGCGGCGGATGGTCACCGCCTTCGACGACCTCGCCACCCGCCTCGACATCACCGGCTCGTCCGCCCGGCTGGGCCTCACGCCCTACCAGGCGGTGGTCGTGGCTTCCATGGTCGAGCGGGAGGCGAGGGTCGACGACGACCGGGGCAAGGTGTCCCGGGTCATCTTCAACCGGCTGGCGGCGGGCATGCCCATGGAGATCGACGCCACCATCCAGTTCGCCCTGGGCAAGCAGAAGGAGGTCCTGCTCTTCAGCGACCTCGAGATCGACTCCCCCTACAACACCTACAAGAACCCGGGCCTGCCGCCCGGTCCCATCGCCTCGCCGGGCCAGGAGTCGCTGGCGGCCGCCCTCAACCCGACGCCGGGCAACTGGATCTTCTTCGTCGTCGTCGACGAGGAAGGGCGCCACGCCTTCGCGGCCACGCTCGACGAGCAGAACCGCAACATCGCCCTCGCCGAGCAGCGGGGCGTGCGCTGAGCCCAGCGCCGGACCCCCACACTCCGGCGTGGGAACCGGGTCGCCACACCCGCCTGGCCGCCCTCATCGGCCACCCCGTCCGCCACTCCCTGGAGGCGGCCGCGGTGCGGGGTGCGACCGTCGTCGACGGCCTGGGCATGCTCGTCCACCAGGGCTCGCTCGCCTTCCGGATGTGGACCGGGCGGGACGCGCCCCTCGACGTGATGCGGGCCGCGGTCCGGTCTGGGCCAGACTGAGCCCTGACGCGCTTGGCGCACGGGGACGGGACGATGGGGATGACGGAGTGAGGGCGTGGGCCGCGCTCGGACTGGGCGTGGTCGGACTCGCCGTCGGCCTCGTCGTGAACCTCCTCGTCGAGCGCATTCCCGACAAGAAGCCGCTGCGACCCCTCGGGCTCCGGCTGCGACCCGGTTCCCGGCGTCAGGTGGTGGTGCAGGTGGCGTGCGGGGTGCTGTGGGCGGCGGCCACCCTGCGCTTCGGCGCCGACTGGCCCTGCCCGCCTACCTGGTGTTCTTCACCTCGCTGCTGGCCATCAGCGTCATCGACTTCGACCTTCACATCATCCCCAACCGCCTCGTCTACCCGACGATCTTCGTGTCCGTCCCCCTCCTGGCCCTGGCCGCGGGGGCGGCGGGGGACTGGGGGCAGTTGCGCCGGGCCCTCCTGGGCGCGGCCCTGGCTTGGCTGGGCCTGCTCCTCGTCCACCTCGCCTCGCCCGCAGGGATGGGCTTCGGCGACGTCCGCCTGGCCTTCGTCCTGGGACTGTTCCTGGGTTGGCTCAGCCTGCGCCACGTCCTGACCGGGATCTTCCTCGGCTTCCTGCTGGGCGCGGTGATCGGGGTGGGCCTGGTGCTGACCCGGGTCCGCAGCCGCAAGGACGCGGTTCCGTTCGGGCCCTTCCTCGCCGGCGGAGCCATCCTGGCCGTCCTGTTCGGCGATCAGATCATCAGGACGTGGTTCGGGGGCTGAGGCCCCGGGTCGGTTACTCCTCGCCGCACTCGTTCTCGAACCAGGCCGACACCCGCGCCGCCGCCTCCTCGAAGCCGGAGTCGTCGAACTTCTCGGACGCGGCCTCCAGCTTGGCCATCGCCTCGGGCGATGGCGCCTCGCCGCTGGTGGGGTTGAAGTTGGCCTCGGCCAGGATCTCCACGAACTCGGAGTAGCCCTCGGCGACGGTGCGCAGGTCGTCCCGGATCTCCGACGGGGCGTTGGCGGCGAAGGCCTCGAACGCATCCACCGAGTTCTCCAGGTCGTCGGTCTGGCCGGAGAAGGCGGTGGACAGCCCGCCCGCGGCCTGGGCCATGGCCGTGGCCGCGCTGAGGCAGGCGGCGCTGGAGATCCCGGACCCGCCGGTCGGCAGGTCGGTGGAGCCGCCGCCGTCGTTGGACGAGTTGCCGACGGTTGCCGGCGACGAGGTCCCGTCGTCCCCGTCGTCCCCGTCGTCGCCGCAGCCGACCAGCACCACCGATCCGACCACGAGCACCGCCAGAGCACGTCGCAAACGACTCATCGCACTTCCTCCCCGTTCGACACCCCGGTCGACCCCGGTCGGACGGTACCGGATTCCGCTGCCGTCAGGCGGCGCACACCTCGGCGAACCAGGCCGTCACCCGAGCCGACGCCTCCTTGAAGGTGGGGTTGTCGAGGTCGCTGGCCGCGGCCTGGATCTTGGCCGCGTCCTCGGGCGTCGGCTGCTGGCCGCTGCCGGCGAGGGCCGCACGTAACTCCCCGGAGTCGCGTGCCGGCACCGGTAGATTCGGGGGCGTGCTCCGCTTCCTCACCGCTGGCGAGTCCCATGGGAAGGCCCTGCTCGTCACCATCGAGGGACTGCCCGCGGGGCTGGAGATCACGGCCGAGCAGATCCAGTCGGAGCTGGCCCGCCGCCGCCTGGGCTACGGCCGGGGACCGCGGATGCGCTTTGAACAGGACGAGCTCACCATCCTGGGCGGGATCCGCCACGGGCGCACCCTCGGCTCGCCGGTGGCGCTCGAGATCGGGAACACGGAGTGGCCCAAGTGGGAGCAGGAGATGTCGCCCGGGCCGGGCATGACGGAGAAGCCCCTTACCCGGCCCCGCCCCGGCCATGCCGACCTGGCCGGCATGCAGAAGTACGGCTTCACCGACGCCCGCGACGTCCTGGAGCGGGCCTCCGCCCGGGAGACGGCGGCCCGGGTGGCGGCGGGGGCCTGCGCCAAGGCGCTGCTGTCGCAGCTGGGCGTGTCGGTGCTCTCCCACGTCATCCAGATGGGACCGGCGAAGGCCAAGTCCCCGGCCAATGGATTTGGCCGGCCGACGATGGCCGACCTGGCCCGCATCGACGAGTCCCCTGTCCGGGTCAACGACCCCGCCGACGAGGAGGCCATGATCGAGGAGATCAAGGCCGCGGCCAAGGACGGCGACTCCCTGGGCGGGGTGGTGGAGGTCCTCGGCTACGGGGTGCCGGTGGGCCTCGGCAGCCACGTCCACTGGGACCGCCGCCTCGACGCCCTCCTGGCCCACGCCCTCATGAGCATCCCGGCCATGAAGGCGGTCGAGATCGGCGAGGGCTTCGAGGGCGCCGGCCGGCGGGGATCGGAGGCCCACGACGAGATCTTCTGGGACCCCGAGGACGGGGTCTACCGGCGGGAGACGGCCCGGGCGGGGGGAATCGAGGGGGGTATGTCCACCGGCGACCTGCTGGTGGCCCGGGTGGCCATGAAGCCGTTGTCGACCCTCAACCGGCCGGTGCTCAAGACGGTCGACGTGGAGACCAAGGAGGCGACGGTGTCGTTCAAGGAACGCACCGACGTGACCGCGGTGCCGGCGGCGGGCGTGGTGGCCGAGACCATGGTGGCTCTGGTGCTGGCCGGGGAGGCCCTGCGCAAGTTCGGCGGCGACTCGGTGACGGAGCTGGTCCGCAACCACCGGTCGTTTGTGACCTCCCTTGGCTGAGCCGCCCGCACCTGACCGAACCGGTGACACTTCGCCCGGCCCTGACCGGGCGAACCGTCACCAGTTGCCCTCGTCGATCGTGCTGGTGGGGATGATGGGCGCGGGGAAGTCGGCGGTGGGACGGCGGCTGGCCCGCCGGCTGAGCTGGGACCTGTTCGACAGCGACCGCCAGGTGGAGGCGATGACGGGGCGCACGGTCCCCGAGATCTGGAGGTCCGACGGCGAGGCCGTCTTCCGCCGGCTGGAGAGCCAGGTGCTGGCCGACGCCCTGGCGTCGACCACGCCCAAGGTCGTGGCTGCCGCCGGGGGAGTGGTGCTCGACGACGGCAACCGCCGACTCCTCGAGCGGCACACGCCGGTGGTGTGGCTGCGGGCGCCGGTGGAGGTCCTCATCGCCCGGGTCCGCAGGGGCGAGGGCCGGCCCCTCCTGACCGACGACCCGGTGGCCGCCATGCGCCGGCTGGACGCTGAGCGGCGGCCGTTCTACGAGGAGGTCGCCGACCTCGTCGTCGACGTCGACAACGACCACCCCGCCGACCACGTCACCGAGCGCATCCTACGGGCGCTCGGTCTATCGGCCCTGGCCCAGTGAGCCTGACACCGTGATCACCGTCCCCGTCGACCTGGGCGAGCGGTCCTACGAGGTCCTGGTGGGCACCGGTGCCCGCCACCGCCTGTGCGAGGTGATCCCCACCGACGCCACCCGGGCCGCCATCGTGGCCCAGGAGGGCACCGACTTCCCGGTCGACGCCGGCATCGAGCAGCGCACCTTCCTCCTGGGCAAGGGGGAGGAGGCCAAGTGCCTGGAGAGCGTGGAGGACCTGTGCCGCGACTTCTCCCGCTGGGGCCTGACCCGGTCCGACGTGGTGGTGGCCGTCGGCGGGGGGGTTGTCACCGACACCGCCGGCTTCGCCGCCGCTGTCTACCACCGGGGGGTGAGGGTGGTGCACGTGCCCACCACCCTCCTGGGGATGGTCGACGCCGCCGTCGGGGGCAAGACCGGGGTCAACCTGCCCGAGGGCAAGAACCTGGTGGGGGCGTTCTGGCAGCCGTCGGCGGTGCTGTGCGACATCGAACTGCTGGGCACCCTCCCTCCCCGGGAGTACCGCAGCGGGCTGGGGGAGATGGCCAAGTACGCCTTCCTCGGCGTCGACGACCTCCCCGACCTACCCCTGGACGAGGCGGTGGCTGCCTGCGTGCGGTGCAAGGCCGATCACGTCGGTCCCGACGAGCGGGACATCACCGGCCGGCGGGCTCCTCAACTACGGTCACACCCTGGCCCACGCCCTGGAGACAACTGGTCATTACGACCTCCGCCATGGCGAGGCGGTGGCGGTGGGGTTGGTCTTCGCCGCCCGCCTGGCCCGCCGCCTGGGGCGGGTCGACGACGAGCGGGTCGACGAGCATCTGGCCGTGATCGGCGGCTACGACCTGCCGTCGGTGCTGCCCGCCGGGGCCGACACGGCCGAGCTGGTGCAGGTCATGGGCCGGGACAAGAAGGCGTCGGTTGGTGGTCGCCTGGCGTTCGTGCTTGACGGTCCCCGGGACCTCGAGGTGGTGGATGACGTCGCCGCCGCCACCGTGGCCGCCGTCCTCGACGGGGAGATGCGCTGATGTCTGAACCCCGGCAACTGGTGACGCTGAAGGCCCTCAGAGGGCGGAAACCGTCACCAGGTCGGCGGAGGAGGGGGGCGGCCGATCGTCCTGCTGCTGAGCGGGGCCAACCTCAACCTGTTCGGCCAGCGCGACCCGGAGTTCTACGGCACCGACACGCTGGACGACTTCGTCGGCCGGGCCCGGGCCGCGGCCGAGCGCCACGGGCTCGAGCTCGAGCACCTCCAGTCGAACGTCGAGGGCGAGCTGGTGGAGGCGATCCACGGGGCGCGGGGACGGGCGGCGGCGGTCATCATCAACCCGGGGGCGTTCGGCCACTACGCCTGGTCGCTGCACGACGCCCTGGCCGCCTTCGACGGGCCGGTGGTCGAGCTGCACGTCTCCAACCCCTACGCCCGGGAGCCGTGGCGGCACACCTCGGTGATCGCGCCCGTCGCCGACGGCACCGTGGCCGGCTTCAAGGGCCATGGGTACGAACTGGCGGTCGAGGCCGTGGCAAGGTTGTTGGCATGAGCGAGCCGCAGGCGAGCGAACCAATGTGGAGCGCTTGGGCCGGCCATGGGCCGGATCAAGCGGAGGGTTTCGTTGGCGCAGCATCCGAGAGGATGGTGCGCCAATGAGCGAGCCGCAGGCGAGCGAACCAATGTGGAGCGCTTGGGCCGGCCATGGGCCGGATCAAGCGGAGGGTTTCGTTGGCGCAGCATCCGAGAGGATGGTGCGCCAATGAGCGAGCCGCAGGCGAGCGAACCAATGTGGAGCGCTTGGGCCGGCCATGGGCCGGATCAAGCGGAGGGTTTCGTTGGCGCAGCATCCGAGAGGATGGTGCGCCAATGAGCGAGTTCCCCAGGATGGACGTGGCCGCCCGCGTCGACCGGCTTCGAGCCCGCCTGGCCGACAGTGGCGTCGACGCTCTCCTCGTCACCCACATGGTCAACGTCCGCTACCTCACCGGGTTCACCGGCTCGGCCGGCATCGTCCTGCTCACCGACGACGGGCTCCTGTTCGTCACCGACGGCCGCTACGGCGACCAGGCGGCCGAGCAGCTGACGGCGGCGGGAGTCGATTTCCACCTCCACGTCGGCCTCACCGGCGGGGCCCAGAAGGAGTACCTGCAGACGGCGACGGTCGACATTCCCCGGCTGGGGCTGGAGGCCGACGACGTCACCTGGGCCCAGCAGCGGCGCTTCGCCACCGAGTGGTTCCCCGCGGCCGAGCCCATCCCCACCGAAGCCCTGGTCGAGGACCTGCGCCGCACCAAGGACGCGGGCGAGGTGGCCCGCATGGCCGAGGCCGCCCGCATCGCCGACGAGGCCCTGGCCAAGGTCCGGCCCCGGTTGGCCGAAGGTCCCACCGAGCGGGAGATCGCCCTCGACCTCGACTTCGAGATGCGGCGCCTGGGGGCGGCCGGCTCCTCGTTCGAGACGATCGTGGCCTCCGGTCCCAACGGGGCCAAGCCCCACCACCGCCCGTCCGACCGCCGCATCGCCCCCGGCGAGCTGATCGTGATCGACTTCGGCGCCATCGTCGACGGGTACTGCTCCGACATGACCCGCACCCTGTGCGTGGGCGAGCCCGCCACCGCCACCGCCGCCCGCATGGTCGACGTGGTGGCCGAGAGCCAGCAGGCCGGCGTCGACGCCGTCCGGGCCGGCGTGGAGGCCAAGGCCGTCGACGACGCCTGCCGTTCGATCATCGCCGAGGCCGGCTGGGCCGACGCATTCCTCCACAGCACCGGCCACGGCGTCGGCCTCGACATCCACGAGATGCCCCGGGTGTCCTCCCTGTCCACCGACACGCTGGGCGCGGGCTGGGTCGTCACCGTGGAGCCGGGCGTCTACCTGCCCGAGTACGGCGGCGTCCGCATCGAGGACACCGTCGTCGTCACCGAGGAAGGCTGCACCGTGCTCACCAACGCCCCGAAGACACTCGTGGTCGCCTGACCCATGCCGAACGTGAGCACCAACGACCTGAAGAACGGGATGGCCCTCCAGTTGCCGGAGGGGCTGTTCACCGTCGTCGAGTTCCAGCACGTGAAGCCGGGCAAGGGCGGCGCGTTCGTCCGCACCAAGCTCAAGAACGTGCGCACGGGGGCGGTTCTCGACCGCACCTACCGGGCCGACGAGAAGCTCGAGCAGACCAACATCGACAAGCGGGAGATGCAGTTCCTGTACCGCGAGGGCACGTTCCACGTGTTCATGGACAACTCCACCTACGACCAGACCCACGTCGACGCCGACGTGATGGCCGACGCCACCAGGTACCTCAAGGAGGGCGACTCCGCCATCCTCCAGGTGGCCAACGAGGACGAGGTGGTCGGCATCGACCTGCCGGCCGCGGTCGAGTTGACGGTGTCGGAGACCGAGCCCGGGGTGCAGGGCGACCGGGTCTCGGGCGCCCGCAAGCCGGCCACCCTCGAGACGGGGCTGGTGGTGCAGGTCCCCCTGTTCGTCAACCCCGGCGATCGCATCAAGGTCGACACCCGCTCGGGCGACTACCTGACGCGGGTCTAGGCGGGGTGGTTCGGGCTCTCGCCGTCTCCCGGCGCCAGGCGCGGGAGCGGGCGTTGTCGCTCCTGTACGAGGCGGAGACCAAGGGGGTCACGCCCGCCGAGGTGGTGGCCGACCTTCCGGTGGAGCCGGCCCCGTTCGCGTCCCAGCTGGTCCTGGGGGTCGGCGAGCACCAGGCCGAGGTCGACGGGTGGATCGTCCGCTTCGCCCGGGACTGGGCCCTCGAGCGCATGCCCGCCCTCGACCGGGCCCTGCTGCGGATCGGGGTCTACGAGCTGGCCCACCGGCCCGACGTCCCCACCGGTGCCGTCATCTCGGAGGCGGTCGAGCTGGCCCAGCGCTACTCCACCGACGACTCCAGCCGGTTCGTGAACGGCGTGCTGGCCGCCATCGCGGCCGAGGTGCGGCCGGGGTCGAAGGGGGAAGCGGCGGCGGTCGTCGTTCCGCCCGCCCCCGAGCTCCCCGAGCCGGTGCCGTTCGACCAGGAGCCCGACGAGCTGTGAGGTGGGGGCGGCTGCTCGCCTCCGTCGTCGCGCTCGCTGGCGGTGGGGGCCATCGCGATGGTCGCCTTCGGGGTGGTGGGCGACGAGGGCGGCGGCGGTGCGGGTGGCAGCGTCACCGTCGCGCCGCCGGCGGCGGCGGCGCCGACGGTCGTCACCCAGGCCGTCAACGGTCAGGAGGTCACCGTCGTCACCGAGGCCGACAACGGGCACGAGGTCACCGTCGCCGCCGACCGGCCCTTCGTCGTCACCCTGCAGGGGTCTGCGGTCGCGCCGTGGGGCCTGCCGTGGGCCAGCGGCGAGGACCTCGCCCTCGTCCAGTCCAGCCAGGAGGTGGACGGGTCGGCGTCGGCCACCTTCGTCCCCCTGGAGTCCACGCCCGGGGTCGCCGTGCGGGCGGAGCGGAGCGGGACGTCGACCGAGCAGTTCGAAGTCACCGTTCGGGTCGTGGGCTAGACCGGGTCGTCGGCTAAACTGCCCCTCAGCCCGTTAACGCCGGTCCCGAGAGGCCGGCACGGACACCGGAGGAGCCAGGATTGGCCGAACGAGAACGCGCTGCGACGCCCCCGTACGGGGGCGTTTTCGTTGCCCGCAGCCAGGTCATGGACGCCGAGGACCTGCGCCGGGCCGTCACCCGGATCGCCCACGAGATCGTCGAGCGCAACCACGGCCTCGACGGCGTGGTGCTGGTGGGGCTGCAGACCGGAGGCGTCCCCCTGGCCCGCCGGCTGGCCGAGGCGCTGTCCCGGGTGGAGGGGGCGGTGGTGCCGGTGGGCAGCGTCGACGCCACCTTCTACCGCGACGACATCGGGCTGCGGCCGGTGATGCCCCAGGCCGTCACCGACATCCCGGTCGATCTGTCCGGGAAGGTCGTCGTCCTGGTCGACGACGTGCTCTTCACCGGGCGGACGGTGCGGGCCGCCCTCGACGCCCTCAACGACTACGGCCGGCCCCGGGCGGTGCAGCTGGCGGTGATGGTCGATCGCGGCCACCGGGAGCTGCCCATCCGCCCCGACTACGTGGGCAAGAACCTGCCCACCCGGCGGGACGAGGTGGTCGACGTGCGGGAGGACGGGGTCGACGTGGGGGTGAAGCGGTGAGCGGGGGGCCGGGACACCTGCTGTCGGTCGCCGACCTGGGGGCGGACGGCATCGAGGAGGTGCTGCGGGTCAGCGACTCCTTCGTGGAGGTGAGCAAGCGGGCCATGCCGAAGGTGCCGGCCCTCCGGGGCAAGACGGTGGTCTCCCTCTTCTTCGAGGAGTCCACCCGCACCCGCCTGAGCTTCGAGGCCGCGGCCAAGGGGCTGTCGGCCGACACCATGAACTTCTCGGTGTCGACGTCGTCGGTGAAGAAGGGCGAGTCGCTGCGGGACACGGTGCAGACCATCGAGGCCATGGGCGTCGACGCCATCGTCGTGCGCCACTCGTCGGCCGGGGTGCCCTGGCAGGTGGCCTCGTGGGTCGACTGCTCGGTCATCAATGCCGGCGACGGCTGGCACGAGCACCCCACCCAGGCCCTCCTCGACTGCTACACGATCCAGAAGGAGCGGGGTCCTCTGGGTGGGCTTCGGATCGCCATCGTGGGCGACGTCAAGCACTCCCGGGTGGCCCGGTCGAACGTGCTCGCCTTCTCCATGCTCGGTGCCGAGGTCACCCTGGTGGCGCCCCCGACCCTGCTGCCCCCCAGCCTCGACGGATGGCCGGTGGCGGTGAGCACCGACCTCGACGCGGTGCTGCCCAAGGCCGACATCGTCTACCTGCTGCGCATCCAGGCCGAGCGCCAGTCGGAGGCCCTTCTGCCCTCGCTGCGGGAGTACACCGCCCGCTACGGGCTGACCCGTGACCGGGCCCGCCTCCTGGCCGACGACGCCCTGGTCATGCACCCCGGTCCCATGAACCGGGGGGTTGAGATCGCGGCCGACGTGGCCGACCTGCCCCGGTCCACCATCACCCGCCAGGTCGCCAACGGCGTCGCCGTCCGCATGGCCGTCCTCTTCCTCCTGTTGGGAGCCAATCCCCGTGAGCAGTGACCTGGTGATTCGAGGGGGCACGGTGGTCGACGCCACCGGGTCCCGGCGGGCCGACGTCCTCGTGCGGGGGCGGACGGTGGTGGCGGTGGCCGACGGGCTCGACGTGCCCCGGGGGGCGCGGGTGCTCGACGCCGGCGGCTGCGTGGTGGCGCCCGGGCTGGTCGACCTCCACGCCCACCTCCGCCAGCCGGGCCGGGAGGAGGCGGAGACGGTCGAGACGGGGGCCCGGGCCGCCGCCCTCGGCGGCTACACGGCGGTGGTCGCCATGCCCAACACCGAGCCCGCCATCGACTGCGCGTCGGCGGTGCGGGAGGTGCTCGAGCTGGGGGAGACGACGGTCTGCGACGTGCGGGTGGCGGGGGCCATCACCAAGGGTCGGCGGGGGGTCGAGCTGGCGGCCATGGCCGAGATGGCCGAGCTGGGCGTCCGGATCTTCACCGACGACGGCGCCGGGGTGCAGGACGGGCGGTTGATGCGGCGGGCGTTGGAGTACGCGTCGGCCCTCGGCGTCACCCTGGCCCAGCACTGCGAGGACGCGTCGTTGGCGGCCGGCGGCCACATGCACGAGGGGGAGTGGTCGTCCCGGCTGGGCGTCCCCGGGGTGCCGGCCGAGGCGGAGGAGCTGATGGTGGTGCGCGACCTCGCCCTGGCCCGGCTGACCGCGCCGCTGGGGAGCCGCATGCACTTCCTCCACCTGTCGACGGCGGGATCGGTGGCGGCGGTGCGGGCGGCCAAGGCCGCCGGCCTGGCCGTGACGGCGGAGGCCGCCCCCCACCACTTCACGCTGACGGACGCGTCGGTCGCCGGCTACGACTCGGTGTTCAAGGTCAACCCGCCGCTGCGGTCGCCGGCCGACGTGGCCGCGGTCAAGGCGGGCCTGGCCGACGGCACCCTCGACGCCATCGCCACCGACCACGCGCCCCACGCCCCGGAGGACAAGGAGCGCCCCTTCGACCACGCCCCCCCGGGGATGCTCGGCCTGGAGACGGCGCTGGCCCTGGCCCTGGGCGAGCTCGACCTGCCCATCGAGCGGGTACTGGCGTTGCTGTCGTGGCAGCCGGCCCGTATCGCCGGGTTGGAGGGTGTGCACGGGGGGCCGGTGGCCGAGGGCCGCCCGGCCAACCTGTGCGTGATCGACCCGTCGCTGGTGTGGGTGGTCGACCCCGACGCCCTGGCCAGCCGCAGCCGCAACACCCCCTACGCCGGCCGCAAGCTCACCGGCCGGGCCCGCCACACCGTCCTCCGGGGCGAGCCGGTGGTCGTCGACGGCGAGGCCCAACGGTGACGCCCCCCACGACCGCGACCGCAACCGGTGACGCTGAGAGCCCTCCGGGGGCTGCAACCGTCACCAGTTCGGGAGGGCGGCCCGACCCCGACGCAACTGGTGACGGTGAACGCCCCCTGGGGGCTGAGACTGTCACCAGTTCGAGGAGGGCGAGGCGGCCGGCGAGGCGGCCGGAGGCGCTGCTCGTCCTGGCCGACGGGACGACCTTCGAGGGGGAGGCGGTCGGGGCCGAGCCGCCCGGGGGCATAGCCACCGGCGAGGTCGTCTTCAACACCGTCCTCAGCGGCTACCAGGAGGTGCTCACCGACCCGTCCTACGCGGGGCAGGTCATCGCCTTCACCTACCCCCACATCGGCAACTACGGGGTGTCGGCGGAGGACGCCGAGAGCGGGCGGGCCTACTGCCGGGGCGTGATCGTCCGGGACATGACCGAGCGCCCGTCCAACTGGCGGTCGAGCCTCGACCTCGACTCGTGGCTGAAGGCGTCGGGCGTCCCCGGGATCACGGGGATCGACACCCGCCGCCTCACCCGCCACATCCGGGAGGCGGGGGCCATGGCCGGCGCCTTCGGCACGGCCGACGAGGTCAGCCTCAAGGAGGCCGCCCTCGGGGAGCCGGGCACCGACGGCGTCGACCTGGTGGCGGAGGTGACCACCCTCGAGCCCTACCGGGTCGGCGGTGGGGGACCGCTGACGGTCGTGGCCTACGACTTCGGGATCAAGACGAGCATCCTGCGCATGCTCTCGGGGCTGGCCACGGTGGAGGTCGTCCCCGCCTCGACGCCGGCGGGCGCCATCGTCGAGCGCCGGCCGGACGGGGTGTTCCTGTCCAACGGCCCCGGCGACCCGGCCGCCGTCACCTACGCCATCGAGGCCATCGGCGAGCTGCTGGCGGCCGACATCCCCGTCTTCGGCATCTGCCTCGGCCACCAGCTGATGGCATCGGCCCTGGGCGGGTCGACGTTCAAGCTCCCCTTTGGCCACCACGGTGGCAACCACCCGGTCAAGCGGCTGCGGGACGGGGCGGTCGAGATCACCAGCCAGAACCATTCCTACGCCGTCGCCGAGGGGTCGGTGGGCGGGGCCGACGTCACCCACGTCAACCTCAACGACGGGGTCATCGAGGGCCTCGGCTGCCGCGACCTGCGGGCCTTCAGCGTCCAGTACCACCCCGAGGCCGGCCCCGGCCCCCACGACGCCCGCTACCTCTTCGAAGACTTTCGCAAGCTCATGACCGGCGAGCGCCCGTGAACACTCCGCGCACTCACCCCCTCACGCGTGTACTTGCGCGGATCAATGGCGAAGGGCGGCGCCGCCACCCGAACACTTCGCGCACTTGCCCCCCCACGCGTTTACTTGCGCGGATCAATCGGAGCTCACGTGCCGAAGCGGACTGACATCCACTCGATCCTGCTCATCGGGTCGGGCCCGATCGTGATCGGGCAGGCGTGCGAGTTCGACTATTCGGGTACCCAGGCCTGCCGGGTGCTCAAGGAGGAGGGCTACCGGGTCATCCTGGTCAACTCCAACCCGGCCACGATCATGACCGACCCCGACTTCGCCCACCGCACCTACGTCGAGCCCCTCGACTGGGAGACGGTGGCCAAGGTCGTCGAGCGGGAGCGGCCCGACGCCATCCTCCCCACCCTCGGTGGCCAGACCGGGCTCAACCTGGCCATGGCCCTGCACGAGCGGGGGATCCTCGAGGAGTTCGGGGTCGAGCTCATCGGGGCGTCGGCCGAGGCCATCCGCACCGCCGAGAACCGGGAGGCGTTCAAGGCGGCCATGACCGAGATCGGCCTGGGCGTGCCCCCGTCCGGCTTCGCCTACGCCACCCACGAGGCGGCCAAGGTGGGCGACGAGATCGGTTACCCGGTGATCGTGCGGCCGTCGTACATCCTCGGTGGGCGGGGTACCGGCATCGCCCACGACGCCGACGAGCTCACCGCCCTGGCCGAGATCGGCCTGGCCGCCAGCCCCATCTCCGAGATCCTCATCGAGCGCAGCATCGCCGGCTGGAAGGAGTACGAGCTCGAAGTCATGCGCGACCGGGCCGACAACTGCGTGGTCGTGTGCTCGATCGAGAACTTCGACCCCATGGGCGTCCACACCGGCGACTCGATCACGGTGGCCCCGGCCCAGACCCTGTCCGACGTCGAGTACCAACGCATGCGCGACGCCGCCTTCGCCTGCATCAGGCGCATCGGCGTCGACACCGGCGGGTCGAACATCCAGTTCGCGGTCAACCCGGTCGACGGCGAGATGGTCGTCATCGAGATGAACCCCCGGGTCAGCCGGTCGAGCGCCCTCGCCTCCAAGGCCACCGGCTTCCCCATCGCCAAGATCGCGGCCAAGCTCGCCGTCGGCTACACCCTCGACGAGATCCCCAACGACATCACCCGCAAGACGCCGGCCAGCTTCGAGCCCACCATCGACTACGTGGTCACCAAGATCCCCCGATGGGCGTTCGAGAAGTTCCCCGGCGTCACCGACGTGCTCGGCACCCGCATGCAGTCGGTGGGAGAGGCCATGGCCATCGGCCGCACGTTCCCCGAGTCGCTGCAGAAGGGCCTGCGCTCGCTCGAGCACGGCCGGTGGGGCCTCAACTGCGACCCCGCCGAGGTGGCTTACGACGACCTCGACGACGCCGCCCTGGTGGCCCGGGCGTCGGTGGCCACGCCCGACCGCCCCTTCCACCTGGAGGCGGCCCTGCGCCGGGGGATCAGCGTGGAGCGGCTGTACGAGGCCACCAAGGTCGACCCGTGGTTCCTCGACCAGATCGTGCGCATCGTCGACGAGCGGGCGGCGCTGGCCGACATCGGGTTCGCCGACATGATCAGGGCCGACTGGCGCCGGGCCAAGCGGCTGGGCTTCTCCGATCCCCAGCTGGGCTACATCTGGGGCGTCGCCGAGGACAAGGTGCGGGCCGCTCGGCTGGCGGTGGGCGTCCGGGCCACGTTCAAGACGGTCGACACCTGCGGGGCCGAGTTCGAGGCGACCACGCCCTACCACTACTCCACCTACGAGGACGAGGACGAGGCTCGCCCCGGTCAGCGTCCGACGGTCGTGATCCTCGGCTCCGGCCCCAACCGCATCGGCCAGGGGATCGAGTTCGACTACTGCTGCGTCCACGCCAGCTTCGCCCTGCGCGACGCCGGCTTCGACACGGTGATGATCAACTGCAACCCGGAGACGGTGTCCACCGACTACGACACGTCCGACCGCCTCTTCTTCGAGCCCCTGACCTTCGAGGACGTGACCAATGTCCTCGAAGTCGAGAACCCCCTCGGCGTGATCGTCGCCCTCGGCGGCCAGACCCCGTTGAAGCTGGCCGGGCGCATCCCCGAGCACCTGATCCTGGGCACCCGGCCGGCCGCCATCGACGAGGCCGAGGATCGGGAGCGGTGGAGCGCGCTCTGCGCCCGGCTGGAGATCCCCCAGCCGGCGGGCGGCACCGCCGTCGACCTCGACCAGGCCCTGGCCA
The DNA here is from genome assembly GCA_963801205.1 of uncultured Acidimicrobiia bacterium. Taxonomy (GTDB): domain Bacteria; phylum Actinomycetota; class Acidimicrobiia; order Acidimicrobiales; family AC-14; genus JAXDMK01. Next base: position 549,956 of record CAWDDV010000009.1, read on the forward strand.
TCACCGGCCGCATCGGGTACCCGGCCCTGGTGCGGCCGTCGTACGTCCTCGGCGGGCGGGCCATGGAGATCGTCTACGACGACGACGGGCTGCGCCGGGCGATGGCCGAGCTGGCTCGGTTCGGCTTCGCCGACGGGGCAGGCATCGCTCGGGCCGGGAGGGCGGGCTCTCCTCCGAGCGGCCGGTGCTGGTCGACCGGTTCCTGGAGGACGCCATCGAGGTCGACGTCGACGCCATCCGTGATCGCACCGGCGAGGTCTTCATCGGGGCGGTGATGGAGCACGTGGAGGAGGCGGGCGTGCACTCCGGCGACGGCGCCGTGCGTGATCCCGCCGCCGACGCTGTCGGCCGACGTCATCGAGGTGATCGAGACCCACACCCGGGCCATCGCCGACGCCCTCGACGTCTGCGGGCCGCTCAACGTGCAGTACGCGGTGAAGCAGGGCCAGGTGTTCGTCATCGAGGCCAACCCCCGGGCCAGCCGCACGGTGCCCTTCGTGGCCAAGGCCACCGGCGTGCCCGTGGCCAAGGTGGCGGCCCGGGTGATGGTCGGGGCCACCCTGGCCGAGCTGCGGGACGAGGGCCTCCTGTGCCCGGGCGCCACCGGCGGCCACGTGGCGGTCAAGGAGGCGGTGCTCCCGTTCAACCGCTTCCCCGACGCCGACACGCTCCTGGGACCGGAGATGCGGGCTACGGGCGAGGTCATGGGCATCTCCAGCACGTTCGGGCTGGCCTTCGCCAAGAGCCAGGAGGGGGCGGGCGACCGGCTGCCGGCGCAGGGGACGGTGTTCCTCTCGCTGTCCGACCGCGACAAGCCGGGAGGGCTGAAGGCGGCCCGGCGGTTCGTCGACCTCGGCTTCTCGGTGGTGGCCACCTCGGGGACGGCCCGCTACCTCACCGAGAACGGCGTGGCGGTGGCCGACGTGGTGCCCCTCCTGGGCCATCCCGGACGGTCGGCCGTCGAGCGCATCGCCAACGGCGAGATCGACCTGGTGCTCAACACCCCTCGGGGACGGGGGCCGCGAGCCGACGGGGCCTACATCCGCACCGCGGCCAACGTCCACAACGTCCCCTGCCTGACGACGGTCGCCGCCGCCCTGGCCGCCGCCAACGGCATCGCCGACGTGGCCCTGCACGGAACGTCGGTGAAGTCCTTACAGGAGTTCCACGGGAAGTGAGACGGTCCGTCGACCTGGCCACGAGGGTCGGCGACGTGATGTTCCCCAACCCGGTCATGACGGCCTCGGGGACGGCGGGGCACGGGGCCGAGCTGGCGGCCTACTTCGACCTCTCCGAGTTGGGGGCGGTGGTGGTGAAGTCGCTCTCTGCCGAGCCATGGGCCGGGAACCCGCCGCCCCGGGTGCACGAGACCGAGGCCGGCATGCTCAACAGCGTCGGGCTGCAGAACCCGGGAGTGGAGGCATGGCTGGCCGACGAGCTGCCGGCGCTGGTCGCCACCGGCGCCCGGGTGGTGGCCAGCATCTGGGGGACGACGGTCGCCGGCTACGAGAAGGCGGCCGCGGCGCTGGCCGCGTCGGCCTCCGCCACGATCGTGGCCGTCGAGGTCAACCTGAGCTGTCCCAACCTCGAGGGTGGGCGGCACATGTTCGCCACCGACCCGTCCGCCACCCGGGACGCGGTCGCCGCGGTGGTGGCCGCCGGCGGGCGGCCGACGTGGGCCAAGCTCAGCCCCAACGTCACCGACATCGTCGAGATCGCGGCCGCCGCCCGTGACGGGGGGGCGGCGGCTCTCACCCTCGTCAACACGGTCAAGGGCATGGCCATCGACCCGGCCACCCGGCGGCCCCGGCTGGGCACCGGCGGCGGAGGGTTGTCGGGGGCCGCCATCCGGCCGGTGGCGGTGCGGGCGCTGTACGACGTCTACCAGGCCTTTCCCGACCTTCCGCTGGTGGGCGCGGGCGGCGTGGCGTCCGGTGAGCACGCGGTGGAGCTGCTCCTGGCGGGGGCGTCGGCGGTCCAGGTGGGGACGGCCACCTTCGAAGACCCCCGGGCCTGCATGCGGGTGGTGGCCCAGCTACGGGCCTGGTGCGAGCGCCACCGGGTGGAGCGCGTCGCCGATCTGGTAGGACAGGCGCATGGAGCTTCGTGACCGCCTGATCCTCGCCCTCGACGTCGACGACCTGGTCGTCGCCCTCCGGCTGGCCGACCAGCTGCGGCCGTGGTTCGGGGTGGCCAAGGTAGGGCTCGAGCTGTTCACCGCCGCCGGCCCCGACGCGGTGACGTCCGTCGCCGACGCCGGCTTCAAGGTCTTCCTCGACCTCAAGCTGCACGACATCCCCACCACCGTGCGCAAGTCGGCCCGGGTCGCAGGCGCGCTCGGGCGCGCGGTACCTCACGCTCCACGCCCGGGCCGGCCCGGTGATGCTGCGGGCCGGGGTCGACGGGCTCCGGGAGGGTGCCGACGCGGGCGGACTGCCCGAGCCCACCGCCCTGGCCGTCACCATCCTCACCAGCGACGCCGACGCTCCCGCCCACATCCTGGGGGGACGGGTGGCGGCGGCGGTGGAGGCGGGCTGCGGCGGCGTGATCGTGGCTGCCTCCGACGTCCACGAAGCCAAGCAGCTGGCGCCCCGCCTACTGGCGGTGGTCCCCGGCATCCGCCTGGCCGCCGGGAACCACCACGACCAGGTCCGGGTCGCCTCGCCCCGGGACGCGTTCCTGCTCGGTGCCGACCTGCTCGTCATCGGCCGGGCCGTCACCGACGCCGCCGACCCCCCGGCCGCGGCCGCCGCCCTCCACGCCGCCATCGCCGGCGAAGGCGGGTGACGCTTGCCCCCTAGGGATCAATCGCGGTAGATATACACCGCCGTTGTTCCCGACGTCCCAGAGACGAGGTGGCCAGTGAGCCTGCAGGAGCGGACCGACCAGCTCGACGAGCGTGCCTTCGCCAAGACCCTCGACTTCTTCCGGGGCCTGGGCCTGCTCACGGAAGCGGAGACCGACGAGGTCATGGCCCTGTTCGACCCCGGTTTCCCCTATGCCGAGGCCCTGGCGGCGGCGTCCTCCGTGCACTGCCATGTCAAGGTCGACGACGTCGACCGCCTGCCTCACGCCGAGATCCTGGCCACCGGCAGCCAGCCCGAGAGCTGCACCGGGGCTACGTCAAGTACCCCTTCCCGGGCGGGATCAACATGATCTTCTCGTCGATCCCCATCTCCGAGGACGACATGCTCACCGACGTCCCCGGGGCCAGCCGGCGGTGCTCGACCACAAGGGCATCGACCTCCGCCACGGGAGCCCGGTGGTGCGTTCCCTGTTCGACTCGGTGCCGGCGGTGGCCACCGACCGGGGCTGGCGGCACGTGGGCCAGGGTGGGGGCGGCACGCTGGTGTACTGCTGCCACACCGAGGTGGAGGAGAAGCACTGGGTCTACCCCGTGCTCGACGACGCCCGTCAGTCCCGGCCCATCGAGTTCGCCTTCGGCGAGCTGGTCATCCACGACGCCAAGATGGGCTGCGACCTCCGTCCCATCGACCCGGCCCACCCCCGGGCGGGAGAGGCGGCGGCCGCCCTGGCCGCCTGCGCCGCGACCCAGCGCGGCCGACGACGGCGGGCTGCCCGCGGCCACCGGCGCCAGCTACTACGAGCGCCCGACCTGGGCCACTTCGGCGACGTCGGCGACTTCGCCACCCCGATGATGACCAAGTTCTGGGCCTACTACAACAGCGTGTTCGGCGCGGACGGCGCCCTCACCAAGCGGGAGAAGGCACTCATCGGCCTGGCGGTGGCCCACTCCAAGCAGTGCCCGTACTGCATCGACTCCTTCACCGGCAGCTGTGTCGACTTGGGCGCCAGCCCGATGCAGATGCACGAGGCGGTGCACGCCGCCGCGGCCCTGGGCGCCGGTATCGACCTGGTGCACGGGGTGCAGATGCAGAACTCCCTCCGCCGGCGGGGCGCGATCAGGCACGGTTCGCCCCCGGGCACCCCGGGGGTTCGCCGCGCTAGGGTTCGGCCCATGCCGCTGCCCCCTCCTTTGTCACCCGAGGCTCGCCAGAAGGCGCTCGACAAGGCCGCAGCCGCGCGGCGTCAGCGAGCCGAGCTGAAGGACAAGCTCAAGATGGGATCGCTGAGCCTCAAGGAGCTCATCGACCAGGGAGAGAACGACGAGGTCGTGGGCAAGATGAAGGTGCTCACGGTCCTGGAGTCGCTCCCCGGCGTCGGGAAGGTGAGGGCTCGCCGGCTGATGGACGAGATCCGCATCAGCGAGGCCCGACGGGTACGGGGCCTGGGCGCCCAGCAGCGGGAGGCCCTGCTCAAGCAGTTCCCTTCGAACACCTGAGGGCAGCGGGCCTGATCTTCGTCATCGTCGGCCCGTCCGGCGTGGGCAAGGGGGCGGTGGCGGCCGGGCTGGTGGCCCGGCTCCCCGAACTGTGGCTCAGCCGGTCGTGGACCACCCGTCCCCGGCGGGCGTCCGACACCGCCGACGCCTACGTGTTCGTCGACCGGGCCGCCTTCGAGGCGGAGCGGGACGCCGGTGGTTTCCTCGAATGGGCCGAGGTGTTCGGCAACCTCTACGGGACGCCGGTGCCCGCCCCGCCGCCGGGGTCCGACCTCCTCCTCGAGATCGACGTGCAGGGGGCGGCCCAGGTGAAGGAGCTGCGGCCCGACGCGGTCGTGCTCTGCGTGCGGGCGCCGTCACGGGCGGCCCAGGAGGAACGGCTGCGCAAGCGGGGCGACGATCCGGCGGTGGTGGCCCGGCGGCTGGCCCTGGCCGACGCCGAGGAGGCGGCCTGCCTGGCCCTGGCCGACCACGTCGTGGTCAACGACGATCTTGGCCGTGCTACCGAGGAGGCGGCTGGTATCGTGGAATGGCACCGGTCGCGGCGGCCCACCGTGCCGATGCGACCCGAAGAATCGCCCTGAAGGAGCTGCATGTCCGAGCGCGCCAGCATGATCCACCCCCCGATCGAGAGCCTGCTCGACAAGGTCGACTCCAAGTTCAGCCTGGTCAGCCTGGCTGCCAAGCGGGGCCGGCAGATCAACTCCTACTTCAGCCAGCTGGGCGAGGGCCTAGGCGCCATCGTGCCGCCCCAGGTCGCATCCGTGTCCCGCAAGCCCCTCACCATCGCCCTGGAGGAGATCGCGGCCAACAAAATCACCTTCGTGCGTTCCGAAGAGGTCGAGGAAGCCGCCCAGTAGTTCGCCCATGAACGAGGCGACCGACGAGGCGACCGACGGGGTGGGGGGCGTGGTCGGCGCCCGGGTCCTCCTCGGGGTGTGCGGGTCCATCGCCGCCTACAAGGCGGTGGAGGTGTGCCGGCGCCTGGTCGACGGCGGGGCCCACGTGGTGCCGGTGATGACCGCCGACGCCGAGCGCTTCGTCGGGGCCGTCACCCTGTCCGCCCTGGCCTCGGAGCGGGCCCGCACCTCGCTGTGGACGTCCGACGACACCGACGGGCCCGTCCCCCACATCGCCCTGGCCCGGTCGGTCGACGTGGTGCTGGTGGCTCCGGCCACCGCCCGCTTCCTCGGGTCCTACGCGGCCGGGATCGCCGACGACCTGCTCACCAACGTGCTGCTGGCCACAACCGTCCCCGTGGTCGTGTGCCCGGCCATGCACACCGAGATGTGGGACCACCCCGCCACCCGGGCCAACGTGGCCCTGCTCCGCCAGCGGGGGGCCCATGTGGTCGACCCCGACTCCGGCCGCCTGGCCGGGGGCGACGAGGGCGCCGGGCGGCTGCCCGACCCCGGGCGCATCGTGGACGCGGTGGCGACGGTGCTGGGCCGACCTCGACGCCTCGACCTGTCCGGGCGCCGGGTCCTGGTCACCGCCGGCGGCACCCGCGAGCCGATCGACCCCGTCCGCTTCCTCGGCAACCGCTCGTCGGGCAAGCAGGGCGAGGCGGTGGCGGTCGAGGCCGCCGCCCGGGGGGCGTCGGTGGTGCTGGTGACGGCGGCCGGCGACCGCCCCCCGCCCCCCGGCGTCGAGGTGGTGCGGGTGGAGACGGCCGCCGAGATGGAGGCAGAGGTGGTGGCCCGGGCCGAGTCCGCCGACGCGGTGGTGATGGCGGCGGCGGTGGCCGACTTCCGCCCCAAGGTCGCCCTCGAGGGCAAGCTGCGCAAGGAGGAGGGCGTTCCTGACCTCGTCCTCGAGCCCACCGCCGACATCCTGGCCGCCCTCGGCCGGCGGCGGCCGGGTCAGGTCCTGATCGGCTTCGCCGCCGAGACGGGTGGCGACGTCCTGCGGGCGAGGGCGACGGCCAAGCTGCGGGCCAAGGGCCTCGACGCCATCGTGGCCAACGACGTCACCGCCCCCGGCGCCGGGTTCGGCCACGACACCAACGCGGCGGTGATCATCGAGGACGACGGCCAAGGCGGGATCACCGAGCACGACGTCCCGCGGTCGTCGAAGCGGGACGTGGCCCGGGCCGTGCTCGACGTGGTCGCCCGCCGCCTGGCCAACGTGAACCGATGACACTGCGCCCGGTCCTGGCCGGCTGAACTGTCACCGGTTCGCCGGTGGGGTTGGCGCCCGACCGGTTGAGTAGCCTTCCCTCCATGAGCAGCTACACGTTCACATCGGAATCGGTCACCGAGGGCCATCCCGACAAGATGGCCGACCAGATCTCCGACGCCATCCTCGACGCCATCCTGGCCGAGGACCCCAACGGGCGGGTGGCGTGCGAGACGCTCCTCACCACCGGGCTCGTGGTCGTCGCCGGCGAGATCACCACCCGGGCCTACGTCGACATCCCCAAGATCGTGCGCCAGACGGTGTGCGGGATCGGCTACGACCGGGAGTCCTACGGCTTCGACGGCAACACGTGCGGGGTCATCACCGCCATCGACGAGCAGTCGCCCGACATCAGCCAGGGCGTCACCACCGCCTACGAGGTGCGACGGGGCACCAGCGGCGAGGACCAGATCAGCGCCCAGGGCGCCGGTGACCAGGGAATGATGTTCGGTTTCGCCTGCGACGAGACCGACGACCTCATGCCCCTGCCCATCTGGCTCGCCCACCGGCTGGCTCAGCGACTGTCGGAGGTGCGCAAGGCGGGCGTGCTGCCCTACCTCCGCCCCGACGGCAAGACCCAGGTCACCTTCGAGTACGAGAACGGGCGCCCGGTCCGGCTCAAGACGGTGCTCATCTCCAGCCAGCACCAGCCCGGCCTCGACATCGAGACCCTGCTCAAGCCCGACCTGCGGGAGCACGTGATCCACCCCCTGCTGCCCGAGCAGTTCCAGCACGACAAGTACCAGCTGCTGGCCAACCCCACCGGGTCGTTCGTGCTGGGCGGGCCCCACGCCGATACCGGCCTCACCGGCCGCAAGATCATCGTCGACACCTACGGCGGCGCGGCCCGCCATGGCGGCGGCGCCTTCTCCGGCAAGGACCCGTCCAAGGTCGACCGCTCGGCCGCCTACGCCGCCCGCTGGGTGGCCAAGCACGTGGTCGCCTCCGGTGCCGCCCGCAAGTGCGAGATCCAGGTCGCCTACGCCATCGGCGTGGCCCGGCCGGTGTCGATCATGGTGGAGACGTTCGGCACCGAGACCGTCGACCCGCTCAAGGTCAGCGCCATGATCCAGGAGGTCTTCGACCTGCGGCCGGCGGCGATCATCCGCGACCTCGACCTGCGCAAGCCCATCTACCGGCGCACGGCCGCCTACGGCCACTTCGGGCGCAGCGACAAGGAGTTCACGTGGGAACACCTCGGTCGCCTCGACGACGTGAAGCAGGCGCTCGGCCTGTAGCCCGCCCTCGGTGATCGCCCGGGTGGCGCCGGACGTCGCCGGGATCGCCAAGACGTTCGACTACCTGGTCCCGCCGGCCATGGAGGCCGACGTCCGGGTGGGGACGATGGTGCGGGTGCCCCTCGCCGGGCGGCGCATCGGCGGGTGGGTGGTGGCGCTCGCAGACGAGGCGGGCACGGCCGCCCTCAAGTCCGGCCGTCCCCTGCAGCCGCTGGCCAAGGTGACGGGGTGGGGGCCGCCGGCCGACCTGGTGCGGCTGGCGGGCTGGGCCGGGGTCCGATGGGCCGGCCGGACCACCGCCTTCCTGCGCACGGCGTCGCCCCCGACCGCGGTGCGGGGACTGCCCCTTCGTGCTTCCGGGCCTCTGCCGCCGCACGCGGAGGCGGGCTCGCCAGCGGCCGACGCCTTCTCCCCGCGGGAGGGCGCGACGGTGGTGCGCACCCCCCCGGCCGACGACCTCCTGCCCTTGGTGGTGGAGGCGGCAGCCCACGACGACGCCCTCGTCCTGGCCCCGTCCCTGGCGGCCGCCGCCCTGCTGGCGGCCCGTCTCCGTCGCCAGGGAGTCCGGGTGGCCGAGGTCCCCCGGGACTGGGCCCTGGCCGCGGCCGGCGGGTGCGTGGCGGTGGGCGCCCGGGCCGCGGCGTGGGCCCCCCGACCGAGGCTGGGGGCGGTGCTCGTTCTCGACGAGGGCGACGAGGCCTACCAGGAGGAACGGGCGCCGACGTGGAACGCCCGGGACGTGGCCGTCGAGCGGGCCCGGAGGGCGGGGGTGCCGTGCGTCCTCACGTCGCCCCACCCGTCGCTGGAGGCGCTGGCGGGGCCGGGTACCGAACTGCTGGTCCCGTCCCGATCCGAGGAGCGGGCCGGCTGGCCGATCGTGGACGTGGTCGACCGGCGCCAGGAGCCGCCCGGCTCGGGGCTGTACTCGTCCGCGCCTGGTCGACCTGGTGCGGGAGGCGAGCGCTGAGCGCCGGGTGGTGTGTGTCCTCAACCGCAAGGGCCGGGCCGCCCTGCTGGCCTGTGTCGCCTGCGGGGAGCTGGCCCGGTGCGAGGTGTGCACCGGCCCGGTGGCCGATGTCGGCGAGGGCGTGCTCGGGTGCCGCCGGTGCGGGGCCACCCGGCCGGCGGTGTGCACCGCCTGCGGCGCCACCCGGATGAAGGCACTCCGGGTGGGCGTCACCCGGGCCCGGGAAGAGCTCGAGTTGCTGGCCGGCCGGCCGGTGGCGGAGGTGACCGGCGACGACGGCGGTCGGGACGGCCTCCCCGCCGCCCCCGTCCTGGTCGGAACCGAGGCCGTCCTGCACCGGGTGGCCGGCGCCTACGCGGTGGCCTTTCTCGACTTCGACCAGGAGCTGCTCGCCCCCCGGTACCGGGCGGGGGAGCAGGCCCTGGCCTTGCTGGGCCGGGCCGCCCGGCTGACCGGAGGCCGCCACCGCGGCGGACGGGTCCTGGTGCAGACCCGGCTCCCCGGCCACGAGGTGCTGGACGCCGCCGTCCACGCCGACCCGTCCCGCTTCGCGCTGGTGGAGTCGGCCCGACGGGCGGCGTTGCGCCTGCCCCCGGAGACGGCCCTGGCCGTGGTGTCCGGTCCCGCCGCGCCCGCGTTCGTCGAGGGCGTGCCGACCGGTGAGGTCGAGATCCTCGGGCCCTCCGACGGGCGCTGGCTGCTGCGGGCGTCCGACCATCGGGCGCTGACTGACGCCCTCGCCCGCACCGTCCGCCCTCCGGGGCGCCTGCGGGTGGAGGTCGACCCCCGCCGGGTGTGATCGGGCGGGGGAACGGCCCCTTCCCCTTCCTGACCTGGTCCGATAGCCTTGACGGCGACCGTCGGGGCTCGAACAGCGGGGCATGACGGCTGCACGGCAGGGAAGAGGTAGCTCGTGGTCGTGGGCAATCGGTCGGCACCCGACGCCTTCCGAGCCGAACTGCTGAGGTTCGGCGAATCGGTGCTGCTGGCGGTGAAGGGCGAGCTCGACGTCGCCACCACGGCCGAGTTCCGGGCCGCGGTCGACGGCCTCGACGATCCCGTCAGCCCGCCCCACATCACCCTCGACCTCAGCCGCCTCGACTTCCTCGACGCGGCCGGCATCGCCGCCCTCGTCTCCCTGTTCAACGACGTCCACGATGTGGGTGGCACCCTCCGGGTCCGCTCGCCCAAGCCCCACGTGCGCCGGGTGCTGGAGCTGGCGGGCGTCGTCGACCTCCTCGACTCGGGCAACGCACCGACCTAGCGAGGGCGGCAGGTACCCTCGGACAGGATGGCTCTCTTTCCCATCCGCACGTTCGGCGACCCCGTCCTCCGCCAGCCCGCCTTCGAGGTCACCGACTTCGACGCCGACCTCCGCCGGCTGGCCGACGACATGCTGGAGACCATGTACGACGCCCCCGGCGTGGGGCTGGCGGCGCCCCAGGTCGGCATCCAGAAGCGGATGTTCGTCTACGACGTCAACGACGGGGCGGGGTGGGGCATCGTGGTGAACCCCACCCTCACCAACCACCACGGCGAGTGGGAGTACGTCGAGGGCTGCCTGTCGGTACCCGACCTCCACTGGCCGATCCTCCGGCCCAACCGGGTGCTGCTCTCCGGCTTCGACGTCGACGGCAAGCCCATCACGATCGAGGGCGATGAGCTGATGGGGCGCATGTTCCAGCACGAGGTCGACCACCTCGACGGCATCCTGCTGCTGGAGCGTCTCGACCCGGTGCAACGCAAGACGGCCATGCGGGCGTTGCGCCAGCGCACCCTGGGCCTCACCGGCGTCTAGTGCGGCTGGCGTTCCTGGGGACGCCGGACGTGGCGGTGGGCCCCCTGCAGGCGCTCGTGGCTGCCGGCCACGACGTGGCCCTGGTGGTCAGCCGTCCCGACAAGCGCCGGGGACGGGGCGCAGCGCTGGTGGCCAGTCCGGTGAAGGCGGCGGCGCGGGAGCTGGGGCTGCCCGTCACCTCCCGGGTGGACGACGTCGTCGACGTGGGCGCCGAGCTGGGGGTGGTGGTCGCCTACGGGCGCCTGATCAAGCCCCCCGTGCTCGACGCCCTGCCCATGGTGAACCTCCACTTCTCGCTGCTGCCCCGGTGGCGGGGGGCGGCGCCGGTGGAGCGGGCCATCCTGGCCGGGGATTCGGTGACGGGAGTGGCGGTGATGGCGCTGGAGGAGGGGCTCGACACCGGCCCCGTCTACGCCTCGGTCGAGCACGCCATCGGGCCCGAGGACACCCTCGACGAGCTGCGGGCGGCGTTGTCGGCCAAGGGGACGGAGCTGTTGCTGCGCCTGCTGGCGGACGGGTTGCCCGAGCCGGTGCCCCAGGCGGGGGAGCCGACCTACGCGGCCAAGATCGAGCCCTCGGAGCACCACCTCGACTGGGCGCGGTCGGCCGAGCATCTCCACCGGGTCGTTCGGCTGGGCCAGGCGTGGACCACGTTCCGGGGCCGGCGGCTACGGGTGCCGCGGGCGACGCTGGCCCCGGGGGACGGTCGGAGCGACCTGGCCGCGGGCGAGCTCGACCCGTCCACCCTGGAGGTGGGCACCGGCGGGGGCGGGGCGCTCGTCCTGGTCGAGGTGCAGCCGGAGGGCAAGACGGTGCAGGCGGCCGCCTCGTGGCGCAACGGGGCGCGGTTGCAGCCCGGCGAACGGCTCGGGACGTGACACGATCGTCGCCGTGACCCTGCAGGCCAAGGTGCTGACCGTGTCCGACGGGGTCGTGGGCGGCACCCGGGAGGACCGGTCGGGCGCCGCCCTCGTGGCCCGGTTGACGGCGGCCGGCTACGAGGTGGTGGCCCACGAGGTCGTCGCCGACGGGATCGACTCGGTGGCCGACGCCCTCCGGTTGTTGACGGCGGGCTTCGCGGGACTGGTCGTGACCACGGGTGGTACCGGCTTCGGGCCCCGCGACCTCACCCCCGAGGGGACGCGGGCGGTGGTCGACCGGGTGGCTCCGGGCCTGGCCGAGGCCATGCGTCTGGCCAACCCGGACAAGGGCCGCCTGTCCCGGGCGGTGGCGGGCACCGTCGGCGCCGCCCTCGTCCTCAACACGCCCGGCTCGACCGCCGGCGCGGTCGAGACGCTGGAGGCCGTCCTCGACGTCGTCCCCCACGCCCTCGAGCTCCTCGCCGGCCAACCCACGGAGCACCCCACGTGACCGCCCGCCGCGCCCGGTGTGCAGTTGTGTCGGTATATCCGACACAACTGCACACTCGACGGCTGTGAGCGCCGCCGATCAGGCGGCCATGGATCGGGCCATCGCACTGGCGGCGGGCGTGCGCACGTCGACGTCGCCCAACCCGTGGGTGGGCGCGGTGATCGAGCCGGCCAGTGGGGAGGCATCGTTCGAGGGCGCCACCCAGCCGCCGGGCGGGCCCCACGCCGAGGTGGTGGCCCTGGCCGCGGCCGGTCCCCGCGCCGCCGGCGCCACCCTCTACACGACGCTCGAGCCGTGTTCCCACCACAGCCGCACGCCGCCGTGTACCGACGCCATCGTCAGCGCCGGCGTGGCCCGGGTGGTGGTCGCCGTCGAGGACCCCGACGCCCAGGTGCGCGGTGCGGGGATCGCCGCCCTCCGGGCGGCGGGCATCGACGTCGAGGTCGGCGTGCGGGCGGACGAGGTCCGGGCCCAGCTCGCCCCCTACCTCAAGCACCGCACCACCGGCCGCCCGTGGGTCGTCCTCAAGCTGGCCGCCACCCTCGACGGGCGCACCGCGGCCGCCGACGGGTCGAGCCGGTGGATCACGGGTGAGGCGGCCCGGGCCGACGCCCACCGGCTGCGGGCGGAGAGCGACGCCGTCCTCGTGGGCGCCGGCACCGTCCGGGCCGACGACCCGTCCCTCACTGTCCGCCACGTCGACGGGAAGGACCCGCGACGGGTGGTCCTGGGCCACGCCCCGCCCGACGCCAGGGTCCACCCCGCCCTGGAGATGAAGGGCCCCTCGACGACGTCCTCGACGAGCTCGGCCGCCAGGGCGTCCTCCAGGTGCTGGTGGAAGGGGGTGCGACCGTCGCCGGCGACTTCCACCGGGCCGGGCTGGTCGACCGCTACGTCCTCTACCTCGCCCCCGCCCTGGCCGGCGGCGACGACGGCCGCCCCCTGCTGGCGGGACCGGGCGCACCCACCATCGACGACCTGTGGCGGGGCCGCATCGTCGACGTCACCCGCCTCGGCGACGACCTCAGAATCGAGTTCGAGTGTTCACCGGCCTGATCGAGGAAGCTCGGCCGTTTCGCCCACCGGGACGGTCACCGCTTCACGTTCGAGGCGGCCACCGTCCTCGACGGCACCCGCGTGGGCGACTCCATCGCCGTCAACGGCTGCTGCCTCACCGTCGTCGACCTCGAACCAGCCGGCACGTGGTCGGCCGACGTGGTCGCCGAGACCCTCTCCCGTACCACCCTGGGCGACCTCCGCCCAGGTGACCCGGTCAACCTCGAACGCCCCCTCCGGCTCGACGGGCGCCTCGGCGGGCACCTCGTCCAGGGCCACGTCGACGCGGTGGGCGAGGTCACCGAGGCGGCGCCGCACCTGGCCGTCGCCGTCCCCACCACCGCCTACCTGGTGGCCAAGGGGTCGATCTCGGTCGACGGAGTCAGCCTCACGGTGGTTGACTTGACCGACGAGGGGTTCACCGTGGCCGTCATCCCCCACACGGCCGAGGTCACCACCCTGGGGACCCGGCGGCCCGGCGACCGGGTGAACCTCGAGTTCGACCTCATCGCCAAGTACGTCGAGCGACTTCTCCCAGGACGGTAAAACCAGTGCCCTTCGCCCCCATCGACAAGGCCGTGGAGGCCTTCGGCCGCGGCGAGATCGTGATCGTGGTCGACGACGCCGACCGGGAGAACGAGGGCGACCTCATCGTCGCCGCCGAGTACGCCACCCCCGAGAAGATCGCCTTCTTCCTCAACCACACGTCGGGCGTTATCTGCCTGCCCATGCTGGGCGAGCGCCTCGACGAGCTCGAGCTGCCGCCGATGGTGGCGGCCAACACCGAGTCCAACCGCACCGCCTTCACCGTCTCCGTCGACGCCCGCCACGTGACCACCACCGGCATCTCCGCCGCCGACCGAGCCGCCACCATCGCCGCCCTGGTCGACCCCGCCACGACGCCCGTCGACCTGGCCCGTCCCGGCCACGTCTTCCCCCTCCGCTACCGGGAGGGTGGCGTCCTCAAGCGCAGCGGTCACACCGAGGCCGCCGTCGACCTGGCCCGCATGGCCGGCCTCTACCCGGCGGGCGTGCTGTGCGAGGTCGTCACCGAGGACAAGACGTCGATGGCCCGCCTGCCCGAGCTGGAACGGTTCGCGGCCGCCAACGGCCTCCTCCTCATCTCCATCGCCGACCTCATCCGCTACCGGCGGCAGTCGGAGAAGCTGGTCAAGCGGGTGGCGGAGGCCCCCATCCCCACCGAGTGGGGCGAGTTCACCTGCTACGTCTACGAGTCGCTGCTCGACGGCGACCAGCACGTGGCCCTGGTGCGGGGGGCGGTGCAGGGCGAGCAGAACGTCCTGGTACGGGTGCATTCCGAGTGCCTCACGGGCGACGTCTTCGGCTCCCTGCGCTGCGACTGCGGGCTCCAGCTCCAGGGGGCCTCGAGCGGGTGGCGGAGGCCGGCATAGGCGTCGTCCTCTACCTGCGTGGTCACGAGGGACGGGGCATCGGCCTGGCCCACAAGCTACGGGCCTACGCCCTGCAGGACGAAGGCCACGACACGGTCGACGCCAACCTCCTGCAGGGGCTGCCCGTCGACACCCGGGAGTACGGCATCGGGGCCCAGATCCTGGTCGACCTGGGCATCACCACCATGCGCCTGCTCACCAACAATCCGGCCAAGTACGGCGGCTTGGAGGGCTTCGGCCTCGACATCGTCGAGCGGGTGCCCCTGCAGTCGGTGCCCACGGCCGAGAACCTGCGCTACCTCCGGACCAAGCAGCAGCGCCTCGGCCACCTCCTAGAGGGACTCGAATGACAGCGGCTCGAATGACAGCAGGGCTCGAAAGACAGCGGGACTCGAATGACCACCTATGAGGGGGGCCGCGGCGGCACCGGCCTGCGGGTGGCGGTGGTGGTGAGCCGGTTCAACGAGCTGGTCACCGCCCTGCTGCTGGAGGGCGCCCGGGACGGGCTGGCCGAGCTGGGCGTCGACGAGGCGTCGATCACGGTGGCCCACGTGCCGGGCGCGTTCGAGCTGCCCCTCGTCGCCCAACGGCTGGCCGGCTCGGGCGACCACGACGCGGTGATCTGCCTGGGGGCGGTGATCCGGGGCGAGACCGACCACCACATCCACGTCGGGGGACAGGCCGCCGCCGGCTGCCAGCGGGTGCAGCTCGACACCGGCGTGCCCGTCGTCCTGGGCGTGCTGACCACCGACACCCTGGAGCAGGCCCTGGCCCGGGCCGGGTCGGGCCCCGACGGCGTCCGGCACGGCAACAAGGGTCGGGACGCGGCCCGGGCCGCGGTCGAGATGGTCGACCTCCTCCGCCAGCTGCCCAAGGCCTCGGCCCGGGACCGGGGGTAGGCCCGCCGTGCTACGCCTCGTCCTCCCCAAAGGGTCGCTGGAGAAGGCCACCCTCGAGCTGTTCGAGTCGGCCGACCTGGCCGTCAACCGGTCGTCGTCGGTCGACTACCGGGCCACCATCGACGACCCCCGCATCCTCGACGTCCGCATCCTGCGGCCCCAGGAGATCCCGACCTACGTGGCCGAGGGCCTCTTCGACCTGGGGATCACGGGCCGGGACTGGATCGAGGAGACTGGCAGCGAGGTCGTGTCCCTCGGCCAGCTCCACTACTCCAAGGCCACCGCCCGCCCGGTGAAGATCGTGTTGGCCGTGGCCGGCGACTCACCGTTGAACTCGGTGGCCGACCTGCCGCCCGACCTGCGGGTTTCCACCGAGTACCCCCGTCTCACCCGCCAGTACCTGGAGAAGCACGGGATCAGCCACCCCGACATCCGTCTCTCCTACGGGGCGACGGAGGCCAAGGTGCCCGACATCGCCGACGCGGTGGTGGAGATCACCGAGACGGGCCGGGCGCTGCGGGCGGCGGGGCTCAAGGTGATCGAGACGATCCTGGTCAGCTACACCGAGCTCATCGCCAACCCGGTGGCGTACGAGGACCCGGCCAAGCGCCACGCCATGGGCCAGCTCCACACCCTGCTACAGGGCACCCTCGAGGCCAGGGGACGGGTGCTGGTGAAGGTCAACGTGGGCCAGGCCGACCTCGACCGGGTCATCAAGATGCTGCCCGCGCTCAAGGCGCCGACGGTGGCGCAGCTCTTCGGGGGGACCGACTACGCGGTCGAGACCGTCGTCCCCAAGGCCGAGATCAACACCCTCATCCCCGCCCTCAAGGACGCTGGCGCGTCCGACATCATCGAGCTTCCCCATCTCGAAAATCGTGCACTAACAGGGGTTGACACTGTCACATTAAACGTGTCACTGTCGTAACAGTATGACAGTGACCGAACGCTTCCGCATCGATGAGCTGGCCGACCGGGCGGCGGCGGTGTTGGCCGACGCCGACGATGCCAAATCCGGCCGGCCCGAGTCGGGACGGGTGACCCCGGTACCCGACCGGCGCATGTTGCGCTACTACACCACCCTCGGCCTCCTCGACCGACCGGCCGAAGTCCAGGGCCGGGTCGCCTACTACGGCCGCCGGCACCTCCTCCAAGTGGTGGCCGTGAAGCGGCTGCAGGCCGAGGGCCTGGCCCTGGCCGAGGTGCAGCAGCGGCTGGCGGGGGCCACCACCCCCGAGCTGGAGCGCATCGCCCGCGTCCCCGAGGCCCGAGCCGCCTTTTGGAAGACGGTTCCCGTGCCGGCACCGGCCTCCGCCCCTGCTTACGACCACCCGGCCGACGAGCCGACGGTGGTCGTGGGCGCCGTCCGCCTCGGTCCCGGCGTGACCCTCGTGGTCGACGCCGCCCGTCCCCTCACCGACGAGGACGCCCGCCGCCTGCAGGCCGCGGCGGCCCCCATCCTCGACGACCTCCACGCCCGCGGCCTGCTGCCCCCGAAGGAGAGCTGAACCCTGATGCCCACGCCCCTCGCCGTCCCGCCCCTCACCCTGCCCGCGCCCACCTCCGACGACGTCCCCCTCGGTGGGCTGTCCACCGCCCGCGGCCACCTGCCCCTGATCGCCATGGACGTGGCCGCCCACGTCACCGGCCTCGTCGCCACCACCCGGGTCACCCAGACCTTCGTCAACACCCTCGACGAGGCCATCGAGGCGACGTACGTCTTCCCCCTGCCCGACCGGGCCGCGGTCACCACCTTCGTGGCCACCCTCGCCGACCGCCGCATCGTGGGCGTCCTCAAGGAGCGCCAGCAGGCGCGGGAGGACTACGACGCCGCCATCGCCGCCGGCCAGCGGGCCGCCCTCCTGGAGGAGGACCGCCCCGGCGTGTTCAGCGCCAAGGTGGGGAACCTTCGGCCGGGCGAGACCGCAGTGGTCGAGCTCACCCTGGCCGGACCGCTGCCCTACGACGACGACGAGGCCACCTTCCGCTTCCCGCTGGTGGTGGCGCCCAGGTACATCCCCGGCCTGCCCCTGCCCGGCACCGGGGTGGGCGACGGCACCGCCGTCGACACCGACCTGGTGCCCGACGCCTCCCGCATTTCCCCGCCGGTGCTCCTGCCCGGCCACCCGAACCCGGTGCGGCTGTCGATCGAGGTGGTCGTCGACCCCGCCGGGTTGGCTCTGTCCGATCTGCGCTCGAGCCTGCACGCGGTCACCGAGGACGCGGTCGCCGGCGACGGGTGCGGTGCGGGTGTCGGTGCGGCCGGGGGAGCGACTGGATCGCGACTTCGTCCTCCGCTTCCGCTTGGCGGGCGTAGTGCCGTCAACCTCCGCGGTCATGGTGCCGGACTCGCCCGGTGCCGACGAGGGCACCCTGGCCGTCACCGTCGTCCCGCCGGTCGACGGCGGGATCGACGACGACGCCCCGGGACGTCGCCGTCGTCCTCGACCGCTCGGGCTCCATGCACGGCTGGAAGATGGTCGCCGCCCGTCGGGCCGCGGCCCGGGTGGTTGACGCCCTGGTCGCCTCCGACCGGCTGGCGGTGTTCGCCTTCGACGACCGCATCGACCGGCCGTCGCGCCTGGGGGACGGGCTGGTGGCGGCCACCGACCGCAACCGGTTCGCGGCGGTCGAGTTCCTCGCCGGCGTGGACGCCCGGGGTGGCACCGAGATGCACCGGCCCCTAGCTGAGGCGGCAACCCTCCTGGCGGGGGGCGACGGCGGCCGCGACCGGATCATCGTCCTCGTCACCGACGGCCAGATCGGCCACGAGGACCACGTCCTGCGTGAGCTGGCCCGGTCCCTGGCCGGGCCCGGGTGTACTCGGTGGGTATCGACCAGGCGGTCAACGCCGGGTTCCTGCACCGTCTGGGCGAGGCCGAGCTGGTGGAGTCGGAGGACCGCCTGGACGAGGCCATGGACCGGATCCAGCGCCACATCGCCCCGCCGCTGGCCACCGGCCTCACCGTCACCGCGGTGGCGGGCCTCACCCTCGACGCCGGTTCGTTCACCCCGTCCCGACCTCCGGACTGCTTCCCCGGGTCGCCCGTGGTGATCTCGGCCCGGTACCGCACGGTCGCCGGCGAGGCGCCCCGGGTGTCGGTAGGCGACCACGTCGTCGACGTCGGCCACGCTCGATAACCCGGCGGTGCGGGCCACATGGGCCCGGCCCGGGTCCGCGAGCTGGAGGACCGCTACGTGGTGGCGCCCGACGACGCCCTGGCGGCTCGGATCGTGGACACCTCGCTCACCCACGGGGTCGTCAGCCGGTTCACCGCCTTCGTGGCCGTCGACCCCACCCGGTCCGACGACGACCCCGGCCAGCCGCACCGCATCGTCCAGCCGGTGGAATTGCCGGCGGGATGGGCCGCCCAGCCGATGGCGGCGGCCGGAGCACCCCTGAGGTCCACCCGGCTGCTGTCGAAGGTGACCCCGATGGCCGCCCCGATGCCGGCCCCGATGTCCGCCGCCGACGCGGCGCCTCCGGCACCGGCGCCTCCTGGGGACGGGTGGCGAACCGTCTGGAAGGCGGCGTCCGATCTGCTGCGCCGGGTCGAGGCCGGGCGGGCCACCGCCGACGAGGTCGAGGACCTCGTCACCCGGCTGGAGGTCGCGGGCGCCCCGCAGCCCTGCTGGAGGCGCTGAAGAAGCTGGTCGCCGACGCTCCGCACCGGCCCGATCACCGCCAACCGTCGGCGGGAACTGGTCGCCGAGGCCCGCAAGGCCGCCCGCCACCGCCCCGCCTTCTGGCGGTGACGATCAGTTCTCGGTACCAGACGGCGCGCAATCCGCGCCCCCAGCTACCGAGAACCGGGATTCGGGCGGGCGAGAACCGGGGCCGCCGGGCTTCAGGGAGCGGCGGGGCCGCCGGCGACGTAGCTCTTGGCGTCGACGAAGGCCATGCGCAGCTGGGCCAGGCCCTCCCGGAGGGGACGCTCGTTGGGGCCGAATCGGGGGCCGACGGTGTCGACCACCGCGGCCATGGCGTCGATGGCGACCTGGGCGTCGTCGAGCTTGGGCGGCTCGCGCGCTCAGGTAGAGGGCGGCCAGCTCGAACAGGGCCATGGCGTGGTTGGCGACCACGACCGCCGCCGGGGTGGCCAGGACCTGCTCCTGCATGAGCGCCATCTGCTCGGCGATCTCGTCGTCGGTGAGGTCCTCGGGGCCGGCGGGCGCCCGTCGGGGTTGGGGTGGGGAGGCCGGCTCGGGCTCGGGTCGGCCGACCGGACGCTCCCCGGACGGTGTCCAGAGCGAGCTCATGCTGCTACCCTACCGGGACAACTGAAGAACGGAAGCGGGGCCCACTGCTGACCGGCCCCCACCCGGCCACCGCCGATCGGACGTACAGAGCCGAGCGGAGAGGTGCGTCCAGGTCGATCGACCGCTGAGGCGGGCGTTGCTTCCTCGACGTCCGCCTCTGTACGCGTATCCAGGTCCGTTTACCATCTAAGGAGTGATGCCGCATAGCTGCACCGGAGAGTGGCGACCCCAGGATCAATGACCGGATCCGGGCGCGAGAAGTTCGTCTCGTCGACCCTGATGGCAACCAGCTGGGCATCAAACCCCTGCCCGAGGCCCTGTCCATCGCCCGTGAGCTCGATCTCGACCTGGTGGAGGTGGCACCTCTCGCCGATCCGCCCGTCTGCCGCATCCTCAATTACGGGAAGTGGAAGTACGAGGCGGCGCAGCGCGAGAAGGAGTCACGGCGGAAGGCCACCAACGCAGCCATCAAGGAGATGAAGTACCGGCCCAAGATCGGCGGCGGTGACTTCGACACCAAGACCCGCAAGGTCGGCGAGTTCATCGACCAGGGCCACAAGGTCAAGATCACGATCATGTTCCGGGGCCGTGAAGTCGCCCATCCCGAGTTGGGGAAGCGAATTCTCGACCGCATCGCCGAGCAGCTCCCGACGGCCAAGGTCGAGGCCGCCCCCAAGCTCGACGGGCGCAACATGATCATGGTGCTGGCGCCCGACCGGCGGGCACGCCAGGCCAGCCAGGCCAAGGGTCACGAGCAGGGCAGTGAGCACGACCAGCCGCACGACCAGGGCTCGGCCGCAGCGGGCAACGGCTCGACCTGACGCAGCAGCCGTACGACCACCAGACATCCAGAAGCCCCAGAAGCCCCAGAAGCCCCAGAAGCCCCAGAAACACGGACACCGAACCACCGAGGGAAGAGCTGAACCAATGCCGAAGATGAAGACGCACCGTGGAGCGGCCAAGCGGTTCCGGGTGACCGGCACCGGCAAGATCATGCGCCGCAAGGCCTACCGCGCCCACATCCTCGAGAAGAAGTCGTCCGTCCGCACCCGTCGCCTGGCCCGGCCGGCCGAGGTCACGGGAGGCGACAAGGCCCAGGTCAAGAGGCTGCTGGGCCTCTAGCCCAGCAGCGGGCCGGGCACAGCTCTCCCCACCGACTCCCCGAAGAAAGGAACCTCCTATGGCCAGGGTCAAGCGCGCCGTCCACGGTCGGAAGCACCACCGCGCAGTCCTCGAGGCGGCCAAGGGGTACTACGGCAACAAGAGCCGCTCCTACAAGGCGGCCAACGAGCAGGTGATGCACTCCCTGCAGTACGCCTTCCGCGACCGCCGGGCCCGCAAGGGCGACTTCCGGCAGCTGTGGATCCAGCGCATCAACGCCGGTGCCCGCCAGCACGGGATGAGCTACAGCCGCTTCATCGCCGGCCTGCGTGACGCCGGGGTCGAGGTCGACCGCAAGATCCTCGCCGACCTGGCCGTCCGCGACGAGGCCGCCTTCGCCGCCCTGGTCAAGGTGGCCCAGGCCGCCCACGCCGCCAACGCCGAGGCCAACGCCGAGTCCGGCGCGGAGACCAGCGCCGCCTCGTGAGCCCTACCCCGTCCCGGTGAACGGGTTGGGGTTCAAGCACAAGAGGGTGCAGCGGGTGCGGAAGCTGGTGGACCGTCACACCGCCCGGCAGGCGGCGATCACGTTACCCAAACG
>CAWDDV010000010.1:0-347831 GCA_963801205.1 uncultured Acidimicrobiia bacterium
GGGCCTCGTCCATCGGGGTGGCCTTGCGCTTGGAGAAGGCGAGGGCCCCGGCGAGGATGAGGATGGAGACGGCGGCGATGGCGTAGCGGGCGGGGTCGTTGTCCTGCAGGCTGATGACGGCCGGCAGCATGAGCAGCGACACCAGGTTCATCACCTTGATCAGCGGGTTGAGGGCCGGTCCGGCGGTGTCCTTGAACGGGTCGCCGACGGTGTCGCCGATGACGGCCGCCTTGTGGGCCTCGGAGCCCTTGCCGCCCTCGTGGCCGTCCTCGATGTACTTCTTGGCGTTGTCCCAGGCGCCACCGGCGTTGGACAGGAACACGGCCATGAGCTGGCCGGTGAGGATGACCGCGGCCAGGAAGGCGCCGAGGGCCAGGTAGCCGATGCCGAAGCCGATGATGACGGGCGTGAGCACGGCCAGCAGGGCCGGGGTGGTCAGCTCCCGCAGGGAGGCGGCGGTGCAGATGTCGATGACCCGGCCGTACTCGGGGCGCTCGGTGTAGTCCATGATCCCGGGGTGCTCCCGGAACTGGCGGCGCACCTCCTGGACGACGGTGCCGGCGGTGCGTCCCACCGCCCGGATGGCCAGGGACGAGAACATGAACGCCACCGACCCGCCGATGAGCAGGCCGATGAACGTCTTGGGGTCGGCCACGTTGATCTGGGTCAGCGGGTTGGAGAACAGGCCCTCCTTGGGCAGGCCCAGCTCGTCGCCCACCACCTCGATGAAGGAGGCGAACAGGGCCACGGCGGCGATGACCGCCGAGCTGATGGCGAAGCCCTTGGTGATGGCCTTGGTGGTGTTGCCCACCGCGTCCAGGCTGACCATGATGCGCTCGGCCTCGCCGTCGAACTCGCCCGACATCTCGGCGATGCCGGCGGCGTTGTCGGAGACGGGCCCGAACGTGTCCTCCGACACGACCACGCCGGTGGTGGCGAGCATGCCCAGGCCGGTCAGCGCGACGAGGTAGAAGGTGAACTGGATGTTGCCGTCGCCCAGGCCGATGGCGACGCCGAGGGCGAGGGCGATGGCGATCACGGCGTACACGGTGGACTCCAGGCCGGAGGCGATGCCGGAGAGGACGGTGGTGGCGGGGCCGGTGCGGGCCGCCTCGGCGATGTCCTGCACGGGCGCCGTCTCGGTGGACGTGTAGTACTCGGTGAGGCGGCTGACCACCTGGGCCAGCACCAGGCCGGTGACGATGGCCCAGAAGATGCGCAGGTTGTGGACGTAGTACTGGGCCACGAAGAAGGTGCCGATGACGGTGAGGATGCCGGCGGTGAGGAAGCCCCGGTTGATGGGGGCCATGGCCGACTTGTCGTTGTCCTTGGCCCGCACCGCGTAGACGCCGACGATGGAGGCGAGCACGCCCAGGGCCCGGGCCACGATGGGGAAGATGACGCCCAGGGCGGGGTTGAGGCCGATGGACTCGAAGGCGGCGAAGCCGAGGATGATCGAGGCGACCAGGGTGACCTCGTAGGACTCGAACAGGTCGGCGGCCATGCCGGCGCAGTCGCCCACGTTGTCGCCCACGTTGTCGGCGATGGTGGCCGCGTTGCGGGGGTCGTCCTCGGGGATCCCGACCTCGACCTTGCCCACCAGGTCGGCGCCCACGTCGGCCGCCTTGGTGAAGATGCCGCCGCCGACCCGCATGAACAGGGCCAGGAGCGAGCCGCCGAAGCCGAAGCCGATCAGGATGGCGGAGGCGGTGTTCTGGAAGATCATGATGATCACGGTGGCGCCGAGCAGGCCCAGGCCGACGGTGAACATGCCGGCCACGCCGCCGGTGCGGAAGGCCACCTTGAGGGCGGCGGGCAGGGAGCCCGTCCTTGGCCGCGGCCGCGGTGCGCACGTTGCCCCGCACGGCCAGGCCCATGCCGATGAAGCCGGTGAGGCCGGACATGAAGCAGCCGGCGACGAAGGCGAGGGTGCGGAACAGGCCCGACTCGCCGAAGGAGAGGGCCGTCGAGCCGTCGGGCTTGAGGATCTCGGTGGAGGTCAGGAAGACCAGCACCGCCAAGGGGACGACGATGATCCCGATGGTGCGGAACTGGCGCCGGAGGTAGGCCATGGCCCCCTCCTGGATCGCCAGGGCGATCTCCTTCATCTTCGGCGTGCCCTCGTCGGCGGCGAGGACGCCCCGCATGAGGCTCCAGCCGACGAGCAGGGCGAGGATGGCGGTGGCGGCTGAGAACCACAGCCAGAACCACTCGGTGCTGCCCAGGGTGAAGTCCTGGAAGCCCCCCTCGGATGCGAGCAAGGTCATGCCGACAGCTCCTTCCTGACAAAGATTTGGTGGGCGACCTTCTCGCCCAGGAGTCGATCCTTCCCGTCCACCCGGACCACGATGGGCCCGTCGAAGGGGTGGCGTTCACGCACTTCGAGACGGACTCCGGGCCGCAGCCCGAGCGTCTCCAGGAACTCGATCACGTCGGGGTCGGTGGACCCGGGGACGGCGACCACCGCGAAATCGCCCGGCTCGAGGTCGTACAGCGGGGGCAGCGACGGGATGTCGGCCGTCTCCGGCTCGGGGATGGGGAAGCCGTGGGGGCACGACGAGGGGCGGTCGAGGGCCACGAACAGCCGGTCCTCCACCTCCTGGGGCAGGTCGTGCTCGAACGAGGTGGCCAGGCGGTCGGCCTCGTTCCAGGCGTAGCCGAGCATGTCGGACAGGAAGCGCTCGACGATGCGGTGGCGGCGGATGGCTCCGACGGCGGCCGCCCGGCCCTGGGGTGTGCAGCTCGACGCCCTTGTAGAGCTTGTGGACGAGCAGTCCCCGCTCGGCCAGCCGCTTGACGGTGGCGGTGGCGGTGCCGGGCGCCACGCCCAGGGCCTCGGCCAGGGCGCCGGTGGACGCGTCGTGGCCTTCGTTCGACATCCGGTACAGCGCTTTCAGCGCCTCGCGGTCGGGTTTCGAGTGGACGGGATCCATGTTTCGGCCCGCGAAAACTAGGACGCGGGCCTCCCAAACGTCAAACTTCGGGTGGGCTCCATCCGGGCGGGGCCAGCTCGAATCCGGCGAACCGGAACGCGGGGGAGACGGTGCACCCCACCAGGCTCCACCGTCCGAGGGAGTGAGCGGCCTGCCACTCGCCGGCGGGGACGACGTGCTGGGGCCGATGGCCGGCGGTCACGTCCGGCCCGAGACGTGGCGGGCGGTCGGTCGATCCCACGGACAGCTCGAGCGGATCGCCGGCGTAGAAGTGCCAGATCTCGGTGGCGTCGACCCGGTGCCAGTGCGACCGTTCCCCCGCCCGGAGAAGGAAGTAGATGGCGGTGACCGCCGCCTCCCGCCACGTCTCCCGGTACCAACCGCCCTCGGGGTGGGGGGCGAGTCCGAGGTCCCGGATCACGTCATCGGCGTCCATGCCCGCCATTGTGCCGGCCGGAGCGAATGCCACTCATGGCCCCTCGGCGGGACCGCCAGTGGCGATCGCTCGTCGTGTCGCCCGGGCGGGGGACGCCGAAGGAACGGGTGCCGATGACCCTCGTCCGCCTGCGCCGTCACCTTCTTCAGGGGGAGCGGCCGTGGCGGTGGTGTGGGTGATCGTCCCGGATCAGCGCGCGGTTAGACGAGACGACGCCGAGCGGCCCCGCGTGGTTACGGAGCCGGGGGTGGGCTCTTGGCTGGTGGATCCGGTGGGCTCGGTGGCTGGGGCGCAGGCGGGGCCGGCAGGGAGGGTGGGGCGGGCTGCGCCGGGGTGTCGGGGGCAGCGGAGGGCATCAGCGGGGTGTGTTGCGTCGCGGACGGCCTCGGAGGAGGCCTGCGCTCGGGCGTCGCGGGCGGGTTCTCGGCGTCGATGTGGTACGGCACCGACGTCACCACCGTCCCCGTCCGGAAGAGGAGCTTGCCCTTGAGGAAGAGGGCGCTCTGGTTGTGGAGGATGTTCTCCCACCACTTCCCGACCACGAACTCGGGGATGACCACGGTGATGGTGTCGTCGCCCCACCGGGCGTCGACCTCGTCGATGTACTCCACGACCGGCGCCACCAGCTCCCGGTAGCGGGAGTACTTGATCTCCAGCGGGACCTCGATGTTGTACTCCCGCCACTGCCGTTCCATCTCCTCCCGGTCGTCCTCCTCATAGGTGACGTAGAGGGCGACCAGGTGTTGGGGACGCAGCGAGCGGGCGTAGGCCAGGGCCTTGAGCACGCCCACGTGGATGCGCCCGACCAGCACGATGACGGTGTGGTTGATGGGCTGCGGCCGGACCATGCTCGGGGTGAGGACGAGCGCCCGGGACACCCGGTCGTAGTGACGCTTGATGGCGGTGAAGATGGCGATGATCGAGCGGGATGACCACGATGGGCAGCCACGCGCCCTTGGTGAACTTGGTGACGGCCACGATCACCAGGACGATGCCGGTGGCGGTGGCCCCGAGGACGTTGATGGTGATGCCCTTGCGCCACCCCGGCTCCTTCAGGTTGAGGTGGCGCTTCACCATCCCCGTCTGGCTGAGGGTGAACGAGGTGAACACGCCCACCGCGTAGAGCGGGATGAGGGCGGTGGTGATGCCGCCGAAGGCGATGAGCAGGGCGCCGGCGGCAATGGCCAGGAAGACGACGCCGTTGGAGAACACCAGCCGGTCGCCCTGGTTCATGAACTGCCGGGGCAGGAAGCCGTCGCGGGCGATGATCGACGAGAGCCGGGGGAAGTCGGCGTAGGCGGTGTTGGCGGCCAGGGTGAGGATGGCGGCGGTGGCGAACTGGAGGATGACGTACAGCGGCGCCGCCGCCGTAGACGGCCTGGCCCATCTGGGAGATGACCGTCTCGTCGTGGCTCGGGTAGGGCTGGACGTGGTGGGCCAGCACCGAGACGCCGACGAACAGCGTGGCCAGGATGCACGCCCATGATGGTCAGGGTGGTGGCCGCGTTCTTGGCCTCCGGCTTCTTGAAGGCGGGCACGCCGTCGGCGATGGCCTCGATGCCGGTCAGGGCCACGGCACCGGACGAGAAGCCCCGCAGCAGCAGGAACAGGCTGATGCTGCCGCCGGCCAGCATCCCGTGGAAGTCCTCGGGTGACGGCGGCGGCACCGTGGACGACGTCGCCCAGGAGGTACTCCCGCCCCAGCCCGTAGACGATGAGCAGGGACAGGCTGACGATGTAGGTGTAGGTGGGGAAGGCGAAGACGAAGCCCGACTCCTTCAGCCCCCGCAGGTTGGCCACGGTGATGAGCAGCGATGAGCGCCAGGCCCACGCCCACCCGGTGCTCGGCCAGGTCCCGGAAGGCGGGCAGGGACACGATGGCGGCCACGCCGGCCGAGATCGACACCGCCACCGTGAGGATGTAGTCGACCAGCAGCGACGCGCCCGCCACCAGCGACGGGTAGCGGCCCAGGTTGTCCCGGCTGACCAGGTAGGAGCCGCCGCCGTGGGGATAGGCGAAGATCGTCTGCCGGTACGACGCCACCACGATGGCGATGAGGACCGCCACCACGATGGAGATGGGGACGAGCTTCGACAGTCCTAGCGACAGGCTGGTGCCCGTGCCCACCGCGATGACGAAGAGGATCTCCTCGGTGGCGTAGGCGGTGGAGGAGATGGCGTCGGCCGAGAACGTGGCCAGGGCCACCGGCTTCGACAGCCGCTGGTGCTCGCCCTCACTGGTGGCGATGGGCCGGCCGACCAGGAGCCGCTTCAGGGCCGCGTACACGAGCCGTCACGGTACCTGCCTGCCGTGACGGCCCAGCACTTCGCCGGCACGAGTTGTGCTTGGCCGCGGGATGGCGTGTTGCATGGCTCATGTGCACGTCATCGTCGTCGGCTGTGGGCGGGTGGGCTCGGAGCTGGCCGTCTCGCTGGAGACGGCGGGCCACACGGTGGCGGTGATCGACAAGTACCGGAACGCCTTCCGCAACCTGCCCGAATCGTTCGCCGGGCAGGGTCGTCCTCGGCTTCGGCTTCGACCGGGAGCACCTGGAGCAGGCGGGGATCGAGCGAGGCGGGCGCCCTGGCCGCCGTCACCAGCGGCGACAACTCCAACATCCTCACCGCCCGCATCGCCCGGGAGACCTACGAGATCCCCAACGTGGTGGCCCGCATCTACGACCCCCGGCGGGCGGTGATCTACCAGCGGCTCGGCATCCCGACGGTGGCCACCGTGGCGTGGACCACCGACCAGGTGCTGCGGCGGCTGTTCCCCGAGCAGTCGGTCAGCGAGTGGACCGACGCCACCGGCAGCGTCCACCTCATCGAGCGGGCCCTGCCCCCGGCAGTGGGCCGGCCACAAGCTCAGCGAGCTGGAGGACCGCGACCGGGTGCGCCTGGTGGCCCTGTCCCGGTCCGGCCAGGCCCGGCTGTGCGTCCCCGACATGCTGGGCCAGGAGGGCGACGTGCTGCACCTGGCCGTGCGCACCGAGGCGATCGAAGACCTGGAAGCCAAGCTGTCGCGGAAGGCCGGCTCATGAAGGTCGCCATCGCCGGGGCGGGCAACGTGGGGACCTACATCGCGGCCGACCTCAAGGAGGCCGGCCACGAGGTGATGGTCATCGAGCAGAACCCCGACCTGGTGGCCAAGCTGCGCAAGAACCTCGACGTCAAGTGGGTGATCGCCGACGCCTGCGAGGTGTCGTCGCTGCACACGGCCGGGCTGGCCGAGGTCGACGTGGTGGTGGCCGCCACCGGCGACGACGAGGACAACCTGGTGATCTCGCTGCTGGCCAAGCAGGAGTTCGCCGTCCCCCGGGTGGTGGCCCGGGTGAACCACCCGGCCAACCAGTGGCTGTTCAACGAGACGTGGGGGGTCGACGTGTCGGTGTCGACGCCCCACCTGCTCACCGCCCTGGTGGAGGAGGCGGTGTCGGTCGGCTCGCTGGTGCGCCTGCTGCAGTTCCAGGACGCCCGGCTGGTCGAGGTCACCCTGGCCGAGAACTCGCCGGCGGTGGCCACACCGATCTCGGAGATGGGCGTGCCCCGCGACGCCACCATCGTGGCCATCGTCCGCGACCGGCACGTGATCGTCCCTCGGGGCGAGACGGTGATGCAGACCGGCGACGAGGTCCTGGTGCTGGTGACGCCGGAGACGGAGGAGGCGGTGAAGACCCTCCTGGTGGGATCGGCCGGGACCACGATCACCGCCGCGTCCGGCCTGATCGAGACGACGAGCGAACTGCCGAGCTAGGTGGATCCGAGCTAAGCGAGCAGTTCGTACCGGGGGTTCATCAGCAGGATGCGGCCCCGCCCGCCCTGGTCGGTGCCCCGACCGCTGAGGAGGAGGCGGCGGCCGGGGGAGATGCCGGCGATGCGGCGGCGGCCCGTCCACACCACCACCAGCATGCCGCTGCCATCGCCGACGGTGGCCTCGAGGGACGGCGAGCCGGCCCGGGGCACGATGCGCATGGACGAGATCTCACCCGCCACCGTGATTTCTTCCCGGGGCCGGCAGTCCCCGATGGGGGTGACGCCCGGCAGGCCGGTACAGAACGTGCGCAGCCGCTCCTTGTCGAGCTCGGCGACCGGCTTGGTCAGTTCCTGGAGGAGCTTGCGGAAGGGCATGGCGGGGCTCGGCGGGCTCGGCTACTGGCCGGCGGGGGGGCCGTTGTCGCCGTGGCGCATGACCAGGCGCACCTCGGTGCCCTTGCCCGAGGAGCTGAACTCGACCACGTCGACGAGGGCCCGGATGAGGGGGATGCCCAGGCCCCGCTCGAACTTGAGGCGGGCGGGGTCGGTGACGGGCGGGTGGTCGGGCAGGCCCGAGGGGTCGAAGCCGGGGCCGCGGTCGCAGATGCGGACCTCGAGGCCGCCCTCGTCGACCCAGCAGCGCACGATCACCCGCTCCTCGGTGTCGATGGAGCTGTGGGCCTCGATGGCGTTGGTGCAGGCCTCGGAGACAGCCAGCTTGAGGTCGTCGACCCGCTCGTCGGCCAACTCGCCGTCGGCCGCGGCCATGGCCGAGACGGCCAAGCGGGCCAGCGCCACGAACTCGGCACGAGCCGGGATCTCCAGCTCGACGGCTTCCCCAACCATGCTCGCCGTCCTGCCTCCTTCTACTTGACCGCGACTGCTGAATCTACCGAATCGTGAATGGAGAACACCTTGGTGAGGCCGGTGATCTCGAAGACCTTCAGGATCGCGGCTCTGCGTGCAGACGAGGACGAGGTCGCCGTCGTGGCTGCGCAGCCGCTTCAGCCCGCCCACCAGGACGCCGAGTCCGGTGGAATCGAGGAAGTCGACCCCTTCGAGGTCGACGATGATCTGGTACTTCCCATCGCTGACCAGCTCAATGAGGCGTTCGCGGAACTTGGGGGCGGTGTAGACGTCGACTTCGCCCGTTACGCTCAGCACGGCCCAACCGTCGCGTTCGCTGACGTCGAGACCGAGATCCATGAGTACTACTCCTCCCCGTTGTTCGGACTCACGCTACCCCGTTGGTCACCCTCCTCCTAAACACGGCGGGCCCGACCTGGCCGCCATCGTGGCCGCCCTGGCCGAGGACGGGCAGGTGGTGCACGTCGAGCGGATCCCGGCCCGGACGGCGCGGGTGCGACCGCCCGACCGGCCCTTCCCCGAGGCCATGGCCGGCTGCGTCCCCGCCGGGGGGCTGTGGTCGCACCAGGCGGCGGCCGTCGACCTGGCCCGGGCGGGCACGTCGGTGGCGATCAGCACGGGCACCGCTTCGGGAAAGTCGCTCTGCTACCAGCTGCCGGTGGCCGAGGCCGCCCTATCGGGCGGGACCGCTCTGCTGCTGTTCCCCACCAAGGCCTTGGCCCAGGACCAGCTGCGGTCGATGGGTGGCTTGGGCGGCGTGGGCGGCGTGCCCGGGTTGGTGCCGGCGACCTACGACGGCGACACCGACCCGTCGGCCCGGGCGCTGGGCCCGGCGCTCGGCGACGGTGGTGCTCACCAACCCCGACATGCTCCACGTCGGCGTCCTCCCCCACCACGAGCGGTGGGCCCGGTTCCTCGGCCGGTTGCAGTACGTGGTGGTCGACGAGCTGCACACCCTCCGGGGGATCTTCGGCACCCACGTGGGCCACGTCCTGCGCCGGCTGCGGCGGGTGTGCGCCCACTATCGGTCGGACCCGACGTTCGTGTTCTCGTCGGCCACCATCGGCCGGCCGGGCGAACTGGCGGCGGCCCTGTGCGGGCGGCCCGGTGGCGGAGGTGGTCGACGACGGGTCGCCCCGAGGCGAGCGGGTGTTCGTGCTGTGGAACCCGCCGGTGGTCGACGAGGTGGCCGGCACCCGGGCGTCGGGCCACGGCCAGTCGGCCCGCCTGCTGGCGGGGCTGGTGGCCAGCGGGTCGCGGGCCATCGCCTTCACCCGCAGCCGGCGGGGGGCCGAGCTGGTGGCGGCCGAGGCCCGCCGGCGGGTGGCGGCCATGTCTGTGGACGGCAAGGGCCTGGCCGAGCTGATCCGGCCCTACCGGGGCGGGTTTCCTGGCGTCGGAGCGGCGGGAGATCGAGGCCGAGCTGTTCGGGGGACGACTGCGGGGCGTGGCCGCCACCAACGCCCTGGAACTGGGGATCGACGTGGGCGGCCTCGACGCCTGCATCCTCGACGGCTTCCCCGGCACCATCGCCTCCATGTGGCAGCAGGCGGGACGGGCCGGGCGCCAGCGCCAGCAGTCGGCGGCGGTGTTGGTGGCGGGGGAGGACCAGCTCGACCAGTGGCTGATGGCCCACCCGTCGGAGGTCTTCACCCGTTCGCCGGAGCCGGCGGTGGTGAACCCGGGCAACCCCTTCGTGCTGGATCCCCACCTGGCCTGCGCCGCCTACGAGCTGCCGTTGACTCCCGCCGACGAGGCGTGGTGGGGCGACGACCTCGACGAGGGCGTGCGCCGGCTGGTGTTGGCGGACCGGTTGCGGCTGCGGGACGGGCGGGCGGTGTACGCCGGCGGGGGCGCCCCCGCTCCTTCGGTGGGGCTGCGGACGGGCTTGTCCTCGTCGGAGTTCCGCATCGTCGCCGGGGCCATCGATTCGAACACGGAGGTCCGCCTGATCGGCACGGTCGACGAGGGGCGGGCGCACTCGACGGTCCACGAGGGGGCGCTCTACCTGCACCAGGGCCGCCAGTACCGGGTGACGTCGCTGGACCTGGCCGACCGGGCCGCGTGGGTCGAGCCGTGCGAGGCGGACGAGGTCACCCAGGCCCTGTCCGACCTGAACGTCGAACTGCTCGACGTCGACGACCGGGCGGTGGTGGGGCGGGCGGAGCTGTTCGTGGGGGCGGTGGAGGTCACCGAGCGGGTGACGGGCTACCAGCGCCGAAAGCGGTCGACCCGGGAGCCGATCGAGACGGTCGAGTTGCAGCTGCCCCCCACCCGGCTGCGGACCCGGGCCTTCTGGTACGTGATCGACGACTCGTTGCTGGCCGACGCCGGCATCCATCCGGCCCGGGTGCCGGGCACGGTCCACGCGGTGGAGCACGCCGCCATCGGCATGCTGCCGTTGTTCACCATCTGCGACCGCTGGGACGTGGGCGGGCTGTCGACCAACCACCAATCCCAGACGGGTCGGGCCACCATCGTGATCTACGACGGCTACCCGGGCGGGGCCGGCATCGCCGAGCTGGGCTTTGCCGCCGGTCGCCGCCACCTGGAGGCGACGCTGGAGGCGGTGGCGGCCTGCGGGTGCGCGTCGGGCTGCCCGTCGTGTGTGCAGTCACCCAAGTGCGGGAACCTCAACGAGCCGCTGGACAAGGCGGGAGCGGTGTCCCTCCTGCGGGTGCTGCTGGACTGAGGGCGGCGTCGTCTACCGGCGAGGGGAGACGAAGACCTCGGGCGCGGCCGACCACTCCGACTCGCCGTCGAAGTTGTAGAGGAGAGCGGGGTCGGGCTCCGGCTCCGGTTCCAACTCGAGCTCGGGCTCGGGCGGGAAGAACGGCTCCGGCTCGGGTTCGGGCTGAGGCTCGGGGCGCGACCTTGGGGGCCCGCTTGGCCGCCCTCTTGGGGTCACGCTTGGCCGCCGTCGGCTTGGTTGGCGCGGAGATGGCCGCCGCCGCTGCCGAGATGGCCGCTGCCGAGATGGCCGCCGCCGGCGCCGGGATGGCCGCCGCCGGGATGGCCGCTGCCGGGATGGCCGCCGGGGCCGCGGCCGGCGCCATCGGCGTGGCCGCCGCCATCACCGCCGGGGCCGCCGCCGGCGGGGCCACCGCCATCGCCGCCGGAATGGCCGCGGCCATCACCAGGGGCGGGAACTCGGAGTCGAGCTCGGGGCCGAAGAGGGCCATCTCGTAGTAGGCCGGCTGGGCGAGGAGGGCGCCGATGGGGTCGTCGTGGGCGGCGGGCGAGGGCGACGACGACGGCTCGGGGGCGTCGAGCAGGCCGAGGGCGGCCACCGGTTCGAACTCGGCCCACACCGGCAGACTGGCCACGTCGTCGGGGGGTGGGGTGCGGTGGTGGCCGCCGTTGGCCACGGCGGTGGCGACGTCGATGGGGATCTGGTTGACCCGAGCCGCCTCCAGCGCCCGGGCCACGTACGTTCCGGGCGCCGGCTTCTCGGGCGCGGCCTTGGTGCGAACGTTGAGCAGCCGGACGTGGCCGGCCATCACCAGCAGGATGAGCCCGGCAGCCACCGGGATGAGGGGCCGGTTGCGCTTGAACTCGGCGACCTGGCGCTGCCGGGGCGTGGTGGGCAGGACCGCGTCCTCCTCGCCCGGCTCGGCCTCGTCCGGGCAGCTCACCGAAGGGCAGCATCTCGCCGAACCCGGTGTCGGGGAGGTCGAGGAAGATCGGTCCCGGGGTGGGCAGGGTGGGCGCCTGTCCCGACAGGAACGACCCGATGTCGACACCCTCGCCGGCGATGGTGGTGACCGGCGCCCCGGGGTCGGCCGGGTTGATGGTGGTAGGCGGGGCGGCGACGGTGGTGGTGCGCTCGGCCGACGCCTTGGAGATCTTCTCCGACTTGTTGTCACCCGAGGCGCCGTTGCGGACGGCGAAGACCTTGTAGGCGAAGTCGCCTCCGTTGGTGGCGGCCGCGCTGGAGTCGGTGAAGCTCGGCCTTCCCGACGCCGGCTGCTTGATGTCGCTGCCCAGGCGCCGGAACTCGCCCCCCGGGTCCTTGCGGAACAGGGCGTAGTAGCGGATGTCGGGCTCGGGGTTGCGGGCCCAGGACACGGCCACGCTGCGGTCGTCGCCGGGCTCGAGCTTGAGGTCGGAGGGGGCGTTGGGCTCGGCCGCCAGCCGGAAGGGGATGGGTTCGTTGGGCGCCAATGTGGGGTTGCCGCACCCGAGCGACAGCGGGTCGCAGAACTTGCCGATGGCCTCGACCACGTAAGGGCCGTTGTAGGCCAGTTCGGGGATCTCCCACAACCAGGTGACCCGCGGTCCCCGGCAGCCGCCGTCAGTGACCATCTGACACCCGTCCTGAGTGACAGGGCTGCCACCGGTGGGGCCGGTGGGCGACACCTTCAGGTCGATGGCGACGATCTGCTCCACCGAGAGTCCCAGCAGGGACGCGCCGGTGAAGGAGCCGGCGGCGACCGGCGGTGCCGCCACGTCGTCGGTGGGGTCGATCGACATCGACCGCTCGGGATCGGCGCTGGCCGGCGACGCCGTGCTCACCACCAGCACCACGACCGCCGCCGCGCCGGCCGCCATCCGCGCCATCCGGCCCGCCGCCGCGCCCGGGGCGACGAGGCGGTCTCGTTCACGCGGTCTTCAGGTCCTCGACGAACGTGCTCTGCACGATGAGCCGCTGTGCCGCCGATCCCTTCGGATGGCACGTGGTGAGGGTGAGCATCTTGTCGCCGGATTCCGCGATCGGGCTGAGATCGTCGGGCGCGGTGATGTACGGGTCCTTGGCCACCTTGTACGAGCAGGCTCCGATGGGCGTGATGAGCTCGATGGTGTCGCCCGCCTGGAGCTGGTCGATGTTGCCGAACGGGCGGCCGTAGGTGGTGCGGTGGCCGGCGATGGCGACGTTGCCGATCTCGCACGGCAGGGCCGTGGTGGGGTAGTGACCGGCCCCGGCGCGCAGCGCGCTGGGGGTGATGCCCTCGACGACGACAACGTCGACGTCGAGGGCGGGGATGCGGATGCGGGTCAGGCTGTCGCCGGTCTCGACCTTGCCCTCTTTGTAGGCCTGTTGCAGCTCGGGACTGACCAGCTGGTCATCGAGCTTGGCCTGGATGCGGCTCTGCCAGGCGTTGGTGAAGAAGGGGTAGCCGACGAGGGCCACGCCGCCCAGGAGCAGCGCCACCGACAGGCCGGAGAGGCTCACCCGAAGCCAGCGGTGGGAGCGAAGGACGTTTATGAGCACGCGGCCCTACCAATCAATTCAGGCTCGATCCAGATGCATCGTGAGGGTACCGGAGCCGCCGGAGTGTCCGACGTCACGTTGGCGCCTAGTTGTCGGAGGGGCTGCGGTTGCCACTGGGCCGGGCGACGACCAGCCGGCGGGTGGTGAAGGCGGCCAGCAGGAGGGCGAAGCCCGCCATCGGGACCCACGGGTCGCTACCGGTCTTGGCCAGCTGCGCCACCGGCTCGACCAGCTTCTGCTGCTCGACCAGCTGCGACTGTCCACCGATGCCGCTCTCGGCGTGGGCCAGCTCGAGCTTGATCCCGCCGCTGATGCCCTTGAGCAGGTGGATGGACACGCCATCGGCCACCGAGGAGACGCTGCCGTCGGGGTTCTTGGTGGTGGAGCCGGCGCCGAGGGCGATGGTGGACTCGAGCGGCGTGCCGGCGAGGAGGGTCAGCGGCGAGCCGAGCTTGACCGGGATCTCGGTGAGGCCACCGAGGATCGGCAGGCCGAGCTTGACGGTGAGGATGGCGGCGTCGAAGCCGGGGGTGCTGGTGCCGCCGGAGCGGTCGAACACGGAGGTGGCGGTGGCCGAGCCGACCACGATCGACAGCAGGGGGGCACCGCCGAGGGCGAGGCCGGGCAGGACGTCGATCTGGCCGCCCTGGGCGATGGCGGTGGCGGTGACCTTGCCCGTCTCGGAGATGCCCTGGGAGGTGGAGTTGCCGAGGCGGATGGTGGCCAGGTTGGTGGCGTTGTTGATGATGTCGACGAGGCTGGACACGGGGGCGTTCAGGTCGAGGCCGGCGCCGCCCACCAGCCCGCCGAGGAGGTTGCCCACGATCGGGGTCAGGGCGCCGGTGACCGTGCCGAGAACCTGGTCGAGCAGCGGGGCCAGGGCGTCGAGGACGGGGGCGAGAAGGGCGAGGACCTGCTGGCCGCCGATGTCGATGGCGGCGACGGAGCCCTGGCCGAAGGCCTGGGGGGCTCCGGGGGTGCTGTCGGCCTTGGCCTCGCCACAGGCGAGCTGGAGGTTGAGGAGACCGGCGAGGGGGAGGTTCAGCAGGCACGCCTTGGGCGGGGCCAAGGCCTGGCTGGCGCCGGTGGTCTCCACCGTGCTCACCGTGCCGGGGGCCAGCAGGACGCCCCCGCCGGTGGCCTTGGCCAGGGGCGCGCTCGTCATCTGGATGCCGGACGCTCCGACGGTGAGCTTGAGGGTGAGCACCTCCAGGTTGAGCCCACGAGCGCTGGCGGTGGCGATGAAGCTCTCCGCCCGCGTCTGGACCGTCTGGGCCGTTGCCGGAGACGGGATCACGAGGAACGCGCTGACAACGAGAGCCGATAGGGCGATCGCCCCGGTTCGGCGGAACATGCTCATGCTGTTCTGTCTCCTCCCGATGTGGCCGAGCCGAGTGCTCGACAACGCGCCCCGAGTGGCAACTACGTGCCTACCGCATGTAGGTACCAGAATTCTCACCCCGGGTCCAGCCTTGTGCTGCTTCTTCTTGCTCAGAAAGGTGGATCGATCACTCTGAGTGGTTGAGCCGCCTCGGAAGCAGGGTAGCGGCCGCTTCCTGTCGCCGCCAGTGGTGTGTGTGGGCCTACCGTTCGACTCTCATAGTGGCAGATGCCTCCAGGGTGATGTCGGGAATGGCCCCGCCGACGAGCGGGACGTCGGTGGGCGCCCGGTAGCGAACGCGGATGGTGACCCGGCTCCCGGGACCGCCCCGATTGCTCGATTCGACCGTGAGCCGGCCGGGGTCGAGCGTGGAGCTGGCGGTCGCCGCCCGCTCGGGGACGCCGGGGCTGCCGTCGACCGCCACCTCCCGCGCCGCCTCCCGGGCGGCGTGGACGACCAGGATCTGGTCGCGCACGATCAGCCCCACCTGGACCAGGCCCAGCAGCAGGATGGCGACGAGGGGGAGGACGAGGGCCAGCTCGACCGCAGCCTGGCCCTCGTCGCCCGTTCCCCTCGAGGCGTGGCGCCTCGTCACTTGGCCTTTCCGGTGATGTTCTTCACGACCGCGTCGAGAAGCTTCTCGATGAGGTCGGTCTTGGTGGCCCAGGCCACGATGAGCAGGGCGATGGCGGCCGCCCCGAGCAGCACCAGGGCGTACTCGGCGGAGGCCTGGCCCCGCTCGTCGCGACGGAGCCCGAACCGGGGCTGGGGCCGGGGCCGGGGCGGGGCCTACCCGGCGAGCAGGGTCATGGCGTAGACGTAGATGGCGAGCATGGGTGCTCCTTGCAGGAGGTTTGCGAACTCACAGGCGCAGCGACCGGACGGCACTGGCGATCAGGGGCGCCACCGTGAGCAGCCCGAAAGCGGGGAGCGTGCAGCTCACCAGGGGGAACAGGAGCTTGACCGGGATCTTGCGGGCAGCCTCCTCTGCCTTTCGGCGCCGGTCGGCCCGCACCTCGTGGGCCAGCCGCTCGAGGCTCGGCCCGAGGGGTGCGCCGTAGCGCTCGGAGGCCAGGAGGGCGGCTACCAGCGGACGGGTGGCCTCCCCGGCCCGGGCGGGAAGGTCGTCGAGGGCATCGGCCAGCCGGCGGCCGAGGGAGACGTCGTCGCAGGCGCGGGCCAGCTCGGCGCCGAGCGGCCCAGGCGCCCGCCGGGCCACGCTGCGCACGGCCAGGTGGACGGTGAGGCCGGCGCCGACGGCCAGGACGAGCAGGTCGACCACGTCGGGCAGGTCGGCGGCCAGGGCGGCCAGGCGGCGGCGTTCACGACGCTTGGCCTTCAGGCCCGGTGTGGCCCACACGACCAGCGCCATCGGCACTGCCACCGCGGGGAGCACCGGCAGCGCCGCCACCCCCGCCAGCAGGGCGGTGCCGAGGCGGCGGCAGGTAGCCGCATCGGCGTCGGGCGGCTGCCCCCGCCGTCGGAGCACCGCCTTCCCGACCCGGAGGGCGACGCTGCTGGCGACGTCGTGAACGGACGTCGCGCCGGCTTGGAGGCCGCGGCCACGACGGCGGCGGCGGTGGGGCCCGGCGTCGAACAAGGCCCGGACCCGGTCGGGATCGGGCCGCCACCGCCACCCGGCGACGACGACGACCGCGATCCATGCCCCGCTCAGGCCCAGGACCCAGCTCATTGGCGCACCATCCTCTCGGACGCTGCGCCAACGAAACCCTTCGCTTGATCCGGCCTGCGGCCGGCCCAAGCGCTCCCCATTGGTTCGCTCGCCTGCGGCTCGCTCATTGGCGCACCATCCTCTCGGACGCTGCGCCAACGAAACCCTTTGCTGGATCCGGCCTGCGGCCGGCCCAAGCGCTCCACATTGGTTCGCTCGCCTGCGGCTCGCTCACGGGGCCACCCGGCACAGCCGTTGCATCCACAGCCACCCGACGCCGTCGAGGAGGAGCCCGACGCACACCAGGGTCAGACCGACGGGCGTGTGGAGGAGGAACTCGGACGTGCGAGGGTCGGTGGCGGCGGCGAAGGCCCCGAAGCCGAGGGGGGCCACGCCGATGACCAGGGCCGAGATCCGGGCCTGGGACGAGAGCGCTCGCACCTCGGCCTCCACCGCCAGCCGTTCGCGCATGGTGGCGGCCACACCGTCGACGGCCCGGGCCTGGGCCCCGCCGGTGTCGACGCCGAGGCACAACGCCGCCACCGCCAACCGCACCCCGGAGCTGGGCCGACGGGTGGCCAGCGCCTCCAACGCCTCGACCAGGCCTGCGCCATGGCCGGCCTGTTCGGCCACCAGCGCCAGTTCGGCCTGCAGCCGGCCCCGGCCTCGTCGGTGCCGACCGGGATCGACCCCCGGCTGGGTGGCACCGGCGGCCGCTTCCGCGATCGCCTGCCGGACCGACGCGCCCGTCCGGAGCGACCGGGCGATGGATTCGAGCGCGGCCGGCAACTGCGTCTCCAGGCGACGATCGGCCCGTCCCCGGCGGGACCGGAGGACCAGCGGTGGCAGGGCGGCTACAGCCGCCGTCGCCAGCAGGGCGGCCGGGACGCCGAGGACGAGAGCCGTCAGCGGGGCGACCACGACCGCGGCTCCGAGCCAGCCGGCCCAGGCGGTGCCGACGGGGACGTCGATCGCGGCGTCGACCAGGGCCGCCTCCAGCCACGTCGGCGGCGAAGGCAGTGGCCGCGGCATCGACTCCCCCCACCGTCGGCGGGCGGCGGCGGCGCCCGGTACCCCCGCCGGCAGCCGAGCGGAGACCGGCGACCGACGGTTGGCCTCCAGCCCGCCCCGCAGCGCCGCCCCGATGGCGAGCACGGCCACGGCCAGCACAATCGCCGCGGTCACCGGTCCATCCTCTGCGAGGGATGGCCCAGTGAATGCCCGATGGACCGGCCTCCCAGGCCGGTCATAGCCGGCCCCCGTCGACCCATGCCCGATCCGGGAGCGGGCACCCCTCGTGCCGCGCCACACGAGTGGGCAGGGCGATCACGCCGTCGGGACCGGCGACCAGTCGGGTACGTGGCGGCTCGCCGGCGGCGGACGCGGCCCAGCCGGTCTGGTCGACCACCTCGGCCACCGCCACCACCCGCCGCGAGCCGTCGGTCCGGCGGGCAACCTGCACCACCAGGTCGAGGGCGGCTTCCAGCTGGGCCCGGCACCGCGGCCAGGGGCAGGCCCACGTCGCCCATGAGGACCATCGTCTCCAGCCGGCGGAGGGCGTCGTCGGGGCTGTTGGCGTGGCAGGTCGACAACGACCCTTCGTGGCCGCTGTTCATCGCCTGCAGCATGTCGAGCGCCTCCGGGCCCCGGACCTCGCCGACCACGATGCGGTCGGGACGCATCCGGAGGGCGTTGCGCACCAGCTCCCGGATGCGCACCTCGCCGGCCCCCTCGGCGTTGGCCGGCCGGGCCTCGAGGCGGACCACGTGCTCGCCCGGGAGGCGCAGCTCGGCCGCGTCCTCGACGGTGACGACCCTCTCGCCGGGCGGGATACAGCCGGCGAGGGCGTTGAGGAGGGTGGTCTTGCCCGCTCCCGTGCCTCCCGAGACCAGGACGTTGAGCCGGGCCGCCACCGCCCACGCCAGCAGGGCGACTACCGACGGGGCGGCGAAGGCGGCGAGGGGGATGGCCCGGGCCCCGAAGCGGCGGACGGTGAGGCAGGGACCGTCGACCGCGAGGGGCGGAACGATGGCGTTGACCCGGGACCCGTCGGGCAGGCGGGCGTCGACCAGGGGCGACGAGCGGTCGACGCGCAGGCCGAGGGGTGCGACCACCTTCTCGATGAGGTGCTCGATGGCGGGTGTGTCGAGGGCGACGGGCACCCGTTCGAGGCGGCCCGCCCGTTCGACCCACACCCGGCCGGGCCCGTTGACCATGACCTCGGTGACCTCGGGGTCGGCCAGGATCGGCTCGAGCGGCCCAGCCCGCACACCTCGGCCAGCACTTCCCGCGCCAACCGGGCCTGGTCGCCGGGCGACGCCAGTGGGCTCTCGCCTGCCACCAGCTCCGCCACCCGCTCGGGCAGCCGGCCGCCGGGCCCGTCGGCCAGCAGCCGGGCGTGGACCCGGGCCTTGACCGACGCCCCCCCAGTCACGCCGCCTCCCGCAACGCCTTCTCCAGCGTCCGCGGCACCCGCCCGGCGAGGAGCCCGGCGTCGACCGCCCGGGCGATGGCGGGGTCGTAGGCGATCTCGGCCCGGACCGGGACGCCCATGACCTCCTCGATGTCGCGCCGGGTGAGGGCGCGGCCGGGCTCGTCGACCAGGACGACGGCCGACGGCCGGATGGGCGCGGCCAGCGCCCGCCGCAGCGCCAGATAACAAGGACGCAGTACGAGCAGGGACACGTCGGCCGCGGCGGCCACGGCCAGGGCGGCCCCCGCCGCCGCCGACCCGCAGTCGGCCACCACCACCCGGCCTCGACCGCCGTCACCGCCCGCCAGGGCCTCGGCCAGCTCCTCCCCCCGCTCGGTGGCGTCGGCCGCGGTGGCCGCCCGCGCCGTCAGCTCGCCGCCCCAGGCCAACAGGCGCAGACCGGGCCCGGCTTCGACCTCCAGCCGCCCGAGGGCCTCCCCGGGGACGTCGGGGCCGGCGGCCAGCCAGTCGACCACGCCGGGCGACGCTGGCGTGGGGAGGCCCAGCACCGCAGGCACGTCGCCGGACAGGTCGGCGATGAGAACACCGCCCGGGCTGGGTTGGGACCGGGCCAGCACGAGCGCTAGCGCGCACGACACGACGGTGGTGCCGGTGCCGCCCTTGGGCGACCAGCAGGCGATGAGCATCCGAGGACTTCCTCCGAGAGCGCGACAAGACCACTCGGGGGAAGAGGATGGAGGGAAAGTTAGTGGAAGATCACGGGAGGGCGCAAGCCCTCCGAGCTAGGAGGCCCGGACCTTCTTGGCCGCCACCGCGCCCAGGACGACGAGCACGGCCAGGAGGATCAGCTTCTTCATGGCCACGATGGTATCCGGGGCCTGAGACAGGGAGCGCCCGACCGCCGATCCGCGGCGCGGACGAGTCGCCAGGCGACGTCTGCGCGCCGCGGAACGCGAACGGCGGCGGCGGCGGCAGCGGCCGGGGTCGCACGCTTGGGCGTGGCTCACGCCACGAGAGCGGCCGCGGGCTACGGTCGCCGTCGGAGGTGTCAGGCGACCTGGTGGCGTCCCCCGCCTTCAAAGCGGGTGGGACGGGTGCTCCCCGTCCGGCGGGTTCGATTCCCGTCCGCCTCCGCCAATAAAACTGCGCCTAGACGGCGAGCAGGTCTCGCGCGCCCGTGTCGCTCGACGGGTGGCGCAGCTTCGACATGGCCCGGGCCTCGATCTGGCGGATGCGCTCCCGGGTGAGGTTGAAGTGCTCCCCGACCTCCTCCAGCGTGCGCGGCTCACCCCGGTCGAGCCCGAACCGCAGCCGCAGGATCTCGCGCTCACGCTCGTCCAGGGGACCGAGCAGCTTGGAGATCTCCTCCGGCAGCAGCGCGGTGGCCGCCACCTCGAAGGGGGACTCGGCCGACCGGTCCTCGACCACGTCGCCCAACTCGGCGTCGCCGTCCTCCCGCAGGGGCTCGGACAACGACAGGGGCTCGGCCGCGAAGCGGAGGGCCTCGGTGACCTTGTCCTCCGGCATCTCCACCTCGGCCGACAGCTCCGACAGCGTGGCCGGACGGCCCAGCTTAAGCTCCAGCCGGGCCCGGGCCTTCTGCAGCCGAGCGAGGGTGTCGCCGGCGTGGACGGGCAGGCGGATGGTGCGGCCGGTGTTGGCGATGCCGCGGGTGATGGCCTGGCGGATCCACCAGGTGGCGTAGGTGGAGAACTTGAAGCCCTTGCGCCAGTCGAACTTCTCGACCGCGTGCATCAGGCCCAGGTTCCCCTCCTGGATGAGGTCGAGCAGGGGCAGCCCCGACGCCTGGTACTTCTTGGCGATCGACACCACCAGTCGCAGGTTGGACTGGACGAAGGTGCGCTGGGCGTTCACGCCCTCCTGGGCCACCCGGCGCAGCTCGCGCCGCTTGGCCTGAGGCAGGCCGGTGCCGTCGGACTCGAGCTTCAGCCGCGCCTCGTTGCCGCCTTCGATGGCCTTGGCCAGGCGTACTTCATCGTCCTTGGTGAGCAGCGGGTACTGCCCGATGTCGGTGAGGTAGAGTCGGACGAGGTCTTCCTCGTCCCGCTCAACGCGCTCCTTGGGCACAGGGAAAACGTCCTTACAGTCGTGGCATCAAAAATGGAACGCCCCGGAAGGCGCGAAGATTCCGCCCCAGCCAGGTGGCGGCCGCATTTGGTTCACCATACCTGCCCGGTCAAGACCCCCAGTCGGTGATCAGTCGAATGATCGGTCGGTGATCCGTCGAATGATCAGGCGGTGATCAGCCCCGATAGCGGTTGGTGATCGGCAGGCGGCGGTCCTTGCCGAACGCCTTGGGCGTCACCCGCACCCCCGGAGGGGCTTGGCGGCGCTTGTACTCCGACCGGTCGACCATGGTGGCCACCCGCCGCACCAACTCCCCGTCGAAGCCGGCGGCCTCGAGGTCGGTGACTGTGGTGTCCCCCTCGATGTAGGCCTCGAGGATGGGATCGAGCTGGTCGTAGGGGGGCAGCGACTGGTCGTCACGCTGGTCGGGACGGAGCTCGGCCGACGGGGGCTTGGTCAGCACCGCCTCCGGGATCAAAGGCGCGTCCGCCCGCCGGTTGCGGTCGTGGCACAGCTCGTAGACGGTGGTCTTCAGCACGTCCTTGATGACGGCGAACCCGCCGGCCAGATCGCCGTACAAGGTGGAGAAGCCCACGGCCATCTCGCTCTTGTTGCCGGTGGCCAGCACCATCCAGCCGAACTTGTTGGACAGGGCCATGAGGGTGGCCCCCCGGATGCGGGCCTGGATGTTCTCCTCGGCCAGGTCGGGTTCCCGACCGGCAAACGACGGCGCCAGCATCTCCAAGAACGACCCGTGGATCTCCTCGATGCCGATCACCCGCCACTCGATGCCCAGGTTCTCGGCCAGCTCCTTGGCGTCGGTGAGGGAGCTTCTCGCTCGAGTAGCGCGACGGCATCATCACCCCGTGG
Source organism: uncultured Acidimicrobiia bacterium (assembly GCA_963801205.1). Taxonomy (GTDB): domain Bacteria; phylum Actinomycetota; class Acidimicrobiia; order Acidimicrobiales; family AC-14; genus JAXDMK01. Next base: position 21,647 of record CAWDDV010000010.1, read on the forward strand.
ACGTGGGCGGGGCCGAGGGCGTCGACCGCGATGGTGGCCACGAGGGACGAGTCGACGCCCCCCGACAGGCCGATCACCACGTCGGTGAAACCGTTCTTGGTCACGTAGTCCCGGGTCCCGAGGACGAGGGCCTGGTAGATCTCGTGGATCGGGCCCAGGGGCTCGGCCAGCGGAGGCCCACCGGCCGCGCCCACGGCCGCCGCGGTGGCCCTGGGAGCGGTCGCCTGCGGCGCCAGGCTCACCATCACCTCCGGCAGGGGCTCCGCCATGGCCCGTCCCCGGGGGTCGAGCAGGCGTTTGCGGAAGACGGGCTTGACCTCGACGTCGACCACCACGATGTCCTCGACGAACTGGGCGCCCCGGGCCACCACCCGGCCCTGGGGGTCGAGCACCAACGAGGCCCCGTCGAAGACGAGCTCGTCCTGGCCGCCGACCAGGTTCACGTAGACCAGCGAGCACGACGAGTCGAGGGCGCGGGTGGCGAGCATGCGCTCCCGCTCGGCCAGGCGGGCGGCGTGGTAGGGGGACGCGTTGAGGTTGACGATCAGCTCCGCCCCGCCCGCCGACTGGTCGGAGATGGGACCGTCGGGAGACCACGCGTCCTCGCAGACGACGACGCCCACCCGCACCCCACCGATCACGAACAGCTGGCACGGTTCGTTGCCGGCCACGAAGTATCGCTGCTCGTCGAAAACGCCGTAGTTGGGCAACAGCCGCTTGCGGTAGATCCCGTGGACCTTGCCGTCGGCGCACACCGCGGCCACGTTGTAGAGGTCGCGGCCGGTGTCGACGAAGCCCACCACCGCCGCGCACCGGCCGGTGCCGGCCGCCACCCGGTCGAGGGCGGCCCGGTTGTCGGCCACGAAGCCGGGCTTGAGGAGGAGGTCCTCGGGCGGGTAGCCGGTGATGGCCAGCTCGGGGAACACGGCCAGGTCGCACTCCGCGATCTCGGCCTTGTCGATTGCGTCGAGGATGGCGGTGGCGTTGCCCTCCAGGTCGCCCACGACGAGGTTGAGCTGGCAGGCGGCGACCCGGAGGCGAGGCACGCCAGGAGGCTACCCAGCGGGGGGCCGAGACTCGCCGCCTACCGGCCCCGGCGCACGCCGAAGACCCCGGCCCCACCGACGGCCAGGAGGGCACCCAGGACGACGGCGACCAACCCGACCGGGATGCCCCCGGCGTCGTCGCTGGCGGAGACCGGGCTGGCGTCGCCGATCGCCGCCCCTTCGAGCACCACCGGGACCGTCACCGCCACCGCCACCGCCACCGCCACCGCCACCGTGGTGACTGGTGCCGGCACGGTCGACGTCGTCGGCTCCGGCTCCGGCGCCGTGGTGACGGGCGGGGGGGCCACCGTCGTGGGTGGCGCCAGCGACGGCACCTCCAAGGGGCCGGCGGCCGTCGACCGGGTGCCGCCGCAGAGGTTGGCGTAGTACTCGCCGGTCGGTTGCCCGACCAGGTCGCGGCGGGAGGCGAAGACGAAGAATTCGCCCTGCAGCGGAAGCCCGATCCCACAGGTCGCAGTGGAGACGGCGGAGACGATCGGTTGGGTGGGGGCGACGTCGCCCTTGAAGACCTCGCTCACCGCGAAGGTCCAGATGGCGGGGTCGCCCGAGCCATGGTCGGGGAGGGCGGCGGGGGCTGGTAGCTGACCAGCTGGCCCCGGAACACCGCCTGGGACGCGTCGAACAACTCCTGCTCGGACCGGGCCATGCAGGAGCACGCCGCCGCCGGGCGGGCGCCCGGTCCCACCAGCAGGACGGCCGCGCCGAGGACCACCGCCAAGCCGAGGGAAAGGGAGCGTGCGGGCCGCTGCGCCGTCATGAGGCCTCCAAGTCGCCGAGTCACCGCGTGGAGACGAGTATCTACCCTCCGTGGTTCCCTGACCACCCTTCGAGAGATAGTGGATCAACGGCCGCCTCCTGCCAGACTTCGGGCGGGATGAGCTTGCAGACCGCGATCGAGCGTTCGGCGGCCCCGGCGTCGGTGGCGGTGGCGCTCGAGCGGTTGTCGGACGTGGTGCCGGGGGTCCAGGCCCGCCTGGCGGCCGAGCCCGCCCTGCGGGACGCGGTGTTCGCCGTCACCGGCGCCAGCCGGTCGCTCACCGAGCTGCTCGTGTCGGAGCCGGCCGCCCTCGAGCTGCTGGCCGACCTCGGCCACCGCCCCGTCCTCCAGGCCAGGCCCGATGAGGCAAGGCCCGACGGGACCAGTCCCGACGGGACCAGTCCCGATGAGAACAGGCCCGATGAGAACAGCCCAGTGGAGAACAGCCCCGAGGACCTCCGCCGGTGGAAGCGGCTCGAGCTGCTCCGCATCGCGGCCCGCGACCTGACCGGCATCGACGACCTGCCGGCGGTGGGCCGGGCCCTCGCCCGCTTGGCCGACGAGGTCCTCCAGGCCGCGGCCGCCGCCTCCGGGGCCGATCCTGGGCTGGCCGTGATCGGCATGGGCAAGCTGGGCGGTTGCGAGCTCAACTACGCCAGCGATATCGACATCATGTTCGTGGGCGACCCCGAGGTCCACGACAAGACCGCCCGCGCCATCCTCGACATCGCCCGCACCTGCTATCGGGTCGACGTCGACCTCCGCCCCGAAGGCCGCGACGGACCCCTCGTGCGCACCCTCGAGTCCTTCGAGGCCTACTGGGAGCGGTGGGCCCACACGTGGGAGTTCCAAGCCCTGCTCAAAGCCCGCGCCGTGGCCGGCGACGCCGCCCTGGGCGGGGCCTTCATCGACCGGGCCGCCCGGGTGTGGGAGCGGCCCTTCACCCTCGACGACCTGCGTGCGGTGCGGTCGATGAAGGCCCGGTCGGAGGAGATGCTGGCCCGCAAGGGGCTCACCGACCGGGAGGTCAAGCGGGGACGGGGCGGGATCCGCGACATCGAGTTCTCGGTGCAGCTGCTCCAGCTGGTACACGGCCGGGCCGACCCCGACCTGCGCTCGCCGACCACCCTCGACGCCCTGGCCGTCATGGGCTCGACCGGGTACATCGACCCCGCCGACGCCCGCGCCCTCGACAGCGCCTACCGCCTCTTGCGGACCGTGGAGCACCGCCTGCAGCTGGTCCACGAGCAGCAGGTGCACACCCTGCCCGCACCCACCGACCTCGCCGGCCGCGACCGCCTGGCCCGGGTCATGGGCTACCGGGACACGGCCGAGGCCACCGCCGGCGAGCTGCTGGCCGGGTTCCTCGCCCGCCAGCAGGCCAACGTGCGCTCGATCCACAAGCACCTCTTCTTCCGCCCCCTCCTCGACGCCCTCACCGCCACCGACGCCTCCGGCTCGCTCATGTCGGAGGAGGCCGTCGCCACCCGTCTGGGAGCCTTCGGCTTCACCGACGCCAAGCGCACCCGCCTGGCCCTGAGGGAGCTGACCAAGGGCCTGACCCGGTCGTCCCGCCTCATGCAGCAGATGCTGCCCCTGCTCCTGGGGTGGCTGTCCGAGGCCCCCGACCCCGACCTGGGCCTGCTCGGCCTGCGGGTGCTGGCCGCCGGCCCGGCCCAGGCCACCGAGCTGGCCACCGCCTTCCGGGAGTCACCCGAGGCCGCCCGCCGGCTGTGCACCCTCCTCGGCACCAGCCGGCGGCTGAGCGAGACGCTCGAGCACCACCCGGACATGATCCCCGCCCTGGGCCAGCCCGATGCCCTCGCCCTGCGCCCGCCCGAGGCCCTCCTGCAGGGGGCGTCGGCCGCCCTGGCCTGGCGGGACCACGTGGAGGACCGCCAGCGGGGCCTGCTCCGGTACAAGCGCCGGGAGGAGCTGCGGGTGGCCGCGGGCGACGTCCTCGAACTGGCCCCGCCCGGCGAGGACCAGGTCGTCGTCACCGCCGGGCAGCTGACCACCCTGGCCGAGGCCAGCCTGCAGGCGGCCCTGGAGGCGCTCCACCCCCCGCTGCCGTTCGGCGTGATCGCCATGGGCCGCTTCGGGGGGTCCGAGCTGTCGTACGCCAGCGACCTCGACCTCCTCTTCGTCTACGACGGCTCCAACGCGGACCACTTCGCGGCGGCCGAGAAGGTGGGCGAGTCCCTGGTCCGCTTCCTCGCCGGCACCACGCCCGCGGCCCGCATCTACCCGATCGACGTGGGACTGCGCCCGGAGGGCAAGGACGGTCCCCTCGCCCGCAGCCTCGACGGCTACGCCGCCTACTACGAGCGGTGGGCCCAGACGTGGGAGCGCCAGGCTCTCGTCCGGGCCCGGTTCGTGGCCGGCGACGCCGATGTCGGCCGCCGCTTCCTCGAGATCATCGAGCCCCACGTGTGGACCAAGCCGTTGAGCGAGAACGACGTCCGGGAGATCCGCCGGGTCAAGGCCCGCGTCGAGCGGGAGCGCATCCCCCACGGGGAGGACCCCCAGTTCCACCTGAAGCTGGGCCGGGGCTCGCTGTCCGACGTCGAGTTCACCGCCCAGCTCCTGCAGCTGAGCCACGGGGTGCGGGCCACCGGCACCATGGACGCCCTGGTCCGTCTGCAGGAGGCCGGCGCTCTCGACCCCGAGGACCGGGAGGTGCTGGCCGACGCCTACCGGTTCTGCGAGCGGGCCCGCAACCGGTGGTTCCTGGTGAAGGGCGCGCCGGGGGACTCGCTGCCCAGCCGGCCCGAGCAGATGGCGGCCCTCGCCCGGTCCCTGGGCATGACCGCCACCGACCTCCGGGAGGGCTACCGCCGGGTCACCCGCCGGTCGCGCAAGGTTGTCGAGCGCGTCTTCTACGGCAAGACCGACGCCTGACGGTCAGTGCGGGGCGGTCAGGCGGGTCAGGCGGGGCGGTCAGGCGGGCGGCGGGACCGGCTGGCGACGGTGCCCAGGGCGGCGGCCAGGGCAAGGAGGGCGACCCCCTGGGCCAGGCGCGAGGTGCCGCCGCTGTTGGGCAGCTGGTTGAGGGGGGCGGTGGCCGTGGTGGACGACCGGAAGAGCGTGGTGGTGGGGCCGGCCGCTCGGGTGGTGGTCGGTCCCGACACTCTGGTGGTGGTCGTGGCTCCCGACGGGGCCGCGGTCGCGGCCGGGGCGGCGGTGGTAGCGGGCGCCGCCGTGGTGGCGGGGGCGGCGGTGGTGGCCGGGGCCGCGGTGGTGGTGGCGCCGCCCGTGGCGGTGGTGGTGGGGGCGGTGCCGCCCGCGCCCGGGGTGGTCGTGGAGACGATCCCGCCGGTGGTGGGGCCGGCCCGGGTGGTGGACGTGGCCGCCGGCGGGGCCGCGGTGGACGTGTCGTCGTCGTCCTGGCGGTTGATCACGGTGGCGATGGACACGCCGAGCACAGTCAGGACCACCAGCAGGAGGAAAATCGTCAGTCCCCGTCTCATGGGCCCCGTCTCGTCAGTCGAACCCTACCCCGGCAATAACCCCACAACTCTGCCGTACCGCAAGGCGCAACTCCATCATCCCCCTGTCGGGAGGGGATCAGGCGGCGACGATGGGCCGGCGGGCGATGCGGGTGAAGCGGCGGATGTAGGTCGCCATGTGATCGAGGACCTCGCTCAGGACCTCGGCCTCGGCGTCGAGGACCTGCCGCCCCCGGGCGGTGATGCGGTACACCCGCCGATCGGGACCGACCGCACTCGACTCCCAGCTGGAGGTCACCAGGCCGTCGTCCTCCATGGCCCGCAGGCCCCGGTAGAGGGCGCCCAGGTCGAATCCCATCGGGCCGACACCGGAGAGCCGGGCCAGCAGCTGGTACCCGTGGGCGGGGGCCTCCGAGATCAGCAGCAGGGCACACGCCTTGAGGTAGTTGCTGGGCAGCCCGGAGGGCAGAGCGTCCTGGTCACGCCTGGCCACGAGGTACCTCCTGTCCGTCGTTGGGGTCGACGTCATCATCCAGGCGGCTCGTATCAGCGGCGCGACGGCGTCGTGAACAGCCGAAGAACGCTCCCGGTCCCGGTCGACGGACGGCCGGTAGCCTCCTGGGCATGCCGAAGGGCCCGGCCACCGGCGTCGTGGCGGTCCCCAGGTCGGCATTGACGGGCATCTCCTGGCCGGCGGTGCCGACGGGGTGGGCGGCGGTGCTCCTCGGCATCCTGCACGAGCTGGACGCCAGCCAGTGGCTGCCCGCCGACGAGCTCCGCCGGCGCCAGGCCCAGGCCCTCGACACCCTCCTCGGCCACGCCCGGGCCACGGTGCCCTACTACCGGGACCGTCCCGAGTACGCAGACGGCCGGCCGTGGAGGAAGCTCCCCGTCCTCCGGCGGGAGCAGGTCCAGGCCGCGGGCGACGCCCTCCTCAGCACCGACGTCCCCGCCGACCACCTCCCCCTGACGGACATGACGACGTCGGGCTCGACCGGCCGCCCGCTCACGGTGAAGGCGACCCGGATCACCAGCCTGTTCTGGCTGGCCTGCACCCTGCGCGAGCACCTGTGGCACGGCCGGGACCCGTCGACCACCGCGGTCGCCCTCCGCTCCGACCGGACCGCCACGTTCCCCCCCGAGGGGAGGGTCTTCGCCTCGTGGGGCGCGCCCATCGACACGGTGTACGAGACCGGGCCCTTGGCCATGTTGTCGGCGCCGCGGGACGTGGCCGACCAGGCCGCCTGGCTGGTCGAACACGACCCCGCCTACCTCCTCAGCCTGCCCTCCAACCTGCTGGCCCTGTGCCGGTACTTCACCGAGACGGGCGCCCCGCTCCCCCGGCTGCGGGAGGTGCGCAGCTACGGGGAGCGCCTCGGCCCCAAGGTGCGGGAGGCGTGCCGGGAGGTGTGGGGCGTCCCCGTCACCGACATGTACAGCTGCCAGGAGCTGGGCTACCTCGCCCTTCAGTGCCCGACCGCCGAGCGCTACCACGTGATGTCGGAACTGGTGCTGCTGGAGGTCCTCGACGAGGAGGACCGGCCGTGCCGGCCGGGGGAGACGGGCCGGGTGGTCGTCACCCAGCTCCACAACTACGCCATGCCCCTGCTCCGCTACGACCTGGGCGACTACGCCCAGGTGGGGCGGCCGTGCCCGTGCGGGCGGGGCCTGCCGGTGCTCGACCGGGTGATGGGTCGCCGGCGGAACATGCTGGTCCTGCCCACCGGTGAGACCGTCTGGCCCACGTTCGTGAGCGCCTGGACGGGCCTGGAGGACGTGATCCGCCAGTTCCGGCTGGTGCAGCGGGAGCCCGACCACATCGAGGCCCGCATCGTCGGTCCGCGACCCCTCACCGCCGACGAGCAGTCGGTGGTGGCGGCCGAGCTGGTGCGCCGCTTCCGCTACCCGTTCCGGGTGACGTTCGTGTTCCTGGACGGGACCGGGTGGGCGCCGGGCACCAGGTTCGAGGACTTCGTGAGCCTGGTCGGGCGGTGACGGCCCGGCCCGCGGTGGTCGACGCCGCCCCTCGGCGGTCGGTCGTCAGCCACGTGCGGTGGCCGGCGGTGCCCGACGACTACAGCGCCACCATCCTGGCCATCCACGGCCAGCTGGCGGCGACGGAATGGCTGCCGGCCGAGGAGCTGGCGGCGCGGCAGCGGGGCGCCCTCGCCGGGCTGCTCGATCACGCCCGGCGGACGGTCCCGTTCTACCGGGACGACCCCGCCTACGCCGCCGGCACGCCGTGGGAGCAGCTCCCGATCCTGACCCGGGCGGCGGTGCAGGACGCCGGGGCGCGCCTGCGCAGCGACGACGTGCCCGCCGACCACCTGCCGCTGTCGGAGGCGTCGACGTCGGGGTCCACCGGGCGGCCGCTGCGGGTCCATACGACCCGGGCCTTCTCCCTGTGCTTCATGGCCGTGACCGTGCGTGAGCACCTCTGGTGGGGACGGGACCCGGCGGGGACCATGGCCGTCATCCGGGCCTACGGGCCGCCCGGGACCCTCCCCGCGGCAGGGGTCCGGACCGAGACGTGGGGGCTTCCCGTCCACCCCATCTACCAGTCGGGGCCCATGTACCGCATGGGGCTCGAGGTCGACGTGGCCGCCCAGGCCCGGTGGCTGGCCGACATCGACCCCCACTACCTGCTGACCTTCCCCTCCAACCTGGCCGCCCTGGCCGACCTGTTCCGGGGGGCGGGCGCCCGCCTACCCCGGCTACGGGAGGTCCGGACGGTGGGCGAGATCGTCGGCCCCGAGCTGCGCCGGCTGTGCCGGGACGTCTTCGGCGTCGGCATCTCCGACATGTACAGCGCCGTCGAGCTCGGCTACCTGGCCCTGCAGTGCCCGACGGCCGAGCGCTACCACGTGCAGTCGGAGGTGACGTGCGTCGAGGTCCTCGACGATGACGGTGCGCCGTGCGGGCCGGGGGAGACGGGCCGGGTGGTGGCCACGCCGCTGCACAACTTCGCCATGCCCCTGATCCGCTACGAGTCCGGCGACTACGCCGAGGTGGGCGAGGCGTGCGGCTGCGGACGGGGCCTGCCCGTGCTCACCCGGGTCCTCGGCCGGCACCGGAACCTGCTCACCCTGCCCTCGGGCGAGCGCCACTGGCCGCTGTACATGGAGGCGTGGAGGGGCATCGACGCCATCCGCCAGATCCAGGTCGTCCAGCACGATCTCGAGCACGTCCAGGCCCGGATCGTCGGTCCCCGGCCGCTGACGGCGGAGGAGGAGGCGACCTTCACGGCCAAGCTCCACACCGCCTTCGGCTACCCCTTCCGGGTGACGTTCGAGTACCTCGACCGCATCGACCGCACCAAGCACCTCAAGTTCGAGGAGTTCGTCAGCCACGTCGGCCGCTGACGCGCAGTCAGGTCTTGACCGCGACGATCTGGAGGTAGTGGAAGCTCTCCTCGCGGTAGGCGGTGAGGAAGGCCTCCTCGATTCCCGTCCGCACCGACGACTGCTCCCGGAGCTCCCAGTAGGGGATGGTCTGGGGGGTCAGGTCCACGACGTGGAGAGGGACCAGGTCGTTGGCGGCCAGGGCCTTGAAGTACGTGCTCCGGGCGTGGACGTTGCAGATGTAGTGGTTGTCGATCGTGGTCACCGCCGCCGATTTGGGACCGAGGGCATCGTTGTAACAGCCGGTGATGCAGACGTAGCGCCCGCCGGGGGCGAGCATCCGGGCGAACTCGCTGTAGAGATCGAACAGGTCGACGTACATCGTCGTCTCGTTGGTCCAGATGGCTCGGAAGTACCCGTCCGGGAACCCGGTGTTGAGCATGTTCCGCAGGTGGAACCGCACCCGGTCGTCGACTCCCCGCTGTTCGGCCTGGTCGTTGGCGAAGCCGGCCTGGTACTCGGAGATGGTCACGCCGTCCACGTGGCAGCCGAAGCGGCGGTTGGCCATGATGCTCGTCCCCCCCCGGCCCGAACCGCCGTCGAGCAGCCGGTCGCTGGCGCCGACCCGGCCCAGGCTGTCGAGGAGGACGTCGGCCTGGGCCGTCTCCAGGCGATGCAACTCCTTGATCACCAGCTCGTCCCGGACGTCGTCCGCCGCCTGGAGCAACGAGAAGTCGGGGTCGCCGATCCCGTAGTGGTGGTGGTAGAGGTCGTCGACCTTTCCCAGTTCGAGGTTGACCGGGTCATTGGTGTTCGTGTCCCAGTACCGGGCGACGTCCCGCTGGTAGTCGGTGGTTGTGACCTGGTTGGTGTTGGTCGTCATGGTGGATCTCCTCTCATCGAGTTCGGGGGTTGGCGCCGGCGTCGTCGGACGGCTGGCCGGCGGAGGGCCGAGCCCGCTCGCCGCAGGACCTCGGCGGCCCATGGCGCACCGGATGCGGCCTGCACGAGCCCCAGCGCGTCGGCGTAGGGCAGGCGGGCGATCTCGTCGATCTCGGCCGGATCGGCGGCCGCGCCGGAGGTGTCGGCGACGACGACGAACACGTGGTCCCTCTCCCACTCGACGACGCCCGACGCCTCGTCCTCCGCCCGGTACACGAAGCAGCCGGCGGGCATGAGGTCGGACACGACCAGCCCCACTTCCTGGTGGGCCCGGCGGGCGGCGGCGTCGGCCGGGTCCTCGCCCGGAGCCGGGTGCGTGCAACAGGTGTTCGCCCAGCGGCCGGCGAAGGTGCGCTTGGAGGCCGCCCGGCGCTGGATCAGCCAGTCGCCCGAGGGGTCCACCACCTGGAGCGACACCGCCAGGTGGAGCACGCCCGGCGCCCGGTGGGCCGCCATCCGGGCCATCGTCGAGAGGGGCTCGCCGTCCTCGCCCAACGTGACGACCATCTGCTCGGTCCCTGGTCCACCCTCTTCGACGGGATGGCCCACTGAATGCTCGATGGACCGGCCTCCCGGGCCGGTCACTGGTCCACCGTCTTCGACGGATGGCCCAGTGCATGCTCGATGGACCGGCCTCCCGGGCCGGTCACTGGTCCACCGTCTTCGACGGATGGCCCAGTGCATGCTCGATGGACCGGCCTCCCGGGCCGGTCACTGCCGTACCGCGATCATTCGGTTTGGCACCTGGGCCAGCACCACGCCCGCGATCCCCGCGCCGTCGAGACCGAGCGCGGCCAGGATGCTGTCGGGGTGGCCGTGGGCGATATACCTGTCGGGGACGCCGAGCACGCGGACCACCGGCCGCCGGACGCCCACGACGTCGGCGTACGCCGCCAGGGAGGCGGCGACGGCCGCCCCGGCACCGCCCTGGCGAACACCGTCCTCGACAGTGACCACCAGCGGGTGGCAGGCGGCGTCGTCGAGCATGGCCCGGTCGAGCGGCTTGACCGCGCGCACGTCCCAGACCGTGCACGTGATTCCGTTGCGGCCGAGGATGCGGGCGGCTTCCTCGGCCGCGGCCAGCATCTTGCCCACCGCCAGCAGGCAGACATCGCGCCCCCGCTGCAAGCGTCGGGCCAGGCAGCCGTCACCGGGTAGGCCCGGAGGCGCCGCCGGGGCCAGGGCCTTGGGGTAACGGATGGCGACCGGCCCGTCGAGGGTGAGGGCGTGGTCGAGCATGCGTCGCAGGTCCTCGGCCGACGACGGCGCGAGGATCGTCATCCCCGGGACCTGCTGCAGCAGGGCCAGGTCCAGGATTCCGTGGTGAGAGGGGCCGTCGTCGCCGGTGATGCCGGCCCGGTCGACGCAGAACACCACCGGCAGGCGGTGGAGGCCGACGTCGAGGTTGATCTGGTCGATCGCCCGGGTGAGGAACGTCGAGTAGACGGCGACGACCGGGCGCAACCCGCCCATGGCCATGCCGGCGGCGGCGGTGACCGCGTGTTGCTCGGCGATGCCGACGTCGATGACCCGGTCCGGCCAGCGCTCCTGGAACGGGCGCAGCCCGGTCGGCCCGGCCATGGCCGCGGTGATGGCGACGAGACCGGGGTGGAGCTCGCCCAGCTCCACCATGGCCCGGGCGAACACCTCCGTGTACCCGCCGGGCGCCCAGGGCGGCGGACCGGTCAGCACGTCGAATCGAGGTGCGTCGTGCAGGCACCGCTCGCCGTCGGCCTCGGCCGGGCCGTAGCCCCGGCCCTTCTGGGTCAGGACGTGCACCACGATGGGCCCGTCGTGGTGCAAGGCGAGCTCGAGGATCTGCTCCATCCGGCCCACGTCGTGACCGTCCACCGGGCCGACGTAGCGGATGCCGAGGTTCTCGAAGAAGCCGTCCGGGCTGGCGACCTCTCGGGCCGCCGCCCTGACTCCGTCGACGCCGCGGTCGAGGTACTCGCCGACCTTCGGCACTCCCCGCAGGGCCCGCTGGAACCAGTCTCTCCGCTTCACGTAGGTGGGGTGGAGGCGGAGGCGGGTCAGCCCGGTCGCCAGGCGGCCGACCGTCGGTGCGTAGGAGCGGCCATTGTCGTTCAGGACGATCAGGACCTGGCTCTGGCTGTGGCCGAGGTTGTTCAGCGCCTCGAACGCCATCCCCCCGGTCAGGGAACCGTCGCCGACGACAGCCACGATGCGACGGGTGCCCTCACCGTGGAGCCGGAAGGCGACGGCGAGGCCGTGGGCGTAGCTGAGGATCGTGGACGCGTGGCTGTTCTCGACCCAGTCGTGTTCGGACTCGGTCCGGCACGGGTAGCCCGACAGGCCGCCGCCCTGGCGCAGGCGCTCGAATCCCGCCTGTCGGCCGGTGACGATCTTGTGGACATAGGCCTGATGGCCGGTGTCCCAGAGGATGACGTCGCGGGGTGAGTCGAAGGTCCGGTGCAGGGCGAGGGTGAGCTCGACCACGCCCAGGTTCGAGCCGAGGTGGCCGCCGTTGACGGCCACGCTGCGGACGATGAACTGACGGATCTCGGCGGCGAGGTCTTCCAGCTGCTCCGCGCCCAGCCCCCGCAGGTCGGCCGGGCTCCCAACGGCCTCCAGGCCCGACAGCAGGACCCTCAACGGTCTCGCCGTACGACGAGCTCGGCCAGTTCTCCCAGCTCTGCTCGGGGCCGGGACGACGGGTTGATCGAGTCGAGATCGTCGAGGGCGGCGGCCAGCAGCCGGTCCACCTCGGCCTGGCTCCATGCCCGGCCGCCGGCCGCGTCGACCAGCTCGGCGGCCAAGGCCACGTCGGTGTCGGACAAGGGGTCCGTCCCCCGGTAGAGCGCCGCCAACTCGGCACCGGCCGGCGAGCCCGAGGTCAGCGCGGCCACCACCGGCAACGACTTCTTACGCCGGTGGAGATCGGCGTGGACCGGCTTGCCCGTCACCGACGGGTCCCCCCAGATCCCCAGCAGGTCGTCGACGTACTGGAATGCGAGGCCCAACTGCTCGCCGAATTGCCGAAGGCGGGTGACGGTCCGGGGACCGGCGCCGCCGAAGCCGGCGCCCAGGGCGCAGGCCGCGCCGATGAGCGCCGACGTCTTGCGCTGCGACATGGCGACGACCTCGGGGAGGGTCACGTTGTCGCGGGCCTCGAAGGCGAGGTCGGCGATCTGACCGTCGACGAGGGAGAGCACCGCCTTGCTCAACGAGGTCACGCTGTCCTGGGCGCTGGGGTTGGCGCTCGATGCCAGCACCTGGAGGGCGAGGGCGAGCAACGCGTCGCCGGCGAGGATCGCCTCGCCGACCCCGAAGACGGTCCAGGCCGTCGGCCGGTGGCGGCGGGTCTCGTCACCGTCCATGACGTCGTCGTGGAGGAGGGAGAACTCGTGGACCAGCCCGATGGCGACGGCCGCCGGCACCGCCGCCTTCGTCGATCCCCCGACCGCCTCCGATGCCAGCAGGACGAGCGCCGACCGGACCCCTTTTCCGCCGATGCCCGGCGTCGGAACGCCGTCTTCATCCCACCACCCGAACTGGTAGCCAGCGATCCGCCGCATGGCGCCGGGCAGGCTGTCGACTGCTTCCCGGGCCGCGGGATCGACGAGCCGAGTGCCCTCGTCCAGCAGCTCGCCCACCGGACGGGGTTCGTCCAGTGACACGGTGCGGGCGTGGGCGGACGTGCCCATCAACGCCCGACCTCGACGTTCTCGAGGACCCCCAGGGCGTCGGGGACGAGAACGGCGACTGAGAAGTAGGTGGTCACGAGATAGGAGATGACCGCCTTCTCGTTGATCCCCATGCATCTCACGTTGAGGCCGGGCTCGACCTCGTCGGGCAGGCCGGTCTGGTGCAGTCCGACCACACCCGCGTCGTCCTCGCCCACGCGCATGCAGATCACGGAGGTCGTCTGCTGGGGGGTGACGGGGATCTTGTTGCACGAGAGGATCGGGACGCCCCGCCAGCCGGGAACCGGGCGTCCACCGACGTCGACTGGCTCCGGGTAGACGCCCCGCTGGCTGCACTCCCGCCCGAAGGCGGCGATGGTGCGGGGGTGGGCGAACAGGAACCGCGCCTTGCGGCGGCGGGAGATCAGCTCGTCGAAGTCGTCCGGCGTCGGCGGGCCGGTCCGGGTCTGGATGCGCTGGGGCAGGGCCGCGTTGTGGAGCAGGCCGAAGCTGCGGTTGTTGACCATCTCGTTCTCCTGGCGCTCCCGGAGGGCCTGGATGGTCAGGCGCAGCTGCTGCTCGGTCTGGTTCATGGGGTTGTTGTAGAGATCCGCCACCCGGGTGTGGACCCGCAGCACGGTCTGGGCCACCTGCAGCTCGTACTCCCGGGGGCTGGACGGCGTAGTCGACGAACGTGCCGGGCAGCTCGGGCTCGCCCTCGTGCCCCGAGGCCAGCTCGAGGGAGGCCTCGCCGAAGCGGTTCTGGGAATGGGCCTGGCCCGCGGTGTAGGCGGCGACGTGGGCGGCCAGGGCGGGGGAGGTGGCCACCACCGACTCGAAGGCCTCCTGGCTCAGGTTCAGGGCGATGACGGGGGTGACCGCCTTGGCGGTGAAGTCCCACGTGTCGGCCGACTCGAGCAGGGCCTGGTAGGTGAAGTGGTCGCCGTCGGCCAGGGTGCCCAGGACCGTGTCCTCGCCGTACTTGCCGGCGCCGATCTTGTTGACCTTGCCGTGGGCGATGAGGCAGATGGAGTCGGCCGGTTCCCCCCGGGCGACGATGACCTCGCCGGCGCCGTACTCCCGCTGCACGAAGCGCCCGGCCAGGGCGGCCAGCACCTCGTCGTCGTCGAAGCCCCGCAGCCCGGCCAGCTCCCGCAGCTCCTGGGGTACGACTTGGACCTCGGCCCCAGTGGAGATGAAGGTCAACCGCCCGTCACCCACCGAGTAGGTGAGGCGGCTGTTGACCCGATAGATGCCTCCGGAGACCTCGACCCAGGGCAGCACCCGCAGCAGCCAGCGGGAGGAGATCTCCTGCATCTGGGGCGGGGTCTTGGTGGTGGTGGCCAGGTTGGCCGCCGCCTTGGTCGACAGGCTCATCTGGTCGCCGTTGGGGCCGACGCCGTCGTGCCCGTTCTGGGCCGCCAGGTCGGTCATCGTCGTGTCGGTCACAGGTAGTCCTCCAGGTCTGGAGCAACGGGCAGCTCGGCGTTCATGAGGCGGTCAGCGGTAACGGGGCTCGGGTGCCGGCGAGGCTGGCGAAACGGGCGGCGGACATCCCCAGGCCGACTGGAGCGCCCAGCGGTTGACCGGGCGCCAGCCGGTGACGCAGGTTCGACGGCACGTAGCGGGCGGTGCGCCGGTGCCACTCCAGGACCGCGGCCATCCAGTCCTGAAGACCGCCGGCGTAGCTGGACACCGCCTCGCTCGTCTCGTGGTCGAGGCCGAGCTCCTTGCAGAGGGCGGGCAGCTCATCGGCGAGGATGCGCTCGAACTGGCACATGCGGGCCGTCATCAGCTCGTTCACGACGCCCACCGCCCGCCGCCGGTCGACGTCGAGGAAGTTCTCGATAACGAGCACCATGTTGTGGAGCTTCCCCTCGAACTCGACTTCCTTCTGGTAGGAGAAGACGTCGTTGGTGAAGCAGCCGTAGTCCATGGCCGCGTTCTCCAGGTTCCGCAACGGCCGGGCGTGGAAGACGGCGGCAGGGACGACGTCCAGGTGGGTCAGCCGGGCCAGGCTGGCGGTCAGCTCGGCGCCGAAGGACTTGCGCCGCATCTCCACGTAGTCCACCGGGTCGGGGATGCGGTTCTGGATCTCGTTGGCCACCTCCCACGACCAGGACTGGGTCATCTCCTCGACGCCTTGCCGGAAGAGCCGTCTCTGGTCCATCGACATCGGGGTCACGGTGCGCACCCACAGATCGGCCAGCCCCCGCTCGGCGGGCGTGAGCGGCGGCGGCATCGACGCCATGTCGAGGGGCATGAACAAGGCCAGGCGGGCGGCGAAGGCCTTGACCCCGGCCAGGTCGCGGGTGCGCCCGTGGGCGAGGGGGACGAGGTCGTCGACGTAGGTGCCCCAGGTGAGCCAACCCGAAGACACGTCGAGCTCGCCGGCTGGAGCGGTCGGGTTGATCATCGCCGCGCAGTGGGCGAAGTCGAAGCCGACGAGCTTGCGCTCGTCCCAGACGCCGGAGCCGGCAAGGCCCGGGAGAGCGTCGAGGAGGCCCATCTCCCGGCCCAGCAGACGAGCCGGACCCGGGCCGCGCCCAGATGGGGGTTGGTGCGGAACTGGTACGGCATATAGAAGTCGGGGAGGTCGGTGGGGCCGACGACCCGGTAGGGCACGAAGGCGAAGCTCTTGAACCGGGTCAGGCCAAGCGCCACCGGCGACAGGGACAGCCGACGGCCGGTCGAACCGATCGGGAGGGACGGCGACGTGGCTTCCGCCGGCTCCTCCTTCATGTAGCGGCTCGACTCCAGATGCCACTGGTGGCCGCCCGACTGCCAGTCCTGGAGACCCTTGATGTAGAGCAGGACGTGCTCGCGCTCGATCGGGGTCAGCGCGTAGTCCTCGAAGAGGAGCGGGACCTCGGTGACGGCGGTGTTGTCGAACTGGTAGAGCCTCGAATTGAGGACGTCGCCGACCAGGTCGGCCGCTTCCTGGGGGCCGACGTCGAAGAATCGCTCCGCGACCAGGACGCTGTTGTTGATCTCGCCTTCGCTGGTGGTCTCGCGCTGGTAGGAGAAGAGGTCGTTCCGGAGGTGGACGGCGTCGGAGAAGCAGTCCCGCAGCACCTTCATCGGCCGGGTGGCGGCGATCCGATCGGGGACCTCGACGAAGTTGGCGTGCTCCACCAGGTTGGCCGACCAGGGGGCGCCGCCGACCCGGCGCCGCATCTCGATGTACTCGATCGGGTTGGCCACCCGCCCCTGGTCGATGTTCACCATCTCCCAGAGCAACCCGTCCATGTAGGCGTGGTTGTTGTCGAAGAGCCGTTGCCGCCAGCCGACGGACTTGGTGGGCACGGTCCGCAGCCACAGGTCGGCCAGCCCTCGCTCGACCGGGTTGGTGGGCTCGGGCATCGGCTTCGTCAGGTCGACGGGCATGAACATCGGCAGCCGGCGGACATGGGCCTTGGCTCCCGCCTTGTCCATCGGGCGCTTGTAGACCTCGAGGAAGTGGTCGTCGATATAGAAGACCCACACGTACCAATCGGTGATGAGGTCGAGCTCAGGCGCGGGCGCGTCGGGATGGGTGTGGGCGCACAACCCGCCGAAGTCCATCGCCTCGAAGCTGTCCTCCTCGAAGACGACGGGACCGTCAGGCTCGACGGGTCCGAAGAAGCCCATCTCCCGGGCCCATCGCGTGTATGGGCCGGGTGGCCTCGAGGTGCGGGTTCAGCCGCGCCGGCCACGGCAGGTAGAAATCGGGCAGTTTGTACGGGTTCATGGGCGCGCGCCGGCCTCAGCCGTGCCGACTCGTCCTCAGGCCTCGTAGCTTCCGACTTCGGCGTTCTCCAAGATGGCGAGGGCGTCCGGGACCAGGACCGCCGCTGAGAAGTAGGTGCTGACGAGGTAGGAGATGATCGCCTTCTCGTTGATGCCCATGAACCGGACGTTGAGGCCGGGCTGGTACTCGTCGGGCAGCCCGGTCTGGTGGAGGCCCACGACCCCCTGGTCGGCCTCGCCGATGCGCAGGCACATCACCGAAGTCGTGCGGGCCGCGCTGACCCCGATCTTGTTGCACGGCAGAACGGGGACGCCCCTCCAGGCGGGGACCTTCTGGCCGCCCATGTCGACCGCCTGCGGGTACACGCCCCGCCGGCTGCACTCCCGCCCGAAGGCGGCGATGGCGCGGGGGTGGGCGAAGAAGAAGGCGGCGTCGCGTACGCAGGCCAGCAGTTCGTCGAAGTCGTTCGGGGTCGGGGCGCCGGTGCGGGTCTGGATGCGCTGGGACAAGTCTGCGTTGTGGAGCAGGCCGAAGCTGCGGTTGTTGACCATCTCGTTCTCCTGGCGCTCCCGGAGGGCCTCGATGGTCAGGCGCAGCTGCTGCTCGGTCTGGTTCATGGGGTTGTTGTAGAGATCCGCCACCCGGGTGTGGACCCGCAGCACGGTCTGGGCCACCTGCAGCTCGTACTCCCGGGGGGTGGACTCGTAGTCCGCGAACGTGCCGGGCAGCTCGGGCTCGCCCTGGTGCCCGGAGGCCAGCTCGATCTCGGCCTCGCCGAAGCGGTTCTGGGGGTGCGCCTGGCCCAGCTGATAGGCGGCCACCTGGGCGGCCAGGGCGGGGGAGGTGGCCACCACCGTCTCGAAAGCCTCCTGGCTCAGGGTCAGGGCGATGACCGGGGTGACCGCCTTGGCGGTGAAGTCCCACGTGTCGGCCGACTCGAGCAGGGCCTGGTACGTGAAGTGGTCGCCGTCGGCCAGGGTGCCCAGGACCGTGTCCTCGCCGTACTTGCCGGCGCCGATCTTGTTGACCTTGCCGTGGGCGATGAGGACGATGGAGTCGGCCGGCTCGCCTCGGGAGACGATGATGTCGCCGGCGCCGTACTCCCGCTGCACGAAGCGCCCGGCCAGGTCGGCCAGCACCTCGTCGTCGTCGAATCCCCGCAGGCCGGCCAGCTCCCGCAGCTCCTGGGGCACCACCCGCACCTCGGCGCCGGTGGAGATGAAGCTGATCCGGTTGTCACCCACGGTGTAGGTGAGGCGGCGGTTGACCCGGTAGCGGCCTCCGGAGACCTCGACCCAGGGCAGCAACCGCAGCAGCCAGCGGGAGGAGATCTCCTGCATCTGGGGCGGGGTCTTGGTGGTGGTGGCCAGGTTGGCCGCCGCCTTGGTCGACAGGCTCATCTGGTCGCCGTTGGGGCCGACGCCGTTGTGCCCGTTCTGGGCAGCCAGGTCGGTCAGGGTCGTGTCACTCACGTTGATCCCTCCAGTTCCCCAGCTGGATTGACAGATTTAGGTGCGATCTTTCGGTCGTACTCGGGTGCTGAGAAACCTCACTTCTTCACTCGGATTGCCAAGGCTGGCCACGTCCCGATGTCGCTCCGGGGACGCTACAAAACCGCCCCTGCCGTCGTGACCCGCAACTCCGTAGTCGCAATCGCCCCGCCGCCGGCCCTACGGAAAACCGCTCATTCCGACGTCCGGAAATCGCCCCCGGCCGTCGCTGCCCGATGGCCGCGCCCGATCGGCGGGTCAGGCGCTGGCCGTCGCGGCGCGATACCGGCCGGTGGTGCTGTGCCATTCGCGGCTGCCACCGAGCCAGGCCCAGATGTCAGCCAGGAAACGGCGGAGCGCCAGCGAGCCGATCTGACTGATGATCGTCGCCTCGTCGACGAACATGTGCATGAGCTCGTTGTGGATCTCGATGGTCCGCTCGATGGCCTCCCGCCGGGAGCAGTTCTCCTCGTGGGCCACGACCTTGGGCAGGTCGAAGTCGGTGTCCGATTCCGAGCCCATCGAATAGAGGTCGTTCAGGATCACGCTGGCGGTGCCGGCCAGGCAGAACACGCGGCGCACCCGGCGATCGGCGAACTCGAAGGAGGGGACCTCGTAGCCGGCGACCGGGTCGACCAGCACCATCGGTGGTAGGAAGCTGTTCTCGTGCCGGTGGGTCAGGTACTCCCAGACCGGCGGGATGCGGCCCGTCCGGCGCCACGTCGCCTCGTGGTTGTAGGCCAGGTACATCACCGCCAGCTCGTGATGGAGCCGGGCCACCTGGGTCGCGCTCGTGTACCGGGCGAGGTGGGCAAACGCCGATCGGTAGGCGACCGCGACCGGGTCCTCCGAGATGGCTTCATCCAGCTGCAGCGCGTAGGTGACCGGGAGATCGGCCGGGTCGATGGCGGCGTAGCTGACACCGAGGCGGCAGCCGATCGTCGCCGCGTCGGCGCCGAGGGACTCGTCGTCGAGGTAATGATCGTCGGTCGCCCATTCGGCCAGGACGCACTTCGCCGCGGCCAAGAGCCGGTCAGGGTCGTCGGTTCCGGGGTGGGTCAGCATCATCAGGCGCCCGAAGTTGGCGGTGCGGACCTTGTCGAGCTGGCCCGGGTAGATGCCGACTTGCTCGGCCCACTCGACCAGGTTGTCGTTGACCGCCTCGCCGAGCGCGTAGTTGTCGCGGACAGGGCCGGGACAGAACACCGCGGGATACGGGTCGTCGTCCTTGCCCGCCGGTTCAGGATGTCGCGGCCCGTCGAGATCGGGGATGGCGTCGGTCGGGGTAGGGAGCAGCATGCGGGCCGCCGCCGTCCCCAAACCGCTCGGGCCGATGGCCGGGCGGCGGGCGGGAGAACCGAGGGCGTCGGGGACCGGCATCGGCGCGATGTCACCCAAGGCACCGAGGAGATCCTGGGGGGCGGACGGATCCAGGTTGGACAGGATGGCGTTCACCATCTCCGCCAGGTCGTCGGAGCTGGTGGCGGCGGTGATACGGGACAGGAGCGACATGCTCAGCCCTCCAGTTCAGTAGGAATGTCTGTCGGCACGCGTCGTCAACGCCGGCCCGCGGTACCCACGACGCTCGGTCCTGGTTGGCGTTCGGACCAGTCCCGCGTCCACGCGGTGGCGCTCACGCCTCCCGCGGCCCCGTCGGGCAGGAAGTCGAGCCACCTGGGCAGGTACCAGGCGTGGCGGCCCAGGAGGGAGATCGTCGCCGGGACGAGGAACAGCCGCACGACGAGGGCATCGACGAGAAGGCCGGCGGCGAGGGCGAAGGCGCCCTGCTGGAAGATCACGCCCCGGCCCGACGCGATCCCGGCGAGCAGGGGCAGGAGCACGAGCGTCCCCGCGATCACGACGCTCGCCACCGTGCGCATCCCGAACACCACCGAGTCGGCGGTGCTCGCACCCCGTAGCTGGCGTTCGCGGATGCCCGCGGCGATTCGGAGGAACCCGTCGACCGAGAGGGCGACGAGGACGCAGTACACCATCAAGGGGATCCAGAGATAGACGTGCTCCGTCTCTTGGAGGCCGAGCACGCCGGCGGCGAAGCCGTGGTGGAAGACCATGGCCGTCAACCCGAACGCGGCGGCGGTGGTCAGGAGGTTGCACAGCACCGCGACCACGGGCAGGACGACAGATCGCAGGGCGACTGTCAGCAAGAGCAGGATCGCGCCCATGGCCATGGCCACGACGATGGGAAGCCAACGCTCGGCGGCGGCGGCCGCGTCGGCGAAGCCGGCGGTGGTCCCGCCCACAGAGGTCTCCGCCGGCACCCCCGAGAAGGCGGCCGCCACGTAGTCGTCGCGCACCCGGTGGACGGCGGAGATCGCTGATCCACCGGTCGGGTCGGCCAGCAAGGGGGCCGAGATGACCACGATCCGGTCGCCTTCCGTCACGGTGGCCGGCAGGAACATCCCGTCTCGCGCGAACGCCTCGACCAGCCGGTCGACGCCCGCCGCCACCGCGGGATCGGAGCGCTCGCCGTCCACCGCCACGACGACAGGTCGCACGAGGGTGGGAAACGACGCCGCCAGGGCGCCGATGGCGCGGGCCGACTCGCTGGTGGCCGGCAGCGTCGTGGGACTCGGCGTCCCGACCCGCAGGTCGCTCCACTGGCTGGCGGCGCCCAGGAGTAGGACCAGGCAGAACAGGACGACGACCGATGGCATCCCGGTCACGGTGCGGGCGATCCCACCCACCACTCCGGGTCGTCCGTCCGAGATCACCGTTCCGGGGCGCACGGAGAGACGCTCGACGCGGTCGCCCATCAGCACGAGGACGGCGGGGACGAGGGTGACCGAGGCCACACTGCCCACGACCACGACCAGGATCACCCCGGCGGCGACGCTCCTCACCACGTTCGACGGCACGAGGAGCATGCCGGCCAAGGCGACGGCGACCGCGACCCCGGCGTAGACGCTCACCCGGCCGGACGCCGTCGCCGCCGCTTCGGCCGCGGCGACGGGGTCGAGGCCCTGCACCCGCTCCAGCCGGTAGCGGGCGACGACGACCACTGACTGGTTGATCGCCACCGCCAGCGCGAAGACGCCGACGGACAGCGCCGCGAGGGCCGAGAACTGCACCAGTTGCCCGATGATGGCCATCAGGGCGAGGCTCACGACGACGACGGCGACGTTGACCACCATCGGCAGGCCCAGCGCCATCACACCACCGAGAGCGGCCACCAGCAGGAGCAGCGCCATCACCAGGCCGAGCGTCCCCCCGGTCGCGAGATCGTCCTGCGCCATCCGGCCGACCTCCTCGGCGGCGGCGGCATCGCCGACGAGCTGCGTGGCGAAGTTCGGGTCCCGTTCCGCGGCCGCCACCCGGCGCAGCGCGGGCACCTTCTTCGTGGCCTCGCTGACCTTCCCGGCCAGCACCGTGGGCAGGATGGTCGCCCGCCGGTCCTGCGACACCATCGAGGGGTCCTGCGTCTGGTAGTACGTGACCGCGGCCGCCACGACGTCGGGCCCCAACGCCACGAGGGCGGACTGAAGGCGTTCGACGTAGGCGCGGAATGCGGGATCATCCACGGTGCCGGCTGCCGACGAAACCAGGAACAACTCGGTGTCGGACTCTGGTTGGAGCCGTTCTGCCATGAGCAGCGCCGCCCGCCTCGATTCCGGGACGTTGGTGAGGTGGATCTCCTGGCTGAGCGCGGGACCGAGGAGCACGATCGACACGGCGACGGACGAGATCGCTGCCGCGCTCCACAGGGCCAAGGTCCGACCGGGCCGACGCGCGCTGGCGCGGGCCAGGCCGTCCGGCGACGTTCCCATGCGACCCACCTCCTCCCGAGGGTCCCCGCGTCAGGCCGGGGGACGTGCTCCGCAGCGCCCAGCGCCAACCGCGGTGCGGAACATCGGGACGGTACAGAGCCCGAAATAGCGCTCGTCACCCGAATACCCGTAGTCCCTATGACGGTCGTTTCAAGACCACGGAAAGCCGTCGCGCTTATCTCGGAAGGATGGGTTGCATGGAGATACGACGGCAGTACTCTGCCTCCGGAATGGGCACGGTGGCGGGACCTCCCGACCCCCGCGATAGCTATGTCAGCCCTCCGGAGCTGGCAATTCTTCGCGCCATGCTCGCCGATGCGTGGGGGAGAAACCCGCGCTGTGTGCTCGTCCAGGGCGAGCGCGGCATCGGCAAGACGGCCCTCTTGCGACACCTGGCGGCGGACCTCAATGACACGCGCGTCCTGTGGGCGTCCGGCGAAGGGTCGGAGGCCCAGCTGCGGTACGGGCTGGTCGACCACCTGGCCCGCTCGGCGGGCGAGATGCTCCCCGAGGAAGCTCGCCGTGCTGTCGGCCGAGAACAAGCCCGTACCCGAGCCGTTTGCGATCGGCAACACGCTGTTGCGACTCCTGGTGACCTTGGAGACGCGCACGCCCGTGCTGCTGTTGATCGACGACATCGACCTCGCCGACACCTCCTCGCAGATAGCGCTGCTCTTCGCGTTGCGGCGGCTGCACGACAGCCGGATCCTCACGGTGCTGGCGGCCAACGAGCCCGGCCGCCTCATCGAGGGGTTGCAAAAGCTCTTCGCCAGCGAGCAGGGCGCGACGGTCACGCTCAGCGGGTTGGCGCGTAGTGGCGTCATGCGGCTGGCGGCTTCGCTCAGCGGTTGTCGGCCACCCTGCCGGTTCGTCGAACGGCTACGCAGGCATACCGAGGGCAACCCGTCCCACATCCGGGCGGTGCTCGAGGCACTCGACGGGTACGGGATCGCGGACGCCGGCGACCACCCACTGCCGGCGCCACCCTCCTTTCTCTCGCTCGTCTTCGAACAGCTCGCTGATTGCACCCCGTCCGGCCGCCGGCTGGCGGCGGCCGCCGCCGTCCTGGGCGAGCAGAGTCCGCTGGAGCTGGTGCGGGAGGTCGCAGGCATCGACGAGCCGCTGCAACCACTCCAGGCGGCCATCGACGCCGGCCTGGTCGAGTATCGGAGGCGTGAGGTCGTGTTCGCCCACCCGCTCACGCGAGCCGCCCTCTATCACCACCTCGACGTACCGGAGAAGACGGAGCTGCATCGTCGGGCCGCCCGTCTGGTGACCGAGGAGGGGCCCGGCTTCGTCACCTCACGGCCGCTGCGGTGGACCGAGACGACGAGCTGGCGAGGGCCATCGCCGACTTCGCGGCGCGCACCGCCTCGGGCGGGTCCTGGCTGCGTGCATCGGCGTCGTACGTCGACGCGGCCGAGTTGGTCGAGCCCGGGCCGATGCGTGACGCCTACGTGTTGGAAGCGGTGGAATGCCTGCTGGCGGCGGGTGACGCCACGGGGGCCGGCCTGGTTGCAGCCCAGTTCGTCGATGACAGCAGCGGCCCGCGGGCACTGCTGGTGCGGGGCCGCCTGGCCCGGGTCGGCGGGAGGGTGGAAGAGGCAGAGGAGTTGCTGACACGGGCGCGGGACTCGGTGGCGGGGGAGGTGAAGCTCCAGGCCAAGATCGACAACCAGCTGGCGTGGGTGTCCGTCGATCGGCTCCGGCCGGTCGAGAGCGCCTACCGGGCCGACATCGGCGCCCTGGTCGCGGCCGACCTCGCCGGCCCGTCGCCCGTGCTGGCGTGGAACCTGGCCCTGTCCGGTCGCGCGACCGACGCCCGGGCCCTCTTCGAGGTACCCGACCCGTCGATCGACGAGTCCGATCCCGCCTACGCCGGGCTCCTCCTCGGGAGGGTCGTCGCCGACCTCTTCAGCGGCGCCCTCCGGGAGGCCCGGGACCGCGCCGCCCGGCAAGTGAGGATCGCGGCCCAGTTCGGACGGCTCCCCCTCCAGCTCTACGGCCTGGCCATGCTCTCGATCGCGGAGCACCGCCTCGGGCTCTGGAGCGAGGCGGTCACCCACGCCGAACAAGGAGCGGCGATCGCCGATGCCTCGGGGCCCGGCAACGCCCGGACGCTGCTCCATCTGGCCGCCATCCTTCCCTTGGCCGGTCGTGGGCGATGGGAGGCGGCCGAGGCCCACGAGCAGGAAGGCGCCAAGGCCGCGACGAACCCGTTCGAGGAGGCCCTGGCCTGGATGGGTAGCGCCGTGCTGGCTCACGCCCGGGGGTGGGACGGCAAGGTGATCGAGGCCGTTGAATCCTTGCGGGCGGTGAGCGAGAGCGGGGCCATCGATGAGCCGGGGGGGCCCTGGCCCTGGCAGGAGCTCCAGGTTGACGCCCTGATCGGGATGGGCCGTCTCGACACCGCGGACGAAGTCCTGCGCCAGTTCGAAGGCCTGACCGAGGCTCGGAGCAGCCTGGCGGCCATCGCCGTCGCCGCCAGGCTGCGGGGGTGCCTCGAGGCGGCACGAGGGTGTGAGCAGCAAGCGCTGCTGGCGTTCGCCAGGGCCAGGGACCTCGGCGCCCAGGTGGCCATCCCCTTCGACCGGGCTCGGGCCCATGCCGAATGCGGAGCCTTCCTTCGCCGCGCCGGCAAGCGCACGGCGGCGGTGACGGAGCTGCGGGCCGCCCGGGAGTGCTTCGAACGGCTCGGCGCCCGGCCGTACATCGCACGCTGCGACCGGGAGCTGGCGGCGGCCGGCCTCAACCCCCAGCGGCGGCGGACGGGCAACTCCTCCGAGCTCACGCCGCAGGAGCGATCGGTCGCCGAGCGTGTCGCCGAGGGAAAGAGCAACCGGGTCGTGGCCCGGGAGCTGGTCGTGAGCGTCAACACGATCGAGTACCACCTGAAGAACATCTACGCCAAGCTCGGGATCTCGTCTCGAACCCAGCTCACCTTGCGCCTCGGGGTCGCGACTGGCGCCGCCCAAGGATCTGCCGCCAACTGACGGGCATCCGCCCGACTACGGATTTCCGGGTGACGAGACGACGACGAGATTTCTTACGGTCGCGGCACGACAGGTTTC
The DNA here is from genome assembly GCA_963801205.1 of uncultured Acidimicrobiia bacterium. GTDB lineage: Bacteria > Actinomycetota > Acidimicrobiia > Acidimicrobiales > AC-14 > JAXDMK01. Next base: position 46,926 of record CAWDDV010000010.1, read on the forward strand.
CCCACGAGCCGAGGTCGTCGAGCCCTGAGCGGCGCCGGGTGGGGTCGGCGTCCGGCGGGCGAGGAGACGGGATCATCGACAACGCACAGAGACGAAGGGTGGCGGGGTTTCGTCCCACCGCCGGGTCGGGGCTGGCACTCGTCGGACCGGTAGCGGCCTCGCCCGGGCTGCCCGTCCGGCTCGGACCATGACGGTCACCTCCACCCGCACCGTCCGAGAGGGCAGTGCGGTCAGCCCCGCTCCCGACCGGCGATACCGGCGGCCGGGTCTGCGGGCTCGGCTGCGGTACCGGTTCGACAACAGCCTGGCTCACGGTCCCCTCGCCCTCATCGGCTGGCTCGGCGTCCTCGTGTTCGGGATCATCCTGCTCGGCACGGCCGTCAGCCTGCTCGTGCTGGGTCAGCGCCACGGGCTCCCGGGAGGGTTGTGGCAGACCCTGATCCAGGTGCTCGACGCCAGCGCCTTCGAGGAGGAGTCGGCGTGGCCGTCGAGGCTCGTCGCGCTCGCCATCACTATGGCCGGCATCCTCATCGGCGGCTCGCTCATCGGTCTCATCGCCACCGCCCTCGATCAGCGGGTGTCCGATCTCGGCACTGGTCGCAGTGCCGTCCTGGAGACCAACCACACCCTGATCCTGGGGTGGTCGCCCCGGCTGCCGGTGATCGTCCAGGAGCTCGTGATCGCCAACGAGAGCGTGCGCCGGGCGGCGATCGTCGTGCTGGCCCCGCGGGGGATTCGGGAGATGGAGGCCGAGATCCGCGAGAGCGTCGGGGACACCAAGAACACGAGAGTCGTGTGCCGGAGTGGTCATCCGGCGAAGCCCGCCGACCTGGAGCTGGCCAACATCGGTGCCGCCCGCTCCGTGATCGTGCTGACCGACGACGACGGCGACGCCGGGACGGTGAAGGCCATCCTCGCCATCAAGACGCTCGACCCCGATTTCAGCCGGTGCGGCGTGGTCGCCGAGTTCGCCAGCGCGACCCTGGCCGCGAGCGTCCGCACCCTCACCGCCCAGGCGGTCACCACGGTGAGCTCCGACGAGGTCATCGCCCAGGTGACGGCCCAGGCCTGCCACCAGTCGGGCCTGGCCGCGGTCCTTCGCGAACTGCTCGACTTCGGCGGCGACGAGTGCTACTTCGCCGAGGTCCCGGAACTGGCGGGGCACAGCTACGCCGAGGCGTTGCTCGCCTTCCCCACCTCGTCGGTCGTGGGTAGGTTCACCGCCGAGGGGCGAGTCGAGCTGAACCCCTCTTCGGACTCGCGGTTCGGGCCCGGCGATCACGTGATCGCAGTCTCGGCCGACGACACCGAGGTCGTCTTCGGTGGCTTCTCGAACGTGAGCGTGCCCCCGCGCCGCGCCGTCACCGAGGGCCCTGCCCCGATCCGGGTGCTCATCGTGGGTTGGAGCAGCTTCGGGCCGAAGGTCGTCGAGGAGCTCCATCAGTTCCTGCCCCCAGGATCAAGAATCGACGTCAGCGTCGACGCCGGCCTGGTCGACCAGGTGGCGACCTCCGAAATCCAGCGGCTCGTGCCGGGGCTGACCGTGTCGTTCCTCGACGGCAGTCCCGAGCTGCTCTTGGGATTGGGCGACGACGGACCGCCCGACCAGGTCGTGATCCTGGGGTACCGGGAACAGCTCGGCGCGGGCGACGCCGACGCCCGGACGCTGCTCACGCTGCTCACCCTGCGGAACATGTGGCCCGCCGGCGCCCGCGCCGAGGTCCGGATCATCGCTCAGCTCCTCGACCAACGCCACGTGGAGCTGGCCACCGCCACCGGCGTCGACGACTTCATCGTCAGCGATGCGCTGGCGAGCCTCATGCTCGCCCAGCTGTCGGAACGCCGCGAGCTGCGGGCGGTGTTCGACGACCTGTTCGACCCGGACGGGTCGGTCCTGGAGCTGCGCCCGGCGAGCGGGTTCGTGGACGACGCCGAGGCGACCTACGCCGAGCTCGTCGCCGCGGGGATCGAGGCGGAGGCGTCCGTGCTCGGCTGGCGGGTGGCGGCCACCGGCGAGGTCGTGATCAACCCGCCGAAGGACCGGAGGGTGCGCCTCGGCCCCGGCGACGACGTGCTCGTGATCGGAACGCGTTCCTGAGGTGTGTCCACCGGACGCGCCCGGCGCCGGGCTGGCGCGGGGGCCTCGTTCCCGGCGCCGCCTGAGTCGCCGGTGCTGAATGCAGCGTGGGTGGAGTCTCGACGCGCCTGGAGGCTTCGGTCGAATCTCGTCGCCTTCGCCGGCGCGCTGTTGCTCGGGATGACCCTGGCATTTGCGCCGCCGCCGCCGGCCGCCTCCGGACAGGTCGGGAACACGATCACGGTGTCGCCTCTCCTGGAGGACCCGGTAACGGTCTTCGACGAGGGGCGGATCGGGACGATATCCATCAGTCGCCCGCTCCTGTCCCTACCGGGAGCACTCGAGCTCACGGCCATCCGGCTTTGGCCGTCGTGCAGAGACGCCGACGTGCCCTGTGGCACGCCGGAGCCAGGTGTGTTCTCGCTCGGCCCCACCGCCCTCGGGACGGCCGGTGCGTGTGAGGGATTCACCTTCGCGGCCAGCGCTCCCGACCAGACCGGAATGGTGACCTTCACTCCGTCGAACACGATCGTGCTGTCGACCTTCGGCAGTGACGACAACTGCACGTTGCAGTTCACCTTCGACGTCCTCCGGGTGCCCACCAATGACGTGTCCGGCCAGCCCGGTGCGCAGACCGCCTCGTCCGCACTCGTTCTCGGCGAGGTCGGAGGACTGGTCACCATCGGCGTCATCGGCCGGGGGACCGACTTCGTCACGGTGGACAGGTTGCGGCCAAGCCTCTCGACGGTCGCCTCCGGACCAGTTCCGGTGGGCGGCGAGCTGACCGACACCGCCACCCTGTCCAACGGCTTCTCCCCCACGGGGACGATGACGTTCCGCCTCTTCGGCCCCGACGACGCCACCTGCGCCACGGCGGTGTTCACCTCCACCCGCCCGGTGGAGGGCAACGGCTCCTACACCTCCCAGCCGTTCTCTCCCACCACCGCCGGCACATACCGCTGGATCGCCTCGTACGGGGGCGACGGGGCCAACGCGGCCGTGTCCGGTTCCTGCAACGACGCCAACGAGGAGGTGGCGGTGACCCAGGCCGTGCCCACCCTGGCGACCCAGGCGTCGGGACCGGTGACGGTGGGCGGCGTGCTGACCGACACCGCCACCCTGTCCAATGGCTTCTCCCCCACGGGGACGATGACGTTCCGCCTCTTCGGCCCCGACGACGCCACCTGCGCCACGGCGGTGTTCACCTCCACCCGCACGGTGGAGGGCAACGGCTCCTACACCTCCCAGCCGTTCTCTCCCACCACAGCCGGCACCTACCGCTGGATCGCCTCGTACGGGGGCGACGGGGCCAACGCGGCCGTGTCCGGTTCCTGCAACGACGCCAACGAGGAGGTGACTGTCGCGGCGACGACGACTACCAGCACGACGACGACTCTGGCCCCCACGACGACTACCAGCACGACGACGACCCTGGCCCCCACGACCACCACGTCGGCCCCGACGACGACCTTCCCCCCGACGACGACGACCACCAGCACGACGACGACCACCAGCACGACGACGACGTTGCCCCCGACGACGACGACCACCAGCACGACGACGACCCTGGCCCCCACGACGACGACCGTGGTCCCCACGACGACCACTTCGGCGCCGACGACGACCGTGGCCCCGACGACGACCCTCGTCCCCACGACCACCACGTCGGCGCCGACGACCACTGTGGCCCCGACGACGACCCTCGTCCCCACGACCACCACGTCGGCGCCGACGACCACTGTGGTCCCGACGACGACCCTGGCGCCCTCGACGACCACGTCGGCGCCGACGACCACTGTGGCCCCGACGACGACCCTGGCGCCCTCGACCGCAACGTCAGCGCCGACGACCAGTGTGGCGCCCACCACGACGCTCGCCCTCACCACGACGCTCGCCCCCACCACGACGCTCGCTCCCACCACGACGCTCGCTCCCACCCCGACGCTCGCTCCCACCACGACGCTCGCGGCGCCGACGACCCTCGCCCCGACGTCGACGATCGCCGAACCGACCACGACCGTGCCGGTTGCGCCGGACCCGGGGCCGCCGGCGCCTCCGGGCCCCACCTTGTCTGCGAGTGGGACCGGCAGTACTGCGGCCAGCCCGCCCGGCTCGGTGCTGGACGTCGACGGAACGGGGTACCGCGACTGCGCCGAGATCTACTTCTTTGTCGACGGAGAACGAATCGGGTCGGAGAGCCTCGACAGCACGGGAGAAGCTCCACGTCGGCGTCGACATTCCGGGCGACCTCGCCGCCGGGCAATACACCCTCGCGGCATCGTGCGACACCTCAGGATCACCCGTGCTCGCGTCGACGGTGATCCTCGTGTCGGACCCCGCGCTGCACCGCTCGGTCGTCGTCACCGGGATCCCCAAGCCGACTGACATCGATCTCGAGCGCGGAGTCGGTGGGTGCCAGCGCCCTGCTGACGATCATCTTCCTCCTGCTGGTCTCGTTCCCAGGGGCGCTCCTCGACTCGACGGTCGACGAGAACTACGACGAGATTCGTGGTTGGTTTCGCCGGACGCCCAAAGCGGAGCAGGCCAGTCGTTCGCGGAGCGGGACCTTCCGGGGCCTGGCCCTCGTCGGGTTCCTTGCCGCCGGTGGAATCGCCGGCGCGTTCCTCGACCCGAGCTTCGGCCCGACTCGCACAACCGCGGCCCTCGCCGTCGGACTGGCGACGAGCCTGGCCGTGGTCTTCATCTGTTTCGGCCTCCCGGGCATCATGTACATGCGGCGCAACCACCGTGAACGGGGCCAGATCGTCCTTCGGCCCGGGGCATTGGTCTTGACTGCGGCGTTGGTCTTCGCGTCACGTTTCCTGCATCTCGAGCCGGGGTTCCTGTTCGGGCTCATCGGAGGCCTTGCGTTTGCGACGAGCCTCCCCCCGAAGTCGAGCGGCCGTCTGGCGGTCGTGACGTCCATCTTCACCTTGGGCATGGGCCTCACCGCCTGGTTCCTCTGGATTCCGGTCTCAGAGGCCGCAGCCGAAGGGGACGTGACGTTTTGGCTCGCGGTCGCGGACGCGGCACTGGCCGGGACCTTCATCGCCGCGGTGGAGACGCTCGTGATCGGTCTCATCCCGATGAGGGAGTTCGATGGCGGAACCATCAGGGCATGGAAGTTCCTGGACTGGGCTGCCGTCTACTCGATCGGCGCGTATGCCTATGTGTTGATCGTGCTGCGACCAGCAAGTTCCACCGGCCCCGGCAACAACGGCGCGCCGTGGAAGGCACTGATCATCGCGGGGTCGTTCGCCGCCATCTCGATCGCGTTCTGGGCGTACTTCCGATTCCGTCCGACCTCGCCGGAGACAGCCGATCCCACCGTGTCATCCGCAGCCGCCGGTTCCACCCGCGACTCACTGGGCACGGCGTCGCGGTAGCCGGCCAATCGCGAAACGAGGGCCATGAGCAAGACGAAGCATCGTGTTCTTGGGGTCGCGCTGCTGGCCGTCGCGCTCCTGGCCCTGGCCTTGTGTCGGGACGACCGCTCGACCCCTGGGATCACGATTGGGGCCTTCAACTTCCCCGAAAGCGCCATCCTCTCCAACATCTACGGCGGAGCGCTCCGCGACAGTGGGTTCGCAGTCAGGTTTCGAACCAACCTCGGCAGCCGGGAGATCGTGGGTCCGGCCCTACAGCACGGCGACATCGACGCCTATCTCGGGTATGCCGCCACCGACCTCGAGTTCTGGAACAACAATGCCGGCCAGGCGACGCCGGACGCGGGGGAGACGGTCAGCCGGCTGAACGAGGTCCTCCTCCCGAAGGGCCTCCTCGCCCTCGACCCGGCGCAGGCCGTGGGCCAGAACGCGTTCGCGGTCACCCAGGCCACTGCCGACCGCCTGCGGGTCGCGAAGCTGTCGGACCTGGCCCCACTGGCAGCGCAGCTCACGCTGGGCGGCCCGCCCGAGTGCCCCACCCGTCCGTTCTGCGCCCTGGGCCTCGAGGCCAAGTACGGCATCCGGTTCAAGGAGTTCCGGGCGCTCGACGCCGGTGGCCCATTGACCAAGGCCGCGCTGGGCGATGGCGATATCGACGTAGCCCTGCTGTTCACCAGCGACGCCGAGGGCTTCGTCCTGCTCGAGGACGACAAGCAGTTGCAGAACGCAGACGCGGTTGTTCCACTCATCAGGCCCGAGAAGGTGGACGATCGAGCTCGAATGGTGATGAACGCCGTCTCCGCCAAGCTGACCACCGAGGCGCTCTCGGAACTGAACGAGCGTTTCCACGTCACCGGGGGAGATACGGATGTCGTGGCCCGGACCTGGCTCCGTCAGAACGGCTTCGCCGACTGATCGCCGGGTCTCGCCTGTCACCGAAAGCCGAGCGCCAGAGGGGCGCGACTCAGATGTCGTAATAGAGCATGAACTCCCACGGGTGGGGGCGGAGGCGGACCTCGTCGATCTCGTGGATGCGCTTGTAGGCCAGCCACGTCTCGATGAGGTCGGCGGTGAAGACGCCGCCGGCGGTGAGGTAGTCGTGGTCGGCCTCCAACGCCCGCAGCGCCTCGTCGAGCGACGACGGCACCTGGGGCACACGGGCCAGCTCCTCCGGCGGGAGGTCGTAGAGGTCCTTGTCGACCGGGTCGGGCGGCTCGATGCGGTTCTGCACCCCGTCCAGCCCGGCCATCAGCATGGCCGAGAAGGCCAGGTAGGGGTTGCACGACGGGTCGGGGCAGCGGAACTCCAACCGCTTGGCCTTGGGGCTCTTGGAGTACAGGGGGATCCGCACCGCGGCCGACCGGTTCCGCTGCGAGTACACCAGGTTGACGGGCGCCTCGTACCCCGGCACCAGCCGCTTGTAGGAGTTCGTCGTCGGCGCCGCGAAGGCCAGGATCGAGGGCACGTGGGCCAGCAGGCCGCCGATGTACCAGCGGGCCATGTCGGACAGCCCGCCGTAGCCGGTCTCGGAGAAGAACAGCGGCTCGCCGCCCTTCCACAGGCTCTGGTGGCAGTGCATCCCCGACCCGTTGTCTTGGAACAGGGGCTTGGGCATGAACGTCACCGACAGGTCGTGCGCCCAGGCCACGCACTTGGTGACGTACTTGTAGAGCATGAGCTTGTCGGCCATGCGCAGCAGGGTGTCGAAGCGCATGTCGATCTCGGCTTGGCCGGCGGTGCCCACCTCGTGGTGCTGCACCTCGGTCTCGATCCCCACCCGCTCGAGCATGAGGATCATCTTCGAACGCAGGTCCTGGAAGTGGTCCATGGGCGGGACCGGGAAGTAGCCCTCCTTGTACCGGGGCTTGAACCCCAGGTTGGGCTTCTCGTCGGTGCCGGAGTTCCAGATGCCCTCCACCGAGTCGACCGAGTACATGGCCGAGTGCTGGTCCTGGTGGAAGCGGACGTCGTTGAAGATGTAGAACTCCGCCTCCGGACCGAAGTAGGCGGTGTCGGCCAGGCCCGTCGACACCAGGTAGTCCTCCGCCTTCTTGGCCACGAAGCGGGGGTCCCGGGTGTAGGAGTCGCCGGTGACGGGATCGCGCACGAAGCAGTTGAGGTTGAGGGTCTTGGCCTCCCGGAAGGGGTCGATCACGGCCGTGTTGGGGTCGGGGACCAGGATCATGTCCGACTCCTGGATCTCCTGGAAGCCCCGGATCGACGACCCGTCGAAGCCATAGCCGTCCTCGAACCCGTCCTCGGTGAGTTGGTGGGCGGGGGACGAGAAGTGCTGCATCAGGCCGGGCAGGTCGCAGAAGCGGAAGTCCACGATCTCCACCCCCTCGTCTTGCATGAGCCGCACCACGTCAGCCGGACTGCGTTCCTCCACGGTGTCCTCCCTCGCTCGCGCCGGACGCCGTCGAAGCTATCGGGACCTCGCGCGCGCCGCCGCCCACAGCGTCGGTGACCAGTTGGAGGAAGGGCTGGACGACGGGTAAGCGGGCGATCCAACTGGCCGTGGCCCAGGCCAGGTTGACGTGCTCCAGGCTGCGTCCGACGGCGCCGATGCCGGTCTCCCGGGCGCCGTCGGGGCCGACGTAGGTGATCCGGCGCAACACCTCGCCGCACTCCTCGGCCGCCCCGATGCTGAGGCCCACCGCCGGCCGCCGCGCGAGGAAGCCGCCGACCTCGGCGCACGGTTCGCAGCTGCGGGCGACGTGGACCACGGCCGGCCGGGGGACGTACGGCCGCCAGCGGGGCCACCACGTTCCGACGTGGCCGCGGTAGCCGGACCAGCCGTCGCCGAACCGGGCGGCTAGCTCGAGGTCCTCGCTCCAGGCGGCCAGGCCGGCGGAGAAGGCGGCCGCCCCCGCCGCCGCCACCACCACCGCCGGGCTGGAGAGCAGCACCCCCCACCCGGCGAGCACGACGGTGGCTCCCAGCTGCATGGGGTTGGCCAGGTAGGCGTAGGGCCCGGTGGTGACCATCCGCAGGGGCGGGTCGAGGGGGACGGGCGTGCCGCCACCAGCGACGGCGAGCTCCCGGACCGCCTGAAGGGCCATGGCCACGGCCGGGGCCAGCGCCAGGGCGGCGACCACGAAATGCCACCGGGGACGGGCCAGTAGGGCTCCCCAGTCCTCGCCCGTGACCACGAAGACGAGAGCGGGGAGGACGTACAGGAGCAGTCCCGAGAAGGCGGCCACCTGCAGCCCGGCCCGTCCCCCGAGATGGTCGCCGCGTGCGGTCCACCGGCCGAGGAGCAGGCCGGGGACCAGGCAGGTGGTGACGGCCAGGGCCTCGCCGACCAGCCAGGTGGCGTGCAGGGTCACGACCGGCTGGCCGAGGGGCATGAGGACGAGGTCGGCCGCCACCAGGACGGCGGCTGCCAGCGCCAGCCGGTCGACGGTGGCCAGTAGCGGGACGGCGCCCCACAGCAGGGCCCATCCGATCCAGAGGTCGGCGGGCACGCCGGCGACGGTGCCGCCCGAGACGGCGAACGTCCACCACCCGGCCCGGACCGCGATCACGTTCAGCGCCAGCAGGGCGAACAGGTTCCAGGCGGTGGCCAGCAGCATGCCCGCGCACCGGCGGCGATCGTGGGCCGGCCGGCGATGGAGGGCGAAGGCGAGTCCGAGCAGGACCGGCAGGTAGAGGGCGACCGCCCGCACCGCCAGCTCCGACGGCGCCCCCGGGTCGATCACCGGATGTTCGCCTTCACCGCCGCGTCGAGCAGGTACGACGCGGCCCGGTCCATCCCGAACCGCTGGAGGGGCGCGAAGTAGGCGGTGGGGAAGAGGAGGCGCTCGTACTCGAGCGTCCACTGGACCCGGGTGCCGGCCGCCACCGACCGGCTCCCACGTGACCACCGCCCGGTCGAGGCGGACCCACCGGGCCAGCATCGTCCCGTCGTGGTCGACCCGGAACACCGCCCGGCCGGGCCTCGACTCGACCACCCGCAGGTGCATCTCGGCGTGGTGGTCGACGCTGCGGTGGCCGGTGAGGCCGAACAGCCGGAGGGGATGGTCGTCGTGGGTGCCGCCGGTGAACTCGATGGCGCGGGTGTCGCCGATGGCCAGGCCGGAGCCGGTCGACGCCGACGGGACGGTTGAAGCCGACGGTCAGGAACCCGGGCAGGGGCGTGTCGAACTGGGGCGGGGCGGCCAGGGCGGCGGCCACCTCCGCCGGCGTGGCCACGATGGTGACGGCGGCCGAGGCCGTGTCGTGGCTGTCGAACGGCGTCCCCGCCACCCCCTCCATGCTCATGAGGAGGAGGGGGAAGGTGACGGCCATGAGGGTCGGCCCCTGGCCCTTCTGGTGGCGGCGGGCGTAGTCGATGGCCCCGCCCACGATCACCGAGATCAACGCCACCAGGGGTACCGCGAACAGCAGGCAGAGCAGGCCCTCGGGCAGGATGACGCAGGCGATGAGGAGGGCGAGGACGGAGCCCTTGAGCAGCATGCCCGTCGCGCTCTTCCGTCGGGGGGTGAGGACGAGGCCGATGGCGAGCAGGGTGGGGATGCCGACGTAGAGCGCCGCGGTGCGGGAGAAGCCGGTGGCGTAGACCAGGCGGTAGGCGACGTTCACCACCGCCAGCACCACGATGAGGACGATCACCTGCGTCCGGCGCTCGACGGGGCGGTCGTTGTGTTCGGCCATGAGGCTACGGTACACTTCGCTAGTGATTACTAGCAAGGTAAATGGTACTGATGATTTGACCATCGACGAGCTGGCCCAGGCGGCCGGGGTCGTCGTGTCGACGGTACGGCTCTACCAGAACCGGGGCCTGCTACCGCCGCCGGTGAAGCGGGGGCGGGTGGGCTACTACGGCGCCGGCCACCTCGGCCGGTTGCGGCTGGTGGGCGAGCTCCAGGAGCGGGGCTTCTCCCTGGCCGGGATCAAGGCCCTCCTCGACGGCATGGACCGGGGGGAAAGCCTGCAGGCCGTCCTGGGCGTCGAAGGCGACGGCGCCGGCGATGGCGGCGGCCCCTCGACGTGGATGGCGGAGGAGCCCGTCACCATGACGGTGGCCGAGCTGGCAGTCCGCCTGCCGCAGGTCGAGCTGGACGCCGGCCTCGTCCGTCGCACCATCGAGTTGGGCCTGCTCGAGTTCCTGCCCGATGGCACCGGCGTGGTGGTCCGCAGCCCGTCGTTCCTCCGCATCGGCAGCGAGCTGGCCGCCTTGGGGATGCCGCCGAGCGTGATCCTCGAGGAGTACGAGCAGCTGGCGGGAGATGCGGCGCGGATCGCGGCCCGGTTCACCGACGTCTTCCGCACCCACCTGTGGGCGCCCTTCGTCGAGCGGGGCATGCCCGCGGCCGACGTCACCCGCCTGGTCGGGGCCCTGGAGAAGCTCGGTCCCCTGGCCGAGGCGGTGGTCGAGACGTCCCTCCGCCACGCCCTCCAACAGGCGGCCGAGCGCTTCGTCGAGGCCGAGGCCGCCCGCCTGGGCGTCGACATCCCCCGTCCCGGTCACACTGGTGGGTGATGAAGCCCGGTCGGCGGTGGGTGGTGGCACCTCCACCATCCCCGAACTGGTGACACTTCGCCCGGCCCTGGGCAGGCGAACCGTCACCAGTTCGTAGGGGGCGTCAGCTCTCGGCTGGCTGCCGCCGCCGCTCGGCGGCCCGGCGGAGGTACTCGTCGGCGTCGGTGGCCATGGCTTCTAGGGTCGGCCAGTCCGGCTTCGCCTCCCGGATGTCGTCGGGCCACGCCTCGACCACCTCCGTCGCCCAGTCCGCCCACCGGCCGACGGCGAGGGTGAACTCCTTCAGGAACTGCCCGGAGAGGATGATCCACGCCAGCCGCTCGGGGAACGGGCCCTTGCCCTGCAGGTACCCCCGGGGGATGGTGAGGGTCGCCGCCAGCCGCTGCTCGGTCCAGGTCCGGGCGTCGTCGATTGCAGCCAGCAGGTCGTCCTTGGACCCGTGCTCGGCGAAAAAGACCTTGAGCAGCGTCTCCCACTCCAGCACCGGTCCCGTCGCCGGCTCCGGGATCCACTCCTCCAGCGCCTGCCGGCCCTCGGGGGTGATGGTGTAGACGGTGCGGGGCCGGTTGCCGACCTTCTCCCGGGCCGCCGTCGCCAGGCCGAGGGCCACCAGCTTCTTGGGCTCGGCGTAAAGGTTGCTCTCGGCCCGGGGCCAGAACTGCCCGACCGCCCGTGTCATCTGCTGGGCCAGCTCGTAGGTGTTCCACGGCTTGACGGCCAGCAGCCCCAGGATGGCGTACGAGGTGGTGGTCAGCCCTTCACGGCCGTAAGCCATTGACATACTCCTAAGTGGAGGATAGGTTCCTCCAAAACGGAGTATATCCAGGGATGAGGACGGGCATGACGATGATCGCCGGAGAAGGCCAGATCGCCAACGTCGAGATGGCTGCCGCGTGGGACGGGCACGAGGGCGACATGTGGACGGCCAACGCCGACCACTACGAGGCCAGCGGCCGCCGGCCGTGGCAGGCGTTCCTCGACCGGGGCCTCGTCTCCGCCGGCGACGACGTCCTCGACGTGGGGTGCGGCACCGGCCGACCGACCCGCGACCTGGCCCGGCTGGCCGCCCCGGGCCGTGTCGTCGGCGTCGACCTCTCCCGACAGATGTTGGAGCGGGGCCGGGCAGGTGCGAGGCGGAGGGGCTCATCAACGTCGAGTTCGTCCAGGCCGACGCCCAGGTCCACTCCTTCGAGGAGGCGACCTTCGACGTGGCCGTGAGCAGCTTCGGGGCCATGTTCTTCAACGACCTGGTCGCCGCCTACGCCAACATCGGCCTGCTGCGTCCCGGCGGCCGGCTGGCCGTCCTCGCCTGGCAGGAGCTGGCCCGCAATGAGTGGCTGCTGGCGTTCCGGGGCGCCCTGGCCATGGGCCGCACGCTGGGCGCGCCGCCCAACGGCGCCCCCGGCCCCTTCGGCCTAGCCGAGCCCGACCACGTCCGGCGGGTCCTCGCCGAGGCCGGCTTCGTCGACGTCGAGCTGGAGGCGATCGAGGAGCCGTTGGAGTTCGGCTCCGACGCCGCCGACGCCTTCGCCTTCGCCCAGACCCTGGGCATCGTCGAGGGCCTCACCCACGACCTCGACGACGCCGACACCGCCGCCGCCCTCGACGCGGTGCGGGAGATGCTGGTGGCCCACGACACCGGCCACGGCGTCCTCCTCAACTCCACCGCCTGGCTCATCACCGCCCGCCGCCCGTAGTCGGAGGACCCGGCGGCCCCGGGGCCGCGGCGGCTACAGCTCGCCGGGGCCGGTGAGGTTCCCGTCGAACTCGCTGAGCCGGGTCAGCTCCAGTCCATTCGGGTTCGGGCCGCAGAACCCACGGGCCGGAGTTCCGCGGCGAGCGCGAGTCGCCTGGCGACTGATTCGTGCCGCGGAACCCCCCTTTCGGATTGCTCACCGGTCATGCTCCGCAGATGCCGGTACGGGTTCCGCAGGTCGGCGGACTTGTCCCTTGCATTTGGCAGGGGAGGTGGTACTATACGAACACCAGTTCGCTGGTCGCTTCCCCCCTGGTCGTCGGTCCGACAGTTGGGCCTTTGCCATGGACGTGGGAATCGCGGAACTCCGGGAAGCGCTGGGTGGCTATGCCGCCGGCTTCGACGCCGCACTGCTCACCGTGACCCAGGCCGAGGAAGTGGTGGAGCACGCGTCCCGGATCGAGAACATCGCCGCCACCGTCAAGGCCCTGGCCGCAGCGCGGGTTGCGGAAACGGGCTCGTGGCGGTCCGAGGGCGACCGCTCGGCGGCGCATGCGCTGGCCCGGCGCACGGGCACCAGCGTGACGCAGGCGGCGGCCTCGCTCGAGACTGCCCGCCGGCTCGACGCTTTGCCGGCGACGGCGGCTGCCGCCCGCCGGGGCGAGCTGTCGGCGGAGCAGGCCGCGGCCATCGTTGACGCCGCGGGGGCCGACGCCGGGGCTGAGCACGATCTGCTGGAGGCGGCCCGGCGCTCGCCACTGGCCGAGCTGCGGGAGCAGTGCGCCCGCACCAAGGCAGCGGCCCAGGTCGATGCCGAGGCCCGCCGCCGGCGCATTCACCAGCGCCGGTCGCTGCGCTCCTACACCGATGCCGAGGGCGAGTGGCATCTCCACTGCCGCAATAACCCCGAAGTGGGCGCCCGCATAATGGCCGCCGTCGACTCGATGGCGGACGAGATCTTCCGACAAGCCCGATCCGAGTCCCGCCACGAGCCGCCCGACGCCTACGCGGCCGACGCCCTGGCCGAGATGGCCCACCGGGTCGCCGGGGCCGAGGGCGACTGCCCGGCCGCCGCCGCCGCCGACATCGATGCCGATCCCCAGGACGAGCGGTCCCGTCGGCGGTCGGCACGCCAACGACGCCAAGGCCCGCCCAAGATCATCGTGCGGGTCGATCTCGACGCCCTGCTGCGAGGCTTCGCCACCGAAGGCGAGGTGTGCGAGATCGCCGGCTTCGGGCCGGTGGCGGTCTCCGCCGTCCGGGACATGATCGAGAGCGACGATCCGTTCCTCACCGCGGTGGCGACGAGGGGTCGGGAGCTGGTGGGCGTGGCCCATCTGGGACGGCGGCCCAACGCGTTCCAGCAAACGGCCCTCCAGTGGCTCTACCCGAGCTGCGCCAACGAGGCCTGCAGTGCCCGGGCCCGCCTCGACTACGACCACCGGGAGGACTGGCCCGGACCCATCTCACGGTGCTCGACCTCCTCGATCGCCTCTGCTCGCACTGCCACGCCCTCAAGACGCGCCAGAACTGGTCACTGGTCGAGGGTCGGGGCAAACGCGCCCTCGTCCCGCCCGGCGACCGCCGACATCCTCGGAATGCCGGCGGACGGCAGCCATCGGAGCCCGGAGGAGAACCGCATGCGAACGCCCCGCCGCCGACATGAGGGCCGTGTCGTGATGCGCGCCGAGTCACGCGACCAAGTGGAGGGCCGCCGGCGCGGCACGCGGCGCGCCCCCTGCGACGGTCAACCACCCGAGCGCGGCGCCCCCGACGGCCCCGGTCCCCCCGGCCCCGACGGCGCGGCCCCGACGGCCCGGCCCAACGGCGCGGCCCCGACGGCGCGGCCCCGACGGCGCGGCCCCGACGGCCAGCGCCGCCGACCCACGAAGCGCGTAGGTCAGCGGCCGGGCGGGGAACGTCTAAATGTCGTAATAAAGGTGGAACTCGTAGGGGTGGGGGCGCAACCGGAGGGCGTCGATCTCGTGGGCCCTCTTGTAGGCCACGTGGGTCTCGATGACGTCGTCGGTGAAGACGCCGCCGGCCCGCAGGAAGTCGCCGTCGGCCTCGAGGGCCAACAGCGCCTCGTCCAGCGACGAGGGCACTTGGGGAACCATGGCCAGCTCCTCCGGGGGGAGGTCGTAGAGGTCCTTGTCGACCGGGTCGGGCGGCTCGATGCGGTTCAAGACCCCGTCCAGCCCCGCCATCATCATTGCCGCGAACGCGAGGTAGGCGTTCGACGACGAGTCCGGGCAGCGGAACTCGACCCGCTTGGACTTGGGCGCCTTCTGCGCCAGCGGGATGCGGCACGACGCCGACCGGTTGCGCTGGGAGTACACCAGGTTCACCGGCGCCTCGTAGCCCGGCACCAACCGCTTGTAGGAGTTGGTGGTGGGGTTGGAGAAGGCGCAGATGGCGGCCGCGTGCGACAAAAGACCCCCGATGTACCAGCGCCCGATGTCGGACAGCCCGGCGTAGCCCGTCTCCGAGTAGAAGAGCGGCGTGTCGCCCTTCCACAGCGACTGGTGGGTGTGCATGCCCGACCCGTTGTCCTCGAACAGGGGCTTGGGCATGAACGTGACGGTCTTGCCGAAGGCCTTGCCCACGTTCTTGCACACGTACTTGAACGTCACCAGTTTGTCGGCCATCGCCAACAACGTGTCGAAGCGCATGCCGATCTCGCCCTGACCGCCGGAGGCCACCTCGTGGTGGTGCAACTCGACCGGGATCCCCAGCGCGATGAGCGTCGCCGCGATCTCCGACCGCAGGTCCTGGTAGTGGTCCATGGGCGGGACCGGGAAGTAGCCCTCCTTGGTGCGGGGCTTGTACCCGAGGTTGGGCCCCTCGTCGCGACCCGTGTTCCAGGTGCCCTCCACCGAGTCGACCAGGTGGAAGGAGGTGTTGCCCCGGTAGTAGAAGCGGACGTCGTCGAAGATGAAGAACTCGGGCTCGGGCCGAAGTAGGCCTTGTCGCCCACGCCGGTCGACCCCAGGTAGGCCTCCGCCTTCTTGGCCACGTAGCGGGGGTCACGGCTGTAGGGCTCGCCCGTCACCGGGTCGTGCACGAAGCAGTGGATGTTGAGGGTCTTGCGGGTGCGGAAGGGATCGATGTAGGCGGTGTTGGGGTCCGGGATCAGGATCATGTCCGACTCCTGGATCTGCTGGAAGCCCCGGATCGAGGATCCGTCGAAACCGTGACCGTCGGTGAACACGGCTTCCGTCATCTGGGTGGCGGGGACGCTCACATGCTGGACCAACCCCGGCAGGTCACAGAAGCGATAGTCGACGAACTCGACCTCTTGATCCGACAACATCGCCAAGACATCGGCGGGGCTGCGTTGCTGCACGGGTGTCCCCCTTCATGCCCCTTCATGGGGGCCTCTCTGCGTACGGACGTGCAACCATCGCGGCATGCAGTTTCCCGGTAGTTGCGTCTTGATGAACGGGGTGTGAACTAGCAGGTCGGAAGTTCAGGCGTCGTTCGAGGGGCTGCGAAGATACCGGCCATGGAACGTCAGCAGGACTATGTGCTCCGGTCGGTCGAGGAGCGGGGCATCCGCTTCATCCGGCTGTGGTTCACCGACGTGCTCGGCCAGCTCAAGTCGATCGCCATCGTCCCCGGCGAGCTGGAGAACGCGTTCGAGGAGGGCATGACCTTCGACGGGTCGGCCATCGACGGCTTCAGCCGGGTCCAGGAGAGCGACATGCTCCTGCACCCCGACCCCAACACCTTCGAGCTCCTCCCGTGGCGGGGCGAGGACGCCCCTGTCGCCCGCATGTTCTGCGACGTCACCAACCTCGACGGCTCGCCCTTCGAGGGCGACCCCCGCCACGTCCTGCGGCGGGCCCTCGACCGGGCCCGCAACCTGGGGTTCTCGTTCTACGTGGGCCCCGACATGGAGTTCTTCTACTTCAAGGGCGTGGCCGACGGCCCGCCCCGGCCGGTGCCCATCGACTACGGCGGCTACTTCGACCTCACCACCGTCGACGTGGCCACCGACCTCCGCCGGCGCACGATCCTGGCCCTCGAGTCGATCGGCATCCCGGTGCGCTACAGCCACCACGAGGATGCTCCCGGCCAGCACGAGATCGACCTGCGCTACACCGACGCCCTGACCATGGCCGACAACGTCATGACCTTCAAGCTGGTGGTCAAGGAGATCGCCCTCGAGCGGGGCGTCTACGCCTCCTTCATGCCCAAGCCCCTGGCCGGCGTGCAGGGATCGGGGATGCACAGCCACATCTCCCTGTTCGAGGGCGACGTCAACGCCTTCAGCGACCCGGGCGACGAGACCCACCTGTCCAAGGTGGGCAAGGGCTTCGTGGCCGGACTGCTCCACCACGCCCGGGAGATCACCGCCGTCACCAACCAGTGGGTGAACTCCTACAAGCGCCTGGTCGTGGGTTTCGAGGCGCCGGTCTACGTGGCCTGGGCCCGCAACAACCGCTCGGCCCTGGTCCGCATCCCGGGGGCCAAGAAGGGCAAGCAGTCGTCCACCCGCATCGAGTTCCGCTCGCCCGACCCCGCCTGCAACCCCTACCTGGCCTTCGCCGTCATCCTCGGCGCCGGGCTGCGGGGCATCGAGCACGGCTACGACCTGCCCGCCGAGCTCACCGCCAACCTCTACGAGATGACCCCCGAGGAGCGGTTGGCGGAGGGGGTTGAGGCCCTCCCCGGCTCCCTGGAGGAGGCGGTGGCGTGCATGGAAAAGTCGGAACTGCTTCCCGACGTGCTGGGTGAGCACGTCTTCGAGTGGTTCATCCGCAACAAGCGGGTCGAATGGGAGGCCTACAAGTCGCAGGTCACCCCGTTCGAGATCGACCGTTACCTGCCGATCCTCTAAGGCGACGGGACCGAACAACTTGGAATCGCTGCTGCTCTTCCCGGAACCGCCGCCGCCCCTCGTGGTGGCTGTCCTCGACGCCGCCGGGTACCCGTGGAAGCCGGCCACCACCTCCGACGACGCCTCCCGGCGGGAGCCGGAGGACGGGTGGTCGGGGGCCGTGATCTGTGCCGACGAGGACCCCGAGGGAGGGCTGGCGCTCTGCCGCAGCATCCGGAAGCGCGACATCCCGCTGGAGCCGCTGCTGCTGCTGGTGGCGGCGACACAGCTCGACGAGCTCGAGCTGCGCGAGGACCTGTTCGACGACATCTGCGTCCTGCCCCTGCGGGCGGGGGAGCTGGAGGCCCGCCTCCGGCACCTGTTCTGGCGCACCGGCCGGGGCACCCGGCCCGAGCTCATCGAGTACGGCCAGCTCATCCTCAACCTGGAGACGTACCAGGCGGCCATCGCCGGCCGTCCCCTCGACCTCACCTACATGGAGTACGAGCTGCTCAAGTTCCTGGCCACCCACCCGGGCAAGGTGTTCACCCGGGAGATGCTGCTGTCGCGGGTGTGGGGCTACGAGTACTACGGCGGGCGCCCGCACGGTCGACGTCCACATCCGACGGTTGCGGGCCAAGCTCACCGAGGAGCACGCTGGGCTGATCCACACCGTCCGGTCGGTGGGGTACCGCTTCGGCCAGTCCCGCTGGGGGTTGTAACGCACCTGCTAGCGGCTGGCACCGCCGCCACCCGCCCCGCCACCCAGGCGGTGAGCTGCAGGAAACGGTCCCACGGGAAGTCGGGGCCGGGGTCGAGGTCACCGTTGGCGGCGATGCCGCGACTGGCCGGTGTGCCACTCGTCGACGGTGATCCGCCGGACGGGGATGCCGTGGCGGACCGCCCGCACGCCCGCCCACGTCGCCGCCCGCACGAGGAGGGCCTCCTCGGCTGCGGGGTCGGTGCCCCACCGGGACGGGTGGATAGACGAGGGCGAGGTCGATGGCGGCCGAGCTGGAGCGGACGCCGTGGAGGGCGGTGGCGTCGTCGGGGAGGAGGTCGACGATGACGTCGGGGTCGACGGCGGCGTGGGCCGCCTCCGGCTGGTCGATGGCGGCCAGGTGGGCGGCCAGGGCCTCGGCGGTGTCGCCCCCGGAGAGGCTGTGGAGGACGACGGCCCGGATCCCGCCGTACCGGGTCGGGTAGTACCAGCCGTGCTTGCCGTTGGCCCGCAGGGTGGCGTGCGGGTTCTCGTGGTCGACCAGGTAGCACGGCGGCTCGGCCCGGACCTGGGCGATGAGCTCGTCCGGCGTGGGCAGCGGCCGCAGCCGTCGGGGCGGCGGCGAGGCCGGCGGTGCCGGCGGTGGGGCGACGGCCACCGGCGGCCGGTGGAGATGCGACCGCGACCGGGTCGGCGGCGACGGGTTCGGGGAGGACCGGTTCGGCAGGTTGCGGTTGGACAGGCTGCGGTTGGACAGGCTGCGGCTCGACAGGCAGCGAGCCGACGGGGACCGGGTCGGCGAAGGCGTTCAGCGTGGCCGGCGACGGTGAAACAACGACCGGCGGGACGACGACCGGCGGGGCGACGACCGGCGGGGCGACGACCGGCGGGACAACGACCGGTGGGACGCCGACCGGCGGGGCGACGACCGGTGGGACGCCGACCGCCGGGGCGACGACCGGCGGGGCGACGACCGGTGGGACGACGGGGCCTCCGAACCTCGGTCGCGTCGGCTCCGGCGGCTCTGGCGGGGCGGCCTCGACAGCGGCGTTGACGACGGCGTCGGCGGCAACCGGTGGCGGCGGCTCCGGGAGGGCGGCGTCGAGGCGCGGCATCGGCGTCGATCCCCGGGACCCCGTCCGGCGACGGCCCGGCCAGGGCGAGCATCCGCGGCCAGAGGAGCGTGTCGTCGCCCGAAAGGAGACCGGCCTCGCCGGCGGCCAGCTCGTCGGCCGTGACCAGGCGGGCGGGGATGCCGTACTCGGCCATCTTGGCCGCCGCCCACGCCCCGGCATGGCCCAGCACGATCTCGGCGGTGAGGGCGTCGTCGCCGACGCTGGCGAGCAACAGCACCAGGATGGCGTCGTCGTGCTCCGGCCGGTGGATGGCGGCGATGTCGTCGGGGAGCAGGTCGAGGACGCCGTCGATGTCGACCACCACGTGGGCCGACGCCGGGCCGCTCGCCCATGGCCAGCTCCGAGGCCGCGGCCCCCGCGGTGTGGGGCTCGACGGTGTCGACGACGAGGCCCCGGATCTTCGCCGTGCGCGGTCGATCGGTACCAGCCCCGCTTGCCGTTGGGCTGGCGAGGGGCGTGGGGGTTCTGGCGCTCGAGCAGGTAGTACGACCCGTCCCGGCCACTGCTGACCACGAGGGGGACCACCGGCATCGTGGGGTTGTCCTCGACGACCATCACCGGCGGGAGGTCGACGTGGGTGGCCTCGACCGCGTCGGCGATGTCGGGGACTTCGATGCCGCCGGCCCACCCGTCGGGGGAGGTGTCCCACTCGTCGTCGTGCCTCGACCGCCGCCGTCGGGCCCGTCGTCCCCGCCGCCGCAGCAGCAGGACGATCACCAGCAGCAGCCCCGCCCCGGCGGCGATGAGCGCCACCAGCGGGAGGACGGAGGGCTTGGCCTTCTCGACCTGGAAGGCGATCGTGGCCAGCTCGAAGGAGGGGTCGTCGTCGGCCACCAGGGCGAGGGTGTGAGGACCGGGCTGGGCATCGTCGGAGGATCGTCAGTTCGAACTCACCGGAGGTGCCGGCCTCGGGCGGTGCGCCGGGGACGGTCCTGCCGTCGAGCATGACCCGCAGGGAGCGGATCTCGGTGCACGTCCCCACCGAGCCCCACGACGTGGTCCCCGAGACCTTGGCACCGGGACGACCGCGGGTGGGTGTGACCCCGAAGCGCATCAGGGCCACCTGCCGGGGCGGGCAGGCGGCGGCGAACACGGGGCGCGGTCCCAGTGGCGGCGCCGGCGGAGGCGACCGCGCCCGCCGCGGTGCCAGCGGTGGTGGGCACGTCGACCGTGGTCGGGGCGGCGATGGACGCCGCCGTCGGCCGGGTGGTGGCCGAGCCGGGCACCGTGGGACTGCCGACCGGGCCACCTGCTGGTCGGCCGTCGAGGTCGAGACGGGTGGCGAGTTGACGGGAGGGGCGGTGACGCCGGCGCCGGCGTGGTGGGCGTGGCCGTGACCCGGAAGGTCATCGTCTCCTCGACCAGGTTCGTGCCAAGCCCGCCGACTGCCGCGGATTTCGTGCGCTCCGACAGTCGACGATTGGGGCACATCGAAGACGAGGGTGGTTGGGTCGTCGCAGCCTGTGGTCACCCCGGCTACGGGCTCGCCGTCGAAGAACACCGTGCACCGATCGCCGAATCTCGGAGACGACGACGCTCACCGTCGTGCCCACCGGCCCGCTCTGCGGAGTCGACGCTCATCGAGTACGCGACGGCAACGCCCTGTCCGAGCCCAGGGGGCCACGAGCAGGGCGACCACAAAAACAGCCAGCGTTGTGCAGGCGGGGCAGCCTGGCGGGTCATGCCGTCCCCCTCAGTTTGCGCCCGCGAATGCTACCGCCGGCCTGTGGAAAACGGCGGATGGGCGGTTTTCAGCCCACGAACGCCCAGGCGTCGATCTCGACCAGGGCCCCGAGGGGGAGGCCGGCGACGCCCACCGTGGCCCGGGCCGGGCGGTGCTCGCCGAAGACGTCGGCGTAGACCTCGTTCATGGCCGGGAAGTCCTCGATGTGGCGGAGGTAGACGGTGGTCTTGACCACCTGGGCCAGCGTCGCGCCCTCGGTCGCCAGCACCGCGGCCATGTTGGCCAGGGCCTGGCGGGTCTGGGCGGGGACGCCGCCGTCGACGATGGCGCCGGCCGACAGCGCCGATCTGGCCGGAGACGGCCAGCCACTCTCCCGCTCGGACGACCGGGCGGTACGGCCCGATCGGAGCGCTCAGCTGCAGGCCTAGCTGAAGGAGGAGCCGCAGCCGCAGCTACGGGTGGCGTTGGGGTTGTTGATGGCGAACCCGGCGCCCTGGAGGCCGTCCTTGTAGTCGAGCTGGGCGCCCGTGAGGAGCGGGGCGCTGGCCGCGTCGACGACGACCTTCACGCCACCGAGCTCGACGACGTTGTCGTCGGCGGTGAACTCGGTGTCGAAGAACATCTCGTAGCTGTAGCCCGAGCATCCGCCGGGACGCACGGCCACCCGCAGCGCCAACTCGTCGTTGCCCTCGGCCTTGATGAGCTCCTGGACCTTGGTGGTGGCGCTGTCGGTGAGGGTGATCATCCCTACTCCTCCTGAGACGAATGCGGCTGTTGACAAGTCTAGCGGACAGAGAGCTCTACCTGGCAGGGGTCGCGGTCGGCGAGCGTTCCGAATCTCTCAACGCTGGCGCCGCCGATCTGTTCCACGTATCCCTGGATGAGGCCCCGGTGGAGGTGGCAGACGACCTCGGGGTGGGCGGCGGCCAGTTCGGCGAACGGGCAGTGGGTGAAGGCGATGGTGGCCACGTCGTCGTCGGCGACCACCGCGGGGTCGAAGCCCAGCTCGGCGAGCATGGTGGTGACGGCCTCGACGCACGCCTTGCGGGCGACGCCGGTACCGGAACGGTACCTGCGCCGTTGCCGGTGCCGGCGGCGGCGGCCATGGCCCGGCCCGCCTCGGCGCCCACCAGGGCCACGTCGTCGGGTTCGAGCTCGGAGGCGGCCGCGAGGGGGGCCAGCATCCGGGCCAGGAGGGGGAAGGCGGGCGGCTCCAGGCCCAGCGAGGGGGCGTCGGGGGCCAGGGCGTAGCGGTGCTGGGGTCGGCCCACGCTGCCCCGGCCGTCGGCCTCCACCTGGAGCAGGCCCACGTCGCGCATCCGCTCGAGGTGGGGGCGGACGGTGTTGGGGTGCAGGCCGAGGGACTCGGCAATGTCGGCGGTGGAGCGGGGGGACCCGGCCCGGGCCAGCTCGAGGTAGATGGCGTAGCGGGTGTTGTCGCCGAGTGCTTTGAGCACGTCGAGTCGCGGCCTAGGAAATTTGACGACCTCCATCGGGGTGGATATTACCGGCCCAGACCGGTAAAATCCAGCGCATGGCCCCAGGGACATCGATCGCCCCCACTGAAGAAGACGTACGGGGGACGCTGCGGGGCGTCGTCGACCCCGAGCTGGGCGCCAACATCGTCGACCTGGGCATGGTCAACGCCATCGACGTCGACGACGACGGGTTCGTGCTGGTGACGGTGGCCTTGACCATCTCCGGGTGCCCGTTGCGGGTCCAGATCCGTGACGACGTGGAGTCCAAGGTCCGAGGCCTACCCGGCGTCACCGGGGTGAAGGTGAAGTTCGGGGAGATGGACCAGGCCCAGCGCACGGCGGTGATGCAGCGGGCCCGCCGTCACGCGGCCGACCACGCCCCGGAGACCGAGATCCCGTTGACCACCCGGATCATGGCTATCGCCAGCGGCAAGGGAGGGGTGGGCAAGAGCAGCGTCACCGTCAACCTGGCCTCGGCCCTGGCCGCCCGGGGCTTCACCGTGGGCGTCCTCGATGCCGACATCTGGGGCTTCTCCGTCCCTCGCATGCTGGGCCTGAGCGGGCGGCTGGAAGGCAACGACCAGGGCCTGATCAGCCCCCTCGAGGTGCCGGTGGGCGAGGGCCGGATCAAGGTCGTGAGCATGGGCTTCCTCGTCGACGACGAGGACATGGCCATCATGTGGCGGGGCCTGATGCTGGCCAAGGCGCTGGAGGAGTTCCTGGTCAAGGTGGCCTGGGGGCCGATGGACTACCTGCTGGTCGACATGCCCCCCGGCACCGGCGACGTGCAGATGGCCCTCGGGCGGCTCCTGCCCCGGACGGAGATGGTGGTCGTCACCACGCCCGCCCTGGCCGCCCAGAAGGTGGCGGTGCGGGTGGCCGACATGGCCCGCCGCTCGTACCTGAAGGTGCTGGGCGTGATCGAGAACATGACGCTCGTTCACCTGCGACCACGGCGAGACGTACCCGCTGTTCGGCGTCGGCGGGGGGCAGACGCTGGCCACCGACCTGGGGGTGCCGCTGCTCGGGCGGATCCCCCTCGAGCCCGAGGTCAGCCTGGCCAACGACGCCGGCAAGCCGCTCTCGGTGGCCGCGCCCACCAGCGGGGCCGGATCGGTGTTCGCCGCCATCGCCGACCGCATCGCCGACGACCTCCTGCCGCCGGTCGACATGGCCGGCTGCACCGCCCGGATGCTGGCCGCCGTCGAACAGGCCCTCGGTTAGTTTCAAAGCCCCGGCGGGGGACAGACTCCGGCCATGAGCGCAACCGTCTTGTGGGTCATCGCAGTCATCCTGGCCATCGTCGGCATCGTCCAACTCCTCCAGGGGCAGATCATCTTCGGCATCGTCCTGCTGGTCGCCGCCGCAGCCGTCGGCCCGGGGGGCTGGTCAGTCTTCCGCTCGAGGGCCTGACCAACCGGTGTGCAGTTGTGTCGGATATACCGACATAACTGCACACCCGGCAGTTCCGAGGACCTACGCAGCGCGTAGCTGCTGGGCCAGGGCGGCTTTGGCGTCGTCGATGAAGTGGCCGTGGCCGGGGGCGATGCCCCGCAGGGGCGGACGTAGCTTCGACAGGCGCTCGATCGACGCCAGCCAGCCGGCGGCGTCGAGGTCGACGGGGGCGGCCAGGTCGCCGCACTCCTCCCCCGGACGAGGTCGCCCGAGATCAGGATGCGGTCGTCCTCCAGCAGGTAGCACAGGTGGTCGGCGGCCATGCCCGGCGTGTGCAGTGCCAGCAGGCGGAACTCGGTGGCCTCCAGTTCGTAGCCGTCGCCGATGACGACGTGGGGCTCGAAGCCGTCGCCGGCGCCGAACCCGAGCACCTCGGCGCCGGTGCGGGCCGCGACCGCGGCCGCCCCTTCGGCGTGGCCCCGGGCGGTGGAGGTGACCAGCACCCAGCGGATGCGGTCGCCGCCGCAGCCGAGGATGGCGTCGACGTGGTCGGGGTCGGCGGACCCGGGGTCGATCACCGCGATCTCGTCGATGCCTACCAGGTAGGTGTTGGTTCCGGTGGGGGAGACGATGCGGCGGACGAGGGGCCGCAGGGCGTTGGGAACGCCCGGGGAGAGGTCAGCCACGCGGCACCCGGATGACCTTGCGCCCGACCCGGTACAGCGCCGCCGAGCGGATGCCCGCTCGTACCGGAGGCAGCAACAGCAGGATGCCGAGCATGTCGGTGACGAAGCCGGGCGAGATCAGCAGCGCCCCGGCCAGCATGATGAGCACGCCGTCGGCGATCTCCCGTCCCGGCACCACGCCCATCTGCACCTGGTGTTGGAACCGGGTCCAGGCGGCCAGGCCCTCCCGCTTGACCAGCCAGGCACCCACCGCGCTCACCGCCAGCAGCAAGCCGATGGTGTTGAACACCCCGATCGACTGTCCGACCTGGATGATCACGGCCAGCTCGATGATGGGCAGGACGAGGAAGACGAGGGCGAGGAGCACGACCACGTCCTCCATGGTACGCCCGGTACTGTCCTACCGATGCCGCTGGTGGACGACGACCGGTGGACGGGCGCGCCGGACCGTCCGGGGCAGCGCCGCCGCCGCAACGGGCTCATCCAGCGCCACATCTGGCCGCCGAGCGTCCCTGGCTTCGTCGTCATGGCCATCCTGGGCTCGGTGATCGTCGGGATGATCGGCGGCTACTGCTACACCCAGTCGGGCAGCGCCAAGGTCACCCTCCAGGACCCGGCCGGGCCGGAGCCGGTGGCGGAGATCACCATCCCCACCACCAATCCCGCCGAGCAGCCGACGACGACCAAGCCCGAGATCGTGTCGGTGGAAGCGCTCGGCGCCCGGGTGGCCCCGTCGGTCTGGCGGGTGAACACCCTCGACGAGGCCGGCCGTCCGGTCGAGGCGTCGGCCCTGGTCGCGGGCTCGTTCGGAGGACAGAGCTTCCTGCTCACCAGCTTCGCCGCGGTGCGGGCGTCGACTCGCGTGCCGGGCCCCCAGATCGTCGTCCGCAACGGAGGGTCGGAGGCCCAGGCCACCCTGTGGACCTGGCAGGAGGACAAGGACGTCGCCCTCCTCGTCATCCCCCGGGCCGCCCCTCCGCTGCTCTGGGCCAGCGACAATCCCGAAGGCCAGGCCGAGGACCGCGTCTTCGTGGCCTCCGAGGGCTCGGGGCTGGCGCCGGGCAAGATCCTGTCGTCATCGGCGACGGCCATCCAGCACAACATCTCGGTCGACGACCGCCGGCGGGGCGGGGCCCTCATCAACGAGAAGGGCGAGGTCCTGGGGATGGCGTCCGCCGAGTTCAACCCGGGCGGCGTCGGCACCGACCGCATCTTCGTGGCCGTGCCCATGCGGTCGACCTGCGGCCAGGTCCTGCAGTGCGGGGGCGGCAACACGGTGGCGGCGACCACCACCGTCCCCCGCTGACCTGACGGGGCCTACGGCCTCGGGATCACCCCGTTCGGGAACAGGTTGAGGGTGGTGGTGGTGGTCAGTCCCGGCCGGGGCGCGGTCGTGGGCGGCTGGAAGATCGGCGGGAGGGTGAAGCCCGGCGTGGGGACGGTGGTGGTGGGGTTGGGGAAGAGCGTCACCGGCGGGGCCACCAGCACCAGCTGCTCCCCGCCCTTGGGAGTGATGTCGACCGGGGTCTTGCGGGCGCCGGCGGTGACGTCGCCGGCCAGCGGCGTGGCCTTGGGGAAGTCGGCCTTGGGGGCGCCGTCGAGGGCCTCGGACATGAACGCCTTCCAGGTGGAGGCGGGGATCGTGCCCCCGTACACCCGGGACACCCCCTGGATGTTGAAGAGGGAGCGGGTGTTGGAGTCGCTGTAGCCCATCCAGACCGACGTCGACAGGGTGGGCGTGAAGCCCACGAACCAGGCATCGCGGTTCTCGTCGGCGCTGCCCGTCTTGCCGGCGGTGCCGTCGGGACGGCCGATGGCGGCACCGGTGCCGGTGCCGCTGGTGACCACGCCCTTGAGCACGTCGGTGACGTTGTCGGCGACGACCTCGGACAGCACCCGGGTCGGCACCCGGGCCGTGTTGTCCTCGATCACCTGGCCCTTGGCGTCGGTGACCTTGAGCACCGGCGTGGCCGGCAGCTGGTTGCCCCGGTTGGCGAACACGGCGTAGGCGGAGGCCATGTCGAGGGGGGACACCTCGGCCGCGCCCAGGGTGAGGCTGATCCCGTAGGAGTCGCCGTTGGCCTGGATGCCGTCGGCCGGCACCATGGTGATGCCCAGGCGGTGGGCCATCTCGGCCGTCTCGGTCACGCCCACGTCGCCGATGAGCTGGGCGAACACGGTGTTCACGGAGTGGATCGTCGCCTCCCGGAGGGTGATGCTCCCGTAGCTGCCGCTCTCCACGTTGCCGACGGTGCAGTCGGTGCCGACGCAGTCGGGGACGGTGTAGCGGCTGGGCCCGGCGTACACCCGTCCCGGTCCGATCCCCTCCTCGAACGCCTTGGCCAGGGTGAAGGGCTTGAACGCCGAGCCCGGCTGGCGGCCGGTGCCGCCGCCGGCCATGCACACCGGGCCCTCGGCCGGAGGCTCGTAGCCCTCGGGGCAGGCGCCCAGGGCCAGGTTGACCTGGGACACGTTGAAGTCCCGTCCTCCGACCAGGGCCTTGACGAAGCCGGTGGTGGGCTCCACCGACACCATGGCCATCTCCAGGGGCGGGTCGGTGCCGTCGAGCGCCTCGGCCACGCTGGTCTCGGCCAGTTGCTGGAGGCGGGGGTCGAGGGTGGTCTCTACCTTGAGGCCGCCCCGGTAGATGAGGTCGTCGCCGTACTTGGCCACCAGGTAGCGGCGGACGTAGTCGACGAAGTAGGGCTGGGTGGAGGACTGCAGCTCGAGGGGCTGGACCAGGGTGGCGTTCGCCGGCGGGTCGCCGGCGCCCTCGGAGCCGACGAGGAACAGCGCCTGGAGGTTGGCCTCGGCGTACTGGTTGCGGGTGATGCGGTCCTGCTCGAGCATCTCGTCGAGGACGTCCTTGCGGTTGGACTCGGCCCGCTCGGGGTTGGCCCGGGGGTCGAAGTCCGACGGGGCGGAGATGAGGCCGGCGAGGAGGGCCGACTCCGACAGGGTGAGGTCGTTGACCGGCTTGTGGAAGTACGACTCCGCCGCCGCCCCGATGCCGTAGGCGCCGCCCCCGAAGTAGATGGTGTTGAGGTAGCGGTAGAGGATCTCGTCCTTGGTGACCTTGCGGTCGAGCTGGCCGGCCAGCACCGCCTCCCGGATCTTGCGGGACAGGGTGCGCTCGTCGCCCGTGTAGACCTTCTTGACGTACTGCTGGGTGATGGTGGAACCGCCCTGCACCACCGTCTTGCCCCGGAGGTCGGCCCACGCGGCCCGGATGGCGCTCATGATGTCGAAGCCGTTGTGGGAGTAGAAGCGCTTGTCCTCGGCCGCCACCACCGCCTGCTTGAGGATCTCGGGGATGTCCCTCTGCTCGACCGGGATGCTGGTGTCGAAGCGGCGGAAGACGCCGATCTCGGCCCCGGTGGCGTCGAAGACGTGGGTGACCCGGGATTCGACGTTCGGCTTGGGCTCGGGGAGCTCGGGCGCGGGGAACGGCAGGTAGAGGATGGCGGTGAGGGCGGTACCGGCCGTGATGACGGGCGCGACCACGGTGACCACCAAGAACACGGTGACGGCCTTGAGGATCTGCATGCCGCTCGGCATGGTGAAGGAGGGGGCGGCCGGCATCGGGAACGAATCCTACGGCCGCACGGGTCCTAAGGTCAGGTCGTGGCGACCACCCCCACGTCTCCCCGCCCACCGTCGGTCGACGCCCTGGCCCGCAGCCTGGCCGACGTCGACCTGCCCCATCCGCTGCTGGTGGACGCGGCCCGGGCCGCCATCGCTGCCGGCGATCCGCCGTCCGCTCGGGACCGGGCGGAAGCGGTGGCGGCGGCCTTGCTGCAGCCGGTGATCAACGCCACCGGGGTGCTACTGCATACGAACCTGGGCCGGGCGCCGCTGTCGGCGGGCGGCCCGGTGCGGTACTCGAACCTGGAGATCGACCTGGTGGGGGGGAAGCGGGCGTCCCGGTCGAACCACGCGGCCACGCTGCTGGCCCGGGCGTGTGGGGCCGAGGCCGTCCACGTGGTGAACAACGGTGCCGCCGCCCTGCTGCTGGTGCTGGCCGCCCTGGCCCGGGGCACGGGCGTGGTGGTGTCCCGGGGGGAGCTGGTGGAGATCGGCGGCGGGTTCCGGGTGCCGGAGGTGATGGCCCAGTCGGGGGCCCGACTGGTGGAGGTGGGCACGACCAATCGCACCCGGCTGGCCGACTACGCGGCGGCCGTTTCGTCCGCCGACGACGTCGGACTGGTCCTCAAGGTGCATCAGTCGAACTACCGGATCGTGGGCTTCACCGAGTCGGTCGAGGTGGAGGACCTGGTCGGGCTGGGACCGCCGGTGGTGGCCGACATCGGGTCCGGCCTGCTGGACGCGGCCACGCCGTGGCTGGACGGTGGTCCCCCCGCGTGGCTGGCCGCGGCCGGCGAGCCCGCCGCCCGCCAGACGCTGGCCGCGGGGGCGGCGCTGGTCACCTTCTCCGGCGACAAGCTCCTCGGCGGCCCTCAAGCGGGGGTGATCGCGGGCCGGGCCGACCTGGTCGCCGCCTGCGCCCGTCACCCGCTGAGCCGGGCCCTCCGACCGGGGGGACTGGTGCTGTCGGCGTTGCAGGAGACGGCGCTGGCCTACCTGCGGCGGGACGGCATGGCCATCCCCTTCTGGCGCATGGCGGCCACGCCGGCGCCCGACCTGTGGCGGCGGGCGGAGAGCCTCGGCGTGGGCCGGCCGTGCCGGACGGTGGCGGTGGCCGGCGGCGGGTCGGTACCCGGCCACGACATCCCGTCGGCCGGCGTGGCCGTCGTCGGCGACCACGCCGCCGCCCTCCGGGCCAACGACCCGCCCATCGTGGCCCGGGTCCGTGACGGCGAGACGATCCTCGACCTGCGCACCGTCGACCCCGCCGACGACCCCGTCCTGGCCAAGGCCCTCGGCGAACTGGTGACGGTGAACGCCACAGATGGGCGGTGAGCGTCACCAGTTGGGAGGGGCGGGACGAACCGGTGACGCCTACCGCCACCGAGTGGCGTTGGCCGTCACCGGTTGGTTGCCTGGGGTGACCGCAACTGGTGACGCCTACCGCCACAGAGCGGCGTTAGGCGTCACCAGTTCGGTGGGCTGAATGCCCGTCGTCGCCACCGCAGGGCACGTCGACCACGGGAAGTCGACCCTCGTCCTCGGGCTCACCGGGATGGACCCGGACCGGTTCGCGGAGGAGAAGGCCCGCGGCCTCACCATCGACCTCGGGTTCGCCTGGACCACGCTCGCCTCGGGCCGCCAGCTGGCGTTCGTCGACGTGCCCGGCCACGTCCGGTTCCTGAAGAACATGCTGGCCGGGGTGGGGGCGGTGGAGGCGTGCCTGTTCGTGGTGGCGGCCACCGAGGGGTGGAAGCCCCAGTCCGAGGAGCACCTGCGCATCCTCGAGCTGTTGGGCGTCCGCCACGGGCTGGTGGCGCTGACCAAGGTGGGGCTGGTGGACGCCGAGACCCGGGAGCTGGCCCGGATGGAGCTGGCCGACATGGTGGCGGGGACGTTCCTCGAGGCGGCCGAGGTGGTCGAGGTCGACGTCCCGACGGGCGAGGGCGTCGACGAGCTGCGGGCCGCCCTCGACCGGCTGGTCGACGTCACCCCGACCGCCGCCGACCGGGGCCGGCCCCGGCTGTGGGTCGACCGGGTGTTCGCCGCCAAGGGCTCCGGGACGGTGGTGACGGGCACCCTGGCGGGGGGCGCCCTGGCCGTCGACGACGAGCTGGTCACCTCTCCCGGCGGGCGCAAGGTGCGGGTGCGGGGCCTGCAGAGCCTGCAGCAGGCCCGGTCCCGGGTCGAGCCCGGCACGCGGGTGGCGGTGAACCTCTCCGGCGTGGCGAAGGACGAGTTCTCCCGGGGCGACGCCCTGGTGCGACCGGGCCAGTGGCGGCCCACTCGCACCTTCGACGCGTCCCTGCACACCCTGGCCGCCCTCGGCCACGACGTCGGGCGCAAGGGCGCCTACCAGCTGTACGTCGGGTCGGGCGAGCACCCGGTGGCGCTGCGGGTCTTGGGGCCGGCCGCCGGCATCGGCCCTGGTGAGGAGGGGCTGGTCCGGCTGCGGCTGCCGGTCGCGGTCCCCCTGCTCCCGGGGGATCGGTACGTCCTGCGGGAGAGCGGGCGGGACGAGACCGTCGGCGGCGGGGAGGTCCTCGACGTGGCGCCGGTGCTGGCCGCCCGCCGGGCCCGGCCGTCCCGGTCGGTGGACCGGGTGGTGGCCGAGCGGGGATGGGTCCTGGCCGACGAGCTCGAGCGGCTCACCGGCGAGCGCCGGGAGCCGCAGGTCGGCCGGTGGGTGTTCTCGCCCGAGGCCCTGGCCACGGCGGAGACGGAGCTGCGGACGGCGGTCGACGGGGCCGGCCCCCTCGGGCTCGACGTGGCCGGCCTCGACGAGCGCCGGCGGGCGGTGCTGGCCCGCCTCGACGGTGTGGTGGTCGACGGCGGGCGGGCCCGGCCCGGTGCCGCCGCCGACCCCCTGGCCGACCACCCGTACGTGGCCGCCCTGGAAGCGGCGCCCTTCTCACCGCCCGAGCCCGACGGCATCGACCGGGCCGAGCTGTCGGAGCTTGTCCGGCGGGGACTGGTGGTCGAGCGGGACGGCGTCTACTTCGCCCCGTCCGCCGTCGCCGACGCCGCCCGCCGGCTCGCCGTGGCCCTGGCGGCGACGCCCGATGGGCTCACCGTGGCCCAGGTCCGGGACGCCCTCGGCACGACCCGCAAGCACGCCCTCCCCCTGCTGGCCCACCTCGACGCCACCGGCGTGACCCGCCGACGGGGCGACGTCCGGATAGGAGGACCGAGGCTGCCCAGGGTCTGAGCGGTTCTCGGTAGCGCAGGGTGCGGAAACCGCACCGGGGGATACCGAGTTCCGCTTGCGCTAGCCGGCGCGCGAGCTGCTACTCGTCAGGAGTTGCTTGCGCTCGACCTCGTTGAGGCCGCCCCAGATGCCGTGGGGTTCGTGGATGCGACAGCGCGTAGTCGAGGCATGCGGCCCGCACCGGGCAGATGGCGCAGATCGACTTGGCCCGCTCTTCGCGCGCCTCCCGCTCGTCCTTGCGCTCGACGTGGGACGGCGGGAAGAACACCACCGACTGAGGGCCTTTGCAGGCCGCTCGTTGCTGCCAGAGTTCGCCAACCCGTTGCGGCTTCACCCGCCTCCCCTTCTCCCCTCGGTCTGCTACCGTACCGCCGCTTTCCGGCGCTCCACAAGGGGCAAGGTGTAAAAAAGCCCAGGTCGGGGCCTGTGGATATCTAGTGCCCGGCGTCCTTGGCCCCGCCTTCCTCCGGTTCCACCTCGAGCAGCAAGCCGTCGATGGCGACCACCCGGATGGGATCGCCCTCCCCGATCGGAGTGGCCCGGTTGGTCCGCGCCCGCCACAGGCCTCCCCCAGCGCCACCGTCCCCTCCGGGTCGACAGCGGTGCGGGCCTCGCCCATGGACCCGATCATCGACTCCCGCCCGATGGTGGGCGTCGAGAACCGGGACCGCACCATCGACGGCAGTCCCGACACCATCAGGAAGAACACGCCCACCACCAGCACCAGCAGGGTGAGCCAGGGGATGTCGATGCCGTCGCCGAACAGGCGCCACGATCCGAACAGCAGGCTGACGCTGCCGATCACCGTCCACGCCCGGGGCGCCCCCGCCTGGACGTCGACCGCGAAGCCGAACATCCCCAGGGCGACCAATGCCAGGGAGAACGGCCGGGTGGGCAGGGCCGCCAGCCCGTAGGCGGACAGGGCCAGCAGCACCGCCCCCGTCGCCCCCGCCACCCCGATCCCGACGCTGAAGAACTCGAACACGATCAGGGCCAGCCCGACCACCAGCAGGAGGTAGGCCACCGACGGGCTGGCGGTGGCGTGCAGCAACCGCTCCATCAGGGGCAGCTTGCCGAAGCGGACCTCCCCCGCGGCCTGCGTCTGCGACTCCCCGTCGGGCGCGGTGACCACCCGGGCGGTGTCCAACTCTCGGCCGTTGACCACCTTGCCGTCGAGCTCGGCCAGGAACTCGCCGATGGTGGGGACGACGGCGTCGGCCAGGTCCCGTTCCACGGCCGCCTCCGGGCCCAGCCCGTTCAGGCGGGTGCGGGGCGCCATCGCCGCGTAGGCGGACGCCTCCACCATGCGGGCCGCCCCTCCCGACGCCCGGGCGCCGGTGGGGCCGATCCACACCGTCACCGGAACCGCCGCGTGGGCGACCCGGAAGACCAGCTCGTCGAGGTCGGCCCGGTCGACCAGCGCCCCCGGGCTGTCCATCTGGACGACGACCACCTCGGCGTCGTCGTCGTGGGCGGTGTCCAGCGACCGCACCACGAAGTTCGCCACGATGGCATCGATCCGGCCCTTGACCTCGATGATGTGGACGGGCCGGGCGCCCTCCCCGTCGGTCTGCGCGCCCGCCCCGGTGGCCGCGCCGAACAGGCCGGCGGAGGCCAGCATCGACAACAGGAGGGCGGGAAGTAGTCTGCGCACGGGTTGGATCCTCGCGAGTTCTGCACACAGTCGCGAGTCGTCATCGTCGCCGGGAAGGGGGGCGTCGGCAAGACGACGGTATCGGCCGCGCTGGCCCGCATGGCCGCGTCCGCCGGCCTGTCCGTCCTGATCGTGGAGCTGGAGGGCAAGAGCGGCCTCGCCTCCGCCTTCGGATCCCTGGAGATGCTGGGCTACACCGAGCGCATGCTCGCCCCCGGTATCAAGGCCCGGTCGATCACCGCCGACGAGGCCCTGCTGGAGTACCTCGACGAGCACGCCCTGTCGAAGATGGCTCGCAAGCTGGCCACCAGCGGGCTGATCGACGTGGTGTCGACGGCCGCCCCCGGCATCAAGGACATCCTCATCCTGGGCAAGGTCAAGCAGCTGGAGCAGGCCAAGGCGGCCGACCTGATCATCCTCGACGCCCCCGCCGCCGGTCACGCGGTGACGTTCCTCCAGAGCGCGAAAGTCCTGGTCGACGTGGTGCGCAGCGGCGTCGTCCGCACCCAGGCCCAGGGCGTGCTGGAGATGCTGTCCGACGCCCGCCGGTGCCAGGTCCTGCTGGTGACCATCCCCGAGGAGACGCCGGTCAACGAGTCGGTGGAGACGGCGGACGCCCTCCGGGACCAGGTGGGCGTCACCCTGGCCGCCATCGTGGTCAACGGCCTCTACCCCGTCCTCGAAGGTCTCGACGCCGACCCCGAGAAGGTGGCCGACGCCCAGGAGGTGCACCTCCTCGACGGGGAGGGCGACGTGCTGCGGGCGGCGGCCGCCTTCCGCCAGCGCCGGCAGGAGCTGCAGCAGGAGCAGATGTCCCGCCTGACGGAGGCCCTGCCGCTGCCCCAGATCGTCCTGCCCGCCATCTTCGCCGTCGACCTCGGCGTCGCCGACCTCGACACGCTGGCCGCGGCCCTGGCCGAGGGCGTGGCCGCCCTGCCCGCCCCGCCTGCGCCGCCGCCCGGGGCTTCGCCGGCTCGCGGGCCGGCCGCGTCGTCCTCGCCGCCGAAGTTCGTAACCCAGTGGTGAAGGCCGGTGGAGGGACACCCGGTGGAGGGACACCAGGAGGGCTGGCCGACCTGGTGAAGTCCCGGTCGGTGCTGGTGTGCTGCGGACCGGGCGGGGTGGGCAAGACCACCGTCGCCGGGGTCCTCGCCCTGGAGGCGGCCCGCCAGGGACGGCGGGCGGTGGTGATGACCGTCGACCCGGCCAAGCGCCTGGCCGACGCCCTCGGCCTGCAGAACCTGCCCAACTGGCCCCACCGGGTCAACGGTCCGTGGCCGGGCGAGCTGTGGGCGCTCATGCTCGACACCAAGGCCACCTTCGACTCGCTGGTCACGAAGTACTCCCGTCGCCAGACGCAGGCCCAGGCCATCCTCGCCAACCGGTTCTACAAGAACATGGCCGAGGGACTGTCGGGCATCCAGGAGTACATGGCCATCGAGAAGCTGTTCGAGCTCAACGACGAGAAGCGCTTCGACCTCATCGTCATCGACACCCCGCCCACCCGCAACGCCCTCGACTTCCTCGACGCCCCCCGCCGCCTCACCGGGTTCATCGACAACAAGTTCTACAAGTTCCTCATGGCGCCGTCGCGCCCGGGGCTGAAGGCGATCAACATCGCCACCGCCGCCATCCTGCGCACGATCTCCAAGGTGGTGGGCTCGGAGGTGGTGTCGGACGCGGTGACGTTCTTCCAGGCCTTCGAGGGCATGGAGGAGGGGTTCCGGGAGCGTTCCCACCGCATGCGGGGGTTGCTGGCCGACTCGGGCACCGGTTTCGTGCTGGTGGCGTCGCCCCGGCGGGACGCGGTGCGGGAGGTCGGGTTCTTCGCCGACAAGCTGCGGCAGTCGGGGATCCTGGTGAAGGGGCTGGTGGTGAACCGCACCCATCCCCGGTTCGGGACGGGCCTGGCCGAGGCCGACCGGGAGCGGGCGTTGACGCTGGCGGGCACGCCGCTGGGTCCGCTGTACGAGAACCTGGCCGACTTCTCGCAGATGGCGGCGGCCGAGGGCAGCCACCTCGACTCGCTGGTGGCGAAGGTCCGGGCGCAGGCCACGGCGGTCGTGCCGGAGCTGTCGTCCGACGTCCACGACCTCGACGGGATGGCCGAGATCGCCCGGTACCTGTTCGCGAGTGCTGGGGCGGCGGCGACGGCGGACGCCGTTTGAATCACTCGAATCGTTGTGATTCAGGACCTTTCAGCCGATTTCACAACGCTTAGGACGCACGAAAACGTCAGCGCCGGTGGTCGTCCGCCCGGAGGGCTCTCTTCTCCTCGGTGAGGGACCGGGCCGCCTCGGCCAGGGTGTCGGTGACGGTGACGATGCGGTCGAAGCCGGTCGTGTGCAGCAGGCGGACGAGGGTGGGCCGGTTGCAGCAGACGGCGACGTCGCCCCCGACCTCCCGCGCCCGGCGGATGCCGCCGATGAGCGCGCCCAGGCCGGCCGAGTCGACGAACGGCACGTCAGACATGTCGATGAGGAGCTTGGGCCTCGACGCCAGCTCGCCCAGGGCTTCCCTGAACTGGCCGACGGTGTAGGCGTCCAACTCCCCGACGGGACGACAGATCGTGTAGTCGTCGCGCTCCTCGAGGTCGATCCGGAGCACAAGTCCTCCTGGTGTTGCCGGGTGAGACACGGAGGATGCTACCCAAGGGCTGCTGCCGGACTACCCTGCGCCCTCATGGCCGATGTTCTCGTCGTCAGCGACTCGGCCAAGGTCCGGGCCGAGGTGATCAGTGCCCTCTCCGACCCCACCACCAGCGTCCGGGAGCTCACCCGGGGCAAGGAAGTGCGGGCCGCGGTGGCCGAGAAGCCGCCCGACCTGGTCGTCATCGACCAGCAGATCGGCAAGATGGGCGGCATGGCCACGTGCATGGACCTCCGGCTGGAGGAGAGCGGCGGGCGGGCTGGACCATGTGCCGGTGCTGCTGCTGCTCGACCGCCGGGCCGACGTGTTCCTGGCCCGCCGGGCCGGCGCCGACG
The DNA here is from genome assembly GCA_963801205.1 of uncultured Acidimicrobiia bacterium. Lineage (GTDB taxonomy): Bacteria > Actinomycetota > Acidimicrobiia > Acidimicrobiales > AC-14 > JAXDMK01. Next base: position 82,923 of record CAWDDV010000010.1, read on the forward strand.
GTTGGGTCGTCAAGCCCCTCGACTCGCTCCGCCTGGCCCGGGCCATGGAGACGCTGCTCAACGGCGGCATCTACCACGACGAGGCCTACCGCCCGCTGACCGTGTCGCCCGTTCCCAGTCGAACGGCCGACGCCGTCGGGTAAGCATGGCTGCGCACGGGAAGTGGCGCAGCTTGGTAGCGCGCAGCGTTCGGGACGCTGAGGCCGCGGGTTCAAGTCCCGCCTTCCCGACGGAGTCTGAAACCGAGTGACCATCGATCCCGACCGTCACGCACGGCGACCTGCTGGAAGTCGGAGCGAGATCGCGGCGGGGCCGACTTCCGACTGAGCCCGGTATCGTTGGCAGAGTCGCCAGCCCGCGAGGAGGTGTCATGTCGGACAACGCAGCCAATCGCGACAGCGGTCCGAAGACGCCGACGACCATCGCCGAGGTTCTTCAGGACATCGAACCGATGGGGGACCTGCGTCAGTTCGCGATCGATGACCTGACGCCCGAAGACGAGGACGAGTTCTTCCGGATCCTCGAGGACGCCTGAGAGATGGCGACGGCGGTCGTCGTTGACACGATGATCGCCAGCGCCTGGCTCGGTCTGCGGGCCTCCGAGCGCAAGGCAAGGTGGCAGGCCCTCCTTGAACAGTCAGCCTGGGTTCTCCCGTTCACGGTCGTCGCCGAGATGCGCTTTGGCGCCGAGGTCGCTCGCTGGGGTGCGCGACGACGAGGACGTGCTCGACCGCCTCATCTCCCGTGCCGGTGTCGTGCCTCCGCTGGACGCGGTAACCGACGCCTACGTCGATCTCCGAACCTGGACGGTGCGGACCGGTCATGGCCTTGGCGCCAAGGATCATGAGGCCGATCGCTGGGTCGCTGCGGTCGCCATGGCGGCGAAGCTCCCGCTGGCGACCGAGGACTCGATTTTCGACGGAGTGGCGGGCTCCTTCGGCTGACCCCGAGGATCGGTAACGCACGATCGGGGCGCAACCCCGGGCGTACAGTTGACCTCACGATCGACCTCACGAGGGAAGCAACGTGAGCACGCAAGTCACCGACCGGGCTGCCAGCCTGTGGGACGACGGAGCCCGCTGGGACGCGATCCTCGCCACCCTCAGCGCCGAGGGCTTCACCAAGGTCGACTGCATCAAGGCCACCGTGGAGTTGCTCCGGCTGCCCCTGGCGGACGCCAAGCGTGTCGTCCACGACAGCCAGACGTGGGCCGACGCTCGACGGCGCAACGACGAGTGGCACGACGGCCTCGCCGCCGAGATCGACGTCACCGAATCCCGCTCGTGACCCGGCCAGACCACAAACAGACCACAGTCGTCCGCGTTCGGCCGGTTTCCAGAGTCACCAACGGACAGCCCGACACCTATCCTGGCCTGGGCTTTTACGCCGGAGTGCCCCCTCACCAGCACCAACCAAAATACCCCAGACGGGGTTCGGGACGCTGAGGCCGCGGGTTCAAGTCCCGCCTTCCCGATCTCAAGCAGGAGAGGCTCGTGAGGGAGCCGGCGACTTTCCTCGGCGCTATGCAAGCAAAAGAGCGCCAGCTTGTGGCTTCACTAGACGATGCGAGGGCGCACTTCCGTCAAGGTGGGGTCAAGGGAGGGCAAGTAGAGCGGGCCGTTCGAGCGTTTCTTCGCCAGCACCTGCCTCGGCGCCTGGAGGTCGGCCACGGGGAGGTCATCGACTCGTTAGGCGCCCTGGTCTCCTCAGACCGATATTGTCATCACAGACGATCAGCATCCGTTCACGTTCCCGGATGGCGACCCAGGGCTCTACCTGGTGGACGGGGTCGCTGCGGCGGCCGAAGTCAAGGCAGTTCTGACGACGGCTGAACTTGAGGACTGCATGGAAAAGGCAACGCGATTCAAGGTGTTAAGGAACTACTACAGCGTAGGTGACAGGAGTCTATCGGAACGGAATCCCATGGAGGATCGGTTCTTTGCCCGACCCGCATACTTCGCTCTAGCTATTGAGAATGCCGTAGCGTGTACGACAATTATTGATAGGCTTGCGGTGGCCGATCGTAGTCGTGGCGACGCGCCGATCGGGCTTGATGCCCTCTTTGTGCTCGGCGAGGGCGCTGCCTTTAACTTCGGCGACGGGTATGATGCCTGGCAAATGACGACCGCTGATGCTGGTCAATTAACAGGATGGGTGTGGACAAATAGTCCTGCGGTACTCGCTGATCTTCTCCTTTGGCTTGCAGTCTCTGTACCGCGTGTCGTTCGAAGATCAACACCAATTATTCCGTACCTCAACGGCATCCTCGCTGGACGGGAGACCTATATCCCGGCGCAACAATGATTTCCCGGCTCGCCCTGAGAGCTGCAAGCATTGTTGCTATTCGTCCACAGTTAGAGTTGACACGCGCCACTTCCCAAGTCTCACCCTCGCGCTCATCGACGGTTTCGAAGCGACTCGACGACCGCTCTTTCGACTATCCCCGATGCCGCACGACCGAGAAGCTCCGCCAGGACTCGATCGTCCGGCGGATGAATCGCTCGCCGTCAAGGTCGTTCCGGTCGGGCAGCACCCTCGCCAGAAGTAGCGCTGCCCGCTTGCCTTCAGCGAAGCCCTGCGCTCGAACGAACCGGTAAGCAATCACCGAAGCGGCCTCGACGGGTTCTTCACCTCGGCGATCGCTGCAAGCGCCCTCTCTACCCGGTCGAGGCCGTCCGCTTCGTCGAAGTGGTTCAGGCCACCTCGGCGGTGGCGACGACGTCGGCCACTTCGGGAGCATGTCGTTGCTCGACGATGGCGATGTGGGAGACCGGCAGGAGCCAGACACCGTGTTCCTCCACCTTGATGTCCCCGTTCGGACAGTCGAAGCGCCAGCGCCGGTACTCGGCGGTGAGGTTGCCGACCGGGGCGAAGCCTGATTCCACAAGCTCGACCCGGGCCGGCGCTTCCGGCGGCGCCCCCAGGCACTCGGACGGTCGGAAGGCGTCGACCGTGCCCGTGTAGCCGGTCGTCACCCGCAGGTTCACGTCGCCCCGACCACCGGCGAGCACGCCGATGTAGGACGTTGTGGCGCCACCACCCGCCTGGCCCCAGTTCGCCGGCGCGTAGAAGGTGATGGGGCCGAACGTGATCGCCTTGGGTCCCCGTGTCGCCGGCGGGCCCGCGGGCTGGGTGGTCGTCGGGGACGGGATCGGCACCGTCGTGGCGGACGACGATGTCGGCGCCGACGTGACGGTCGCCGCATCACCATCCGACTCGGAGCCGCTGCACGCGACGAGCGCCGCCAGCAGCGGTACCAGGATCCAAAGCCGCCGTCCGCCCACGGCCGGACTCCACGCGAACGTCGATGCGCGAGTGCCTACAGGTCGGCCGCCGGACGGCCGACGAGGGGGGTATGTCACCCCGCGGGATCGTCAACTCCCTGGTCGCCGTCATCGCCATCCTCATCGTCGGCGGTGCGGCGGCGGTGGCCGTGATCGACGGGCCGCCCACCAGCGAGGAGTCGAAGACGGTCTCGGCGGGGATTAGCCGGGACTCGTTCGCTATCGAGGCCCCGCAGACGACCGCCGACACCCGACCCAGGGCAAACACCCAGCCCCTGCCGACCACGATGACGCCTGCGCCTGAGGCCCCGGTGATCCCTGTCATCACCGTCCCGGTCCCGCCCCCGACCACGGTCCCGCCCGTCACCATCGCGCCGATCCCACCGCCCCCCGTCATGCCGATACTCAACTGGCCGCCGGCACCGCCCCCGCTGCCGCCGGTCGTGATCCAGACCGGTCCGGCCTCGTGGAAGTTCGAGGACAAAGGAGTCACCGTCACGGCCAGCGTCTCGCCGTCCGCCCCCCGGGTCGGCGACACCGTCACCATCTCCTTCACCACCGGCGGCGTCGGCGACGCCTGCTGCCGGGGCTTCGTCTTCGTCGGCGGGGCCATGATCGGGACCTCCCTGCCGGCCGAGGGAGAAACGTGCCAGCCGACGGCGATGACCTCGGGAACCGCCTCCGTGGTCGTCTCCGAGCCGGGACCGTTCACGTTCAATGTGCAGGCCGTCCAGGAGGGGTGCGTCAGCATCCACCAGTTCACCACCGTCGGTCTGTCGGCCACGGTTCAGGTCCTGCCCGCCTAACCCGAGGCATCCCGATGCGGCTGAGGAGCGTGGTGATCGCAGGCCTCCTCACGGTCGTGATCGGCCTGGGCATGCTGGCGTTGACGCTGCGGGAGATCGGCCGATGCCCGGACGAGTGCCACGGCTTCGTGATCCCCCTGGGCGTCTCCGCCGTGCTTGTTCTGGCTGGGATCGTCGTCGTCGCCGGCGCGGGCGTGAAGTGGAAGATCGACCGGTTCTTCAGGAGTTGACTTCGCCGACGCACAACGAGGCACCGACCGCCTGTCAAGACGGGCGCCCGTTCGGTCGACCACCAGCGTAGGGTTCGGTCGCCTCCGTTCGCAGGAGGTGCGGGAGGCGTGCGGCAGCGTGGGGAAAGACCCGAGAGATCGCAGGGGTCGGTCCTGATGGGTTGGGCGCTGCCGGTCCTGCTTGTGGTGGGCATCACCCTGAACGGCCTGCGGCTCCGCCAGCGGGCGTCCGAGCTCCGCACGCTGCCCCCAGCCCCGCTCGACGACGCACCCGACGCTGCGACCTTCGCCGCCCTCGTGGCCGACACGGTGATCCTCGACAACGCCACCGCGGCGTCGGCCGCCGCCTTCGGCCGGGAGCGGTCGGTCGACCTGGTGGACCTGGTCCCCGCCGATCTTCCCGCCCAGCAGGCGCTCGACTTCGTCCGCATGGTCGATCCGGTCGCCTGGCGGACCGACCCGTTCGGCAGCGGGAAGGGCGCTGGCCACGCCGTCGTCGCCACGTCGGACCTGCTCCGCGGGCTGCCATCGCCCCTGCCGATGGGCTGGCGACGGCCGCCGTCATCGAGTCGGGGGCGAGGCTCAAGCAGTTCGCCCTACGCTCGGCCGACATCGCGGTGGCCCCGTCGATGAAGGTGGCGAAGTCGGACCCGAAAGCCCGGGGCGCGTACCTACGCGCCGCCGGCATTCCGGTGGCGGCGGCGGTGGCCCTGCCCATGGTGATCTACGGCCTGCTGATCGTGGCGACGGTGATGCGACCGTGGTGGGGCCTGGCCGCCTTCGCCGTCTACTCGTTCCAGCCCCTCCTCATCCTCGGCGGTGGCCCGCTGTCGCCTCCCGACCTGGGCCGAGCGGCGGTCCTCCGGGTGGTCAGGGAGCCGTTGGTGTGGCTGCGGACCGTCACCGGCGGCGGCAGGGCGGCCGGCCCCGGAGGACGCCGAGAAGGCAGAGCAGCTGGCGGCCACCAAGGCCCAGTACACGGCCGATCTCCGGGACGGCACCGACCGCTTCTTCGAGCCTTCCCGGTCGAGTTGCCCCTGGTGTGGGAGCGACGCGTTGCGCAAGGTCCTGGGCACGGGGGACCGGTTCCAGAAGAAGCCGGGACGGTTCACCCTCGAGGAGTGCCGGGACTGCGGGCATGTCTTCCAGAACCCCTGCCTGTCGCTGGAGGGCCTTGAGTTCTACTACCGGGACTTCTACGACGGCATCGGCGCCCAGGCCGCCGACTTCGATCTTTCGCACCGGGAGTCTACTCGTATCGCCAACGGGCGGAGATGGTCCGCACCCACGGTACGCCCGAGCGCTGGCTCGACGTCGGGACGGGCTACGCCCACTTCTGCGTCGTCGCCCACGACCTGTGGCCCGACACCTCCTTCGACGGGCTTGACATGGGCGTGGCCATCGAGGACGCCCAGCGGAAGGGCTGGGTCGGCCGGGGCTACCGGGGCCAGTTCTGCGAGCTGGCCGACGAACTGGCCGGCCGCTACGACATGGTGAGCATGCATCACTACCTCGAGCACACCCGCGACCCCCGGGCCGAGCTGGACGCGGCGACGACGCTGCCGTCGCCGACGGGGGCCTGCTCCTGATCGAGGTGCCCGACCCCGAATGGCGCCTGGCCAAGGTGCTCGGCGCCTACTGGGTGTCGTGGCTCCAACCCCAGCACCAGCACCTCGTCCCGATAGGAAACCTCAAGGACACGCTCCTCGAGCGTGGTTTCACCCCCATCGCCGAGCGCCGGGGGGCCGCCCACCAGGGCAACGACTTCATGGGTGCGGCCGCCCTGGTCATCGCGGCCCTCTGGCCCGACGTTCGCTCGCCGTGGACGACGAGACGGCCGACCATCGTTCGCCGGGTGCAGGGGGCGGCCGCGGTCGTGGTCGGGACGCCGGTCCTCGCCATCGGGATCGTGCTCGACCTGCTGACGAGCCCGGTCGTGCGCCGGGGCAAGGGCCGGGGCAACGCCTACCGGGTGTTGGCCCGAAAGGACGCACCCGGCTCGCCCGAGTAGGCCCGAAGGTGAACCCCGGGGACTTCGCGAAAGAATTTCCGAGGACGTGTCGATTCCGGCGGGCCGCGTTCGTGTAGGTGGCGAAGGGCAGGCACGGTGCCGGCCGACAGAGGAGGAAGACCATGAAGCAGTACATGCTTTCCGTGTACATGGAAGAGGGCTTCGAGGCCACCGAGGACGAGATGCAGCAGATGTTCAAGGACGTCGACGCCGTCAACCAGCAGATCAAGTCGACGGGCGCCTGGGTGTTCGCCGGCGGGCTGCACCCGGCCGAGACCGCCACCGTCGTCACGGCCAAGGACGGCGACGTCCTCACCACCGACGGCCCCTTCGCCGAGGCCAAGGAGCAGCTGGGCGGCTTCTGGGTCATCAAGGCGCGCCGACCTCGACGCGGCCCTGGCGTGGGCGTCGCAAGGCCACCGTCGCCTGCCAGGGCGCGGTCGAGGTCCGTCCCTTCCAGGACGACGCCGAGGCTGAAGCCGAGCGTTGGTGTCGAGCAGCCGAGGTCGAGCGGGTCTTCCGGCATGAGTCCGGGCGAGCAGTTGCGGTCCTGGTCCGTCTCTTCGGCGACATCGACGTCGCCGAGGAGGCGGTCCAGGAAGCGTTCGTGGTCGCCCTCCGAACGCTGGCCAGAGACGGGCTGTCCCGCCCAGCCCCGCCGGCTGGATCATCACCACCGCCCGCAACCGGGCCATCGACCGCCTGCGGCGGGAGTCGTCCCGCGACGACCGCCACGCCCAGGCCGCGTTCCTGCAGACCCCTGACGAGCCCAAGGAGGTGGGACCCGTGGAAGACGACCGCCTGCGCCTGATCTTCACCTGCTGCCACCCGGCCCTGCGCCCCCGCGGCCCAGGTGGCGCTCACCCTGCGCCTCATCGCCGGCCTGCAGACGCCGGAGATCGCCCGGTCGTTCCTCGTGCCGGAGACGACCATGGCCCAGCGCCTGGTGCGGGCCAAGAACAAGATCCGGGCGGCCAACATCCCCTACCGGATCCCGGGCGACGCCGAGCTGCCCGACCGGCTGCGGCCGGTGCTGGCGGTCGTCTACCTGGTGTTCAACGAGGGCTACGTCGCCACCGCGGGCGACGACCTGGTGCGGGCCGACCTGTGCGAAGAGGCCATCCGCCTGGCCCGCCTGCTGGCCGACCTCATGCCCGACGAGGCCGAGGTCTGGGGACTGCTGGCCCTGCTGCTGCTCACCGAGTCCCGCCGGCCGGCCCGCACCGCGCCCGACGGGTCGATCGTGCGGCTGGCCGATCAGGACCGGTCGCGGTGGGACCGCGAACTCATCGCCGAGGGCCAGGCCCTGGTGCGGGCCTGCCTGCGCCGCAACCAGCCGGGGCCGTACCAGATCCAGGCCGCCATCGCCGCCGTCCACAGCGACGCCGCCACCGCCGGCCGACACCGACTGGTCGCAGATCGTGCGCCTCTACGACCAGCTCCTGGTCGTGCGCGCCGACGCCCGTCGTCGCCCTCAACCGGGCCATCGCCCTGGCCGAGCTCGACGGGCCGGCCGTCGCCTTCGCCGCCGTGGAGCGGCTGGGGCTCGACGGCTACTACCTCTTCCACGCCACCCGGGCCGACCTCCTGGAGACGACTCGGCCGGGGCGACGAGGCCGTGGCCGCCTACGACGCCGCCCTCGAGCGGACGACCAACGCGGCCGAGCGCCGCCTCCTCCAGCAGCGCCGGGACGCGGCGGCGGGGGCGTCGGAGGGGTAGGGGGCCGCACGACGCTTTCTGCGCACCAAATGTTTGGTGCACGGAGAGCGTCGTGATCCGAGCCGGAATCGCCTCGTCCACGACGATCTCGGTGCACAGAACGATTCGTGCAGAGCAATCGTCGTCCCGCGTCGTCCCGAGCCGGTCCGGGCGGCAGCGGCCTTTAGCGGACCGCCGCCGCCGCCTTCGTCCGGCGCTCCCAGGCGGCGTACAGGCCGATGGCCCCGATCAGGGCGGCGACGACACCGGCCACGAACAGCCATGACGCGGGGTCGTCCCAGTCCACCGTGTCGTGGAAGCGGACCACCGCCACCAGCAGCAGAGCGGCCACGAGGATCCCCTGGCGGGCGATCATGCGCACCGAGAGCCAGTCCCGCTCCCGGGAGACGGCGACCAGGGCGACGGCGAGCGACACCAGCCAGCCGCCGACGGCCCGGGCGGTGAGGGGGGTCAGTGGCCACGGCCAGGCGCCGTCGAACGTGTCGGGGGCGAGGAACAGGCCCAGCCCGTAGCCGGCCAGCGGCACCGCCAGGAGCTTGGCGCCAGTGCGCAGGCGGCTGCTCAGCTCGACCGTCGGCGGCGGCTCGGCGGTGGTGCGGCCCTGGTGGTCGAGGTAGAGGTACAGGATCAGGGGCGGGAACACCGAGTACAGCGCGATCCACAGCCACGTCACCGGGCTCGACCAGATGAAGCGCTCGGAGTGGATGATCGTCGCCGCGACCATGGCCACCGACACCGACACGAAGGGCGGTAGGACGGGCCGGAGGCGGCTCCACGGCGTCCCCCGGCGGGCGACCAGGAAGAGGAGGGGGCTGCCGGTCGCGTACATGGCCCCCAGGAAGGCGGCGGTCAGGGGCGGCTGGATGTCCCACGAGAACAGGTCGTCGGACCGGTCGGGGAAGAGGGAGAGGACGAAGGCGGCGTAGGTGACGGCCAGGCCGGCGGCGGCCATCGAGACTCGGAGCAGTCGCGAGCCCTCCGGCACCGGCTCAGGCGTCCGGTTTCGGCTTCGCCCCCCGGCGGGCCAGCCGGCCGAAGGTGGCCGGCGGCGGCGGTGGGATGGCGGCCAACTCTTCCGGCGTCGTCGCCCGCAGCCGGCGCATCTCCAACTGCAGGCTCTCCTCACCCTTCTTCATGGCCCAGTGGTGGTTGGCGGAGAAGGCGGGTTTCAGGAGCCAGGCCAGCCGCCGGAGCAGGGGTTTGGTCGCAGCCACCCGCCAGTCGTAGGTGATGACGACCTCGGGGCCCTGGGGCTCGAACTTCCAGTCGCCGGCGCCGTTGAGGTCGCCTGCGGCCCCGATGGCGAAGCCGTCGTCGGTCATCACCCGGGTGACGGACATGTCCCACCGCAGCGTGTAGGGGAGCCAGCCCTTGGTGTGCAGCCGGAGCGTCCGACCGAGGCCGTCGGGAGCGCCGGCGTCGATCTCGTGGACGTCGAGGTACACCGACGGCCACCAGCGGGGGAGGCCGGGGCCGTCCCCCAACACCGCCTTGACCTCCTCCAGCGTCCCCTTCACCCGCCACGTGGTCACGAAGTGGTATTCGCTGCCCATGGTCGGGGAACGTAGCCCGGCCCGCCGTCGGCTGCGTCGGATCTCCATCACCTGGCCACCAATCCTCGACATCCCGTTCCTTAACCTGGGCTGGTGCGACGTCGCTTCTGGTGGGCCCGGGTGGTGGCGCTGGCCGGGGCGGTGTGCCTCGTCCTCGGTGTCGGCCTCCTGGCCGTCCTGGTGGAGTGGCGGACCGGCTATCGCAACCCGGCGGGGACCCCTCTCATCAGCCCGCCTCTTCGCTCGATCACGGAGGACGTCCGCTCCCAGCCCACCCTCGACGACCGCGGCCGCTTCCTGGCCCTGAGCACATCCGGCGACCCTCTCCGGATCGAGGTCGTCGATCCGGTCACCGGCGAGCGCTTCGATTCCGTCTCGGTCGATCCACTGGCCGCCGTCCGGGAGACGTCGCGAGCCCTCGGGTGGGACGAGAACGGCCGGCTGTGGGTGATGGTGAGCGGGTACGCGGGATCCGGCTGCCTCCGGCTGGCGGTCTTCACCTCGGACGATCGGAGCTTCCATCCGGCCCCGTGCGCCGACCTGCCCGCCGACGTCCTCGCCCGGGCCAACGGGCGTATGCCGCCCCGAGCCGACCCGCTGCCCGCCGAGTCCGACCTCCCGCACGACGAGTGGTTCGTCCCCCGGCTCTCACCGGACGGGTCGCGCGTACGCGGTCGACGTCGGCGAGCGCGAGTACCGGGACCTGATCGGCCGCCGCTTCCCCGTGACCGACGCCCGGTTGCTCGACCGGGCGGGCCGGTTCGTGGCCCAGATCGAGGCGGTGGTCCCGGTCGGGTGGGCCCACGACGGCAGCCTGGTCGTCTACCACCAGCACGGCGGCCGGTTCGAGTCCGATCAGTGGGACGTCTCCCTCGTCTCGGCCGACGACCTGCCCTGACGGGCGACGATCCCGGGTCATGGAGGCGGAGACGCGGCACAGTTGAGGGGATGCCGGTCCACATCCTCACCCTCGTGTGCCCCGACCGGCCGGGGATCGTGGCCAGCATCTCCCAGGGCCTGGTCGAGCTCGACGCCAACATCCTGGAGAACGCCCAGTTCGGCGACCAGCCCACGGGGATGTTCTGCATGCGGACCCGCTTCGAGACGCCCGTCGAGTCGTCGGTGTGGGTGGAGGACGCCCTCGCCCCCCGCTCGTCGGCCCTGGGGGCCACGGTGGCGGTCCGCCGGGAGGACCACAACCAGCGGGTCCTCGTCATGGTGTCGAAGTACGACCACTGCCTGGTCGACCTTCTCTACCGCTGGCGGGCGGGGGAGCTGGCCATCGACATCCCCCTGGTGGTGTCCAACCACCCCGACCTGGGCGACCTCGTGACCAGCCACGGCATCGCCTTCGAGGAGCTGCGGCCGTCCGCCGCCGAGGCCGACGCCCGCCTGCTGGAGCTGACCGAGAAGCACCAGATCGACCTGGTGGTCCTGGCCCGCTACATGCAGGTGCTGTCGGAACCGGTGTGCCGGGAGCTGGCGGGCCGGATCATCAACATCCACCACTCCTTCCTGCCGGGGTTCAAGGGGGCCAAGCCCTACCACCAGGCGTGGCAGCGGGGGGTGAAGCTCATCGGCGCCACCGCCCATTACGTGACGGCCGACCTCGACGAGGGACCGATCATCGACCAGGACGTGGCCCGGGTGTCCCACGCCCACACGCCCGACCAGATGCTGATCATCGGTCGCGACCTGGAGCGGCTGGTCCTGTCCCGGGCGGTCAAGGCCCACGCCGAGGGCCGGGTCTTCCTGCTGGGCCGGCGGACGGTGGTTTTCTCCTAGGTGGCGGCCGTACTCTGGGGCTCCTAGCCGAAGGGCGGTCCGGAGGACATGCGACGCGAGTGGGTCATCTGGCTCGGCTTCACGGCCGTGGTGCTGGTGGCCGTGGTGTTCGTGGTCAGTCGGGACGACACCGACGACTCCAAGCTCTCGGCCGGGACGAGCGTGCCCACGACGACAACCGTGGTGCCGCCGACCACGAGGACGACGCTGCCGCCCCCGTCCACGTCGTCCCCGTCGACCACCGCCGCGCCCGCTACCGCCCCGCCCACGACCGGGCGACGGGGACGGGGACGGCGCCGGCTGGCACCACCGCGACCCAGCCGCCGGTCACCCAGCCGCCCGCCACCCAGCCTCCGGTGACCCTGCCCCCGACGCTGCCCCCGACCACCGAGCCGCCGTTGCGGGTTCGGGTTCCCGCCCGGCATCTACGCGGTGAACAACGGCCTGCCCCCGGGCACGTACTGCACCGACGGGGGACCGAACTGCTTCTGGGCCCGCCTTCCGGACGCTTACCCAGAACCCGACGCCCGCCGACGTCATCGCCAGCGAGCAGACCAACGGGGGGTCGGCCGTGGTGACCATCCAGCCCTCCGACGTCGGGTTCTACACGTCGGGGTGCGAACCGTGGGTGTCGCTCTAGCCGAAGCTACGGACGCCGCCCTACGACTCCCCGGCTGAGGACTCCTCGGCCCGATTCGGGCTCGTAGCGTCCCCCGAGGTGCTTGGCCAGGAAGCGCTCGGCGGCGGCGAAGAACTTCAACCGGTTCTCCGGCTTGGCGAAGCCGTGGCCCTCGTCGGGGAAGAGCATGTACTCGTGGTCGATCCCGTGCTTGGTGAGGGCGGCCACGATCTGCTCCGACTCGGCCTGCTTGACCCGGGGGTCGTTGGCCCCCTGGGCGATGAGCAGGGGGATGCGGATGTCGTCCGCCTTCGACAGCGGTGAGCGCTCCCACATGAACTCGGGCTCAGTCTCGGGATTGCCCACTCGGGTGTGGAACTGGCTGATCATCGGCGCCCAGTAGGGAGGGATCGACTCGATGAGGGTCTTGAGGTTGGACGGTCCCACGATGTCGACCGCGGCAGGCGAACACGTCGGGGGTGAAGGCGGCGCCCACCAGGGCCGCGTAGCCCCCGTAGGACCCGCCGTAGATGGCGATGCGGTCCTTGTCGGCGAAGCCGTCGTTCACCACCACGTCGACCGCGTCGAGCAGGTCGTCGTGCATCTTGGCGCCCCACTCCCGGTCGCCGGCGCTCACGAACTGCTTGCCGTACCCGGTCGAGCCCCGGAAGTTGACCTGGACCACCAGGTAGCCCCGGTTGGCCAGCCACTGGGCCTGGGGGTCGAGGCCCCAGACGTCGCGGGCCCACGGCCCGCCGTGGACCATGAGCACGGTGGGCAGCTTCTCCCGGGGCAGGCCCAGGGGGAAGTGGAGGTAGCCGTGGATCTGGAGCCCGTCGCGGGCGGTGTACTCGAACGGCTCGTTCATGGCCAGCTCGTACTTCTTGAGGTCGGGGCGGTGGTCGAACAGGAAGCGGCTGTCCTGGGTGCGGCGGTCGTAGGCGTAGTAGCTGACGGGGCCGTTGTCGTTGGTGTACGCCGCCAGCCACACGTTGTCGGCGTCGTCGGCCCCGATGAGCGACATGTCGCCGTCGCCGATCGACTGGAGGAAGGCGAGGTCGACCACCACGTTGGGGTCGAGGACCTGGTACTCGACCCGGTCCTTGGTGTAGGTGACGAACTCGGGCTGCTTGGTGTCGGCATTGAGGTGGACGCCCGACACGTCGTACGTGGGGTCGCCCACGACCAGCCGTTGCACGCCGTTGGCCGTGTTGATGAGGACCAGGTGGCCGGTGTTGAAGCCCTTGGACGACACCGCCCACATGGCCTTTCCGTCGAGGGTGAAGTCGAGGGGGCTGGTGGTGAGGGCGTCCTCCTGGCCGATCTCGAGGATCGGCCGCCACTCGGACTCCTCGTCGTCGCGCACCATCACGACCATGCCGCCGTCCTCGGTGGGGGCCAGGCCGCCCCGCACCTTGAACTGGCTGTCGGCCAGGAACCCGACGAAGCCGGGGTTCTCCACGATCTTGGTCAGCTCGCCGGTGGGCAGGTGCAGGCGGTAGACGTCGTGCAGCTGGGGGTTCTCCTTGTTGATCCCGACCAGGACGTCGTCGGGGAAGTGCTTGTCGATGTGCTCCACCCGGGCCTGGACCCCCTCGAAGGGCGTGAGGTCCTTGGTGACGCCTGTCGGCAGGTCGACGGCGTACAGCCGCCAGTTCTCGTCGCCACCGGTGTCCTGTTCGTAGAGGATGTGCTGGTTGTCGTGGGCCCAGAAGAAGGACCGGATGCCACGGTCGCGGTCCTCGGTGACGGGGACGCCGACACCGCCCGCGATGGGGCTCACCCACACGTTGAGGACGCCGTCGACGGGGGCGATCCACGCCAGCCGGGCGCCGTCGGGGGAGATGCGGGGGCTGACCCGGTCGGGGTTGCCGAACAACACCTCGCGAGGGACGAGCGGGACGGGCGGATGCGATTCGGTCATGCCTCCAGGATTCATGCCTCCAGGATTACAGACGTGGGTTGCTACGAAAGACTCCCTGCATGCGCACGTTCGATGTGGTCGTGCTGGGCGCAGGATCGGCGGGCGAGTACATCGCCGGTGACCTGGCCGATGCCGGGCGGTCGGTGGCCCTGGTGGAGGCGCTGCGGGTCGGGGGCGAGTGCCCCTACGTGGCGTGCATGCCGAGCAAGGCCCTCCTGCGGGCGGCGGCCGTGCGCTCGCTGGTGAAGCGGGCGGCCGAGGTGGGTGCGTGCTCGGTGGCGCCGGTGTTGGACTCCGACGAGGAGGGGTTCGCGGCCGCGGTGGCGTGGCGGGACCGGATCAGCGCCGGCGGTGACGACTCGGAGGCGGCTCGTGCGCTGGAGGAGCGGGGCGTCGTGCTGGTGCGGGGGCGGGGGATGATCTCGGCGGCGGGCGTGGTGGCGGTGGGCGGCGAGTCGCTCGGGTACCGCGACCTGGTGGTGGCCACCGGCAGTTCGCCGGCGTGGCCGCCGGTGGAGGGGTTGGACGGCGTCCCCACGTGGACGAGCGACCAGGCGCTGCTCTCGTCGGAGCGGCCCTCGTCCCTGGTCGTGCTCGGGGGCGGGCCCGTCGGGTGCGAGCTGGCCCAGGTCTACGCCCGCTTCGGGGTGGAGGTGACCCTGGTCGACGACGCCGAGCGGGTGGTGGCCCGGGAGGAGCCGGGGGTGAGTGAGCTGCTGGCCGACGTGCTGCGGTCGGACGGGGTTCGGTTGCGGCTGGGGGCGACGGTGCAACGGGCGGCGGCGGTCGGCGGCGGCCGGGCTCGGCTGACGTTCTCTGACGGCTCGATGGTCGACGCCGACCGGGTGCTGGTGGCCACCGGCCGCACGCCCAACGTCGCCGGCAACGGGCTCGAGCGGCTGGGCATCGAGGCGGGCGAGGACGGCGGGTTGGAGGTGGGCGACGACTGCCGGGTCGTCGGCTACGACCACGTGTGGGCCGCGGGCGACGTGACCGCCATCGCCCCCTTCACCCATACCGCCAACTACCAGGCCCGGGTGGTGGTCTCCAACCTCCTCGGACGCCCCGCCCGGGCCGACTACCGGGCCGTCCCGAGGGCCGTCTACACCGACCCGCCGGTGGCTTCCGTGGGCACGTTGGACGGCGACGACGTCGTGACCGCCACCATGGACATCGGGCAGACGGCCCGGGCCGCGGCCGAGGGTGAGGGAGTCGGCGGGCGGCTGGTGCTGGCCGCCGACCGCCGGCGGGCAGTCCTGGTGGGAGCGGCCGCCATCGGCCCCCGCGCCGACGAGTGGATCGGCGAGGCCGTCCTCGCCATCCGGGCCGAGGTCCCGTTGACGGTCTTGGCCGACGTCGTCCACCCCTTCCCGACCTTCTCCGAGGCCTTCGAGCCACCCCTACGAGAATTGGCCGGCCGGTGTGCAGTTATGTGGGATATGCCGACATAACTGCACACCGGACGACGACGCTCGGCTGGTTTGGTTACAGGCCCAGGTACCACGAGCAGCCGGGCCACTGGCCCCAGCCGTAGAGGGCCTGGAGCTCCCGGGCGGCCTGGTCCTGCACCGCGGGGGAGGCCTGGTGGGGGTAGCCCCCGTAGCCCAGGCTCTGCCAGGTCGACAGGGAGAACTGGTAGGCGCCGTAGTACCCGTTCCCGGTGTTGATGCTGTAGTTCCCGCCGGACTCGCAGTCCCGCAGGGAGGCAAAAGCGCCACCCAGGCCGTTGTCGGCGATGAGCGTGATCTCCTCACCGGCCGGCTCGGGGGCGGCAGCTACGCTGAAGACGGCGTCGAGGGCGTCGAAGCCCGACTCGTAGGCGGCGGCCTCCTCGGCGACCGTCACGTCGACCGCCTCCTCGGCCTCGTCGGCCTCGGCGTCCGGCTCCTCCGGAGCCTCGCCGGTGGCCTCGAAGTGGAGCGAGGCCTGGACGTCGTCGAGGCAGGTCTGGAGCAGGTTGGCGTCGAGCATCCCGTCGGCGCCGACGGATGAAGCGCCGCAGTCGGAAACGGCGGCGGAAGTGTTTTGAGCGGCGGCGGCGGCTGGCGTCGCGCCGGTGACCAGGCCCACACCCAGAAGGGTGGTGGCGAGGGTCGCGGCGAGAGCCAGGGGTCGTCGGGGCGTGCGCATTCGTGCGCCTCCTTGAGTGAGCCCGGTGTGGGCGTCAGGTGTGGCATCGGCATGCGGGCGGCCGTCTTTGAGGCATTCGGCTCGCGAACCCGGAGAAATTCGGGTCGGGACTCATGTCCGTACGAGGTGCAGACGGAGAAAACCCTCGGTGGTTTGTGGGGTGGGGCAGGCCCTCCTGGGGTCGCGATCGGGGCCAGCCGACGGCGCCGTCGGACCGTCTCCCCACCGCTCGGTCCAGGGGCGGGGACGGTCGGCGCTCGGTTCGGAAGCCGTGTGGCGAAAAGTTGTACCACACCTTTTCGGCAGTCCAGACCACCCGCACCCCCTCCGACCTGGTCCTTTGTGAAGGGAAAGACCGGTCTCTTCAGGGAAGGCTTACGCCCCGAGCTCCTCAGTGAGGGCCAGCCACCGGTCCTCCGCGGTGGCCAGGGCGACCTCCGCCTGGGCCAGCCGCGTGGGCGGCCGGCGGTCAGGGCGGCGTGGTCACCGGCGCCGGCCGCGGCCGACAGCTCCGCCTCTCGTCGGCCCCGGCGGTCGACCGCCTCCGCCATCTCCCGCTCGGCCACCGCCACCAGCCGGCGCAGGGTGCTGACCGACCTCGGCTTGGCCGCCGGGGTCGGTCGACGGCGCCGCCGGGACGCGGGCCGGCGCGGCCCGTGGCGGGCGTCCGGGACGGCCCGCCGCCCACCCTCTGCCGGCGGCGGTCGGCCTCGTACTCGGCGTAGCCACCGGGAGCGAGGCGAGCCCCTCCGATGCCGTCGAGGACGATCACGTCCTCCACCGTCCGCTCCAGGAGGGCCCGGTCGTGGCTGACGACGACCAGTGACCCCGGCCACGCCTCCAGGTAGTCCTCCAGGGCCCGCAGGGTGTCGAGGTCGAGGTCGTTGGTGGGCTCGTCGAGGAGGAGGACGTTGGGCAGGTCGGCCAGCACCAGCAGTAGCTGCAGGCGCCGGCGTTCGCCGCCCGACAGGGTGCCGATGGGCGCCCACTGGGCGTCGGCGTCGAACAGGAAGCGCTCCATGAGCCGGCCCTGCTCCCACGTGGGCTGGCCGTTCGACCCCGCCACCGCCTCCCGCACCCGCTGGGTGAGGTCGAGGTCGACGCCGACCTGGTCGTAGTACCCGATCCGCACCGTGGGGGCGGTGGCCACCCGCCCCTCGGCCGGTGGACGGCGGCCGGCCATGATGTCGAGGAGGGTCGACTTGCCCGTCCCGTTGGCCCCCACGATCCCCAGCCGCCCGCCCGGCTCGAGCTCGAGGTCGAGGTCGCGGAACAGCCACGGCTCCGTCCCATCGCCATCGCCACCGCCACCGCCACCGCCACCGCCACCGCCACCGCCACCGCCGAAGTGGTGGCCGACCCCGTGCAGGTCGACCACCTTGTCGCCCAGGCGGGGTGCCACCGCCGCACCGAGAGCCACCGACCCGTCGGCCACCGGCCCCCGTCCCTCGACGATGGCGGTGGCGGACGCGATGCGGGCCTTGGGCTTGCGGGTGCGGGCGGGAGCGCCCCGCCGCAGCCAGGCCAGCTCGGAGCGGGCCAGGTTGCGGCGCACGGCGTCGGCGGCGACCTCCCGCTCGCCCCGCTCGCTCCGGGCGGCCAGGTAGCCGGCGTAGCCGTCGTTGTGGACATAGCCCCGTCCCCGGTCGAGCTCCAGGATGCGGGTGGTGACCCGGTCGAGGACGTGGCGGTCGTGGGTGACCAGGACCAACCCGCCCCCGAAGCCGGCCAGGCGGTCCTCCAGCCAGGCGATGGCGTCGATGTCGAGGTGGTTGGTGGGCTCGTCCAGCACGAGGAGGTCGACCTCCTCCAGCAGGGCCCGGGCCAGCGCCACCCGCTTGGCCTGACCGCCCGAGAGGGTGGCCACGTCGGCGCGGCCCAGCCCGCCCATCCCCAGCCGATCGAGGATGGCGGCCGCCTCCACCCCTCACTCACGGCCTCCTCGCCCACCGCGGCCAGCACGGTCCCCGCCGGCAGCGCCGGGTGCTGGTCGAGGAAGGCCACCCGCACGCCCCGTCCCCGTCGGACCGACCCCTCCTCCGGCTCGCCGGCACCGGCCAGGATCCGCAGCAGGGTGGACTTGCCGGCGCCGTTGCGTCCGACCACCCCCAGCCGGTCGCCGGTCGAGACCGTGACCGAGAGGTCCTCGAACAGAGGTCGGTCGGGCCGGCGGGCAGCCGCCCGTTCGACGTCGACCAGGATCATTTCGTCCAGCGTAGGAGCGGCGGCCCCCTACCCTGACCGGGTGCTCGAAGTGCACGACCTCACCATCGACCTGGGCCACCGGGTCCTCGTCCGGGATGCGTCCTTCCAGGTCGCGCCGGGCGAGAAGGTCGCGCTCGTCGGGCCAACGGGGCCGGCAAGACCACCCTCCTGCGGACGATCGCCGGCGAGCTTGAGCCCACCGACGGCCACATCGTCCTCCCCGACTCCTACGGCTGGCTGCGCCAGGACGTGCAGGCGGCGCCCGATGACGCCGACAACATCGCCCTCGACCACGTCCTGGCCGGGCGGGACACGGCCGCGGTGGCGGCCGAGCTGGAGCTGGCGCTGGCCGAGATGTCGGCCCTGTCGCCCAACGGCGGCGGCCCAGACCTAGACGGCGGCAACGTCCGGAGCAAGCCTGGTCTCGACCGGGCGGTGAAGCGCTACGGCGCCCTCGAGGAGCGCTTCAGCACCCTCGGCGGCTACCAGGCGGAGGCCGAGGCCCGACGCATCGCGGCCGGCGTGGGCCTCGACGACGACGTCCTCACCCGACGGGTGGGCGTGCTCTCGGGTGGGCAGCGGCGGCGGTTGGAGCTGGCCCGCCTCCTGTACGCGGGCGGCGACCTGCTGGTCCTGGACGAGCCCACCAACCACCTCGACATGGACGCCAAGGCGTGGGTGATGCAGTTCCTGCGCACGTCCCGCTCGGCGGTCCTGGTCGTGTCCCACGACATCGCCCTGCTCGACAACGCCATCGACCGGGTGATCGCCATCGACGGCGGCCTGCTCGACGTCTACCGGGGCACCTACACCCGCTACCTCGAGCAGCGCACCGCCCGGGAGGCCCAGCGGGCCCGTGACGACCGTCTCCGCAGCCAGGAGATGGCCCGCCTCACCGCCACCGCCAGCCGTTTCCGGGGCGGAAACCAGACCATGGCCCGCAAGGCCAAGGTCCTCGACCGCCGGGTCGAGCGCCTGGCCGCCGAGGGCGGGGTCCCCCGGCCCCGCCGGCGGCCGTTCCCCAAGGTCAAGTGGCCCGACCCGCCGCGCGCCGGCGACGTGGTCCTCGTCGCCGAGGGCCTGGCCAAGGCCTACGGCGACACGCCGGTCTTCGACGACGTGTCCTTCACCGTCGAGCGGGGCGACACCATCCTCGTCCTGGGCCTCAACGGGGCGGGTAAGACCACCCTGCTCAGGATCCTGGCCGGGCTGCTGCCGGCCGACGCGGGCGACATCCGCTTCGGGGCCAACGTCGGCCTCGGCTTCTACGCCCAGGAGCACGAGGACATCCGCTCCGGCGTGAGCGTCCTCGAGCACATGCGGGAGCGGGCCGACATCCCCGACACCGACCTCCGCTCGGTCATCGGCCACTTCGGGCTGACGGGGGAGGCCGCCCTGCAGGACGCGGGCACCCTCTCCGGGGGCGAGAAGACCAAACTGGCCCTGGCCCGGCTCATCGTCAGCCGGTCGAACCTGCTGATCCTCGACGAGCCCACCAACAACCTCGACACCCAGTCCCGGGAGGCCGTCCTGGGGGCGCTGCAGCGCTACAAGGGGACGATCGTGGTCGTCAGCCACGACACCGAGTTCGTCCTCGGACTGGCTCCCGACCGGGTGATCGTGATGCCCGAGGGCGACGTCCTGGCGTTCGACCACAGCGCCCTGGAACTGGTCGAACTGGCCTAGTTCGGACAAGGGTCGCCCGCCCATCTACGCTGTAGGGACGAGAGAGGTCCCTTCGACCTGCTCGCGGACAGAGAAGAGAGTGCCGTGGCCACAGGAACAGTGAAGTTTTTCAACTCGGAGAAGGGCTACGGCTTCATCTCGCGTGAGCAGGGCGAGGACGTGTTCGTCCACTACTCGAACATCCAGGGACAGGGCTACCGGTCGCTGCAGGAGGGCCAGCGTGTCGAATTCGACGTGGCCCCCGGTCGGAAGGGCGAAGAGGCGCAGAACGTCCGGGCCATCTAGGCCCCCCGTCCTTTTCCCCTGCGGAACCCGAATCTGAAGGAGGGCCAACGTGGCGCAGCGCGCCAGTTTCGGCAAGCTTCAACGCGATAGAGACAAGAAGGCCAAGGCCGCCGCTAAGCGCGAGAAGCGCCAGGAGCGGTCCGCCGACCGAGCCGACGGCACCACCCCCGAGGTGACCATTCCCATGGAGGGCGAGGTCTCGGCCGCCGACCTGCTGGTGCTGGTCGAACGCCTGCACAAGGGCTTCGAGGACGGCACCATCGACTACGAAGAGTTCGAGCTCCAGAAGTCCGAACTCTTCGCCCGTCTACCGATCGACTAGCGAGGGCGCCGTCTGGGGCATGAAAAGGTGCGCTGAGCGCACCTTTCCATGCCCCAGGACCGCCTCAGTCGTGATCGTGGCCTTCGTGGCCGGGCTGGGTGGACGACTTGGCCTGCGATGCGGGGGCGAGGCGCTTGCGCCAGTCGGCGAGCATCTCGACCGTGCCGGCGATGCCGACGCCCCGGAAGTTGCAGCGCACGAACGTGCAGTTGGCCAGGACCAGGCACCCGACCACCTCGGGGGCCTTCGGGAACCGCCACAGGATGCTGCCGATGTCGGTACCGGGGTGCTCCCACGTGCAGTGGTCGAGCGTGCAGCCGTGTAGGACGACGACCTGCGGGCCCAGGATCAGGCAGTCGGTGGCGGTGATGCCCTCGATCATCTGGTCCTCGCGGATCTCGAACTGGCCCAGCCGGATGGTCTGGCTCTGGTAGGTGGTATCTGCCATCGTGCTCCTCTTGGTGGATCTGCGGTTGTCTGTACGGCTGATGACATGGCAACCGTAGGCTCGCTAGGGTTCGCGTCCATTCAAACGCAGGAGGGGCACATGCGCAGAATCGTGACCGGAGGTCGGTCCCGGTGGTTCGTCCTGGGCGTCGTGGCGGTGATGCTCTTGGGAGCCTGTGGGGACGACGATGACGGCGACACCGCCACCAGCGATGACGCTCCCACCAAGGTCAGCGTCCTGGCCGGTCTGAACGACCAGCAGGACCCCAACATCGCCGTTCTCGAGTATCTCCCCGAGGCGGTTTCCATCCGCGCCGGGGCGGCCGTCGAGTGGCGGTTCACCGGGCCCGAGCCCCACTCCGTCACCTTCTTCCCGCCGGGTCAGACGCCCCCGTCGCCGGCGAGTCCCGAGGGCGAGGCGCTCTTCGTCCCCGCCACCCCGCCACCGAGCACCTACGACGCCACCGCCGTGATCAACACCGGCCTCCTGCCCCTCGGCCCGACGCCGGCGTCGCCCTTCGTCCTCACCTTCCCGACCGCGGGCGCGTACAGCTACGTCTGCATCATCCATCCCCTCATGACGGGGACGGTCACGGTCGCAGGCGAGGACGACCCCGTCGAGACCCAGGCCGACATCAACGAGCGGGCCGACCGTGAGCTCAACGGGTGGTTGGAGGAGGGTCGGGCGGCCAAGAAGAAGCTCACCGACGCCGCCGCCAAGCAGACCCCGAACCCCGACGGGTCGACCACGTGGACCTATGAGGCGGGGGCCACCACCGAGCACGCCGACATCCTCGCCTTCGCCCCCGTGAGCGGGGAGGTTCGGCCCGGCGACAGCGTGACGTTCGTCAACAACAGCCTGGCGCCCCACCCGGTGTTGTTCGCGTCCGGTGGGCAACTGCCCGAGAACCCGCTGGATCCCGCGTTCAGCACCCCTACCAGCCCGTCACCCCTCACCCTCCTGCCCACTGGCGGCCCGTACAACTCCGGAGTCCTGCCGCCAGCCGCGCCGCCGAACGCACCACCACCGGAGAACGTCCGCAGTTTCACCTTCGTGATCCCGGAGGCGGGCACGTATCCCTACGTGTGCCTCTACCACGCTCCCAGCGGCATGGCCGGGTCGATACAGGTCGCCTAGCGGGAGGGGGGCAGGCCCCCCTCCCGGCCTCCCCCCGAAGCGGGCCGTCGTTGCGGTGAGGTTGTCGGGCGGGCAAAGCCCACCCTCGTAGGTGCAGGCTTCGCCCATGGCGACGGTGACGAACATCAACGACGTGCTCGAGGGTCACGTGAGTCTCGAAATCGAGTGCGTAGATCGGCTGTACCTGAATGCCTACGTGCCAAAGCTGCAGGTGGCGGGGCAGGTGGCGAGGTTCCTGCACGACCACCGGGGGAACATGTTGCCGTCGCCGGCGCTGTTCGAGCCCATCGGCAACCGGTTCCGACGGGAGGTGCACCGCTTCGCCGAGCGCCGAGACATCCCGATCCTGCGGTTGAAGAAGCCGGACCGCACCCGCTGGGACGACCGCAAGCTCGATCATGTGCAGCCCCACCTGGACGCGGCCGAGGCCGACGGTCGATTCGGGGTGGTGGCCATCGTCAGCGCCCAGGAGTTCCAGTGGGTCTTCAGTGGCCGGGACTCCCGGGGCAGCGGGTTCAGCTTCTTCAAGGAGCAGCGCCGGGTGGGCGTTTACTACTTCTACGTGCTCGACCCCGACTTCGGGCCCGGCTTCATCAAGATCTGCACCTACTTCCCCTATCCGGCCAAGGTGTGGGTCAACGGCCACGAGTGGGCCAAGCGCCAGGCTGCCCACGCCGGGATCGGCTTTCGGGCCCTGGCCAACGGCTTCGCCACCTGCGAGGCGCCCGAGGAGCTGCAGGCCATCTGCGACCGCTTCGGCCCCGACCACGTGCAGGGCTTCTTCGACCGCTGGATCGCCGCCATCCCCGTCCCCTTCACCGATGCCGACCGGGCCGCTGGCTACTGGTGGGAGCTGTCGGTGCGCCAGGTGGAGGCGTCGCGCACCCTGGTCTTCGACGACCCCCGTCGGCCCGGGGCTTCTTCGAGTCCCTGGTGGCCGACAACATCGGCATCGGCCGGCCCCACGAGGTGGCGGCGGTGTTCGCCCGTCGGGTCATCCGCACCACGCCCGGCATCTTCCGCACCCGGATCTTCGGGGCCGGCACCGAGGTCCGCCTGGAGTTCCGTTACAAGAACAGCCGGGTCAAG
Organism: uncultured Acidimicrobiia bacterium; assembly: GCA_963801205.1. GTDB lineage: Bacteria > Actinomycetota > Acidimicrobiia > Acidimicrobiales > AC-14 > JAXDMK01. The sequence goes on from CAWDDV010000010.1 coordinate 106,157, forward strand.
CAGTACCTGAAGGAGGGGAGGGCGCTTCGGATCGAGACCGTCATCAACAAGCCGTCCGACGTCGGCTGCAAGGCCCGCCTCGAGCACCTGCCCGAGCTGGTGGCCAAAGGGCGCGAGGTCAACGGTCGTCTGCTTATGATCGAACGTGCCGGTCAGGGCTGTGCCATCGGCTCTGCGCTCTTCGAGCGCATCCACCAGCCCTACATACGGGAGGGCCAACGAACCGGAGCCCTGCGCTTCGGGGACCCACGCGCCATGGCCCTGGCCGGCGCTCTCAGCTGCTTCGTCCACGCCGTCGCCGGCTTCACCAACCACAGCCTTCGCGGGCTCGTCGCCGGACTGCTCGGGCGGGACTACAGCGCCAACCAGATGACCTACGACCTTCGCCGCCTCCGCCTCCACGGGCTCATCGAGCGCATCCCGCGGACCAACACCTACACCCTCACCCCCGACGGAGCGAGGGTCGTGATCTTCTACACCAAAGTCCACGGCCGGCTGCTCCGGCCACTCGTCGCCTCCGGCGACCAACCCCCGGCACCGCTCGAGCTTCGTCGCGCCCTGGCCACCATCGACCGGGTCATCGCCGACTACGTCGAAGGAGCGCGAGTGGAGCCGGCCGCGTGAAACTTGCCGAAATGCTCAAAGTCCTGGACCCAGAGAAGTTCTAGCGGCGACCGATACCAGGTCGCCTAGCGGCGACCTGGTTTGAGGAAGCTCCGGCCGCCGGCGGAGCCGGCCGCCTCCGCGCTGTCGTTGTTCGCCGGCAGCCGGAGCCGGCCGCCTCCGGCGGCGCCCGCGGCCGCCGGATCGGGACCGCCGGCGGCGGCCGGCCGCCGACCGGTCGGCCGCCAACCGGTGACGATTTTCGGTGCACCGGCCCCCGATTCCGTCACCAGTTCGAGGGCGCCCGCCCACCGGTGTGGCGGGTTTCCCGCCGGCCGCCCCACGCCGCCGGAGGCGGCCGATCCCGGATGGCCCCCCGCCGGCCGGAACGGCCGGCATCCCGGGGGGAGGTCAAGGAGGGGCGCTGCCCCCTCCTCACGTCCAGTTGGTGGTGCCGGCGTAGTGGCAGTCGCACTGACACGAGAAGGCGTCGGCGCCGCCGCCCATGATGCCGGCCCACCATTCCCGGCAGTCGGCGTGACGGCCGGCGAGGCACGAGCTGCTGGTGGGCTTGAGCCCGACGAGGGCGACGCCGGCGGCGGAGACGATGAGCGCCGCGAAGGCGGCCACCGTGAGCCGGCTGCGGCCCTTGGCCGGGCAGTCCTCGGCGGGACGGATGAGGCCCTCGACCGGCGCATCCGTCGTCTTCGGCTCCCCGCCGAAGAGCGGTGCCTCGCAGTCGATGGTGTTGGCGAACGAGTACGGGATCAGGGTGTAGCCGACCGCGGCCAACAACAAGACGAGCACGAACGCGGGGACGAGTTTCTGTTGGCTGGTCACGATGTCCCCCGGAGCTCTCTGTTCGGCCGGTTGCCTGTTTAGACCCTGGCCAGGAGTTCTGCGATCTGGACGGCGTTGAGGGCCGCCCCCTTCCGCAGATTGTCGCCGCTCAGGAACAGGGCGAGGCCGTTCTCGGCCCCCTGGTCACGGCGGATCCGGCCCACGAAGGTGGGGTCGGCGCCGGCTGCGACGAGTGGTGTGGGCACGTCGGACAGGGTGACCGCCGGGGCCGACGCCAGGATTTCCCGAGCCCGTTCGACCGACAGCGGCCGTTCGAACTCGAGGTTCAGCGACAACGAGTGCCCGGAGTAGACCGGCACCCGCACGCAGGTACACGACACCGCCAGACCCGCCATCTCCAGGATCTTGCGGCTCTCGTTGCGAAACTTCTGCTCCTCGTCGGTCTCACCCGAGTCATCGTCGACCAACCGACCGGCCAGGGGGATGACGTTGAAGGCGATGGGTGCCACGAACGCCTCCGGCGCGGGGAACTCGACGCCCGAAGAGCCGGACAGGGCCAGCTCGCCCGCCCGCCCGCTCACGTTGGCCGCCTGCTTCTCCAGCTCGGCCACGCCCTTCACGCCCGCTCCCGAGACCGCCTGGTACGTCGACGCCACGATCCGCCGCAGCCCCGCCTCCACGTGCAGGGGCTTCACCACCGGCATGGCGACCATAGTCGTGCAGTTGGGATTGGCGACGATGCCCTTGGGGATGTCGGCCAGGGCGTGGGGGTTGACCTCGGCCACCACCAGGGGGACGTCGGGGTCGGACCGCCAGGCCGACGAGTTGTCGACCACGATCGCCCCCGTCTCCGCCACCCGGGGAGCCAGCATTCGGGACACAGTGGCGCCGGCCGAGAACAACACGATGTCGAGCCCTCGGTAGTCGGCGGTCTCCGCCTCCTCGATGACGACCTCGCCCCCGGCCCACGGCAGGGACCGGCCCGCGGAACGAGCGGACGCGAACAGCCGCAGGCGGTCGATCGGGAAGGCGCGCTCGGCCAGCAGCGAGCGCATGACCCCACCCACCAGGCCGGTGGCCCCGACGACACCTACGTGCATGGCGTACAAAGCTACCGGACGGCGCCCCGCATCAACTGGGAGGATTCTCCAGTTCGAAGCGGTCGTGGAGGGCCCGCACCGCCCGCTCGACGTCGGATCCCCGCACCACGCAGCTGATCCGGATGGACGAGGTGGAGATCATCTCGATGTTGACGCCCTCGTCGGCCAGGGCCTCGAACATGGTGGCGGCCACGCCCGGGTGGGTCTTCATCCCCGCTCCGACCAGGCTGATGCGCCCGATGTCGGAGTCGGCGAACACCTCGGTGGCGCCAATGTCGGCCGCCATGGCCTCGGTCACCCGGCGGGCGGCGATGAGATCGGCCTTGGGGAGGGTGAAGGAGATGTCGGTGACGCCGCCCAGGGACACGTTCTGCTCGATCATGTCCACGTTCACCGCCTCGTTGGCCAGGGCCCGGAACAGGCGGGCGGCAATGCCCGGCTTGTCCGGCACCCCCACCACGGTGACCTTGGCCTCGGTCAGGTCGTGGGTGACCCCCGAGATGATCGCCTTCTCCATATTTGCATCCTCCATGCGGACCCAGGTGCCCGGCTCCCAGGTGAAGCTCGAACGGACGTGCAGGGCCACGCCGTGGTTACGGGCGAACTCGACCGACCGCAGGGCGAGGACCTTGCCCCCGGTGGCCGCCATCTCCAGCATCTCCTCGTAGGACACCGCCGCCAGCCGGCGGGCCTTGGGCACGACCCGGGGGTCGGCGGTGAACACTCCGGTGACGTCGGTGTAGATCTCGCAGGCGTCGGCGCCGAGCGCCGAGGCGAGTGCGACGGCGGTGAGGTCGGAGGCCCCCCGTCCCATCGTCGTCACCTCCTTCTGGAGCGAAACGCCCTGGAAGCCGGCCACGACCACCACGTGGCCGAGGGCCAGCCCGTCCCGCAGGCGGTCGGCCCGCACCTCGATGATCTTGGCCTTGCCGTGGGTGGAATCGGTGACGATGCCCGCCTGGCTGCCGGTGAACGAGGTGGCGTACACGCCCATGTCGTGGATGGCCATGCACAGCAGGGCCATCGAGATGCGCTCCCCGGCGCTGACCAGCATGTCGAGCTCGCGCAGGTGGGGCTCGGGGGAGACGTCGTGGGCCAGGCGCAGGAGGCCGTCGGTGGTCTTGCCCATGGCGCTGACGACAACGACCACGTCGTGGCCCTGGCGCTTGGTGTGGACGACGTGCTCGGCGACGGCGCGGATGCGGTCGGCGTCGGCCACCGACGTGCCGCCGTATTTCTGGACCACCAGGCTCATGACCGTCCCCTCATGGTGACCATTGTGGCCGAGCCCGGACCGCTCGCCGCTACGGTGGCTCCCCGTGTCCCCCAAGTCCAAGGGTAGGAAGAAGCCGGTCAAGCACCGCGACCCGCGGGCCCAGGCCCGGCTGGCGGCGTACGAGGCGCACCGGAGGTCCACCCGCCGGAAGTGGGGCCTCTTCGCCGTCCTGCTCACGGTCGTGCTCATCTTCGGCGCTCTCCAGGTGTTCGACGGCGGCGACGATTCCACGGTCGACTCCACGTCCGACACCACGACCGGCCCCACCCTGGTCCCCGCGGGGACGCCCGTGAGCCTGCCCACGCCGGCCAGGGGGGCGTCCGTCACCGGCGACACGCCTTGTCCCGCGGTCGACGGGTCCTCCGCCCGCACGACGTCGTTCGCCAAGGCCCCGCCCACCTGCATCGTCGACGGCATGAGCTACGTGGCCGACGTCCAGACGTCGAAAGGGCTGTTCACGATCGCCCTCGACGCCGACGCCGCCCCCCTGACGGTGAACAACTTCGTGGTCCTGGCCCGCTACCACTACTTCGACACCCTGCCCTTCCACCGCATCATCCCCGGCTTCGTCGTCCAGGGCGGGTCGCCCGACGCCACCGGCGTCGGCAGCCCCGGCTACACGTTCGGCGACGAGCTGCCCGACGCCGGCGCCTACCAGGTGGGGTCGGTGGCCATGGCCAACTCCGGTCCCGCCACCAACGGCAGCCAGTTCTTCATCGTGGTCGGCGACGCCGCCAGCCTGGCGCCCAGTTACTCGCTCTTCGGCGAGGTCACCGCCGGCATGGACGTCGTCCAGGCCATCGCCGCCGCCGGGACGCCTGCCGCCTCCCCCAACTCTGGGCAGCCCACTGCGGTGGTCAGCATCCAGACCGTCACGATCAAGGAGTCCTAGTGGCCGCTACCGAGTGTCCCCCCGCCGACGGGTCCGCACCCAAGAAGCAGCGCTTCTCCGGGCCTCCGCCGATGTGCATCGACCCCGAGAAGACCTACACCGCCACCATGGAGACCACCAAGGGGACGATGGTGATCGCCCTCGACCCCGTCGCCGCGCCCAAGACGGTGAACAACTTCGTGGTCCTGGCCCGCTACCACTATTACGACGGGGTCAGCTTCCACCGGATCATCCCCGGCTTCGTGATCCAGGGCGGCGACCCCGAGGGGACGGGCCGGGGTGGCCCCGGGTACAAGTTCGAGGACGAGCTGCCCCGTCCCGGCCGCTACGAGATCGGCTCCCTGGCCATGGCCAACGCCGGTCCCAACACCAACGGGAGCCAGTTCTTCATCATCACCGGCCACCATGGGGCCAGCCTGCCGCCCAGCTACTCGCTGTTCGGCAAGGTGATCTCCGGGATCGACGTGGTCCAGGCCCTCAACGCCGTCGGTTCACCAGGCGCGGGCACGCCGAAGGAGAAGGTCGGCATGATCTCGGTGACCATCTCCGAGGAATAGGCGGAACGAACCGGCCCCGTTCTTCGTCAGAGCTGGAGAACGGGCGGGTTGCCCCTCTGGCGAAAGGGTTGGCGGATGAGGACCATGCGGATGGCACGGGTGGCGCTGGCGGCGGTGGGCATGGCGGTGGCCGTGGCCGGGTGTGGCCGGGCCGAGGCCCGGATGTGCGAGACGTCGGGCGGGGCCGAGTTTTGCCTGGTCGAGAACGGCCGGGCCTTCAAGACCACGGGCCACGGCTTCCGGCCCGACTCCGAGGTGCGCGTCGTCGTCGACGACCGAGAGGCGTCCCCCAGGCCCTCCCCCCTGCTCGCCGGCCCGGACGGCAAGTTCCCCGCTCAGGGGATGGGGTCATGGGTGAACAGGGGCCCGAGCCCGCAACGGGTGAAGGTCACCGGGACGACGCCGAGCGGCGCGGAGGCCGTGTTCGAGTTCACCGTCCCCGCCTCCGCGGTGGCCTGAGACGGGGCGACAACGGGATCCCGGCGGGCTGACCCGCTCGATGACCTACCGGACGGGGAGGGCCTCCAGCCCTCGCTCCTGACCGTTGACGAAGACCGTCGCCGCGCCTACGCCGGCGACGGTCCACGCCCCCTCCGGCGACCGGAGGACGGCCGTCTGCTCGTCGACCGCCACCACCGCCAGCCCGGCGGGGGCGAGGTGGACGGTGCGGCGCGCCTTCTCCGGCGACCACCCGTCCTGGTGGGGGATGACGGTGAGGCCCGAGAGCAGGCCCAGGCCGACGGTGAAGGCCCCGCCCCGCATGTCGACCATGGGGTCGCAGAGCACCATGGCGCCGGCTGACGAGGCCGCCAGCACCGCCCCGTCGTGCCACGCCTCGACCAGCGCCTCCCACACCGCGGAATCCTTGAGCACCGAGCGCAGGTGCATCGGTGACCCGCCCGAGAGGTAGATGAACCGGGCCTCCCGCACGGCGGCGGCGTTGGCCTCCACGTTGGCGTCCGCCCGCCGCAGCACCATGAGCCCCGTGGCCGTGCCGCCCAGGCGGCCGAAGTGGGCCACGGCCGTCGCCACCGCCCGCTCGGGGTGCTCGTAGGCCGCCGCGGTGGGAAGGACGAGTACCTCCGCGCCGTTGCTCGCCTCCAGCAGGTCCTTGTCGAAGGTGCAGCCCTCGCGCCACTCGCCCCCGCCTACCAGCGCCAACGGTCCGTTCATGGCGGGAAACCTATGCCACCAGACTGGGCGGCCCAGAATGAGCGATATGGAGAAGGAGCTGGTGGTCCGGCCCGTCGCGGGCAAGGGACGGGGAGTGGTCGCGGCGCGGTCGTTCCGGAGGTACGAGGTGGTGGACTCGGCGTCGGTCGTCGTGCTCTCGCCGGAGGACTGGGCCGCCATCGAGGGCACCGTCCTCGGCCAGTACGCCTTCCGCTGGGGCGACGAGGGCGGGGAGCGGGCCCTGGCCCTGAGCACGGCGTCGTTCTTCAACCACTCGTTCCGGCCCAACACCTGTCCCAAGCTGCTGGTCGAGGACCTGCGGATCGACTTCCTGGCCATGGACGACATCGCCCCCGGCGACGAGCTCACCTTCAACTACAACGGCCGCCCGTCCGACGGGTCGCCGCTGTGGTTCATGCCGGCGGAGGACTAGCTCAGTCCCAGCCCTGCCAGCGCCACGAGCGGTGGTCGTCGGGCGGTGAAGCGGCGGCGGCGGCGACCTCCGCCTCCTCGCGCTCGAGCATGGTGGCCGCCAGGGCGACGGCGATGGCGATCACCTCCGACGGGACCGGCGACGGGTCAGAGGGGGACGTTGCCATGCTTCCGCTGCGGCCCGGCGCCCCGCTTCGAGCGGAGCATGGCCAGTCCACCGCGCCACTGCGGCCCGCGTCTGGATTGGGTCGACGACGTCGTCGACGAAGCCCTGCTCGGCTGCCACCCACGGGTTGGCGAAGTGCTCGGCGTACTCCTCGGCCAGCTTCCGGTGGAGGGCGGCCCGTCCCCCGCCCGCCTCGTCGAGCTCCCGCCGGTGGAGGATCTCGATCGCACCCGGCGGCCCCATCACCGACACCTCGGCCGTCGGCCAGGCGAAGGCCAGGTCGGCGCCCACCGCCTTCGAGTTCATGACCACGTACGCCCCGCCGTAGGCCTTGCGGGTGACGACCTGGATCCGGGGGACGGTCGCCTCGCAGAAGGCGTACAGGAGCTTGGCTCCGTGGCGGATGATGCCGCCCAGCTCCTGGTCCGTCCCCGGCAGGAAGCCGGGCACGTCGACGAAGGCGACCAACGGGACGTTGAAGGCGTCGCACGTCCGCACGAAGCGGGCCGCCTTCTCCGACGCGTCCACGTCGAGCACGCCCGCCAGGACCTGGGGCTGGTTGGCCACCACGCCCACCGGCCACCCGTCGATCCGCGCCAGCCCGCACACGATGTTGCGGGCCCACAGCGGCGAGTACTCGTACAGCTCACCGCCGTCGACGACGGCGGTGATGACCCGCTTCATGTCGTAGGGACCGTGGAGGTTGGCCGGCAGGACGCTCTCCAGCTCCGGCGTGGGCCGGTCGGCGGGGTCGGTGGAATGCGCCAGCCGGGGCGGCCGTCGCTGCTGTTCGACGGGAGGAACCCCAGCAGCCGGCGGACGTCGTCGAGGCACGCCTTGTCGTCGGGGGCGGTGAAGTGGGCCACGCCGGAGCGGGTGGCGTGGGTGATGGCCCCGCCGAGGTCCTGGAGGCTGACGTCCTCGCCGGTGACCGTCCGGACCACGTCCGGGCCGGTAATGAACATGTACGACGAGTCCTCCACCATGAACACGAAGTCGGTGAGGGCCGGGCTGTACACCGCCCCACCGGCACATGGGCCCATGATCACGCTGATCTGGGGGATGCGGCCCGACGAGCGGGTGTTGCGCTGGAAGATCCCCCCGTAGCCCACGAGCGAGGCCACGCCCTCCTGGATGCGGGCCCCGGCGCCGTCGTTGAGGCCGATCAGGGGGGCGCCCACGCTGGCGGCCAGGTCCATGACCTTGTGGACCTTGCCCGCGAACGCCTCGCCCAGCGACCCGCCGAAGACGGTGAAGTCCTGGGAGAACAGGAACACCTGGCGGCCGTCGACGGTGCCCCAGCCGGTGATGACGCCGTCGGTGTAGGGCCGCTCGTCGTCCAGGCCCATTCCCGTCGCCTGGTGGCGGACGAGGAGGTCGAGCTCGTTGAAGCTGCCCTCGTCCAGGAGGTACTCCACCCGCTCCCGGGCGGTCATCTTGCCCCGGGCGTGCTGGCGGGCGACCGCCGTCTCCGACCCCGCGTGGACGGCCTGGTCGCGGCGCTTGGCCAGCTCCGCGTTTCGCTCCGGCATCGAGTGGTCCATGCGGCGACCCACGTTACCGGCGAAGGGCGTCGACCCTCTCGACGAGGCGGGTGGCGCCCAGGTGAGTGGCCAGGTCTGTGAGGTCGCGCGCCGGGCCGGCCCACCGGATGTCGTCGACGACCTCGAGCACGGGGGCGTCGGCCCGGAGGGTGGCCAGGTCCCGGAAGAGGAAGGCGAGGTCACGCTCGGCGTTGAAGGTGGCGGACAGGGCATTGGCGCCCCGCACGTCGACCGTCCACCGCCACCCGTGCTCGGGGATGTCCTCCAGGTGGGGGTAGTGGAGGAGGACGGTGGCGGCGCCCTTCTTCCCCCATCCCTTGAGCCCGGGGAAGCCGTCGGCCGAGTCACCCACCAGGGCCAGCCAGTCGGGGATCGACTCGGGGGGCACGCCGTATTTGACCTTCACCCCGGCCTCGTCGGTGAGGATGTTCTGGCGGCGGTCGAGCTGGACCACCCGGGTGCCGACGACGCACTGGGCCAGGTCCTTGTCGGGGGTCATGATCACCACCTGCTCGACCTCGGGATCGGCGGCCGCCGTCTTGGCCGCCGCGGCCAGGGCGTCGTCGGCCTCCAGGTCGACCATGGGCCACACCATGACGCCGAGGGCTTCTAACGCCTCCTCCAGGAGGGGGAACTGGGCCAGGAGGACGGGCGGCATGCCCACGCTCGACTTGTAGCCCGGCCACAGGTCGTTGCGGAACGACTCGATGACGTGGTCGGTGGCCACCCCCAGGTGGGTGGCACCCTCCTCCAGGAGGGTCACCACGCTGTACATGACGCCCCGCACGGCCCGCACCGGGTCGTCCTCCGCCGTCGCCCCCGGCGGGAGGCCGTAGTAGTGGCGGAAGAGCTCGTAGGTGCCGTCGAGCAGGTGGACCTTCACGCGGTCCAGCCTGTCACTCCGGCAGGTGGCAGACGGCCTCGACGTTGTTGCCGTCGGTGGTCACGGCATCGTCGAGAGTGCAAAAACCTACAGATTCCGTAGGTTTTCCACACTGGATCAGCCGTCGAGGGTGCGGCGGCCTTCGAGGGCCCGGCCGAGGGTCAGTTCGTCGGCGTACTCGAGGTCGCCGCCGACGGGGAGCCCGCTGGCGATCCTCGTGGTCTTCACGCCCAGGGGCTTGAGCAGGCGGGCCAGGTACATGGCCGTGGCCTCGCCCTCGATGTTGGGGTTGGTGCAGAGGATGACCTCGACGACCCCCTCCGGCTCGAGCCGCAGCAGCAGCTCCCGCACCCGCAGCTGGTCGGGACCGATGCCCTCCAGGGGATTGATGGCCCCCTGCAGCACGTGGTAGCGGCCCCGGAACTCCGACGTCTTCTCCACCGCCACCACGTCGCGGGGCTCCTCGACGACGCACAGGATGGTGGTGTCGCGCCGGCCGTCGGTGCAGATCCCGCACTCGGTGCCCTCGGTGACGTTGAAGCACCGCTGGCAGAACGACACCCGGTCCTTGGCGTCGGTGATGGCGTGGGCCAGCCGGCCGGCGTCGTCCTTGGACAGCTTGAGCAGGTGGAAGGCGATGCGCTGGGCCGACTTGGGCCCCACGCCGGGCAGGCGGCCGAGCTCGTCGATCAGGGTCTGGACGGGGACGGCGTACACGCGGGGCCGGTGCGGGAGGTCACCCTCCCAGGAGCCCCCCGAGGCCTCCGAGGTCGAGGCCGCCCATGGCCTGCTCCGACACTCGGCCGTCTTGGAGACCGCGTCGCGGATGGCGGCCAGCACCAGGTCCTCGAGCATGCCGACGTCGTCGGGATCGACCGCGGACGGGTCGATGCGCACCGACAGGAACTCCATGGCCCCGTTGACCTTGACCTTCACCACGCCGCCGCCCGACTGGCCCTCGATCTCGGCCTCCTCGGCCGCGGCCCGGGCCTGCATCAGCTGTTCCTGCATCTTCTGGGCCTGCTTGAGCAGGGCGTTCATGTCAGGCTGCTGCGGCATCTGCCCCTTCGGCATTCGTCACTCCTCCACCAACGTGGCGCCCTCGAACGCCTGCATGACATGGTCGACCGGCGACGTTACCCCGGGCGACGGTGCGTCACGAAGGTCACGGGGGTCGATGTGCTCCTCCTCGTCGGGCTCGTCGGCCGGGGCGGCGACGCCGACCTCGTCCTCCACGAGGAGCTTGAGCGGCACCCGCCGTCCGAAATGACCGGCGAGCGACGTCGCTCGACGTCGCCCTGGACCTCGGCGCACCGCTCCGGTGGATCGGCGTGGGCAGGGCGAAGCCGGCGACGCCGGGCTCGGCGACGTCGACGAACCGACCCGCCCGGAACCGGGCTCGGGGCTTGGGCGGGAGGGCGGGGAGGATGGTGTCGCCCCACGCCATGGTGAGGTCGTCGCGGGACGGGAAAGCGCCGGTGGACGGCGGTGCGGCGGCGGGCGGCGGGGCGGGGGCGGCCGCGGGCGGGTGGCGGCGGGGCGGCCGGTAGGCGGGCGGGCGCGGCGACGCGGCTGGCCCGGGCCGGACCGCCGGCTGGCTCCGGACGCCGCCGAGGGCGAGGCGGGCCGCCGCCGCGGGCGGCTCCGGCCGACGGAGGCTGAGCGGTCGGCGCCCGGGGACCCGCCGCGGCCGATGGGGCGGCCGTGGCGGAGGGCGGCGTCGGGGCGGGTGTCGGCGGGGCGGGCGGCCCGTCCCCGAGGCAACCCGCCGCTCCAGGCGCTCGATCCGCTCGAGCATGGCCGCGGGCGAGACGTCGGCCTCCGGCCGGCACACCCGCACGAGCGAAACCTCCAGCAGCACCCGGGTGTCGGGGGCGTCCCGCATGGCGATGAGGGCGTCGCCCAGCACCTCCATGGCCCGCACGATGGCCGCCCGTCCCATGCGGGCCGCCTGGCTCTCCATGCGGGCCACCTCGTCGTCGGGCAGGCCCACCAGGCCCCGGGCGACAGTGGCCAGGAACGCCTGGCGCAGGTGCTCGAGCAGCTCGCCGGCCAGCCGGCGGGGGTCGTGGCCGGCGCCGATGCGCTCGGCCACCGCCACCAGCGCCCGCCCGACGTCCCGCTCGCACAGCGCCTCGACCATCTCGTCGGTGGACGGGCCGGCGTCGTCGATGCCGCCCGCGGCCGCCACCTGGTCGAGCTTCGACAGGGCGTCGCGGGCCGACCCCGCCCCCCGCTTGGCCACCAGGTGGATGACCTCGTCGGGGATGTCGAGCCCGGCCTGGTCGGCCACCCACCGCAGGTGGTCGACCAGCATGTCGACCGACAGCAGGCGGAACTCGAAGTGCTGGGTGCGGCTGCGGATGGTGGGCAGCACCTTCTGCGGCTCGGTGGTGGCCAGCACGAAGATCACGTGCCCGGGCGGCTCCTCCAGCGTCTTCAGGAGGGTGTTGGACGCCTCGGTGGTGAGCATGTGGACCTCGTCGACGATGTAGACCTTCCACCGTCCGGGCGTGCCCAGGCTGGCCCGGGACACCAGGTCGCGCATGGCGTCGACGCCCCGGTTGGAGGCGGCGTCGAGCTCGACCACGTCGAGCGAGCGGCCCTCGGCGATCTCGACGCACGAGGTGCAGACGCCGCACGGCTCGCCGGCGTCGGGGTTGGCGCAGTTGAGGGCCTTGGCCAGGATGCGGGCGCTCGACGTCTTGCCCGTCCCCCGGGGCCCGCTGAACAGGTAGGCGTGGGACACCCGCCCGTCGCGCACGGCGTTGCGCAGCGTGTGGCTGACGTGGTCCTGGCCCCGGACGTCGACGAAGCGCTGGGGCCGGAACCGCCGGTAGAGGGACTGGAAGGCCATGGTGCTCAGCCGACGTTAGGCCCTGGCTGGGACACGTCGGTGGGCCGCCGATCGGCCCGCCGATCTACGCAGCGGCCAGGCTGGACTGCGGCACACGGGTCCCTCCGCTGAGAGCTGCTGCCTTCCGGCCCTGACTCGGTTCACGGGGTTCCGTTGCGCAGGACCCAGCCGCTGCGTGGATCGGCGGCCCGGCACCTCTCCAGTGACGATACCGTTGTTTCGCACCGTCGTTTCATCCGGAGGGGTGCGGGAGCGGCCGATCCGGCACGCCTGGAGAGCGTGTAGGGGGCAACCCCTCGTGGGTTCAAATCCCACTCCCTCCGCCAAGAGGAAGACGAACCGGGCGTCCCCAGCCCGCCCGGATTCGTCTCCCTCTTCTATGGTCGGCACGCGATGGTCACCGCTGAAGACGTCTCCCGGCTGGACGACGCGTCCGCCATGGCCATCGCCCTGGACGAGGCCCGCTCCGCCCTCGACCACGGTGACGTGCCGGTGGGCGCGGTGGCGGTGGTCGGCGGCCAGGTCGTGGCTCGGGCCCACAACGAGCGGGAGCTGCGGGGCGACCCCACCGCCCACGCCGAGATCCTCGTCCTGCGGGCGGCGGCTGAGGCAGTCGGCGGCTGGCGGCTGTCGGACGTGACCCTCGTGGTGACCCTCGAACCGTGCCCCATGTGCGCCGGCGCCCTGGTGGCGGCCCGGGTCGGGCGGCTGGTGTTCGGCGCCGCCGACCCTCGGGCGGGGGCGTGCGGGTCGCTCTACAACCTGTGCGCCGACCCCCGCCTCAACCATGAGCTGCCCGTCACCGGGGGAGTGCGCGCCGACGAGTCCGCCGCCCTCCTCGCCGCCTTCTTCGCCGAGCGCCGCGCCCGCCCACTAGCCTGACGCCCCGGAGGGATGCGAGAGCGGCCGAATCGGACGGTCTCGAAAACCGTTGTGGCGCAAGTCACCGTGGGTTCGAATCCCACTCCCTCCGCCCCCGTCTGACCAGCCTGCCCGCCGCGAAAGCGCTGGTCAGACGGCATATCCTCCCCAGGTGAGGTGTGGCCGAGGCGGTCCGCGGTGACCCGGCAGGACCCGCGAATGACCGGAATCTTGGGGTGCGAGAGGGGTGTAAGGAAATTCCTGGGGTGCGAAAGGGGTGTAGAAATCGCCGCCGAACGCATCGGTTCCGACGTCGTTGACGCCCCTCATACCGCCGACAACGATCACTCTGCGCGCGTAGCTACCGACCGGGCCCTTCCGTCGCAACGGTGGGGTCGCGCAGCTCGTTCGGCCGCGCCTGTCGGGATTTCCCGTTATCGCCCGCCGCCTGACGCCCACCGTGCTGTTGCCGCACCGGTCGGGACCCGGCATTATGCATCGGGTCGGAGTCCGCCGCTCGCCCGGACATATCTGCTGATATCGGACGGGCAGGCCAGCAAGCCAGAAACGCCCCATCCGACGTCTCGCAAGGGGATCGGCGAACGGGACACGAGGTCCTCGGCTCAACCGCCCGCCCCGTCGTCTCGCCATGTCCAGGCCAGGTCGCGGATGCCGACGGGAATCTTGGGTGGCCGCCGGCGTCTATCCCTTCCGTGCCGACGTACATACTCATAGTCGTGACGAAGCGACTGGTCGACCTGGACGACGAGGCGTTGGCGGGGGCTCGGGCTCGGTTGGAGACGAGGACCATCAATGACACGGTCAACACGGCTCTGCGCCAGGCGGCCGACATGCACGCCACGCGGAGCTTGATGCAGCTCTCGACGTATTGGCTAGTCGCGACCTTGACGATCGCGCCGAGTCGTGGCGGTGACGTACCTATTGGACCCGAGCCTGCTGACCCGGCTCAGGAACTTCTTCACGGTGATCAACGCCGGCCCCCGGGCCAAGGAGGCGTCTTCGTGCTCGTCACCAGCGAGTTCGGCCGCCAGACGGCCAACGCGTCTGCGGGGTGCGACCACGGCCAGGCCGGCGTCAACATCATCCTCGGTGGGGGTGTGGCCGGCGGGATGTACGGTCAGCAGCCGCTCACCGACCCGGCCCACCGGCTCAACGACGCGCTCATCCCTGCCGTTGACTTCCGGTCGGTCTATGCCACGGCCCTCAACCGCTTGGCCAGCGACTCCAACACCGGCGCAACGGTCCTGAACCAGCCGTTCCCCGACCTCGGGATCTTCAAGGGGCCGCAGGTTCCGGCGGGGGGCGGGTCGACAACGACCATCGTGGCACCGACGACGTCTACCACCGTTCCACCCGGTGGCGGAACGACCCCCACGACAATGACCATGCAGAAGTAATCACTTCGGCGAAGTGGCCAAGTTGACCGGACGGCGAGTTCGTGGAGCGCAACCCACGGTCCCACCGCCGCGACACGCGAGGGTCGTCCTGCAACGTCGACCCTTGACGTGCGCTCTGCCATCTCGCCCAGGACGGCCCGGGCCGCGGCGAGCATCTCGGCGGCGACGGCCGGGGCGATCCAGTGCCGGAGCACGAGCCAACCGCGCGCCAGGTAGAACGCCGACTCCTGCGGGGTCATCGACCGCGCCAGCGGTCTCGCCTCCGCCGAGAGCGGGATCGGAGGTTGCCCGTAGACCGGCCCACCGCCCGGCTGCCCGGTACATTCTCCGCGGAGGAGCGGGGGGTGGTGGAGTGGTCGGGACCGGGGCGGGCGTTCCTCTGGTCGGTCGCTTGTCCGAGCTGCACCGGATCGGCGAGGCTCTTGCCTCCGCCGCCAACGGCCACGGGCAGATGGTGGTGGTCGAGGGCGAGGCGGGGATCGGCAAGACCCGCCTGCTCGACGTCGCCCTCGACCAGGCCGACCGCCTCGGGATGGCGGTGTTCCGGGCCCGCGCCGAGGAGTTCGAGAGCCGGCGCCCGTTCGGCGCCGTCGCCGACTGCCTCGGCGTCACCCGATCGTCGACCGACCCCCGCCGGGCGGAGATCTCCCGCCGGCTCTACGGGGACGGCGAGGCGGCGCCAGGCTCGGAGTTCCGCCTGGTGGAGGACATGGTGGCCCTGGTCGAGGATCTCTGCTCCGCCGGGCCGGTCGTCGTCGCCCTCGACGACATCCAATGGGCCGATCCCGCCACCCTGCTGGTGGCCCATGGCCTGGCCCGGGCCGCCCCCGCCCTTCCGCTCCTGGTGGTCCTGGCCTGCCGCCCGGCACCCCGCGCAGCCGAGCTGGCCCGCCTCCTGCGGACCGTGGCCGAACGGGGCTCCGCGTCCCTGCGCCTGGCTCCTCTCGCCGCCGAGGAGGTGGTCAAGCTCGTCGGCGGCCTCCTGGGCGCCCCGCCCGGGCCCCGCCTGGCCCGCCAGGTAGCCGACGCCGGCGGCAACCCGTTCTTCGTCACCGAACTGGTGGGAGCCCTGGTGGCCGACGGCTCGGTGCAGGCCGCGGGGGCAACGGCCGAGATCGCCTCCGTCGCCTTCCCGGTCGCCCTCAAGCCGATCGTGCTCCACCGGATGAGCTTCCTTTCCCGGGACACCCTCAACGCCTTGTCGGTGGCGTCGGTGCTGGGCTCGTCCTTCACCGTCGCGACCCTGTCGCTGGCGCTCGGGCGGGGGGCGATCGAGTTCCTGCCCCGGGTCCGGGAGGCGCTGGACGCCGGCGTCCTCGCAGAGGACGGGGACCACCTCGCCTTCCGCCACGACCTGCTGCGGGAGGCCCTCTATGAGGACATCCCCCGGACGGTGCGCGTCGGGCTGCACCGCGACATCGGCCACGCCCTGGCCGCGGCGGGGGCACCGGCAGTGGCGGTGGCGGAGCACTTCCTTCGCGGCGAGTGCCGGGGCGACCCGGTGGCCCTCGACTGGCTCCACCGGGCGGTGGAGGAGGCCACCGTCCGGGCGCCGGCGACCGCGGCCGAGCTCCTGGAACGCACCCTCGAGCTCGTCGATGCCGACGACCCGAGCCGCGACCGCCTGCTCGGCGAACTCGTGGTCGTCCTGCTGGTCGTAAGCCAGCCGCAACAGGCCGAGCGGGTGTGCCTCGACCTGCTCACCAGGCCCCAGCCCCCGATCGGCGAAGCCCGCCTGCGGATGGCCCTGGCCCGGCTGGCCAGCTCCCGGGGCCAGCTCGACGAGGCGATGGAGCAGGTGGCCCGGGCGGAGACCATTGTCGGCCTCTCCCCCCACCAGCGGGCCCGGCTGCTCGGCGCCTCGCCGGTGCTGGCCCTTTCCGAGCCTCGGCTCGACGTCGCCTCGGCCATGGCCACCCGCGGCCTACGGGTCGCCGAGGAGGTCGGGGGCACGGTGGCCCGGGCCAACTCCGCCTACACCTTGGGCAGGGTCGCCTACTACCAGGGCCGGTTCGACGACGCCCTGTCGTGGTTCGACCAGTGCCAGATCACCGGCGACGACGAACCGAGCAGCCGAATCGCCGCCGGTTGGCAGCACCTCCGGATCCTCGTCGACCTCTCCGGTGTCCTCGTCCTGGTCCAGGCCGGGCGGGCCGACCTCGCCGACGCGCCCCTGGCTCGCTGTCCGCCGGCTCACCTTCGAGCGGGGCTACAAGCCGATGTACCTACGCACCTGCTGGCTCCAGGCGCTCGGGTCGTTCCTCGCCGGTCGGTGGGACGACGCCGCGGGCCAGCTGGAGGAGGTCGAAGGGCTGTTCGACGGGGGCCGGCTCGGCACCGAGATGCTGGCTTCGGCGCGGGGCATGGGTGTGCTGATCGCCATCCACCGGGGCGATGCCGGGCCCGCCGACCGCATCGCCATCCTTCCGGCGGATGACGTCGACGACAGCGACTGGCCGGCACTGGCTTCGGGCCTGCGAGCCGAGGCCGACGGCCGTCCGGGTGCCGCCCTGGAAGTGCTCGCCGCCGGGTGGCGGAGGGCCGAGGCCCTGGGGGTCGCCGTCCGGCGATTGCACATCGGCCCCGAGATAGTCCGCCTGGCCCTCGGCCGGGGCGCCGGCGGAACCGTGCTCGACAGGGAGCTGGCCGAGGAGGTGTGCCTGGCGGTGGAGGCGCTGGTGGCGGGCAACGAGGGCGTCGCCACGGTGGTGGCCGCCGCCCTGCGCTGCCGGGGCCTGATCGACGACGACGGCGACGTCCTCGTTCGAGCGGCGGCCGCCTACCGGGACGCGGGCCGTCCCCTGGGGGGGGCCGAGGCGGCCGAGGACGCCGGCGCCAGCTTCGGCCGCAGTGGTCACATGGAGAAGGCCCGGCGCCTCTTCGACGAGGCCGCCCAGGGCTACGAGCAGCTCGATGCCGCGTGGGACCTGGCCCGCGTCGGCGCCTCCATGCGCGCCCTCGGCCTGCGCCGGCGGCGGGCCGCCCCCCGCCCCCGTGGGGTGGGTTGGGACGCGCTGTCCCCGGGGGAGAGAGCGGCGGCCGAGCTGGTGGCCACCGGCCTGTCGAACCCCGAGATCGCCGAGCGCCTGTTCCTGTCCCGCTACACGGTGCGGGGCTATGTCTCCGGCGCCCTGTCCAAGCTGAGCCTGACCTCACGGGCGGAGTTGGCCCGGGAGGTGACCCGCCGCCAGGGGGTCTAGGGCTTCGTGAGCACGAGTCGAGGTGACAGATGAACCCGCTGGCGAGTGGTCATCGGTGGGAGTTGAGCACGGTCTGTGGGGTGCGGCCGCGCATGAAGTCGCCGTGGTTGCGGCGGTGGGTGTTGTAGCGGTGGATCCAGCCCTGGAACTGGCCGTCCAGCTCCGCCAGGCCATCGAAGCGCTGACGGTGGAAGGCGGGCCGGTGGAACTCCTGCAGGGCCGTGCCCTGGAAGCGCTCGCACACGGCGTTGTGGTTGGGCGACCGGGGTGGGATGCGGACATGGCCGACACCGATCTCGCCGAGATGGCTGGTGAAGGCCTTGCCGGTGAACTCGGGGCCGTTGTCGGTGAGCACCCCGGTGAGCTCCACGCCGATCTCGGCCAGACGAACGATGACGTGGTCGACGAAGTCGGCCGCGGCCTGGGCGGTCTTGTCCCCGACGAAGAGCCGACAGATCGCCCATCGGGTGGCGGTGTCGACGGCGGTGAGCTGCCACACGGTGCCCACCCCTTTGAGCTTGCCCACGTAGAACGTGTCCAGGGCCAGCAAATCCCCAGGTCGGGCGGCGAAGTGGCAGAACCCGAACGGTCCCTCCTTGGCCGCCTGGGTGACCAGCCCGGTGTCCATGGCGGTGATCTGGGCCAGGGCCGCCAGGCGCTGGCTGCGACGGCCCAGGCAGTGGCGGACCAGGATCTTCTGCACCCCCGACGCCGACAGGACCACGCTGCGCTCCTCGAGATGCTCGAGCAGGCGGCGGGCGCCGAGAGTGGGGCGGGCGATGGCCTCGGCCAGAACGACCTCGACGGTCTCGGGTGGGACCGAGTTCGGCATTGCCGGCGAGCGCCGGCCCTTGGGCATGAGCGCGGCCAAGCCGTAGAGACGGGCCCGCTCGGCCCAGCGGTAGTAGGTGGTGCGGCTGATCCCGAAGGTTTGGCACGCCTCGGTGATCGATGTCTGCCCGGCGTGGTCGAGCACACGGACGCGTCGGTGATAGACGATCTCGTCAAGGGTCACGGTGGTGGTCTCCAGTTCTTTGGAAGGAACCAGAGGATTCATCACCGTGACCCCCTCACTGGGGGACCCCAGGTGCCACCTCAACTCGTGCACAGGAAGGTCTAGGGCACCCCGGAGGGCACGTCGGAGAAGGCCGTAAAAACGCAAGATACCCGACAGATGTCGGGTATCGGGCGGACGCCTTTTCGTCAGAATCCCGGGCATGAGCGCAACCGGGCACCTCGTGGCGGCCGGGGCCGGCGCCGGCGAGGCGGTCGAGATCGAGATCAGCGTGGCCTCGACCCAGCCCCCACAGGGCGACGTCACGGTCGAGGGCGGCCACCGCCAGTGCTTCGTCGGCTGGCTCCAGCTCCTGAGCCTCCTCGTCGAGGCCGTCGCCCGGCCCGCCGAGCCCACCAGTCCCCCACCACCGAAGTCATCGAGACCACAAGGAGAGGTGTCATGAGCACCGACCAGACGCCGGAGCGCCACCCCATCACTCGGAGTGTCCCCGGGGAGCGACCGCGCCGGGAACGGGAAGGCGAGGGAGTGGCGATCGGCAGTGGTCGGAGGCGCGCGGGTACCCGAACGGTCCAGCGCGGGACCACGGCCGGGATCGTGGCCGCAGTGGTGCTGGCGGTGAGCGGCGTCGTCCTACCTGCGCCGGCGCGGGCGGCCGACAACGCCATCGGCTGCGGGCCGAGCCGGGTCGCCGAGCTGATCGCCGCGGTTGACAACGCCAACGCCACTCCTGGCGCCGACATCCTTGCGCTGAGCGAAGGCTGCACCTACAGCTTCAGCTCGTCCAACCAGGCCGCCGACGCCGACCCCACCCGCTTCAACTGGTACGGGCCCAACGCCCTGCCCGCCATCGCCTCGACCATCACCATCGAGGGCAACGGAGCGACCATCGAGCGCTCGTCGGCGGAGGGCACGCCCAAGTTCCGTCTCTTCTACATCGGTGCCGATGCGACCCGGGCCGAGACCCTTGACTACACCAGCCCCGGCCCCGGCAACCTCACCCTGCGCAACCTCACCGTCCGGGGTGGCCTGGCCAAGGGCGGCAACGGCACGGGAGGCGGCGGGGGCGGCGGGATGGGCGGGGCCGTCTTCAGCCAGGGGCTGCTCACCCTCGACTCGGTCACGATGACGGCCAACACCGCCCAGGGCGGCTCCATCGGGGCTGGAAGTGGGAGAAACGGCGGCGGGATCGGCACCGACGCCTCGGGATCTGTTGGTGGCGGCTTCGGCCCAGGGACCTTCGGCGGGGCGTCCGGCGGGTCCGCGGCGCTTGGGACCGGCGGCGGCGGCGGCGGCGGCTTCCGCTCGCAGGACACCGGTGCCGACGCCGTGCAACTCCTCGGCGGCGCCGGCGGCGGGCCGGCCACTGGTTCCGGGGGCCCGGTGGCGGCCAATCTGCCGGCAACCGAGCCGGTGGCGGCAACGGAGCCGGCGGCGGCGCTCGCGGCAACCAGCAGGTCGGCACCGACGGCGGTAGCTTTGGCTTCGGGGGGCTCCGCCGGCGGCGGCGGCGGCGCCGGCGGCGGCGGTGTCGGCGGCGGCGGCGGCGGCGGCGGCGCGTCCACCGGCGGCAGTACCGGCGGCGGCGGCGGCTTCGGCGGCGGCGGCGGCGGCACGAACGCCAGCGGGACCGGCGGCTTCGGCGGAGGCGCCGGCGCCCAAGGCGAGGGCGGTTTCGGCGGCGGCGGCGGCGGCGCCACCCTGGGTGGCGGCGGCGCGGGCATGGGCGGGGCGGTGTTCAACCACCAGGGGGTCCTGAACGTGGTCAACGCCACCCTGGCCGCAAACGTGGCGATGGGCGGCACCGGTGCCAACCTCGGATCGGGCTTCGGCGGGGCCATCTTCAACCTCAACGGCTCGGTCACCCTGACCAACGCCACCGTGGCGGCCAACGCCGCGGCCACCGGCGGCGGCGCCCTCTACAACCTGGGCTACGACTCGGCGGTCGGCCGCGCCGCAGCGGTCACGCTGACCGGCGGCATCGTCGCCGACTCGGCCGGCGGCGTCACCGACGTGGTGTCGGACCGCCCCGCCGACACCACCGCGGGTGCCAACCACCCCGCGACGGTGGCGACCGTGAGCTTCAGCGGGCCGAACCTGGCCGAGTCGGTGGCCGCGCTGGGGACGGGCACCGTCGGCGC
The DNA here is from genome assembly GCA_963801205.1 of uncultured Acidimicrobiia bacterium. Lineage (GTDB taxonomy): Bacteria > Actinomycetota > Acidimicrobiia > Acidimicrobiales > AC-14 > JAXDMK01. The sequence goes on from CAWDDV010000010.1 coordinate 127,076, forward strand.
TCCCACCCTGTCCGCCGACCCCAATCTGGCCCCCACCCTGGCCGCCAACGCGGCGCCCGACCGGCCCCAGACCCTGGCCTTGCGCTGGCCCAGCCCGGCCATCGACGCGGCCGGGGCCACCTGCGTCCCCGTCCGCGACCAGCGCGGCGTGCTGCGCCCTGCTCTGGCGGGCTGCGACCTGGGGGCGTTCGAAGCGCGTGCGTCCATCTCGGTCACGCCGGCGAACCCCTCGGTGGCTCGGGGCGCCACCCAGCAGTTCACGGCCACGGGCAGCTTCGACGACGGCACCCAGGCGGACCTGACGGGATCGGTGACCTGGGCGTCCTCGGGAGCGGCGGCGACGGTGGGCCCGTCCGGCCTCGCCTCCGGCCAGCAGGTGGGATCGACCACCATCTCCGCCGCCCGTGGCACCTCCTCGGGCTCGACGACGTTGGCCGTCAACCCCACCGATCTGGTCGTCCAGGGCCCACAGTCTCCAAGGCCTACGGCGCGGCGGTGCCGGCGTTGGCGCCGGCGTACGTGGGGCTGGTCCTCTCCGACACTGCGCCGGCGACCCCGGCCACGTGCTCCACGACGGCCACCGCCGCCTCCCCGGCCGGCTCGTACCCGGTCACCTGCTCGGGGGCGACCGACGCCAACTACACGATCAGCCACACGCCCGGCACGCTGGCGGTGAACGCCGTCGGGCTCAGCGTCCAGGCGCCCTCGCTGTCCAAGGCCTACGGCGCCGCCCTGCCGGCGCTGGACCCGTCCTACGTCGGCCTGGCCAATGGCGACGCCGCCCCTTCGACGGCGGCGACCTGCACCACTACCGCCACGGCCGGCTCCCCGGCCGGCTCCTACCCGGTCACGTGCTCGGGGGCGGCCGACGCCGACTACACGATCAGCTACGCGGCGGGGACCCTCACTGTCACCAAGGCCGTGCTGACGGTCCAGGGGCCGTCGCTCACCAAGACCGTCGGCGCCGAGGTGCCGGCGCTCCCGCCCACCTACGTCGGCCTGGTCAACGGCGACACCGCCCCGTCGATGCCGGCGGCGTGCACGACCACCGCAACCGCTGCGTCTGCGGAGGGTTCCTACCCGGTGACCTGCTCAGGGGCGGCAGACCCGAACTACGCGATCAGCTACGCTCCCGGCTCCCTCGTGGTCCAGGGAGCGGAACTGATCGTCCAGGCACCGTCGGTCTCCAAGGTCTACGGAGCGGCAATGCCGGCTCTGTCACCGACCTACGTCGGCCTGGCCGGCGGAGACACGGCGCCGGCCACACCGGCGACCTGCACCACGACGGCCACGGCCTCCTCCGGCGCCGGCACCTATGCGGTGACCTGCTCGGGGGCCGCAGACCCCGACTACGCGATCACGTACTCCGCCGGCACGGTGACGATCTCCAGGGCCTCCCTGACCGTGCAGGCGTCGTCGGCATCGAACTCCTACGGCGGGGCCGTCCCGGCCCTGGCGCCGTCCTACGTCGGCCTGGTCAACGGTGACCTGGCACCGGGCACGGAGGCCACCTGCACCACGCAGGCGACGCAGGCCTCGGGCGCCGGCACGTACCCCGTGACATGTACGGGGGCGGCGGACGCCAACTACGACGTCTCCTACGCACCGGGGGCGCTGACGGTCACCAAGGCTGCCCTCACCGTCAGTGCCGACGACCAGGCGCGCCAGTACGGTCAGGCCAACCCGACGTTGACCGTCTCCTACGCGGGGTTCGTCCTCGGCCAGGCCCTGGCGACCAGCGGCGTCACGGGCTCGCCGGCGTGCAGCACCCTGGCGGGGCCGGCCAGCGCTCCCGGTAGCCATGCCATCACCTGCTCGGCGGGCACCCTCGCCTCCGCCAACTACAGCTTCATGTTCGACCCCGGGACCCTCACGGTGACCAAGGCCCAGACCGAGCTCACGGCCCGCCCGATCGGCCTGGTCCGGTCGCTGCTCTCGGTGCGGGCCACGATGACCGCGGACCTGCGGTCGGTTGCCACCGGTCAGCCGTTGGCGGGCCAGACGGTGAGCTTCTCCCTGGGCGGGCAGTCCTGCTCGGCGACGACCGACGCCGGCGGGACCGCCTCCTGCAGTGTCTGGGTCCTTGCCGCCCTCCTGAACCCCGCCGGCTATGACGCCACCTACGCGGGCAGCACCAATTACGCACCGTCCTCGGGGAACGGGAGGGTCACGCTGCTCTGAGCAACCTATGACGGTGAAGTCAAGGAGGAACGCCCAGGAGGCACGTGGCACCATCGGCTCCCAGCTCGTGTCCCTGCGCGAGCGGGTGGCGGCCGAGGGCCACGAGCTGGTGGCCTCCTACGTGGACGACGGGTTCTCCGGTGCCCGCCTGGACCGGCCTGGGCTCGACGGTCTGCGCGACGCGGCCGAGGCCGGCGAGATCGAGGCGCTGTGGTGCCTGACGCCGGACCGCCTCAGCCGCTCCTACGCCTACCAGGTGCTCATCGCCGACGAGCTGGCCCGCCACGGCGTGGCCATCCGCTACCTGGACGCCCCCGACATCGCCTCGGACCCCCAGGCCCGGCTGCTGACCCAGGTGCAGTCGGTCATCGCCGAGTACGAGCGGGCCAAGATCTCCGAGCGCTCCCGGCGGGGCAAGCTCTACCGGGCCCGGGCCGGAGAGGCCGTGCACTGGCGGGCGCCGTTCGGCTATGTGCGTGTCCCCCGCCAGGGCGAGCGGGCGGCGCACCTGGTGGTGAACGAGGAGCAGGCCGCCCTGGTGCGGCGCATCTTCGCCGACTACACCACCGGCGGGCTTTCCCTGCGCCAGATCACGCTGCGGCTCAACGCCGAGGGCGTCCCCACACCAGAGGGCAAGCGCTGGATCACCTCGACGCTGGGGCGCATGCTGAAGCGGGAGGCCTACGTGGGGCGGGCGTGGGTGAACACCACCAAGATGGTCGACGACCGGGGCCCCGGCCGACGGCCCCGCCAAGTCCCCCGGCCCCGCAGCGAGTGGATCGCCGTGCCCTGCCCCCGCATCGTCGACGATGCCACCTTCGAGGCGGCGGCGGTGGCGGGCCGGGACAACACCAACTTCTCCGCCCGCCGCCTCGACCCCGACGAGCAGGGCTGGCTGCTGCGGGGCCTGGTGTTCTGCGCCTGCGGAACGCGCTCCATCGTCGACCGGGGCAACGGCGCCTCTCCCACCGGGATCCGCTACTACGCCTGCCGCAACCGCTGCGGGCTCACCACCGAGGAGCGGCGGTGCCGATTGGGCGGCGTGCGCGCCGACGCCCTCGACGAGTTCGTCTTCGGCGAGATCCGGGCCGCGCTCGCATCGCCCGCGCTCCTTTTGGCCGGCGAACGGGCCATCGCCGCCCGAGGCCCCGTCCCCGACGACGAGCTCCTTGCCGCCGAGCTGGCCCGGCTCGAGCGTCGCCTCGACAGCACCGCCGCCGAACGGCGTCGGGTGGCCGACCTCTACCAGGCCGGGGTCCTCGACCCCGCCGAGCTCGCCCGGCGGGCCGACGAGATCGAGCAGCGACGATGCCAGCTCGCGTCACGCCGAGAGTCCCTGCTCGCCCAGCGCCAGGAGCTCACCGCCGACAACCGGCTCCGCACGCGCATCGACAGCTTCGCCGAACGCACCACGGCCGCCATCGACGGGCTCGACTTCGCACAGCGCCAACGCCTCGTCCGCCTCCTCGTCGAACGAGTTGACGTCCGGGGTTGGCACTTGGACATCCAGCTGCGTATCCCCCTTGACGACCCCGGGGGCCCCGGCCCCGGCGGCACGCCACCGCCGAGGAGCCCGCCGCAGGCCCCGCTGTCAAGCGAAGACCGTTTGCGTCGCATTAGTCACGGTGAGGGCGTGGCCATGGCTGAGGTTGCCGGCGGCCAGGTAGTCCTCGGGTAGCTCGACGTCCCCTCCATCGAGGGTGACGACGACACCCTTGTCGCCGGCGCCCACGACGGTGCCGGTGTCGCCGTTGACGACGCCGGTGCGCTTGTTGTTCCTGGTGCACACGACCCGGTCGCCGACGGCGAACTCGACATGGCCGACATGGGCCACGACGGGGCCGAGGGAGCCTTCGGCCTCCATACGCTGACGGGCCCGGGCGTTGAGCTCGGCGACGGTGTCGCGGGTGGGGGCGAGCATGAGCACGTCCTTGCCCGCCTTGGTCGCTGCGGACCAGTCCTCGACCATGGCGTTGGCCAGGGCGTCGGCGTTGGTGAACACGGCCATCCCACCGAGGCGGCGAAGACGCTCGATCGCACGCTGCACGTGGCCGTCCCGCAGGTCGGCCACCGCCGCCCGCTCGCCGGGGTGCTGCTGGCGCCGGTTGCCGGTGAGCTGCGTCGTCCCCACGCGGGCCGCGAGCGCCTCGAACAGGCCCCCGGCCTCGATGGCCGGCAGTTGCTTGGGGTCGCCGACGAGCACCAGCTTGGCCTCGGCCCGGGCGCAGGCGTCGACCAGGCGGGCGAGCTTGCGGGTCCCGACCATCGCGGCTTCATCGACCAGGACGATCGTTCTTCGGTCCAGCGACTCGTTCCCGGCGTCGAGGTCGAGGAGGAGGCGGTCGATGGTGCGGCTGGAGATGCCCGAGCCGGCTTGAAGGCCGCGGGCGGCCCGGGCGGCGAGGGCGCAGCCCAGCACCCGGGAGCCATTGGCCTGCCATGCGGCCCGGGCGGCGTCGAGGGCGAAGGTCTTGCCCGAGCCGGGAGCGCCGACCACCACGTCGAGCTGGTTGCCGCTGGTGGCGATGCGCTGGACCATCGCCACCTGCTCGTCGGACAGCGACGGCCGGACGCTCAGCGCCTCGTCCACGCTCACGTCATCGGCCACTCCGAACCCGCCGGCCCGACCACCGAGGGCGATAGCGACCACCCGTTCCTCCAGCGCCAGCATCTCGGTCGTCGTCCACCGGCCGTGGGCTACCTCGACGACGAGCGGGCTGGCCACGAAGGCTCGCGCCCGCTCCTCGATCTCCGCCAGGCCGGCGCCGTCCGGTGCGGCGGCGGCCACCGCCCACACCGCCTTGGCCGCGTCGAAGGTGGCGTCGTCCAGGGTGATGCGACTGGCGAGGGCCTCGTCGGTGGGCAGGGCGGCGAACAATCGGCCGGTCGAGCGAGGGACGGAGGCGACGTCGAAGCCGAGCTGGTCGGCCTCCTGTCGCCATCCGATGCGCAGGTCCAACCCGGAGACCGAGTGGTCCTTGGCCTGGCGGGTGGACAGGGTGGCGACCTCGGCCGCCCTGGGCCCGGACGTGCCTCTCCTGCGCATGTGCTCCTCGATGGCGGCCCGGCGCTTGCTGAACTTGGCCCGTACCTCGGCCGGGACGCCGACGATGTCACCGGTGCCGTCTCCCGACAGCTCGAAGCTCAGTCCCAGTCGCTCGACCAAGCCACGGCGCAGGAGGGCCTGGTACACGGCTGTGGCGGTCTTGGCATGGGCGAACAGGCCGGCGCTGTCGATGCCGGTCCATCGGCCGTCCGGCCCAGGGGTGGCGTTGGCGAGGAGCACGTGAGTGTGGAGCTGGGGGTCGCCGGCTCGGCTGGTGTGGTGGACGAAGGCGGCCCCCACCATCCCCCCGCCAACCTCGAATCGGACCCCCTTGCCGTGAATCCCTCCGCGGCGCACGCGACATGCGTGGCGCTCCAGGTACCCGATGGCTCCTGCCACCGCCGCGTCGTGGGCGGCGACCACCGCCCGAACGTCGTCGCGGTCGCCCAGCCCGTACAGGACCGACACCGATTTGGGGGCGGAGAAGGTGGCGTCGTAGCCGGGGCGGAGCACCCAGCCGTCGCGCAGGTCGCCGCCGTCGGGCCGCCGGCCGGCGAGCAGGGATCGCAGGTCGTCAGCATCGACGGTTCCCGCCAGGCCGAGCGCCTCGGAGCAGCGCCCCAGCCAGCGGCCGGGCACCTCGCCACGGCTCAGGTAGTACTCCTCGGCGCCGAGGGAGACGGCCTCGATGTAGTAGCGGGCGGGGTCGGACGTTCGCAACGGGAAGAGGCTCAGCATGTCGAACTAGGCCCGCACAGGCCCCGGAATCTCGCGTCCCGTGGCGCGGGACGGCCGGTCGCACCCCTCGGGGTGCCAGGGTGTGCTCGATCTGCGGGACGGTTCCGACGCTGGTGGCGGGCAGTTCGGAGGCGGGGACGGGTGCGGGTGGGGCCGAGCGGATGCTGACGATCGACGCCGGTGCTCGCGAGATCTGGGGGTCTTCGATGGCCTAGGCGCGTGCGAGGTTCAAACGACTGAGGAGGTTGTCGTGGCCGCAACAAGGCATTCGGATGTCATCGAGCAGGTGCCGCTCATGGACATCGAGGCGGTGTCTCGCCGCCTCGGGGTGCCCGTCCGTCACGTCCGGCGGCTGGTGGCCGAGAGGCGGATTCCCTTCCTGAAGCAAGCGGGAACGCAATCGGGCAGATCAGCTTCTCAGCAGTGATCGAGGTCGATCCCCAAGCGCCCGGGATACAGCGCCGCCGGGTGCAACAGCGGGTGTTGGCTCGGCGAAGGGCCGGCAGTGGTGTCACGGAATGAACGCCGCAGTGTCAGTCAGAGAACGCCGCTCGTATTCGATTCTGGCCTGTTATCCCAGCGTGTCAGCCCCGTCTACGTGGGCCGAGAGCATGAGCGTCTGACAATACGTGACAACCATGGGCTGGGTTCTTACAGTTGTGATGTGGCCAGCACCGAAAAGCGTCGAGCGTTGAAGGACCAGGGGGCGTTGAACCCGCGGCCGGAGGCGGTGACGGCCGGGGTGTTCCGGGACCACCCGGAGTTCTTCGACGCCGAGGACCGTCTGCAGGTCCGCTACGAGATGCTGCGGGCGCCGGCCCAGGGGGAGCTGACCGTGTCCGAGGCGTGCCGGGCCTTCGGGGTGAGCCGCCAGACCTTCTACACCCTGAGGCGTGCCTTCGAGGCGAGCGGCATCGCCGGGCTGGCCGAACAGAAGCGGGGGCGCAAGGGCCCGCTGAAGGCCTCGGTCGAGGTGGTCGAGTTCGTCCGCCGGTCCCGGGCCGAGGACCCCTCGATGTCGGGGGCCACGCTCGCCCGCCAGATCGAGGCGAACTTCGGGGTCAGCCTGCACCGGCGCACGGTGGAGCGGTTGATGGTGCCCAAAAGTGGCGGCCAACCGCGCCCGGCGACGGGTGGCGGAAGGCGTGTGGCGGGCGGCTTATGAACAGCTCCGAGCAGTGGTGCTCGCCGGCGGCCAACCCGAAGGCGACAACGCCCGCCGACTGGCCCGTTTCGGGCTGGCCGGGCTGGTCTCGGCCCGCCCGGCCTGGCAGGTGGCGGTGAAGGAGGCGCCCGAGCCGCGCTGGAGCGGCACCGACGCGAAGCTCGCGGCGCTGGTGTCGGCGTACTCGATGATGACAGGAGGCACCCCATGAGAGTGGCGCTCTACGCCCGTGTCTCGACCGACCGCCAGGAGAAGCAGCGCACCATCGGCTCCCAGCTCGAGGCGCTGGAGGCCAAAGCCGCGGCCGAGGGTTGGGTGGTGGAGCTGCGGTGCAACGACGATGGCTACACCGGCACCCGGCTGGACCGTCCCGGGCTGGACCGCGTGCGCGACGCTGCTGCGGCATCGTTGATCGACGCCGTGGTCGTGCTCTGCCCCGACCGGCTGTCGCGCAACTACCTCCACCAGGCGCTCGTGCTCGACGAGCTGGCTCGTTTCGGGGTGTCGGTGTTCTTCGTCGAGGGCGGCCTGGCCGACGACCCCCATGGTCGGCTGGTGGCCCAGATCCAGGCCGCGGTGGCCGAGTTCGAACGGACGAAGGTCCTGGAGCGCAACCGGCGGGGCAAGCTGTGGCGGGCCTGCCAGGGAGCGGTGGTGGCCGCCGAGCGCGGCCTACGGGTACCGAAAGCTCCCCGCCGCCGACGGGCTGCCCGCCCGCCTCGAGATCCGCGAAGACCAGGCCGGCGTGGTCCGCGACATCTTCGACTGGCACGCCGACGAGGGGCTGTCGATCCGCAGCATCGCCATCCGTCTCATCGAGGCGGGCGTGCCCTCCCCCAGAGGCCATCAGCTCTGGTCGACCTCCACCCTCGACCGGCTCGTGCGCAACGAGGTCTACGCCGGCACCCTCTACTACAACCGACACGTTCTCCTGCCCGCACCCGAGCGCCTCGCCCGCCATGCGCCCGGTCACCGGCCGATCAAGCAGCGCCGGCCCGAGGAGGAGTGGATCGCGGTGTCCGTGCCCGCCATCGTCGACGCCGACACCTGGGCCCGGTCCCAGGCCCGCCACGGTCGCAACAGCCAGTTCAGCCCCCGACATGTGGGCGCGGAGCGGTTCCTGCTGCGCTACCTCGTGCGCTGCGGTGAGTGCGAGCGGGCCCGTGGCGCCTCCACCAGAAGGTCCGGCTCCGATCTCGTCGGCTACTACTACTGCCCCGCGACGCTGCCGCTGCACCTTCGAGAAGAGCGGCTGCGCTGCACGCAACCCTCGGCTCGAGCCGACGAGCTCGACCAGTTGGTCTGGGACGAGGTCGCCCGCCACCTGCTCAACCCCGATCTCGTCCTCAAGGCTTGTACCGCCGCCCGGCCCGACGTCGCCGCACCGCCAGCTCGCCAGCTCGCCGATCTGCGCGCGCAACACAGCCGGCTCCTCGACGCCTACCAGGCCGGCGCGATCTCCCTTGCCGACCTCGAAGCCCGCCGGCACCCCCTCGAGGACCGAATAGGCGGCTCCACCACGCCTCCCGAGCCGCAGAGCATCGCGCTCTGACCTGCGCCGACCTGAAACGAAGCGTCGACAGCTTCGTCAAGGGCGTCACCGATCAGCTCGACACCATGACCTTCGCCGATCGGCAACAGCTCCTGCGCACCGTCCTGGATCGTGTCGTTCTCACCGACGAACGGGTCGAGCTGCTGTTCAACATCCCCGTCCTCTCAACACCGAAGGAGGGTCGAAGTCGAACGTCACGCGTGAGCGACCGATTGCGTTCCCCTCATCAAGTGGAGCCACCTGCTGCGCTTCGACCCGGCCGAGATCGAGGCCTGGCTCGACCAGGCCCGTCGGGGCTGAGGCCATGGGCGCGCTGCTCGACGACCTTTACGACCACGAAGGATTCGCCGCCCGGCTGGCCGACGGGACCCTGACGGCGACGTGGACGAAGGAGACGGCCAAGTTCGACGCCTACGTCGCCGCCTGCGACTGCGGGTGGCGGGGGGACGAGGATCGTCCTCCGAACGACGCCGGCCACGAGATCGCCATCGACGACTGGGAGCGCTCCCACGCCCGGCCGCTGTTGGCTCGCACGGTCCCCGCTCGGGTGACCAGGATGATCGGCGAGCTGCGGACCGAGGTCGGAGCCCTGGCCAAGGAGCGACCGGCGGCAGCGCAGCAAGCCCTGATCGACGTGCGGGCATGGACCGACGCGGCGTTGGCATTGGCCCGCGGTACGGTCCCACCGCCCAGCAGGGGCGGTGGGTCGCTTCGGCGGTAGCGGGACTACGATTGACCCGCCGGCCTGCTTGGCGGCCTCGCCGACCACTCGGCCTCCAGCACGACGAGGGCCTTCGGGCGCGTCCGGTCGCCGGCAACCTGCGGCCCTTCTGACACGCTCGAACGTACGCCTCGTCTCCTGATCGAAGGAGCGACGGTGGCCTACGTGCGGCCGGTGTATCCAAGGAGTTCGGGCGGGGACCGCAGGCCGATCGGCTACGAGGTCCGGTACCGGGACGCCGACGGTGTGCAGCGCACGAGGGGTGGGTTCCGTCGCAAGCGGGACGCCGACGCCTACGCGGTGGAGATCGAGTCCAACCGGCAGCAGGGCGTGGTCATCCCGCACAGCTTCGGCGGCGTGCCCCTCGGCGAGGTCGCCGACGCGTGGCTCGCGTCCATCCATGGACGTCGGAGGCCGAAGACAGTCGCGGGTTACGAGATGCTACTCAACGCCCACGTCCGCCCCGCCTTCGGCCGACGACCAGTCGGTTCGATCACGTACGCCGACGCCGACCGGTTCGTGCGGTCCCTGGAGGAGAAGGGCCGGCGCCCGGGCACGGTTCGCAACGCCTACTTCGTCCTGAAGATGGTTCTCGACTTCGCCATCAAGGACGGGCGGATCAGGGTCAACCCGTGTGCCGGCGTCGAGCTTCCGTCTCCGCGCTCGCCGGAGATGCTCTTCCTCACCGCGGCGGAGGTGCGCAGGCTCGCGGCGGCGGTGGATGAGCGGCGGCTGGAACGGTCCCAGCGCCGGCCGGGTCCGACGGTCGCTCCGCCCTACGGCCTGCTGGTCGAGTTCGCTGCCTTCACCGGTCTCCGGGCGGGCGAGATCTCCGCCCTGCGAGTTGGGAGTCTCGACCTGCGGGCGCGCACCGTTCATGTGGCGCGCTCGGCCTCGACCGTCAGGGGCCAGAGGATCGAGGGTGAGCCGAAGACAAGAGCCGGTCGGCGGACGGTGTTCGTCAACCAAGCGCTCTCCGAGCGGCTACGGGCTCACCTCGCTGACCGGCTGCTGGACCGGGCCGGCTACGTCTTCGCCAGCGCTGACGGCGGGCCGCTCAACTACGGCACCTTCTACAGCCTGCACTTCAGGCCCACGGTGCGGGCGGTCCTGCCCGAGCGCCTGCACGGGCTCCGATTTCATGAATATGCCGACCTCCGCGTGATCCCGACCTTGGTGCGAGAGCCCTTGCGGCGCAAGGTGATCGGGCTGTTGATGTCGGCATAACGCGAGCCGTACCGCCATCGTCTTCCTCCTCGTCCGGAGAGAAGGAGGCAAGCATGGGGAGGCCGACCAGCAAGGTCGCCAGGGTGGTGGTGGCGGGGCCGTTGGGCCCGTTCGCCGACGCGTACCTCGAGAAGCTGCAGGAGCGGGGCTACACGCGGCTGTCGGCGGTCAACCTTCAGCGGCAGATCGCCCGGATGAGCCGCTGGCTCGTGGCGGAGGGTTTGGGCATCGAGGGACTGGACGAGGCGTGCGTCGAGGCGTTCCTGGTCGCCCAGCGTGCAAACGGCCGCGCCCGGTCCTCGCTGTCACGACCGGGCCTGGCGTGCCTGCTCGAGTTGTTGCGCGAGCTGGGCGTGGCTGCGGCGCCGATCCGGACGGTTCCATCGCCGACGGAGGCGCTCATGGAGCGTTTCGCGCGCTACCTGGCGTCCGAGCGCGGCCTGTCGGCGGGCACCGTCCGCGGCTACGTGGACCGGGCGGGGCGGTTCGTGGCCGGACTGGCGCCCGGCGGGCTCGCGCACCTGACGCCGGCGGAGGTGACGGCCGCGGTGCTGCGGGAGTCGGCGGCGGTGTCGGTGAGCGCGACGCAGAACTTCGTGGCCAGCGTGCGGGCCTTGCTGCGCTTCTGCTTCGTCGAGGGCGTCGTCGAGACCGACCTGTCGCAGGCCGCGCTGGCGGTCACCGGGCGGAGGCGCTCCTCGCTGCCCCGGGGGATCGCCAAGGACCAGGCGGACGCGCTGCTCGGCTCCTGCGACCGCCGAACGACGCTCGGCCGGCGCGACTACGCGGTGATCATCACCCTCCTGCGCCTCGGCCTGCGCCGGGGCGAGGTGGCGGGCCTGAGGCTGGAGGACATCGACTGGCGGGCCGGCGAGCTGGTCGTGGTGGGCAAGGGCGCCCGGGCCGACCGGCTCCCGTTGCCGGCCGACGTCGGCGAGGCCATCGCCGCCTACCTCAGCCGCGGGCGTCCGGCCAGCGACCGACGACAGGTGTTCCTGCGGGCCAGGGCGCCGTTCGAGCCGATGGCGGCGGCCACCGTCGCCTCGACGGTGCGGCGGGCCTGCCGGCGGGCGGGCGTGGCCGAGGTCGGCCCGCACCGCCTGCGCCACACCGTGGCCTGCGAGATGGTGGCCGCACAGGTCCCGCTGGTCGAGATCGCCCAGGTGCTGCGGCACCGGAGCCTGCAGTCCAGCGCCATCTACGCCCGGGTGGACCTCGACCGCCTGCGCCTGCTGGCCCAGCCCTGGCCCGAGGGTGGGCCCGATGACCACCCTGTCCGGTCACGTCGAGGACTACCTGCGGCTGCGCCGCGCCCTGGGCTACAAGCTGGAGCAGGCCGGTCACCTCCTGCCGTCGCTGGTCGGGCACCTGGAGGACGCCGGGTCGCCGACGCTCACCGTCGAGCTGGCGATCTCCTGGGCCCGGCTGCCGGCCAACGCCCGCCCGAACCACTGGGCCGCCCGCCTCAGCGTCGCCCGCGGGTTCGCCCGCTACCTGGCGGCCGTCGAGCCGGCGACCGAGGTGCCGCCCGAGGCCGTGTTCCCCGCCCGGCGCCACCGCCCCGCCCCCTACCTGTGGTCCCAACAGGACATCCACCGGCTCCTCGAAGGTGCCCGGGGGCTGCGCCCGCCGTTGCGGGCGGTCACCCACGAGTCGCTCTTCGGGCTGCTCGCCGTGTCGGGCATGCGCGTCGGCGAGGCCGTCGGCCTCGACCGCGACGACGTCGCCTTCGACACCGGCGTCGTCACCATCCGTCACGCCAAGTTCGACCGGTCGCGCCTGGTGCCGCTGCACGCCACGACCACGGCGGCCCTGCGCGCCTACGCGACCGAGCGCGACCGCCTCTGCCCGCGCCCCTCGACGACGTTCTTCGTCTCGGGCGCCGGAACGCGCCTCGGTCGCAGCGACGTGGCCAAGACGCTCCGGCGGATCACCACCGCGATGGGGCTGCGCACCGACACGGTCCGCCCCACGGCCCATCAGCTGAGACACAGCTTCGCCGTCCGGACCCTCATCGACTGGCACCGCTGTGGTGTGCGCGTCGACGAGCACATGGCCACCCTGTCGACCTACCTCGGCCATGTCAGCCCGGCCGACACCTACTGGTACTTGTCGGCGTCCCCGGAGCTGATGGGGCTGGCCGCCGACCGGCTCGACGGCCGCTTCGGAGCCGGGCGATGAGCGCGCTGGCCCCGGCGCTGCAGGCCTTCTTCACCGACCGGCTGATCGGCCAGCGCGCCGCCAGCCCCAACACCATCGCCGCCTACCGCACGGGCCTGTGCCTGCTGCTGCGCTTCGCCGTCCGAGCGAACCGGCAAATGCCCCAGCGCCCTCGACATCTCCGAGCTCGACGTGCCGCTGATCGCCGCGTTCCTGGACCATCTTGAGCACGACCGGCACAACAGCGTGAGCACCCGCAACAGCCGTCTGGCCGCGATCCACTCGCTGTTCGGCTACCTCGCCCTGCACCATCCCGAGCACGCCGGGTCGGTCCAACGGGTGCTGGCCATCCCTCTCAAGCGGACCCAGCGCAACCTCGTCACCTACCTGAGCGAGGACGAGGTCGACGCGCTGCTCGGCTCCTGCGACCAGGCCGCGCTGGACCGGGCGTCGCGATCACGCCATGTTCGCCCTCGCCATCCAGACCGGGTTGCGCATCTCCGAGCTCGCAGGGCTCGACCGTTCTGACGTGACCATCGCCACCGGAGCCAACGTGCACACCGTCGGCAAGGGGCGCAAGGAGAGGCGCACGCCGCTGGTCCCCGCGACCCGGGCGGTCCTCAAGGCCTGGCTCGGCGAGCGGGCCGGGGCGCCGGGCGACCCGCTGTTCCCGACCACCACCGGCCGACGCCTCAGCCCCGACGCCATCGAGCGACGCCTCGCCCGCCACGTCGCCCTGGCCGCCATGACCTGTCCCGCGATCGGGACCAAGAGGGTGACCATGCACACCCTGCGCCACACGGCAGCCATGAGGCTCCTGCTCGCCGGCAACGACATCACCGTGATCGCCCTGTGGCTCGGGCACGAGCAGATCGCCACGACGAACATCTACCTCCACGCCGACATGACCCACAAGCAGCGGGCCATCGACCGCACGAGGCCGCTCGCAGCCACGCCCGGCCGCTACCGGCCCCCCGACGCCCTCCTCGCCTTCCTGGAGGCCCTGTGATTATGCCGACAACTTCGGCTCCCTCACCCCTTTGCGCAGGCACAACGCGACCGTGTCGGCATAACGCGGAGGTCGGCATAATCATGGTTATCCCGATGTCGGTGTAATCACGACCTCCGCCATACCTTCGCCAGTCTCCTCGTCGAGCAGGGAGCGCACCCCAAGGAGATGGCCGAGCTCATGGGCCACTCGTCGGTGCAGATCACCCTCGACCGCTATAGCCACGTCATGCCTCGCCTGACGGCGGCGCTGGCCGACCGGATCGACGCTGCGTACCGGGCCGCCGAACCGGCAACTTCGGCGTCGGTTGCGCAACGGGCGACGACCGCACTGCTGCGAGACCCGGCCGAACCGTAGTTGTCTCCAGGGTGTGATGTCGCGATATCATCAACTCATGAAACCGAGACAGACGACGGTTCGGCTTCCCCAGGAATTGGCCGACGAGGCCGAGGCAGTGGCGCGTGTCCAGGGGGTGAGCGTGAACTCACTCATCGTCGACGCTCTGTCGGCGGAGATCGAACGAGTGCGTGCCGACGTTGACTTCACATCCCGCGCCAAGCGACTGCTGGAGCGAGACAAGGAGCTGCTCGACCGCCTGGCCCGGTGACGCGCTACATCACCCTGGCCGAATACGTCTGGCTCGCGGAGCAGGTCACGGGATTGCCGGCGCGGGTTCTTTCCAAGGCCGGCCGCCTCGACTTGGCGGACTCCGCGCTTCACGCGCCCGCCGCCGGCTTCGGTAACGACGAGTACCCGGACCTGTACGACAAGGCCGCCGTGCTGACATGCCGGCTCGCGTGGAATCACCCCCTGCCCGACGGCAACAAGCGCGCCGCGTGGGCCAGCCTCCTGCTGTTCATCGATCTCAACGGCGGCCGGTGGAACCCCGATCCTCCCGACGTCGACCAGGCCGAGGCCGCCATGCTGGCGGTCGCTGCGGGTGAGGTCGACGAGGCCTGGTTCGCCGGCTGGCTTCGAGGCCGGGTCACGTTCCCTGGAGGCCAGTAGTCAGGGGAACGGGTCAGGCCCGGCGGAGTAGCTCGTGAGCGACGCGACGGGCCCGATCGCCGCCGCCACGTTCGAGCAGGTCGACGGCGGCGACTTCGGGCCAGACCATGCGTTCCCCGTGAGCAAAGGGCCATGGGCCCCGCACGATCCGGGCGATCAGGTTGGGCTCGGCGGCACTCTGGTCGGGGACGTACCGGTCGACGAGCCGATCGAGGACGTCACCGGCGATGTACGCGTCGATCGGACCGCTTTCGCGGAGCTCTCCGCTAGCCCTCGCGCCACCGACCACGACACCGTCCTCGGCAAGGAGATCCTCGATCATGCCGGGATGGACGTACCAGAGGCGGCGGTCGGCGCGCCGGCGAAGTTGAGACGCCATCTCGCCGACGTTCCGGCCGGCCAGCACGTCCCGCAGTCGACGGACCTCGGCCGGTGCGAGCCAGGAGACGTCTCGGTCGGCGGCGAGGGCCAGGAGGCCCCATGCCCGAGCCGCCGCCCATGGCCGTCCGGCGCGGCGCTGCTCATGGGCGAGCTGGTCGACGCTGCTCGGATCGACCAACCATCGACCGGAGACCTGGAGGGCATCGAGTCGTCCGTCTCGGATGAGCTGACGGACGCGTTCGAGTGAGACGTCGAGGGCCTTGGCGGCGACGGCGGCGCTCATCCGTTCCACGAGACAATCCTACCGGAACACCAAGGGATATTGACTAGAAATCCTTCGTCTACACCAAGTATTGCCGAGGGGCTCTGCTGGGCTGAGCGACGTGCAGCGCGACTGAATGGCGGCGCGGCAGACACTAGGTCTCATCCCTAGCCCCTCCGCTGGCCCGTCTCCCGGTCCCACCGCAGCACACCCGATCGCAACTCCGTCGACGTGTTCTCAGGAAGCTGCTGCCATGCCTCGTCGGGAAGCTCGGGCGGCAGGTTGAAGGATGTGCTCGTCTCGTCACCGCCGAATGTGAGTAGCCCGTCCTGAACTGGGCAGTCTTGCGAGCGTCATACAGCGTTTGATGAGCTTCTTCTCGGCAGCGAAAGTGGCCGAGAAGGCTGTCGCCGGAACAGAAATGATCACCATCCATGGGAAGTCACCCCCGGCCCTTGAAGTGATGTCGCGATTTCATCAACTCATGAAACCGAGACAGACCACGGTTCGGCTACCCCAGGAGTTAGCCGACGAGGCGGAGGCGGTCGCCCGTGTTCAGGGAATGAGCGTGAACTCGCTCATTGTCGAGGCACTCTCGGCCGAGATCGAACGAGTGCGTGCCGACGTGGACTTCATATCCCGCGCCAAGCGGCTGCTGGCGCGGGACAAGGAGGTGCTCGAACGCCTGGCACGGTGACGCGGTCGCGGCACCTGTCGCGGTGGCGGTCCAACGAGTGACCGTCATCGACCTGCGACGGTCGAGGTCGACGAGGGTCACCTGCCCTGGCGGGGGCTCCGATCACGGAGCAGGAACATCAATGTCGATCGGGCGCGATCGGGGTCGGCGGCGTAGGTCCACACTCGTTCGTCATCGAGTAGGGGCTCGGCGCCGATCAGCCACCTGCTGTCGCTGTTCGTCAGGACGGCGTCGACTTCTCGGGGATCGGCGACCAACCCGCACAGGAACGCCAGATCCTCGGCATGCCGTCGTGAGTCGGGAAGTGACAGGGCAGCCGCCTTCCCGACGATGGCTGCGCTCAGGTCGGGCCTGCGGAATCCAGTGGACCTGACCTGCGACCGACACCGGGCAGCGTCGGGGGGCGTGGAGCAGTCGTGTGCCGGCGGGCACCTGGACGGTCCGGGCTGGCGGGATGGTGGTGAGCGTGGCCCGCTCTCCGAGATGATCCGGAGCAAGAAGGTCGACCACCAGGCCCCGGGCGACGAACCGGTGACCGATGCCCCCGGTGTTGATGCCTTCGAGTTCCAGCCCCATCTCGGTCAGGGCCGCCGCGAGGTTGACGGTTCCTCGCGGAGCGACCCGGACGTCGACGAGTGCGTCTGCGTCGTTGGTCTCCCGTAGCGGGATCTGACCGTTCTCCATGCCGTGAAGCAGGACCATCTGGCCGCCGATGAGTACCCACTCGCCAGGGAACCGCTCGGCAAGCAGGCCGAGGAATGGCCAGAGGTATCCGTTGATCTGGTCGCCGTCGACGGGCGGCCGCTCGATGGCGGGGAACGGGTCAGCCACGGCGGAGTAGCTCGTGAGCGACGTGCCGTGCCCGATCGTCGCCACCACGTTCGAGCAGGTCGACGGCGGCAACTTCGGGCCACACCATGCGTTCCCCGTGACCGAAGGGCCACGGGCCCCGGACGACCCGGGCGATCAGGTTGGGCTCGGCGGCACTCTGGTCGGGGACGTACCGGTCGACAAGTCGGTCGAGGACGTCACCAGCGACGTAGATGTCGATCGGACCGCTGTCGCGGAGCTGACCGCTGGCCAGCACCCCGCCTACGACGACGCCGTCCTCGGCGAGGAGATCCTCGATCAAACCAGGGTGCACGTACCAGGGACGCCGGTCGGCGCGTCGGCCAAGCTGGGATGCGACTTCGCCGAGGTTCCGGTCGGCGAGCACGTCACGCAGGCGACGGATCTCGGCCGGTGCGAGCCAGGAAACCTCACGTCCGGCGGCGAGGGCCAGCAGTCCCCATGCCCGCGCTGCCGCCCATGGCCGTCCGGCGGGGCGCCGCTCATGAGCAAGCCGGTCGACGCTGTCCGGATCGACCAACCATCGACCGGAGACCTGGCGTGCATCAAGTCGTCCGTCTCGGATGAGTTGACGGACGCGTTCGAGCGAGACGCCGAGGTCCTCGGCGGCGACGGCGGCGCTCATCCTTTCCATGAGACAATCCTACCGGAACACCGAGGGATGTTGACAAGAAATACTTGGTCTACACCAAGGCTTGTCAAGGGCGCATCGCGCGCAGCGCGGCCGTCCAGTACGACGTACTCGGAGTTCGAATCCCACGCCCTCCGCGCTCTTGTCGTCTCGTGACATCGTGCGCAGATGTCCGCCGGCATCTCTCACAGCTGGACCATGAAGGAACGGCCTACATTGGCGGACGGGCGCATCGGGCGCGGCGGGACGAGGGAGACGTAGATGAGTTCACGGCGACGGTTCAAGTTTCTGGTCCCGGTTGTCGCCGCGACCCCCGTGGCCATGATCCTCACTCTCATCGTCCCGTCGGCTCACGCCGACGTCGACTTCGTCGGGGGCAGCGCGTTCGGGTCGACGGTCAGCTCGAGCATCCATGGGACGCTCATCGCACCGGTTCCCTCGGTTGCGGGATCGGCTGCCGAGCCGAGCGATGGCTACGGCCCGTCACCCAGGCCGCGGTTCCGATCAGCATCTCGGGACTCATTTCGACAGGTCAGATGGATGCGTCGACCGAGGGGGGCGGCGTCGCAGCGGGGGAACCCGCCGGGCACCTGGGGTTCGCGGAGAGCGACGCCCATGTCGAGGATGGCGATGTCCAGAACGGCGCCTTCACCTTCGACTCGGCGGCCAGCAACTGCCGCAGCGATGGCAACGGCTCGATCGGAGTCACCACGATCTCGGGCGGGATGCTGGGGGGCGTCGCGGTCCCGGCGAGCCCTCAGCCGAACACGTTGCTGACGCTCCCGAACGGCCTGAGCGTCGTCCTCAACGAGCAGTTCCTGACCAACGGCGCCGGTCACACCGCGATCACCGTGAGGGCCGCCCATGTCACGGTGCCGGCCGACCCCGGCGGGTCGGTGGGCGTCGTCGACATCATCCTGGCCGAGTCCCGGTGCGAGGCGGTCGGCCCCGACGTCAACGTGACCACGACGACGACGACCACCTCGACGACCACGACGACGACCACCTCGACTACCACGACCACCTCGACTACAACGACGACGACGACGTCCACCACGGTCCCGCCGACGACCACGACGGTGGCCCCGACGACGTCGACCACGAGCCCTGTGAACGCGGCCGTGTGCCAGGCCCTCAGGCGGGTGACGTTCTCTTTCCCGTTCTTCTCCCAGTTCTTCGTCCAAACCTTCGTCGGCTTGGCCCGAGCCTTCGGATGCTGAGTGCCGGCGGTTTCAGTGGGCGCACACGATGCACGTCGTAGCCGCCGGGAGAGCGGCCAGGCGCTCGGGGGCGATGGGCTCACGGCACCGCTGGCAGACGCCATAGGTCCCGGCCCGCACCCTCTCCTCCGCCCGGTCGAGGTCGGCCAGGCGGGACCGGGCCCGGTCGAGGAGGCTGGCCACCTGGGCCCGCTCGAAGCCGATCGTCGCTCCCTCGGGATCGTGCTCGTCGTCGGCATTGGTGTCCGCCGACACGTCGATGATCGCCTGCAGGTCCCCGGCCAGCTCCTCCACCTGGCGCTCGACCCGGGTTTTCTCAGCGGCCAGGTTTCGCGCCGACGACGTTCGCATGGGACAAAGGTGCCCCACGGGGCGACTGGACGTCATAGTCGACAATCCCGATAGACTTGATCGGAATGGACGACCTGATCATCGTGGCGGTGGCGGGGTTCCTGGCGTCGATGGTCGACGGGGCCCTCGGCATGGGATTCGGGCCGACGTCGTCGAGCATCCTCCTGACCCAGGGGTTCTCACCCGCCGCCGTGTCCACCATCGTGAACCTAGCCAAGGTCGCCACCGGCCTCAGTGCGGCAGCCGCCCACTGGCGCTTCCGCAACATCGACCGTCACCTGGTCCTCAAGCTCGCCATCCCCGGCTCCCTGGGCGCCCTGGTGGGCGTGACGATCCTGGCCAGCGTCGACGGCGACCGGCTCAAGCCGATCCTGGCCGGCCTCCTCCTGCTGGTCGCCATCCGCATCCTGGCCCGGTTCAGCAACCTCCCGTCGCGGCCCGCCAGCCCCGACGACGACAAGCTGCCCGCCTTCGACGAGCGGGGCACCACCGCCACCGCCGCGGTGGGAGGCGTCACCAACGGCCTGGTGGGGGCGTGGGCCCGGTCGTCACCCCGTTCCTGCTGCACAAGGGCCTTGCCCCCCGGTTCGCCATCGGGTCGGTGAACACGGCCGAGGTGGCGGTGGCGGTCGTCGCCTCCGGCTCCCTGCTGGCGTCCGTCGGCGGGGCCGGGATCGACGTCGGCATCGTCATCGCCATGCTCACCGGAGGGGTCATCGCCAGCCCCATCGCGGCGTGGGGCATCCGGTTCATGCCCGCTCGGCCCTGGGCCTGGCCGTCGGCGCCCTCCTCCTGGCGACCAACACCCGCGAGCTGGCCAACTGGGCCGAGCTCGGACCGGTGCGGTGGGTGGCCTACGGCGCCATCGCCCTGGTCACCACCGTCGCCGCCCTCCGGCCCCGCCTCGCCCGGCGCGGCGTCGGCCTCGACCCCGCCGCCATCTAGCGCCAAAAGGCTGCTCCGAGCCGGCATCGGCTCCGTAGAACAGGCGAGAATGAGTCCGGCCCGTCGTCGGGGAGGGGACATGGATGCGCGAGCGAACCTCGATCGTCATCTCCGGGGATCGCACCGTCTCGACCTGGCCGGTCTGGCCTGGGACGAGATCCCTCGACACCCACTCGCCCCCGAGGAGGCCAGGTGCCTGGCCTACATGATGGACATCGAGACCCACACCATGATCTTCCTGCGCGACCTGCTCGCCACGCGTGCCGCGGAGGAGCCCGAGATCACCGCCTTCCTGGCCTGTTGGGCCTACGAGGAGCTGTGGCACGGCGAGGCGTTCAGCCGCTTCCTGGGTGAGGCCGGCGTCCGCCTTCCGCCCGACGGGGAGCTGCCCGGGCGGGACGACGCCTATCCCAGCCGACAGGCCCGCAACGCGTGGATCCGTCGGGCCCATCGGGCCAAGGGTCGGGTCTCCCGGGCGGGAATGATGGCCACGTCGATGGTGTCCCGGGGCTTCCCCGCCATCCACATGACGTGGGGGGCGGTCAACGAGCTGTCGACCCTCACCGGGTACCAGCGCATGGTCGACACGACCCGGCACCCCGTCCTGGCCGACCTGCTCACCCGCGTCATCCGGGACGAGCGCCGCCACTACTCGTACTACCGGCAGGAGGCCGAGCGCCGGCTGGCCGAGAGCCCCCGGGCGCAGCGCATCACCCGTCTGGCCCTCGACCGCCTGTGGGCCATGGTCGGCACGGGAGTCCGGCCCCAGGCGGAGACCGACTTCGTCATGGTCCACCTGTTCGGCAGCCCCGACGGCCTCCGCACCGCCCACCGCCTCGACGGTATGGTCAGCTCGCTCCCCGGCCTGGACGGCCTGCGGGTCTTCGAGCGGGCCCGCCAGGCGGCGATGGACCGGGTGGCGGCGACGGCGGCGGGATAGCGTTCCGGCCGTGGCCGAGGGCCGACGGAACACCTCCAAGGACGGCTTGGAGAACAAGCTCGAGTTCGCCGTCCTCACCCGCCTCAAGCCGCTGTGGTGGCTGGTCCAGCGCAGCCGGTGGCTGACCCGGAAGATCAACCGCGGCCTCATCAATGCCCTGATCGGCAAGGTCCCGACCCGGCCCTTCCCGTTCAGCACCAAGGCCCCGTACAGCTCGTGGGACTCGCTGATCGACCGCAGCTACGCCGGGCTCCACCTGCCCCCGCGGGACTGGGAGCCGCTGACGGCCGAGGGGCGGGCGACCATCGCCTCCTCGTCGCCCGGGTTCGGCGAGAACTTCCCCCCGGCCGAGGAGGTGGCGGAGCTGTTCCGGAACGGGGCGGAGACCAAGTACTCGCCTAAGTCGTCCCTGACCTTCCCCCACTTCGTGCAGTGGTTCACCGACGGGTTCCTGCGCACCGACCGCCAGGACGTCCTCAAGACGGTGTCGAACCACCACCTCGACCTGTGCACGGTCTACGGCCTGCGCCCGGCGATGACCGAGCAGCTGCGGTCACACCAGGGCGGGAAGCTCAAGAGCCAGATCCTCAACGGCGAGGAGTACCCGCCCTTCTACTACGACGAGCACGGCCGGCCGAAGCCCGAGTTCGACGCCCTCGCCCACCTGGCGGTCGAGCCCAGCCCGGCCGAGGGCTACACCGCCGAGCGGAAGGCCCGCCTGTTCGCCATGGGCGTCGAGGTCGAGCGGGTGAACGTGCAGGTGGGCTACGTGATGCTGAACGTCCTCTGCCTCCGTGAGCACAACCGGCTGTGCGACCTCCTGGCCCGGGCCTACCCCACCTGGGACGACGAGCGCCTCTTCCAGACGGCCCGCAACGTGGTGATCGTCGAGGTCATGAAGATCGTGGTCGACGACTACATCAACCACATCTCGCCGTACCACTTCAAGTTCACTACCGACCCCCTCGCCTTCACCGACGAGAAGTGGTACCGGCTCAACTGGATGACGGTCGAGTTCAGCCTCGTCTACCGGTGGCACAGCATGCTGCCGGCGACGATCGTCCACGACGGCGAACGCATCCCGGTGGCCCAGTCGATGTGGAACAACGAGATGATCATCAGCCACGGGCTGGGGGCGATGTTCGAGGAGACGTCGGCTCAGCCGGCGGCCATGCTCGACCTGTTCAACACCCCCGACTTCATGATCCCGGTGGAGCTGGCCAGCATCAAGCTCGGGCGGGCGGCCAAGCTCCGCAGCTACAACGACTACCGCGAGTTGCTCAAGTACCCCCGCGTCACCTCGTTCGACCAGATCAGCCGCGACGAGCGCATCCAGAAGGAGCTCGAGCGGGTCTACGGCCACGTGGACGCGGTCGAGCTGTACGTCGGCTTCTACGCCGAGGACGGGCGGCCCAACTCGGCCCTGCCGCCGATGGTCGGCCGGCTGGTGGCGATCGACGCCTTCTCCCAGGCCCTCACCAATCCCCTGGTGTCGGAGCACCTGTTCAACCCGGAGACGTTCTCGCCGGTGGGATGGGACGAGATCATGGGCCTGCACTCGCTGTCCGACCTCGTGCACCGCAACCTGCCGGAGGGGGAGAAGCGCCGGGTCAGCTTCTACCGCGAGGACTGGAAGCGGGTCTAGTTTCGGGGGATGGCGTTCAAAGGATGGCCGCCGGAGGCGATCGAGTTCTACGAGGGACTGGAGGTCGACAACTCCAAGTCGTACTGGCTGGCCCACAAGGCGTTCTACGAGGCGTCGGTGAAGGGCCCGATGGAGGAGTTGCTGGCCGACCTGGCGCCCGAGTTCGGCCAGGGCAAGGTGTTCCGTCCCAACCGCGACGTCCGCTTCAGCACCGACAAGTCGCCCTACAAGACCGCCATCGGGGCCATGGCGGGCGACATCGGCTACGTCCAGCTGTCGGCCAAGGGCCTCGGAGTGGGCGCCGGGATGTGGATGATGGCCACCGACCAGCTCGACCGCTACCGGCGGGCGGTGGCCGACGACGGCACCGGCGAGGAACTGGTCGCCATCGTGGCCGAGGCCAAGGTCCACAAGCTCGACGTCACCGGCCACGACGTGCTCAAGACGGCTCCCAAGGGCTACCCGAAGGACCACCCCCGCATCGAACTCCTCCGGAACAAGGGCCTGATCGCCTGGAAGGAGTGGCCGCCGGGGGCCTGGCTCGGCACCCGCAAAGCCAAGGACCGGGTCGTCGACTTCCTGCGGGCGGCCCACCCCCTCAACGCCTGGCTGGGAGCCAATGTGGGCCCGTCCGAGCTGCCCGAGGATCGTCGCGGCTGACCCCACCGACCGGGTCATAGCCTCGTCGTTCGTGGCCCGGCCGTTGCCGACATCCTGGCTCGGGTGGCGGAGGCGTTCGCGGCCCGTGGCCGAGGGGAATCGGGAACGGGGCCGGGAACACCCAGGTGTCGTCGCGACGGGGACCGGGTCTTTCAGGGACAGGTTCATCGGGGCTTCCTCCTGCGGGTGGCGGCCAGACGTTCACCCGGGAGGCGTTCATCCGGGACCGGTCCCGTTCATCCCGGCGTGAACACTTTTGGCCCCGAAAAATTGGCATAGCGTCGGCCGCACCTGCGATCGGAGGTCGGATGTCTGCTGAGAACGAGGCGCTCGTGCGGCGGTACTACGAGGACATGTGCAACGGCCGCCAGAACGGGCTGGCCGGCGAGCTGTTCTCCGACGAGCACGAGTACCACGACCCGTCGATCCCGGGGGCCGAGGGCCCGAGCCCATGGCCAAGATGGTCGCCGTCTTCCAGGACGGTATCGAGGGCAACTGGGACGTCCAGGACGTCTTCGCCGGCGGTGACCGGGTCAGTGTCCGCTGGACACTGCGGGGTGAGCACACAGGCGAGATCATGGGCATCCCCCCGTCCGGCTACTCGATTGGGGTGGAGGCCCTGTCCGTCCACCGCGTCGAGGACGGCAAGATCGCGGAGACGTGGACGGTGTGGGACTTCCTCGGCTTCCTCCAGCAGCTGGGCGCCCTGCCCACGCCTCCCGAGGAGGATTAGCGGACCAGCCCCGATTCCTGGAGTTCGACCCGGGCCGCCTCGACGAGGTGGTGGCGGTGATGGACGCCATGGCCGCGGCCCACAAGGGGTGGGTGAACTTCGAGCCGTCTGTCGACCCCGGCGACCTGACGGGCGCCGGGGGCGGGTTCTTCGGACTGTTCTCCGGCCGCGGCCCCGAAGTCGCCCTGGCCACGTGGACGCCCCCGACGGCCCCCCGCCGGGGACGGGGCGAGCCGGCCATGATCGGGCTCCAGCACGGGGCCGGGCGCCGGATCAAGGCCGTGCTGGCCGACGCCGGCCGTCCCGTCCCCGACGGCTGGGTCGTCACCCAGGACTACGTGAAGAAGGGACTGGTGATCGCCCTGCCGGCCGGGGTGGCCCACGCCGACGTGCTCACATGGCTGCTGGGGGCGGCCCGGGCCACCTCGCCGGTGCCCATCGGGCCGATGTGGCGGGCGTCCGTCTACGACGGCTGACGGTCAGGGCTGGCGTCGGGTCGACGCCCCCGCGATGGCGGAGAGCACGGCGATGACGAGGGCCACGATGAGCAGGAAGCGGAGGGCCTTGATCACGAACCCGAGCACGGACAGGGCGAGCAGGACAGCGATGAGGACACCGACGACTCGCCACACATCAGGCTCCTCTCTGCCAAGCTCGAACGAGGCTACCCATGACTGAGCTACCCCGACGCCCGGGCCCCGACCCGCGACGGCACGACCCCGATCGTGGCGGGCTAGTCGTTGTCGGGCAGGTAGGAGTTGCTCTCGTAGTAGGCGAAGAGGTCCTTGAAGCCGTCGATGTCGTAGACGACCAGCTCGTCGCCCTCCCACACCGCGCCCAGCTCCTCGGCGTCTTCCACCTCGTAGAGGGCCTCGGGGGCGGCGTCGGTCCAGTGGACCTTCACCATCGATGTCGCGCCCTTCCGGCCCAGGACCACCCGATCACCCATGGCCGAGTTTTACCACCCGCGACGGCCGGGTAGTGCGGTCACATGGCCCAAGAGCCCACAGCCAAAGAGCACAGCCACGACGCCATCGTCCACTCGCACGTCCATTACCACGTCACCCACAACTTCCGGGAGCTGACGGGTGGCTTCGAGCACCTCAGCTCGGAACACGAGCACGACCACGACCACGCCCCGCTCACCCATAGCCACCACCCCCACGAGGATTTCGAGTCCGAGCACCTCGGCGAGGCCCACATCCACGACCACGTGCAGCCGGCTCGCGACCTGGAGGGCTCCAACGGCAAGAGGACGACCGCCAAGCGGTCGAAGGCGGCCAGCGCGGCCACGTAGGCCCCTCTCCCGGCCAGGTAGCGGCGCTCACGCCGTAGCCTGGCCGGAACCGTGAGTGACTTCGGCTTCCGCTACCACCGGATGCGCGACCCCGAGTTGGTCGCCAACCGCACCGTCGACCGGGCTGTGCTGCGTCGGGTCTGGCGCTTCGCCCGCCCCTACCGCCTGCTGCTGGCCGTCCTCCTGGCGGCCATCCTGCTGACCTCGTTGGTCTCCATCCTCCCGCCCCTCGTGTTCCGGGAGATCATCGACAAGCACGCCATCCCCCGGCGCGACCTGGGCGGGATCAACCGGCTGGCCTTCTTCGCCCTGCTCCTAGCCGTCGCCGACGCGGCCATGGGCATCGGCCAGCGCTGGCTGTCGGCCCGGGTCGGCGAAGGACTGATCTTCAACCTGCGGTCGGCGCTCTACGACCACGTCCAGCGCATGCCGCTGGCGTTCTTCACCCGGACCCAGACGGGCGCCCTCATCAGCCGGATGAACAACGACGTGATCGGGGCCCAGCAGGCCTTCACCGGCACCCTGGGGACGGTCGTGCAGAACATCTTCGAGGTCGTCGTCACCCTGGCCGTGATGATCAGCCTGGAGTGGCGGCTGACCCTCATGGCCCTGATCGTGGTGCCTGCCTTCATCATCCCCGCCAAGCGGGTGGGGAAGGGGATGCAGAGGCTGACCCGCGAGTCGTTCCAGCTCGACGCGGCCATGAACAACAACATGACCGAGCGCTTCAATGTCTCCGGCGCCCTGCTGGTGAAGCTGTTCGGCAGCCCGGACCGGGAGTCGGCCGAGTTCGGCGAGCGGGCTGGCCGGGTGCGGGACATCGGCATCAAGCGGGCCCTCTACAGCCGCATCTTCTTCACCGGGCTGGCCCTGCTGGGGGCGGTGGGCACGGTGGCCGTCTACTGGTGGGGGTCGCGGCTGGTGTTCAGCGGGGCCATCACGGTGGGGACGCTGACGGCCCTGGCCGTCTACGTGACCCGGATCTACCGGCCGTTGACCAGCCTGACCAACGCCCACGTCGACGTGATGACCGCCCTGGTGTCGTTCGAGCGGGTGTTCGAGGTCCTCGACGCCCCCCATCCCATCGCCGACGCCCCCGACGCGGTGCCCCTGGTCGATCCGAAGGGCCGCATCGAGTACGACGACGTGTGGTTCCGCTACCCGGCCGCGTCGAGCGTCTCGATCGCCTCCCTGGAGGCGGCCATGACCACGCCCCTGAGCGACGAGCCCTCGGGAATGATCCTCAAGGGCGTGTCGTTCGTGGCCGAGCCGGGGCAGATGGTGGCCCTGGTGGGCCCACGGGGGCGGGCAAGACCACCATGTCGCACCTGGTGCCCCGCCTCTACGACGTGGTGGCGGGGGCGGTGCGGGTCGACGGCCACGACGTCCGCCACCTCACCGGCAGCAGCCTCACCGCTGGCATCGGGATGGTCACCCAGGACCCGCACATGTTCCACGACACCATCGGCGCCAACCTCCGCTACGCCCGCCCCGAGGCCACCGACGAGCAACTGGTGGCCGCCTGCCGGGCGGCCCGCATCCACGATCTCATCGCCAGCCTGCCCGAGGGCTACGACACCATGGTCGGCGAGCGGGGCTACCGCCTGTCAGGGGGCGAGAAGCAGCGGCTGGCCCTGGCCCGGGTGCTGCTCAAGAGCCCGGCCATCGTCATCCTCGACGAGGCCACCGCCCACCTCGACTCAGAGACCGAGGTGCTCATCCAGGCCGCGTTGGACGAAGCCCTGGCCGGACGGACGTCGCTGGTGATCGCCCACCGGCTGTCGACGATCCAGGCGGCCGACCAGATCCTGGTGGTCGACGGTGGCCGCATCGTCGAGCGGGGCACCCACGACGAGCTCTCGACTGCCGGCGGGCTCTACCAGGAGCTCTACCGCACCCAATACGCCCGCACCCCGGCACCGGTGGCGACGGCCGTGGCCGAGGCCGAAGGCGAGTAGGCGGTTCCGAGGATCCGAGGCCTCAGGTGTCCAGGTCAGCCTTGGCGGCCAGCGGCGCCCGTTGAGCAGTCGCCACAGGTGGCCCCTCCGAGGGCCTGCCCGCGGCTACCGCTGAGGGTTTCAGCCGACGATCAGCGGCCGTCGCGGCGGTGCTGGCGGCGGCGGAAGCGGCGGTGGTCCTTGTCGGTAGCCGTCTCGTCGTCCGTCCACTGACCGGGGCGGGCGTCGTCGACGACGCCGTCGCTGGCGGCGCGACTGCTGATCACGGTGTTGTCGTCGGTCGTCCGGGCGCCCCGTCCGGTCAGCACCCGACGGCCGCCGCTGGCGGCGTTGTGGCCGTCGTCGTTGCCGTGATCGTTCCGCCCCACCGCGGCCGCCGTTGCCGCGGCCCGGCTCCGGTCCCGGTCCACGTCCCGGACCCGGTCGTCGTCGAGCAGATGGCGGTCGTCGGCCGACAGGGCGTCGCGGTCGGACCGGCGGGCCGGGCCGGGTTGCTGGTGCGAGCCCGGTCGAAGGCCAGGGTGCGTTCCTGCTCGGCCTTGGCCATGTCGGCCTGGGCCCGCTTGCGGGCCTCGGCCTCAGTGCCGATGGTGGGGTTGACGGCCCGGGCCAGCAGCTTGCCGTGCCACCGCTCACCCAGGGCGCCGCCCATAAGCGACCCGATCAGGATGGCGGCCAAAGACGCGAGGCCGGCGACGGTGAATGCCTGGCCGTACTCGTCGGCGGTGGTCGGTACGCCCAACGAGCGCAGGCTGGTGTTGATGGTGTCCACGTCAGATGCCCGCACCAAGGCCGCCACCGCGGCCGCGATGGCCAGGCCCAGGACGGCCACCAGGAGGCCGTTGAGGACGCCGGCCCGGCGGGCCATGCGGCCGGCGACGTAGCCACCGAACAAGTACGACACCAGCAGGATGCCGGCCACGATCAACCCTCCCACGATCCCGAGCTGCTCGTAGTCGGTGGTCACGATGTCGGTCTCGTAGTTGACGGCGTCGAGGATGGCGGCCGCGATCCCGACCAGGACGGCGAACGCGCCGTAGGCCACCAGGACCCCGGCCAGCACCGATCCGATCGACAGCGACCCGAACCCGGCGTCGGCGGCCAGCGCCCGCCGGTCCCTCCCGCTCTCCAAGAGTCCTCGTCTACGGCTCATCACGCCTTCCTTTCCTGCTCTGCGTCTGAGATGTCCTCACCCGCCTCTGACCGGCCCTCCTGCATGAGCTCCTCCTCCAGGCCTTCGCGCTCGAGGACCTCGTCCTCCTTGACGGCGTCGGCCTCGGCCAGGTCGGCGGCCGGATCCGGGGTCATACCCGGCGCGTACCGCATCGAGAAGGGGGGCAAACCTCTCCTACCATCGGCCCAGTCATGCGTCTGCCCGTCCTCACGCCGGCCGCCTACCGGCGGGTGACGCTGTTGGCCCTTTTGGCCCTGGCCTTCATCGTCGTGTCGGGAGCGGCCGTGCGCCTCACCGGCTCCGGCCTGGGCTGCCCCGACTGGCCGACCTGCGCCAACGACCGGGTGGTGGCGCCGTTGGAGTACCACGCCATGGTCGAGTTCGTGAACCGGACGGTCACCGGCCTGGTGTCGGTGGCCGTCATCCTGGCCGTGCTCGGCTCGCTGCGGCGCCAGCCCCGCCGGCGGGACCTCACCCGGCTGTCGCTGGGGCTGGTGGCGGGCGTCCTCGGGCAGATTGTCCTCGGCGGACTGACGGTGAAGTTCGAGCTCAGGCCCGGCTTCGTCATGGCCCACTTCCTGCTGTCGATGGTCCTCCTGGCCAACGCCGTCGTCCTCCACCACCGGGCCGGCCGCCCCGACGACGACGAACGGGCCGCGGCGGTGGCCGACCCCGACGTCCGCCGCCTCGGCTCGCTGACGGTGGTGGTCGCCGCCCTCGTCCTCTTCCTGGGCACGGTGGTCACGTCCTCCGGTCCCCACGGGGGCGACGAGAACGCCGAGCGCCTGAACTTGGCGGTGCCGGAGGTGGCCCGCTTCCACGGGGCGAGCGTCGTCCTGTTCCTGGGATTGGTCCTCGTCACCCTCTGGCGCGTGCGCTCGGCGGGCGGGCTGGCGGACGTGCTCCGCCGGGGCGAGGTGGTGCTGGCGGTGTCCGTCGCCCAGGCGGCCCTCGGCTACATCCAGTACTTCAACGGCGTGCCTGCCCTCCTCGTCGGCTTCCACGTGGCCGGGGCGACGGCCGTGTGGATCGCCACCCTCCGCTTCCGCCTCGCCTTCGCCGGCTCGTCGGCGCGGGCGCCGGCCAACTCCGCCGTGGGACCGCCGCTGATCGTTCAGTCGGACTGAGCTACTCGGGCGCAGGCTTGGTGTCCGTGGCGCTGGACCGTCCGGCCCTTCGCCTGGTGATTGCCTGGAGAATAGGGCCACCGCCCGGCGGGCTGTCAGGACCGTTACGAGCCCTGTCTCCGCCGAGGGTGGCCGCCGTGACGGCACCGATATACGCCGTGCCGACGAGCGTCACCAGCGTCCACCACTCGCCAGAAAACACGACCCAGGAGTACCACGGGCCGTCTTTGAGGTCGGCGCCGAAATCGGGTACATCAAGGTATGCTTTGGCCCAGATCGCCCGAGCGGCGGCCAAGCCAGCCCCGACGGCCAACAGATTTCCGAACTTCGTCCACCAACGCCAAACAGAGTCCCCATTCGTGGCCAGATGGCTCTTCCACCAGATGAGCAGCCATCCGATCAGCACTGCGGGGATGAATACCGTGGCCGCGAGAAGCATTCCTCGGTCGTACTGAAGTGTGACGGTGAACGGAACCAGAGTCCTCTTCACCCGCTCGTCGGTGATGAGCATGGCCGAGTTATACGTACCAGGTCGTGCGCTGCTGGCGGGATCGACGTAGATGTCGATCACAGCCGTCGAGCGGCTCTCGATCCTCCCGGGAGTGAAGACGCATACATTCT
The DNA here is from genome assembly GCA_963801205.1 of uncultured Acidimicrobiia bacterium. Classification (GTDB taxonomy): domain Bacteria; phylum Actinomycetota; class Acidimicrobiia; order Acidimicrobiales; family AC-14; genus JAXDMK01. Next base: position 157,374 of record CAWDDV010000010.1, read on the forward strand.
GCGTGCATTCCGAGGGTCGGGTTTTCAGTTCGTTGCCGTCCTTGTCGACGATCGGAAGCAACACCGTGCCGATTACTTCGACTCGCCGCGATGGATCGGATTGACTGACATCCTCGTCCGTGAACTCGCATTCGGTCACGTCGAATCGGAGTTGCAGCCTGCGCTCCCCTCGTTCCCTTCGGAACGCCAATGCGGTCTTCTGGTCAGAGGCCAGAACCAGAACCGCCTGCTGGGTCGCGCCGCATGCCGGAGTCGTCTGCGCGAACGCGGGTGGCGTACTACCCGGCAGGACGATAGTGATACCCAGGATCACGACGGCTGCGATCGCGAACCGGATCCGCCTGGCCACCATTGTGGGTGAACACTACGCAGACTTTCTTGGGGTCGCCACAGCTTCGTTGTCGACTGGGAACGGGCGAACGCCCTGCCGCCGCAGGGGGCACGGCTTAGTACCCTGGAGCCATGCCGACGTCGCTCTCCGTCGCTCCGGTGGAGGTCAAGGAGCCCGAGATCGGCGAGGTGGTCACGCCCGATCATCCGTGGGTGGTGATCGTGTGGAACGACCCCATCAACCTGATGTCGTACGTGACGTTCGTGCTCCAGAAGCTGTTCGGTTACAGCAAGGACAAGGCCACCAAGCTCATGCTCGACGTCCACCACAAGGGCAAGGCGGTGGTGTCCAACGGCCCCCGGGAGAAGGCGGAGCTCGACGTGTTCCGCCTCCACGAGCACGGGCTGTGGGCGACCATGCAGCATGACGAGTAGGGCCATCCGGCGCAGCCGGAAGGGCCACTTCGACATCCGCCTGCCCGCCGCCGAGCGGGCTCTCCTGCGTTCGCTCGCCCCCCAGATGCGGGAGCTGCTCTCCAGCGACGACCCCGTCCTCGAGCGGCTGTACCCCGTTGCCTACCCGGACGACGAGGACCGGGAGACCGAGTACCGGCTGCTGGTGCGGGACGAGCTGCGGTCGTCCACGAGGCCGCGCTCACCGCGCTGGAGGAGAGCGCCGATGCCGAGCGGCTCGACGAGGAGCAGCTCCTGGCCTGGATGCGGGCAGTGAACGAGGTGCGGCTGGTCGTCGGCACCCGCCTCGACGTCACCGAGGAGGGGTACGAGCGGCCAACGGAGCCCGACGACCCTCGGGCCACCGCCTTCGCCGTCTACGACTACCTCACCTGGCTGCAGGGGACGATCGTCGAGGCGCTCTCCCCCTAGCCATGGTTGCGGCGCCGGGGCGCGTACCATCGCCCTGTGTCGGTGACCAAGCTCGACCCGGGGCTGCACGAGGAGGTCAGCCTCCGGCTGGCGCGCGCCGGTCAGCGCTGGACTGGCGGCCGCCGCCAGGTGGTGGCCGCCTTCGCCGGGGCCACCGCCCCCCTGTCGGTGTCCGAGGTCCACGACGTGGTCGGCGCCGACGTCCCGCTGTCGTCGCTCTACCGCATCCTGGGCGACCTGGTGGCGGCCGGCGTCCTGATCCGCCTCGAGTTCGCCGAGGGCTTCGCCCGCTTCGGCTCGACAAGGGGCTGGCCGAGCACCACCACCACCTGGTGTGCACCGGCTGCGGCATTGTGGCCGACCTCGAGCTTCCCGACCTCGAGCAGACGCTCGACACCACCGCGGTCGACATCCGCCGCCGAGCCGGGTTCGAGGCCCGCACCCACCGCGTCGACTTCTTCGGGCTCTGCGCCGCCTGTACCTAGTAGAACATCACCCCCACGGTGCCGGGGCCGGTGTGGGCGCCCACCGACGGGCCGATGCGGTAGCGGATGAGCCCCCTCACCTCGGGCGCGTCCTGCAGGAGGGCCTCCACCGCCTCCACCATGGGGAGGGTGCCGGCATCGGCCACGCCCACACCCACCCGGAGGGAGGTACCCGCAGCCCGCACGTGGTCGGCCATGATGCGGGCCGCCTGGTCGAGGTCGGACGCCTGGCCGATCGGACGCATGGCCCCGCCGGTGAGCGTGAGGACGGGGATGGCGACGGGGTCCTGGGCGGCGGTATCGGCGGCCAGGCGGCCCCCCGCCCGGGCCAGGTCGAGGGCCCGAACCACGAAGACGTTGCTGACCACCCCGCTGACCCGCTCGGCCGCGGCCACCACGTCGTCGACGGTCGCCTCGGCGTCGGCCGCGGCCTCGGCCGCCTCCCAGGCGCAGAAGGCCACCGCGAACGAGGCCGTCCCGGTATCGACGATGCGCACCGGCACCGGCGACGCCGGCCGCGGCCAGGCGGGCCGAGTTGACCGTCCCCGAGATGGCGGAGCCGATGTGGACGGAGACGATGGCGTCGGCGCCGGCCGCGGCCAACCTCTCGTAGGCGGCCGCGAACGCACCCGGGCTGGGCTGTGACGTCGCCACCTGGGGGCTCCCGCCGGACTCGAACCGGGCGTAGAAGTCGTCGGCCTCGAGGTCGACCCCCTCCTGGTAGGCGACGCCGTCGACGGTGACGGTGAGGGGGACGACCTCGATCCCCAGGCGGGCGGCCAGGTCGGGCGGGATCTGCGAGTTCGAGTCGGTGACGATGCGGACGGTCATCGGGTCCTGGTCATCGGGGCTCCGGCCGGCGGGCGGTGGCGAACTTGTAGAGGATCACCGCGCTGCTCACGGCCGAGGCCACCGGCAGGGCGGCCGTGGGGGGAGGTCCCCAGAGGTTGGGCCACCGGCGGGACGCCCACAGCGTGCCCGCCGCCACCCACGTGACGGAGGCGGCGGCGGTGCCGGGCAGGGCCCGTCCCGACCACTTGCCCACGGCCCACGCCACCGTCAGGTCCACCGGCAGGTAGGCAGGGAAGGTCGCCAGGCACTGGCCCAGGCTCACGGCCACCCCCTTCCCGCCCCGGAACCGCGTCCAGACCGGGAAGCAGTGGCCGACGACGGCCGCGGTGCCGGCCACGTGGGCGCCCGTGCCTCCCGCCAGCCGCCGGCCGACTGCACACGCGGCCACTCCCTTGATGGCGTCGGCCGCCAGGATGGCCGATCCCCAGCCCTTGCCGAGGACTTCCATGGCGTTGACCGCCCCCGGGTTGCCGCTGCCCCGGGTGCGCAGGTCGACCGAGCCGCCGCTGGCCAGCCGGGCCGCGATGTCGGCCGACGGGACGGTGCCCACCAGGTAGCCGGCGAACGCCGAGGCGACGGGCGCGAGCACGGAGGCCACGGACGGCGAGCCTAGGAGGGCCGGCCTCCCCGTCCCGTCGGGCGCGATTCCGTACCGGGGGGCATCTACGGCGTGGCGTCCTCCTAACCTCGGAGCCGATGGTCTCCGTTCGTAGCCTGTCCGCCACCGGCGGCATCGCCCTCCACGCCCTCGTGTGGGACGGGGGCGGTGACGGCGTTCCCATCCTCCTCGTCCACGGGCTCGCCTCCAACTGCCGCACGTGGGAGGCGGTGGGCGAGCGCTTGCACGGGCTCGGACACCCGGTGGCGGCGGTCGACCTTCGCGGTCATGGTTGGAGCGACAAGCCCGACGCCGGCTACGACTTCGCCACCATGGGCGACGACCTGGTGGCGGTGCTCGATGCCCTCGGCTGGGCTCGCCCGGTGATCGCCGGCCAGTCGACCGGGGGCAACATCGCCCTTGACCTCGGTCATCGCTATCCCGACCTGGTGGCGGCCGTGGTCGGCGTTGACGGCGGGTCGATCGAGTTGCAGGACCAGTGGCCCGACTGGGACGACTGCGCCCAGGCGTTGGCCCCGCCCCGACTGGCCGGCATGCCCGTGGCCGCCATCGTCGCCCACCTCCGGAACGCCCACCCGACGTGGGACGACGCCGGCGTCGAGGCCACCCTCGCCAACATGGAGGTCCTCGACGACGCCACCGTCCGCCCGTGGCTCACGTTCGACCGCCACCTGCTGGTCCTCCGGGCGCTGTGGGAGCACCGGCCATCGAAGGTCATCCCCGACCTCGTCGTCCCGCTCCACCTGCTGCTGGTCGACGGCGGCGACGCCTGGTCCGCGGCCAAGCGGACCGAGGCGGAGCGGGCCGAGGCCTACGGCGTGCGGGTGCGATGGTTCGTCGGCGCCGACCACGACATCCACGTCGAGCTGCCCGACGAGGTGGCGGACGAGATCCACCGGGTGGCAGTGGCGGCGGAGGTGCCCCGGCCGTGACCCTGCCCCGCATCCTCACGATCATGGGATCGGGCGAGACCAGCCCCACCATGAGCAAGGTCCACCGTGACCTCATCTCCCGGCTGGGCCCCCCGCCCGTGCCGGCGGCGATGCTCGACACCCCGTTCGGGTTCCAGGAGAACGCCGACGACATCACGGCCAAGGCGGTGGCCTACTTCCGGGAGAGCGTCCAGCGAGAGATGGCGGTCGCGTCGTACCGGTCGGCGGAGGCGGCGGACGGCGTCGCCTACGAGCTGATGCTGACCTGTCTCCGGGACGCCCGCTACGTGTTCGCCGGCCCCGGCAGCCCGTCCTACGCCCTGGCCCAGTGGAAGGGCAGCCAGGTGCCGACGGTGCTGGCCGACAAGCTCCGCACGGGCGGGTGCGTCACCTTCGCCAGTGCGGCCGCGGTCACCCTCGGCGCGGTCGCACTGCCGGTGTACGAGGTGTACAAGGTGGGCCAGGCGCCGCACTGGCTGGAGGGGCTCGACCTGCTGGCCGAGGCCGGGCTGCGGGCGGCGGTGGTCCCCCACTTCAACAACGCCGAGGGCGGCAACCACGACACCCGGTACTGCTACATGGGCGAGCGCCGCCTGTCGTTCCTGGAGGGGCTCCTGCCCGACGACCTCTTCGTCCTCGGCGTCGACGAGCACACCGCCCTCACCCTCGACCTCGACGCCGGTACCGCCACCGTCGCCGGTATCGGGACGGTCACCGTCCGCCACCAGTCGGCCTCCTGGACCATCGGGTCCGGCGAGACGGTAGGGATCGCGGAGCCGCTCCCGGCCCCGGGGCCACCACCGCCGCCGCCGCCCGGGCGACTAAACCGCGCAATTACACGCGTGAGGGGGCAACGGCGCGGACTGTTCCGGACGAGGCGGCCCCGGTTGCGTCCGATCCCCTCCTCGCCGGCATCGCCCAATGCCAGGCCGACTTCGACGACGCCCTCGCCCAGCGGGACGGTCGAGGGGCGGTGAAGGCCGTCCTCGGCCTCGACGACCTCCTCACCGAGTGGTCACGGGACACGCTCCAGTCGGATTTCCTCGACCGCGGGCGGGCGGCCCTCCGGTCGATGGTCGTGCGCCTGGGCGAGGTGGCGGGCGCGGGCCTCCGCGACCCCCGGGACGTCGTCGGCCCGTTCGTGGAGGCCCTCCTCGACGCCCGCCGTCAGGCCCGGTCCGACCGTCGCTTCGCCGACGCCGACAGCCTCCGGGACCGCCTGGTCGACGCCGGCGTGGAGGTCCGTGATACCCCCGACGGCACCGAATGGGTCCTCCCCTAAGCTGACGGCGGTCTCCGGCCCCCATCGTCCAGCGGCCTAGGACACCGCCCTTTCAAGGCGGCGACACGGGTTCGAATCCCGTTGGGGGCGCTCTTCCGACCTGCGGCTATTCGCCGTAGTCGGGCGGCGACCTCGGGGTGTCCCACATTCTGTCCCTCACCTGTCGCTCGCCAGGGCCACGTCGCCGGCCGCCTCGGCCGCCGCAACGCCTCCACGACGCTCAACGTCTACTCCCACTTCCTCGCCGAGGCCGACCGCGAGGCCGCCAACGTCCTCGGCCGCATCTTCGACGACGCCGTGATCGCCCGTGGCGCCGACGCCGTCAGGTGATGTTCGGGATCACATCGAACGCCTCGTCGGCGGCGTCGATGACGACCCGGAACCAGCGCAGAAACCCGAGCTGGCCGGCAACATGGAAGTCGAACGGCCACGGGTCGCAAAACGAGACAGGTGCATCCCAGGTGAAGTCGCCGAGCTGCATGGCGCAGGTCACCGTTCGGGCCACGGTGATTGAGCCCGCGACGCCGATCCTCCCGATCTCGGCGTTCGCCAGATCGACGCCTGCAGCCTCACCAACCCATCTCGCGAACAGATTGTGGATAGATCCGGTGTCGACCAGGCAGAGAACTTCAAGATCCTCAGCTGGTCCGACGATCGCGACCGGAATGGCAGGCCGAGCGACGTCCTCACCGCTGCCGGGAAGCGGCTTGAAGGGGAACCTCACATGCCGTGCATGCCCATGTCGGCGGTCGGATCGATCGGGACCCGGAAAACCACCGCGCCCTCGATGCCATGTTCGTGGAGCCAGTTCACGACGTCGTAGGGGTTGTCAGCGTCGACCAGCACTCGCTCGTCCTTCTGGGCCACGTAGCGGCCGATGTACGGACGGAGGATGTCGGCACCGGCCTTGCGGCGCGCTTCCACCTCGGGGCGGACCGCCGGCTCCGGGAGTCGGATCACCTGACGCATGGATCCAGTATGCCCCTCGACCAAGCTCAGGTCGCTCGCTTTCGCCGGGCCCCGACGTCGGTCGACGCCGACGCTCGGGAGCGGCATGGTTCCGCAGCAGCTCCTCGGCCCGGTCGTACACGGCGGCCAGGCGGCTTGACGGTCTCGGGGTCGTCGAGGTCGCGCGTCTTCCGCCAGCGCGCCTCCGACGCGGGGTTCGAATCCCGTTGGGGCGCGTAGGCTTGGCGGCGACGGCGAGATGGAGGACGGGCGATGCGGCGAGTGCTCGGTTTGCTGGTCGTGACGATGCTGGCGGCGACGGGGTGTGGGACCGCTACCAAGGACGTTGGCGTCGAGGCGGCGGCCGGCGCCTCGGCGGCGGCCGGTCGGCAGACGCAGACCTTCTCCGGCATCTACCCGTTCACCACTCGGGCCGAGCTCGACGCCTACGCCGCCGGATCCGACCAGACGTACCGCGACCCCGTCCGCACCGCCCGTGACTTCGCCGTCCGCCACCTCGGTTTCACCACCACCGACTTGGCCGACGAGGGGTTCCAGGCGGGAGACCCGGGCGGCGGGGAGGTCCCGCTCGGCATTCGCCGCAACGGCCAGTTCTTCCTGGCCACCACCGTCGTGGTCCGCCAGCTCGCCCAGCAGGCCAGCGGGCCGTGGACCGTGATCGCGGCGGCCACGCCCAAGATCCAGGTCGACACGCCTGATCCCTTGCAACGGATCTCCTCGCCGGTCGCGGTGTCGGGCACCGCCTCCGCCTTCGAGGGCACCGTCAGCATCCAGGTCCGGGACGACGGGATGGTCGCCGGCCAGAGCCTGGGCACCGGCTTCGTCACCGCCCTCAGTCAGAGCGGGCCCTTCAGTGGGCAGGTGACCTTCCAACCCCCGACCAAACCCGGCGGGGCGGTCATCTTCCAGGACCGGACGGGCTCCGGTGTGGGCGAGACCGACGCCTACGCCACCAGCGTCGTGCGGGTCGTTTACGGGGCGGTCGAGCGTACCGGCTGACCCGAAGAGTTAACGCCACCTTTCCCTGGGTAAGACCAACCGTTGGTGCATTCGACGGGTATGGGGAAGGTGATGTTTCATGCGTAGGCGTCTCGCCGTGTTCGCGCTCACAGCAGCCCTGATCTCGAGCGTCTGGTCTCCTCCGGCCAGCGCCGAGCCGAACAACAACAACGCCAAGAAGCTCCTCGAGGCGGTCACCGCGGCCGGCGTCATGCAGCACGAGCAGGCTTTCCAGGACATCGCCGACGCCAACGGGGGCACCCGGGCCTCGGGGACGCCGGGCTACGAGGCGTCGGTCGACTACGTGGTCGGCCAGCTGACCGCTGCCGGCTATGCGCCCCAGCTCCAGGAATTCGAGTTCCCGTTCTTCGAGGAAGCTCAGCGGACCCGTCCTCGAGCAGGTGGCGCCCAACAGCGTCAGCTACGACACGTCCACGTTCACCTTCTCCGGATCCGGGGACGTGACCGCCGCCGCCACCATGGTCGACGTACAGATCCCGCCCGCGTCCACCCCCAGCTCCACCAGCGGCTGCGAGCCGGAGGACTTCGACGGCTTCCCGTTCGGCAACATCGCTGTCATCCAGCGGGGCACGTGCTTTTTCGGGGACAAGGCCCTCAACGCCCAGGAGGCGGGGGCCAGCGCCGTCGTCATCTTCAACGAGGGCCAGCCGGGACGCACCGACGTCGTCCTCGGTACCCTCGGCGGCCCGGTAGTCACCATCCCGGTCGTGGGGGCCAGCTTCGCCACCGGCGAGGAGCTGAACGCCACCCCCGGCCTCGAGCTCCGCGTGGCTACCAACACCATCTCCGAGAACCGCATCACCTGGAACGTGATCGCCGAGACCGACAGCGGCCGCGACGACAACACGGTGGTCGTGGGCGCCCACCTCGACAGCGTCGTCGCCGGTCCCGGCATCAATGACAACGGCAGCGGCTCGTCCACCATCCTCGAGGTCGCCCGCCAGATGGCGAAGGTGAAGCCCCGCAACACGGTGCGCTTCATGTGGTTCGGCGCCGAGGAAGCTCGGACTGCTGGGCTCGACCCACTACGTCAGCCAGCTCGACGCGGCCCAGATCGCCGACATCGCCCTCAACCTCAACTTCGACATGGTCGGGTCCCCCAACTTCGTGCGCTTCGTCTACGACGGTGACAACTCGGCCTTCCCCGTCGGCACCGGCTCCTCCGAAGGCCCTCCGGGATCGGGCTACATTGAGAAGGTCTTCGTGGACTTCTTCGCCTCCCAGGGGCTGGCCACCGAGCCCACCGCCTTCGACGGACGGTCGGACTACGGGCCCTTCATCGAGGTCGGCATCCCCGCCGGCGGCCTCTTCACCGGGGCCGAAGGGATCAAGACGGCCGAGCAGGCCACTGTCTACGGCGGGACGGCCGGTGCTCCGTACGACCCCTGCTACCACCAGGCGTGCGACACCACGGCCAACGTGAACACCACCGCCATCGACCAGATGTCCGACGCGGTCGCCTTCTCCGTCATCACCTTCGCCCAGAACACCGAAGGGGTGAACGGCGAGAAGGGCAAGGGCAACTTCACGCCCAAGAAGCTCGATCCCGCCCTCCGCGGCCCGCAGGACGGCGCCTAACCGCTGGCAACCGCTAGAGGATCCGCGACAGGAAGGCCTTCGTCCGGGCCTCGGTCGGCGCCGATAGCACGGCGCGGGGTGCCCCCCGCTCCACCACCAGCCCGTCGTCCATGAAGACCAGCTGGTCGCCGACCTCCCGGGCGAAGCCGATCTCGTGGGTCACCACCACCATCGTCATCCCGTCGGCGGCCAGCTGCTTCATGGCGTCCAGCACGTCGCCGACCAGCTCCGGGTCCAACGCCGACGTGGGCTCGTCGAACAGCATGAGCTTGGGCTCCATGGCCAGGGCCCGGGCGATGGCCACCCGTTGCTGCTGCCCCCCCGACAGCTGCGCCGGGTAGTGGTCCGCCTTGGCCGCCAGCCCGACCCGGTCGAGCAGGTCCCGGCCCGGGTCTCCGCCACCGACCGACGCTGACCCTTCACCCGCACCGGCGCCTCCACCACGTTCTCCAGGGCGGTCAGGTGGGGGAACAGGTTGAACCGCTGGAACACCATCCCGATCGCCGCCCGTTGCCGGGCCGCCTCCCGCTCCTTGAGGGCGTGGGCCCGCTCACCCTTCATGCGGAAGCCCATGAGCTCGCCGTCGACGTACAGGCGGCCGCCGTCGATCGACTCCAGCAGGTTCATGCACCGGAGGAACGTCGTCTTCCCCGAGCCCGACGGCCCGATGATCACCATCACCTCGCCGGCGGCCACCTCCAGGTCGACCCCCCGCAGCACCTCCGTGCGCCCGAACCGCTTGCGGACCCCTTCGGCCCGCACCATGGCCGTCACCGGTCACCCCGGCGGACAGTGGTCACGTTGCGCCGCACCCGGGCCAACAGGGTCTCGGGCAGGTCCCGGGCCGAGCCGCGGGCGAAGTGACGCTCCAGGTAGTACTGGCCGGCGCTGGCGACGCTGGTCAGGGCCAGGTACCAGATGCTGGCCACCACCAGCAGCTCGAGGATGCGCAGGTTGGCCGAGTAGACGTTCTGCGCCCGCCGCAGCAACTCCTCGTAGAGGACGACCGACGCCAGCGACGACGTCTTCAGCATGGAGATGAACTCGTTGCCCGTCGGCGGGATGATCACCCGCATGGCCTGGGGGAGGACGATCCGGCGCAGGGTGAGCGTCGGGTGCATGCCGAGCGCCTTGGCCGCGTCCACCTGGCCCTCGTCCACCGAGATGATCCCGGCCCGGACGATCTCGGCCATGTAGGCCCCCTCGTTCAGGGCCAGGCCCAGGAAGGCGGCTTTGAACGGGGTCATGAAGTCGACCATCCGGGCCTGGTACAGGTAGACGTCGACAAAGGGCAGCTTGATCGAGACGTAGGTGAAGACCAGGGGCAGGCTGAACCACAGGATCAGCTGCACCAGCACCGGCGTCCCCCGGAACAGCCACACGTAGAACCAGCTGGTCACCCGCAGCACCGGGTTGGCGGACAGGCGCATCACCGCGAACACGACGCCCAGGGCGATCCCCGCCACCTGGGAGACCACCGCGATCACAAGGGTGTTGCGGACCCCCTCGAGGATCGTGCGGTTGAACAGGTAGCGGCGGACGACGCTGCCGTCGACCGCCCCCGAGCCCGCGGCCGCCGCCACCAGCCAGGCGACCAGGGCGAGGATGATCGCCGCCGCCACCCACCGCCCGACGTGGCGGACGGGGATGGGGCGGATTTCGTCCGCCGTCGCGACGGGAGGCGGCGCCCCCCCGGCGTCCACCGGAGGGCCGTCAGCCGCCGTTGACGGTGGCTGTCTTCAACGCTCCCTGGGTGACGTCCCACTTGGTCAGCACCCCGTCGTAGGTGCCGTCGGCGATGATCGCCAGCAGTGCCTCCCGGAGTGCGTCCCGCAGGGCGACGTCCTCCTTGCGGACACCGATTCCGTAGGGCCCGGCTCGACCTGCTCACCCACCACCTCAAAGTCGTTGCCGTCCCCGGAGACCTTGGCGTTGTACGCCGCCACCGGGAAGTCGTTCATGTCGGCCACGCTGCGGCCCGCCTTCAAGGCGAGGAGGGCGTCGGTGTCCTTCTCGAAGGTGAGGACTTCGAGGTCGGACCCGTTGCCCTGGCACTTGGTCTTCTGGGCGCCGGCGTAGTCCTCCTGGATGGTGCCCTTCTGCAGGCCGATGGTCCGGCCGCAGAGGTCGTCGAGGGAACGGATGCCCAACGGGTTGCCCTTGGCCACCAGGATCGACGTGCCCGCGTTGAAGTAGTCGATCAGGTCGATGGCCTGCCGGCGCTCCTCGGTGTCGCTGAGGGCCGACATGATGATGTCGAAGCGCTTGGCCTGCAGGGCGGGGATGATGCCGTCGAAGGTCGTGTTGACGAACCGGCAGGTGAAGCCCTCGCCGAGCTTGGCCGCCATGGCGTTGCAGAGGTCGATGTCGATGCCGACGACCGTCTGGGTGCCCTCCTCGAAGAACTCGACGGGGGCGTAGGCGACGTCGGACCCGACGTTGAGCACCCTTGCCTCCGCGATCGCTTCGGGGAGCTTCTCGCCGATGGCGGTCAGGGCGCCGGCGGACGTCTCCTCTGCGTCGTCGCTGTCGCCGCAGCCGGCTGCGACCAGCATGAACGCGGCCAGGATCGCCATCGTCTTGATGCGATAGGACCTCGCCACCGTTAGGACCTCCTTCGCGTCGTTCTGGCGCGGAGTGTAAATCCGAGGTCAAGCGCGTCAGCCGCGGCCGTACGCGCCGCAACACCCGGAGCGCCCAGAGGGTCATGATCGCCCGGTACTCCAGCGTGGCGGCCGCGCTCGGCGGCTCCCAGGTGATGGCCCAGCCCGCCGTCGGCGAGCTGGTCCTGTTCGAGGCGGTCGAGATGGCCCTCGAGCAGGTCGCCGGCGAACTGCGACCGCCACCGGCTCGACGGCGTGGGGACGATGTGCAGCGGCGTGACCCCGTAGGCAGGGTCGTGGGGGTCGGCCCGGAAGTGGTTGGCCTGGTTCAGGTGCTCGACGACCTGCGGCGCGATGCGCGTCGGCCCGATCCCGGTCGGGGACGTCGCCCAGGAACACCAGGATCTCGGACACCGCGTGGGCGTCATCCGGCAGGCCGCCGGCTAGCGCGGACCAGCACCACTCGGTGGCCTTGGTCCGCCACGGGTGATCGACGCCCAGGCGGTGGAGCAGGCCGGTCAGGCCGGCCGTGGGGTTGAAGCCGGGCTCGTAGGTCCACTCCGACCAGTGCGCCGCTCTCGGGTAGGCCTCCATGACGGGGGACGCGAGGGCGACCGCCCCGTCCGCAGTGGCGATCGACGCCAGGAAGTCGCAGGCCCGGCCCACCATGTCGTGGTCGACGGTGCCGGCCGCGTGCATGGCGTGGAGGGCCGACTCCACGTCGATGGCCAGGCTGTCGGGACAACGCTTGTCGGGCTCCAGGCCGTGGCCGAAGCCGCCGTCGGGGTTCTGGTAGCCGCGGAGGGCGTCGACCACGCCGGCTGCGGGCGCCCCGTCGAAGATGGTGGCGGCCAGTCGCTGTTCGAGGACCCGGCCCTCCCGTTGGATGAAGCCGCGTCCGGCGTCGTGGATCTGGGTGCTCATGGGGAAATCCTCGCCCGGGACGGGGGCTGCGGTCTTGGACGAATCAGACGTCCGCCTCGACCGTCGCCACCAGCCCCACCGGCGTAGTGCCCGCCAGCCGCCCGCACTCCCGGTTGAGGTGGGACTGGTCGGCATAGCCGGCCCTGGCGGCCAGCACGGCCAGTCCCTCTCCCGGCTGCGACTCCGCCAGGGCGAGGAACCGGCGGAAGCGCAGCACCCGGTCGAGTGTCTTGGGCCCGTAGCCGACGGCCGCCCGGCACCGACGGTAAAGCTGGCGCTCGCTGACACCGAGGGCATCGGCAGCGCCGCCACCGGTCGGCCGACGGCGCCCGAGCCTCGACCGAGGACCGCCACCGTCGCCTCCACCAGCTCGTCCGGGTCCTGAGCGACCTGTGGCAACCATCCCGACACCGCCTCGGCCAGTTCGACCGCGGCCGCCGGGAGCGAGGATGCCGCCGCCAGCCGCTCCGCCAGCCGGCCGGCCCGCTCGGCCCCGAGCACGTCGGCCCCGTCGAGGCGGAGGTCGAGCATCTCCGACGCGGGCAGTCCGAGGACGGTGGGCGCAAGCCCAGGTCGGAAGCGGACGCCGACGTAGAAGCCGTCCGGGCGCTGCTCGACGTCGACGGGGCCGGTGTCGGGACCGGCCACGATCAGGCGGACGCCGTTCCAGACGATGTCGACACACCCGTCGGGCAGCACCCGCCGCACATAGGTCTCGCCGTCCGAACCCATCCGCCCGGCCCACGTGCACGCCACGTGGCGGGCCAACCCGTCCGGCGGTCGCCACTCCTGGTAGGACGGGCCGCTCACGGCAGGGGGGTCGGCTCGACCAGGGCCAAGGCGTCGATCACCGCCACCACGTCGTCGGACTCCAGGAACGCCACCACGTCGACGGCGCGGTTCAGGACGCCGCCCGGTTGCGCCACCAGCCGGGCCAGCACCGCCACCTTGCGGTCGAGGGAGTCGATCGCCAGCGCCGCCCGCTCGGCGTCGAGGTGGGCCAGGGTGACGGCCTGCTGCCAGGCATCGTGGCGCGCCACCCGGATGCTGAAGTTGAAGACCTCATCGTCGGTCTCGCCCCCGACGGCCCCCAGCACGTACAGCAGCGGGGAGAACCTTCCGACACAGGCCTTGACCGGGTCCATGAGCCGCTGGAGGACGTCGTTGATCCGGCCGAAGTCGGCCTTGAGTTCGACGATCGAGTCGCCGGGACAGATGGCCGCGGCCACGATGGCGAGGTCGAGGTTGATGTGGGCGTTCATCCCCAGGACGAGGTGTTGGAGGATGAGCACGTCCTTGCGGTCGGTCGCCCGGAACGCCGCCCGCCAGCTCCGTGTCGGTTGCTGGCCCGCCTCCCAGGTGCGGACCGCGGTCAGATAGCGCTCGGCGAACATGGCCACGAAGCGAGCCATGCGGGCGTCATCGTCGAAGCGGCCGGCCTCGACCTCTTGCCGTACGGCGTCCGTCGTCTGCCGGTACATGGCCGCGAAGAACCCGTACCGGTGACGGCGGGCGCGGGCGTCGGCGACGATCCCGTCGAGGCGGTCGACGATGGCGTCGATCTCCGGCGTGGGCACCACCACCGACGATACCGACACCGATCAGGGGTAGAAGTTCGCGCCGCCTGGGTACGAATGATGCAGCCGAACAAGTCCGAAGAATTCCGGCAACCAAGGAGGATTCATGGGAGACGTTCAGGACCCCCAGGCACGTGTCGGTGGTGCCCACACCGGTGGCAACAACCCGTACCCCGGCGGCAAGATCGAGACCGACCCGGTCCCGCCGTACGAGGGCCGTAGCACCGGGCCCGACAGCACCGAGTCCACTCGGGCCAAGACGGACAGCATCGAGCGCCAGCTCGACGACACCGTCAGCAAGGGTGCGGACGCCGAGGCCGGCAAGGTGAAGAGCCCCGGCGGGTCGAACGTCGACCCCGAGACGGGCGAAGACGGCAAGCCGATCTCCAAGGGCGAGGTCAGCCACCGCACTCCGGACGACCCCTATGGCGTCGGCACCAGCTCCAGCCGTCCGGGCGAGAGCTACGCCGACCCGGCGACGGAGCACAAGGGCCCGACGCAGCGTCCGGTTGGCTCGGTCGAGGGTGACCTGATGGAGCCCAACAACTCCGCATCGGGCACCAAGGACCTCGACGCCTAGCAGAAGCGTCCGCCGACTCGGGGCAATGATCCGAGTCGGCCCACAACTGAATAGGTCACGCCCGAACGCACTGCCACCAGGCGGTGCGTTCGGCGTTTACGGGCCCCGTGAGAAGAACCGGGCCGTCTGCTCCGCGGTCGACACCGCCACCGCCTCTTCCATGGCGGTGGCGAGCACGGCCAGCACCGCGGTGGCGGTGACCGGCCGCACCTTCTGCAGGGCGGCGGTGACGTCGGGCAGCCGGTCGGCCGGGAAGCCGGCGGCCACGAACGGCTCCCACACGTGGTTCTCGAACATCTTCACCATGCGCCGGGCGATGACGCCCAGGTCGGTGGCGAGTTGGGCGGCCTCGTCGATCGAGACGGCCAGCGGGACGCCCCACGAGGCGAGGTCGGCGCCCACCCGGACCAGACGGGGGCTGGGCGCCACGAAGTCGTCGCCGTCGGGGACGATGATGCCGGCGGCCACCGCCCGGTCGAGGAGGGAGGCGTCGCCGCCGATCTCGGGGAAGAGCTCGACCAGCTGGTCCCGGGTGAACCGCTCGGGCTCCTCGTCGCTCCACGGGGCGGTGAGGGCGTCCTCGAAGCCGAGCACTTCGGTGAGGGTGCGGCCCTCGTCCCAGCCCTGGAGGAGGTCACGGATGGCGGCCAGGGAGAAACCGCGCGCCTGGAGGCGGTCGATGTAGGCCAGGCGGATGAGGTGGTCACTGTCGTAGTGGCCGACACGGCCCACCATCCGCGGCGGTGGGAGCAGGCCCCTCGTCTGGTGGGCCCGGACGTTGCGGGTGGTCGTGCCCGCCCGCCGGGCCAACTCGTCGATCGTCATGGTGTCGCCCACCGGTGGTGATCCTATCGCACGATGACTCTTGTCAATGTGACATCGAACGATGTACAGTTCGAATCCTTGCCGTTCGACTACGGCGTGGGGAGGCTTGCGTGAGCGTGATCCTGGCTGACGGGTGGGGCTACGACGCCTGGGCGTGGCTGGTCATCCCCATCGGGTTCTACTGCGCGTGCAGCCTGGCCCTGTTCGCCGCCGGGCGCCGCGACGGCCCGGGTTCGGCAACTTCTTCTTCGGCCAGATCTCCGACAGCCTGCGCCGGCTGACCGGCTTCCCCGGCTGGGCCATGGCCGGCGTCCTCAGCGGACTGCTGTTCCTGCTCATCCTGGTCATCGGCTTCTACTGGGACGTGGCCTGGCACATCGACAACGGCCGCGACACGCAGCTGTTCACGCCGTCGCACACGATGATCCTGGTCGGGCTGGGCGGGCTGGTGTACGCCGCCTTCCTGTCGATGGGCTTCGCCACGCTGGACAAGGCTCGAGTGGGGTTCAAGCACGGGATCGCGGTCGTGCCCTGGTCGTCGGTGCTGCTTTTGTGTTTGGGGTTCGGCGGGCTAGCCGCTTTTCCGTTGGACAACCTGTGGCACCAGACGTACGGCATCGACGTCACGTTGTGGAGCCCCTCGCACCTGCAGCTGGTCGGCGGGGGCGCGCTGGGCACGCTGGCCCTGTTCTTGATGGTGGCGGAGGCGCTGCCTGCGGCTCGTCCAACGGCGGTCGGGCGGGGGATCTTCGTGTTGACGGGGGGGACGGTGCTGGTCGCGCTGTCGGCGGTGCAGGCCGAGTTCGACTTCGGCGTGCCCCAGTTCCAGGCGTTGTACCTGCCCTTGCTGATCATGGTGGCGGCCGGGATCGCTCTGGTGTTGGCCCGGGTGGCGCTGGGGCCGTGGGGGGCGGTGAAGGTCGTGCTCGTCTACCTGGGCCTGCGGGGGTTCTTGGCTCTGGCGGTCGGGGGTGTCCTGAATCACACCGTGCCCCGGTTCCCGTTGTACCTGGCCGCGGCGCTGGCGGTGGAGGGGGCGGCCGTGTTGGTGGGCGGTGTGCGGGATCGGTTGCGGTTCGCGCTGGCGGCCGGTGGATTGGTGGGGACGGTCGGGCTGGTCGGGGAGTTGGCGTTCGTGCGGCTGTCGGGGTGGGCGCCGGTGCCGATGCCGTCGTCCATGGCGCTGAAGGTGCTGCTACTGGCGCCGGTGGCGGCGGTGGCGGCGGCGGTGCTGGGGGCGGGTCTCGGGCGGGCGTTTGCCCGTCCCGACGACCCCCGGATCCCGGTGGCGGCACTGGTCGGGGCGGGCGTGGCCCTGGTGGCGGTCCTGGCCTACCCGCATCCCCGGAACGTGGGATCGGTGGACGCGGTGGTCCGTACCGAGGTCGTCGGCGACCAGGCGTTCGTGGAGGTCGAGCTGGACCCGCCCGATGCGGCGTCGGACGCGAGCGGGTTCGCGGTCACGTCGTGGCAGGGCGGTGGTCGGGTGACCGCCTTCTTCGACGAGGTCGGTCCCGGTCGGTACCGGTCGGAGCGGTCGGTGCCGGTGACGGGGTCCTGGAAGACGGTCGTGAGCCTGCAGCGAGGCTCGGAAGTGATGGCGGCGCCGGTGTACCTGCCTGCTGATCCGTCCATTGGCGCGGTGGAGGTGCCGCTGGTGGCGGAGCGGCGGGGGCCGTTCGTGCGCAATACCACGCTGTTGCTGCGAGAGGCCCACCCCGGCCCGGCGTGGCCGGCGGTGGCGGCCTGGACGGGGCTGCTCGGGCTGATGGCCCTGTGGGTGGGGTTGATGGCCGTGACCGCGGTCCGGGTGCGGAGGGCTGGCGAGGGGCCGTCCGATGCCTTCGCGCCGGTCGGCGGCACCACCGACTGGTCGACGGTGGGGAACACGAGATCACTGGTCCGCGACGGCCGCTAGGCTGGTCGTCGCCGTAACCACGGTCCTGTGGTGCAGCTTGGAGTGCACGCCGCCCTGTCAAGGCGGAGGTCGCGAGTTCAAATCTCGTCAGGACCGCCAACCCCGGTCGGGTAGCTCAGTAGGTAGAGCGCGCGCCTGAAAAGCGCGAGGTCACCGGATCGACGCCGGTCCCGACCACCACAAAAGTCCTGGTCAGGCAGGGTGCCGCGTGGCTCGGGTTCTCCGAGGCGCCGGTTACGTGCCCCAAACGTGCCCCAACGGGACGGCTTTTCGCGGGCACTGAAGGGTCACGTGGGGCATTCCCGGGCACGGATTAATGTCCGACGCAGTTGCGTTTGTGTCGATTGCGGTATCGTTGCAGTGTGTCCGAGGTGGTGTCCTTCGAGCTTCCCGAGCCGTACCGCAAGCGGCTTGTGGCGTTGGTGAGCGGTATCGATGGCGGCGGGTCCGTGGCTTTGCGGACCGACCAGGGGGAGGCCGAGCTGCCTCCGGAAGCGAGAGCCGCCGTGCGTCAACTCCTCGCAGATCTGGCGGCTGGCAGCGCCGTCCATCTGCTCACCGACGACTCCGAGCTGACAACCCAGGAGGCGGCGGACATCCTCGGAATCTCCCGCACGTACGTCGTTCGACTCGTAGACGACGCCAAGCTCCCCGCACGCCTCGTCGGCACTCACCGGCGCCTCAGGGCGGCGGACGTGCTGGCCTACAAAGCGCACCGCGATGCGCGGCTCGCCGGCGTCGATGCCATCGCGGCCGCCGACGCCGCTGCTGGCGTTCCCTACCGCTGATCGGGCTCGCGGCGGGTGCGGGTCGTCCTCGACGCGTGCGTCCTGTACCCGCCGTCGCTCCGTGACCTCCTCCTGACCCTCGCCGCCCTCGACGCGTTCGATGTCCGGTGGAGCGAGACGATCCTCGAGGAGCTTCGCCGCAACGTGGTCGCCGACAACCCCGACGTCGACCCCGACCGCTTCAGCGATCACACGCTGGTCGAGATGCGCCGGCACTTTCCCGCGGCGATGGTCTCGGTGGCCCCGACGACATCGACCGACTCGACAACGATCCGAAGGACCGTCACGTCGCTGCCGCCGCCGTTGTTGCCGCGGCCGACGCCGTCGTCACGATCAACGTGAAGGACTTCCGGAGCCGTGTCCTGGACGACGCGGGGATCGGAGTACTGACACCAGGCCGACTTATCGAGCAGATCCTGGATGAGGTACCCGAGCTGGTGGAGCACGCCGTGCGCCGGATTGCCAACCGTTGGACCAACCCTCCTCGTATGCCGGCCGAGGTCGCGGAGCACCTGGCTTGTCACCCGACGATGGCCAGCGCGATGGGCCGAGCCCGGCGCCTACTCACCTGAGCCGAGCGGCCGACCTTCTCGGTCGCCCGCGGAAGGTCCGCCATCGGCGCTGTCCGGGACAAGCCCGGCGTCCCGGGCCATGGCGGCGAGCCGGTCGGCAATGAGGCGGTCTCGGTCCTCTGACGCGTGCTGGTAGAGCAGGACGGGCGGCATCCCTGCATTCATCCAATCGGTTGGCCACGCTGGCCATGATGGCCTGTCACGCTGGACATGATGGCCTGTCACGCTGGTGGGGTGATCACCCGAGGCCCTGACTCGCAGCGTCAGGTCCTGCTGCCGCTTGCAGCCGGACTAGTCTTCGTCAGCGCTGCGTACACACTGTCCTCGGTGGGCTTGCTCACCGCGCTGAACCTGGTCGTCATGCTGGCGCTCGGGGCTGTCATTCACGAACGGCCCTGGCGGACGGGTGCGATCGCAACCCTGCCCGGCCTCGTTTTCGCGCTGCTTCGGGCGGCTGACGACTCCGCTGGCTCACTCGCCATCATGGTCGCCATCTCCCCGCTTGCCGTCGCCATCTCTGGGCTGGTCGTAAGGGGCGGCCGCCTCCTTGCGCCTCACCCCGCCACCGACAGCGCGGACCTCGGCGCGAATGCGAGCGGCGATGCCGCCGGTGGAAGCCCTTTGGCACCAAGGCGCAGCGGGGTCGTTTCCTGGTCGTCCTCGCCGTGCTCGTCGTGGTCGGATTCGGGTTCATGAACGACGTTCGTGGCCGGTGGTCCGATGACGCTGATGGACGGGCGGTGGGGGTAGAAAGTGAGATGCGCCTTTCGGTTCAACAGTTTGTTGCCGAGGTCGCTGCCGGAAAAGCATCGTTCCACATGCTCGATCCTCGAGCCTCGGCGATCCTTGACCCACAGGGCGTCTTTCTGATCGCACCGAGCACCGGTGAGCTAGGGGTCATGCGACAGCTCTCGGTGGCCGGCGAGATGCGATGCGTGATCGTTCGGTACGATCGAAATAGCGACGTCATCACGTCGGAGATCGGGGCCGATCAATGCACCACTCTGGTTTTCTGATCGAGTCGGCCGACCAACTCCGATGACCGCAGCGTGCCGTTCCTGCTGTCGACCTGACCTGAGGCGGCCCCAGCGCCCGGTCACGACCGGCGCGCGGGTTTGTCGATCGGCTTCTCCGACGCTGGGCCAGGAACGGGTTGAGCCGACATCGCTGTCTCAGCGACAACCATGCCCTCGATCGCGATCATCCGCATGACGCCATCCGGCCGTGATCGGCGACTGCATGCCCAAATGTGCCCCAAGCGGCGGACAAACCTGGTGATTCCCGGTTACGCCGTGGCACCGCCGGTCAAACGGAACGTAGGCCGTGACCTGCTGGTTTTTGCGTTCCTGCTGGTCAGTGACGACCCTCGTGCGACCGGCCGATTGCATCTGAAAAGCGCGAGGTCACCGAATCGACGCCGGTCCCGACCACCACAAAAGTCCTGGTCGAGGGCATGTGACCGGCATCGCGAGTCGTTCGGCGAAATTCCATCCGCGAAATCCTGCGGAGCGATCCGCGAGGGCGCCATTTGTGCCTCGGCAGGATTCCGACCTGCCGAAGCGGCGGGATCGCTGCCTGCATAGCGAGGCTGCGTCGTAGCCGACGGGTAGGGCCGTCTGGCCCCAGGGCCTGGTCGGTCGTCGGCCACGACTGGTCCGATTTGACGATCGCACCTTTCGCGGCGATGGAGCAGGGAGTGCGGGCTACGGCTGACCGCTCATGGGAACGCCTACTTCTCGAAGGGCAGGACGTAGTCGACGCCGAAGAGGCTGAACACGATGCGGAGCATGAGCCAGAGGTCGATCATGCAGAGCACCGTGAGGCCGAGGACCAGTAGCGCCTGGTTGAGGTCCCTGTTGGTCATGACCGCAGCGAGGTAACCGGCCGCCGGCTCCAACCGGCGGGATCAACGGGGGGCCCGGGTGCAAGAGTTGACGCGTAAGTGTCAAACCGTGGGTCTGTCCCTGCTGTCCCGCGCTGGACGCCAGCACCCCCGCGTATCGGCGCCAGCCTGATTGGCGTCGACTCGCCAAACGCCTCGCGTACCTTGTAATGACTATGCCTCTCAGATGCCGTGTGCTCACGTGCACGAGGACTGGTTGCCAGCGCTATCCGTGATCACGTAGGCCACCTCGGCCCGCGCCGTTTGGTTGGCCTTCGTCGCGGTGATGACGACCGGTTCCGTGGTGCCGGCCGCCCAGCCCGCCGGTGAGTACGTGATGGACAAGATGTTGACCTGCGTGGTCACGGTGATCGTCGCGATCCCCGAGACGACATCCTGTGCCTGCACTTCGACGAACCTGCGTCCGTTGCCGTCGACGCCGATGCGGGTGACAGTGCATACGGCGGCGGCGTTGTCGAAGGTGACGACGTTGTCGGCCGACGTGGAGGCCTGATTGGAGTTGGTGGCGGCGTCGATGGCCGTGCCGACCGGGATAGAAGCCACCACGGTGCCCGCCCCGGTCATGCCCGACACCCCGATCGTGTAGGTGCGCGGCCCCGGACACGATCGCCAGCAGCGTGCCTGGGGCGGTGGAGCCGGCCAGGGACACATCGGCGCCGGTGAATCCCGACACGTCCTCGCTGAAGACGGCGGTGAAGCGAATTGGTGACACATTGGTCGCCGCCGGTTGGTCACCCGCCTGGTTGACGGTCACCGTGGGACGGAAGTCGTCGATCTCCACCGCCCCCAGGTCGCAGGCGGGGCCCTGGGGCCGGTGGACACTCCGCTCGTCGGCGGGCAAACAGGCGTCGGCGGTGTCGCGCGCCGGACTGGTCGCCGCGGGCGCCATGGTGTGCATGCCCGGGCCGCCGTTGAACAGCAGGGGGCCGAGCATCGGATCGGCGGTGATGGGCGTGCCGTCGATGGGGGCAGCGGAGGCGTTGGGACGGCTCTGCTGGGACTCGACGATATTGGCGCCGCTGAAGACCATCGGCGCGGTGCCCTTGTTGGCACCGCCGTCGGAAACGGTGGGAGGCCGGGCGGTCACGAGGTCGATGACGTTGGAGGCGCTATCGGCCACGATGGAGCTCACCAGGGTGACCCCTGCGGTGCGGGCTGTGACCTTGTCGTAAACCACGTTGAACAGGCCACCGCCCCCCTGCGCCGCGGTGTTGGCGGCGATCGTGGCGTTCGTCAGCGTGACCAGGCCGTTGAGGTTGAAAACAGCCCCGCCCAGGCCGGCACCGTCGTTCCCGCGTCCCCCGCCGTTGCCGCCGGCACCCCCGGCGCCCTTTATCGCCGCGTTCGCAGTCAAGGTGGCGTTGAACATTGTCACAGTGCCGTGGTGGTTGAAGATGGCGCCGCCCATCCCGGCACCGCCGCCACCGCCGCCATAGCCCGAGGTGTTCAGGCCCCCGCCGCCCCCGCCGCCGCCACCGAGGCCCCCTACGCCGCCGAAGACGCCCGGGGCGCCGCCCCCGCCGCCTGCCCCGAAACCACCACCGCCACCAACCTCGTAAAGCGAACGTCCCCCCCCGCCGCCGAAGCCGCCGCCGCCGCCGAGGCCCGCGCCGCCGGTATTGGAACCACCCCCTCCCCCGACGCCGCCACCGCCTCCGGCGGCATCGACGCTGCCTGCAGCACCTCCCTGTCCGAACGCTCCCCCCGCGCCGCCCGAGCCCAGTCGACCGCGGCCACCGCCTCCGGACCCGTTGCCTCCGGGTCCCTCGCCGGACGTCACTTGGATCCACCCGCCCCGCCCGCCGGTGCCGGTGGCCGGCCCGCCCCCGGCCCCGGCTGCTTGGGAGTTGCTCGCCGCATTGTGGCCATGGTCGCCGGGGCCCAGGCCACCACCTCCTCCTCCACCCGACCAGCCGGCGCCGCCCGTGGCCCCATTGAAGGCACCGGGGCCGAAGCCCCCGCCGTTCCCACCCGTGGCGTCGGTGCCGATGCCGCCACCGCCACCTACGGCCGGATCACCGGTGCTGTCGCCCCCCCGGGCGGTGTTGGCGCTGAAGGTCACCCGGCCGATGACGAGGGTGCCCTGGTTGAAGATGGCGCCCCCCAAGCCGGCCCCGCCGCCTCCGGTCCCGGCATTCCCGCCCTTGGCCACGAAGTTGCGCACGGTGAGGTCGCGAAGGGTAAGGGTCCCCGGCCCCGGGCCGTGGAAGCCGGTGGCGGCCGACGCCCCCACGTAGACCATCCGGAAGTTGGTGGTGGCCGTCGGCGACCGCTCGATGACCGCGCCGTTGCCCTCGATGGTGATGTCGCTCGCAATCTGGGGCAGGGCGCTCGGCCCGTACCAGTTGAACCGCGTGGGAACCGGATCATTGGGCAGGTTGGAGGCGCCGAAGGAGTAGACGCACCCGGCGGTGAGGTTGATGGTGTCCGCCACCGCCTTCGTGGCGTTGGCCGCAGCCACCGCGTTGATGAGCTCGATCGCTCGGTTGACCCCGCAGCCGACCTGGATGGTGTCAGCGGCCGCCGGCGGGGCGGCGACGGCGCCCACCGCAAGTGCCACCACGGACATGACCGAAAGGGCGAGCGTCCGCGCCTTCATCCGACGAAGCCTCGGGGGCATGGTCCCTCCTCAATCTCACGACCGCGACCCGAAAACGCGACCATCGGCCACCGACGCTGTCAAGCCCTAACGGGACGGTCGGACGCGTGCTGGTACACCATCGCCGCTCGCGGACTGGCGTGCCCGAGCCGGGCCATCAGCTCCTTGGTCGTGGCCCCGTGCGCGCGGCGAGTGTGCCGGCGGTGTGGGCGGAGGTCGTGCCAGCGGAGGCCGTCGAGACCCGCCATCCGTGTCGCCGGCAGCCACACCCGGTTGCGGAAGTTGTTGCGCTCGATCGGCAGCCGGTGGCCCCCCTCGCGGGTGGACCCTCCCGAGCCCGCCCTCTCAGAGCCCCGTCAAGGGCCGAGAAGACTTCGGGTGGGCAGGCGCCGGGCACCCTGGTGCCAGGGGGCACTCACCGGAGAGTCGCTTGCTGAGCGATACGAACTCTTCCGGTCGGCTGGGTGAGTCTCACGGAGAACGGATGCGTGAGACCACACCTGCCCCGCCTAGCGGCGATCGTCGAGGGCGGCCCCGGCGGCGCCGGCGGCGCTGAAGGCGGCTAGGGCGATGGCGGCCCGCACGACGGCCAGGTCGGTCAGGGCGAACACGACGAAGCAGGCGACGTTGGCGACCGTGACCACCAGCCACCACCGGGGGATCTTCAGGAGCAGGCCCGCCAGCAGGCCAGCGCCGATAACCGCCCCGGCGACCAGGGAAAGGACGATGACGCCGACCGCCACGCCGCCCAGCGGGTGGGTTTCGAAGGCGTCTCGAACGGCGCCGTCGAGGACGATCCACCCGACCGCGGCGACCGCGATCTCGGCCGCTCCTACCGCGGCGCCTTCGCTGCACCCGTCCGCACCGCCGCCGACGTCATCCCCCGTCCATCGGCGGCAGGGAGGAGGACCTACCGACGAGCCGCCGCCGGCCCGTCCTCCTCATCCAAGCCGTCGAAGGACGTCGCTCCAGGACGGGCGGCCGTCGGCGCCGGTGATCGTCCACCGGACGAACTTGGTCGGGCCCATCTCCGGCGCCAGGTCGGCCATGAGCTGGCCGTGGGGGCTCTCGTGGGCGAACGCACCCAGGGCCTGCTCGTCGACCCAGACCGACAGGGTCGCGGACTGCTTGCGGAGCGGTCGGGCCAGCAGCGAGAACCCGACCACGCCCTCGGTCCGCTCCAACTGCTTGCGGACCTCGCTGGCGCCGCGGAACAGCCGGCCGGTCGAGGACAGGCGGCGGGCGGGGATGCTCGAGGCGAGCACGACGTACTGACGATCGGGCTCGAGCGACGTGACGGACTTCCACGGCGATTTCACGGCATCCCCTTCTCCACTGGGCAGACGTTCCTATAGACGACCCACATCGGGTCGCGGGTGACGCGATTGTTCGAGGTCATTTCCAACTGACGTCGACGTCGCCCGGGCCAGCTTCACCGCGGAGATGGCGGCGGCGAGGGCGACGGTGAGCTCGGCCACCTCGCTGAACTTGGCCACCCGGGCGGGGGGTGACGGCCAGGCCAGGCGGACGGCGGTGAAGGCGGCGGCCATGGCGAACCAGGGCCCGACGAACGAGGGCGGCAGGAAGTCGGGGCGTACCGGGTGGCCCCGCCGGTCCGACCACCACCCGGCCGCCGGCCGGCTGAGGGCGCCGGCGAGAGAGATGCCGAGGATGCCGAGGTTGGACAGGGCCAGGCCGGGGCCGACGTTGTGCAGGGAGACGTCGCCCTGGTCGTTCACCCGCTCGATGGCGGGGACGCTGACGCCGAACACTCGCTGGCCCCACGCCACCTCCTCGCCGACGACCACCACGAACACGGCGCACCAGACGGCGGCGACCAGGGCCGCGGCCACGCTCACCCGGCGGACCGAGACGGCCACCATGCCGCATCCCGCGGCCGCCACCGCGAACGCGGCCCACCTCGGCCCATTCGAAGACCCGGTCCTCGGCGACGAGGGAGTAGAAGCCGTCCGTCCACCAGATCCCCGCGGCCGCGACCGCCAGCCACACCACCAGCGGGGCCGCGGCCAGGGCGGTGGCGGGGCTCACGTCCGAGGAACCTATGCCGCCTCGATCACCTTCCGCTCCACCCGGCGGAGGCCCTGCGCTTCGAGGACCTGCTCCATCTCGACCCGCACCATCCAACCCGACCCGGGGTCGTAGGCGTACCGAACTGTGTTGCGGACGTTGAAGTCGCGCAGCACATCGGCCAGCTCCGCGCCCCGTCCTCCCCGCCCAGCGCGGCCAGCGTCTCGGCGAGGATCTCGGCCAGCGGCCCGGGCTCGGGCGCGACGACCACTTCGAGGACGACGCAGCCGTCGCCGTCCCGCGGGTCGACCACGCGGACCGACGAGGTGGCGGGGAAGGGTCGTCCGCCGGCGGCATGGGCGATGGGGAGGTCCACGACCGTCTCCCCGGAGCCCCACGCCAGGCTGGAACCGGTGTCGTCGGTCTCGAGGACCCGGATCGTCATCGCCGTCGTCGCCGCGCCCTCTCGCTCGGGTCGGGACGAGTCCTCGCGGATGGTCGTCAGCGAGAAGGAGCGGGTGTCGCCCGCCGACCAGCGGGCAAGGAACTCGATGGGTTCGCCGACCGTCCCGACCGGGGTGCACGTGGCCGCCCCGGCCGGAGCCGAGGATGAGGGCGGGGACGGGCTCGTGGACGACGATCCGCCGTCCGAGCAGCGGCGGTGGCGAGGGCGGCGGCGAGGAACGCCACTGCCAGCGCCGCCGCTCCCCGCCTCACGGTCCGTGAGGCTAGGCCAGGCCGTGCCCGCCGGCGCAGGCGATCGCGGATCTCGGCGTCCGGGCCAGGTCAGCCGTTCTCCCTATGCTCCGGTGGCATGCGCGTCCTGGTGTCGACGACGGCGGGAGCAGGTCACCTCGGGCCCTGATGCCCTACGCCCGGGCCCTGGTGGAGGCCGGCCACGAAGTGGTGGTGGCCGCACCGGCCTCGTTCGCAGGGGCGGTCGAGCGGGCCGGCTTCGTCCACCACCCGTTCGCCGACGCTCCGCCGGAGGAGCTGGCGGCCGTCTTCGCCAGGCTGCCCGGGCTCTCCAACGACGACGGCAACCGGCTGGTGATCACCGAGGTCTTCGGCCGGATCGACGCCCGGGCGGCGCGGCCGGGAGTCCAGGATCTCGTCGACCGGTGGCGGCCCGACCTCGTCCTGCGGGAGGCCTCCGAGTTCGCCTCCTACGCGGTGGCGGACCGGGCGGGCATCCCCCACGCCCAGGTGGCCGTCAGCCTCGAGTCCTTCGAGGCACCCTTCCTGCCGGCGCTGGAGGTGCCCCTGGCGGAGCTCGGCGTGCCCAGCGGGGTGGCCGGCCTGCGGTCGTCGCTGCGCCTGTCGCTCCTCCCGCCCGCCTTCGAGGGGGCAGGGGTGTCGGGCGCCACCCGCCGCTTTCGGGACGAGCGGCCGGCGGCGTCGGTCGTCGACGCTCCCCTGCCCGACTGGTGGCCGGCGTCGGCGTCGGCCGACCCCCTGGTGTACGTCACCTTCGGGTCGGTGGCGGCCGAGATCGGGCTGTTCCCGATGCTGTACCAGGGCGTCGTGGGCGCGGTGGCCGACCTGCCCGTCCGGGTCCTCCTCACCCTGGGCGCCGGCGGCGACCCTGAGGCCCTGGCGCCGTTGCCCCCGAACGTCCACGTCGAGAACTGGTGGCCGCAGGCCGAGGTGATGGGTCACGCCTCGGCGATGGTCGGCCACGGCGGGTTCGGGACGACGCTGGCCGGCATGGTCGCCGGAGTTCCCCAGGTGGTCGTCCCTCTGTTCGCCGACCAGCCCCACAACGCGGCCCGGGTGGAGGCCATCGGCGCGGGCGTCGCCCTGGAGGGCGGACCGATGGCGGTGGGCGGCCTGGCCGACGCCCTTCGCCAGGTGCTCGACGGGGACTGGTACCGCGCCGGCGCGGCCCGCATCGCGGAGCAGATCACGCGGCTGCCACCGGCGTCCGCCGCCGTCCCCCTGCTGGAGGAAGCCGCCGCCAGGGGCTAACCGACGGGCGCATGCAGGCTTTTGCCCTCCACCGCGGCGCGTGGTGACGGCAAACGAGCACGACCACCCCGAGTGGGACTATCTTTCTTCCGTCTGGCCAGCACCCCAGGAAGTTGGCCCGTAGGGAAGGAGCCAGCCTGTGGTTTCCGTCACCTCAACCAGGCGGGCGACGTCGGCACCGCCGAGGCCGGCGCCCAAGGCGCAGGACAGCGAGCGGGCGTACCTAGCCCGGTGGATGCGGGTGTGGGTGGGCCTGCTGTGCGCGGTCACCCTGGTGGTCGTCGGCTACCTGACGGTCATCACCAACTCCCTGGCCGACGTCAACGGCAACCTGGGCACGGTGTCGCGCGAGGTGGGCGGCGCCGGCTCCAACGCCCTCGGCCTGCCGACCCACGTCGACACCATCAACAGCTCGCTGGGTCAGATCGATGGGGCCCTCAAGCCCATCCCCGGCCAGGCCAACACCATCGTGGGCGCGCTCACGTCGGTCAACGACAAGCTCTCCCAGACGGATGCGTCGCTGGCCGACACCGCCGGCGCCCTGCAGACGGTGCTGGGGAGCGCGGGCGAGATCAGCTCGACCCTGATCGACGCCAACGAGCCGGCCGACAACCTCGGCGTGCAGGACATCCACCAGCGCATCGCCCGCATCAACGGGGCCAACTCACCGGCGGTCAACGGCGCCTCAGCCGGCGGGACGCCCGGTCCCTTCGGGGCCTCCCCCGCCAACCTCACCACCGTCCGGGCCGACAGCGCCGTCATCGTCGGTCAGATCCAGGCGATCAACACCCACCTCCTCGGCGTCTGCCAGAGCCTCGTCGGGAGCCTCATCACCACCGGCCTCGTCGGGAGCCTCTTGGGCGGGCTCCTCGGCAGCAACGCCGGCCCCCCCGGCGCCTGCGCCTGACCTGACCGCGACCGCCACCACCGCCAGCGCCTGGCGTAGGTAGAGCTCGGCCAAGCGCGCCTCTAGGTCGGAGCGCGGCGGCAGGCGGCGGGTGGAGACGGCGAGGGCGCCGAAGACGCTGCCGGTGCGGTCGACCAGGGGCAGGTAGTCGGCCTCGGCGTCGGAGTGGCCTCGGCCGACGACCACCTCCGGCGCGCCGGTGCCCGTGTTATAGATCTCGACCGCGCCGCCGTCGGCCCGGTACAGCTCGATGGTGGCGTCGAGGAGGTCCTCCAGCAGGTCCTCGAGGGAGCCGGCCGCCGACTGGCTCGCCAGCCGGCTGGTCAGGACCTGGAAGCGGGTCATGACCTCCACGTCGGCCTGGAGGCGGTTGGTGGCCTCGGCCAGCCGCTCGCTGGCGGCGTGGCGGTCGGTTTCGTCGGTGGAGACGCACAGCAGGCGCCGGGCCTCGTCGGGGAGGCGGTGGGCGACGGAGCGGATCCACCGCAGCCCGCCGTCGACCAGCCCCACGGGGTCCTCCCTGACGGAGGCCTCGACGCCGGCATCGGTGGCGGGCTCGGTGGCGGTGGCGGTGCGGCCCAGGTAGCCCAGGTGCCAGGTCAGGTCGTCGTCGAAGATCCCGTCCAGGATGGTGGCGTCGCCCCCGAGGACGGTGATCTCGTCGGTGGCGGTGTCGAGCTCGAAGGCGACCACGCCCGACACCTGGAGGGCCAGCCGCAGCCGTTCGTCGCCGGTCTGAATGGCGTCGACGGCGTGGTCGCGCTGGCGCCGCAGCCGGGAGAGCTCGAGCTGGGCGCCGATGCGGGCGACGAGCTCCCGGGACGAGAACGGCTTGACGACGTAGTCGTCGGCCCCCGCCTCCAGGCCGGCAATCACCTCGTCCTCGCCCGCCCGGGCGGAGAGGAGGACCACCGGCACGTCGCCCACCTCGGGGTCGGCCCGTAGCTGGCGGAGGAGCTGCAACCCGTCGACCTCGGCCATCATCACGTCGGCCACCACCAGGTCGGGGGGGTTGGCGGAGGCGAGTCGGGCCCGGGCCTTGAAGGCGTCGCCGACGGCGTCGACCTCCCAGTGCCGGCCGAGGAGACGCTGCAGGTAGTCCCGCATGTCGGCGTTGTCGTCGACCACCAGGACCCGGCTCCCGGCCCCGTCCGCGCCGGTGCGGGTCGGCGGCACCGCCCCCAGGTAGTGGTCGGAGGACGGGGCCTCGTACTCGGCGGTCACGGTCCAGGTCAGGGCCTCGTCGGCGTGGGACTGGGCCAGGCTCAGGGGCGCGGGCGTGGTTTCAGCCGCGACGCCCGCGCCGGGGGGCCGACCGTCGAGGCGCCGACCCCGTGGGACCCAGACGGTGAACGTGGAGCCCTCGCCCAGCCGGCTCTGGCCCGCACCCGTCCGTGGTGGAGCCGGACCAGGTCGTCGACCAGGGCCAAGCCGATGCCCGTTCCCTCCCGGGTCCGGGCCGGCACCCCTTCGACCCGGTGGAAGCGCTCGAAGACGTGGGGGACGTCGGCTTCGGGGATGCCGGACCCGGTGTCGGACACCACCAGCTCGGCGTGCGAGGGCAGCAGGCGGAGGCTGACGCCGACCTGCCCCTGCAGGGTGAACTTGAGGGCGTTGGACAGCAGGTTGGAGACGATGCGCTCCCACATGACAGGGTCGACCCACACCGGCTCGGGTAGGGGCGGGCAGTCGACCACCAGCTCCAACCCGGCGGCGTCGGCCGCGCTGCGAAAGATGCCGGCCAGTTCCCGGGTGAGGGTGGACAGGTCGGTCGGCACGAACGATCCCCGTCGCCGGCCGACCTCGGCCTGGGAGAAGTCGAACAGCGACTGGACCATGCGCAGCAGGCGGAGGGCGTTGCGGTGGGCCAGTTCGAGGTCGGCGACGACGCCCCGGGGCAGGCCGCCGGCGTGGGCCAGGGCGGCGTCGAGAGGCCCCAGGAGGAGGGTGAGGGGGGTGCGGAACTCGTGGCTGACGTTGGCGAAGAACTCGGTCTTGGCCCGGTCGACGTCGGCCAGCGCCTCCTGCCGGGCCCGTTCCTGCTGGCGGGCGCGGGCGTCGGTGAGACCCGCCGCCAGCCGGGCCACCACGTCGTCGAGGAAGGCGCGGTAGGCGTCGTCGAGGGGGCGGCCGGCGCCGAGGCCGAGGACGACGACGCCCGCCGTCCGGTCGTCGCGGCCCATTCGAAGGGGGAGGACGACGGCATCCATCGCCTCGACGTTTACTGCCGACCCCTGGCGGGTGACGTCGTCCACCGGCCACACCGCGTCGTCGTCGGCCAGCACCGTCCGGGGGGCGGCCGGATCGCCCGGTTCGACGCCGGTCGCGGCCACCAGCTGGGCCCGGCGGCGGGCCCGTCGAGGAGGTAGACGATGGCGAAGGGGACCAGCCCGGGGTCGGACCCGAGGGCGGCGACCGCCCGCTCGGCGGCGTCGGCCACCGTGGCCGCGCCGACGGCGCTGACCTGCAGGTGGTGCAGGACCTCGTCCTGGCGCCGGCCGAGGACCCGGGTGGTGGCGTCGATGGCGGTCGACATGGTGCCGGCCAGCCCGCCCTGGTCGCCCCGGAGGACGGTGAGGGCCGACGTGAGGAAGAGCTCCCGGCCCTCGACCACGAAGGGGGCGTCCTCCACCACCCGCGGCCGTCCCGTCTCCAGGACGTCGAGGTGGGCGGGCACATTGGCCGGCCACGCGTCCCGCAGGGGCCGGCCCACGACTCGGAAGAAGTCCGCCCCCAGCAGGGCCCGGGCGGCGTCGTTGGGCAGCACGACCAGGTCGGGGCCCCAGTGGACGATCACCGGCAGGGGAGTGTCGAGCATGGTCCGTACCGCCGCGGCCAGGCTCGTGGGCCACGTCCCCACCGGGCCGAGCGGCGTCGACGACCAGTCGACGGTGCGGAGGACGGCGGCCGCCTCGCTGTCGCCCACGAAGGTCCGTGTCACCGCCGCGGTTTCGTCGGACGACGCCGGCGGCGGGGCGCCGTCGCCCACCACCTCGAGCAGGAGGGCGCCGATCTCGTCCCGGGGGAGGACCAGGTCGACGGCGCCGGCCGCGACCGCGGCCGTCGGCTGCGGGGCGGCCTCGGCCACCACCATCCCCCCCGCCTCCCGCACCGCCCGGGCGCCGGCCGCCCCGTCGCGGCCACTGCCGACGAGCACCACCGCCAGGGTGTGCTCGGCGTGGGTCTCGGCCAGGGACTCGAGGAGCATGTCGCAGGGCCGGTCCTGGGGCCGCACCGCGGCGATAACGGAGAGGGTCCCGTCGGGGAGCATCACCATCCCGCTCGTCGGCGGGCACAGGACGACCTGGCCCGCCTCCAGCTTGTGGCCCTCGGCCGCCCAGCTCACGGGCAGGTGCAGCCGGCGGCGCAGGATCGACGCCAGGGCCCGGCCCTCGTCGGAGAGGTGCTGGACCACCACCACCGGCGCCGGGAAATCGGCCGGCAGGCCGCGGAGCACGGAGGCAAGGGCGTCGACCCCCGCCGCCGACCCCACCACCGCGACCACGTCGAAGTCCGGACGCTCCACCGCCCGCACCCTATTCCGGCAGCTGGTGACGTTTCCCGGGCGCCCCAGCCCCGGAAATCGTCACCGGTTGCGGTTCGGGCGCGTCGAGATCCGGCGCCGGGCGACCCGGTAGTGCTGCCAGTAGCGGGCCCGCGCCGGCAGGAGACGTAGGCCCGGACGCACCACCCGTCGGAGCACGACGTAGGCCGCTCGCCGTCCCCGCCCCCACGGGATCCCGAAGTCCTTCCGCAGCGACGGCGGCAGGAGGGCTCCCGCGGCCAGCTGCACCACGGGACGGGACAGCCACGTCGGGCCGGCCACCGAGGCCCCGAAGATGCCGGCGGCGATGGCCCGGGCGTCGTCACCGACGGCGAGGACATCGCCCACCATGCGGCCGACGTAGGCGGTGAAGTCGGCGTATGTCGGCGGCTGCACCTCGTCGGTGACCCCGAACAGCCGCCCGACCACCTTGTAGTCCTCGTAGTAGCCGGCCTTGTCGTGGTCGGAGAGCGGTCCGACGAAGTCCTGGTAGGCGCCGAGGGCGGCGAGGACGAGGGTGGCGTGCACCCACAGGGCGAGGTCGGGGTCGTCGGCCCGGTAGGTCGGGCCCCGGACGTGGGCGTGGACGGCGGCCACCCCCGCCACCGCCGCCTCCGCCTGGTCCCGGTCGCCGAAGGCGACGGTGAGCATGGTGTCGAGGGTGCGCCGGAGCCGTCCGAGGGGGTCGGACTCGAAGTCGCTGTGGGCCACCACCCCGGCCGCCACCGCCGGATGGGCGACCTGGAGCAGGAGCGCCCCCGGCCCGCCGGCGAGGATGGCCTTCTCCCGCACCACCCGCCACACCGGCCCGCCGGGGCCGATCAGCCCGGGGTCGCCGGCCGTCCCTGCCGGCAGGCCGCACGGGAACAGCGACTGCAGGGTGGCGCGGGGCGGGGCGTGGCTCCTCGGGTTCCCTGGTGGGTATCGGCGCCTGCTCGACGCTCTCATGGAGGCACCCTCTACGCTGCGGCGGCGCTCGGGCGGACCGGGCGAGGGGGTGCGCCATGCCGTTCGAGTTCATGAACCCCGCGGAGACGAAGTTGACCCTGCGGGTCGAAGGGCCGAAGGACTTCAAGGTCGTCCACGGCTTCCGGTACAAGGACCAGTACGACCACGACAAGGTCTACACCGTCACCGACGAGACGGAGACCGACCTGGCCTCGGTGCCGTTCTTCCTCCAATGGCTGGTTCTCAGCTACGGCAAGCACACCAGTGCCGCCATCGTCCACGACGTCTACTGGGGGCCGAAGGAACAGAACCAGACCCGGGCGGAGCTGCGCCAGGCCAACACCGCCTTCCGCCACGCCATGTGGGAGTCGGACGTGCCCTTCCTCCGGCGCTGGTTCATGTGGACGGCCGTCACCCTGGCCATGCTGGGCAAGTCGCAGGACTGGCCCCGGGTGGCCATCTGGGCGGCCGGCCTGGTCACGGTGGTGGCGGCCGTGCTGGCGGCCAACGGCGTGGTCGTCGCCTGGCCGGTGGTCGCCGTTGTGGGGGTCGCGGCCGTGGTGCTGGTAGTGGCCACCGCCATCGTCCGAAAACTGGGGTCGAAGATCATCGCCGGGATCGGGCAGAAGGCCCAGCTCTTCGTCGGGCTGGCGGCGGTCGTCCTCGTGCTCCTCGCCGCCGTCGGCCACGTCGGGTGGGTCGCCGAGCACCCTGTCCTGGCGTCGGTCGCGGCGCTGGGCGTCGGCATCGTGGCGTGGGGCCGGCTCTGGATCGGAGCCGTCCTGGCAACGGTCGAGGTGGCGGTCATCCTGCTGCCGGTGCTGGCCATCGCCGTCGGGCTGTTCCTCTACCTCGTCCTGGAGGTCGCCATGTATGGGCTGCTCAAGGCGATCCGGGCCCTCAAGCGGAAGCCGGTCGGCACCCTGAACTGGCTGTTCACGGACCGGCTGGAGACTCCCACCCCGCCGAAGGACGTCAGCCTGGAGGCGAGGCAGGACTGAGCGTGACGACGTCGATCAGGACCTTTCCCACCGCGCCCGCCTCGACGGCGGCGTGGGCGTCGGCGGTTTGCTCCAATGGGAAGCGGTGGAGGGGGAGGCCCGCGTCCTCGCCCACGTCGAGGACGCCGGCGGACACGGCGGCCGACACGTCGCGGACGGCCCGCCGCTTGGCCTCGTCGGGCATGGTGTAGACGAGGATGAACTGGTAGCGGACGTTGGCCGTCATCGACGGGCGGACGGGGATGGCCAGGGGCGCGTCGCCCTCGCTGGCGTACAGGGCGACGGTGCCGTGGCGGGCGATGACGGCGGCGTCGAGCTCGGCGTTGGCCACCGGCGCCACCTCCACCACCATGTCGATACCGTCGGGCGCGATCTCGCGGATGGCGGTGGCGGCGTCGCCGGTGCGGTAGTTCACGACGTGGTGGGAGCCGGCGGCGGTGGCCAGGGCCGCCTTCTCCGGGGAGCTGACGGTGGTGAGGACGGTGGCCCCCGACCAGCGAGCGAGCTGGATGGCGGCGTGGCCGACCGCGCCCGCCCCGCCCGCCACCAGGACGGTGCGACCGACGAGCGTCTCCGGCCCAACCCGGTGGGCCCGCCGTCGGCCACCGTCAGGGCCCGGTGGGCGGTGATGGCGGGGATGCCGATGCTGGCGCCGATATCGAACGACGTGCCCGAGGGCAGGGTGACGGCCTGGTCCTGGGGGATGGCGACCAACTCCTGGGCGGTGCCCTCCGACCGCTTGTAGGCGGCCTCCCACAGCCACACCCGCTCGCCCACCCGGGCCGGGTCCACGCCCGGGCCCACGGCCACGATGGTGCCGGCCCCGTCCTGGTTGGGCACCGTCTCCGGCGAACGGGTGGGCTCCCCCGGCTTCGAGCCCTTCCGCACCTTCCAGTCGGTCGGGTTCACGCCCGACACCGCCACCCGCACCACCACCTCGCCCGGCCCCGCCTCCGGGCTCGGCCGTTCGACGAGGCGCAACACGTCGGGCCCGCCCGTCTCGCTGTACACGACCGCTCGCATCGGGTCGAACCTACCGCCGTGGCCCCAGTTCGGGGGACGGCATGGCGCCGAACTATCGTCCGCCGCCATGAGACGTGCAGCCCGAGCCGCCCTGTCCCGCCCTCCCTTGGTGGCAGCCCTGGCCGCCGTGGTGGCCGTCGGCCTGTCGGCGTGCGGCGGCGTCCGAGAGGTCGACCGCGACATCACCGCCGCTCGGGTCGACGGTGGCGCCGGCTTCACTCCCCTCACCATCACCGTCGACAAGCGCAACCGGGTCGAGATCCACGTGGCCAACTCCACCGACGCCGTCCACGGGTTCAGCATCGAGGGTTACGGCGTCCAGGAGGAGGTCAAGCCGGGGGAGCCCCTCGAGGTGGACTTCACCGCCACCAACGCCGGCACCTACAAGATCTACTGCCAGCTCCACGAGGCGCACCGGACGGCGACGCTGATCGTCCGATGACCTCGGGCGGTTCCGCCTGATCCCCGTTAGCCTTCCGATCGGATGAACGTCTTCGACCGAGTCCCCGTCGACGACTACGAGCAGGTGGTGTTCTGTCACGACGGGACCACCGGCCTCAAGGCGATCGTCGCCATCCACTCCACCAAGCTCGGCCCCGCCCTCGGCGGCACCCGCTTCTTCCCCTACCGGAGCGAGGACGAGGGCCTGGAGGACGTCCTGCGGCTGGCCAAGGGGATGACCTACAAGGCGGCCGCGGCCGGGCTCGACCTGGGCGGTGGCAAGGCGGTGATCTTCGGCGACCCCGAGACCGACAAGACGGAGGCCCTGCTGCGGGTCTACGCCCGCTACGTCGACTCCCTGGGTGGGCGCTACATCACCGCCGAGGACGTGGGCACCACCCAGGCCGACATGGACATGATCCGCCGGGAGACCCGCTTCGTCACCGGAGTCAGCCAGGAGCTGGGCGGCTCGGGCGACCCGTCGGCGGCCACCGCCTACGGAGTGCTGTGGGCGATGAAGGCGGTGGCCAAGTGCCTGTGGGGCCAGACGACGCTGGCCGACGCCCACGTGACCGTCTCCGGGGTGGGCAAGGTGGGCACCAACCTCGTGCGCCACCTGGTCGAGGAGCGGGCCCAGGTCACGGTGGCCGACGTCGACGCCGAGGCGGTGGCGCGGGTCGTCGACCACTACGACGTGCAGGCGGTCGAGGTGGAGAAGATCCACGTTCTCGACGCCGACATCTACTCGCCCTGCGCCATGGGCGGTTCGTTGAACGCGACGACGATCCCCGAGCTGCGGTGCGCGGCGGTGGTGGGCTCGGCCAACAACCAGCTGGCCACGTCCGACTGCGACGAGCTCCTCCACCGGCTGGGCATCCTCTACGCGCCCGACTACGTGGTGAACGCGGGCGGGGTCATCAACATCGCCAGCGAGCTGTCGCACCGGGGCTACCATCCCGGGCGGGCATACGAGCAGGTCCGGCGCATCTTCGACACGGTGGGGACGGTGCTCGACACCGCCGCCGCCGAGGGGATCCCCACCGGAGCGGCAGCCGACGGCTTCGCCGAAGGCCGAATCGCGCGCCTGAGGCACGTCCACGAGATCCGGACTTTCGGGTAACGGGAGGGCGGCACCGATGGCCAAGGTTTTCGACGAGGAGCTCGCCGCCCGCAACCCTGTTCCCGACCGGCACACGGAGCTGGGCCTGTCCGGCGACGAGGTGGTCGCCATGTACCGCAGCGAGCTGCTGGCCCGCACGCTCGACCAGCGCATGTGGAACCTCAACCGCCAGGGCCGGGCCCGGTTCGTGATCAGCGGTCAGGGCCAGGAGGCCACCCAGGTGGGATCGGCGTGGGCGGTGCGGGCCGGCTACGACGTGGCCCTGCCCTACTACCGGGACTTCGGGGTGGTCCTCACCCTGGGGATGACGCCGTACGAGGTGTTCCTGGCCGTGCTGGCCCGGGCCGACGACCCCAACTCCGGTGGCCGGCAGATGCCGAACCACTGGGGCAGCCGCCGGCTGAACATCATCACCGGCTCGTCCCCCATCGCCACCCAGCTGCCCCACGCCGCCGGACTGGCCCAGGCGTCGACCATCCGGGGCGACGATCGGGTCACCGTCTGCTGGTTCGGCGAGGCGGCGTCCTCCAAGGGCGACTTCCACGAGGGCCTCAACTACGCCGGGATCCACCGCCTGCCGGTGGTGTTCGTCTGCGAGAACAACCAGTACGCCATCTCGGTGACGATGGCGCTCCAGTCGGCGGTGCCCGACGTGGCCGCCCGGGCCGCCGCCTACGGGATGCCGGGCGTGATCGTCGACGGCAACGACACCCTCGAGGTCTACGGGGCGATGCGGGACGCGATGGCCCGGGCCCGGCTCGGGGGGCGGCCCCACGCTGGTGGAGTGCAAGACCTACCGGCTCATGCCTCACACGTCCGACGACGACGACCGCCGCTACCGCAGCCCGGAGGAGGTGCAGGAGTGGCGCCGAGCGCGACCCCCTGCCCCGCCTCCGCCGCTACCTCCTGGGGCGGGGACTGCTGTCGACGGAGGCCGCCGAGGCGCTCGAGATCGAGGTCCGGGCCGA
Source organism: uncultured Acidimicrobiia bacterium (assembly GCA_963801205.1). GTDB lineage: Bacteria > Actinomycetota > Acidimicrobiia > Acidimicrobiales > AC-14 > JAXDMK01. The sequence continues at coordinate 194,563 of CAWDDV010000010.1, forward strand.
GATCGAGGAGGCGGCGCGGCAAGGCGGAGGCGGCCGCCCCGCCCCGGGCCGACACGGCGTACCGGCGGGTGTACGCCCGCCCGTTGCGGCCCACGCCCGGCATCCCCCCCGAGCTGGACGAGGCCCCGACGCGGGCGCCGGCGGCACCGCCCCGGCCGGCCACCGGGGTGGTGCGGACCGTCCTCGACACCGTCCGCCAGACGCTGCACGACCTCATGGACGAGGACGAGCGGGTGGTCGTGCTGGGCGAGGACGTGGGCGTGCTGGGTGGGGTGTTCCGGGCCACCGACGGGCTGTACTCCGCCTTCGGGCCGACGCGGGTGATCGACACCCCGCTGGCCGAGTCCTCGATCGTCGGCATCGGGATCGGGCTGGCCCTGGCCGGGCTGCGGCCCGTGGTCGAGATCCAGTTCGCCGACTTCATGCACGCCGCCTTCGACCAGCTGGTGAGCGAGGCGGCCAAGATCCACTACCGGTCCAACGGCGACTTCCACGTCCCCCTGGTGGTGCGGGCGCCGTGGGGCGGCGGCGGGCACCGGGGGCCGTACCACTCCCAGGCCATCGAGGCCTTCTACGCCCACGTGGCCGGGCTCAAGGTGGTCTGCCCGTCGACGCCGGCCGACGTGGCCGGGATGCTCCGGGAGGCGGTGAACGACCCCGACCCGGTGCTGTTCCTCGAGCACAAGAAGACCTACCGGCGGATCTCGGGGCTGGTGCCGGGGGGTGACTGGCGGGTCCCCATCGGGCTGGCCGACGTCGCCCGCCCGGGCGAGGACCTCACTCTCGTCACCTACGGCCTCCACCGCCACCTCTCGCTGGAGGCGGCCGAGGCGCTGGACGAGGAGGGCTACTCGGTCGAGGTCATCGACCTGCGCACCATCTCGCCCTTGGACCGCGACACGGTGCTGGGGTCAGTGGCCCGGACGGGCCGCCTGCTCGTTGTCCACGAGGACAACGTGAGCTACGGGGTGGGCGCCGAGGTGGCGGCCATGGTGGCCCAGGAGGCGTTCTACGACCTCGACGCTCCAGTCCGCCGGCTGGCGATGCCCGACGTACCCGCCATGCCCTACGAGGTGACCCTGGAGGGGGCGCTGACCATCGGCGTCGACGCCATCAAGGACGCCGCCCGCACCCTGATCGAGCACTGAGGCCGCCGTCGTCTGGGGCATGAAAAGGGGTGTCTCCCGCACCTTTTCATGCCCCAGACCGCGTCAGGCGGCCTTGAAGAACCAGTAGTCGGCGCTGTACGGCACGGCCGTGCTGGTGCCCACGGTCGATGCGCCGCAGCCGTGGGCGGGTGCCACCCCGCCGGTGGTGTTGATGCGCTGGATGAAGGTGGTGGCCCGAGCGTCGGCCCGTTTACCGTCGTGGGGGCGTCGAGCAGGAGCCAGGGGATGGCGTAGGTCGCGTCAGACGAACTTGACCTGGCGGTGGCCGGCGACGATCTCGCCGATCACGACGGGGGCGTGGCCGTGGGTGGAGAGGGCGGCGAGGGCCCGCTCGACGTCGTCGGGCGACACCACCGCCACCATCCCGATGCCCAGGTTGAAGACGGCCGCCATCTCCTCGTCGGCGACGGGCCCAGCTGGCGCACTCGGTTGAAGATCTCGGGGACGGCCCACGTGCCCCGGCGGATCACGGCGTCGACGTCGTCGGGCAGCACCCGGGGGATGTTGCCCGGCAGGCCGCCGCCGGTGATGTGGGCCAGGGCCTGCACCGTCGACCTGGCGGCACAGGTCGAGGATGGCGGGCGTGTAGATCACCGACGGGCGGAGGAGCTCGTCGGCCAGGGTGTGGCCGGCGTCGGGCCAGGCCGGGCCGTCGAGGGTGAGGCCGGCGTGGTCGAGCAGCACCCGGCGGGCGAGCGAGTACCCGTTGCTGCGCAGCCCGGGCGAGGGGAGGCCGACGATGACGTCGCCCGGCCGGACGGCGTGGCCGGTGACCAGCCGGGACCGCTCGACCACACCCACGCCGAAGCCGACCAGGTCGAAGGCGCCCTCCTCCAGCATCCCCGGCACCTCCGCCATCTCCCCGCCGACGAGGGCGCAGCCGGCCTGGCGGCAGCCGTCGACGACGCCGCCGACCAGGATGTCGATCTCGTCGGGATCCAGCCGGCCGACGGAGATGCAGTCGAGGAAGAAGAGCGGCTCCGCGCCCTGGGCGGCGATGTCGTCGACGACCATGGCCACCAGGTCGATGCCGATGGTGTCGAGGCGGCCGGCCTGGCGGGCGACCAGGGCCTTGGTGCCCACGCTGTCGGTGGACGACACCAGCACCGGGTGGCGGTAGCGGTCCGGGTCGAAGGCGAACAGGCCCCCGAAGCCGCCGATGTCGCTGATGACCTCGGGACGGAACGTCGACCGCACCTTGCCCTTGATGCGCTCGACCGCCTCCTCCCCGGCCGCGATGTCGACGCCGGCGGCGGCGTAGGTGGCGGGGTTCGGGGTGGGGGACGTGTCGGCGCCGTCAGCCACGGTGACCGACGAGGTCGGCGTCGGGCAGCTCCTTGCCTCCGCCGCGGGTCGTCGGCAGCCCCGGCACTTCGACGGGGTAGACGCCGGTGAGGCAGGCCGTGCAGAACCCCGACCGGGGCGAGCCGGTGGCGGCCAGGAGGGCGTCGAGCTCCAGGTAGGCGAGGGTGTCGCAGCCCAGGTAGTCGCGCACCTGGGGGACGGTGAGATCGGCGGCCAGCAGCTCGGAGCGGGTGCCGGTGTCCATCCCGAAGTGGCACGGCCACCGGTAGGGCGGGGACGAGATCCGCAGGTGGACCTCGGCCGCCCCCGCCTCCCGCAGCATCGCCACCAGGGCCCGCATGGTGGTGCCCCGGACGATCGAGTCCTCCACCACGACCAGCCGCTTGCCCTCGATGTTCTCCTTGATCGGGTTGAGCTTGACCCGCACGTTGGCGCTGCGCTGGGCCTGGCCGGGGGAGATGAAGGTGCGGCCGACGTAGCGGTTGCGGACCAGCCCGTGGCCGAAGGGGATGCCGCTGCGGCGGGCGTAGCCCTCGGCCGCGGGGATGCCCGACTCGGGGACGGGCATGACCATCGCCTCCCGGGCCGGGACGTGGAGGTCGGGCGGGCAGTGGGGCCTGGTCGGCCAGCAGCTCGCCCATGCGCTGGCGGGCGGTGTGCACCGTCTGCCCGTAGAGCCGGCTGTCGGGCCGGGCGAAGTAGACGAACTCGAACAGGCACAGCTTGGGATCGATCCGCTCGGGGGCGAAGGGCCACAGCGAGCGGGTGCCGGTGGCGTCGATGACGACCATCTCGCCCGGGTCGAGCTCGCGGACGAAGTGGGCGCCCACGATGTCGAGGGCCGGGGTCTCCGAGGCCAGGACCCACCCGTTGTCGAGCCGGCCCAGGCACAGGGGGCGGAAGCCGTTGGGGTCGCGGACGCCGACCACGTGGGAGTCGTCCATCAGGACGAGGGAGAACGCGCCCTGCAGCTTGGGCAGCACCTCGAGGAGGGCCCGTTCGAGGTCGCGGCCGTCGCTGCGGCACGGCGCCGGGCGGCGCACATGGCGACGTTGATCAGCTCGGCCACCAGGTCGCTGTCGTTGCCGACGGTGCCGGGCAGCACGCCGGCCTCGGCGGCCAGCTTGTCGGTGCCGACCAGGTTGCCGTTGTGGCCCAGGGCGATGCCGGCGTCGCCGACGTTGCGGTAGCAGGGCTGGGCGTTGCCCCAGGTGCTCGACCCGGTGGTGGAGTAGCGGACGTGGCCGATGGCCAGGTGGCCCTGGAGGGGCGCCAGCTTGCGCTCGTCGAAGGCGTGGGCGACCAGGCCCATGTCCTTGACCACGGTGATGGTGTCGCCGTCGCTGACCGCCATGCCGGCCGACTCCTGGCCCCGGTGCTGCAGGGCGTAGAGGCCGAGGTAGGTCAGCTGGGCGACGACGTGGCCGGGGGCGTAGATCCCGAAGACCCCGCAGGCCTCCTTGGGATGTTCGACTTCACAGCCATCCACATCACCCGTTCGGCGGCCCCTTGCGGCACATCCCATCTTCCGCGCGGCGATAGGACCTACTTCGGGAGCAGCCCGGTGAGGGCGTCCGAGCGCGTTGCCGGCGGTGTCGCCCACCGTCTGGACCACGCTGCTGACCACCGGCACGCTGACGTCGACGACCTCGGCCACCGGCTCCACGACCGGCGGGATGGCGTCGGTGCCCGCGGTCGGGCGCCGGTGTCGTCGACGGCCGGACCGGGAGCAGGCGTGGACGAGGTGGCGGCCGTGCCCGGCGTCGCCGTCGCGGGCACCTGGGCACCAGTGGCGGCCGGGCCGACCGCCCCTCCGACGGCGTTGGCGATCTCGGGCCGCCGCGCCCAGGAGCGGGGTGGCCGTCGGCCCGGCGGTGGTGGCGCCGGCCATGGGGGTGACGGGGACCGAGCCGGCGTCGGGGGCGGGAGCGCTGACGACGACCGCCGGCGGCCGGGACGACGGGACGGGGGCCGGCTCGGACGGGGCCGACGGGGCCGGCGGCGCCGATGGCGACGGCCACCGTCATGACCGCCCCGGCCACGGTGCTGGCCACCGGGGCGACCAGCTCGCGGCCCGCCTCGGCGGCGGCCGCGACCCCGCCCAGGAGGCGACCTGATCCGAGGGAGAAGGCGGCCACGAACGCGGCCGCCACGGTGGCGGTGGCGGTGGTGGCGGTGGCGCTGGAGCCGCCCTCGCCCGACACCCGGTGGTAGGCGAGGGCCAAGCGGCGCCGACCCCGCAGGATGAGGGAGTCGACCGCCCCCACCGAGAGGCCCAGGTCGTCGGCGATCTCGCTGGGGCCAGTGCCCTCGGCTCGGGCCTCCACCGCCTGGCGCTGCCGGGGCGGGAGGCTGTCGAGGGCGCGGCGGACCTCCATCGTCCGCTCGCGGTCGAGGAGCGAGTCGTGGGGCTCGTTGCCGTCGGCGTGGTTTTCCGACATGGGCCGCTCGGTGGGCACCACCCGCGACCGGGCCCGCAGGGCGTCGACGCACATGTGGCGGGCGATGATCTGCACCCATCCGCCGAACTGGCGGTCGCCCCGGCACTGCTCGATGCGCTCCAGGGCCCGCACGAAGGCGGCCTGGGCGATCTCCTCCGCTTCCAAGGGGCAGGCCATGCGGCGGGCACAGGCCCGCTGGACGGCGGGGTAGTGGCGGCGGAACAGCTCGCTGTAGGCCTCGAGGTCGCCTTCCTGGACGGCGCGGACGAGAGCGCTGTCGCTCTCCATCTCTCCTGCCGGAACGGCCAATGGAAGCTCCCTCGGGTGCGGCCCGCCGGCACTGGAGGACGAATCCGGCCGCCTGCCCTCCCCGGCGAACCTTAGCTCACCAGCCCCGACCGTTCGGCTCGCAGCGCGTCCCGCCACGAAGCGGTCACATGGTCGAAACGGAGGTCGAGGAGGCCGTCGATCACCAGCCGGTCGCCGCCGGCACGACCCAGCCGGACCAGGGAGAAGCCGGCGACGACGGCCCGGTCGGTGACGTCGGCGACATCGGCCCCGGCCACGCAGATGACGACCCTCGACGGCGCTTCGGAGAACAGGGCCGCGTGGCCGTCGATCCCGGCGACACTCGAAGCCCACGCCCGACGCGATCGCCATCTCGGCCAGGGCCACCGCCAGGCCCCCGTCGGAGACGTCGTGGAGCCCGGCCAGGAGGTCGTCGCCGACCAGGCCCCGCACGACCTCGCACAGCCGACCGTGGGCGTCGAGGTCGAGGGTCGGCAGTTCGCCCCCGAGGTGGCCCCGGTTGGAAGCCCACCGCGACCCGGCCAGGCCGCTCGGGGACGGGTCGCCCGCCCCCAGCAGGAAGATCTCGCCCCCGTCCGCCAGCCCGACACCCGGTGGCCGGCGGTCGAGGACGTCGATCAGCCCCACCACCCCCACCACCGGCGTGGGCTGGATGTCGCGGCCCCGGACTCGTTGTAGAGGCTCACGTTGCCGCCCACCACCGGCAGGGTCAGGGCCAGGCACGCCTCGGCCATCCCGTCGATCGCCTCCGACAGCTGCCACATGACCTCGGGGTGCTCGGGGTTCCCGAAGTTGAGGTTGTCGACCAGAGCCAGGGGCCGGGCGCCGACGCACGCCAGGTTGAGGGCCGCCTCGGCCACCACCAGGGCCGTACCCCGGCGGGGGTCGACGTCGCACCACCGGCTGTTGCTGTCGACGCTGACGGCCAGGCCCTTGCCGCTCGACGGCAGCCCGGGGGCCTTGAGACGGAGGACGGTGGCGTCGCCGCCCGGTCCCTCGACGGTGTTGAGGAACAGCTGGTGGTCGTACTGCGACCACACCGGCGAGGTGTCGGCCAGCATGGCCAGCAGGTCGGGCCGCAGTCGTCGCCGGCCGGCCCGGGGAGGCGGGACGGGTCGTCGGCCAGGCGGGCGGCCCGGTCGGCCGGCTCCCGCCGCGGGCGGTGGTACTTGGGCGCTCCTTGTTCGAGCGAGTGGGCGGGCACGTCGGCCAACACCTCGGCGTCGGGGCCGGCTCCGTCGAGGATGCGCAGCCGGCCGGTGTCGGTGACGGTGCCGATGACCGTGGCCCGCACCTCCCACTTCCGGCAGAGGCGCAGGACGGCCTCGAGGTCGGATGGGGCCACGATGGCTAGCATCCGCTCCTGGGACTCGCTGGTCATGATCTCGGCCGGCACCATTCCGGTCATGCGCAGGGGGATGGTGCGCAGGTCGACGTCCATGCCCATGCCCCCCCGGGCCGCGATCTCGCTGGTGGCGCACGTGATCCCGGCGCCGCCCAGGTCCTGGATGCCCGCCACCAGCCCCGCCTCGTAGAGGGACAGGCAGGCCTCGATCAGGCGCTTCTCCTCGAACGGGTCGCCCACCTGCACGCTCGGCCGCTTGGCCTCGTCGGCCCCGTCCCCCTCGTCACCATTGGCACCGAAACCGGCCGAAGCCAGGACGCTGACCCCGCCGATCCCGTCCCTGCCGGTGGTGGAGCCGATGAGGACGGCATGGTGGCCGACCCCTTCGGCCCGGGCCAGGACGAGGTGTTCGTGGCGCAGCACGCCCAGGGCCATGACGTTGACCAGGGGGTTGTCGGCGAAGCAGGCCGCGAACTGCAGTTCGCCCGCCACCGTGGGCACGCCCACCGAGTTGCCGTAGCCGGAGATGCCGCTGACCACGCCTTCGGCCACCCACCGGCTGCGGGGATCGTCCGGGGGCCCGAAATGGAGCGAATCGAGCAGGGCGATGGGACGGGCGCCCATGGTGAAGATGTCGCGCAGGATCCCCCCCACGCCGGTGGCCGCCCCCTGGTAGGGCTCGATGGCGGACGGGTGGTTGTGGCTCTCGATGCGCACCGCCACCGCCACCCCGTCGCCACAGTCGACGACGCCGGCGTTCTCGCCCGGACCGACCATGACCCACGGCGCCTCCGACGGCAGCCGGCCGAGGTGGGCCCGGGACGATTTGTAGGAGCAGTGCTCCGACCACATCACCGCGTACATGGCCAATTCGAGCTCGTTGGGGGCCCGGCCCAGGATCTCCTCGATACGAGCGGCCTCGTCGTCGGTGAGCCCGAGGGCCCGATGCGAGGAGGGTGATCGAGTCGGAGGCCATGGCCTTTACGCTATCGACTGGCCGGGACGACGAAATGACTTCTGATCAGAAGTTGAAATCCGTTCGAGAACGCGCCACAATGGCGCAAATGGCTACCGAAGCGAAACGATCCAGAGCTCCGATGTCCGACAGCCACAAGGCGGCGTTGGCCGAGGGACGTGAGCAAGGTAGAGCGGTGCGGCGTTATCTCGAAGCGCTCGAGGCGCATCGACCGAAGCGTGGGCGTAAGCGCACGCCGGAGTCGGTGCAGCGGCGGCTCGCAGCCATCGACGAGAAGTTGAACGACGCCGATGCCCTCACCCGGCTCCACCTCTCCCAGGAGCGAATGAACCTCCAGGCCGAATTGTCCTCCACCGACAATGCCGTCGATCTCGGCGCGTTGGAAGAGGAGTTCGTGGCCTCGGCCAAGCCCTACGGAGAACGAAAGGGCATCACCTACGCCGCCTGGCGGCAGGCCGGGGTCGACCCCGGCGTCCTGCGGCGGGCGAACATCAAGCGAGGCGCCGAGTAGGTATGGCGGCGGCGGCGAAGCCACTGCCGACCGCCAGCACGCTTTCGAGCAGCGGTTTTCCGTCCGCGGACCCCAGCATGACGTCGCACGCCCGTTCCGGGTGCGGCATCAACCCGCAGACATTGCGGCCTTCCGAACAGATCCCGGCGATGTCGTCGACCGACCCGTTGGGGTTGTCGAGATAGCGCAGGATGACCCGTTCGTCGGCCTGCAATTCGGCCAACACGTCGGCCGAACAGGTGTAATTCCCTTCAAAGTGGTTGATCGGCAGGCGGAGGACGGCGCCCGCGGGGGCGCGACCGGTGAGGGCTGATTCGGTGTTCTCCACCCGCACCTCCACCGTCGTGCACATGAACTTGAGGCCCCGGTTCTTCTGCAGCGCACCGGGGAGAAGCCCGGCCTCGGTGAGTACTTGGAAGCCGTTGCAGATGCCGACCACGGGGCCTCCGGCGTTGGCGAATTCGACCACGCCTTCCATCACCGGGCTGAAGCGGGCGATGGCGCCCGGCCGCAGGTAGTCGCCGTGGGCGAATCCGCCCGGTAACACGACGGCGTCGACGTCACCCAACGTGCGATCGCCGTGCCACACCAACTGGGCGTCACCCCCGAGAAGGCGCACCGCCTCGACCACGTCGTGCTCGCAATTGGAGCCGGGGAACACGACCACGCCGACCTTCATGCGTCGGTCCCGATGGTGATGGCCGCGTCCTCGATGACGGGATTGGTGAGGAACCGGCGGCACAGGTCCTCCACCCGGGCCCGAGCGGCCGATTCGTCGGGCGCGTCCACGGTGAGGCGGATGGCCTTTCCCACCCGGACACCGGCCACCTCGCCGAAGCCGAGGGCGGGCAGGGCCCGTTCGATGGTGGCGCCCTGGGGGTCGGCCACGTCGGGCCGGAGGGTGACTTCGATCAGGACGGGGAAGGCGGTCATTGCCCCAACCCTTGCACGCCCGGCCAATCCGACAGGGGCTTCCCCGCTAGGCGCTCGTAGGCGGCCGCGTAGCGGGCGGAGGTGGCTGCGACCACGTCGTCGGGCAGGCTCGGTGGCGGGGGCGTCTTGTCCCAGCCGGTGGCCTCCAGCCAGTCCCGGACCGGCTGCTTGTCGAACGACGGCGGGATCGTGCCCGGCCGCCAGTCGGACGCCTCCCAGAACCGGGACGAGTCGGGGGTGAGGACCTCGTCGCAGATCGACAGCCTCCCGTCGATCCATCCCAGCTCGAACTTGGTGTCGGCGATGACGATGCCCTGGGCGGCGGCGTGGTCGGCGGCCCGCTGGTAGGCGGCCAGGCTGATGGCGGCGGCCTCGTCGGCGGTGGCCTGGCCGACGATGGCGATGGCCTGCTCGACGGTGATGTTCTCGTCGTGGAGCCCGACCTCGGCCTTGGTCGACGGGGTGAACACCGGCTCGGGGAGGCGGTCGGACTGCTGGAGCCCCGCCGGCATGGCCTGGCCGTGGACCGTGCCCGACCGCTGGTACTCCTTCCACGCCGAGCCCGACAGGTAGCCCCGGACGATGCACTCGATGGGGAGCATCTCGGCCCGGCGCACGACCATGGCCCGGCCCGCGTCGGGGCCGTCGTCGACGATGCGCACCAAGTGGCTGGGGGCGATGTCGGCCAGCCGGTCGAGCCAGAAGGCGGTGAGGGCGGTGAGGACCCGCCCCTTCTCGGGGATGGGCTTGTCGAGGACCACGTCGAAGGCGGAGATGCGGTCGGACGTCACCATGAGGAGCAGGTCGTCGCCCGCGTCGTAGACGTCGCGGACCTTGCCCTGGTGGATCAGGTTCACGGCTCGATGGCCTCCAGGCTGATCTCTTCGAGGCTGTCGAAGATGGGGCCGATGCCGGCCAGGGCCCGGTCGAGGCTGAACGCCTCGTCCAACTGCTCGCGGGTGAGGTCCACCCGGGCGTCGGTCTCGAGGACCAGGCGGAAGGGCTGGCGCTGGGTGTGGGCGGTACGGGCGGTGTCCTGGACGGTCCGATAGGCCTCGTCCCGGGTGAGGCCGGACGCCACCAGGGCCAAGAGGACGGGCTGGCTGAACACCAATCCATAGGAGGCGTCGAGGTTCTCGATCATCCGGTCGGCATTGACGGTGAGGCCGTCGATCACCCGCGCCATGCGCACGAGGAGGTAGTAGGCGAGGAGGGACGAGTCGGGGAGGATGACCCGCTCGACGCTGGAGTGGGAGATGTCGCGCTCGTGCCACAGGGCCACGTCCTCCAGGCCCGCCCCCAGGTTCCCCCGCAGGACCCGGGCCAGGCCGGCCAGGCGCTCGCAGGTGATGGGGTTGCGCTTGTGGGGCATGGCCGAGCTGCCCTTCTGCCCGGCCCGGAACGGCTCCGCCGCCTCGCCCACCTCGGTGCGCTGGAGGTGGCGGATCTCGGTGGCCATCATCTCGACGGTGGCGCCGACCGAGGCGCACGCCCACAGGTATTCCGCGTGGCGGTCGCGGGGGACGACCTGGGTGGCCGGTACCGGCGTGAGGCCGAGGGCGGCGCACACGTGGGCCTCGACCTGGGGGTCGATGTTGGAGTAGGTGCCGACGGCGCCGGAGAGCTTGCCCACGGCGATGGCTTCCCGGGCCCGTTGGAGCCGGCTGCGGTCGCGGTCGGCCTGGAGGGCCCACAGGGCAAGCTTCACCCCGAACGTGGTGGGCTCGGCGTGCATGCCGTGGGTGCGGCCGGCCATGGGGGTGTCGCGGAACTCGAGGCCCTGCTCTTCAGGGCCGCGATGAGCCTGGTGGAGGCCTGGATCAGCAGGTCGGCGGCCTGGGTGAGGGTGGCGCACAGGGCGGTGTCGACCACGTCGCTCGACGTGAGGCCGTAGTGGACCCACTTGCCGGCCGGCGGCCCGATGGCGGCCTGGACCACGTCGACGAAGGCGGCCAGGTCGTGGTCGGTGACGGCCTCCCGCTCGTCGACCGCCCGCACGAAGGCGGCGTCGACGTGGGGGGCGCGCTCCCGGACGGCCTTGGCGTCGTCCTCCGGGACCACCCCGAGGGTGGCCCACGCCTCGGTGGCCAGGACCTCCACGTCGAGCCACAGGCCGAACCGGGCCTCGTCCGTGAAGAGGGCGGCCATCTCGGGGAGTGAGTAGCGGGGGATCATGAGGGCGGCTGGCGGCGCTCGTCGAGACGGCGGGCGAGGTCGGCGTCGGTGATGGCGAGCATCTGGACGACGAGCAGGGCGGCGTTCATGGCCCCGTCGATGGCGACGGTGGCGACGGGGACGCCCCGCGGCATCTGGACGGTGGCGTAGAGGGCGTCGACGCCGTTGAGGGCTCCCCCGCTGAGGGGAACGCCCACCACCGGGAGGGTGGTGTTGGCCGCCACCGCCCCGGCCAGGTGGGCGGCCATCCCCGCCCCACAGATGAAGGCGGCGTAGCCGTCGCCCCGGGCGCCCCGGGCGAGGGCCGCCACCTGGTCGGGCGTGCGGTGGGCCGACATGACCCGCTCGTCGACCTCGATCCCGAACTCGGCGAGGGTGGCCGCGGCCGGCGCCATCTTCCCCTTGTCCGACTCCGACCCCATCAGCACTGCGACCTTCACGTCGCCCTCCCGTTGGCTCCGGCCGAATGATTGGCGCGCTGACCCCCTGGGAGGGGGAATTGCGCGGAGTAATCGGGTGTGGGGGCGGCGATGTCGGTGCGGAACTGCATGCCGGGCCAGGAGATCTCGGCCACCGCGGCGTAGGCCCGATCGCGGGCGGCGGGGAGGTCGGCGCCCCTCCCGGTGACGGACAGGACCCGGCCGCCGGCGGTGGTCACACCCGGGCCGACGCCGGCGCAGAAGACTTCGACGCCGGGCATGGCCATGGCCGCATCGAGGCCGACGATCGGATCGCCCGTCCGCGGGGCGCTCGGGTAGCCCTCGGCGGCCAGCACCACCGTCACCGCGGCGTCGTCGGTGAAGGATGGCTCCGACTCCAGCCGGCCCGCGGCGGCCTCCGCCAGCAACGCGGCCAGGTCGCAGTCGAGCCGGGGGAGGACCACCTGGGCCTCGGGGTCGCCAAAGCGGACGTTGTACTCGAGCACCTTGGGCCCGTCGGCGGTGAGCATGAGCCCGGCGTACAGGACGCCCCGGTAGTCGATGCCCCGGAGGTGGAGCGCGGTCAGGGTGGGCTCCACCGCCCGCTCCACGACTTCCTCGACCAGGTCTTTTCCGACGCCCGGCACGGGGGAGAAGGCGCCCATGCCGCCCGTGTTGGGCCCCACGTCGCCGTCGCCCAGCCGCTTGTGGTCCTGGGCCGGCGCCAACGGCACCGCTCGCCGCCCGTCGCAGATGCACAGCAGCGACACCTCCGGCCCGACCAGTCCCTCCTCGATCACCACTCGCCGGCCGGCGTCGCCGAAGGCGGAGCCGGAGAGCTTGGCGGCCACGTCGGCGACCGCGGCCTCGAGCGAACCCGTCACCAACACCCCCTTGCCCGCGGCCAGACCGTCGGTCTTGACCACGTAGGGCGGCGCCAGCGAGCGGAGGAAGACGGTGGCCGACGGCACGTCGGTGAACACTCCGTGGCGGGCGGTCGGAACCCTGGCGTCGGCCAGGATCGACTTCATCCACGCCTTCGACCCCTCCAGGCGGGCCCCGTCGGCCCCGGGGCCGAACACCAGCCGCCCCGCCGCCCGCAGCCTGTCGGCCAGGCCCGCCACCAGTGGCACCTCGGGACCGATCACGAACAGGTCGGCGTCGATCTCCTCGGGCGGCGTCGTCACCGACCCCGGGATCCCGGGGTTCCCCGGCGTGACCACCACCGAGGCCGTCCGCCCCAACACCGAGGCCAGGGCGTGTTCCCGCCCGCCCCCTCCGACCACACACACCTTCACGGGCAGACCATCACTAGATCACGAGGACGCCGGGGCCGGCGATCCCATTCCAATCGTCGTCGTCATCGTCGTCCCAGTCGTCGTCATCGTCGTCGTCCGCGGCGGACGCCACCGTGTCGGTGGGCGTGGGCGAGAAGCGGACGAACTGGTCCCGCCCCGGGCCGACCCCCACCAGCGTGACCGGCACCCCCACCTGCTCGGCCAGGAAGGCGATGTAGTCCTGGGCCGCCTGGGGGACGTCGTCGAGGTCGGTGACAGCCGTGAGGTCGGTGTTCCAGCCCGGCAGCTCCTCGTAGACCGGCACCGACTTGTGAAGCACCGACTGGTGGTAGGGCAGGTGGTAGTGGCGGTCGCCCTCCGGCCCTCCTGAATTGGTGTCATACGCCACGCACACCTTCAGGGTGTCGAAGGCGTCGAGGACGTCGAGCTTGGTGATGGCCAGCTCGGTGAGCCCGTTGAGGCGGACCGCGTGGCGGACCATCACCGCGTCGAACCAGCCCGGACGGCGGCGGCGGCCGGTGACCGTGCCGTACTCCTGGCCCCGGTCGACGAGGACGTCGCCGGTGTGGTCGGTGAGCTCGGTGGGGAAGGGTCCCGAACCGACCCGGGTGACGTAGGCCTTGGCCACGCCCATGACCCGCTGGATGTGGCGGGGGCCGACGCCAGCGCCGACGAGAGCCCCGCCCGCCACCGGGTTGGACGAGGTCACGAACGGATAGGTGCCGTGGTCGAGGTCGAGGAAGGTGGCCTGGGCCCCTCGAAGAGCACGTTCTGCCCGTCCTCCAGGGCGTCGTGCACCATCCCCACGGTGTCGCCGATGAGGGGTTCCAGGCGGGGGGCGAGCTCGCCCAGGTAGCGGTCGGCGATGTCGTCGGCCGAGAGCGGCAGCCGGTTGTAGACCTTGGCCAGGATGAGGTTCTTCTCCTGGAGGACCACCTCCAGCTTCTGGCGGAAGATCTTGGGGTCGAGGAGGTCCTGCACCCGCAGGCCGACCCGGGCCGCCTTGTCGGCGTAGGCGGGGCCGATCCCGCTCTTGGTCGTGCCCAGCCGGTTCTTGCCCAGCCGGCGCTCGATGAGGCGGTCGAGCTCGGAGTGGTACGGCATGATCAGGTGGGCATTGCCGCTGACCCGGAGCTTGCTGCAGTCGACCCCTCGGGCCTCCAGGCCGTCGATCTCGGACACGAGCACTCCCGGCTCCACGACCACCCCGTTGCCGATGACGGGGGTCACCCACGGGTGGAGGACGCCACTGGGCACCAGTTGGAGGGCGAACTTCTCGCCCGCCACCACGATGGTGTGGCCGGCGTTGTGCCCGCCCTGGTAGCGGACGACCATCTGCATCTCGCGGGCGAGCAGATCGGTGAGCTTGCCCTTGCCCTCGTCGCCCCATTGGGTGCCGACGACAATTGTTCCGGGCACGCGCGTCTCCTAGCGACTTTCCTGCAGCGGTCCGATCAGCATACCCCTGCCGTGGCCTCATCCCGCTGACCGTGCGAAGCTCATTCCCGATGGGCTCCTTCCCGATGGGCTCCTTCCCGATGGGCTCCGTGCCGATGGACGACGCCATTCTCGTTTCGCGCGCCGTGGGGGGAGACCGGGACGCCTTCGCCGCCATCTACGACCGCTACGCGGGCGCGGTGCTCGACCTGTGCACCGCCGTGCTGCGCAACGGGGACGCAGCGGCGGAGGCGACCCTCGACAGCTTCCTGCGGGCGGCCCACGAGCTGGTGAACCTGCGGGACCGATCGCAGCTGCGGCTGTGGCTGCTGGCGGTGGCCCGCCACGAGGCGTCGACGCGGGCGGAGGGGCGCCGGGACGGGCTGCCGGACCGGGCCGGGCACGGCGCCGCCGCGAGGGCCGGGGCCTCCGGCACCGTGGTCGACGCCGACTTCGACGCCGACGCCGACGATCCCCGGCGCCTGGTGTGGGACCCGGCGGAGTCGCTGGGGGAGCAGGACCGGGCCACCCTCCACCTCCACCTCCGCCACGAACTGGAGGGCGAGGAGCTGGCCACCGTGCTCGGTGTGCGGCCGGCGGTGGCCGAGGCCCGGTCGGCCAAGTTGCGGGGGATGGCCGAGACGTCGGTCGGCGCCCTCCTCCTCAGTCGCACCGACGCCGGTACCGAACCGTCGACGTGCCCGGGCCTGGCCCAGGTGCTCGAGGGGTGGGACGGCGAGTTCACGCCCGCCATCGGGGCCAAGATCAACCGCCATGCCCGCAAGTGCGAGGCGTGCCGGGCCCGCCGGACGATGCTCCTGGGCCGGCTGCGGGCCATGGCGTCGCTGCCCTTCGTCCCCCCGCCGTCCTGGCTCCGCGACGAGGTTTTGCTGCGGATGGAGCTGGCGGTGTCGTCCCGGAAGCTGCCCGGCTGGGACGAAGCCGGCTTCCCCCCCGGGATCGGGGCCCCGGTGAAGTCCCGAAAGCCCGCGACCCACCAGCGGCGGAACTCGGTGGCGGTCGGAGTGGCACTGGGGGTCCTGACGGTGACGGGCGTGCTCCTCGTGTCCCGGGAATGGGGTGGCGACTCGACGGTGACCGCCTCCGGATCGTCGTCGACCTCGACCACCGCCCCGCCGGCACCGTCGTCGACCGTTGCCCGGCCGGCCACGACCATCGCCGCGGTCGCGACCAGCGTGCCCGCCGTCACCAGCCCCGTCGGTCCCACGTCGACGGCCGTGACCGCGGTGCCGGTCACACCCGCGCCCGGTCCGCCGCCGGTGGGGCCGACCGGGACGCGCCCGTCATCGCCTTCGGGGCCGAGGCCGCCGCTGCCTACGTCTTCGGGTGCCCCTACAGCCGGACGGGGGTGGCGGCCGACGTGAGCGACCAGTCCGACCTGACATGGGTGGCGCTGTACGTACGGCGGCCGGACGGCGTGGAGGAGTCGGTCAACATGGCCTTCGACGGCGGCCGCTGGGTGGCGTCGATGGGCGACTTCGACACCCCCGGGCAGGCGGTGTTCTGGGTCGAGGCCATCGACTCGGCGGGGAACCTGGCCCGGGCCGGCGACCAGCTCCTCGACGTCGTGCCCTGCACCTAGATACCCCTCAAGCCGGCGCCGGTTCCGACCGACACCTGGGTAGCGGCTTCCTCGCCTAGGCCGCTCAGTGGTGGGGCCGGGCAGTGCGCAACCCCCTCCCGCCGGGGGGACGCCACCCGGCCTCACCCTTGACACCTGCTAGGACGGGGCGGTGCCGGTCCCGCCCGTTCCGCCCGCTGCGCCGGCCACGCGCCTGGCGCTGGTGCGCCACGGGCAGTCCACGTGGAACGCCCTCGGTCGCTGGCAGGGCCAGGCCGACCCCCCGCTCTCACCGCTGGGAGAGGAGCAGGCGGCGGAAGCGGCCGAACGGTTGCTGGGCGCCGGGGTGACGGGCGTGGTCACGTCCGACCTGGTGCGGGCCCGACGCACGGGCGACATCATGGCCGAGGCGCTCGGGCTGGGGCCGGTGACCGTCTGCCCCGAGCTGCGGGAGTACGACGTGGGCGACTGGAGCGGTCTCACCAAGCCCGAGATCGAGGTCAAGTGGCCGGGGCAGCAGCAGGAATGGTTCGGGGGCCGGCTGCCGACGACGCCGGGGGGCGAGGGCAGGGCCCATTTCGACCGCCGGGTGATGGACGCCGTGCTGTGGGTGGCGGCTGCGTCGGAGCCGGGCTCGGTGCTGGTGGTGGTGACCCACGGCGGCGTGATCCGGGCCCTGGAGCGGGCCGCGGGAGCGTCGCCGGTACCGATCGCCAACCTCTCCGGCCGCTGGTTCGAGGTAGCCGTCGACGAACACGGGACCACTCCCGTGCTGCGGGCGGGCCCGCCGCTCACCCTGGTCGGTACCGATCACCGCACGGCGTCGCCCTCGGCGTAGCGGCGGTGGCCGAGTGTTACTTGGCGCGGATGATGGTGGGGGTGTGGTCGGCCTGCTCCATGCCCTGGCGGAGGTTCTTCAGCTCGCTCAGGGCCTCGTCGAGGGCGTTGATGTCGACCTCGGTGAGGGGGGCATCGGTGGAGCCGATCTGCGGTCCGCCGGGCCGTAGCCCTTCTGGCCCGGTCCTGACTTCTGGTTGCGGGGGTCGGGGACACCCTCCGGGCCGCTGGCGTCACCGCTTCCTGCGGGCAGCCGGCCGGACGTCGGCCCCGACACCACCTCGGGACGCGTCTCTCGTTCGTCGGTCATCGACAACTCCTCCTCGGCAAACTCACCCATCAACTATGGCCTGTCCGTGACCTCTACTGTGACCTCTACTGTGACCTCTACCGGAACCAGTGTTCCCGCCGAGCGGCGAGAGCATGTCCGGGAAGGCCGAACCAGCCGACCACCGCGCGCCTACTTCAGCGTCAGTTCGTCGCCGGCCACGTCCACCTCTACCGTGCCGCCCTCGGCGTAGCGGCCCTCGAGGAGGGCCAGGGCCAGGGGATCCGCGATGTGGCGCTGGATGACCCGCTTGAGCGGCCGCGCTCCGTAGACGGGGTCGTAGCCGGTCCTCGCCAGCCAGGCGGCGGCCTCGTCGGACACCTTCAGGTCGATCCGGCGCTTGGCCAGCCGGTCCCGCAGGTGGCGGAGCTGGATGACGACGATGCGCTCGATGTCGGCCTCGGTGAGCGAGCGGAAGTGGACGATCTCGTCGATCCGGTTGAGGAACTCGGGTCGGAAGAACCCGGTCGGATCGCCCGGGAGGTTCGACGTCATGATGAGCACGACGTTGGTGAAGTCGACCGTCCGCCCCTGGCCGTCGGTGAGGCGGCCGTCGTCGAGCAGCTGCAGCAGGACGTTGAACACCTCGTGGTGGGCCTTCTCGATCTCGTCGAGGAGCACGACCGCGTACGGACGTCGCCGCACCAGCTCGGTGAGCTGGCCGCCCTCGTCGTAGCCGACGTAGCCGGGAGGCGCCCCGATCAGGCGGGAGACGGTGTGCTTCTCCTGGTACTCGCTCATGTCGATGCGGACCATGGCCCGCTCGTCGTCGAAGAGGAACTCGGCCAGGGTGCGGGCCAGCTCGGTCTTGCCCACGCCGGTGGGGCCGAGGAACAGGAACGATCCGATGGGGCGGTGGGGGTCGGACAGGCCCGACCGGCTGCGGCGGATGGCGTTGGCCACCGCGCTGACGGCCTCGTCCTGGCCGATGACCCGCTCGTGGAGAACTTCCTCCATGCGGACGAGCTTGGCCACCTCGCCCTCCATCAGGCGGGACACGGGGACGCCCGTCCACCGGCTGACGACCTCGGCCACGTCCTCCGCGTCGACCTCCTCCTTGAGCATGCGCGTGGTGGACTGCAGCTCGGCCAGCCCGTCGGCAGCCGTCCGCAGGGCGGCCTCCAGCTGGGGGATCTGGCCGTAGCGCAGGCGGGCGGCGGCCTCCAGGTCGGGCTCGCGCTCGACGGCGGCCTTGACCCCTTCCAGCTCCTCCTTGAGGGCCCGGATGCGACCGATGGCGTCCTTCTCCGACTGCCAGTGGGCCTTCATGCCCGCGGACCGCTCCTGGAGGTCGGCCAGCTCGGCCTCGATGGCCGCCAGCCGCTCCCGGCTGGGGGTGTCGGTCTCCTTCTCCAGGGCCACCTTCTCGATCTCCAGCTGGCGCATGCGCCGCTCGACCACGTCGATCTCGGTGGGCATGGAGTCGATCTCGATGCGCAGCTTGCTGGCCGCCTCGTCGACCAGGTCGATGGCCTTGTCGGGCAGGAAGCGGCCGGTGAGGTAGCGGTCGGACAGCACCCCCGCGGCCACCAGGGCGGCGTCCTGGATACGGACGCCGTGGTGGACCTCGTAGCGCTCCTTGAGGCCGCGGAGGATGGCGATGGTGGCCTCCACCGACGGCTCGCCCACGTGGACGGGCTGGAAGCGGCGCTCGAGGGCGGCGTCCTTCTCGACGTGCTTCCGATATTCGTCCAGGGTGGTGGCGCCGATCATGCGCAGCTCGCCCCGGGCCAGCATGGGCTTGAGCATGTTGGAGGCGTCCATCGCCCCCTCGGCCGCGCCTGCCCCGACCACGGTGTGCATCTCGTCGATGAAGGTGATGACCTGGCCCTCGGCGTCCGCGATCTCCTTGAGGACGGCCTTCAGTCGCTCCTCGAACTCGCCTCGGTACTTGGAGCCGGCCACCATCGAGCCCAGGTCGAGGGCGACGATGCGGCGGTGCTTGAGCCCTTCGGGGATGTCGCCCTCCACGATGCGGCGGGCCAGGCCCTCGACGATGGCGGTTTTGCCCACCCCCGGCTCGCCGATGAGGACGGGGTTGTTCTTGGTCCGGCGGGAAAGGACCTGGATCACCCGCCGGATCTCCTCGTCCCGACCGATGACGGGGTCGAGCTTCCCGTCGCGGGCCATCTGGGTGAGGTCCCGGCCGTAGCGCTCGAGGGCCTGGTAGGTGTCCTCCGGGTTCTGGCTGGTGACCCGGTGGCTGCCGCGGACGTCCCTAAGGACAGCGAGCAGGTCCTCCCGGGCCACTCCACCAAGTCGCTGACCATCCGGCTTGGCCAGGGCGAGCAGGATGTGCTCGGTGGAGAGGTACTCGTCGTGGAGGTCGGTGCGCTCCCGGTCGGCGGCGTCGAGGACCACTCGGACCTCCCGGCCGAGCTGGGGCTCCGACGACCCGTAGGCCTTGGCCAGCTTGGCCAGCCGGTCGCGGGCCTGGTTGCGCAGGGCGAGGGGGGCGACGCCGGCCCGCTGGAGGACGGGGAGCACGACGCCGTCCTCCTGGCCGAGAAGGGCGAGCAGGAGGTGGTCGGGGGTGACTTCGGCGTGGTTGCCGGCGCCCGCCAGCTCGAGGGCGGACTGCACCGCTTCCTGGGTCTTGACGGTCCAGCGGTTGGGGTTGATCGCCATGCGGGGCTACCTCACGGGGAAGGAAACTTGAGTGTACCCGTATCAACCTTGGGGAGAGGCCTCCGGATTCCCGGAAATCAGCCCCCGAGCTGGCCTGCTCCGGTCCCGCCGCCGCCCGCAGGTCGTCCCCCGCCGCCGCCGCCGCCGCCGCCGCTGCCACCACCGCCGCCGCCGCCGCCGCCCCCGCTGCCGCCCGAGCCCCCCTGGCCTCCGCCCGGCTTCCGCCGCCGCTTCCCGCTGCCCTTCGGCCTCGGCTTCCGGGTGCCGGAGCCGGAGCCGCTCGCGGGGAGCCCGGGCCCGAACGGGGCGGGCCGGCGTCGTGGTCGTGGTCGTCGTCGGCCTCGTCGCCGTCGCCGTCGTGGCCGCCGACGTCGCCCCCGCCGGCCTCGATCAGGTTCCCGTAGTGGGCGGCGTTGGCCGCCTGGGTGGCGGCCGGTGACAGGTCGAGCAGCTCGGTGAGCAGGAGGTTGTCCTCCTCGGCGTCGTCGGCGTGGGGCGAGCCCTCGCCGATGACGGGCGTGTCCGGGGGCAGGGGATCGCCGTCCCCCCACGGGTTGGGAACCGGCGGCGGGGGAAGGGGCGGCTGCTGGCCCAGCTGCGTCCCCGGTCCTACGAGCATGTCCTCCTGGTCCTCCAGGGCCCAGTCGGCGTCGTCCATCGCACCCGGCCGACGGGACGGCGGCAGGTCCTCCGGGAACAGGTCCCAGAAGGAGAGCTCCTCCAGCGGGACCTTGGGCGCCGGCCGCAGCGGGGCCGGCGGGGCCGGCGGGGCCCCGGGGGCGACCCAGTCCTCGTCCAACAGGTCGGGGACGGCCACGCCGGGGCCGGCCGTCGCCGGTGAACGCCTCGTCCGGTCGTCGTCGGTCTCGCCGAAGACGTCGTCCCCCTCCTGCTCCTCGATGACGCGGACACCACCCCCCCAGGTCTGTACCGGCGGCGGCGGGACGAGCGGCGCCGGCTGTTCGGGACCGCCCCACTGGGCGGACTCGGCGGCCGCCTTGCGCCGCAGGTAGGCGGTCTGGAGGACGGCGATCAGGAACAGCCCCGCGGTCGTGGCTACCAGCAGGCGCACCCGCTTGTCATGGGTGCCCGATTCGGCGGGCGGGGCGGTGGTGACGGCCCCTCCGGTGCCGGCCGAGGTGACCGGCGACGCGTCCTCGGCGGCCGAGACCCGGGTGACGAAGGCGTCGGCGGTGCTCCCGGTGCGGGCCGACTGGAGGGGCTTGGCGGTGGGGAAGTCGGCCGAGCTGGTGGAGCCGACCACCACCGGGGTGGCCGCCCCCGGTCCGACGGCGACGCCCGCCGCCTGGTCGTCCTCCCGCCCGCCGAGGTAGCTGGACGACACCAGGGTCCCGCCGCCGGCGGCCAGGGTGGACACGAAGGCGTCGGTGGCGCCGCCGCCCTTCACTCCCTGGAGGGGCTTGGCGGTGGGGAAGTTGGACGACCCGGTGACGCCCACCACGGTGACGCTGCCGACCTGGTCGACCATGATCCCCGTCCCGCTGTCGGCGCCGCCGCCCCCCAGGTAGGTGGAGTAGACGAGCTCGGAACCGGCCGGGTTGATCTGGGTGACGAAGGCGTCGGTGTCGCTGTCCTTGCGCTCCTGGAGGGCCGTCTTGACCGGGAAGTTGGGCGAGTTGGTGGTGCCGGTGAGGTAGGCCGCGCCCTCGGCGTCGACGGTGATGGCGCCCCCCTGGTCGGTGTCGCTGCCGCCCAGGAACGTGGAGTACACCAGGTTGTTGCCAGCCGGGCCGAACTTGGACACAAAGGCGTCCGAGAAGCTCCCGGCCACCCCGCTGGCCGACCCGCCCGCGCCCGGCTGGAGGGGGCGGGCGGTGGGGAACCCGGGCGAGCGGGTGTCGCCGGTGACGTAGGCATTGCCGGTGGCGTCGACCGCGATGTCGAGGCCGCGGTCGTCGTTGCTGCCCCCGAGGCGGGTGGAGAAGGCGAACGAGGTCCCGTCGGAGGTGATCTTGGTGACGAAGGCGTCGACGTCGTCGGGTTGGGGGGTGGCCGGTTGGAAGGGGTTGGCGGTGGGGAACTCGACCGAGTTGGTGGACCCGGTGACGAAGGCCTCGCCGGACCCGCTGACCGCCACCGAGCGGGCGGCGTCGGTCTGGGCCCCGCCCACGAAGGTCGACCACGCCAGGCCCGACCCAGCCGGGTTGAGCTTGGTGATGAAGGCGTCGCTGGGCCCGCCGCCATAGTTCCCCTGGGCCACCCCGTCCGTCTTGGGGAAGTTCTCCGACTCGGTCACCCCGGTGACGTACAGGCTGCCGTCGCCGGCCACGGCCACGCCGGCCGCCGCGTCCCGGTTGTTGCCGCCCAGGTAGGTGGCGTACAGGAGGGACGCGCCGTCGGCGCTGAGCTTGGCCACGAAGGCGTCCGACTTGCCCGCCGACCCGTCCCCATTGAGCGTGTTCTGGAACGGGTTGGTGGCCCGGAAGTCGGCGGACTCGGTGGACCCCACGATGTAGACGTTGCCCCCACCGTCGACATCGACCGCGGCCGCGTTGTCGATCCCGGCCCCGCCGAGGTAGCTCGACGTCACCAGGGTGGGGTCGATGACGAGGGGCCGGCTGCGGTCGTAGGCGCCGATGTCGAAGCCGACGTGGGCCTGGTCGGGGCCGAGGAGCCGGAAACGGCCGTCGATCAGGCGGCGGTCGCCGCCGTCATCGTGTTGGAAGACGGTCGGCCGGGAGAGGCGGGCCTCGCCCACGAGGAGGTCGCCGGTGGCGGGGTCGACGGTGGGTCGGACGGGGGCGTCGGACTGGCCGTCGCCGGCGCCGTCGAAGGCGACCGCGATGGCGTCGGGATCGGCGCCGGGGGCGACCACGAAGTCGTGGCGCAGCCGGCGCTGGTCGCCCAGGAAGACGATGTCGACGCCCGGCCAGACGTCGGTGTAGGTGACGTCGCGGTACGTGGGGACGTCCGTGCGCCACACGGACGGGTCGGTGCCGGTGAGGTAGTTGGTGCGGCCGGGGAGGGCGGCGCCGGTGGCGGGGGCGGCCGACGGGTCGGAGCCGACGAGCCGCATGCGGAGGGGTGCGTCGGCGCCCTGGAGGGCGAGGTCGGCCGAGGCGGCGGAGAGGGCGAGGCGGTAGCCGGGGCCGCGGGCCACGAAGTCGATGCCGGCCTCGGCCTGGCCCACGTTCGGCTCGAAGCCGAGGGGGAGAGCCGCCAGCGCGTCGAGGACCTCGGCTGCGGCCGGTGCCTGGGCCGGGGCGGGCTCGGATTCGCCGGGTCTCGTGTTCCGCCCGGGCACGCCAAGGGCGAGACCCAGGAGGACGAGTGACGCGACGAGGGCGGCGGCGGGACGCCTGCGCATCCCTTCATCCTTGTTCATCGGCGCAGTCGAGTGTAGGAGGGTCCTTGGGTGCGGTGACGCGCGGCCGGATCGCCGCCCTCACCACCCCGGCTCCGACCGTGGTGGGGAGGTCGCCCGCACGATGCCGTCGGGGTCGGTGACCTCGACGGTGGCATCGGGCAGGAGCTTGGCCTCCCAGCCGGGCTGGTGCAGTCGGTGGTGGTGCCTCGTGCACACGAGGACGAGGTTGTCGAGCTGGGTGGGCCCGCCGTGGGTGATCCAACGGACGTGGTGGCCCTCGCCCCACGTCGAGGGCCGGTCACAGCCGGGGAAGCGGCAGTGCTCGTCGCGGATGACCAGTGCGCTCCACAGGGTGGCGGGGATGGTGCGCGTCGAGGTCCCGTAGTCGAGGATGGCCGAGCGGCCCCTGGTCAGGACCCGGTGCAGGGCGCAGTCGCACACCAACCGGGAGATGGTGGTGGCGTCCAGGCTCGGCCCACCCAGGACCCTCCCTCCCCGGTGTTCCTGCACCGCCTCCAGGTCCACGACCACGTTGAGGTGGGGACGATGACGTCCTGCCGGCCGTGACTGCTGATGGTCGAGGTAGAACCGGCTCACCGCCACCAAGGCATCGGCCCGCTGTTCCGCCGGGGCCCGTCCCGGCTCGTCGAGAGTGGCCAGACGCAGGGCGGTGGCCACCACCGACCCCCCTTCGGCGTCGAGATGGCCCTCCAGCACGTGACGACCGTCGAGGGTGGCCGACAGGAACAACGACCGCTCCCGCTCCGCCGGCTCCTCCTGCTCCTGGGCCTGTTCCTTCCACGAGGCCATGGCCCGGGAACACCCGGCCAGGCTCAGCGGAGCCAGATAGGGGACCAGCTCCTCCTCCACCTCGGCGAAGCGATCAACGGTCACATCGTCGAGGTTGGCCACGATCGCGGACACCTGGCCCCCCGACAACCGACCCGTTCGCCAGGCCTCCGCGCACACCGGCAGCTTCCGCAACCGACGGGCCACCGCCGCCAACCGTCCCGCCGATTTCTGCGTCATCGCCACGTTCGATTTCAACCACGCCGTCATCGACGTCGACCCGTCGACATCCCACAGGCCCAAGGCGTCGAGCTCGCCCACCGCAACTGCGATCCGAGCGTCGAGCCGGTCCCGCAAGGCCATCACCTGCACCAACGCATCCCCGTCGACCGGGACGTCCAGCTCCTCGATCGCCACCGCCAACCCTTCGAACACGGCCATAATCGTACACCTGTTCGATCAATAGTGCAAGTCAGGAATAGGGAAATGTGCCAAAGAGCTCGCGCCTCAATTCTTGACGAAATGCACCCGCATCGACGAAAATGAATGGATCGATCACCTCGACACCTGCCCCTTCGCAGCGACCCGTCCGCCGGACGGGTGCGAGTGGTGCGTCCGTGCCCGGCGTGCGTGTTGGGTGACGCAGGGCGGGCAGGCGTTCCACGTCAACGCCGAGTGCCCGGCGTTGCACGAACTCCGGACGCACCCGGTCGTCCGGACGACGGTCCTGTCCGCCAAGGTCAGGTACAGCGGCTGCGAGATCTGCGTTAACGGTGTGTGCCTGGCGTGCGTCCGGGGGCGCCACGACCGGTGTAACCCGAAGGCGATGAAGCTCGCCACCTGCTCCTGCCAGGCCGCCGGGCACCCTCGCCGCTAACACCCCGGCCGCAGGAGGCGAACAGTTCGCGCGGCTGCCCCCTCACGCGTGTAATTGCGCGGATCAATCGGGTTGGGGAGGGGGTCGGGCGCCGCCGCCGGCCGCCGGCCGCCCCCAGCCCCCCGACCGACTTCTACGGTGTTCGGCCCATGAAGGCGGCGACGCGGTCGGCGGCCGACGCGTCGTCTGACGCCTCGACGATGTGGCCGAAGGGCATGCCATCGCCTCGGTATTGCGCCGGCAGCGTCTTCTCCGCTCGGGCCAGCACGTCCTCCGCCTCCTCCTCCGACCAGGGCGTCGACTGGTCGGTGGCGGTGGCCAGGTCCCAGCCGTGGGTGAGGTACTCCATCACCGTCATGTTGAAGGCGATCATCCCCGGCGAGTCGGCGCCCGCCAGGTGCACCTGCCGGTCGAAACCGTGCTCCTGCCACCCGTCGACGATCCGATCGGCGGTGGCCCGGAACTCTGCCGCCGGGTCAGGCCCCTCCGAGTAGTCCGACGGGTCGCCCTCGAACTTCCCACCCTCGGCCCCACTGGCGAACACCCTGGCCCAGCCCAGGATGTGGTCGACCAACGTCCCCACGTCGTAGTCGGGGCAGGGCGTCGGCCGGTCCCACTGGTCGTCGCCGACCCCCCGATGAGCCTCTCGGTACCCGACAGCACACCGCGCAGCAGCCCGATCTCGTCCATACCGGGAGCGTCCCCGTTCAGCGAGGCCCGCGAAACGGCGCCGGCACCTGCCGCACCGGCACCAGGTCCCGCCGGTACTGCCGGTGGATCCGCTCCGCCGTCTCCCGGCTCTCCTGCACCGCCTTGGCCAGCTCCCGCCGCAGCCGGACGATCTCCTCCTCCAGCTCCATGACCGCCTTCACGCCGGCCAGGTTCATCCCCGCCTCGGTGAGCTCGTGGATGCGCCGGAGGCGGGCGATGTCGCGCTCCGAGTACCGCCGGCTGCCGCCGCCGGTGCGGGCGGGATCCAACAGGCCCCGCCGCTCGTAGATGCGCAGCGTCTGGGGGTGCATCCCGGCCAGCTCGGCCGCCACCGAGATCACGTAGACGCCCCGTGCCGAACCCGACTCAGCCATACGTCACCGACACTCTCATACCCCGAGGTGCGAGCGGGGGGATTCTTTGGACGCCTGGGCCAGCGCCTCGACCGCGTCCCGCTCCGCTGCCGACAGATGGGTGGGGACGGCGACCTCCACCGTCACCAACAGGTCGCCCACGCCCTTGGACGCGGCCACACCCTTGCCCTTGACCCGGAACGTCCGCCCCGACTTGGTGCCGGCGGGGATCCGGACCACGACCGGGCCCTCGAGCGTCGGCACGGTGACGTCGGCCCCCAGCACGGCCTCGGTGAACGTGATCGGCACCGACAGGGTGAGGTCGCGGCCCTTGCGCCCGAACAGGGGATGGGCCGCCACGTGGACGGTGACGAACAGGTCGCCCGGCGTGCCGTTGATCCCACCCGAGCCGCCCTTGCCCTTGAGCCGGATGCGCTGGCCCTCGTCGACGCCCGCCGGGATGCGGACCTTGACCTGGCGGGCACGCACCTCCGAGCCGGTGCCCCGGCAGGTGGGGCACGGCGTCTCCACCTTCATGCCTCGCCCGGCGCACTCGGGGCAGGCCCGGCTGAACGAGAACAGGCCCTGGTTGTCGTCGAGGACGCCCCGTCCGGCGCACCGGGGGCACACCACCGGGCTGGTGCCGGGGGCGGCGCCGGAGCCGTGGCAGGTGGAGCACGTCGCCTCCGACGTGAGGTTGACCGTGGTGGTGACGCCGTTGACCGCGTCGAGGAACGACAGGTGCAGCTCGGTCTCGTAGTCGTCACCCCGCCGGGCCCCGCTCGCACCCGCGCCACCCCTCCCGCCGGCGGCCCCGCCGAAGGGGCTGCCGGCGGCCCGGCCCCGTCCGAAGAGGCCGCCGAGCATGTCGCCCAGGTCGCCCAGGTTGTCGGTGTTGAAGGTGAACCCACCGGGAGCACCGGCCGTACCCGGGCGTCCGGCGGCACCTCCCGCCCCCGCTCCGAACCCGCCGGCCATCGGTCCTAGCCGGCGGACCTCGTCGTAGGCCGTGCGCTTCTCGGGGTCGGACAACACGTCGTAGGCGGCGGAGATTTCCTTGAACCGCTCGTCATTGTTGGAGCCTGGACTACCCGCGTTGGTGTCGGGGTGGTATTGCTTGGCCAGCTTCCGGTAGGCGCGCCGGATCTCGGCCTCGGTGGCCGACTGCGGCACACCCAGAGCCTTGTAGTAGTCCTTCTCGAACCACTCGCGCTGTGGTTGAGCCGCGGCCACGGAAAGCCTCCGCCTAGCCCTTGACCTTCACCATCGCCGGCCGCAGGACCCGACCCTTCCAGCGGTAGCCGGGGCGGAGCACGGCGGACACCACCTGGGCGCCACCGGATCCCCCGTCGCCGGCGGGCGTGGGCTCGTGGGCGACGGCATCGGCCTCGTTGGGGTCGAACTCCCGACCCATGGGGTCGATGCGCTCGAGGCCCTCCTTCTCCAGCACGCCCACCAGGCGGGCCCGACCTGCTCGAAGCCCTCCCCGTGGGCGGTGGCCCCGTCGAGGACGTCGAGGACCTCGAGCAGCTTGCCGATGAGGCCCTCGTTGGCCCGCTCGAGGTGCTCGGTCTGCTGCTTGATCATGCGCTTGCGGAAGTTGTCGAAGTCGGCCCGGGTGCGCAGGAGCTGGTCGTAGTAGTCGTCGCGCTCGGCGGCGAGGATCTCGAAGTCGCTGAGGACGGCCTCGGCCAGCTCGTCACCCAGCGGGTCGGCCGGGTCGGCGGGGGCGCCCCCCGCGGTGGGGGGCGCCGCCTCCTGCGACTGGGGCTTGGCCTTCTCGTGCGTCTGCGAGTCGCGATCCTTGGAGTCGCTGCGCACGTCGCTCACCGGGCTTCGTCGACGATCTCCGCGTCCACAACGTCGTCGTCGTTGGACGCCCCGGTACCGCCACCCGGGCCGCCGCCGGGGCTGCCGGCGCCGTCGGCTGACGCCGCGGTGGCCTCCGAGTAGAGCCGGGCGGAGACGGTCTGGGTGACGAGGGCCAGGGCCTCGGTGTCGGCCTTGACCTTGGACAGGTCGAAGCCCTTGAGGGAGTCCTTGAGGTGCTTGATGGCCTCCTCCAGGCGCTCCTTCTCGTCGGCCGTCAGACGCTTGGCGTCGGACTCGTCCTCCCGGATCATGCGCTCGGTTTGGTACACCATCGTGTCGGCCTGGTTGCGAGCCTCGGCCTCCTCCTTGCGCTGCCGGTCCTCCTCGGCGTGGGCCTCGGCGTCGCGGACCATCTGGGCGATGTCGTCCTTGGAGAGGGCCGACTGGCCGGTGATGGTCATCGACTGCTCCTTGCCCGTGGCCCGGTCCTTGGCCGAGACGTGGACGATCCCGTTGGCGTCGATGTCGAAGGTGACCTCGATCTGGGGGATGCCCCGGAGGGCGGGGGGCAGGCCGACCAGCTGGAACTTGCCCAGGGTCTTGTTGTAGCTGGCCATCTCCCGCTCGCCCTGGAGGACGTGGATCTCGACCGAGGGCTGCATGTCCTCGGCGGTGGTGAAGACCTCGGTGCGGCGGGTGGGGATGGTGGTGTTGCGCTCGATGAGCTTGGTCATGATGCTGCCCCGGGTCTCGATGCCGAGCGACAGCGGGGTGACGTCGAGCAGGAGGACGTCCTTGACGTCGCCCTTGAGCACGCCGGCCTGGATGGCGGCACCGACGGCCACGACCTCGTCCGGGTTCACGCCCTTGTGGGCGTCCTTGTTGGTGATCTTGTAGACCAGTTCCTGGACCGCGGGCATGCGGGTGGAACCGCCCACGAGGATCACGTGCTCGAGGTCGGCCGCGGTGAGGCCGGCGTCCTTGATGGCCTGCTCGAACGGTCCCCGGCACTGGTCGAGGAGGTCCTTGGTCATCTCCTGGAACTTGGCCCGGGTGAGCTTGGTGTCGAGGTGGAGGGGCCGGCGTCGGTGGCGGTGATGAAGGGCAGGTTGATGGTGGTCTCCTGCACCGTCGACAGCTCGATCTTGGCCTTCTCACCCGCCTCCTTGAGGCGCTGGACGGCCATCTTGTCCTTGGACAGGTCGACGCCGTGCTCGTTCTTGAAGGTCTCGACCAGCCAGCCGATGACCCGGTCGTCCCAGTCGTCGCCGCCCAGCTGGGTGTTGCCGCTGGTGGACTTGACCTCGAACACGCCGTCGCCGATCTCGAGGATCGAGACGTCGAACGTGCCGCCGCCGAGGTCGAACACGACGATGGTCTGCTCCGCGCCCTCCTTGTCGAGGCCGTAGGCGAGGGCGGCCGCGGTGGGCTCGTTGATGATGCGCAGCACCTCGAGGCCGGCGATGGCGCCCGCCTCCTTGGTGGCCTGGCGCTGGGCGTCGTCGAAGTAGGCGGGGACGGTGATGACGGCCTGGGTGACGGACTCGCCCAGGTAGGACTCGGCATCGCGCTTCAGCTTCTGCAGGATGCGGGCGCTGATCTCCTGGGGGTTGTACTTCTTGCCGTCGATGCTGACGGACCAGTTGGTGCCCATGTGGCGCTTGACGGAGCGGATGGTGCGGTCGGGGTTGGTGATGGCCTGGCGCTTGGCCACCTCGCCGACGAGCACCTCGCCGGTCTTGGAGAAGCCGACCACGGACGGGGTGGTACGACCGCCCTCGGCGTTGGCGATGACGATGGGCTCGCCCGCCTCCAGGACGGACACGACCGAGTTGGTGGTACCGAGGTCGATACCGACGGCCTTGGGCATGAGATCTTTCCTCCCGAAACGTACGGAACCAAAAAGGCGGGTTGTAAAACTCGTGGTGTGACA
The DNA here is from genome assembly GCA_963801205.1 of uncultured Acidimicrobiia bacterium. Classification (GTDB taxonomy): domain Bacteria; phylum Actinomycetota; class Acidimicrobiia; order Acidimicrobiales; family AC-14; genus JAXDMK01. The sequence continues at coordinate 224,059 of CAWDDV010000010.1, forward strand.
GGTTGACCGTAGCAAACTTGAGTCGACCTGTATCAAGGACTGGCAGCAGCAGACTATTCCCGGGCCGCGACGGAGTGGGCGCGGCACGACCTCCCTCTCGGGTGTCATGCTTCCCGGCTAATGGTGACTGGCTGATGGCGAACGTCCGGGTCAAGCTCACGTTTCCCGAGCAGCTGATAAAGCAGCCGCTCCTCGGTCGGCTGGAGCGGATGTTCGAGGTGCTGCCCAACATCCGGCGGGCCAACATCGAGGACGACTTCGGCTGGATCGTCTGCGAGCTGACCGGTGAGCCCGAGTCCGTCGACAAGGCCCTGGCCTGGTTGGCGGAGGAGGGCGTCGAGGTCAGCCACCTGGGCGACGTGGTCGAATCCTGAATCTCGACTAGACCACAGCCGTCCTCCGCAAGCTCTTCCTCCTCTTCGTCCTGGTCGTCGTCGGCGCGCTGGTCGTCGCCGACGTCGCCGCCCGCGGGGTGGCCGAGGACCAGCTGCGCCAGCGGGTGGTCTCCCGGCTGCAGGCGGCCGACTACGACATCGGCGGGGCGTCGGCGGCGATCTCGTCGTTCCCCTTCCTCGGCCGGCTGCTGGCGTCGGGGACGATCTCCCAGGTGGACGTCTCGGTGCGGGACCTCACCGTGCGGGGGGTGACGTTCGCCTCGGTCGGCGTGCGCCTGCGATCGGTGCGCATCGACCGGGACTCGCTGGTGCAGGACCGTCGGGTGGCGTTGGCGAGCATCGGGCGGGGGACGGCGGTGGTCGAGATCTCGGGCGACGAGATCTCCCGGCTGCTGGGGGTGACCGTCGTGCTCGAGCCGGGGCAGGCCCGGGTGCGGGTGGCGGGCTCGCTCGTGCCGGTGACGGCCCGGATCGAGGGCTCGACGCTGGTGGTGGAGGCGGCGGGCGTCTCCCTGCCCGCAGTGGACATCCCGCCGCTCCCCCTCGTCGCCTGCCTGAGCGGGACCGAGATCCTGCCCGGCCGTGTCCGCCTCACATGCGAGGTCGACCGGGTCCCGGTGGAACTGGCCGGCCGCTCGCTGTCGGTGCCGATCTAACGGCGAACAGTCCGCGCCGTTGCCCCCTCGGCGGTGTACTTGCGCGGATCAATCGCCAACCGGGGCTACCAGTCGGCCGTCCCGGTGAGGCCCTTGAAGGGGCCGACCACGGCGGTGGTGATCCAGCCGCCGTAGAAGTTGCCGGGCTGGGGCTGCACCGCCTCGCCGTCGAGGAGGGCGGACTCGACCCGGCCCGGGTAGAAGGCGACGTAGCCGGCGAGGGCCTCGTAGCCGGGCGCGGGGGACTCATAGGCCCAGGCCGCGTCCTTGGAGCGCTTGTCCCCGACCACCAGGTCGAAGTACCTGGCCTCCCCCTTGTACTCGCAGGACGAGGTGGTGCCGCTGGGCTCGAGCACGCCCTCGTCGATCGCTGTTCGGGGGCACGTAGTAGACGGGCGGGTGGCTGGTCTCGAGCACCCGCAGGGGGGCGTCGGTGTAGGCGATGGAGCGGCCGGCGAAGTAGACCTCGACCTCCTCGTCGACCGACTCGAGGCGGGGCGGGCGGGGGTAGTCCCAGACGGACTCCTGGCCGGGACCGGGGGGGACAGGGTTCGGTTTCATCGGCTCCCAGTATCCGGCACAGTGGCGGGGTGGACGAACACGCGGCGGCGCTGGCCGACGCCATCCAGGACGTCCTGCCCGGATGGGTGCAGCGGTCGGTGGCGGCGGTGCTGGCGGGCCAGGGCCTCGAGGCCGACTCGGCGGTGACGGCCGACACGGAGGAGGCCGGCCGGCGGGCGGCGGTCGAGGTGGGCGCCGCCGTCCGGGAGCTGTTGGCCCTCGACATCGACGAGCAGCGCTCGACGCCCCTCAGCCTGCTCCGGGGGGCGGTCCGCTACCCCACAGGGGTCCTTCGCCGGGCGGGCGTGGTCCCGACGGGGGAGCGCGACGATGTGCGGGTGCGCCTGTTCCCCGACGACCTGTACGACCTGGCCCCCGCCGCCTTCGCCGACGTCGACCCCCGCGCTCACCGAACCCGGCCTGGTCTGGGGCGCGTCCAAGGCCTACCAACACCTCCGCCGCCACCAGCCGAAGGGCGAGACCGCCGAGGAAGAGACAAGCGGATGACGCGCATCGTGGCCTACGTCCCCGACCTGCTGGACCGGTCCAAGGTGGCCGCCGCTGGCGAGGTCACCTTCGTGAACCGGCCCGACGCCCTGGCCGGCGTCGAGGCCGACCTGATCGTGGTCGACCTCATGCGCCCGGGCGTGCTCGAGGTCCTGCCCGGCCTACCCGGTCGGGTGATCGGCTTCGCCCGCCACACCGAGCCCGCCCTCATGGCCGCCGCCCAGGCGGCCGGGTGCGACGTGGTCCTGCCCCGTTCGTCCTTCTTCGCCCAAATCGACGAGTTGCTAGGGGTCTAAACCGCTGCCGGCCGCTCCCGCCGCCGAAGGCGGCCACCCCCAGATGGCCCCCAGCCGGCCAACGGCCGGCATCCCCGGGCGGAGGGTCCGGGAGGGGGGCCTGCCCCCCTCCCGCTAACGCTGCCAGCCGGTGTCGCTGATGGGCCGGGGCTCGAAGAACAGGCAGTCCTCGGGGCAGGCGAAGGGGGCCTGCTCGGCCATGTCGAGCCGGCACCGCTCGACGGCGTCGCCGGACGGAAGCGACCGGCGGGAGTAGTGGCGGCAGTCCGCCTTCACACTCACGGGGCGCCATCTTTGCAGACCGGTCCCCTCCGGCGACCGTTCGCAGGCGGACGGTAGGGTCGGCGCCGGTGAGCGATCGGGACACCAGCAGCGGCGTCTCCGGCCAGGACCTGCTGCGGTGGAGCGAGGCGCTCGCCGCCATCGCCCGCACCGGCCTGGGGTTCACCGACAGCCTCTACGAGCGGGAGCGGTTCGAGGAGGTGCTGCGGGTGGCGGCCGACATCCGGGTGGCGGCTGGGCCACGGGCCAACCCCGAGGCCCTGGCGCCCGAGACCCTGGTGGAGGAGTGGCTGGCGCAGGTCGGGCGAGGGCGTCGCCGGCTACGTGACGCCCAAGGTCGCCATCGGGGCGGTGGTGGGCAACGAGCCGAGGACGAGATCCTCCTGGTCCAGCGGGCCGACTCCGGGATGTGGCTGTACCCGACGGGCTGGGCCGACGTCGGCTACTCGCCGGCCGAGGTGGCGGTGAAGGAGGTGCTGGAGGAGACGGGGATGCTGGTCGAGCCGGTGCGCGCTCATCGCCGTGCTCGACGGGCTGCGCCTGGGGTTCACCCGCATCCCGCTGTACTCGCTGGTCTTCCACTGCCGGCTGGTGGGGGCGAGCTGCGCGGCCCACCCCCTCGAGTGCCGGGACGTGGGCTGGTTCGGGGAGGACGACCTGCCGTCGCCCCTCGCCGGTGCCGGCCGCTGGCTGGTGCCGGCCTTCGCCGCGATCCGGGGCGAGCCGGTCGACGTGCTCTTCGACCAGCCCCGCCATCCGCTCTGGCGCACCGGCGAGATCGGCGGCGCCGGGAACGACGAACTACCGTAACCCCGGTCCCCAGGAGGTCGTCTTCTTGCTGCTGCTGCGCCGATTTCGTCGTCGAAAGACCGTGTCCGACCCGGTCTCCGTGGTCAGCCGCTTCGTCGACGCGGCCAACCGCCATGACGCGGACGCCATCGCCAAGTGCCTCCATCCCGACTTCGAGAGCATCCAGCCGATCTACCCGAGCCGCAACTTCCGGGGATCGATGCAGGTCAAGCGCAACTGGCAGGCCATCTTCGAGAGCGAGCCCGGGTTCCGCCTGAGCCTGGTCCGGTCGGCGTCCCACGAGAGCACGGTGTGGGTGGAGCTGCACGGCGCCGGACGCGACGTCGAGGTGGCGGGCGTCTTCATCATGGGCGTGGAGGACGAGCTGGTCCGCTGGGCCCGGGTCTACAGCGCGGTCGTCGAGCAGCCGGCGCCGAAGATGGCCGAGCATCCCGAGTCGGCCGTCGGCGAGGAGCAGGTCAGCGCCCAGGAGGAGGCCGAGGCCCTCCGCCGCCTCATCGATGCCGGCCGTCCGTCCGAGAGCGACGTCGCCGCCGCGGCGGCCGTCGCTGAGGAGGCGGTGGCGTCCGCCGACAGTGACTGGTCCGCCGCCGCCGACATCGAGGTCGCCACCGCCGACGCCGCCACCGCCGATGCCGACGGCAGCGAGGCGGAAGAGGGCGACGACGACGACGAGGACGACGAGTACGAGGACGACGACGAGGACGACGAGGACGACGAGGACGAAGAGGACGAAGAGGACGAAGAGGACGACGACGGTCTCGGCGACGAGGAAGACGACGACGACGAGGCCGAGGACGACGAAGCCGAGGCGGTGCCGGCTGAGGTCACGGCCGGGGAGCCGGAGCCCGATGACGACGGCACCGACGTCGACGGCACCGACGTCGACGACACCGACGTCGACTCCTTCTGGCAGGAGGGCGAGGTCCACGACCTGCTGGCCAGCGCCTCCCACCTCGCCGACCGTCCCGACACCGACGAGGACGCCCTGGTCGTCGACCTCAGTGGAAGGATGGGCGACGGCGGCGACGACCACGACGGCGACGACCACTCCCACGGCCGGTCCAACCGCCGCCGAGGCGGTCGCCGCCGCCGCTGACCCGGCTAGGACGCAGGCGGTGACAGCTGCTCGATGAGGGCGGCCACGATCGACACCTGTCCTCCCGAATGTTCCCAGGCGTCGCCGATGCCCTGGTGGTCGGCCAGCCCGGCCGCGTCGGGCGCCCGACCGAGGGCTTCGGTGCAGGCCGCGGCCAGGGTGGCCGGCTCCACCTCGTCGCCATAGGCGGGGAACGCCTCCAGCCCGTCCCAGAGGGTCTCCGGGGCAGCCACCGGCACCACCCCCGCTCCGACGGCGGCCGAGATCTCGTCGAACACCTCGTAGGTGCCCATCCCCGGCGGTCGTCGGTACCCGGCCACCGGATGGAGGCGCCACTCGACGGTGATCCCGCCCGGCCCGTCGTCCCGCAGCCACACCTGTGACCCGTTGACGTAGGCGTCCACCGGCGGACCGAACCGCTCGTCCAGGGCGACGACCAACCCGTCCGACACCTTCCACACGCACGTCGGAACGGGGCTGGCCATGAACCCAGTGTGCCCGTCCCCGCCTGCCACTATGGGACCGTGAGCCGGCGCCCCCTCCGCCTGGTGGTGGGCGTCCTCCTGGCCCTGGCCGCGTGCCGCGGCGGCGACGGCAACGGCGGCGGCGACGGCGGCGACGGCGACCGGGCGGCACCGCCGGCACCCACCACCACGACCACCGCCCCGGCCGCCCCCGCCACCTCCGCCCCCGCCACCTCCCTGCCCCCGGCGACCGCCCCCGCCTGTCCCACCATCCCGACCCGGGCCGAACCATCTCCGGACCGCCCCCGGTACGTGATCACCGCCGCCGTTCAACCCGCCCAGGGGACGGTCGACGGCACGCTGCTGGTGGCGTTCACCCCCGACCTCGATGTCGACGAACTCGTCTTCCGGCTGTGGCCCTACGGTCCCCGACCGGCCCTCGGCGGCACCCGTCTCGACACCGGGCCGGTCACCGTCGATGGAGAGCCGGCGCCGTCAGAGCGGGCCGACAGCACGACCCTCGTGGTCGATCCCGGACGCACCATCGCCGCCGGCACGACGATCGACATCTCCGTCCCCTGGTCCCTGGTCGTACCCGGCCCGGCGAACGACCGGCTGTCCCTCGACGCCGAGGCCATGCGTTTGGGCTCGTTCTTCCCGATCCTGTCGTGGGAGCCGGGCGTGGGCTGGGCCCGCCAGCCGGCGGTGGGCGATTTCGCGGAGGCGTCGGTCGCACCCACCGCCGACTTCGACCTCACCGTCACCGTGCCCGACGGCTACGGAGTCATCGCCAGCGGGGAGCGGGCCCCCGACGGGTCGAACCACTTCGTCGCCACCGCCATGCGGGACGTGGCCCTGTCGATCGGATTGTTCACCGACCTGGTCACCGCCGTCGCCCATGCCCCCGACCCGGTGCAGGTCACCGTCGGGGTCCACTTCGGGGTGCCGGGCGACGCCCAGGACTTCCTCGACCAGGTGGTCGACGTCCTGCAGACCTTCGGCCAGCGCTACGGGCCCTACCCGTGGACGACCCTGTCCCTGGCCATCACGCCGGGACTGGGGGGCGGCATCGAGTACCCGTCCCACATCATGCAGGGCCCGTTCACCGAGGGCGAGATCACCACCCACGAGGTCGGCCACATGTGGTTCTACGGGCTGGTGGGCAACAACCAGGGCCGCGACCCGTGGCTCGACGAGGGGCTCACGACCTACGTCGAGGCTCGCCACGCCCAGGAACTGGCCACCTACGCGGCCGCGCCCATCCCCCGGGTGGCCCAGGGCCGGCTGGGCGAGCCCATGTCGTTCTGGACGCTCCGGCCCCAGGCGTACCAGGACGGGGTGTACACCCAGGGCGCCCAGGCCCTGGCCAGCCTGGGCCCCCCGACCTGGTCGACTGCGCCCTGCGCGTCTACGTGGCCCAGAACGCCTACCAGATCGCCACCCCGGACGACCTGGTGGCCGCGGCCGCCGCGGTCTTCCCCAACGCCCCCGAGACCCTGGCGCCCTACGGCATCACGCCGTAGTCCGGCGCTCGCCTATTCCTGTTCGCGGAGGAAGCGTTCGAGCTCGTCGGCGAGGGCGTCGCCCGACATCGAGCTCCAGGCGGCCGCTCTCGTCGGGGTCGTCGGCGTGGTCCTCCAGGCGACGGACGTAGGCGGCCACGTCGTCGTCGCTGTCGACCACCTCGCTCACCTGGCGCTCGTAGTCGGCTGCCATGACCTGGAGGTCGGCGGTGAACAGCGACGTCGACAGCAGGCGGGCGGCCCGTTCGACCAGGGCCAGCGACGCCTTGGGGGACGGGGTGGCGGCCACGTAGTGGGGGACCGCGGCCCACAGCGATGCCGACGGGATCTCGGCCCGACCGAAGGCCTCGTGGAGGACGCCGACGATGCCGGTGGGGCCCTCGTAGGTGGACCGGGTGAGGCCCAGCCGCTGTACGAGGTCGTTGTCGGCGGCGGTGCCGGTGACCCGGACGGGTCGGGTGTGGGCCACGTCGGCCAGCAGCGCGCCCATGGTGACGACCAGCTCGACGCCGAGCGAGGTGGCGACGTCGACCAGCTCCCGGGTGAAGGTCCGCCACTTCAGCTGGGGCTCGGTGCCGAGCAGCACGACCACGTCGCGCGACGTCCCCGGCAGCGACGCCGCCGACAGCTCGTTCGAGGGCCACGCGATCTCCCGCCCCAAGTCGTCGTTGAGGCGCACGATGGGGCCGGGTGGAGGAGAAGTCGAAGTACTCCTCGGGGTCGATGGTGGCGAAGGGCTTGGCCTGCCAGCGGTCTCGCAGGTAGCGGACGGCGGACGAGGCCGCGTCGCCGGCGTCGTTCCACCCCTCGAAGGCGGCCAGCAGCACCGGCCTGCGCAGCGCAGGACGGGACTCCCACAACACGTGGTCCATCACGTCGAGGGTACCCGGGTGCGGGCGTGTACCTCCCCGGCTTAGCCCCGGAGGCCGGCATGGAGGACGGAATGGAGGACGGCCTGGATGCCGCCGTCGAGGTCGGTCGCCCGGTGGAACCCGAGCTGCTGCAGGCTGAGGGCGGCCAGGCTGGAGGCGTAGCCCTCGTTGCACACGACCACCACCTCCTGGTCGGTGCCGGTGACCTCGGGGATGCGGTGGGGCGACGTCGGGTCGAGGCGCCACTCGAGGACGTTACGGTCGACGACGACCGCCCCCGCCAACGCACCGTCCCGGGCCCGCTGCTCCGCCGGCCGGATGTCGACGAGGAGCGCGCCCCGGGCCCGCAAGGTCGGCACCTCGTCGGCCGTGGGCCGGTGGGGGAGCCGGCGACGGACGTCGGCCAGCAGCTCGTCGATCCGGGACGTGGTCATCAGTAGATGTTGCCGTAAGGATTGCGGGATGCAACTCCACGTGCGCATGGCGGCTCGGGACCCCGAAGAGGCTCACCGGGCGTCGACCCCGCTCGAGCTGTTCTTCGACCTCACGTTCGTGGTGGCGGTGGCCCAGGCCGCGTCCGGGCTCCACCACGGCCTGGTCGACGGGCACGGAGCCGAGTCCCTCGGCGGCTTCCTCCTCGTCTTCTTCGGCATCTGGTGGGCGTGGATGAACTTCACCTGGTTCGCCTCCGCCTACGACACCGACGACGCCGCCTACCGCATGGCGGTGATGGTGCTGATGATCGGCGTGCTGATCCTGGCCGCGGGGGTGCCTCGGGTCCTCGACGGCGGTCACGTCGAGGTCATGGTGGCGGGGTACGTCGTGATGCGGACGGCCATGGTGGCATTGTGGCTGCGGGCGGCGGCGTCGCATCCCGAGGGGCGGACGTGCGCCCTGCGCTACGCGGCCGGGATCGGCCTCCTCCAGGTGGCGTGGGTGGCTCGCCTGGCCCTACCCGACGAGATCGGCGTGCCCGTCTTCTTCGTCCTGGCCGCGGCCGAACTGGCGGTGCCGCTGTGGGCCGAGGCGGCCGGCCGCACGTCGTGGCATCCCCACCACATCGCCGAGCGCTACGGCCTGTTCACGATCATCGTGCTGGGCGAGACGCTGCTGGCCGCCACCGTCGGCGTCCAGGCCGCCCTCGACGACGCCACCCGCTTCCGCGACCTGGCCACGGTGGTGGTGGGGGGGCTGTTGATCGTGTTCTCCATGTGGTGGATGTACTTCGACATGCCCGCCGACCTGCTGATCGAGCGGGCCCGCCGTACGTTCGCCGAGCGGCTGACCGGGGCCTTCTCGTGGGGCTACGGCCACTACGTGGTCTTCGCCTCCGCCGCCGCCGCGGGGGCGGGACTGGCGGTGGCGGTCGACCAGGCGACCCACCACTCGGAGCTCACCGACCTCCAGGCCGGCTTCGCCCTCACCCTCCCGGTGGCGGTCTACCTGACCGCGGTGTGGGCCCTCCACCGCCGCTTCAAGCGGCCGGGGTGGCAGCGAACGATCGCCGTCCCCGTGGCGGCCGTGCTCATCGCCGCCTCCGGGGCCACGCCGGAGCCGGTCCTGGTGGCGGGGCTGCTCCTGGCCGTGCTGGTGGGCCTCGGCGTGGCTGCCAATCGGGCCCGGCGCCGGCGGTCACGGCGTAGCGTCGCGTTCGTGGGTCTGGTTGCCTGGATCGTCGTGGGGCTGCTGGCGGCGTGGCTGGCCGGCATGGTGTCGGGGCGGCCGCAGGAGGGGTGCCTGACCAAGATCGTCGTCGGCGTGGCCGGGGCCATGCTCGGCGGGGCGCTGGCGAGGGCCGCCGGCTACGAGGGGATCACCAGCTTCGGACTGCGCTCGGTGCTGCTGGCGGCGCTGGGTGCCACCCTCCTGCTCCTCCTGCTGGGCGCCATCGAGGGCCGCCGCCGCCGGTAGCCGCGCCCGACGGTCAGGCCCGCGGGGTGGCGCCGGTCACCACCCGGGCCCGCTGGATGACGGGGATGCCGTCCGGCGTCCGCCGGCTGGCCAGCTCGGCGAAGGCCTCCTGCTTCAAGGCCTCCAGGTCGTCGGCGGCCAGGATCTCGTAGAGGGCGCGGATCCCGTTCGACCAGCCCCAATCCCACCACCCCTGCTCGTTGGGGAAGTGGAAGCGGAGCTCGACCTCATGGTCGTCGACGATCTCGAACCCGCCGGCGGCCAGCGTGGCCGGCAGGTCGAACGTCTCTCGGAAGGGGACCTCCGGCGGGCGCACGATCCGGGGTGCGTAGCGGCCGTAGATCTGGCCGATGAACTCCCACCCGGGGCTTCCCGACGGGACCGAGGCCACGCACCGCCCGCCCGCCACCAGGACCCGGGAGAACTGGGCGGCGGCGGTCTCCGGCTCGGGCAGCAGGTGGAGGACCATCTGGCACAGGACCACGTCGAAGGTGGCGTCCTCCATGTCGAGGGCCTGGGCGTTGCCGGACCGGACGGTGGCGTTCTCGATGCCCGCCGCCTGCAGGTCACCCCCCAGGAGGGCGACCATCTCCTCGGCCAGGTCGATCCCCACCACCCGCCCGGTGGGCCCGACCGCCACCGAGGCCGGCAGGAGGGTGGCCCCTCGCCCGCAGCCCACGTCGAGCACCCGCTCCCCCAGGGCGAGGCCGGCCGACTCCACCAGTCGGGCGCCGAACGAGGTGAAGAAGGGGATGACGCTGTCGTAGGTCGCGGCCGCCCGTCCGAAGACGGCGGCCACCTGGTCGGCCTGGAAGCTCATCCGGTGTTTGAACCCATGGGGACAGTGAAGCCGATCGTGGCCCCGCCGTCATCGGTGTTGGCGGCGCCGATGGTGCCGCCGTGGGCCGCGACCAGGTCGCGGGCGGAGACCGACGCCCAGCAGGGGGAAGAGGAAGAAGCCGGGCCCCGGCCCGTAGCCCCAGTGGCCGCCTCCATCGATGACCCTGACCACCTCGCCGTCGCCGGCCACCCGGGTGACCACCTCCCGGCGCTCGCCGGCCCGGTAGGCCCCGAAGGCCACGCTGATGAGCAGGCCGGCGGCCAGCACTCCGGCCAGCACCCCCGTCAGCACTCGTCGGTTGTTCTCCATGTCTCGCTCCTTTGGTTGCTTGGTGACCTCAGGATCGGCCTCGATTGTGAAGGGATCATGGGGACGGTTTGGATGTTCCGGGACTCACCTCTTCCAGCCGGCGGGTGAGGAAGCGGCGGTCGGCGTCGTTGGTGGCCAGTTTGAGAGCGTGGCGGTAGGCGGCGGCCGCTTCCGGGCGACGGTCGAGCCGGCGGAGGAGGTCGGCCCGGGTGGCGGGCAGCAGGTGGTAGCCGGGCAGCGCCCCCGATGCCTCCAGCCGCTCGACGAGGGCCAGCCCGGCGGTGGGCCCGTCGGCCATCGCCACCGCCACCGAGCGGTTGAGCTCGACCACCGCCGTCGGGACGAACCGGCCCAGCTGCCGGTAGAGGCCGGCGACCTCGGTCCAGTCGGTGGCGGCGTGGTCGGGAGCGGTGGCGTGGCAGGCGACGATGGCGGCCTGCACCTGGTACGGCCCCGGCTCCCCTCGCCGAAGGGCGGCGTCGAGGACGGCCACGCCCTCGTCGATGGCCGCCCGGTCCCACAGGGAGCGGTCCTGGTCCTCGAGGGGGACGAGGTCGCCGGCGGCGTCCACCCGTCCCGGACGGCGGGCGTCGTGGAGGACCATGAGGGCCAGCAGCCCGAGGACCTCGGGCTCGTCGGGCATGAGCTGGGCCAGGGTGCGGGCCAGGCGGATGGCCTCCGCGGACAGCCCCCGGCGCACCAGGTCGGCGCCGGTGGTGGCCGCGTAGCCCTCGTTGAACAGCAGGTAGAGCACGGCCAGCACCGACGCCGTCCGCTCCGGGAGCAGGTGGGCGGGCGGCACCCGGTAGGGGATGGCCGCGTGGCGGATCTTGCGCTTGGCCCGCACCAGCCGCTGGGCCATGGTGGCTTCGGGGACGAGGAAGGCCCGGGCGATCTCGGGGGTCGTCAGGCCGCCGAGGGTGCGCAGGGTGAGCGCCACCCGGGCCTCGAGCGGGAGGGCGGGGTGGCAGCAGGTGAAGATCAGCCGCAGCCGGTCGTCGTCGATGCCGCTGCCGTCGTCGTCGTCGGGGCGGTCGTGGTCGGGGTGGTGGTCGTCGGGACCGCCGACGTCGGCCCGGTCACGGCCGCCGCCTGCTGGACCTTGGCCGCGCCCACCGCGTCGCGGCGCAGCCGGTCGTAGGCCCGGTTGCGGGCGGTGGTGGTGAGCCAGGCGCCGGGGTTGCGGGGGACGCCGTCGGCCGGCCACCGCTCGAGTGCCCGGGCGAAGGCGTCCTGGGTGCACTCCTCGGCCAGGTCCCAGTCGCCCGTCGTCCGGATGAGCGTGGCCACCACCCGGCCCCACTCGTCACGGAAGGCCCGGGCGACCGCGGCCTCGACGTCGTCCACTTCCTTTGGCAACTACATCTCCCAGATGGGCCGGACCTCGACGGTGCCGTTGGTGGCGTGGGGAAGCTTCGACGCCACCTCGATGGCCTCGTCCAGGTCCTGGCAGTCGACGACGTAGTAGCCACCGATCTGCTCCTTGGTCTCGGCGAAGGGCCCGTCGGCGGTGAGGACCTCGCCGTTGCGGACCTGGACGGTGGTGGCGTCGCTCGTCGGCCGTAGCCGGTTGCCGTCCTGGAGGACGCCCCGGGCCGTCATCTCCTCGCCGAACTTCGAGTAGCCGGCCATCATCGCCTGGCCTTCCTCCGGGCTCATGGCGGCCATGACCGACTCGTCGTTGGCGATCAGCAGCAGGTAGCGCATCGGGATCACTCCTCCTCGTGGGGTTCTCTGCCCTACGACGGACGGGTTGGGGCCGGATCGACAAGCATGCCGTGCGTTGCGTCGGGAAGGCCGGCCTCGGGCGTTGATCGGCCGTGGTGCAAGGGCTATTTTGCTTCCGCTGGGAAGGGAGGCTGGCGCCCATGGGATCTGTGCTTCGGAGGTATCGACCCGGCATGGTGGGCCTCCTGGTAGCTGTCCTCGTCTTCGCCTACGCGCAGAAGGCCTCCGCCTTGCTCGCGGTGACCCCCAGCACCAACCTGCCTCCAACTGCGAACGTGAACGTCAGCGGCAACGGCTTCGTCGCCAACCAGCCGGGCACGCTGCAGCAGTGCAAGTTCAATGCGGGCCTCGGGTTCGACGAGTGCAAAGACATCGGCGCCTTCACGACGAACGCGTCGGGGAACTTCGGACCGGTACCGGTCACCGTCACCAGCACCTATGTCTCCTCCGACAACACCAACGTGAACTGCCAGACGGTCCCGGAGCATCCGTGCCGCGTCGTCGCGGTCCTCAACAACGTTTTTGGCATGCAGGACAGTCCGATTTCGTTCGGGGGCGGGAGCACGACGACCACGTCGACCACCTCGTCCACCACGACGTCGTCCACCACCTCGTCCACCACGACCTCGTCCACCTCGACCTCATCCACCACCTCGTCCACCACGACCTCGTCCACGACCTCGACGACGGTCGGCCCGCCGACGTGTGACGGCCTGGCGGCAACCATCGTCGGCACGCCGGGGAACGACACGATCGTCGGCACGCCGGGTAACGACGTGATGGTGGGCCTGGGCGGCAGCGATGGGATCCAGGGGCTTGGTGGCAACGACCGGATCTGTGGCGGCGATGGGAACGATCAGATCGACGGCGGCGCCGGCAACGATCGCCTTTTCGGAGGCAACGGGAGCGACCGGCTGATCGGTGGAACCGGGAACAACGCCCTGTTCGGCGAGGGCGGTGCCGATCAGTGCTTCGTGACCCCGACCTCCACCGCCGCATCCTGCGAGCAGGTCCTCCCGCAACCCTGACGAAGTCCGGGCCGGCTGCTGTTGTCGCTCGCAGTCTCTACCCTTGATGGGGTGGCTGCGCTCGACCGGTTCTCGCCTGTGGCGCGCGCCTGGTTCGAGTCTGCGTTCGAGGCCCCCACCGACGCCCAGGAGCAGGGTTGGGACGCCATCAGCAGGGGCGACCACACCCTCATCCTCGCCCCGACTGGCTCGGGCAAGACCCTGGCCGCCTTCCTGTGGGCGCTCGACCGGCTGGTCAGCGAGGGTCCGGCGGCGGACGAGAAGCGCCGCCTGCGGGTGCTCTACGTTTCGCCGTTGAAGGCCCTCACCTACGACGTCGAGCGCAACCTGCGGGCGCCCCTCGCCGGCATGGCCATGGAGGCGTCGCGCCGGGGCCTGCCCGTTCCCGACGTGCGGGTTGGCATTCGCACCGGCGACACGCCCCAGTCCGACCGGCGCGACATCGTCCGCCACCCGCCCGACGTGTTGGTGACGACGCCCGAGTCGCTCTACCTCATGCTCACGTCGGGCGCCCGCGAGGTCCTCCGGTCGGTGGAGTACGTGATCGTCGACGAGATCCACTCGGTGGCGGCCACCAAGCGGGGTGCCCACCTGGCGCTCTCATTGGAACGGCTGGAGCGGTTGACGGATCGTCCTGCGCAACGGATCGGGCTGTCGGCCACCCAGCGTCCATTGGACGAGGTGGCCCGGTTCCTGGGCGGGCGTCATCAGGTGGAGGGGGAGTGGCGGGCCCGGCCGGTGTCAGTCGTCGACGCCGGGGTCCGCAAGCAGTTGGAGCTGGAGGTCATCGTCCCCGTCGCCGACATGGGCGAGCTGGGCAAGGTCATCCCCGACGTGCTGTCGGGGCCGGCGGCGGGCGACCCCGAGGTCCGCCACTCGATCTGGCCCGCCATCCACCCCGTCCTGCTCGACCTCATCCGCTCGCACACGTCCACCCTCATCTTCGTGAACTCCCGGCGGCTGGCCGAGCGGCTGGCGGCCCGCCTCAACGACCTGGCCACCGAGCGGAGCGAGACAGGCGAACGACTGGAGCTGGTCCGGGCCCACCACGGGTCGATCGCCCGCGAGCAGCGGCTGGAGATCGAGGACCAGCTGAAGGCGGGCAAGCTCCCCGCCCTGGTGGCCACGTCCAGCCTCGAGCTGGGCATCGACATGGGCGCCATCGACCTGGTGGTGCAGGTGGAGGCGCCGCCGTCGGTGGCCAGCGGCCTCCAGCGCATCGGCCGGGCCGGACATCAGGTGGGGCAACCCTCCGAAGCCAAGATCTTCCCCAAGTTCCGGGGCGACCTGGTGGTGGCGGCGGTGGCCGCGGCCCGCATGGAGCGGGGGCTGATCGAGGAGACCAAGGTCCCCCGCAACCCGCTCGACGTGCTGGCCCAGCAGATCGTGGCCATGTGCGCCGTCGACGACGTCACGGTCGACGAGGTGGCGGAGATGGCCGCCGGCGCCTACCCCTTCGCCGACCTCTCCCGGCCGCTGCTGGAGAACGTGCTCGACATGCTGTCCGGCCGCTACCCGTCCGACGCCTTCGCCGAGCTGCGGCCCCGTTTGGTCTGGGACCGGGTCGAAGGCCGGCTGCGGGCCGGCCCGGCGCCCGCATGCTGGCGGTGGTGAGTGGCGGCACCATCCCCGACCGGGGCCTGTTCGGCGTCTTCACGCCCGAGGGGTCGCGGGTGGGCGAGCTCGACGAGGAGTTCGTCTACGAGAGCCGGCCGGGAGAGACGATGGTGCTGGGAGCGTCCACCTGGCGCATCGAAGACATCACTCGCGACCGGGTGGTGGTTACACCGGCGCCGGGCGAGCCGGGGAAGATGCCGTTCTGGCACGGCGACAACGTGGGCCGGCCCGTCGAGCTGGGCCGGGCCATCGGGGGCTTCCTACGGGAGGTCGACTCGTGGCCCGATTCCCGACTGACGGAGGAGTGCTCGCTCGACGCCCTGGCGGTCAAGAACCTGCGGGCCTACCTCGACGAAGAGCGGTTGTTCACGGGGGGCGTGCTGCCCACCGACCGCCAGATCGTGGTCGAGCGCTTCCGCGACGAGCTGGGCGACTGGCGGGTGTGCGTGCTCTCGCCCTTCGGGGGACGGGTGCACGCCCCGTGGGCGCTGGCCATCGAGTCCCGGGTGCGCGACCGGCTGGGCCTCGAGGTGCAGACGATGTGGTCCGACGAGGGCATCGTCGTCCGCCTGCCCGAAGCCGACGAGGCGCCGCCCATCGACATGGTGGTGGTCGACCCCGACGAGGTCGAGGAGCTGGTGGTGGGCGAGCTGGCCAACTCGGCCCTGTTCGCCTCCCGGTTCCGGGAGAACGCGGCCCGGGCGTTGTTGTTGCCGCGGCGGCGCCCCGGCCAACGCACGCCCCTGTGGCAGATGCGGCAGCGGTCGGCCGACCTGCTGGCGGTGGCGTCGAAGCACGGCGAGTTCCCGATCCTGCTGGAGACGTACCGGGAGTGCCTGCGGGACGTGTTCGACCTGCCGGCGTTGACGGAGCTGCTGGCCGGCATCCGGTCTCGGACCGTGCGCCTGGTGTCGGTGGAGACGGCCGCCCCGTCCCCGTTTGCGGCCTCGTTGGCCTTCGCCTACGTGGCCAACTTCCTCTACGACGGCGACGCGCCCCTGGCCGAGCGGCGGGCGCAGGCGCTCACGCTCGACCGGGAGATGCTGGCCGACCTCCTGGGGGCGGAGGAGCTGCGAGAGCTGGTCGACCCCGGCGCCCTGGCCGCCCTCGAGGACCAGCTCCAGGCCCTCGACGAGCGCTACTGGGCCCGCTCGGCCGACGAGGCGTCCGACCTGCTGCGACGGCTGGGCGACCTCACCCGGTCCGAGCTGCGGGCCCGGTCGACGGCCGACTTCTCGGAGGCGTTGCTGCGTGACCGGCGGGCGGTCGAGCTGAAGGTCGGCGGGGAGCTGCGGCTGATCTTGGCCGACGACGCCGGCCGCTACCGCGACGCGTTGGGCGCCCAGCCACCCCCGGGCCTGCCCGACGTCTTCCTGGTGCCGGTCGACGACCCGTTGGGATCGCTGCTCGGCCGGTGGGCGCGCACCCACGGTCCGTTCGTGACGGCCGAGCCGGCCCTCCGCCTCGGGCTACCCGTCGGCGTGGTCGAGGCGGTGCTGGCGGGGCGGGCCGACCGGGGACTGCTGCTGCGGGGTGAGTTCCGACCCGAGGGCCGGGAGCGGGAGTGGTGCGACCCCGAGGTGCTGCGGTCGCTCCGGCAGCGGTCGCTGGCCGCCTTGCGCAAGGAGGTCGAGCCGGTCGAGGCGCCGGTGCTGGCCCGGTTCCTGCCCGAATGGCAGGGGGTGGGCTCCGACGCTCGCGGCGTCGACCGGCTGGTCGAGGTGGTGCGCCAACTCCAGGGCGTGCCCGTCCCCGCGTCGGTGCTCGAGCGCGACGTGCTGTCGGCCCGGGTGTCCGACTGGTCGCCCCGGTTGTTGGACGAGCTGGCCGCGGCCGGTGAGGTGGCGTGGGTGGGCGCCGGTCCCCTCGGCCGCGACGACGGCAAGGTGTTGTTGTTCCTCCGGGGCCAAGCGGCCGCCCTGCGGCCGGTGACGGGCGGCGGCGGCGGCGAGCGGCCCTCCGACCCCGAGCACGACCGCATCCGGGAGGTCCTGGCCCGCCGGGGGGCGTGCTTCTTCCGGGAGCTGGCCGGCACCGACGACAAGGCCTCGCTGACCGCGCTCTGGGACCTGGTGTGGGCGGGCGAGGTCACCAACGACTCCTTCGCCGCTCTGCGGGCGTTCGTCGGCGGGACGGCGAGGCGCCCGGCGAGCGCCAACAAACGCCCCCGGCCGGGTTCGCTCACCGTCCTCGGCCCCCCCAAGGCCCAGGGCCGGTGGGCGCTGGTGGAGGCCGAGCTACCCCTGGGCGACGTCACCCCCACCGAGCGTTCGTATGCCCTGTCCGCCGCCCTCCTCGACCGCCACGGCGTGCTCACCCGGGCTGCGGTTCGGGGCGAGGGCCACGGGGGAGGGTTCGCGGCGGTGTACCCGGTGCTGCGGACCATGGAGGAGTCGGGCCGGGCCCGGCGGGGGTACTTCGTGGCCGGCCTGGGCGGGGCCAGTTCGCCCTCCCCGGCGCCGTCGACCGGCTGCGGGCCCGCCGGGAGGCCACCGGCGACGTCCTCGTCCTGGCCGCCACCGACCCCGCCAACGCCTACGGCGTGTCCCTGCCGTGGCCGGTGCCCGGGCCCGCCGGCCCGGGCGGCGGAGCCGCCAGTGAGGCTACACCCGGGCCCGCCGGCCCGGGCGGCGAAGCCGGCCGTGAGGCACGGCACAGTCCCCGGCGGGTGGCGGGGGCGTACGTGGTGCTGGTCGACGGCCTGGCCTCGCTCTACGTGGAGAAGGGAGGCAAGTCGTTGGTTGCCCTGCGCGACCTCGACGGCACCTGGGAGGAGGCCGCCGTCGGCGCCCTCGACGGCCTGGTGGCCAGCGGCCGGGTCCGCCGCCTGGCCGTCGAGCGCTACGACGACGCCCTCGCGCCAGTCCTGCGGGCCGCCGGCTTCGTCCCCTCCCCGAAGGGACTGGTGCGTTATGCCTAACGAACTGGTGACATTTTCTGGGTCCAGAGCCCCAGAAATCGTCACCGGTTCGGGGGGCGCGGCCGGTGCCTGAGGGCGACACCCTGGCCCGGACGTCGGCCACCATGCACCGGTGGCTGGCGGGGCGGGAGATCACCGCCGCCACCAGCCGGGTGGAGGGGTTCCCGGCCGAGAAGCTCGTCGGTCGCACCATCGACGGCGTCGACGCCTGGGGCAAGAACCTCATGATCCGCCTCGACGGCGGCCAGATCCTCCACACCCACATGCGGATGACGGGCTCGTGGCACGTCTACCCCGCGGGCCAGCCCTGGCGGCGCCCGGAGCGGCAGGCCCGGCTCACCCTCACCTGCGGCGATCGGGTGGCGGTGTGCTTCAACGCCCCCGTCGTCGAGCTCCTCCGGCCCGGCGCCGAGATGCGTCACCCGTCCCTCGCCAACCTCGGCCCCGACGTGCTCCACGACGACATCGACCTTGACGAGGTCCGCCGCCGGGCCCGGGCCGGCCCGCCCGACCGTCCCCTCGGGCGAGCTGCTCCTCGACCAGCGGGTGGTGGCCGGCATCGGGAACATCTGGCGGTGCGAATCCCTCTTCGCCGAGGGCCTCAACCCGTGGACGCCCCTCTCGGCCATCACCGACGACGAGCTCGGCGCCCTCGTCGCCGGCGCCGGCCGGCTGATGCGCCCCGGCGTGGCGTCCCGGACGGGCGTGCCCACCGGGATGGCCGTCTACCGCCGCACCGGACAGCCGTGCCGCCGGTGCCGCACCCCGATCCGCTCGAAGCGGCAAGGCGAGCAGGCCCGCACCGCCTATTGGTGTCCGACGTGCCAGCCGGCGCCATAACCCGCCGTAAGGCGTTCCTCGGCTCGAATCGATCGCCTGCCGACCGAATTGCGGCGCCCCGGACCGTGGCGCCTCGGCCTTTCGGCGCACGTCGATCGCCTGGCGACCGGATCGCGCCGCGGACCATGGCGCATCGGCCTTCCGCGGCGGGCGGCGATCGCCTGGCGACCGGATCGCGCCGCGGACCGCGCCGGTGCCGGCGGCGTGTGGTCAGTTCCCGCAGAGCTCGATCGTCCCCCTCGTCTATCTCGACCGGGGAGACGAACGCAGCCCCCTGCCGTGCGGCCCTCTTGACGCGGCCCCGGCGCCGGCTCCTGGCCGACCTCTCGCCTCTCCGGGACTCACGCGACTTCCGGCTGCTCTTCATCGGCAACGCCGTCTCCTACCTGGGACGCCAGCTGACGGTCGTCGCCATCCCCTTCCAGGTGTACCTCCTGACCGGGTCGTCGCTGGCGGTGGGACTGACCGGGCTGGCGTCGCTCGGGCCCCTGGTGGTGATGTCCCTGATCGGCGGGGCGGTGGCCGATGCCGTCGACCGCCGCAAGCTGCTCCTCGTCAACGTGGTGGCCCAGGCCGCCACCAGCGTGGCCCTGGCCGTCAACGCCTCCCTCGACCATCCCGCCCTGTGGCCGCTGTACGTCCTGGGCGCGCTCAACGCCGGGCTGTGGGGGATCGACCTGCCCACCCGCAACGCCATGGTGCCGGGGATGGTGTCGCGCGAGCAGTTCCCGGCGGCCGCCGCCCTGGGACAGGTCGTCTTCCAGATCGGGCAGGTGGCGGGACCGGCGCTGGCCGGGGTGGTGATCAGTCAGATCGACCTGGCCGCCGCCTACTGGATCGACGCCGCCACCTACGCCGCCGCCCTCGTCGCCATCGCCCTCATCAAGCCCCAGCCGCCGGAGGGCGGGGGGACCAAGGCCGGCTTGGCGTCGATCAAGGAGGGCCTGTCGTTCCTCAAGGGCCGCCGCCTGCTCCAAAGCACCTTCCTCATCGACATCAACGCCATGGTGTTCGGGATGCCGCGGGCCCTGTTCCCGGCCCTCGGCACCGGCCTGTTCGGCGGCGGCGCCACGACTGTCGGCCTGCTCTATGCCGCTCCCGGCGCGGGCGCCCTCCTCGGTGCCCTGTTCACCGGGTGGGTGGGAGGCGTCCGCCGCCAGGGACGGGCGGTCGTGGTCTCCGTCCTCGTCTGGGGTGCCGCCATCGCCGCCTTCGGGCTCGTCCCGTGGCTCCCTCTGGGCCTGCTGTTCCTCGCCATCGCCGGTGCCGCCGACGTGATCAGCGCCGTCTTCCGCAACACCATCCTCCAGCTGAGCGTGCCCGACGGCCTCCGGGGACGGCTCAACTCGGTCCACATCGCGGTGGTGACCGGGGCCCGGCCCTGGGCGACGCCGAGGCGGGGGCGGTCGCCGCCCTGACCACCCCTCGGGGTTCAGTAGTCTCCGGGGGTCTGGCATGCATGCTCGGCGTGCTGCTGCTGGTCAGGTGGGTGCCGGAACTGTCCCGGTACGATGCGGCTGTGGAGGTGAAATCCGATGGGTGACAAGACGCGCGTGCGTTCGGTAGCCGATCTGATGACGCGCGACGTCCTCACCGTCGCCGCCTCGGACACCGTCGCCTCGGCCTGCGAACGCATGCTCCAGCGGGGCGTGGGCTCGGTCGTGGTGGTCGAGGGTGACCATGCGGTCGGCATCCTCACCGAGCGCGACCTGGTGCGGGTGGCGGGCGCGGGGGCCGTACCGGCCACCGCCCTCGTGTCGGAGTGGATGACCCCCGACCCCGACACGGTCAAGGCCACCGACGACATCGACGACGCCTTCCGGAGCCTCAAGGCCCACGGCTACCGGCACTTCCCGGTGGTCGACGGCGACCGCCTGGTCGGCATCGTCTCCATGCGCGACATGCTCAAGCTGGCGCCCATCCTCCCCGTGCAGCACCCGGGGGCCATCGAGGCCAAGCGGGGCCTGGAGGGCGTGGTGGTGGCGGAGACGTCGGTCGGCGACGTCCGGGGAATGGAGGGCTTCTACCACTACCGCCAGTACAACGCGGTGGAACTGGCCGAGAAGCGCAGCCTGGAGGACGTCTGGCACCTGCTGTACGAGGGCAACCTGCCGTCGGCCGCGGAACGGGAGACGTTCGCCGAGGAGATCCGCTCGCTGCGGGCCATCCCGCCGGCGGTCAAGGAGCTCCTGCCCGGGATCGCCACGGCGGGGGAGACGTTCACCCCCCTCGACGCCCTGCGCACCGCCTATTCGGCCCTGGCCTACGCCGGCGACTTCAAGTCGTGGATGGACATCGACGCCGCCACCCTGCGGGCCAATGCCATGCAGACCAGCGCGGTCATGCCGACGCTGATCATGGCCCTCTACCGGCTCAACCAGGGCCTCGACCCGATCGACCCCCATCCCGACCTGGCCTACGCGGCCAACTACCTGTACATGCTCACCGGCGAGATCCCCGACCCCGCCCACGCCCGCGCCATCGAGCAGTACCTCATCTCCACCACCGACCACGGCTTCAACTCGTCGACGTTCACCGCCCGGGTGATCACCTCGACCGGCGCCGACCTGGGTTCGGCGGTCGTCGGTGCCATCGGGGCGTTGTCGGGGCCACTGCACGGCGGGGCGCCCAGCCGGGCCCTCGACATGCTCGACGCCATCGGCACGCCCGACAAGACCGACGCCTGGGTGCGGGACGCCATCACGCGGGGCGAGCGGATCATGGGCTTCGGCCACCGCATCTACAAGACCGACGACCCTCGCTCGCTCATGCTCCGGGGCGTCGCCGAGCGCCTGGGTGGGCCCATGGTCGACTTCGCCAAGCAGGTGGAGAAGACCGTGGTCGAGGTGCTGGCCGAGCTCAAGCCGGGTCGAGCGCTGTACGCCAACGTCGAGTTCTACGCCGGCGTGGTCATGGACAACGTGGGCCTGCCCCGCGACCTGTTCACGCCCACCTTCACGTCCAGCCGGGTCATCGGGTGGACGGCCCACGTCCTGGAGCAGGCGGCCGACAACCGCCTCATCCGGCCCTCCGCCCACTACGAGGGCCCGCCGCCGCCCGAGCCGGTTCCCGACCCCGACTGACGTGCCCGATCGTCCGGTGATCGAGGAGATCACCGAGGTCACGGCGGATGTGATCGAGGCCATGGGACGGCTGGTGCCGCAACTGTCCCGGTCGGCGCCGGTGCCGAGGGAGGACGAGCTGGCGGAGATCGTGGCGTCGGCGGCGACGCTGCTCCTGGCGGCCCGGACGCCCGAGGACGGGCGCATCGTGGGGTTCCTCACCCTGGCCGTGTTCCGCATCCCCACCGGAGTCCGGGCGTGGATCGAGGACGTGGTGGTCGACGAGGCGGTGCGGGGTCGAGGGGTGGGCGAAGCCCTCACCCGGGAGGCGGTGCTGCGGGCGGTGGCTGGCGGCGCCCGCACCGTCGACCTCACGTCGCGCCCGTCCCGGGAGGCAGCCAACCGCCTCTACCGGCGGGTGGGTTTCGTCGAGCGGGAGACGAACGTCTTCCGCTACGAGTCGCACTCGGGGTAGGCGGGCGTTAGCGGTCCGGCGCTGAGGCCGCCCGGTGCCGACGCACCCGGCCCCGGCCCCGGCGGCCCCGGCCCCGGCGGCCCCGGCGGCGTCGGCGGCGGCGTCGAAATAGCGGTCGGGGCGCGAATACCCTGCCGGGGAATGAACCCGCCCGCCGTACCCCGCCGGGCCCTCTACAGCGTTGGCTACGAGGGCACGACGGCCGAGGAGTTGGCCGACCGCCTGGCCCGGCACGGGGTGTCGTTGCTGGTTGACGTCCGCCTCCAGCCGTGGAGCCGGCGCCCTGGCTTTTCCCGGCAGCCGTTGTCGGTGGCGCTGGCCATGGCCGGGATCGAATATGTCCACGAGCCCCTGTTCGGCAACCCGCTCGAGAACCGGGAGGCGTACCGCCAAGGCGATCCGGCGGCGGTGCAGGTGATGCGGGAGCGGCTGGAGCACAAAGGCCAGGTGGCCCTCGAGAAACTCCTCCGGGAGGCGCGCTACCGCGATGTGGCCGTGCTGTGCGTCGAACGGGACGCCAACCGGTGCCACCGACGGGTCATCACCGACCTGGCCAAGGACCGGTTGCTCGGGCTGGAAGTGATCGAGCTCGACCTGCCCTGAGCCGTCGGGTCCCCCGGCGCCGGCGGCCTACGCCGCGGGGGGCCTACGCCGCGGGGGGATCGTCGGCGCAGTCCTCCTCGGCCGCTTCCGGCGTGGAGTGGACGGGGAACACCCCGTCGAGGCCGGTGACCTTGAACACTTTGCGGATCGTGTTCTGCCCGGGTTCGAGGACGATGCACAGGGTCCTGTCGCTCGAGCCCAGCTGCTTGTGGGCGGCGATGATCACGCCCAGGGCGACCGACTCGATGAACGTCACCCGGCGCAGGTCGAGCACCAACGCGTGGGCGCCGTCGGCGATCAGGGAGTGCAGCTGCTCGCGGAGGACGCCGGCCGTGGCGGCATCGAGGTCGCCGATGACCGTGACCGTCGCCTGCGCTCCCGACATCCGAGCATGCACGGTGAAGTCGTTCAACTGCGGCCCCCTCCCGGCCGCGCGCAGACTATCCAGGCGGAGGCCGGATGTCACCCGCGCCACCGGGGGAATCGGGCCCGTGTGGGCATCGCCTCGGGGATGGCCACGTTGCCGTCGCCGCCAGTGGGCGACGACCAGGGTGACGCCCGCCGCGACCAGGACCGGCGCCGGTCCGAGGCGGACGAACAGGGTGCTGCCGGTGCGCACCTGGACGTCGTGGCGCAGGACGGCGGCACCGCCCAGCCCACTGCGGGCGAGGACCCGGCCTCGGTGGTCGACGACCGCCGAGTACCCCGTCGGCGCCGCCTGCAGCACCCACCGCCCCGTCTCGAAGGCCCGCAACCGAGCGACCGCCAGCTGCTGCGCCGGGACCTGGGCGTCGCGGTAGGAGGACGCGTTGGTGGGAACGAGCAGCAGCCGGCCACCGGCCCGCACCGCGTCGCGGCTGCGGTCCTGGAAGAAAACCTCGTAGGAGATGAGGACTCCGAAGCGTCCGGCGGGCGTGTCGACGACCCCCGGGCCCGTACCGGCGATCGCGTCCCGGGGCACGGCCGACACGTCGGCCAGACGGGAGAAGAAGGCGCGGGCCGGGATGTACTCGCCGAACGGCACCCGATGGACCTTGTCGTAGCGGTCGGCCACCTCTCCGTCGGGTCCGAAGGCGACCGATGCGTTGCGGAACCGGTCGTCGTCGACGTCTTCCACGATGCCGACGACGAGCGTGGTGCGGAGGGCGTTGGCGAGGGCCGACAGGGCCGCCTCCTCGTCGGAGCCGGCGAAGGCGCGGGCGACGTCGACCACGTCCTCCGGCCACAGGACGAGGTCGACCCCGGGGGTGATGGTGGCGGCGGCCCGGAGATGGGCGTCGAGCACGGGGGCGGAGTCGGTCTCCACCGCTCGCAGTCCCCTCGGCCCGCCGCCCTGGACTGCGGCCACGGTCAGCTCGCCGGCGAACCGCCCGCCGGGGGCGACCGCTCCCCCGCCGGCGACCACCATCACGACTGCGGCCGCGGCCACGGCGGGGACGAGGCCGGCCCGTCGGCGGCGGACCGCGGTCGCCAGCCCCGCCCCCGCCAGCGCGACCAGTCCGACGAGGAGCAGCCGGCCGCCGAGACGAGCGGCAGGGGCGAGGGGCCCGGCCGCCTGCCCCAACTCGATGCCGGCCAGCGGCAGTCCGCCGAAGGGCCACGCGCCCCGGACCGCCTCGGCCAGGACCACGGCGGCCGGAAAGGCGGCCAGCCGCCATCCCAGCCCGTCGGCCGTGGCCGTGGCCGCGGATGCAGTCCGGCGCCAGCCCGTGGCAGGATCGCCATGGCGGCGGCGAGGATGGCGGCTTCGAGCACCACCGTGGCGACGAACCCGGGCAGGCTGAAGTCGCGCATCCACCACAGGCCGGGGACGTAGAGCCCGAGGCCGGCGGCCATCCCTGCGCCGAGGCGAGCCCGGAGCCGGCGGCCGTCGACCGCGCCGAACACCACGGCCGCGCCCACTACCCCGAGAACCCACGTCCCCGTCGACCCTGGCCACGGCGGCAGGCTGAAGGCGAGCAGGAGCCCGCCGACGGCGGCCGTCGCCAGCGTGCGGGGCGCGCTCACGATGTCGTCCCGCTCGTGGTAGTCCTGGGGGCCGTGACCGACCTGGCCTCGCTGATGGTCGAGGCGGGGCTCACCAGCCCCATGCTGCCCGAGAACCGCGGCGACCCCTATCCCACCTACGCGTTCATCCGCCGGCACGACCCCGTCCATCACGCCCCCGACGGCACGTGGGTGCTCACCCGCTATGACCACGCCGCCAGCGTGCTGCGCGACCCGAGGTTCTCGACCAACCCGGCCCGGCTGGGCGAGGGCATCGACCTCACCAAGGAGAGCCCCGTGCGAAAGGCGGGCTCGAACCTCATGATGTTCCTCGACCCGCCCGACCACACCCGGCTGCGGGGGCTGGTGAGCCAGGCCTTCACCCCCCGCACTGTCGACAGCCTCAAGCCCCGCATCGAGCGGCTGGTGGACGAGCTCCTCGACGCGGTGGTGGAGCGCGGCGACGGCGTGCTCGACGTGTTCGCCGATCTCGCCTACCCCCTCCCGACGGTGGTGATCTGCGAGCTCCTGGGCGTACCCGTCGCCGACCGGGAGAGCTTCAAGGGATGGGCCGCGGGGGCGTCGCGCCTGCTCGACAACTACCTCGACCAGGCCGCCCTCATGGAGGGCATGGCCGCGGGGATGGAGTTGTTCCGGT
The DNA here is from genome assembly GCA_963801205.1 of uncultured Acidimicrobiia bacterium. Lineage (GTDB taxonomy): Bacteria > Actinomycetota > Acidimicrobiia > Acidimicrobiales > AC-14 > JAXDMK01. Next base: position 249,502 of record CAWDDV010000010.1, read on the forward strand.
ACTTCACCGACCTGGTGGAGGAGCGCCGGGAGCGACCCGGCACCGACCTGCTCAGCGCCCTGATCGCAGCCGAGGCGGCGGGCGACCGGTTGACCCACGCCGAGCTGCTCAGTACCGTCACCCTGCTGTTCGTGGCCGGCTTCGAGACCACCATGAACCTGGTGGCCAATGGCATGCTGGCCCTGGTGCGCAACCCGTCGGAGATCGACCGGCTGCGGGCCGATCCGAGCCTGGTGCGGACGGGGGTGGAGGAGCTCATCCGGTTCGACGGGCCGGTGCACATCACCGCTCGCATCGCCACCACCGACGTCGAGATCGGCGGCGCGCTCATCCGGGAGGGCGAGCAGGTGGCGGTGTCGCTGGGGGCGGCCAACCGCGACCCGGAGCAGTTCCCCGACCCCGACCGGCTCGACGTGGGCCGGCTCGCCCAATCGTCACCTCGGCCTGGGCGGCGGCCCTCACTTCTGCCTCGGCGCCACGCTGGCCCGCATCGAAGCCCAGGCTGCCTTCGGCGCCGTCCTCCGGCGGTTCCCCCACCTCGAGCTGGCCACCGAGCGGCCCACCTATCGCGATCATTTCGTCATCCGGGGTCTCACCGGATTGAAGGTGGGCATCACGCCGCCGCCTGGCTGAGGCGGTGGTGGGCGGCGAGGACGTCGGCGGCCACGCCGTCCGGCCGCTCGTCGAGGTCGAAGTCGGTGAGGATGAGCAACGTCCACCCGAGTGCGACGAGGAGGTTCCACTTATACCGATCGCGGCGGTAGCTCTCGCTGTCGGAGTGCCACCGGGCGCTGTCGACCTCGAGGGCCAGCCGGATGGGTGGGTAGGCCAGGTCGACCCGGATCTCCGGCCGCCCGGGCACCTGGATGACGTACTGGCGTACCGGCGCGGGCGCGCCGCCGCGGAAGAGGACGCGCAAGGCGAGGTCCTCCAAGGCGCTCTCGGTGGGCGCGGCGGCCGGCGCTCGAGCGTCGAGGATTCGACGCATCGTGGCCACGCCCGGACGTCCGTGACCTCCGTAGCGGCTCAGGTAGCGCCACACATGGTCGGGAGTTGTGAGCCCGAGGTGGACGGCGCTCTCGAGCATGCTCCCCACGGCGTTCGGCTCGAGGACCCCCGCTACGTCGATAAGGGTGCGCTCCGGGCGTGTGACCGCGATGCCGTTGTGGATGCACACGTCGATCGACTCGAGGAGTCGGCTCCGGTGGACGGCGACCTGCGTGAGCCGCGGCCGGCTGAGGCCAGGGACGACGACCTCGATCCGCCCGCTCGTCGCGCCCCGCAACTCCCACAGGCGGGCCGCGGTTCGATGCGACACGGCCGCCATCGGTCCGGCAGCCAGCCGGGCTGCGACGACACGCTGCTCGAATGTCGTCGGTGCCCCTGGTACGGCGTAGACGCCGGGGTGGAGGCGGAGGAGGAGGCCCGCCCTGACCCGCCGGATCCGCTGTTGCTGGCTCATGCCCAAGCTGTCGAGCTCGCCATCGGTGACCACGCCGCACTGCCGGGCCGCCAGCCGCTGCGTCGCGGCATCCAATTTCATGGGCGAAAGTCAATCAGAAGCATGAGACAACATGAGTTTCGGGGCGTTGTACGATCGCCTTGCGACTGTTCCGCGCCGCGGAACGACAGTGGGCCGCAGAACGATCGCCCAGCGACTCGTCCGCGCCGCGGAACGGCAGCGACGGACCGTCGATGGCGGACGGGACAGAGCGAGGCGAGGCCTGCGAGGCGGCGGCGTCGGTGGGCGGCCGGTAACGTACGCCGTGTGCGTGACAGGCCGCTCGTCCACCTGGTGATTCCGAGGTGGGGCGGCACTGGGCTCCATCAGACGTTCGGCCACCGCATGCCCCCGATGGCGCTCCTCGTGCTCGCCGCTCACGCCCGCCGGGCCGGGTGGGACGCCAGGGTCATCGACCAGAACTACGAGGCGATCCCGAAGGAGACCCCCGACCTCGCCTGCCTCACCGTGTGGACGATGATGGCGCCCCAGGCCTACCGGATCGCCGACGAGTACCGCCGCCAAGGCGTCAAGGTCGTCCTCGGAGGCGTCCACCCGAGCCTCCTCCCGACGGAGGCCCTCCGCCACGCCGACGCCGTCGTCAGCGGCGAGGCCGACACCGTCCTCGCCACCGTCCTCGCCGATGCCGCCGCCGGCACCCTCCACAGCCTGTACAAGGGCAGCTTCCAGTCGATGGACGACGTCCCCATGAACCACGAGTGGGCCGACATCATCAAGAGCTTTCCCATCACCAGGTACGCCCCCCTCAACACCCTCCAGACCACCCGAGGGTGCCGGTTCAACTGCGACTTCTGTTCCGTCATCCGCATCAACGGCCGGGGCTCACGCCACAGCCCCACAGAGAGGGTCATCGAGGAGATCAAGGTCCTCAAACGCGCAGGACAGCACGTCGGCGAGTGGGCCTACGTCTTCTTCCTCGACGACGACCTGGCCGCCGACCTCGACTTCTGCGGCGAGCTGTCCGAGGCCATCCTCAGCTCAGGCGTCAAGGTGCGGTGGGGCGCCCAGGCCAGCATCGGCCTGGCCCGCAACCAGAAGCTCCTCGACCTCGCCGTCCGCAGCGGCCTGCGCACGATGTTCGTCGGCTTCGAGGGCATCGACCGGGAGAGCCTGCTCGAGTGCAACAAGAAGAACCGTCCCGGCGAGTACGGCGAGCTGGTCGCCCGCATCCACAAGTCCGGCGCCGGCATCGAGGGCGGGTTCATCTTCGGCTTCGACTCCCAGGGGCCCGACTGCTTCGAGGAGACGGCCACCTTCGTCGACAACATCGGCGTCGACGTGGCTCACTTCTCGATCCTCACGCCCTACCCGGGCACCGCCACCTACGCCCGCATGCTCCGCGACGAGCGCATCACCAGCTTCGACTGGAAGCGCTACAACATGTACTCCTGCGTCTACGAGCCCGCCCGCATGACCGCGGCCCAGCTCGAAGCCGGCCTGGCCACCGCCTACCAGGCCTTCTACTCCCGCAAGCGCCGGCTCGGGCGCTTCCAGCGCTTCGCCAAGGGCCGGGAGAAGGCCTTCCACCTGGCCCTGTCGGCGGCCAACCACAACTACGCCACCCGCTACAAGGACCCCCACTGCTCCCCGGAGGCCGGCTACGAGGCCGACCCCGACGACATCAAGGGACTCCTGGCGGCCAGCTCCGCCCCCGCCCAGGAGGCCCTCGACGTGGCCTACGCGGCCGCCGTCACCCTCACCACCAAGTCCCTCACCAGCAAGTCATAGTGACGGAGAACGGCCCCGTCGGACGACAGTAGGGGTGTGGGGACAGAGCAGACGGCCGCCGAGGACGATCCCGGCCCCGCGTTCCTCGCCCTCTACGACGAGGCCCTGCCCCAGGTCTACGGCTACCTGCTCGGACGGTGCGGCGGGCGCACCCACGTCGCCCAGGACCTGACCACCCAGACCTTCCTGGCCGCAGTCCAGACGGTGCGGCGCGACGGCCGCCCGCGTGTCGAAGCCGTGGCTGATGACGGTGGCCCGCAACAAGCTCGTCGACCACTGGCGGCGGCAGGCCCGGGAGGAGCGGGGACTGCGCACCGTCGCCGCCGACCAGACCAGCTTCCACGACCCGTGGGACGCCGAGCTCGACCTCCTCCGCGCCCAGGCCGTCCTCGACCGCCTCTCGGCCCACCACCGGATGGTGCTCACCCTCCGCTACCTCGACGACCTCCCCGTCGCCGACGTGGCGGTCCTCATCGACCGCACCCTGCACGCCACCGAGGCCCTGCTCGTCCGGGCCCGGGCCGCGTTCCGCCGGGCCTACTCCGAGGGCGAGGACACGGATGCCTGACCCCTTCGAGTCCCTCCGCACCGCAGTCGTGCCCACCCGTCCCGACCCCGCCTTCGAGGCCCGCCTGCGGGCCCGCCTCGAGGACGCCCTCACCCTCCCCGAAGGAGTCGACGTGACCGTCACCACGCTGGAAGCACCCCCTGTCGCCCGTATGGCCCTCACCCCCTACCTGGCCGTCGCCGACGCCCGCCGGGCGATCGACTGGTACCTCGACGCCTTCGGCGCCCGCCTCCGGGGCGAGCCCATCGAGATGCCCGACGGCCGCATCGGCCACGCCGAGCTCGATCTCGGCGGGTCGCTGCTCATGCTGGCCGACGAGTTCCCCGACATCGGCCACGCCGCGCCGACGTCCGGCGGGGGGTCGTCGGTCACCCTCCACCTGGAGACCGACGACATCGACGTCCTCGTGGGCCGGGCCGTGGCCGGCGGCGCCGACCTCACCCGACCGCCGGAGGACAGCCCCTACGGCCGCAACGCCACGATCGTCGACCCCTTCGGTCACCGCTGGCTGCTCTCGGGACGGGCCGTGCCCACCAGCGGCCGCGGCGGCCACGGCGACGCCGGCTACCTGTCGTTCCAGGTGCCCGACCTCGAGCAGGCCCAGGCGTTCTACGCCGCCGTCCTGGGCTGGACGTTCGACGACGGTGACGTGGTCGGGGCGGTGCCGCCGATGAGGTTCCACGGCGGCCACCAGCCGGGAGACCTCCTCGTCTGCTGGCAGGTGGACGACGTGGCTGCCGCCGCCGGGCTGGTCCGCGACCTGGGCGGCACCGCGACTGACCCGGTGGAGATGCCCTACGGCACCACGTCGGACTGCACCGACGACCAGGGCATGGTCTTCTACCTGTGGCAGCCGCCCGCGGGACGGGGGCCGTCCACCGTCGAGAGCGACGTCGCCTACCTCACTCTCAACGTCGTCGACTCGGCCCGGTTCCGATCCTTCTTCGGCGAGCTGTTCGGCTGGACGTTCACCCCCGGCCGGGTCGCCGACGGATGGAGCGTCGAGGGACCGACCCCCATGACCGGCCTCGCTGGCGGCGCTGCCCACCCGTCGGCGGCGCCCATGTACCGGGTGGACGATGTCGAGGCGGCAGTCCGCCGGGTGCGGTCGGCGGGCGGCACCGCCACCGACGTGGCGCCCATGCCCTACGGCCTGAGCTCCGAGTGCACCGACGATCAGGGCGTGCCCTTCTACCTCGGCCAGCTCTAGTCGCTGCGGCCGCTCGACGGCGTGCCGTCGGTACGCTCCCTTCGTGGGACTGACGGCGCTCGGCGGGGGGGCGCTGGTACTGGCCCTCGTCGGGGCCGGGGTCTCGGCGGGGCTCTCGTGGGACGGGCAGCGGCGGGGCCGGGTGGCGGGCGTCGTCTGGGGCCGGCGGGGGCTGGTGGCGACGTTCGCCCTGGTGACGTTCGCCCTGGTGGCGCTGGCGTGGGCGTTCGTGGGCCAGGACTACTCGCTCGTCTACGTGGCCGACCACGCCAGCCGGGAGACCACCTGGCCCTACCGCCTGGCCGGGCTGTGGGGCGGCATGGCGGGCTCCCTCCTCCTGTGGACGTGGATGCTGGCGGGCTGGGCCCTGCTCGCCGCCCGCTCGGTCCGACGACGGCTGCCCGAGCTCGCCGGCGGTACGCAGGCCGTCCTGGCCCTGGAGGCGGCGGTGTTCCTCGGGCTCCTGGTGACGGTGTCCCGCCCCTTCGCCACCCTGGCCGTGCCCGCCATCGACGGCGGCGGGCTGACGCCGATCCTCCGCCACCCGGCGATGCTCTACCACCCGCCCCTCCTGTACGCCGGCTACGTCGGCCTGGCGGTCCCCGCTGCCCTCGCCGTCGCCGGCCTCGCCCGCCGGGCCGCCTCCGGGGCCGCCTCCTCCGGGGAGTGGCTGGCCGTGGCCCGCCGGTTCATGCTGACCAGCCTCGTCCTGCTCGCCGTCGGGATGACCGCCGGCGCCCACTGGGCCTACGTCGAGCTCGGGTGGGGCGGCTACTGGGCGTGGGACCCGGTCGAGAACGGCGCCCTCCTCCCGTGGCTGGCCGGCGTCGCCTTCGTCCACTCGGCCTTGGTGGCCCGCCGCCCCGACGATCCGCGGCCCGCAGCAGTCGCCTCCCGATCGGACCGCGCCGCAGATGGTCGCGACGAAGCGGCCGGCGGCGTTCCGGGGCGCGAACCAGTCGCCACCCGATCGGACCGCGCCGCAGATGGTCGCGACGAAGCGGCCGGCGGCCTTCCGGGGCGCGATCCAGTCGCCACCCGATCGGATCTCGCCGCGGAAGGTCGCGACGAGGCGGGCGTCGGCCTTCCGGGGCGAGAACCAGTCGCCGCCCGATCGGATCCCGCCGCGGACGCAAGCACTGGACGCGCCCGCGCGACCCACGGGTTGGCGTTCCTGGCCTTCGGGCTCTCCCTCCTGGGCGCCTTCCTGACCCGGTCCGGCGTGACCGACTCGGTCCACGCCTTTGCCGAGGCCCGGGCCGTGGGCCGGGTCCTACTCGCCTCCCTGCTCCTGACCGCGGTCGCCCTCGCCGGTCTCGCCTTCCGTCGCCGGCGGCGGGCCCCGGACAGTGCCCCGGTGCCGGTCAGCGCCCTCACCCAGGCGGGGGCGGTGCGGGTCAACAACGCCCTCCTGCTGGCGACGATCGTGGCGGTCGGCTTCGGCCTCCTCTACCCCGTCCTCTCCGGGGACGACCTGGTCGTGACCGGCCGGTACTTCGCCCTCGTCACCGCCCCCCTCGCCCTGGGCGTCCTGGCCGCCATCGGTGTCGGACCCCGCCTCGGCTGGCATCCCCGCCCGTGGCCCGAGGTCCGCCACCGCCTCCGCCCCGCCACCTGGGGGATCGTCGCCCTGGTGGCGGCCGCGCTCCTCCTCGAGGACCGCCGCCCGCTCTCCCTGGCCATGATCGGGCTGGCCGGGTCGGCCGCCGCCCTGACCCTCGCCGAGCGGCGCAGCCGCCGCCCGGCAGCGCGAACCAACGCCGGCGGCCTCGTCGCCCACCTGGGCGTCGTGGTCCTTCTCGCCGGCGTGGCCGGCACCGCCACCGGCACCCACCGCACCGCCAGTCTCGTTGTCGGACAGGCGATCGACGTGCGGGCCTACACCCTCCGCCTCGAGGGGGTCGTCGCCGTCCCCGCCCCCGACGGCGGGCGGGCGGCCCAGGCCACCATCACCGTCCAGCGAGGGAAACATCGAGCGACGACCCTCCGCCCCGTCGCCCTCGTCGCCCGCTCCGGCGACCGCGTGTCGGAGGCCGCCCTCCGTTCGACGCCGGCCCAGGACATCCAGGTCGCCCTCCGCAACGTGTCGGGGGGCGGCGGGGCCGTCGTCGTCGAGGTCTTCGTCGTCCCCCTGGCCCAGTGGGTGTGGTGGGGGGCGCTCCTCATGGCCGCCGGCATCGCCATCGCCGCCGCCCCCCGGCTGACCTCATGAGGTCGGCGGTCTGACCTCGGCGTCGATGGCGAGGATGTTGAGGAAGGCGGCGTCGGCCTGCGAGTCCCGCCCGACCAGGAGCAACCCGTACACCCGGCACTCGGTCGGCCCCTCGGCCGCGAAGCTGAGCGTCTGGACGACGGACTGGTCGGCGTGGGCGCCGAAGTCGCCGACGGTGGTCTGACCGTTGACGCTGAAGATCAGGGTCGCGGTCGTGCCCTCGGTGGTGAGGACGAACGCGCTGATCCCGAACTGGATCTCGGCCCTGCCACCGTCGCCCTCGAGAGGCAGCACGAGCGAAAACTTCCGCGTCGCTTGCAGCGGCCCGTCGGCTTTGACGGTGGCCTCGAAATCGGAAAACGTCAGCGTCAGGGCCAGCTTGTCGTCGGAAAGGGCGGGATCGAACTTCACGCCGTACTGGTACGACGGGATTTCGCCGAAGGTGAACAACCTCGTCCTCCCTCTAGGCCCTAGACCGCGAGGTGGACGTGGTCGCGGTGGCCGTCGAACACGCCGTCTCCCCAGAAGCTGGGGTCCTGCTCGACGCCGCCGTCGATGGAGCCGTTCGGGTTGTGGATGCGGGCCCTCCAACCGCGTGCCGTGGTTGTCGACGGCCCACTGGGTGAACTCCCGCATCTGGGCGGAGGTGCCGGCGGCGTCGAAGGCCCGTCCCCGGAAGTGGAGGGAGGTGGCGCTGTGACCGGGGGACACCGGGCCCCAACGGGCGGGCGCACCAGGCGCGTCGCACTGGTGGACGGTGAGGCCGAACTCCTCCGCGGTGAGGCCGATCTCGATCAGCAGCGACTCGTGCTGGGGCGTGTGTCGGGTCGGGGCCGGCGCCACGGCCGGAGCCCCCGACTTGAGCGCGTTCCACGTGTTGTTACCGGCCTTGCCGTCGGCGAGGAGGCCGCGCGTCGTCTGGTACGAGATCACCGCGTCGCGGGTCGACGGGCCGAAGATCCGGAAGCCGTCTCCCGGCTGTTCGAACCCAGCCCGGTCGAGCAGCTCCTGGAGCCGTCCGACCGCATCGCCCTTGTCGTTGATCTGCAACAGGGGTTCGTTCATTGTTCCGCCTCCAAATCATCGAATTTCGGGGAACTCCCCGCTTCGATTCTGGCGCCGGAGGGTGCCCGTTTCATTGGTGCTGCCATCCCATTTCCCGGGGGTGACCACCCCCCCGAATCCGGGTGCTGACCGGCCCTCCGCCAACCGGTCAGGTGTTCTCGGTAGCTGAGGGTGCGCAAACCGCACTCCCAGCTACCGAGAACGCAGAGCAGCCGGTCCGCGCCCCTGCGACTGTCCCGCGGATCCGAAGGTCCAGGCCATCCCGAGCCTCCTGTTACCTTGCGGCGGGTCCGCCATCGTTGCGAGGAACTGCTTGACGCGTCTGTCTCCCCGGGTGGCGAGGGTCGTCGGGGGGCTCGTGGCGGTGGTCTGCTGCGGGTTCGTGGTTCACGCCCTCGCCCGGCAGTGGAGGTTGGCCCGCCACGCGGTGGCCGGTGCTGACCCGCGGTGGCTGGGCCTGGGCCTGGTGGCGGGTATCGCGGCCATGGTCGTCCTGGCCCTCCTGTGGGGGGCTGCCCTCCATGTCCTGGGCGCCGGCACCCGGTGGCGGTCGACGCTCACCATGTACTTCCGGGGGGAGCTGGGCAAGTACGTTCCCGGCGGCCCGTGGGCCGTCATCGGCCGGTCGGAGATGGTGACGCGCACCGGCGTGCCGAGAGCGGTCGGGTACGGGAGCGTGGTCCTGTCGCTGTTCGCCGGCTACCTGGCCTGCGCCCTCTTCGCGCTCGCCCTCCTGCCCGCAGGCCTGAACCGGACCGGCTCCCGTTCCGCGCTCTGGGTCGTCCCGGTGGCCGTCGCCGGCCTGGTGTTGCTGCACCCGGCGCCGTGGCGCCTGGCGCTGCGCATCATCGGCCGCCAGCGCCACCTCGACGTCGTGCCGCCGCCCTGGCGGCAGACGGCCCTGCTGGTGGTCCGGGGCGCCCCCGCCTGGCTCCTCGTGGGCACCGCCACCTGGTGCGCGGCCCGGGCCCTGCACGCCGACATCGGGTACGCCCGGGTCCTCTTCGCGACCAGTGTGTCGTGGCTGGCCGGTCTGATCGCCGTTCCCGTCCCGAGTGGTGTGGGGGTGCGGGAGGCGGTCTTCGTGGCCACCGCCGGGCCTCTGCCGGCCGGAATCGCAGCGGCGGTGGCGGTCACCGCCCGCCTCACCTTCGTCCTCGGCGACGTCCTGGCCGCGGCGGTGAGCTTGCTCGCCGCCCGGCCGGGCGGGCGCAGGGGCCCGCCGGGTCGGCTGCCGTAGAAGCGGCCCGTTCTCACGTCATCGTCGAGCCCGTACGCAGCAGCCTCCCCAGGGCGAAGGCGGTGACGAAAGCGCCCAGGGCGACGAGCCCGACGACCAACAAGCCCACGATCCACAGAGGGTCATCAGCAGTGATGCCTCGGTAGGTGAAGAGGACGAGGGTCATGACGTACGCCCCGACGACAAAGGCTTGACCGGACACCTTGCCGGCGAACGCCACGCCACCGGCGGCCACGGCCGATACGAGGACGGTCATCGCCAGCCCGGCGGTGATGCGCCCCGACGAGCCCGGGGACGAGAAATCCGAGGGCAGGAGGATCATCCACACGATGATCAGCGTCCCCGCGCCGATGGACGCGAAGACTCCCCGGGTCCGCCAACGACGCTCGAGTGGTGTGGTCATGTCCCCATCGTGAGCCCCCCGCCCGAGGAGCGCCCTAGGGGTGTGCCCTCACTCCGGTGCGGCACCGGCCCTCCGCGCCACCCGGCTGACGTCCGCCGAAGCCATGGGCCTGGTACCCCTGGAAGCTCCGCCCATGATGAACCTTCTCCGCGCGCTTGTCCTCGAGCCCGGTGTGGTCGTGGGCATCTTCGTCCTGCTGGCGCCGGCCGCGGCGTGGTTCGTCCACCAACGCCTGGCCCGAGCGGGCCTCGAGCAGGCGCCCCGGCTCGTCGGAGTGCTCGCCGCCGTGTGCCTGCTCGCAGGCGGGCTGGCGCTCGTCCCCGGGCACCTGAGGAGAGTGGTCGGGGACCGCATGCGACTGGACGCCCTGCAGGCGACCGCCCTCGGCCAGGTCGCTCCCCCCGGGGCCGGTTGCTCAGCGAGCGGGAGCACCTCAGCCCGTACCGGGGCATCGACAGCTACACGATCGACAGCAAGGACGCCCCCGTCCCCACTTCCTACACCCGCCTGTACCGGGTGGAGTCGAGCCTCCCGATCGTCGTGGCCGGTCTGGAGCAGGTTGCGGGAGGGACCGGGTGGGAGTTGGTGGGCGCGTCCTGCCCGGCGGCGTTCCCGTTCGACATCACCCGTCAGTACCAGCGACGGGTGGCGGGTTTCCGGGCGACCGCCGCCATCTCCTGGGCCACCACGCAGTCGACGGTCTTTCCGGGCACGGCCATGTCCAACCTCCAGGTCCGGCTGGAGGCGCCGTCGGTGTACTCCGCCGATCCCCTCGGCTCGCTCTCGCCGAAGGCCGCGTGCCTCACGCCACCGCCGTCCGCGCCCCTGCCACCCCCGCCGCCGGGCGCGTGCCCCGCGGCGGACGCGCTCGTCGGGGTGGTCATACCCCAGGCGGCGACCGAGCTGGTGTCGCAACCGATGCGGGAACTGGACCGGGACATCGTCCGGCCCCGCTGGATCCCCCCGCCCGCAGGGGAGCCCGAGGCCCGCCACTCGGCATCGGAGCCCCTCGCGCTGCTGCTGGAGCACGGTGCGCTTGAGGGCTGGGCCGCCAACGACGACCGCACCCGGAGCGAACGGTCCGGGCCGGACGTCCACGCCGCCGCCTATGCGTTCGAGTTCCCCAGCCACGACGCGGCCCGTGCGTTCCACGTCGACGCGGTGGCCCGGGCGTGCGCCCAGGCGATCGAGGCCTTCGCCGTGCCGGGGGTGCCCGACGCGGTGGGCCTCCGTGTCTATGTCCCCGCCGCGGGGATCGGCTGCGGGGACCGGTGGGACCTGCGGTGGGGTCTCGGGGGCTACGCCTGCGTGGGGAAGGACTGGGTCATCGACTATGTCGCCTTCGTCCGTGGCCAATACCACGTGAGCGTGGCCGTCGGTGACGCCGAGGATCGCCCGCCGGAGCTCGCCACCCAGCGCGAGGCGGCGCTGGACATCGCTGCCGACGCGGCGCAAGCGGCGTGCGAAGTCGAGGTGCCCGCCGGCGTCCGGCGGACGTGTACCCCTCGGCGGTGACCCGCCCCGCCGACTGGCGGCGCGGTCCGGGACGCGTACCTGCCGGCACGCATTTCCCTAGATCTTGAGGACATCATCGATCTCGAGGTAGATGATCTCGGCGTCCACGCGGGCGCCTCCGGGAGTAGCAGGGTGGCCGGAGCGAGCTGAACGCCGAAGGATCCCGCGACGCCGGCAAGGATCACCGGCTCCGTTGCTCGCTGCTCGTCGGAGCTCGACTGGTGGATCACCCCGGCACGACCCTACGGGTTTCCTGTGCCTTTCCGACTCCGGTTGACGATCCGTGATCGGTCTGCCCGGGACCGCGTTTCGACGGGAGGGGCCTCTTGGTCGGCCGCACCCCGGGCTAGGACCCACACGACGGGTTTGAAGAGGAGCCGAGCTACTCCGTAGAGCACCCAGCCGCTGGCGGCACCAAATATCCCGCCAAGGGCGCCAGCCATCAGAAAGCCCAGCCATGCCGGCCCGTGACCTGTCGGGCCCTGGCCAGTCCATTCACCTGCCTGGATCAGCATCCCGGCGAAAAGCAGGTTTCCCAAGGCACCGGCGGCCCCGCCTATTGCGCCGGGCGCCGGCTGTGGCTCATCCTCCGGCCTGGCGCGACCTAAACGCTTCCTCCTTCAGTAGAGGGCGTCGCTCCCGGCCATAGACACGATGGCCAAGGCGCCGATCAGCAGGACGATCCGGAACGTCACATCTGCCGCTCGCACCATGTGCCCACCCTCGTGCCCAGCGACCTGTGAGGAGCCGATTGGTGGGAGCAGACTATCCGGCCCGGTCGTCCGAGGGCCGACCGGGGTTGTCCGGTGACCCGCCCGTAACACCGGCCACCGGTCCGTTACGGCGGTGAGCGGAATCCGGCGACGATCGGCGACAGGGTTTGCTCCATGTCGTCGCCGGTCGACCCGGGGCCGGACGCCGTCATGACCCAGACGTGGTCCCTGGCTTCGACGACCGCCACCCGCAAGGCCAGGTCCGCTCCCCCGAGATCGTCACGGAGGAGGTAGGAGACGAGACGCCCGCGGCCGCTTTCGTGGTCGAAATCGCAGAGGTCCAGCGACGCAATGGTGAAGTCCTCGGTCTCGACCACGAGCTTGATGACGTCGACGAAGTGCTCCGAGCCGAGGTCGAAGCCGTCGGGCGCCGTCTCGAGCAGGACGTTCCCGGATTCGATGCCCTCGCGGTTGACGGCGATGAACCGGGGTCCCGGCTTCCCCGCTTGCGATTGGGCGAGGCCCGCGAGCTGACCTTCGGCTCGGCATCGCCGCCGGCCGCGGCCCAGATGGAGGACGCCAGGTCGTCGGACCCCAGGTCCACCGCGACCCAGGTGGCGGGCAGGACAAGGGAGAAGCGAGGGTCGTCGATGCGGACGGCGTCTGCGGGCGGCGCCGACGGAGCCGGGGCGAACCCCGAGTCACACGAGAAGAACTGGGGCCCGTCGGCGCTCGACGAACAGCCCGCCAGTGCGACCAACGACACCGCCGCCAGGAGTGTCCCGCCGAGCCTGCGCTTCACCATCGGGGCGACCCTAGGCGGTGGCCACCCGGCCGGGCGGGCGACGGCGACCACTCGCCGTCGCCCCCCCGAACGAGCCGGTGGTCAGCCGGCCAGCAGCTCCTCGAGGCGGTCGTAGCTCTCCCGGATGCCCACCTCCATGCCGCTGGCCACGAACATGTCCCTGGCCTCGAAGGAGTCGACCAACGAGGTCACGTTGAGCCGGGTGCGGCCGTCGCCGAGGTCCTCGAACATCGCCCGCTCGAGGGCGACGCTGTCGGGGAAGCCCTCGAAGGTGAACGTCTGCACGATCATCTCCGCCGGGCGCACTTCGTGGAAGCAGCCCCGGAAGGCGTACTCCTCGCCGTCGCTGGAGTGGATGTAGCGGTACGACCCGCCCGTGCGGCAGTCGAAGTGGTCGATCCGCATCTCGTAGTTGCGGGGCCCCAACCATTGGACGACCAGCTCGGGGTCGGTGTGGGCCCGGAAGACCTTCTCCGGGGGGGCGTCGAACTCGCGGATGATGCGCACGAGGGGGACGTCGGGGTCGATGATGATCTCGGTCTCGTGGGTCGTGGTGGTCATCGTAGTGATCCTTTCTCGGGACGCGGGTCGGGGGTCTGGTAGGGGGTCTGGTAGGGGGTGACGTCGTCCGGCATCGACCGGAGGACGTCGTCGAGGCGGCGGTAGCGCTCCTCCGCCTGCCGGCGGTAGCGCTCGATCCACTTGGTCATCAGGTCGAAAACCTCCGCTTCGAGGTGGACCGGGCGGCGCTGGGCCTCCCGGGTGCGGCTCACCAGGCCCGCTTCCTCCAGCACCTTGAGGTGCTTGGACACGGCCTGGACGGTCACGTCGTAGGGCTGGGCCAGCTGGTTGACGGTGGCGTCGCCGACGGCGAGCCGCGCCACCATGTCCCGTCGGATGGGGTCGGCCAGGGCCGAGAACACCCGGGAGAGCGGATCTGCGACTGCGACGTTCGCCATGTATTCAACCTAACGGTTGAACAAGGTGTTGTCAACCAGTTGGTTGAAGAAGAGCGCGCCGACGAGTTTCAGCCCATCCCGTCGTCGGAACCCTCGTTGAGGATCACGGAGGAAGGAGACGGACGATGGCGACCCTGAGCAAGATCACCCCCTGCTTGTGGTTCGACGAGCAGGGCGAGGAGGCAGCGACGTTCTACACGGGGATCTTCGACGACTCCCGGATCGTGCAGGTCCTCCGCTACGGCTCGGCCGGCCCCCGTCCCGAGGGGATGGTCATGGTCGTCAAGTTCGAGCTGGCGGGCCAGGAGTTCGTCGCCCTCAACGGCGGCCCCGAGTTCACCTTCGACGAGGCGATCTCGTTCCAGGTCAACTGCGAGTCGCAGGCGGAGGTCGACGAGCTGTGGGCCAAGCTCTCCGACGGCGGCGAGGAGGGCCCCTGCGGCTGGCTCAAGGACCGGTTCGGCGTGTCGTGGCAGATCATCCCCGTCCTGCTGGACCAACTGATCGCCGACGAGGACACGGAGAAGGCGCAGCGGGTCATGAAGGCCATGCTCGGGATGGGCAAGATCGACTGCGCCGTGCTGCAACAAGCGGCCGACGCCGCCTGAGCCCGTTCGGGCGATGAGTTTCGGGGGAATACTTCGTCGTAGAGGTATGGCACTCCCCGAAGTTGTTTCGCGTGACGAATGGCTGGCCGCTCGCAAGGAGCTGCTGGTCAAGGAGAAGGCGTTCACCCGGCAGCGGGACGCGCTCAATGCCGAGCGCCGGCGGCTGCCGATGGTGCGGATCGACAAGGACTACGTCTTCGAGGGCCCGGACGGCAAGGCCACCCTCCTCGACCTGTTCGAGGGGCGGCGGCAGCTGATCGTGATCCACTTCATGTTCGACCCGGCGTGGGACGACGGCTGCTCGAGCTGCTCGGCCGGGGCCATGGAGATGTCGGAGGGGCTCATCGAGCACCTGCACGTCCGGGACACGTCGCTCACCTACGTGTCGCGGGCGCCGATCGCCAAGATCGAGGACTACAAGCATCGGCGGGGGTGGACGTTCCCCTGGTTCTCGTCCTTCGGCAGCGACTTCAACTACGACTTCCACGTGACGCTCGACCCGTCGGTGGAACCGCCCATGTACAACTACCGGATGGAGGAGGGCGACGACATCGAGCTGGCCCATGGAGGGGCCCGGTCGGAGCTGCTTCGTCAGGGACGGTGACACGGTGTTCCACACGTATTCGGTGTTCGCCCGGGGTGCGGAGTCGATCGGAGGGTCGTACTACATGCTCGACGAGACCGCCCTCGGCCGGCAGGAAGAGTGGGAGGAGCCCAAGGGTCGGTCCGACGACGCCCGCCGCGCCCGGCCGGACTTCTCGTCGTGACCCCGCTGGCGGCGGGGCCGGGCGACGTGGTGGTGCTGGTCGGCACCTCCAAGGGTCTGTTCACGCTGACCTCGGGGCCGGCGCGATCGTCGTGGGGGTTGTCGGGCCCTGCGTTCCCGGGGGAGGAGATCTACTCGGCGGTCATCGACGGCCGTGGTGGCCGGAACCGGGTGCTGGTGGGAGCGACCAGCTCCCATTCGGGACCGTCGGTGTACCGGTCCGACGACCTGGGCGGGTCGTGGACTGAGCCCTCGGCGGAGACGCTGGTCTTCCCGCCGGACGCGGGCGCGGCGGTGGCCCGGGTGTGGCAGCTGCAGCCGGCGGGCGAGGCCCAGCCGGACGTGGTCTACGCCGGGGTGGAGCCGGCGGCGCTGTTCCGGTCATCCGATGGCGGCGAGTCGTTCGCCTTGGACGAGGGGCTGTGGGGCCACCCCCACCGGCCGCAATGGAACCCGGGCGGGGGCGGGCTGTGCCTGCACACGGTGCTGCCCGACCCGGCCGGCGGCCCCCGGCTGGCGGTGGCGGTGTCGGCCGCCGGCTTCTACCGGACGTTGGACGGGACCACCTGGGAGGCGGCCAATGTCGGCATCCGGGCGCCCTTCCTGCCCGAACCGACGCCCGAGTTCGGGCAGTGTGTGCACAAGGTCGACCGTCATCCGTCCGAGCCGGACACCCTCTTCCTGCAGCACCACTGGGGTGTCTACCGGTCCGACGACTTCGGCGGGACGTGGTCGGAGGTGGGCGCCGACGACCTGCCGTCGACGTTCGGCTTCCCGGTGGTGGCCGACCCCAACCGGCCCGGCACCGCCTACGTGCTGCCCCTGACCTCGGACTTCTTTCGGGTCGTACCCGACGGGAAGCTGCGGGTGTACCGCACGACCGACGGGGGCGCGTCGTGGTCGGCGCTGTCAGCCGGGCTGCCCCAGGGGGACGCCTACCTGTCGGTGTTGCGGGACGGGTTCGGGGCCGACACGCTCGACCCGACCGGGCTCTACGTCGGGACCCGCACCGGCGACGTGTTCGGGTCGGCCGACGGCGGGGAGTCGTGGACCGAGCTGGCCCGCCACCTGCCGCCGGTGCTGTGCGTCAAGGCGGCGGTGCTGGCGTGAGGAGTCCGGGCTGAGGGTCGTCGTCCGCCTCGCGGCCGCCCTCCGGCCCCACGCCGGCGGGGCGGCCACCCTCGACTTCGACCTGCCGCCGCCCGTGACGGTCGGGGCGGTCGTCGACGCGGTCGAGCGCGGCCCATCCAGGGGTCGGCCGCCGCATCCGGGACGAGGCGGGAGCGCTCCGGCGCCACGTCAACGTCTTCGTCGGCTCGGAGAAGGCCGCCGGGGGCGACACGCCGGTCCCCGAGGGGGCCGAGCTGACGGTGCTGCCCGCCATCTCCGGCGGCGCCTAGCTCCCCGCCCCACCTCACGGTTCTCTGCGCGATTTTGTACCTCCGGCGTACGAATTCGCGCACAAAACCGTGGCCGGGGGTGGCCGCGGGTGGTCGAGGGCGGCGGATGGGCGACGCCGAGTAGGGGAGCATGGGCGGATGCGGTTCGTGATGTCGGCCGACGATCCAGACCAGTTGCCTCCGTCGAAAGCCGAGGTGGCGGTGGTCGGGCGGTCGAACGTGGGCAAGTCGTCCCTGGTCAACGCCCTCGGCGGCCACAAGGACCTGGCCCGGGTCTCGAAGACACCGGGGCGGACCCGGCTGCTCAACCTGTTCGAGGTGTCCGACGGGGCCACCCTGGTGGACTGCCCCGGCTACGGCTACGCGGAGGCGTCCAAGGCGGCCCGCAACGCGTGGCAGAAGATGATCGAGCGATACCTGCTCGGACGGGAGCCGCTCACCATGGTGATCGCCCTCGTCGACGGCGAGATCGGCCCCACCAAGCTCGACCTCCAGTTGCTCGACTGGCTGCGGGCCAACGAGCTTCCCCACACGGTGGTGGCCACCAAGCACGACAAGGTCAAGTCCTCCGACCGGGGCCGCCGCCAGCGCGACCTGGCCGCCGCCTGCCACCTCCTGCCCGACGACGTGGTGTGGGTGAGCGCGGCCAAGGGCACCGGCGTCGACCGCCTGCGGGGCCTCGTCCACCTCTGGCTCTCCTGACGCGACCGTTCCCCGCCGCGGCATCGCCAGCCGCGGCGGGGAACGGCCGAGACGCCGCCAGCTAGCGCGAGCTCCAGTCGGTGGTGTAGCCACCCTTCCGGGTGGGCGGGGTGTAGCCCTTGCCGCCGCTGCTGCCGCGGCTGCGTCCGCCCCCGCCGCCGCCCCGGCCCACCAGGCCGGCCAGCCCGAGGAGGCCGAGGAGGCCGAACAGGCCGACGCTTCTCCTCGATCCAGCTCTCGTCGTCGGCGTCGTCGGCCTCGACATCGGTCTGTGCGACCGGGACGGCCGCGTGGGCCACGGTGGCGGTGCCGATCCCCATGCTGAGCATGGCGGCCAGTGCTGCGGAACCAAGTGCCTTGCGCATGCCGTCTCCTTGTTGTTCGGGCTGTGCGGTTGTCGGGCTGTGCGGTTGTCGGGCGGTGCGGTTGTCGGGCGGTGCAGTTCGTCGGGCGGTGCCGATGTACCCACCGGCGATGCTGACACAACCACCCGGGAGGGTGGAAGCTGGGGGCATGTACCACGAAGGTCACCGCCAGCTGCAGGATCGCTTCGACAGCCGCCGCATCGCCGATCGCCTCGAACAGGTGACGGTGCACACCGAGCTGTGGGACGGCGACGTGGCGCTCGTCGAGCGCAGCCCCATGTTCTTCCTGGCCACCGCTGACGACGACGGGTGGCCCGATGTCTCCTACAAGGGGGGCCGGCCGGGGTTCGTCCGCTGCCTCGACCGGCGCACCATTGCCTTCCCCCACTACGACGGCAACGGGATGTTCCGGTCGCTGGGGAACGTGCTCGTCAACGACAAGGTGTCCCTGCTGTTCGTGGACTTCGACCATCCCCACCGGCTCCGGGTGCAGGGGACGGCGGTGGTGGCGGCCGACGATCCCCTGCTCCCGACATGGGACGGCGCCCAGGCCGTGGTCCGGGTGACGGTGGTGCGGGCGTTCCCCAACTGCCCCCGCTACATCCACAAGATGGAGCTGAAGGAGCTGTCGGTGTACGCCCCCGCGCCCGGCCACCAGCCCCCGGAGCCGGAGTGGAAATCGGCGCCGGAGTTCCGGGACCACCTCCCCGGTCAGCCGTCGACGCAGGTGCCGTAGCGCTGGCCGCCAGCCCCCAGGCGACTCAGGAGGCGGCGTCCTCCTCGGCGCCGGCCTCGGACTCGCCCCGCTTGCGTTTGAGCAGGCGGTCGATCGTCGGCGGGGGGACGGGAGCGATGGGCAGGGGAGGGGCCTTCTTGGGGGCTCGCACCGGCTTGGGCGGGCGCTCGACGCCCGGGCGGGCCGGCAGGCGGGATCTCACCTCGTCGACGAGCCGGCGGCGCCCGGCCTGGAGGGCGGCGACGCCCGACCCGTGCAGGGCCACCCGGCCCAGGGCGACGGCCACCGGCCACAGGAGGGCAGCCGCCAGCAGCATCCAGCCGGCCAGCGCCACCCGGCCTCGGCCGACGGTGAGCCCCTCGCCGTCGAAGGCCTCGGCCGGCTCGATGAACCCCCGGCCGCCGGCGAGGGACGACACCCGGGCCAGGGCGTCGGCGTCGACCGTCCCCACCGCGTACTCGGCCGAGTAGGACTGCACCGCGGTGGTGGTGGCCGCCAGCAGCGTCTCGCCGCCGGGCCCCGTCACCGACACGCCCACCGCGTAGGTGCCGGCGGCGGTGGCGGGCACCTCGCCCACGAACGTGTTCCCGGAGGTGCGCTCCAGCGCCACCTCCCGGCCCTGGAGGTCGGGACCGGCCACCCGGGCCACCGCGGTGGCCCCGTCGGGCCACCCGTCCGCCGACTCTGCCGTGATCCGCAGCCGCCCGTCCACCAGCTCGGCCCGGGCGCCGGCGCCGGCCGACCCGCCCAGGGGGAAGGTGTCCTTGACCACACCCGCCCAGAAGGCGGTGTAGCCCTCCCACGTCGACCACGCCTGCGACCAGCGGGCGGAGGCGTCGCTGGTCCAGGCGGTGGCCCGGCCCAGTCCTACCTGCCACGACGCCAGGAGGGGGTCGCCCTCCTCGCCCACTTCGAGGTGGGTCTGGGCGGTGGGCTTGGTGGTCGAGCCGAGGTAGCCCAGGAGGGGAGGCGAGGCGCGGAGGTCGCGCACCGGCGCCGCCGACGACACCACCCGGGGGAAGAACTCGCCCTCGTTCACGATCTGGCGGGAGGCGAGGATGGCCTCCTGCATCATGATCTGGGGGACCTGGGTGAGGTCGGTCTCGTTGTAGAACCGGCCCCGGCCCGCCTCCGCTACCGCGGCCAGGTTGGTGTCGGCCCCGGTCTCGCCGGTGGCCAGCACCGACACGGTGATGCCCTCGGCGGCCAGGTCGGCGGCCTGGTCGACCAGGGCGTCGAGCCCACCCTGGCTGGTGAACCCGTCGGTGAACAGGATGATGTGCTTGAGCTTGGCCTTGTCGTTGCGCAACGCCTCGCCCGCGGTGAGCAGGGGCTGGGCCAGGTTGGTGCCGCCGGCGGGGGTCAGCTGGCGCAGGCCCTTGGTGACGACGTCCTCCGCCGGGAGCTGCTGGAGGGGGACGATCCAGGACTGCTCGGTGTTGAAGGCGAGGACGCCGACGTGGTCGTCGGCGGCCAAGGCGGAGATGGTGCGAGCGGCCGCGGCCCGGGAGATGTCGGTCTTGTTGACCCCGCCGTCCATGCGGTTGCTGCCCATGATCCCGTTGTTGCCGCCGCCCTCGGAGCAGTGGCAGGCGCCCATCGACCCGCTGCTGTCGATGGCGATGACCTCGGCCACCGACGGCCGGCGGGTGGGGTCCTTGATGTCGCTGATGACGGGGAGGAGCTTCTCCAGCTCGCTGTCGAGGTAGCCGCCGAGGGCGAACGAGCGGTCGCCACCGACGGCGACCAGGCCCCGGCCCAGGTCGCGGGTGGCCACGGCCAGGCTCGATACCTGGTCGGCCGACAGGCTGTGGGCGTCGACGTCGACCAGGACGGTGGACGAGTAGGTGGCGAGGAGGTCGACCGGCGGCAACTCAGCGGCGGTGACCACGTCGACCGGGATCCCCCCCGCCCGCAGGGCGGTGGCGAGGGTGGCGCCCACGCCGGTCATGCCCTCGACCAGGAGGACCTTGGCCGGCCCCTCGACCTGGACCGCAGCGAAGCCGACGTCGTTCTCCAGGCGGGCGTCGGACGGGCCGCTGATCTGGAGCCGGTAGGTGGCCAGGGGGGACGCGCCCGTGCTGTCGCCCGCAGTCTGGGCCAACTCGACCACCGACTGGCCGGCGGGGACGTCGACCACCCGCTCCTCGACCGTCGCCCCGTCGCGGGTCCACCGGATGGCGATGGTCTGGGCGGTGGTGGACGTGATGGTGGCCCGCACGGTGAAGGCCTCGCCCTGCTTGACGTGGCTGGGGGCGTCGACCCGGGAGACGGCCATGTCGGCCCCGCCCAGGGCGTCGACCGCGTGGACGTCGACCCGGATGCCCTGGTCCCGCAGCCGCTTGGCCTCGGTGGCGGCGTCGCCCTCGGTGGCCCGCCCGTCGGACACGACCACGATCCGCCGGCGGGCGTCGGAGGGGAGGACCGCCCCCGCCAGGCGCAGGGCGCCGGCCAGGTTGGTGCGGGACGCGTCGACCTTGGTGGCCGGCTGTCCGAGGCGGGCGTCGGCCTGGACGGTGAGCTCGAGGCGGGCGTCGCCGCCGAAGAAGGCCACCCCCGCCAGGGAACCGTCGGGCTGGTCGTCGAGGGCGGAGCGGACCCAGTCGACGGCGGCGACCTGTCCGCCCACGCCGAGGGAGTCGGACGCGTCGACGAGGAACATCACCGCCACCCGCTTCGACGTGCGGGGGATGGCGAGGCCGGCGAGGGCGCCGACCAGGAGGAGGGCGATCGCCGCTCGGAAAGCGACGGCGGCCCGCCACTGGCGGCGGCTGACACCCCTCCGGCGGCGGCTGAGGAGCAACTCGACCGCGAGCGTGGCCAGGAGGGCGATGATCACCCACTTGAGCCACGGCCGCTCGCCGGTGGCCCGTCGCTCCCCGGGGCCGAGGGCCGCTCGGGGACCGGCAGGCTGGCCGCGGGGGCTATGACCGACTCGGCGGGGTCGGCGTTGACGGCGAAGGTGACGTCGGGCCGTCCCTCCTGGCGGACGGTCCAATAGCCGATGGCATCGGTGGTGGGGGCGGCCCCGCCCGCGGCCAGGCTGAGCTGGACCCCGCCGGGGGCGTCCACCGTGGCCGGCCCGGTCAGGCTCACCGGGAGGGGGTCGCCCACCCGCAGGTCGGCCGGGGGTAGGGCGGCGCCGGCCAACTCGGTCAGCAGGCGGTCGCCGAGGAGGGGGAAGGCCACCTGGACGGGGAGGTTGCTCTGGTTGAGGGCGAAGGCGAGGTAGGCGAAGGGCCGTCCGCCGTGGGCGCCCCGGACGAGGAGGGGGGCGCCCTCGGCGCCGACGAGGACGTCGGCTGACGGGGCCGTGATCCGTTGGGCCTGGGCGATGCCGACCTCGGAGAGGTCGAGTCCGGCGAGGAGGGCGTCGTCGCCGCGGACGAGGGCGACGGCCGGGTTCTCCACCTCGCCGGTTACCGCGACCCCGGCCGCGGTCGCGCCGCCCGGTGGGGCGATGGCGAGGAAGGGGGCGCCGGGGTCGTCGGGGACGGCCACCCCGTCGTAGACGACGAGGTCGAAGCCGGGGGCGGGGCGGGCGTCGGGGCTGCGCTCGACGGTCACCGCCGGGAGGCTGGCGAAAAGGCGGTCGAGGAAGACGTTGTCCGCTCCGGTCAGGAGGACCTTGAGCGGGCGCCGCCGGCGGGCGGTGGCGTAGGCGTGGTTGTCGGCCGCCAGCAGGTCCTCCCCCTCGAGGAACGCCTCCACCCGGTCGCCGCCCGGGAGGTCGATCTCCCGCTCGAGGGTCGCCCCCGCGGCGAGGGCGACCTGCTCGGTGTGGGCGGTGCGGCCGTCGACGTCGAGGCGCAGGGTCTGGGTGGCGTCCGGCCCGCCGGTGTTGCGCAGGCTGACCCGGGCGTGGAGGCCGCTGCCCCGGGGCTCGACGGTGAGGCGGGAGATGGCCCGGTTGGTGGACCGGTCGCCGGTGCGGCGGTAGTCGGTGCCGGGCGGGAGGAGTCCCTGCTCCTCGTCGGTCAGGCCGCCGTCGGAGAGGAGGACGAAACCGACGGGCGTCCCCGGCGTCTCCACGCTCTCGGCCAGGGTGAAGGCGGTGGCGAAGTCGGCCGGGCCGGGGGTGGTGCGCACAGAGGCGATGGCGTCGGCGAAGGCGGCCGCGTCGGGGCTGGCGGAGAGGACAACCCGGGGCTGGGCGTCGGCGACCACCACGCTGGCCACCCCGCCGCCGGGGAGCTGGCGGCGGAGGTCACGGGCCTCGTCCTTGGCCGCATCGAGGCGGTCGGGGCTGCCGTCGGTGGCGGCCATCGACCCCGACGCGTCGAGGATGAACACGGTGTGCTCGGCCAGGCGGGCGGCGGTGGGCCGCACCGGCTGGGCCACCGCGGCCGCCAGCAGGGCGACGGCCAGTAGTTGGAGGACGAGGAGGGTGCTGGGGCGGAGCTTCTGCCACGGCGCCGCCACCGACACCGGCCGCGCCACCGCCTCCC
Source organism: uncultured Acidimicrobiia bacterium (assembly GCA_963801205.1). Lineage (GTDB taxonomy): Bacteria > Actinomycetota > Acidimicrobiia > Acidimicrobiales > AC-14 > JAXDMK01. The sequence goes on from CAWDDV010000010.1 coordinate 272,467, forward strand.
ACAGGAACGTCGAGCTGACCTCCACCGGCGGCCGCTTGGGCCGGAGGATGTGGAGCACCACGATCGGGATGGCGAGCAGTCCCAACCACAACCCAGCCGGGTTGGCGAACCTCACGGCCGTCCGCCCTCCGGCGAACTGGTGACGGTGAGCGCCACATACGGTCGCCCACCGTCACCAGTTCGAGGTGCCGCGGTCACCCGATCCGAACTGGTGACGGTGAGCGCCACATACGGTCGCCCACCGTCACCAGGTCGGGGGGCGTAGTTCATCGGAGGACGCCCTCGCGGCGCCAGGCGCCGAGTAGGGCGGTCTCGAGGTCGTCGTCGGCGAGGAGGCGGACGTAGGCCGCGCCCACCTGGGTGCACCGGCCCCGGACCCGCTCCAGCCAGGCGGCGGTGGCCTGCTCGTAGTCCTTGATGGTGTCGGCGGCCAGGCTCACGACCACCCGCCCGCCTCCCTCCCGGTCGACCAGCTCGAGGTCGCCCACCAACGTGGGGTGGAGCTCCTCATCGGCCAGGACATGGACCACCATCACGTCGCCGCCGCGGGACGGCAGCCGGCTGAGGGCGCCCTCCCACTCGGGCGTCAACAGGTCCGAGATGACAACGGTGAGCCCGGCCGGTCCCGGGCGGGCCAGCAACGAGGACACCGCGGCCGCGAAGGCGGTGTCGCCGGTGGCCTCCAGGCGGGCCAGGTGGGCGAAGAGGGCGGGCACCGCCCCTCGGCCCGCGAAGCGGGGCGCGGCCCGTTGCAGCGGGAAGGTGTGGACGGTGACCGGGTCCCGCCGGGTGAGGGCCACGAACCCGAGGGCGGCCGCCACCCGCGCCGCCTGGTCGAGCTTGCCGCGGTCGCCATGGAGGCCGACGTGTCCACCAGCAGGCGGAGGTGGAGGTCGTCCTCGGCCTCGAACAGCTTGATCAGCAACACGTCGAGGCGGGCGTAGAGGAAGTAGTCGATGCGGCGGAAATCGTCGCCCGGGTGGTACTGGCGGTAGTCGGCGAAGTCGGTGGACGACCCGTGGCGGGTCGACCGGTGCTCGCCCGCGAAGTGCCCGGCCAGCCGCCGCCGGGTCCCGAGTTGCAACGCCTCCAGCCGGGCCAGCAGCCGAGGATCGAGCAGCCGGGCGCCCGAAGGCGCCGCCGCCACGGTCACGGGGCGCCGCGAATGCCCGCCGTCGGCGCACCGACCCCGGACAGGACGGCCGCGACCAAGTCGTCGGCCGACACCCCGTCGGCCACCGCCTCGTAGCCGAGGACCAGCCGGTGGCGGAGGGCGGCGGGGGCCACCCGGCGCACGTCGTCGATCGACACGTTGGGCCGCCCGTCGAGCAACGCGGTGGCCTTGGCCGCCAGGACCAGGGCCTGGGCGCCTCTCGGCGAAGCCCCGAAGCGCACGTAGCGGCGGACGGCGTCGGGCGCCTCGGGCCGGTCGGGGTGGGTGGCCACCACCAGGTCGACCGCGTGCTGGACGACGTGGGACGCCGCCGGCACCTGCCCGGGTGAGCTCGACCATGGCCGTGAGCACGCGGGCGTCGGCCACCTTGTCGACGGTGGGGCGGGCGTCGCCGGTGGTGCGCTCGACCACCGCCACCAGGTCGGCCGCCGGCGGGAAGGGGACCACCACCTTCAGCAGGAAGCGGTCGAGCTGGGCCTCGGGCAGGGGATAGGTGCCTTCCATCTCGATCGGGTTCTGGGTGGCCATCACCAGGAACGGCCGAGGCAGAGGCCGGGTCTCGCCCGCCACTGTGACGGCCCGCTCCTGCATGGCCTCGAGCAGGGCGGACTGGGTCTTGGGGGTGGCCCGGTTGATCTCGTCGGCCAGCACCAGGCTGGCGAAGATGGGCCCCGCCCGGAAGCGGAAGCTGCGCCGGCCGGCCTCGTCCTCCTCCAGCACCTGGGTGCCGAGGATGTCGGCCGGCATGAGGTCGGGGGTGAACTGGATGCGGCTGAAGGGCAGGTCGACCGCCGACGAAAGCGTCTTGAGGAGCATGGTCTTGCCCAGCCCGGGCACGCCCTCGAGCAGGACGTGGCCCTCGCACAGCATGCAGACGAGGACGTGCGCGCACGAGCTCGGCCTGGCCGACGATCACCCGTCCGATCTGCTCCTCGATCCGCCGGGCCCGCTCGACGTACTCCTCGGGCGAGATCACTGGACGCCAATCATTGGTCAGCCGCCAGGGCCGCGAAGTAGGCCTGGACCAACGCCCGCTGGGTCGGGGGGATGTCGAGCCGGTCGAGGGCGGCGGTGGCCTCGGCCGAGTAGCGGGGGAGGACGCGGCCGAGCGGCACCTGGGCCGCGTTCTGCAGGGTCAGTCCGTCACCCTTGCCCACCGTCTGGCTGGGGCCCTCGCCCTGCTGGCCGGCGGTGTTGAGGACCTCCCCGTCGGTGCCGCCGGCAGGGTCGAAGACGGTGGCCGTCTCCAGTCCCCCGGACGGGTTGTTGCCCGTGCCCCCACCGGGGACGCCCGGCCCTCCCTGGCCGCTGCCCGTACGGGCGTTGGTCTCCTGCCGACACCTCGCCTGACGCTCCGCCCCTGGGCCTGCTGCCCCTGCCCCTGCCCCTGGCCCTGCCCCTGCCCCTGGCCTTGCCCCTGACCTTGACCGGCGGTGGTCGGGGAAAGGGCGGCCCGGGCCGAGGCGATCGACGCGAGGGCGCCGAGGGTGGCTTCCTGTCCCGCCACCGACTCGCCGGCCGCGGCCTGGGCGTCGGCTGCGGCCGCCATGGCCGACGCGGCCGCGGCCAGGTCGCCGGCCGACAGGGCGGCCGCCGCCGCCGACAGCGCCGGACGCGGCGTCGGTGTTGCCCGCCGCCTGGGTGGCGGCCAGGGCGGCCAGGCGCTCGGCCAGGGCCTGACGGTCCTCGGGACTGAGCTGGGCCAGGGCCGATGCCGCCGTCCGCAGCTGGCTGGCGGCGTCGCCCGCGCCCGCGCCCGGCAAGGGGGAGGACGCCAGGCTGCGGTCGAGTCCCCGCACCGCCGCCTTCTGGGCCAACAGGTTGGGGGACAGCTGGCCGGCCAGCTCCCGGGCGGCGGCGTCGAGCGCCTCCTGTCCCCGCTCCAGGTCGGGCGCGGTGCTCAGCTCCCGGGCCAGCTCCTCCAGCCGTTCGGCCAGCTCCGCCTGCGTCGGCGACGGCGGGGTGGCGGCCCGCAGCTCCTCGGCCGCGTCGGCCAGCTTGGCCGCCTCCGCCTCCAACACCTGCTGCTCGGCCTGCTGCCGCCGGCGGACCTCGTCCTGGTGGTTGGCGGTGAGCCCGAGGGTGATGGTGGCCACGGTGAGGCCGGCCACGAAGCCCATCCGCCGCCGGTCGAGGCGGACCGGCACCGCCTCCGACGGCCGCCGACCGGCCGCCACCGCCGATGCCCGGTCCCGCACCCGCTCGCCGAACGGCCCACCGGACGCCGGCCGCGACTCCAGCTCCAGTGCGGTGGCGAAGACGTCGCCCGTCCCCAGTCCCCGGTCGGCGGCCCGGGCCGCCACCAACGGAGGCACCCGCACCACCAGCGCCGCCACCACCAGCCGACACCAGGGCCACCACGGCCAGACCAAGCGCCACCGGCTCCGGCCACGCCCACGGCCGCATCCGCCCGGCCACGACGAGCGCCAGGGCCACGCGCGGCCACCACCGGCGCCGCCCACTGGGCAGTGGCGATGGCCCACGCCAGCCGCAGCCGACGGCGAACCCCAACCAGCAACTCGGTCATGAGGCGACCCGGCCTCCCGGGCCGGTCACGAGGCGTCCCGGGCCGCCGGGAGCGTCACCCGCCGCACCGCCGCCAGCAGGGCCAGGCCACCGAGGATGGTCGATGCCACCAGCCACGCCACCCACAGGCGCACACCCGCCACCTTGGCCTGGGGCGGGCTGAACCCGTCGGGGCCGACCTGGAGGAACCCGCCCCCCTCGATGAACGCCTCGTCGCTGGAGGAGAAGATCTCGATCTCGCTGCGGACGCCAATGTCGGGGACGGGTGCATCGGGGGCGAAGGTCGTGGCCGGGGCGGGCTGGGCGATGACCAACGGGGGGGCGTTGGCGATCGCCATCCCCCGCTCGATGGCGAACTTGTCGGCCGGCCCCACGAAGCCAAAGCCACCGACGTCGGTAGCGATCCCGAAGTCGTCCGGCCGCACGAGGTCGGCGAGGACGGTGAACGGTGTCTCGTCCAATGTCCGCTGGGACCGACCCTGGACCACGTCGGCCGTGGCTACGAACGGGTTGAGGGCCAGGACGGCCGGCGACGCCTTGTCGATGGGACCGTCCATCGCCCGCTGCCCGCCGTAGACGATGAACGTCCCGATGGTGAGGGCGACGGTGAGCCCGTAGGCGATCACGGTGGCGGCCTGGGTGCGGCGGAGCAGCGCCGAGGACGCCACCGCCAGGCTGGCCAGCACCACCGCCGTGGGCATGACCATGACCACGCCCTTGACCACCTCGGCCACCGACACCCCGCCCACCAGGAAGGGCACGCTCAGCAGGGGGAGGCTGGCGATCACCAGCAGCGCCGGTGAAGGCGAGGGACGCCAGCAGCTTGCCCAGGACGATCGACCGGGGCCGCAGCAGCGTGACCTGTAGCGACACCATGGTCTGGCGCTCCCGCTCGCCGGAGATGGCGGAGGCGGTCAGCCCGGGGACGATGAAGCACACCAGCATGAGCATGAAGAAGAGCAGCCAGTGGAAGATCGACCGGCCCACCGTGGCCGACGCCAGCGGGTCGGCGAAGGCGGACCGCCGAGATCGACTGCGACGCGCCCAGGTACACCCAGCGCAGGATGACCGCCAGGACGGCCAGGTAGCAGGGTGACGACCAGCCACGTAGCCGGCCCCGCATCCGCTGCTTCAGCTCCCGGGCCAGCACCGGGTTGAGCGGCGGGAGGGCGAGCGTCCTCATTGCCCGACTCCTCGATTCGCCACGTCCTCATTGCACCGTCCCTTCGGTCACCTGGATGAACAGCTGCTCCAGGCCGGCGCCCTCGTCCCGGAACTCGACGACGGGCAGGCCCTCGTCGACCACCAGCCGGCGGAGCAGCGCCCGCTGCTCTTCCTCGTCGGCGACGGTGTAGCTGCGCACCTCGCCGCCGGCCAGGCGCACGACCACTGGCGCCCGGCGGCCGCCGCAGCCGGTCACCGATCTCCCCGGGGTCGCCGACGGCCAGCAGCCGGCCCGCCTCCATGATGGCGACGTGGCTGCACATCTCCTCCATCTCGGTGAGGATGTGCGAGCTGATGACCACGGTCTTGCCCATGGCCTGGAGCTCGCCGAGCAGGGTCCGCAGCTCGACCCGGGCCCGGGGGTCGAGGCCGCTGGCCGGCTCGTCGAGCACGAGCACCTCGGGGTCGTGGACCAGGGCCCGGGCCAGGGCCAGGCGCTGCTTCATGCCCCGGGACAGCGACTCGACCATCGCCTTGCGCTTGACCTCCAGCCCGACCAGCTCGAGGAGCCCGTCGACCAGCCCCGTCCAGCTGGACCGGGGCAGCTCGTAGGCGGCGGCGAAGAACTCGAGGTACTCCTCGACCGACAGGTTGTCGTAGACGCCCAGCACGTCGGGCATGTAGCCGAGGTGCCGGCGGACGCCGCGGGGGTCGGCGACGGGGTCGAAGCCGGCGACCCGGGCCGAGCCCGACGTGGGGGTGAGGATCGACGCCAGGATGGCGAAGGTCGTGCTCTTGCCCGCGCCGTTGGGCCCGATGAGCCCGAACACGCTGCCCCGGGGCACCTCCAGGTAGAGGTCCCGACCGCGTACAGGTCGCCGAAGCGCTTGGTGAGGCCCATGGTCCACACCGCCACCCCGTCGGCCTCGACCTCGGCCTCCTCGACGGGCGGGACGGGCGTCTCCTCCTCCGCGACTGTCACCACCTGCTCGCTCACGGCGCCTCCCGGAGGGTGAACATCCCGTTGATGTCCACCATGGACGAGAAGGCGGGGAAGCGCACGTGGACGACGTCGCCCTGGACCGCCCCCGCCGGCAGGCGGAACTCGGCCGATCCGCCGAAGCCGGCCTGACCGACGTTCCCGATGGCGGCCAGGTGCTGCCAACGGCCGTCCTGCCACGCCTCCATCTCGGGTGTCGGCGCCCGCAGGGTGAGGCGGGCCGGGTCGGCCGCCCGTCCTCCCCGATCAGGGTCGCCGGTGACGAAGCGGACCACGATCGACTCGCCGGCCGCCTCCCCGGAAGTCGGGCGCCCGCACGACCTCGCGCCGGATGTCGAGGGTGGTGCTGTCGGTCGGCACCTCGACCCGGCTGCGACCGAGGACCAGGGAGCGCCCGCCGCGGCCCGCGTCCCGCCCGTCGACCCTGATGGGAGGGGCGAAGTGGCGCGTCCACCCGGCGGCCACGACCTCCCCCGGCCCGAGGAACTCGTGGCCGCCGAAGGCCTTCGCCGTCTCCCACAGGCTCATGTCGGAGACGTTGTCGCGCCCGGTGGAGAAGGGGCCGAAGCCGCCCCAGATCCGGAACTCGATGCCCGCCTCGCCCTGGAAGAGGAAGTTCTCGTCGGTGTCCCCCAGGTTCCACTCCCGCTCCTCGCCGGCCTCGAGGCGGCCGACCAGGCTGCCACCGGTGCCGACGAAGACGGCGACGTCGTCGAGCGCCCATTCGGTGGCGTTCCGCACCCTTCCCGAGGCCTCGCCGTTGACGCGGGCCACGCCCGTCACCTCCAGGGCGTTCTCGCCGGCGACCGGTCCGGTGACGGCGACGATCCCGAACTGGCCCGCCTCGAGGGGCAGCGACGCCTCCGCGCCGTCGGGGGTGACGGTGACCGACGACAGCGGGGTGGCGCTCGGATGTCGGACTCGCCCGCCGGCCTCCAGCCCGAGCCGATGAGGAGGCGGGATGTCTGGCCGCGGGCGGAGAACACGCCCGTCCAGGTGTCGGCCGTCGTCCCGCTGACACCGGTGGTGACGATGCTGGTGTCGACCTGGCGGGTCGTGTTGCGCAGGCCCCGTCCGCCCACGTAGGCGCCGGCGGTGAACATGACCGCCACCAGGGGGACCGCTATCCACGCCAGCTCGGGGTGGCCCCGCCGGCGGACGACCAGGAAGACGAGGGGGCCCGCCACCAGCACGTACAGGACCAGGAACGCCACCAGCCACCCCAACCTGGGCGCGTTCAGCCCGGCCTCGTTGGCCAGGACCTGGGCGACGAAGCCGTTGCCGAAGCGGAGGGACGGGTCGCCGGTGGCGGCCCACCCGGTGGGCTCCACCAGTCCCGGCCACTGCCCGTTGGCCATGGCCCCGCCGGTGAGCCGGATCTCGCCCCGGCCGGCCGATGCCCGCCCGTCGCTCCCCGGCTGCCACGGGGCGGGGAGGCCCTCCACGGTCTGGCCGCGGTCGGCGTCGACCAGCAGGTGACCGCCCTGTTCCACCCAGGCGAGGAGGGCGGAACGGGTGGCTGGCGGCAGCCGCACCAGCTCGTCGGCGGCCGCGCCGATGGTGCTCACCGGGCCCAGGCTGTCGGGGGCCTGGGCCAGCTCGGCCGGTCCGACGGTGGCGAAGCGGGCGGTGCCGGCGTCGATGGCGAGCGGGGCCGGCCCGGGGACCGCTCGTCCCCCGAGGGCGCCCGGCAGCAGGCCGACCAGTTCCTGCCCGGTGAGTCTGCACGACGGTGTTGCCGATGGCGACCTCGGTCGAGCCGTCGCGGAGCCGGGCCAGGATGGCGACGGCGCCGTCGAAGCGGAACGACTGCCACGGCGGCACCACCACCAGGAACTCCTTGGCGCTCCCTCCGGGGACCTCCACCGCGATGACCACGGGTGTGCCGTCGGCCGCGGAGACCTCCAGCCGGCCCCGGATCAACCGGTCGGCTGTCACCTGGACCCGCACCGCCATCGGGCGCCCGGGGACGTACGACCCGTCGTAGGCGCCGGTCACCTTGAGGGCCGTCACCGCCGCCGCCGGAGTGGCGGCCGGGCCCACGATCAGGAGGACGGGGACGGCGATGACGGCGAGCGCGGCGGCGCCGAGGCGTGTACGCCAGCCGCAGCGTTCTCGCACGTCAGGTCCTCTGCTTTCTTCCGCCACTCCGCAGGTACGACGTCTGCCGGCCACGCCGGGTTCCCGGCGCCGGGACGCAAGCGCGGTCGCGACCCCAGACGGTAGTGGGACAGCCGCTCGATGAGATGGCGGCCGTCGACGAGGACCACGACCGCCACCGCCGCCCACGCCCAGTAGTCGAGGCCGAGGGCGAGCCAGGTGCCGGCGTGGAGGGCGGCCGCCCCGGCGGCGTAGGCGGCAGGGGCGGCGGCCATCCGTCGGTGGTGGGCGAGGAGGACGACCGGGAACGTCAGCTCGAGGAGGAGGACCCCGGCCGCCAGCCCGTGGGCCAGCCCGCCCCGGCCCGCCAGCCAGGTGGGCACCTCGGGGAAGGCGACCTTCCCTCCGCCGGCCGCCTGGGAGAGGACGTGGCCCATGTTGTCGGAGAGCACCCACGCGGGGCCGGAGTGGACCAGCTTGGCCAGTCCGCTGAAGAAGTAGGTGCCGGCCACCACGACGGTCGCGGTGCGGACGGGCCAGCCGAAGCGGACGGACTGGCGGTCGGTGGTCCGCCAGCGGACCTCGGGGGCGGCCAGGAAGGGCACCGCCGCCAGGAGCAGGAGGAGGTCGTTGTGGAGGAGCTTGCCCTGGCTGCTGCGCAGTCCGGCCAGGACCAGGAGGCAGACCCACGCCGCCGGGAAGGTGGCTCGCCGGCGCCAGCCGGCGACGGCCGCGGCTGCGGCCAGCGTCCCCCCGACCTGGAGCATCAGCAGGACCGCCGGCCCGGGCATGGCGTCGAGGACCTTGAGGAACGAGACCGGCCGGAACAGGCTCGCCGGCTGGCCGGCCAGGTCGAGGTAGGGCCGGCCGCGATGCGCACGCCGATCACCACGGCCAGGGCGACCTGGGTGACGAGCAGGCGCCGTCCGCTGCCGGGCGCGAACAGGTACCGCTCGGCCGCTCGGATCACGGGTCGGGGCACACGTGGCGGAGGTGGCGGACGGAGCCGGTCGTGGTGAAGATCCGGATCTCGACGACGTCGGTGCCGGTGCCGGTGCCGGTGCCGGTGGCGGTGGCGGTGGCGGTGGCGGTGGCGGTGGCGGCCTGCTCCGCCGCCCACGTCCGGCACACGGCCCGCTGCCCGTCGGTCGAGAGGTCGTCGAAGCCCTTGAGGATGTGCAGCCGCCCCTTGTAGCCGGTGGAGATCGGCGCTTCGGCGCCGTCGGCGGTGACCGCGGTGACCAGCCAGCCTTCGGCCTGCTCGGTGCGGAGCCGACTGAAGAGCTGGAACCCGGACAGGGGCCACGCCTCCAGCTGCAGCAGCCCACAGGCGACGAAGGCGGTCAGGAAGACGGCGACGAAGGCCCTGGTCCCGGTGCCCACCCGATCGTCGTCGGCCGCCGGCCGCCCCCTGTCCGTGGGGGAATGCTGTCAGACGGAGGGCGGTGCCGGGAGGTGCTGTTCCAGCTCGAGGACGGGCGCGAACAGATCGCCGTGCTCGGCCACCCGCTCGAGGACTGCGGGCGCCTCGAACACGAGGGAGCCGGCGTCGCCGCGGTCGGCCGCCGCCGCTACCTCCGCCCAGGTCACGGGCGTCGACACCGTCGGGTGGGGTCGGGCCCGGAGGGAGTAAATGGAGATGGTGGTCTTGTGCTCGTCGTTCTGGCTCCAGTCGATGAAGACCTTGCCCGTGCGCAGCTCCTTCTTCATGAGGGACAGGACCTGGCTGGGGTGCGCGGCCTCGAGCATGCGGGCGATGGCGTGGGCGAAGGGCTTGGTGTCGTCGTAGGTGACGTCGCTGTTGATGGAGGGGCTATTGAGGGGGACGTAGACCTGCAGCCCCTTGGATCCCGACGTCTTGGGGACCGACTGGAGCCCGAGCCCGTCGAGGACGCCCTTCAGGAGGAGGGCGACCTGGCAGCACTCGAGGAGGGCGGCGGGAGGACCGGGGTCGAGGTCGAAGACCATCGTCGTGGGTGTTGTGATTGCGGGCGCCCGCGAGAGGGATGGGTGGAGCTCGAGGGCGGCCAGGTTGGCCATCCACACGAGCGTGGGGAGGTCGTTGACGACGCAGTAGTCCATGAGCTCGTTCTTGCGACCGGCGTAGATCGGGGTCGTCGCCACCCACGGCGGCCGGTGCTTGGGACAGTTCTTCTCGTAGAAGAACTGGCTGTCGACGCCGTTGGGATAGCGCTTGAGCGTGACCGGCCGGCCCCGGAGGTGGGGGACGAGGGCGGGCGCGATCCGGGTGTAGTAGTCGATGACCTGGCCCTTGGTGAACCCGACCTCGGGATAGAGGACCTTCTCGAGGTTGGAGAGCGTGAGCTGCCGCCCCCCGACCTCGACATCGACCTCCTTCTTGGCCCCCGTCGGACTCATGGTCCGATGCTAAGTCGGCCGACGGCGGGCCGGGCTGGCCTGTCCCCTAGGGTCGAATGTCGATGGCGGAGACGGCGAGCCTCGAGAACCCGATCCTGAACTCGCCCTACGGACCGCCGGGGCGGCATTTCGTGATCGGCCCCCTGGGCCCCACCGGTGAGATCAAGGTCGGCCGCCGGCCGAGCGAGTCGTACATCCCCGTGCCGGTGGGACGGAAGGGCCTGAAGGCCCTGAAGGGCCGAGCGGCGGCCGCCGCCCCAGCCGAGCAGGAGGGCTTCGACTTCGACGCCACAGGAGAGCGGCGGGAGGTCAACTCCCTGATCAACGACGTCCGGGCCCGGGTCGAGCTGTGGCGGGCCCGGGGCTACGGCGGGGTGACGCCGATCACCCGCAAGCTCCTCCAGCACTGGGCCGATCCCGCTCGCGAGGACCTGATGTTGTTCTGCCAGCGGGAGGCGGCGGAGACCGCCATCTACCTGGCCGAGGTCGCCGGTCGCCACGGCGAGCCCGACTTGCGCACCCGGATCGACCCCCAGAACGCCCTCCACAACGGCGGCCTGCCCCGGATCGGCGTCAAGATGGCCACCGGCAGCGGCAAGACCGTCGTCATGGCCATGCTCATCGCCTGGCAGGTGGTGAACAAGGCGTTCAGCGCCCGTGACGCCCGCTTCACCACGCGGTTCCTGGTCGTCACGCCCGGCATCACGATCCGCGACCGCCTGCGGGTGCTGTTCCCGGCCGACGACCAGAACTACTACGACCTGCGCGACCTGGTGCCGGCCGACTTGCGGTCCACGCTCGACACCGCCTCGATCGTCATCACCAACTACCACGCGTTCCTGCTCCGGACGGCCAAGGAGATGGAGGGCGTCTCGGCCAACACCCGCAAGCTGCTGCGGGCGGGCCGGCCCGGAAAGGTCGATCCGTTCAAGGAGACCGACGAGCAGGCGGCCGACCGGGTACTGCGCGACCTCGGCGGGCGGGGCGAGGCGAGATCGTCGTCCTCAACGACGAGGCGCACCACTGCTACCAGGACAAGCCCCTCGACTGCCGGGCGAACGGAGGCCATCGACGCCGAGGCCAAGGAGCGCAACGAGAGCGCCCGGGTCTGGTTCAGGGGCCTGCAGGCGGTCGCCAGGCAGGTCGGCATCAAGGCGATCTACGACCTGTCGGCCACGCCCTTCTACCTGGGCGGGTCCGGCTACAACGAGGGCTACATCTTCCCGTGGGTGGTCAGCGACTTCTCGCTCATGGACGCCATCGAGTCGGGCATCGTCAAGATCCCCCGCGTTCCGGTGGACGACGACGTGCCCGTCGAGATGCAGCCGACCTACCTGCGCCTGTGGGACAGCGTCGGCCCCAAGCTCCCGAAGAAGGCCACCAAGAAGGCCGTCTCCGATCCCGACTGGGTCATGCCCAGCGAGCTGGAGGGCGCGCTGCGCAGCCTCTACGGCAGCTACGAGAGCCGGTTCGACCACTGGCGCCGGGAGCTCGAGCCGCTGGGCGAGCCGCCGCCGGTGTTCATCGTCGTGTGCCCCAACACCATCGTGTCGAAGCTGGTCTTCGACTGGATCGGGGGACAGGCGGTGGAGCGGCCCGACGGCACCGAGGTCCTGCGTCCGGGCAAGCTGCCACTGCTGTCGAACGTGGCCGACGGCGGGTGGATCGAGCCGGCCCCGACGATCCTCGTCGACTCCGCCCAGCTCGAGTCCGGCGAGGCCCTGAAGGACGACTTCAAGCAAGGCCGCCGCCCGGGAGATCGAGGAGTTCAAGGCCGAGTACCGGCTCCGCAACCCGGGCGCCGACGTCGACAAGCTCACCGACGAGGACCTGCTGCGCGAGGTGATGAACACGGTCGGCAAGCAGGGCAGGCTCGGGGAGCAGGTGCGCTGCGTGGTCTCGGTGTCGATGCTCACCGAGGGCTGGGACGCCAACACCGTCACCCACATCCTCGGCATCCGCCGCTTCGGCAGCCAGCTCCTGTGCGAGCAGGTCGTCGGCCGGGGGCTCCGCCGCCGCAGCTACGAGCCCAACGACGACGGGATGTTCGAGCCGGAGTACGCCGAGGTCTACGGCGTGCCGTTCGCCTTCATCCCGTCCGACCGCAAGATCGCGCCGGCGCCACCGAGCCGCCCCGCCGTCGAGGTGCGGGCGGTCGACGAGCGTGGCGACTGCGCATCGAGTTCCCCAAGGTCGACGGGTACCGGGTGGAGGTGCCCGACGAGCGGGCCCACTTCGACCACGAGAACACGCGGCCCCTCGTGGTCGACCGGGCCCTGGTGGCCATGTGGACCGAGACCCAGGGGGTCATCGGGCCGGCGGAGGAGCAGAGTCTCGAACGGGTGCGGCACGCCCGCGTCCAGGAGGTCACCTACGGGGTGGCGGCCGAGATGCTGAGCCGGTTCTTCCCCGGCCACGACGGCGCCCTCAAGCCGTGGCTGTTCCCGGAGCTGCTCGACGTGACCCGGCGGTGGCTCGACGAGAAGGTGACCTTCGCCGACGACACCCCGCCGGGGGTGCTGCTCCTGGCCCAACCCCGGGTCCGGGCCGCGGAGGCGGTGTTCGAGGCCGTGGTCCGCTACCCGGACGCCCGCCGGGAGGTGCTGCTGCCGCTGTACAGACGCTTCGACGGCTCGGGGTCGACTGACGACGTCGCCTTCCTCACCCGCAAGGCCGTCGTGGAGGCCACCAAGTCGCACGTCAACTACGTCGTGCTCGACGGGATCAAGGGCAACACGTGGGAGCAGACCGTCGCCGGCCTGCTCGAAGCCAACCGGGAGGTCGCGGCCTACGTGAAGAACGACCACCTCGGGTTCGAGATCCCCTACGTGCACGAGGGCCGTAGCCACGCCTACGTCCCCGACTTCCTGGTGCGGCTGGTCACCGAGCCGGGCGATGTCGAGCGGACGCTGGTGGTGGAGGTGTCGGGCGGGCAGAAGGTCCACCAGAGCCCGGGGCCGACGGCGGTGAAGGCGACGACGGCGCGGGACCAATGGTGCACCGCCGTGAACAACGACGGCGCCTTCGGCCGCTGGGGCTACGTGGAGATCGCCTCCATGCTCGGCGCCGCCGAGGTGTTGCGTGAGGCGATCGAGAACCTCCGGGCCGACGCCCCCATCATCGGGGAGCCGGTGCGGTGACTACGACACGCTGCCCGGCGGAACGACCCATTCGGACGGCTGGCCCGTGATCGACGCGATGTGGTCGAAGTCGTGGTCGTAGTGAAGAACGACGAGGCCCTCGACCTCGGCCGCGGCGGCAATCAGGAGGTCGGCGATCTTCACTCCCCTCCGCTGGCGGCGGGCCGCCAAGGCGTCCTGCACCTCGACCGCTCGATCCAACACCAGCTGGTCCATCGCCACGAATGGCCACGCGGCTCTCGCCTGGCGCATCTCGAGATGGTCCGCCGGGCTGGTGGAGGAGAATCCAGCTTCGAGGTCGGTGGGAGAGCAGCGGGCCACCAGGCCGCTCTCGATCAGCGGGCGCAGCCGATCGGCCACCCGCGCCTGTCCGAAGCGGCTGAGGGCGGAGGTATCGCCGAGGTAGTAGGGCTTCAGCCCCACGCCGAGTGGCGGGCGTCGGGATCGGCCAAGGCGTCCGACCCGATCTCCGGCATCGCCAGGAGGGCTCGACGACGCCTATCGAGCGCGAGCACCTCGTCGAATGCCTCGTCGACGGTGGCCTTGAGGGTCCGGGTGCCGAGGAGCGCCCGGACCGCGTCCAGCTTCTCGTCGTCAACGTCGATCAGTCGCTTGGTCACGGCAGTTGAGGATATCCGATGCCGGCGAGATGGATACCCGCGTGCCCGAGCCTCGTCTCGATGGCTGTGTCGGGCCGGTCTCGTACATTCGGGTCGACGTTTGGGGGTTGCAACATGGCACGGCTGAGCAAGCCGACGGGCCCGACGCCGGTCGAGGCGATCGTCCATCCCGACAAGCGGGCCAACCTGCCCACAGCCGACGCCCAGGATCTGGTGACGCCCGAGGTGGCGGGGGCGGTCACGGTCAGCTACCCGCGTGAGATCCGGACGCCGATGCTCGTGTGGCAGGGCAAGGAGGCGCTCGACGACCTCGATCTCGAGGTCGACGCCCCGCCCATCTACATCCAGGAGAAGATCGACCCTCGGGTGCTGGTCGAGAACCTCCGGCGGACGGCGGCCGAGGGCGGGCTCGAGCCCGAGCTGACGCTGTTCGAGATGTTCGACGGCCTGGGTGAGCTGGATCTGGTCGAGTTCTACCGCCACCAGGCCAACTGGTCGAACCGCATGATCCTGGGGGATTCGCTCCAGGTGATGGCCAGCCTGGCCGAGCGCGAGCGCCTCCGGGGCAAGGTGCAGATGATCTACCTGGACCCGCCGTACGGGATCAAGTTCGGGAGCAACTGGCAGGCATCGGCCCGCAAGCGCGACGTGAAGGACGGCAAGCTCGAAGACGTCGCCCGCGAGGCCGAGCAGATCAAGGCCTTCCGGGATACGTGGGAACTCGGCATCCACTCGTACCTGACGTACCTACGGGATCGGCTGATGGCGGCGAGGGACCTGCTGACGGAGAGCGGATCAATCTTCGTTCAAATCGGCGACGAGAATGTGCACCTCGTGCGGGCCGTGATGGACGAGGTGTTTGGCAGTGAGAACTTCGTAGTTCAAGTAGCGTTCAAGCGAAGTGGCGCTACCAGCGAACAGGTATTAGCCGGCGTTGCGGACCACGTTCTGTGGTTTGCGAAGGACATTCCGCTTCTGAAGAGCCGCAAGCTCTTTCAGACCAAAAGTACGAACGCTTCACTTGCCCAGCAGTACTCCTTGGTTCGAACCCTCGATGACGAGTATCGCCGGGCGACGAGGGAACAGATTGTTGCCGACGCAGATCGGGGCCGGTATCAGCCAGTACCGATCACGTCGCAACGGCCCGCTGGTCCTGGGGACCTCAAGTCCTTCGAGTTTCGCGGACGGCACTACGCTCCTGGCGCTGGAACATTCAAGACCGACGCAAGGGGTCTAAGGAATCTGGCGACCGCTGGACGCCTGATTGCCATCGGAAGATCATTGCGCTACGCCATGTCGATGGATGATTACCCGGTATTTCCCTTCACGAACTTGTGGGATGACACGATGTGGTCTGGATTTGGTGAGGAAAAGGTGTACGTCGTTCAGACCAACACGAAGGTCATCGAGCGGTGCATGCTGATGGCCACCGATCCGGGCGATCTTGTTCTCGATCCCACGTGTGGATCGGGCACGACGGCGTACGTTGCCGAGCAGTGGGGGCGGCGGTGGATCACGATCGATACCTCCCGGGTCGCGCTTGCGCTCGCCCGCCAACGCCTCATGGGGGCCAAGTACCCCTTCTATCTTCTCGCCGACTCGGTTGACGGGCGGCGGAAGGAGTCGGAGCTCTCGGCCACGCCGCTCCCGCCGGCGACGCCGACCGACGACATCCGCCACGGGTTCGTGTACGAGCGGGTCCAGCACGTCACGTTGAAGTCGATCGCCAACAACCCCGACATCCACGAGGGCATGTCCCGGGACGAGATCGACGCCGCCATCCGCCGCCACGCCGAGTTCGAGCAGCTCTACGACAAGCCGTACGCCGATAACCGGAAAGTGCGCGTGACCGGCCCCTTTACCGTCGAGAGCCTCTCGCCCCACCGGAGCCTGGCCGGGCTGCGGGCCGACGAGCCGGCGGCCGTGAGGCAGGCCGCGGCTGATCCCGACGGGCCCACGTTCGAGCAGACGATCCTCGACAACCTCAAGGCGGCCGGCATCCAGAACGGGCGCCGGGCCGAGCGGCTCACGTTCGACGTGGTCGAACCCTACGCCGCCAACCACATCCAGGCGGTCGGCGTGCGGGCGGACGCGCCCGGCGGCGCCCCGAGGCGGGTGGGCATCTCCATCGGGCCGCAGTACGGCACCGTGGCCCCCGCGTTCGTGAAGGCCGCCGCCCGCACGGCCACCAAGGAGGTCGACCTCGACCTGCTGTGCATCCTCGGCTTCGCCTTCGACCCCCAGGTGCTCGAGCGCGTCCGACGACTACGTCGCCTCCGACGAGAGTTTCGACGTCGCCGCCACCCGGGCCCTGGGACGTATCCCCGTGCTCCTCGTCCGCATGAACGCCGACCTCCTGATGGGGGAGGAGCTGAAGAAGACCGGCGCCGGCAACCTCTTCACCGTCTTCGGCGAGCCCGATATCGCGGTCAAGGTGGAGGACGGCGAGGTGGTCGTGGAGCTGCTCGGAGTCGACGTCTATGACCCGACCACGGGCGACGTCCGCAGCGACGCCACCGACCAGGTCGCGTTGTGGATGGTCGACACCGACTACGACGGTGAAAGCTTCTTCGTCCGCCATTGCTATTTCACCGGCGGGCAGGACCCCTACGCCCGCCTCAAGAAGGCACTCAAGGCCGACATCGACGAGGATGCGTGGGCATCGCTCTACCGAACTACGTCCCGCCCGTTCCCGATCCCGTCCACCGGTCGTATCGCGGTGAAGGTGATCAACGACTATGGCGACGAGGTTCTCAAGGTCTACGAGGTCGGCTGATTTCTTCGGGAATTGACTTGCGATACGAACGTATGTTCGTGTAAAGTAGCGGGCGATGGATGATCTGGCTGAGCGAGAGGCGGAAGCCGCCCGTTTGGAGGGCGAGATGGCCGAGGTCTGCGGTCTGATCAACGCCGCCACCGGCCGGCTGGTGCGCCTGATCGGCTTGGTCCTGGCGACAGGGTCGTGGGAAGGCGCCGGTATCCGTTCGCCCGAGCAGTGGGTGGCGTGGAAGTGCGGGGTGGGCAGTGGCCGGGCCCGTTCGCTGGTCACCATGGCCCGGCGGCTGGGCGACCTGCCCCAGACCCGGGCCGCGTTCGAGGCCGGCGAGCTGGCCGAAGACCAGGTGGCGGTCGTGTCCCGCTACGCCCCCGCATCCACCGACGCCGAGGTGGCCGAGCTGGCCCGCCAGGCCACCGTCGGCCAGCTCCGGCGAGCGCTGGGCAGCTACCGCTTCGCCGAGCCGTCCAAGACAGCTGAGCCGGAGCCGGAGCCGGCGGGGGAGCCGGTCGCCGAGGCCCGGGAGGTCGTCTTCGGCCACGATCTCGACGGTTCCTGGCGGATGTCGGCGGTGCTCCCGTCCGACGAGGGCGCCCTCGTGGAGCGGGCGCTCACCGAGGCCCGGCAAGCACTGTTCCTGGCCGACGACAAGCAGCGGATCTCGTGGGCCGACGCCCTGGTGGCCGCGGCCGACCGCAGCCTGGGCGCCGACGCCGCCCACCGTCCCCACCGCGACCGCCACACCGTGCTCGTGCACGTTGGCGCCACGCCGGCGGGCGACGGCATCGGGGGCCACCTCCACCTCGGGCCGCCGCTATCCGACGGTGTGCGCCGGTTCTTGAGCTGCGACGCCCGGTTCCGGGCGGTCATCGACGACGGTGGCAAGCCGGTGAACATGGGCCGTTCCGCCCGCACCGTGCCCGAGCGCACCCGCATCGTCGTCGAGGAACGAGATCAGGGCTGCCGGGTGCCGGGGTGCGAGCGCACCCGGTGGCTGCACGTCCACCACATCCGGCACTGGGAGGACGGGGGCGGTACCGACACCGCCAACCTGCTCGCCCTGTGCGCCTTCCATCACCGGCTGCATCACCGGGGCGGCCTCGGGATCAGGGGCGACGCCGACGACCCCGACGGGGTCGAGTTCACCGACCATCGCGGTCGCCGGCTGAGTGCCAACGGCCGTCCGGTGCCGCCGCGCGCGCCGCTGGCCGACGCCACGCACGCCCTCGGGCTCCCCGAGCCCAACTGGGTCCACCCGTCGGGCGAGCGCCTCGACCCCCACGCCGTGCACTTCAACGAGCCGGCGGCATGAGCCGGATGCGGGTCATGGCCGGGCGTCCTTGCACACGGTTCGCACCTCGCACCGGCGGCAGGCGGGGCCGGGGGAGGGGGCGAAGTCGCGCGCCGGAGGCGTTCGGCAGCGTCGAGGATGACGACCTCGGCCGCGGCTACTGCGGGCGGGGCGATGTCGGCGGTGGTGCGGGCGCCGGCCTTGAGGTCGTGGACGTAGGCGCCGCGGACGTCGAGACCCTCCCGGCGGCCGGCGTCGGCGTAGACCTGGAGTTGCAGGTCGTGGGCGCCGACCTCACGGGTCGAGGTCTTGTAGTCGAGGATGGCCAGGCCGGTGGCGACGCCGCCCTCGTGGTCGAGGATGACGTCGGCCCGGCCGCTGACCGTGATCCCGTCGAGGTGCAGTTCGAAAGGACGCTCGGTCTCCCACACCCGGTGCAGGTCGTCGGCGTGATCCGAGGCGTAGGAGGTCACCAGCCGGCGGGCGGCGTCCTTCAGCTGGCGGTGGGCGGGCTTGTTGGCCGTGGGCAGGAAGAAGCTGCCGTCGAGGATGGCGTCGATCTCGGTCTCGTCGGGCACCTCTCCCGTGGCCCGGGTCTGTTCGGCCACCGTGCGCAGGACGTGGTGCACGGCCTTGCCGTAACCGAGCTCCGGCGCCAGGCGGGGCTGGAAGCCGACCAGGTTCCGCAGCCGGTAGGCGGTGCCGCAGTCGAGATAGGCGGCCAGCTCGCTGAAGGTGACCTCGATCGTCGGCGTCGTCGGTGGTGCGGGGCTCGATCGGTGGGATGACGATGGCCGCCGGGTCCAGCTCGTTCGGCGCCGAGCCGTCGTAGTACGGGCTGGCTCGCACCTGCCTGGTCGTCACCCGCTCGTGGCGCGACACCGACAGCCAGTCGCGGGCCCGGGTCATGGCCACGTAGAACAGGCGGCGCTCGTCGGCGTCGCTGCCCTCGTAGCGGCCGGCGGCGAAGCGGTCGCGGGGGACCAGCCAGTCCTGCACCTGGCCCGTCCGCGTCGTCGGGAAACGGTTGGCCGTCATCGACGGCACGAACACTGCCGGCCACTCGAGGCCCTTGGCCCGGTGCACGGTGGTGAGGTCGACCGCGTCGAGCTCGAAGTCGTCCTCGCCGTCGAAGCCCTCGTAGGCGCCCTGGGCGTAGTTGACGATGTGCAGGGCGAGGTTGCGGTAGTACCAGTCGCCCCGGTCCTGCCCGCCCACCTGCTCGCCGGCCGCGGCGGCGTCGGGCCGGCGCGGCGGCGGACCGATTCGTAGTCGGCGAGCAGGGCGGTGAAGCGGGCCAAGGTGCCGAGCCGGTTGACGGCGAGCGGGTCGTAGAGGTCCCACGACCGCGACCCCCAGCTCGGCCAGGAGGTCGTAGAGCTCGCCTACGAGGTCGGCCGAGCGGGCCTTGCCGGGCACGGCTGCGCGCCAGTCGCGCAGGTAGCGGCGCACCCGGTTGCGGCCGGCGGTGTCGAGCCGGAAGACGGTGCCGTACTCCTCGAGGAGGGCTTCTTCGGTGACCGTCTCGCCCGGCCCCCGCACCGGGCGCCACTCGACGTCCGTCATCCAGGCGAATGTCCGCCCGAGGACCCTGGCCTCGGGCTGGTCGAAGAGCCCGCTGCGCCCGCCCGGCTGCACCGGCACGTCGAAGGCGGCGAACTGCCCGCGCCAGCTCTCCGTAGGCGGCCCGGCCCCGAACGAGCACGGCGATGTCTCGGTAGGGCACACCGGCATCGTGCAGGTCGAGGGTCAGGGCGGTGACCCACCCCGCCTCCCGCTGCTCGTCGGGTGCGGACCAGGCCACCACCTCGGTGCCCCCGCTGGGCGGCCGGTGGTGCGACATCACCTTCGGCAGCCGCCCCGGGATCGTCGGCACGAAAGCGTTGGCGGCGTCGATGATCGCCGGCCGGCTGCGCCGGTTGGTCGTGATCTCGAACGTGTCCACGTCGGGGTAGCGGGAGGTGAAGGTGACGATGTTCGACACGTCCGAGCCGCGCCACTGGTAGACGGCCTGGTCGTCGTCGCCCACGACGCATAGCTCGACGCCGGGACCCGCCAGCAGCTCGATGAGCCGCTCCTGCGCGGGGTTGACGTCCTGGTACTCGTCGACGATGAGGTGGCGCAGGTCGGCGCCCACCTTCGGCCCCACCCCACCCCGCTCGAGCTCCTGCACCGTGCGGACCATCTGCTGTCCGTAGGTCAGGAGCCGGTAGCGATCGAGGGTGTCGTAGTACTCGAGCAGCACGGCGCGGAACGGATCGGGCATGGTGGCGGGGTCGAGGAGCTCGTTCTCGACCACGTCGACGCCCTGGAGGAACCGGGCGATCGAACCGAACAGGCGGCCCTTCGGATCAAGCCGGCGCAGGTCGAGGCGGGTCGCTTCCCGAGCGAGGAAGGCGGTCAGCTGGTGGTCGTCGAGGACGTCGTAGGTCTCGTACCGGGGGACATGGGTCTGCAGCAGCCGGAAGCAGTAGGCGTGGATGGTCCCGACGAACAGGCCACCAAGCTGGTCGACCACGGCGCGGCCCGAGCCGCTCCTCGGCCCGCTCCGCGATGCGATGGCTTGAGCTCGGCCGCGGCCCGCTCGGTGAACGTGAAGGCCACGATCCCGGTCGGTGCGCTTCCTTCGGCCAGGAGATCGGCCACCCGCTGCGAGACCACTTCGGTCTTGCCCGACCCGGCCGCGGCGATGATCTGGAGGTGGCTTCCTCGATGCCGCACCGCCGCCAGCGCGTCACCCTCGAGCTGCGGCGCCGCCATCGGACCATGGTGCCCGATCAGGGCGCCCGCTGCCCCCGCACGGCTGGCGTCGGCGCTCGGCCCTACACCGGTTGCAGCGGGGACTGGCCGTCGGAGACGTAGACGGGGGTGCCCGTGGGGGCCTTGTCGGGGAACCACTCGGCGACGGTCATGGAGATGCGGATGCACCCGTGGGAGGCGGGGTCGGCGGGGACGTCCTCCGACCCGTGGATGGCCAGCCCGCGCTCCGGATCGAAGTAGGCGGGGTTGTACAGCTCGCCCAGGGGGGCGGAGTCCCAACCATCGACGTGGTAGTGGACCTGGTAGGTCCCGGGTGGGGTCACCGCGGTGGCCCAGTCCTCGACCGTGTACGAGTAGTAGTCCTCCCCCGACCCGGTGGAGATGGACAGGACCTTGTGCAGGTTGCCGCCCTCGTAGAGGAAGAGCACCTGGCGGGGCAGGTCGACCTCCACCCGGGAGGGACCACCGGCGGGCACGATCGCCGCTGGGAGCTGGGCCGACGCCAACCGGTCGGCCACGTCGGGGGTGGCCCGGCCGGACCGGGGCAGGTCGTGGACCTTTTGGAACGCGGTGACGCCCTGGACGGTGTCGGTGTCGAAGGCATCGTCCACCGCGCCCACGTCGTAGCGGAGGGCGTCCAGGCGGCGTTCGAGCTCGGCCACCAACTCGCCGGTGTCGCCCGGACCGAGCCCGGCCTCCGGCACCGCCAGTGGCGGAGGCGGCGTGGTGGCCGGCGGCGTGGTGTTCGCGGCCGGGCCGGGGGTAGTGGTCGCGGAGGCGGTCGGCCCCGCCGTCCGTTCGGTCAGCCCATCGGTCAGCCCGCAGGCGGCCGTCGCCAGGACGATGGCGGCGGCCAGGCACCCCCAACCGACAGCCCGCATGCGATCCTCCCAGCGTCGAATCGTGGCCCTGACTGCTCAACGGCCGTGCCTGTCCGATACCCCGATCCGGGCTGGCACCACCGTCGGGCGTGTGCCCGCGGGCTACTTCTTGTCGGGGTCCTTGCCCTTCTTGACCGCGGCCAGGCTGGCTTCCAGGGCGGCCATGAGGTCGACGACCTTGGGGGCCTCCTCGGCCGACTCCTCCACCACGATCTCCTGGCCGGCGGCCTTCTGCTCGATGAGCTCGAGGACGCGCTCGCGGTAGTCGTCCTTATACTTGTCGGGGTCGAAGTCGGTGGTGAGGGAGTCGATGAGCTGGCGGGCCATCTTCTCCTCCCGCTCGGTGACCTCGATCTCGTCGCCGGGGACGTCGAGGTCGTCGAGTGGATTGACCTCGTCCGGGTAGAGCATCGTCTCCAGCACCAACGCCCGCCCCAGCGGCCGGATGGCGGCCAGGTACTGCTTGGTGCGCAGCACGACCCGGGCGATACCGACCTTGTTCGTCTCCTGCATGGCCCGCCGGAGCAGGACGTAGGCCTTGGCCCCGCCCTTGTCGGGGGCCAGGTAGTAGGGGTGGTCGTAGTAGATGGGGTCGATCTGGTCGAGGTCGACGAAGTCCTCGATGTCGATCGACCGGGTGGCCTTGGGGTCGAGGGCGTTGAGCTCCTCGGGCGAGATCATCACGTAGGTGTCCGGGCCCAGCTCGTAGCCCTTGACGATGTCCTCGTAGGGGACTTCCTCGCCGGTGGCGGCCGAGACCCGCTTCTGCTTCACCCTCGACTTGCTCTTGGCGTCGATCTGGTGGAAGCGGACGTCCTTGGGCGACACTGCGCTGTAGAGCTTCACCGGCACGTTCACCAGCCCGAAGCTGATGGCGCCGGACCACATCGATCGGGCCACGGCTACCTCCTGCCCACAGATCGTACGGTCAACCGTCGGGCGGCGGTGGCAGCCGCCTCCGCAACTCCTCCAAGAGGGCCAGGCTCTCGGGCGAGTCGGCGCTTCCGACGAGCGTCCCGCCCTCGGCCACCTCCTCCACGTCCTGGTCGACCTTGACCCCGCCGCCGCTCTCGCCGAGGGCGCCGACCACCAGTCCCGCCACCCGCTTGGCCTCCTGCTGGATGTCGACACCGCCGTCTGCCGAGCCGGCGCCGAGCACCGCCCCCACCACCAGGCCGCCGGCCGAGACCGTCCCGATGCGCTGCTGGTAGACGCGGGTGGACGCCGCCGCCGCCTCCTCCCGGGCCGAGCCCGTCGAGACCGGCTCGAACACCCGCCCGCCGTGGTCGCGCAGGTACAGGACGGGGACGGCCCAGTCGCGGTCGTCGGCGTCGGCGCCGGTGGACGCCGTGCGGATGGCGGTGCGGCCGAGGGCCACCGACTCGTCGACGGTGAGGCCCGCCACCAGCGCCCGGTAGAGGGTGCCGGCGAAGGCGGCCGCCCGTTTGTCCCCGATGGTGAACTGCATGGCCACCACCGCCGGCACGCCCCGGGCCACCACCGCCGCGGCCACGCCGCCCCACACGTTGTGGTCGTCCCTCCGCCCGGTGTCGCACGCGCCCAACACGGCCAGCCGGACGCCCTTGGCCTGCACCATCTCCCCGACTCGGTCGGCGGGCACCGCCTCGGCCGCCTCCATCACCAGATCCCCAGCGGCGGTGGCGTGGCCGCCGAAATGGAACACGTCGGCCCCGGTCGAGAGAGCGGCGAGGACGGTTGGCGGGGTGGCGTCGGCGACGAAGTGGGCCGCGATCCCGGCCACGTCGTCGAAGGCGGCGGCCAACGCCTCCCGTTCGCCGGCGAGCGAGGGCAACGGCGGGTACCCCTCGGGACTGGCCGTGGCCACCACGACCCTCCGCCCGGCGGCCGCGGCCGTCACCGCCGGCAGCGGCGTGGCCACCGCCTGGTGACGGACGATCGAGACCCGGGGGTCGAGGGCGAGGAACCCGGCCGCGGTGGGCGGGCCGTGGTGGCGCTCCACCCAGGCGAACTCCCACGGCACATCGGTCAGGCGGCCGTCGAGCCGCAGCCGGACCCGCAGCCCCTCGTCGTCGGCCAGCCGGGCCAGGCTGGCCTCGAACAGTCCCCGGGCGTAGGGCGGCAGGAGGAGCAGGCCGAGGATGGCGCCGAGCTCGATCTGGGCGCCGAGGTCGGTGTCGATCTGGCGCCGGTCGAGCCAGCCGACACGGGCGCCCAGGTCGGACGGCACCTTCACCCGTTCCTCCCGCTCGCCCTCGCCCGCTGGCGACTGGAGCACCTCGACGGCGAAGGAGGTCGGCTCCCCCTTCTGTGGCCTGACCTGGTCGGCCTGGAGGACGAAGTCGAGGTAGCGGGTCAGAGGCACCGGCGCACCCATCGCACCAGGTCGGGGAGCCACCCGAGGGCGGCCAGCGGGGCCAGGAACCCGACCACCACGACCGCCCGGAAGCCGGGCCGCAGCCAGGGGAGCAGCAGCGCCACCGGCAGGGCCATCAGCAGCAGCAGGTGGACGGTGCCCGCCAGCCGTAGGGTCTCGGGGTCGCCGTCGGACGCCGCCGCCGCGGCCAGGGCCCGGCCGCCGACCCCGCCCAGGGCCAGCAGGGCGGCCAGGGTGAGGGCCCGGGCGACGGGGTCGTAGCCGAGGCCGGCGAAGGTCCAGGCGCCCACCGCCAGCGCCACCAGCCCCCCGTGCAGCGCCCACCCGTAGACGACGATGGCCCGGGGAATGGCGACCCGCCCGTGGCCGTCCTCGTCTCTGTCGGCCGTGGCGCCCAGGAGGATGGCGGTGGTGCGGGCGCCGCACCGAGCGTCGTTGGCCACGTCCCGCAGGCCGCCGTGGACCCCGTTGGCCAGCACGATGAACCACGTCCAGAAGGCGACCAGCCACCAGGTGAGGGAGGTCCACGGTCCCCTCGCGGCGGCTCCATAGAGGAGGAGGGCGCCCCACCCGAGGCCCTGGACGACGTCGAGCACGGGCGGCACCGACGTCCGCTTGCCGAGCACGTTGTAGGCGGCCATGAGAGCGAAGGCGGCGACCAGCGACGCCAGGGCCCGTCCGGCGCCGGCGCCGGAGCCGGCGGCGGCCGCCACCGCCAGGGTCACGGGGACGGCGGCCACGGCGATGGCCAACGCCGCGTCCGGAGCGATCGCGCCCCGCACCAGCGGGCTGACCGCCCGCCGGGGCTCGGTGCGGTCGATGGGCAGGTCGACCACGTCGTTGTGGACGTAGGCAAAGACGTGGAACCCCACCGCCACCGCCGCCAGCAGGGCCGCCGTCCGCCACGACAGCGACGGCGCCACCGACGCCGCGCCCAGGAGGACCACGGCCAGGGTGGTCCCGAGGGCGGAGAGGCGCACGAACAGCCCCACCGCCTGCAGCCGCCGGTGGCGGCGGACGACGGGCGCCCACGTGGTCACGGCTCGGTCCACCGTTCGAGGTGGTAGTCGGCGTCGCGGGCCATGTCCATCGGCGGGGGCGTGATCTGGCGGACGAAGGCCTTGTCGTTCTTGGCCGTGCCCAGGGCGCCGACGATGCCCTGGAGCAGGTTGACCCGCATCTGGGGATGGAAGAGCGCCTGGTGGACGCCGTTGTTGTAGAACCCGATCCACACCACGTAGCGACGGACGAGCTCGACGTCGCCCCCCTGGCCGACCAGCTGGCGCAGCCGCGGCGACGCCCCGACCTCCCGCAGGAACAGGTCGACGGTGTCGGCGTGGAGGGCCCGGCACGGTGGCCAGGGTGGCGCCCAGGGTTTCCTCAAGGGCCGGGTCGGAGAGCCGGGGCCAGGCCTCCCGCATCGTCTGCAGCGTCGCCTGGGGGCAGAAGAAGCCGACCGCGGCCAGGCCCCGCACGACCCGGGCCAGCAGCGCCGGCTCGGCGCCCGCCAGCAGCGTCCCGAAGGAGGTCATCGGGCCGCCCCGGCGGCCGTAGGCCAGGCCGAGGGGGAGGAGGTCGATGTCGAACGGGGCCCGGGTGCCGCCGTCGGCCGCCAGGAAGACGTCGCCGTTCTCCTCGACGAACGTCCGGGTGAGGTCCTCCAGCAGCGGGACCCACGCCTCGGGCGACTTCTCGATGAGGACGGAGAAGGCCCACAGGGCCCAGCGCCGGCCCTGCCCGTCGAGGCGCCCGAACAGCTGGCGGACGAGGGCTTCGGTGGCGGCCGGGTCGTCGAAGGCGTGGACGGCGACGACCATGGCGCCGACCATCCGGGAGATGGCGAGGGGCGACTGGAGCAGGGCGGCCACGTCGTCGACCTGGGCGGCCAGGTCGGAGGCGGGGTCGAAGAGGGGCACCACCCGGCCGATGGCCTTGCGCTCGGCGTCGTCGGCCGCGAAGAACTCGTCCGCGTCCTGCAGCCCGCTGAACAGGGCCGCGTCGAGCAGACGCTTGGAATACAACTGGGCCACCAGCGGCGTGGCCAGCTTCACGAACGCCTTCCGGTTGAGCAGGTGGAGCTTGAGCCGGTCCTTGAGCAGCTCGTACCAGAGGGCGGCCGTCTGGGCGACCACCTCGGGCCGGTCGGGGTGGTTGATGTAGATGGTGATGGAGAGGCCGGCGAGGAAGTCGAGCACCAGCCGGTCGGCCTTGTGCAGGAGCTGGCCGGTGATCTTCACCCGGGGGGCGAGATCGGCGTACAGGCGCACGGGCAGGCAGTCGGGGTCGTCCGGCCGCCACTGGAGGTAGGCGTAGAGCAGGGCCGTCTGGCGGACGGTCTCCCGGTCGTCGGCCGCCGCCCGGCGGAAGACCTCGAGGGCGCCGGGGGACGAGGCCGCGGCCTTGACGGCCACCGTCCAGGCGTCGGGGGAGTCGGTGGCGAGCAGGCGGACCATGGCGTCGAGCGCCCGGCGGGTGCCGGACTCCCCGTCCTTGGCGGCCAGGCGCACCAGGGCTTCGAAGGCCAGTCCCCGCCGCTCGACCTCGGCGTCGGCGGCCATCGCCTCGATCAGCTCGACCAGCCGGTCGTCGGCACCGGACGCGGGAGGGGCGAGGCCGACCTCGACCGCGGTGCGGACGTCGTCGTACATCGCCGCCGGCCCCCCGGGGACGTCCCGCTGGCGGGCCCGGAACCCCTGGTCGAGCACGACGTCGTACAGCTCGCCCACCCGGGCCGCCTTGTCCGCCGGGCGTTCGAGGGCGGGCAGGCTGGCGGCCAGGTGGCGGACGAGGTTGCGCAGGCAGTAGCCGTCGTCGCAGTTGGCCCAGTCCCCCGACCACAGATCGGCCTTGGCCGCCTGGTAGTGGCGGACGATGCGGTCGTGCTGCGCCGGCGGGGCCACGTAGAAGCGGTTGTCGGAGCCCCGGTCGTCGAGGTACCGGGTGGCGAGGAAGTCCGCCATCGACCGGTGGTAGAGCCGCCACCCGCCGGCGCCACCCCGGCGCCGGTTCCCACTCGGTCACCTGCTCCACCGTCTGGAGGAAGCGGCTGAGGTCGGCGTCGTCCCAGGCCAGCCACCGCTGGAGACGGTCGGCGGGGGCCGCCGGGAGGGCGACGCTGATGCTGCCCAGCAGCGGTTGGTAGCGCTCGCCCCAGTCGGGGCCCCGCTCCCGCTCGTCGAAGCCGGGGACGATGCGCTGGAGGTACTGGCGGTAGAGGTCGAACAGCCCGGTGGGCAGCTCGGCCGTGTCGGTGAGCTGGCGGGTGCCCGTGGCCAGCTCGTCGAGCAGGAAGTCGATGAACAGGAAGTTGCCCGCCGCCTGCTGGGCCAGGTGCTCGACCACCGCGTCCTCGGCCGCGCCCGCCAGCCGGGCCCGCGACGAACCGGCGCACGTCCTCCTCGTTGCGGGCGGCCCCGTCGCCACTGGACAGGTCGAGGAGGCGGACGTCGCCCCCGAAGCCGTCCTTCAGCTGGGTCACCAGGGTGCGCTCGTTACGGGTCGTGACGAAGAAGCGGACGTTGCCGGGCAGGCTCCCGGAGCGGGCCAGGAGGGCCACCACCGTCGGCTCCGGCCCGCCGAAGGCCTCGTCCACCCCGTCGACCAGGATGGCGAAGGTCTGGTCGGGATGGGCCTCGGCCATGGCCCGCAGCGGCTCCACCACCCCCTGGGCGTATCGGTCCCGGGCGTCGGGGATCTTGACGTCGAGGTCGCCCACGTGGCCGACGACGGTGCCCTGGTTGACCCCCACCTCCTGGTGGACGAGCTCGGGCAGGTTGACCCGCAGGAAGGCGTCGGCGAAGGCCGGGTGGCGGGCGGACAGCTGCTTGACCAGGCTGGTCACGAACCAGGCCGGGGTGATGTCGGCCCCGTCCTGGCCCCGGGCCATGCAGAAGCACCCGGCCGACCACGAGTCGCGCACCCGATCGAGGGCGGCGGCGGCCTCGGGGTCGTCGGCGGTGGGCGGCGTGGGGCCTGCCCCCGCCAGCCAGGCGGCCAGCACCGACTTGCCCGATCCGGGCTCGCCGGTGAGCAGGAACAGCCGCTCGGTGCCCGTGGCCAGCCAGTCGGCGACCTCCCGGAGGGCCCACACCCGGCCCACCAGGCCGGCCGCGTTCTGGCCGATGACGGCGGGGATGCGCACGCGGTCGGTCGTAGTCGGAGCGTACCGGCGTGGGAGTATTCGGGTCAGCGATGACCTCCCGAACGCTCGCCGAGCTGCAGAAGGCCCTGGTCGAGATCATCCTGGCCAAGGGCCACCTGCGGCTGGACGAGCCGGTGCAGCTGGCGTCCGGCGACTGGAGCCAGGACTTCATCGACAACAAGCGGGCCTTCGCCCTCGGCTCCGACCTGCTCCTGGCGGGCGAGGGTCTGGTGCGGCTGGCAGCCGAGGAGGGCTGGGACTTCGACGCCGTTGGCGGGCTGACCCTCGGCGCCGACCACTTCTCCCACGCGGTGGCCATCGTGGCCGACCGGTCGTGGTTCGTGGTGCGCAAGGCGGCCAAGGAGCGGGGGACGAAGCGCCGGGTGGAGGGGGCGGTGCTCGGCGCGGGCGTGCGGGTGTTGGTGGTCGACGACGTGGTGACCCGGGGCGGGTCGATCCTCGACGCCTACCACGCCGTCCGGGAGACCGGCGCCGAGGTGGTGGGCGTGACCGCACTGGTCGACCGGGGGCCGGCCACGTCGGCCATCTTCGCCGACCTCGGGGTCCCCTTCCAGGCCCTCCTCACCTGGCGCGACCTCGGGATCGCGCCCGTCGGCGCCTGACGTTCTCGGTAGCCGTGGGTGCGCTTTCCGCACCCACTGCTACCGAGAACGACGGGGCGTCGTGCGCTCAGGACTCGCGTGCGGCGACCACTCGGGCGTCGTTGGCCCGGCCGTCGGTGCGCACGATCTCGGTCTGGGCGATGTCGAGGAACTCGGCGAAGGCCCCGTCCACCGCTGCCTGCAGCTGCTCGAGGGTCATCGCCGGCAACTCGTCCTCCATCGCCAGCAGGCCGTTCTCCACTGCCTGCAGCCGGGCCCGGCCCGCCCGGGTCAGCTCGGCGGCGCCGCCGGTCTCGACCACGATCTGCTTGGCCGAGGCCCAGGTGACGCAGTCCACGCACTCGACGTTGTAGGAGGCGGCCTCGTTCTGGGGGGCGAGCGTCGACGGCGGCTTGATGACGAGGACGAGCTGGAAGGCGGCGGCCAGGGTCTTGCACCCGGTGCAGCTGGCGGCGGCGTAAGCCCGGTTCTCCTCGTCGACCTTGCCGTTGGTGACCTTGCGGTAGTCGACGTTGGCCCGGACCAGGGATCGGCCGTCGGTCCGGTTGACGGCGACGACGACGTTCTCGTCGCTGGCCCCGGCGGTGGTGGGTGCCAGGACGATGGCGGCGACGATGGCGGCGACGACGGACGAGCGCAGGGGGGGCAGGCGGCGGTTCATGGGGTGTTCTCCTCGCTTGGTTCTGGGGACGGGGTGGAAGTGGTCGTGGACGGGGACGGCTCGCCCTCCTCGTCGGAGGCGGCCAGCGTCGTGGGAGTGCTCGACGGCTCGTCGGTCGGCTCGTCGGTCGGCCCGTCGGTCGGCTCGTCGGTCGGCTCGTCGGTCGGCTCGTCGGTCGGCTCGTCGGTGGTGGCCTCCGGGGCGGGTTCGATCGGTCCGTCGCTCAGGTTCCATGCCTCGGCGGGAGCGCCGTCGAGCTCGGCCTCGGTCTCGGGAGTGAGGCCGGGCCGGCCAGTGCCGACCTCGGCCACGGCCTGGAGGGCGTCGGCCGCGGTTCCCCGCTCGCCTGGCTGGATGGGGCGGTACTCACCGTTGGGCCACCAGGTGTAGGCCAGCGATCCGGCCAGGGCGACCGCCAGGAGCGCCACCAGGGGTCGCCCGAGGCGGACGTTGCCCGCTCCCGACCACGCCCACGATCCCGCCTTGCGGCCGAAGCGGCTGACCGCGTAGCCCGAGCCCAACACCGGCAGGGCGATGGCCGTCACGCCGACCAGGCCGACGACGACGGATGGCCACTTCCCGTCGTCGAACGCCTGCCGGACCGCGTTCCATTGGACGCCGACGGAGTCCCAAGCGGTGGCCACCATGCGGGGGGCGGAGATGACGACCGTCAGCAGGCAGAAGACCAGCAGGGGCACGACGGTGACCACCCACAGGGCGACCACGACCCGCACCCACCGCTTGAGGACCGCCGCCTCGGCCTGGGTGTGACGCCCCGGTACCAGGCTGAGCAGGGTCGGCTTGATGCGGGCGAACAGGTCGGGCACACCCACCAGGTCGGAGAGGATGTGGTAGCCGTCGAGGCGGATGAACGGCAGCAGCTGGTGCACCATCTGCAGCACCTGCAGGGGGATGAGCAGGAGGAGCGGCCTCCACGCCGGTGATCGCCCACACCCCGAACGTGGCCAGCGCGAAGAGGGCGTTGAAGTAGAGGCCGCCGAGATCGGTGCGCAGCCGGCCCCGCCGGTCGAGGCGGTAGGCGTCGGTGACGTCGGTGTAGAAGGCGGGCCACACCAGGTACAGCCCGCAGCCCATCGCCCCCGGTCGCCCTCCCGAGTAGCGGCAGGCGGCGGCGTGCCCGAACTCGTGGAACGACGCCGAGCCGATGGTGAGAGCGAACGTCGCCAGCATCAGGCCGGGGGAGTAGAGGAGCTCCCGGGCGCCGGCCCCGACGCCTCGCGCCCCGATCACCCAGGCGACCACGGCCACGAAGCCGACGACCACGGGCAGCACGACCCACGGCCGGAAGAGGACGGCGAACGGGGCCGTCAGGCGGTTGGTCCACTGCTCGCTGCTGATCTGGACCTTCAGCCGCAGGGCGAGCAGGGGGTTCGACTTCCGGACGTGGGGGTCGTTGCCCTCGCGGTCCTTGACCAGGCCCGCCGGGCGTAGCTTCTCCTTCACCAGGTACCGGACGTTGTCGGCGCTGACCGGCCGTTCCAGCCGTTCGCCCAGGGCCGCCGCGATCTGGGACGGGTCGCGCTGGCCGTCGATCAGCTCGAGCGTGGCGTAGAGCAGAGGGGTGAGCTGGATGGTCTGGCCGTCGGCCCGGCGGACGAGGCACGGGGCCTCCTTGTAGCCCGACGCCTCGTACTCGCCGATGAGGTCGACGCCAGTGGCCACCTGCGGCACCTCGCCGGCACTGGGTGCCACAGGTGTCTCCGCCGGCCGCGACCGCCTCGGGGATGGTCGGCGCCGTCCCTCGACCCGAGCGATGGGGCGCGTGTCGTCAAGCTGTCGGGCCATGGCTCAGGTTCGGGTCGGTGACGGCCTAGCCGGCGGTGGCCCCGCCACCCGACTGGTCGAGGTCGGCGTCCTGGTTGGCGGTGGCGGTGGCGGTGCCGTCGAGGTCCTGGGCGATGACCGAGTCCTGGTCGGCCAAAGCCGCCGCCTCGGAGTCGACGGACAGGACATTGGCGCTCACGGCGGCATCGATCGGTGCGGCCACGTTGGCGTTGGCCGCCACCGCGGCGTCGATGGGGGCGGCGACGTCGGCGTCGACGGCCAAGTCGACGTCGACGTTGAGCAGGGACGTTCCCAGCAGCGACGACGGGTCGAGGGCGTCACCCAGCACCGACATGGCCTCCCGGTCGGGCACGGCGGTGACATCCTGGGACTCGAGCTCGGCGTCGGTGATGCCGGCGTGTGGGTTCTCCATGGTTTCCTCCCAAAGAAGAGTCGGGCCAGCTACTGCTGGAGGGTGGCGTCCTGGTTGGCGGTGGCGGTGGCGGTGCCGTCGAGCTCCTGGATGATCACGGAGTCCTGGTCGGCGACTGCGGTGGCCTCGGAGTTGACCGAGCCGATGTTGGCGGCCACGGCCGCGTCGATCGGGGCGGCCACGTTGGCGTTGGCCGCGACGGCGGCGTCGACCGGCGCCGCCAGGTCGAGGGCCAGGTCGAGGTTCACGGCGAGGTCGAGCAACGACATCGCCTCCCGGTCGGGCAGGTTGGCCGCCGTCTCGGCGTCCATCTCTTCCATCGAGAGCTCCGGCTTGTCGGTCATGCGGCGGTCTCCTTTAGTCCTCGTCCACCTGGGTGATGATCACGATCTGGTCGGCGTCGGCGACGGCGATGGCGTCGGTCGACGAGATGTTCATGGCCGTGGCCTCGTTGATCGGCATGGCGAAGTTGTCGATCCCCAACCCCGTCCCGAGATGGACCTTCGACATGGCCTCCCGCTCGGGCAAGGCCGTGGCCTGCTCGGCCTCGAGGTCTTCCAAGCTCAGTTCGTCGGCGCCGTCCATCACGGCTTCGCTCCCTTCGTGGGTTCCCCGGCCTGCTTGTCCCTACTTACCCGGACGGCCGCCGGGAAACGCCTTTCAGGGGAAGATCTGCCGAGCGGAGTGGGCGGCGATGCGTCACACTTCGGATGCGTCACATTTCGAATGAGGACGATTCCGGGAGGTCGGCATGGCCCAGGACGGTTCGATCGTGTACGTGTACGTCACTGATTCCGGGCGGGAGCCGGTGGAGGGCGCCCAGGTCGACGTCCGGTCCAAGGGCAACGTCTCGGTGGGACGGGACAAGGAGTCGGGAGCCCAGGTGGTCACCGGCCTGAGGGCGGGCGACGAGGCCGTTCTCGTGGCCCGGCCCCCGGCGGCGAGAGCGCCCCGCTGGCGGTGACGGTCACCGGCGGGGCCCAGCAGGTGGTCATCGGGATGCCGGCACCGGACGAGCTCACCTACCGGCGGGGGGATAGCCGGGCCGCGTTCCGGCCCGACCGCGACCGCTTCCTCGTCTTCACCGGCGGTCCCGGTGCCGGCCGGCTGGCGGCGGTCGCCTTCCGGGAACTGGGCCTGGAGGCGGAGGAGGTGTCCCCCAGGGGCCCCGACTCCTCCGGCAAGGAGTTCGAGGAGGTGACCCACCTGGTGGCGGCCACGCCCGGGCAGCTCACCAAGCTCCCGTCCGTCCTCGAACGCCAAGGGGTCGACGTACGGGTCGCCCGGCCCATCGGCCATGGCAAGGACCAGCGCCCCTACGGCCTCACGGGGGAGATCGTGGCCGCTTTCCGGGGCGACGTCGAGCGGGAGGTGGTGGTCCGCATCGCAACCGGCCTCGGTCTGGAGGTGGCCCGGGAGGTCCGCCACGCGGGCAACGGCTTCCTCCTCGTCCGCAAGGGCATGCCCGACTACGACCTGCTCGAGGTGGTCGAGGCGCTGGCGAACGACGAGCGGGTGCTGTGGGCCGAGCCCAACCTGGTCATGCCCCTCGAGCTCGACGTCTGGATCCCGAACGACACCCTCTGGCCCAGGTCCCCCACCTCCAGATCATCAACGCCGACGACGTGTGGGACCGGCTCGACGACGTGGCCGTGGCGCTGCGGGGCGGCTCACCGAACATCACCATCGCCGTGCTCGACCCGCACGGCGTGACGCCCAACCACCCCGATCTCACCGGCAACCTGACCGACGGCACCGCCAAGCTGGTGGCGACGATCGACTTCCGGGCCAACCCGATCGTGGCCCAGACGGTGGCCGGCCTCGCCGGCGACCACGGCACCCAGTGCGCGGGATCGGCCACCGCCATCATGGACGACAACCGGGGCCTGCCCGGCGTGGCGCCCAACTGCCACCTCCTCGGTGGCCAGAACTTCTCCAACAGCGACGAGCTGCGGCTGGCCGACGCCTACCTGTGGTTCGCCGGGTTCGCCAACGGCTCGACCGACCCCGGGTTCCCCGCCCTGCCCGCCCGCACGGCCGACGTCATCTCCAGCAGCTTCGGCGTCACCGGCGCGGTGCTGTCCACCACCATGCGGACGTGCTTCGACCACCTGACCACGTTCGGGAGGGGGGGACGGGGCATCGTCGTCCTGTTCTCCCTCGGCAACAGCGGCTACGGCGACTTCACCAACGCCGCCGGGACCCGGTTCCGGGCCTGGCCCACGTACGAGAAGTGCATCGCGGTGGGTTCCAGCCTCAACGCCAACCCCACCAACCCCACGGTGAGCGCCCACGCCGACCCGGCCGGCAACATGGCGGGCATCGCCACCCAGGTCGACCGGCGGGCGCTCTACAGCCCGTTCGGCGCCACCGCCCTGCGCAAGCCCGACCTGGTGTCGCCGTCGCACACGTCGTACAACACGACGGCCGGCAACCCGCCGATCGACCCCGTCATGTCCGACGTCCGGGTCGGCACGGGCGCGTTCGACGGCTGCCCCGGCGCGGCCACGTGCAACGACTACGACACCACGTTCGGCGGCACCAGCCACTCCACGCCGACGGTGGCGGGGGCGGTGGCCCTCATGCTGTCGGCCCGGCCCGAGCTGTCGTGGGTGCAGGTGCGCGAGATCCTGCGCCGGTCGTGCGCCCGCATCGACAACGCCAACGCCGACCCCACCGGCCAGTGGCAGGACCTCGACGGCGACGGGGCCATCGACTACAGCCGGTGGTACGGCTCGGGCCGGCTCGACGTCGACGCCGCCGTCGCCCTCGTCCT
Organism: uncultured Acidimicrobiia bacterium; assembly: GCA_963801205.1. GTDB lineage: Bacteria > Actinomycetota > Acidimicrobiia > Acidimicrobiales > AC-14 > JAXDMK01. The sequence continues at coordinate 307,053 of CAWDDV010000010.1, forward strand.
CGACCCGGCCCTGACTTTCGGCGACGCCTACGTGCGGGAGAACCTCGACGACGTGGGCGACGTGCCGTCCCCCGGGTGGCACGCCGAGAGCCCCGACATCTGGGTCCGCCAGAACGACGAGCCCATCCCCGCCCTGGCCTGGACGGCGGCGCCGCCGCACGAGAACGCGGTGCGGGGTACCGACAACTTCGTCTTCTGCCGGGTCCGCAACCGGGGGACGGCGGTCGTGCCGACGGTGTACCTGCGGGCCTCCATCACCCACTATCCCGGGTTCGAGTTCCGCTACCCGCAGGAGTGGCGGCCTTCCACCAACGTGGGCGACCCGATCCCCAACCCCCTGGTGCCGGGCACGTACATCATCGGGGAGCAGCGCATCGACAACCTGGGCGTCGGGGCCGACACCATCGTCAAGATCACGTGGCCGGCTGCCCTTATCCCCCCCGAGGAGGTGCCGGTGGGGGCGGTCATGGTGCGGTGGCACCCGTGCCTGCTGCTGGAGGCGTCGCCCCACGACGGTCCCGCTCCGGCCGGCAGCGTGATCGCGGTGCGGGCCGACAACAACCTGGCCCAGCGCAACATCACCATCGGCGACCCGGGCGACGGCGACTCGTGGTTCGGCGCCGTGGCCGGCTCCCTCGACCGCTCCGGCATCCGCTCGATCCTGATCGACGGCCGCCGCCTCGACGGCGACATCGTGGTGCTCTTGCACGTCGCCGACCGCGACAAGGAGGTCCGGGCGGGGCTGGCCCGGGGGGCGAAGCAGGCGTTCGTGCCCAAGGAGGAGGTCCGGTTCCCCGGTCGCCTTTCCGACCTCAACGTCATCCTCCGCGATCGCACCCGCATCCACGTCGGGGGCGCCGGCGGGCTGGGCGGCATCGAGATCCACGCCACACCGGGGACGGAGCTGCGGTTCCCACCGGGCGGATTGGCGCCGGTCGGCGGGGCCGCGTCCCGGCCGGTGGCCGGGGCCGACACGGTCGACGGCGTGCCGGTCGTGTTGGTGAGGGGACTGCCCGGCATCCTCGAGATCCCCCTGGCCGTCCCCGGCGGGCGCCTCTTCCCGCTGGCGATCGGCACCCGCGGCGAGTGGAAGGGGGAGCTGCGGGTCACCCAACGGCGGGGCGACGGCACGACCAGCCCCGGCTACACCCTGCGCCACTGAGGGTCACGAGGTCGCGCCGCCGCCGAACGCCTCCGCGATCTCATCGTCCCAGGTGACGTCGGTGGCGATCACGTCGGTCCGCAGGCCCTTGACCGACGGCTGGCGGAGGGTGCCCGCCTCGGTGACCTCGGTGTAGGCGACCTCGACCACGAGGAGGGGCCGCACCCAGTGGAGGGGAGCGCGGGGCGGGTTCACGAAGGGTGGCTCGGGCACCTCGATCTGGGCGAACAGGCGGGTGAGCTGGCGGATCATGTCCTCGTTGAGCCCCGACCCGGCCTGGCCCACGTAGTGGAGGCGGCCCGCCGGGTCGTACACCCCGAGGGCCAGCGAGCCGATGCTCGACTCCCTCGATCCGCTGCCTGTCGACCATCCGCCGACCACGAACTCCCGGCGCCGGCCGCACTTGACCTTCGACCACGCCGTCGAACGCCGGCCGGGGAGGTAGGGGGCGTCGACCCGCTTGGCCATGTTATCCGTGTTGTTCGCGCATGGGACAGGCACTTCGGGTGGGGCCGAACGAGACCGAGACATCGGTCCTCAAGGCGCGGCGACGCGGAGCCGACAACATCCTTGGGGAGGTGTGCCCGATGTTGCTTGGCCGGCAAAGGCGTAACCGGGGTGAGTTGATCGAATCTCTCGTTCCCGGGCACTCGGCACGGATGGGCCCGAACGGCTCCGGACAGATCGCGATCGTGTGCGAGTGCGGCTGGGGGCGACTCTCTCCTCGCATCGAAGCCTTGGGAAGGGCCTGGGGCTATCACGAAGCGGTCCGTTCTGTCATTGATCAGGGTCAATCGCTTGCGGGGGAGGCCGTCGGCGAACTCTTTAGGGTGACACTCAAGAGGCTGGTCGACGAAGGAAAGAGTGACGAGGAGGCGCTTCTCGACGCCGGCATCTTCGCAGACGCTCTCGCTCAAGAATTCATAAGCGGCGGTGACAAGGGTGCTTGATGAGGCTGAGGCGGCGAGCCATCCAGACTGGTGGGACAACGCCTGCTTCCAGCGTGATCCGACCTGGGAGGTGTACGCGAGTGCCTTTCTGGATGGGGCAAGGGTCCTAAGAGACGAGGTTCTTGAACGCCACGGTTTGGCCGACTCGATCGCCTTCCCCCTTGTCTTCTGCTATCGACACCACGTTGAGCTGGCACTGAAGAACTTGATCGCGACCGGGAAACAGTTGATCGGCGATCCTGGGAGCTTTGCCAAGTTGCATGGGTTGCATGGGCTATGGAACGAATGCCGGCCGGTCCTCATGCAGCTCGACCCGCCCCCAGAGCCGGCTGACCTCGATCGAGCCGAGCGAACGATCCTGCAGCTCGATCAGCTCGACCCCGCTGGTGAGACCTTCCGCTACCCAGTCGGGAAGCAAAAGGGTCGGCCAGCGACCTTGCTGCCGCAGGACCTCCGGTTCAACGTCCGTCAGTTCAGCGAAGAGATCGAAGCCGTCGCCGGCATCCTGAGGGGAGCGAGCGAGATGGTTGCGGTCTATCTCGAGTTCAAGAACGAGGCCGCCGACGATTAGAGGGGCGTCACGCCAGCTCGTCGCTCCAGCCGACGGCCCCCGGGTAAGCATCGCTTCGCAGCCCCTTCAGTGAGGGCTGGCGGAGCACGCCGACGGTAGTCATCTCGTTGAACAGGACCTCGACGACCAACTCGGGGCGCACGAAATGAAGACCGAGGGCAGGTGTGGGCGGTGGGACAAACGGGCTTGTCGTCGAAGCAAGCTCCCTGAACGCCGCACCCAGGTGGCGGAGGAGGAACTCGTTGAGGCCCGAACCGACCTGGCCCGCATAACGGAGGGCGAAGGGGTGACCCGGCGGAGCCGGCATGTCGGGGTCGACCCAGCCGACGGCGAGCGAGCCGATCTGACCTGATCGGCCGCCTGAACCTTCGCTCCACCCACCGACGACGAACTCTCTCTGGCGGGCGCATTTGACCTTCGTCCACGCCTTCGAGCGCTTGCCGACGAGGTAGCTCGCGGACGCCAGCTTCCCGACGTAGCCCTCGAGGCCGACCTGGCGACAGGCGGCCAGCGTGTCGTCGTCAGGTGGCTCGGGCAGCAGATGTGAGGCCTGCCAGGAAGGGCCTTTGGGGTCCAGCTGCTCGAGCCGGCGGCGTCGCTCGACGAAGGGCTCGCCGGTGAGCAGCCGCCCGTCGAGCCACAGGACGTCGAAGATCACGTAGAGGACGGGCACCTCGGCCATGAGCGCTCGGTTCGGGCTGCGGACGTGCATGCGGCTCTGGAGCCGCTGGAAGCTTGGCCTCCCCCTGTCGTCGAAGGCGACGATCTCGCCGTCGAGGACGGCGGCGTGGTCGCCGAGTCCCTGGCCGAGCGCTGCCAGCTCGGGATAGCCGCCGGTGACGTCGTTGCCGAGTCGGCTGGCCAATGCCACCCGGCCGGCCCAGACGCGGGCGATGGCCCGGACGCCGTCCCACTTGGGCTCAAACAGCCAGCCCGTCGGGTCGGCGGGCATGCCAACCGAGCCCGCCAGCATCGGGGCCAGGACCGGGGGCTCGATGCTTGTCACCGGTCCGGCCGCCCTGCCAGGGCGACGACACTGGCTGCCCGATCGCCCCTTAACTGAGCGTTCTCCTCGCTGAGCAGCGCAACCCGACACGCAAGGGCGGCCAGGTCTGCCCGCAGCCGTCGGACATCGGCGTTTCGGTTGATGAGCGTGGCTTGGGCATCGGTCAACGCCTCCCGAAGCGCTCCCACCTCGCCGGCGTCGGTCGGTGTCGCGGGCTTGGCCAGGCCATCGATCGCAACCCGGAAGTCCCGCAACACGCCGGTGGCCCGGGCCGCCGTGCGGCGACTGACCCCGGCCTCGGTGGCGAGGGCGGTGACCGTGTGCGATCCGTTGCTCCGGATCGGCGTCCCGGCCAGGATCCTGGCCATCGCCGCTCGCAGGGCTTGCTCGCTCTCGTCGTTCACCTTCATTCGTTGGCTCCCTTGCGGATCGTGTCGACGGCAGCCTTGAGGCGATCGCGCTGCTCGGCGAGGTGTCGGCGCTGAAGCGGGGGCAGGTCCCGCAGCCGTAGGTCGGCGCGCACTTGGGAGAGCCGCTCCTCCCACGCCGGAAGGTGGTGCTCGCCGATGCGGGAGTTCCGGCAGCGCTCGGGCTGGCAGTGCCCGACCACCGGCGCGGTGGCGGCCGAGCGGTCCTGATCCCGCAGGCAGAGGGCCACTTCGGGGTCGAAGAAGCAGTCGGTGAGCGAGCCGACGAACAGGTTGTGCGAGACGCTGCGCAACATGGCCGTCCGCCGCTGCTCGTCGACGACCTGGGGCCGGTTGGCCGGCGGCGCGTCCTCGCCCAGCTCGGCCCGCAGCTCCTCCAGGCGGGCGTTGACCCGAACAGCGCCACCCCCGGCGGATCGGGCGCCGGCGACGTGGGCCTCGGCCAGGTTGCCGACGTAGAGGTCGGCGGCGGCCCGCTTGGCCATCTCGACCTCGGCGGGAAAGCCTGACGGCGTGGTGCCGACGTAGCCCTCGAAGACCGTCGGGCCGACGCCTTCCATGGCGCTGCGCACGGCCAGGTGCTTGAACTGCACTGCCCCGGCCCACACGCCGAAGGGCTGTGCACCGATGAACCAGGCGACGGTCCGGCGGAACTGACGGGTGTTGAAGAGCCACGGCTCGCCGCCGACGGCGGGGACGGCCACATCCCTTTCGGACAAGCGGTTCACGTGGTCCCGGAAACCGTTGACAGCCTGCATCCGTTTCCCGACAGAGCCGAAGACCAGCTCTCCGTCGTCGAGGCGCTCCATCACCTCGATGGCCCGGGCCACATGCTCGGTGACCACCCAGGTGGCTGGCTCGGGGGACCGCCTTCCCTTGCTGACCACGCTGCGGAGGCGGTGGCGGTTGACGACGCCGTCTGCGCTGCGCTCGAGGGAATGGCCGCCACGACGGATCTCCATGATTTCGCCATCCCGCATGCCCGATAGGTAGGCGCAGACGACATAGCAGGCGGTTCGTAGCTGGTCAGCTTCGATGTCCACGGTGTTTGGGCCGAACCGCCCTCGCCATGGACGCCCGGTGGCGGGGTCAACGGAGATCGGCGTATCCATCCCGCCGGGCTCCAAGCCGAGCTCGGCGGCGGCTCGCTCCAGGAGGACGAACGCCTCGGGGTGGTGCTGGCGCTGGGGCACCGCCGTGCCCACCTGGGCGGCCACCAGGTAATGGTTGATCCGTCCGTCTCTGCCGTCGTGCCACTCCGACCAGGACGGGATCCCGCGGCCTCGCTCTGCTCTGCGGGCGACGTAGTCCTCCAGACGGTCGATCATCTCGGCCTTCGTGTGGGTCACCCAACTCAGGGGCGTCTGATGCGGCTGCGACCGCCGGGAGGACCACGGCTCCAGGCCCAGCTCGACGACGGCGTCGCCAAGCAGCGCCCGCAGCTCGGGTCGATGCCCGAGGGTCTCACGTGACATGCCGCACTCCGCGGCGATCATGGTGAGGTTGGCGTTGCCCTCGGGCCCATCGACCTGGCTCATCCGCTGGCGAGCCGGCACTCCGCGGCCATCGCGGCGGAGCCCGTCGAGCCACCAGGCGAGTCGCCGGTGGACGTCCTCGTCGGAGAACAGCAGCGAGGACTGGGCCTGGCGAAGCGAGGCAAGCTCGTCGATCGCTGCCAGGATGTCGGCGCTGGCCACGTCCACGTAGAGGATTGCCCATCGCAGGAATGGGCCGAGCACCTCCTGCGGGATGCGAGGCGTCTTGTTCTCCCGCACGCCGGCGAAGCCGGCGACCCGGCTCGACGGGCGGTTCCGCCACGGATGAACGGAAAGGGTGTCGTGGCTCAGGAATGGCGAATAGTCGTGAAGCCGCTCGACCAGCCGTAGGTAGACGGCGAGCGTCCCGGTGCTGCGCCCGACCCGGAGCCACTCGACGAACCCGTCGAGCTGGGCGTGGTCCAGCGACGACAGGCGGCAGTCGAAGCCGACGGGGTGTGCCTGGGGGTCGAGCACCCAGTTGGCGAAGATGGCGAAGATCGAGAACTCCGCCCGGCAGGACTGGGGCGGGAGGAGATTGGAGCCTGGCACCGCCTCGTTGAGCCGGGCCCAGAAATACTCCTTGGCCAACAGGCGCCAGTGCTCGTCGCCGATCGACCGAAAATCGATGCGTGCGTCACCGCGGGGAACCCGCGCTGGCAAGCCGGCGGCGCTGAGGTCCCACATCTCGTCGCCGAACACGGGTCCGCCGACCGACGGCCGCGGGAGCACCGGGTGGTCGTCGGTCCGGAGCCGGGATCGGGCTGCGGAGAGGACAAGGGCGTCAGCCATCGAAGACCCCCGCGGGCAGGGCCCGCAGAGCTGAGCTGGCGGTGGCGGCCTGGCGCGCCCGGTCCCAGGCGCCAGCCCCGAAGGTGGGCACGATGTGGTTGACGATCCGCAGGAACGGTCGGCCGAATCGGGCTCGCCACGCGTCCGGCGACATTCGGTCCCGTTCGGCCACGATGGCGTCGAGGACAGCGAGGATGGCCGGCAGCTTGCGCTCGGCGATCACAGCATTGGGGCACTCAAGACACCCCCAGAACGGTTCGGGGCACGGGTCGCCAGACCGGCCGAAGGGTGACCGCTCGAAGCCAGTGCACGCTGCCAGCCATGTGTCGGCGTCGCCGTCGAGGACGCCCGTGACCTCACGGCCGGTGACGCCCAAGTACCCGCCAGCGACGACGGGATCGGCACGCATCGCCGCCTCGGCTTCGGGTGTCAGGATCATCGGTCTTGCCGCCCGGTCGGCGGCGTCAAGGGCGTGGGCCAGGCCGGCGGCGATCGTCTCCTCGTAGATGGGCCGCATCGCCTCGACGTCGGCGTAGGACTCCCAGTTCACCTGCAGGGTGTGGTCGCCGAGGCGGGCGAGCGCCACTGGGTCGCCCTTGACCTCCTTGGCCCACTCGGTCATGCGGGTCTTGCGCAGCCGGCTGAGCCGCAGCACGAGCGGCTCGCCACCGTCGTCGACGAGCAAATGGCGCGCGACGAAGCGCTGCTTGGCCTCGTGATGGAAAGTCGGGCGACCGAGGCGACCGAGGGCGTAGCCCACGAACAGCCAGGGCGAGCCGCTGTGGCGGGCGGCCCGGTCGGTGATCTCTAGCACTGCCCGCACGATCCCGCCCGGGGTGCGCAGCCCGCCATCCGGATAGCGCTTGGAGCGGAACGGGCTCGGTCCCGCCCGCCACTTCTCGTGATCGATCTGCACGCTTGCACCGGTCGGGTTGCGCAGGCAGTCCCGTCGCAGTGAGGTCACGCATTCGATGGGCAGGCCGCTCTGGAGGCCGAGCATCACGAGGAAGGGCAGCAGGTCGCCGTGGGACGGATAGAGGCGGGCGATGATGCCGGGGAAGGGCGCCGGAAGCCGGTCGTGGGCGCTCGGCACCAACTTCCGGGAGATCATCTTGCCGCCGGAGGTGTCGATGGCCCACAGCACGTTGGGCTCTATGTCCCATCCGCCGACGTCCGGGTCGACGCCCTGGGCGAGCAACTCGGCGCCCTCCTTCAGGCGGGCGGTCACAGCCTTCATGTCCGCCAGGCATGCCCGCCGCATCTGGTCGGCCACGAACGGGCTGAAGGGCTCTCGTGGCGTCACCAGCGGGCTGGGCAGTGTCTGGAACCGGGTGCGCTGGCGGACCGCCGCCGGCACCTGCCCAGGCCACTCCTCGTCGATGGCGACGAGCAGGCGGGCGACGATGCGACTCATGCCCCAGGCGTGCCGACCGCCCGGGTTGAGCTCCAGGAGCCGGTCCTCGAAAGCCTTCAGGTCGTCGGTGGTGAGGTCGCGCAGTCGCAGCGATGACGCCCGGCCGCCAGCCCGCTCGTCGACGACTCGCGCCAGGTGGCGCAGGGCTTTCACCGTCTGCTTGACGGTGGCCGGCGACTGGACGCCACCGCCGGGACCGCACATCGGCCCGAACCCCCGGCACAGGTCCCGCAGCAGCTCGCGGCAGACGAACACCTCCGCCTCCTTGCCGTGGGAGCCGGCCTGGGACTCCGAGACCACGTAGCGGCAGCTGCGCCCGCCGGGGAAGGAGGCGCTGAGCACGACCGGGCCGACGTCGGTGACAGTGGCCCCGAGCGTCACTCGGCGTCGGCTCGGCCGAAGCTGCCGTGCAGCAGGCTGGCCGCTCCTTCGACGACACCGAGGTCGGCCACGCACTCCAGGTACGTGTAGGTCGTCATGATGTGGGCGTGGCCTAGCAGCCGCTGCAACGTACGCACCGGGTTGACCACCATTGAGCGGAAGGACCGCTCCTCGGTCTTGGGGTGGACGATCCCCTCGGCCTGGACCAGGTGGTGGAGCATGTGGACGGCGAACGTGTGGCGGAGCATGTGGGGGGTGACGTCGAGGTCGAGCCCGTGTCGGCGGCATCGGGCCGAGGCCCGATCGAACACGCCCCGCCACGCGTCAGCGGCCATGACCGTTCCGCGCTCGTTCAACCACAGCCCGAGCGGGCCGACAGGGCTTCCGTCGACGTCGACCTCGAACAGGCGGCGCCGAATCGACGGTGGCAGCGTGGCCAGCGACACCTTGGACCACACGCCTTCATGGCACACCTCGACCTTGCGGGCGACGCCCTCGGCCGGCCGCCGGACGAGCAGCACGTCGGCGGCCTGCGGCTTGCCGATCGTCCGCTGCACCACGTTCGCTCGCTCGAGGCCCACGTAGTCGTTGATGGAACGCAGCACGCCGGTGGCGAACACGATCTCCCGGCCCTTGTCACCCTTGGTTGTGGGAGCGGCCAGCCGCAGCGTCACCGTGTCACCAGACGGCGCCGGCATCTCGGGGACGAGCAGGCTCGCCGCTTCGGTCACCCGGGCGCCCGAGTGCACGAGCAGATCGGCGAAGGCGGCGTCGCGGGCGCCATTGCGGCCGTTCCACGTCGAGTCCTCGCCTCCGTCGGGGAGGCGACCGAGGAGGCCGACGGAGCGGAATGCCACGTACTGGTCACGGGTGATGAACCTGATGCGACGGGGTGACTGCCCGGCCTTGACGGCGCCGGCCAGAACCTCCACGGGCTGCCGGCCCCCGCCTCCCATCGGCAACGTCCACACCGTCTTGCGTCGGAACGGCACCTCGGCGACGTGTCCGTCCTCGCGAGCCCACAGATAGAAGGTCTTGAGGGCGGTGATCGCACGGTTCCAGCTCCGCAGCGACAGCGGGTCAGGCGCCGCCTCGCCACAGCGGTGGTCGAAGTATCGGTCGATGTCGTGTCGGTCGGCGTTCCACACGGTCTTGCCCGAGTGGGCAAGGAACCGGGCGAAGGCGAGCAGGTCATACGCGTACGCCTTCTGCGATGCCAGCGATCGCACCCCGAGCGTCGGGCAGGCCCGAAAGAACGAGTTCAGCCGGTGGTCGAATGCGCCGTCGTCGCCGAGGAGGAAGGGCCGGCGGGCCGCGAACCCCAGTCGCATCGCCTGCTCCCCGGCCTCGGGCCAACCCGCCACTCCGGCCTCCTCGCACGGACGGGCGGCCTCGGCGACGTCCATGAAGTAGACCTGCACGACCGGCAAGGGTAGGGACTGCCCACCCTCAGAGCGCGGATAGTCCACTGTCCCACTCGGTGCTCTCGTGGCCGGTGCCCACCCTGACTGATCGGATAAACGCTCAACCCCTCCAGCCCGGCCTGGCGGCAGGCTTCGAGCAGTTCCGCGGGGGAGGCGTCGAGCACGGGGGCGGTCTGCCAGGCCCGGCCCTTGAGGGCCAGGCCGTCGAGGATGCGGCGCCGCTCCGATTGGGGACGGTCGACGAGCAGCTCGCCGTCGAGCCAGAGGACGTCGAAGGCGACGAACGAGACGGGGGTGTCGGCCAGCAGGCGGGACGACGGTTGGACCACGTGCATCCGCCGCTGCAGGCGCTGGAAACTCGGCTGCCCCTTGACGTTGAACGCCACCACCTCCCCGTCGAGGACCACGTCGTGGGGCGCGAGGGCGGCGCCCATGGCCCTGACCTCGGGGAATGTGTCCGTCGCCTCCAAGCCCCGACGGTTGGTCAGGGTGACGCGGCCGTCCTCCACGGTGGCCACGATGCGCTGGCCGTCGAGCTTGGGCTCGAACATCCACCCGTCCGGGTTGGCGGGAGCGCCGCTGCCGCCGGCCAGCATCGGGAGAAGGCGGGGCACGGCGGGCACCACCCAAATGTACGGAGAACCGGCGACGCCGGTTTTCGGGGGGCCGTCACTACGCTTCGCAGCGCGATGAGGAACGGTGGACGACTCGGCGCCGCCGCCGCCGTCGTCGTCGTCGTCGGGCTGGGCGGCATCGTCGGTCTCGGCGCGGGGCCGGCCTTCGCCGACGGGCCCGTCGCCCTCGTCCTGGTGCGTGAGCTGACCTGGTCGACCGCCCCTCCGGCGCTGGACGGCTACGCCCAGGCCAACCTCTCCATGCGCACCGCCCGGGCCCAGTCGACGGCGGCCGACGTCTACCTCACCCTGGGCAAGGGCGCCCGGTCGGCAGCGCCGGCGGACGGCCTCGGCGCCGACGGGTGGGCCGACCTCCAGGGCCACGACCGGGGCCTGCACTACGGCGGCGCCCTCGGGTCGCTGGGGCAGGGCTTGGCCGACGGCGGGCGGCGGTGGGCGTTGGCCGGCGACGACGGGGAGGCGTGGGTGGTGGCGGCGACGGCCGACGGGCCCGCCCCCCGGCCTTCCCGGGGACGCCTTCCGGGATCGACGCCGCCCTCGCCGGCGGGGCGGACGCCCTGTTCGTCGCCGTCCCGGCGGCCGACCTGCCGGCGGTGCTCGACCGCCTCGCAGGGACGTGCACGCTGGTCGCCAGCGCGTCGACCCCCTCGTCCAGCCGCCACCTGGGTGTCCTGGCCGCGTCACCCACCTGCGAGCTGGGGGCGGCCGGGCTGGGTTCGCCGTCCACCCACCACGCCCACCTGGCCACCCTGCCCGACGTGAGCCGGACGTTCCTCCACCTGGTGGGTGTCTCGACCCCGGCCGGCGTCGGCGGGGCGGTAGTCACGCCGGCGGCCGAGATCTCGAGGGTCGACCTGGTCGAGCGTGACCGCCGGACGTGGACCGCGGACCGGTCCCGCACCCCCTTGGTGTGGCTGTTCGTCCTGTTCCACGTGGTGGGTGCGGTCGTCGCCGTCGCCTGGCGCCGGGCTCGGACGGCGGTGGCCTGCGTCCTGCTGGCCGTCCCCGCCGCCAGCCTGCTGATGATGGTGGTCCCGTGGTGGCGGGGCGGGGCCGGGGTCGGGCTCCTCGTCGGTGGACTGGTGGCGGCCGTGATCGCAGCCGGCGGCATGGCGGTGGCCCGGCGCGACCCGGTCCTGGCCGTGGGATCGCTGGCCGCCCTCACCGCCGCCGTGGTGGGCGTCGACGCCCTCTTCGGGAGCCCCCTCCAGATCGACGCCCCCTTCGGCAACTCGCCGGTGGTGGCGGGGCGGTTCTTCGGCGTCGGCAACATCGGGTCGGGCTTCCTCGCCGCCGGCCTGCTGGTGGCCGGCGGCCTGGCCCTCGACCGGTGGGGCCGGCGCGCTCCCGTGGGTGGCGGGGGGCCTGGCCGTGGGGGTCATCGCTGGCGGCGCCCCCATGTTCGGGGCCGACGTGGGGGGCGTGCTGTTCGCCGTCCCCGCCTACGGCGTGCTCCTCCTGGGGGCGAGGCGGAAGCCGGTCACCTTCCGCCACCTGCTCCTCGTCGCCGGCGCGGCGGTGGCGGCGCTCGCCCTCTTCGCCGCCGTCGACCTCGCTCGCGACGCCGGCTCCCAGACCCACCTGGCCAAGAGCGTCGGCGGGGACGGGCTGGCCGACGACATCGTGCGCAAGGGGCCCGGGCCATCCAGACGGTCAAGGCGCCCATGGCCAACGTGGTGGTGGCGGCGGTGGCCGCCCTCGCCCTCGTCCGGTACTCGCCCGGCCCCGGCCGGGCCCGGCGGATGGCGTCGTACGCGGTGGTCGTGGCCGCGGTCCTCGGCTCCACCCTCAACGACTCCGGCCTGAACGTGGCCGCCGCCGTCCTGGCCGTCGCCTGGCCGGTCGGGGTGGTGGTCGGCGCCCGCCGAGGAGGCATCCGCCCGGCGGGGGAGGCGGCGGCGGTGGCGACGTGAGCGTCCTCCAGTCGCATGCGACCACCCGGGACGAGCGCCGGTGGATGCTCCGCCTGGCCGCCGCGTTGGCGGTGGCGGCGCTCCTGCTCCACCTCCCCGGCCTGGTGGGACGGCTGTTCAACTCCGACGAGGCCAGCCTGGCCACCATGGCCATGGAGATCCAACGGGGCGGAACCCTCTACCACGAGACCGCCGACCGCAAGCCGCCCGTGGTCCCCTACGTGTACGCCCTCGTGTTCGAGGCCACCGGCCGGCGCGACCTCCGCCCGGTGCGGGCCGTAGGCGCCCTGGTGCTGGCGGGCACCGCCCTCCTCCTGGCCGCGGAGGCCAAGCGCCGGCGGGGCCCGGGCCGCGGCCGTTGCCGCCGGCGTGTTCTTCCTGGCCGGGACGGCGGCCAACTTCCCCGCCGACTCGCAGGCGGCCGGGTTCGAGACGTTCATGCTCCTGCCCATGACGGGGGCGGTGGTGGCCGCCGGCCGGGGGAGAGCGGTGGTGGCCGGGCTGTGCCTGGCCCTGGCCTGCCTGTGCAAGCAGACCGCCTTCGTGACCGCCCTCCCGATGGCCTACCTGTTGGTGCGGGCGTCCGGCTGGCCGGCCGTGGCCCGGGCGGGGGCTGCCGCCGCGGGAGTGATCGGGGCCACCGCGATCGCCTTCGGGCCGGCGGACTTCCTCATGTGGACCGTCACCGGCAACGGCGGGTACCTGTCCTTGCGGGGCTCGCTGCTGGGGTCCGTCGCCCGCGGGGTGGGGATGACGGCCGCCTTCCTGGTCCTGAACGGGGTGCTGGTGTGGCGGGCGGTGGTGGCCCACCGCCGGGGCACGGTCGACCTCGACCTGTGGCTGTGGCTGGCCGGTGGGGTGGTGGCGGTGGTGGCCGGGTTCCGGTTCTTCGGCCACTACTACCTGCAGCTCGTCCCGCCCCTGGCCCTCATCGCCGCCTCCGCCCTGCCGGCCCCGGGCCGGGAGTGGCGGCGGATGGCGGCGGGCCTGACCGTGCCGGTGGTGGGCATGCTGCTCTTCAGCTTCTCGACGCCACACGCCCGGGGCATCCTCCCGTACCGGGACATCGCCGACCGGGTCCGGGAGCTGACGACCCCCGACGACCGCATTTTCGTGTGGGGCACCTATCCGGAGATCTACTGGGCCGCCAACCGGGAGCCGGCCACCCGCTTCATCCACACCGGCTTCGTCACCGGGACCTCGGGCGGACGGGACCCGGCGGCTGTCGGGCCGACCGACGGCGTGCCCGGAGGGTGGGCGCTGCTGGCCGCCGACCTGGCCGCCAGCCCGCCCGACCTCGTCGTCGACACCAGCTCGGCGTCGATCCGCCACGCCGAGCTCCACCCCCTGGAAGCCACCTTCTTCTGGCCCGACGTCGTGCGCGACTACCGGCTGGTCGACGTGGTCGACGGCGTCCGGCTGTACCTCCGGTCCCCGCCTACCCCTTGACCACCCGTCACCCCCGAACTGGTGACGGTTCGCCCGGCTCTGACCGGGTCAGTGTCACCAGTTCGACGCCTCAGGCGGGGCTGGGTACGAAGTTCACGGTGACGGTGGTGAAGCCGAGGCTGCCGAGGAGGGCCTCCAGCATCTTGCGGGTGTTCTGCTCGGCCCGGGCACCGAGATCGCTGGCCGCGGCGGCCGCCTTCATCTTCTCCTGGGCGGCCAGCTGCAGCTCCTGCTCGCCGGTGGGGGAGTCGGAGAACACCGAGCCCAGCCGGTCGAGGAGGCCCCGGTCCCGGCTCACGACCTGGCTGTTCTCCAGGTCGAGCGTGGGCTCGCCCAGGGTCGGTGGCGGGAGCGAGATGGTGACCGACCGGCGGTCCTCCGACACCACGATCGCCTGGGCGTCGAGGTTGGAGAAGTCGATCGAGGCGTCGACCGACCCGGCGGCCGAGTACACCGTGCGCTCGCCCCGGATGACAAACGGCAGGTACTTGGCGTCCTTCTCGCTGTCGACCAGGACCTGGAAGTTGCCGGCCGCGGCGTGGTAGTCGCTCAGGTCCTCCATGGCCTGGAGGAGGGCCGGCTGGGTGCGGTCGATGGTGCGGCTGGAGAAGGGGTTGGGGATCGACGGGAGCAGCTTGCCCAGGGCACCGGTGAGGGCGAGGAGGGCGCACAGGAGGAGCCCGCCCGCGATCAGCCATCCCGATCGGGACCGGGGACGGACCACGACGAAGCGTTCGTCCTTCCCGCGCTGGAGCATGGCCCTATTTTCCCACCTCAAGCGGACGACGGCAGCGCGAGCGTCGCGGCCACCGCCTGGGCCGCCTCTTCCGCCTGGCGGACGCAGGCGGCGATGCCGAGACCCCGGTAGGCGGCGCCGGCGACGATCACCCCCGGGGCGGCGGCGGCCAGGGTGGTGGTGATGCGGTCGACCCGGCGCTGGTGACCGGGCTGGTACTGGGGAAAGCCGTCGGCCCACCGTGACACCAGGCTGGTGACGGGCGGGCGGCGCACGCCGATGGCCGCCGCCAGCTCCGCGTGGAGGCGGTCGACGAGCTCGTCGTCGGCCAGGTCGGCGAAGCGGTCGTCGCCCGAGCGCCCGGTCGAGGCTCGGACCAGCACCAACCCGCTGCCGGCCAGCGCCGGCCACTTCGACGTCGACCACGTGCAGGCCGTCATCAACTTCCGCTCGACCCGGGGGACGAGGAAGCCGGCGCCGTCCAGCGGCCGAGGGACGTCCTCCGGGCGGTAGGCGAGGGTCGACACCGCCACCGACGCGTACCGGATCCGGGCCAGGTCGGAGGCCACCTCCGGCGCCGTCCCCCAGGATCGGAGCGGCGGCGAAGGCGGGGACGGTGACCACCACCGCGGCCGCGGCCAGGTCGGTCCCGTCGGCCACGAGCACCCGGTAGCCGCCGGGACCGTCGCCGTCGCGGTCCACGGCTTTGACCGCGGCACCGGAGCGGACGTCGACCCCTGCGGACGCCAGCGACGCCGCCAGCCGGTCGACCAGCCGGCTCAACCCGCCGGCGACGCCGAGGAAGAGCGGTCCGCTCAGGGCGGCGGTGGTCGTCCGCCGACGACGGAGGCCGAGGACGAGGCTCCGGGACCCGGCGGCGGCCTCGGCCAGCTGGGGCGCGGTGGCGGCCAGGCTGAGGTCGTCGGCCCGGCCGGCGTTGATGCCCCCGACCAGGGGCTCCACCAGCCGGTCGACCACGCCCTGGCCCATCCGCGACCCGATCACCTCCGCCACCGACGGGTCGGCGCTCAGGCCCGGCCGCCGCCGGGGCAGCACCAGGTCGAGGCCGGCCCGGGCGACCGCGGCCGGCGGGAGCGCCCCCGACCGCAGCAGCGGCCATAGCTCGATCGGGACACCGAGCACCTGTCCCTCGGGGAGCCGGCGCAGCCGGCCCCGGGCCACACGAAGGCCTTGCCCGTGGCCGGCTCGACCACCTCGACGTCGAGGGCGGCGGCCAGGGCCCAGGCGTGGGGCACCCGGGCCAGGAACGTGTCGGGGCCCTCCTCCACCGGGACGCCCCCCAGCGACGAGGTGCGGATCTTGCCCCCCAGGCGCCCGTCGGCCTCCAGGACCGTGACCCGGGCCTGGTCCCGCAGGAACCAGGCGGTGGCCAGGCCCGTGATCCCGCCGCCCACCACCACCACATGGGGGTGGGGGACGGGGAGGCGGGCGCCGTCAGGCGGGGGCGGGCTCGGCGGCACGGGCCCGCACCACGTCGGCCAGGGTGGCGCACAGGGCGGGGTGGTCGTTGGGCGACGGGGTGCGGGCGAAGTCGAGGCGCATTGCCTCCGCCATCTGGCGGGCCTCGATGTCGAGGTCGTAGAGGACCTCCAGGTGGTCGGACGTGAACCCGCACGGGCACACGACCACCGCCCGGGCCCCGGCCGAGGCCAGCTGGGGCAGCACCGACAGGATGTCGGGGCCGAGCCAGGGCTCGGTGCCGCCGGTGCGGGCCGCGCTCTGCCACGCCGTCGACCACCTTGGATGGGGCACCCGCAGGGCGACGCTGATGGCCGTCTCCCGCACCTGGCGGGGGTAGGGATCGCCCGACGCCTCGATGAAGGCGGGCAGGCTGTGGGCGGTGAAGACGACCTCCACGTCGGGCTTCTTGTGGGGGAGGGAAGCGATCGTGTCCCCCACGAAGCGGGCCAGCAGGTCGAGGTAGCCGGGCGCGGTGTGCCACGAGTCGACCATGAGGACCTCGACGCCGTGGGCCGCGCCCGCCGCCGCCGCCCGCTCCCCGTACTGCCCCACCGACAGGAACGAGTAGTGGGGGGCGAGCACCAGCCCAACCGCCCGGGTGACTCCCCGGGCGGCCAGGGCGGCCACCCCGTCCTCGATGAACGGCGGGGCGTGCTTCATGCCCAGCTCGACGGCGAAGCCCGGCCCGAGGGCGGCCGCCATCCCGGCCGCCTGGGCTGCGGTGCGCTCCAACAGGGGCGAGAGGCCGCCGATGGCGGCGTAGCGCCGCACCAAATCGGCCAGGAGGTCCGCCGGCGGCGCCTGCCCCCGGCGGACGTGGGTGTAGTACGGCTCGATGTCGGCGGGGGTGGCCGGCGTCCCGTAGGCCATGACCAGGACGCCGACCGGGCCGTCGGCGTCGGCGTCAGCCACCGGTCTCCGCGTGGACCACGTCGACGACCCGCTGCAACACGTCGGGGTCGGTGTCGGGGAGCACGCCCCACCCGAGGTTGAACACGTGCCCAGGGCGGCCGCCGTTGGCGGCGAGGACGGCGCGGGTGGCGGCCGCCACCGTGTCCCAGTCGGCCAGGCACACGGCGGGGTCGAGGTTGCCTTGGACGGCCACGTCGGCGCCCAGGCGGCCCCGGGCCCGTTCCAGCGGCACCCGCCAGTCGACGCCCACCACGTCGGCCCCCGCCTCGTGCATGACTTCCAGCAGCTCGCCCGTGCCCACGCCGAAGTGGATGCGGGGCACGCCCAGGTCGGCCAGCCCGGCGAGCACCTTGCGGCTGGCGGGCAGCACGTGGCGCCGGTAGTCGGCCGGCGAGAGCACCCCCGCCCACGAGTCGAACAGCTGCACTGCGGCCGCCCCCGCCCCCACCTGGGCCCGCAGGGAGGCCAGCACGATGTCGGCCAGCCGGTCGAGCAGGTCGGCCCACAGCCCCGGCTGGGCGTGCATGAACGCCTTGGCCTTGCTCTGCTCCTTGGACGACCCGACGAGGTAGGTGGCCAGGGTGAACGGCCCTCCCGCGAAGCCGATCAGGGGCACGTCGAGCTCGCCCACCAGCAGCTTCACCGTCTCCAGGACGTAGGGCATGTCGGTCTCGGGCTCGAGCGGGCGCAGGCGGTCGAGGTCGGCGGCGGCCACGAACGGGTCCGCCACCACCGGCCCCGGCGCCAGGTCGATGTCGACCCCGATGGCGGTCAGGGGGACCACGATGTCGGAGAACAGGATGGCGGCGTCGACGCCCAGCCGCCGCACCGGTTGCATCGTCACCTCCGCCGCCAGCTCCGGCGTGCGGATGACGTCGAACATCCCATGCTGCTCCCGGACGGCCCGGTACTCGGGCAGCGACCGCCCCGCCTGACGCATGAACCACACCGGCGTACGGCCCACCGGCTTGCCCCAGCAGGCGTCGAGGAAGGTGGAGGGGGTCGGGGAGGACATTCCGCCCCGACCCTACCGTCAGCCCTTCTGGTACTTCCGAGCGGCGAGGGGCGCGAAGAGGACGACGAACAGCGTCATCCACAGCACCGCCCGGACCGTGTAGTAGCCGGTCGAGTGCCCGAAGGCGGCCTCGGCCTGGTCGCCGCCCAGGGTGAGTGACCGCACCGCGTTGACCAGCTGGGTGAGGGGCTGGTTCTCGGCGAAGGCCTGCATCCAGCCCGGCATCGACTCCACCGGGACGAAGGCGCTGGACACGAACGTGAACGGGAAGACCAGCATCCCCGTCCCCTGGGCCGCCTGGGGGTTGCCGGCGAGGATGCCCAGCCACACGAAGAGCCAGGTGAAGGCGAAGGCCCCCAGCAGGCAGAGCGCGACCGCGCCGAGCAGGGCGAGCGATCGACGCCGACGAGCGGAACCCGACGGCGAAGCCGACCAGCACCGTCACCACCAGACCGATCCCGGAGAGGGCGGTGTCGGCCACCACCCGGCCGCTGATGATCCCCAGCCGGGGCACCGGTAGCGAGCGGAGACGGTCGAAGAGGCCCTCCTGGAGGTCCTCGGCGGCGCCGATGGCGGCCGTCATCCCCGCGAACAGGGCCCCGGTGGCGACGAACCCGGGCACGACGAAGTCGACGTAGCGGATCCCGCCGGTGGCGATGGCGCCGCCGAAGACGTAGCGGAAGATCAGCAGGAACATGGCGCCCTGGACCATCCCCAGCACGAAGACCTGCGGGGTGCGGACGTTGCGCAGCACGGTCCGGCGGGCGACGCCGAAGACGGTGGTGGCGAACCCGGCGGCCTCGGTCGGGCGGGGAAGCTCGATGGGGCCGGTCGGCCACCGGGGGAGCGTTGTCGGCGTGGTCGTCGTCATCACGGTCTCGTCCTCTCGTTTTAGGCGGCGCGGCCGCGGCGCTTGCGGCCCGGGGGCGGCGGCGTCGGGCTCGGCGTCGGGCTCGGCCTCCGCCCGGTGGCCGGTGAGCTTGAGGAAGACCTCGTCGAGGGTGGCCCGGCGCAGGCCGACGTCGGAGACGGTCGACGCCCAGGGAGTCGAGGATCCGCACCGCCTCGAGCAGCTGGGCCGAGCCGTCCTGGACGGGGACGGTGACCGACCGGGTGGCGACGTCGACCCGGGGCGGCTCGGCGCCGAGGGGGGCGAGGGCGGCCACGGTGCGGTCGAGGTCGGCCGGGTGGACGACGTGGACCTCGATGACGTCGACGCCGCCCAGGGACTTGAGCTGGTCGGACGTGCCCTCGGCGATGACCTTGCCGTGGTCGATGATGGCGATGTGGGAGGCCAGGTGGTCGGCCTCGTCGAGGTACTGGGTGGTGAGCAGGACGTCGGTGCCCGACGCCACCAGGTCGCGGATGATGTCCCACAGCTCGTTGCGGCTGCGGGGGTCGAGGCCGGTGGTGGGCTCGTCGAGGAGGAGCAGCTCGGGGGCGCCGACCAGGCTGGCGCCCAGGTCGAGCTTGCGGCGCATGCCGCCGGAGTAGGTGCGCACCAGCCGGTCGGCGGCGTCGGTCAGGCCCAGCCGCTCGAGCACCACCTGGGCGCTGGCCTTGGCCTGCTTGGGGTCGTGGCCGAACAGGCGGCCGACGAGCTCGAGGTTCTCCCGGCCCGACATGGCCGCCTCGACCGCCGCCGACTGGCCGGCCAGGCCGATGGCCCGGCGGACCTTGGCCGGCTCCTCCAGGGCGTCGATGCCGGCGACGGTCAGGGTGCCGGCGTCGGGCTGGAGGAGGGTGGCGACCATGCGGATGAAGGTGGTCTTGCCCGCCCCGTTGGGGCCGAGGATGGCCGTGACCTGGCCCCGTTCGGCGACGAGGTCGAGCCCGGCCAGGGCCTCGGTGGTCTTGAACCGTTTGGTGAGCCCGTGGGCTTCGACGATCGGTGCCATCTCGGGTCCTCCAAGGGATCTTCTTGCGGCGGAGAGACTTCTCCGCTCGCGATCTTCCCTCGCGACAACGGCCGGCGGAGCCATTTCTCGCACGGACACCCCGGCTGGTCAGCCAGTTGGCTCCCAGACCACTTCGGCGACGTCCACGACCACGTCGAACCCGCCGCCGTCGGGGCGGGGCCGGACCTCGCCCGTCAGCACGCACACCGCGTCGTTGAGCCGGCGGTAGCGGGGGTCGTCGGTCACGTGGGTCAGGCTGCCGACCAGCCGGGACGGGCCGCCGTCCACCGCCCGCCCGTACCCGTGCCAGGCGAAGAGGACGGTGGCACCGTCGTCGGTCTCGACCACCCCCCGGAAGTCCGGCGTCTGGGTGCCGTCAGTGCGACGGCGGGGGTGGTTGGCGGCCCGGAGGCGCCCGGAGAGCAGTCCCTCCGAGCGCCCCTCGACCAGCAGGAAGCCCTGGCCCTCGACCCCGTGGGGGCCGACCAGATCGACGCTCCACCGCTCGGTGGGCGTGAACGCGGCCCGGTAGAGGGGCTCCAGGCGCACGGCTGCCCTCGGGCTCAGCCGGCGGCCAGGCCGGCGACCGTCGCCGGCAGCCCGCCCGTCGAGCCCGCGGGCGTGAGCGAGCCGCCCTCGCCCACGGCCCAGCCGTAGACGCTGCCGGAGTCGGCATCGACCGCGTAGAGGAAGCGCCCGTCGCCGGTTAGGCCGAGGTCGCGGAGGCCGACCCGGCCGTCGACCGTGAGCCCGGCGGTGGCGTCCTCCAAGGCGAGGGCGCCGTCGGGGCCGATGCCGTACCGGGTCACGGCCCCGTCGGCGAAGTTGGTGGTGAAGGCGATGCGGCCGTCCTTCGTCACCACGGCCCAGCAGATCTCGCTGCGGCCATTGCCGACCGACGCGGTGACGGGCGTGACCGTGGCGCCGTCCACCGAGTACGAGGAGGCGGCGGCCGCCCCCTTCTGGGCCGGAAGGCCTCGGTGACGACGAGGGCCCCGCCGGTGGTGATGGCGAACCCGTAGGGCGTGGGCCCGACGACGCCACCGTCTGTATCGACCCGAGGGTCCCGTCGGCGTCGACGGCGAACACGGTGATCGAGTCCGTCCCCCGCTCGGTGACGATGAGGGCCGAGCCGTCGGGTGTGAAGCCGACCTGGGCTCCGTCGGCACCGGGCCCGACAGCGACCGCTCCCCGCCCGCGATCGGCTTGAGCCCGCCGTCACCCAGGCGGAAGCCGGTGAGGTTGGCCGCACCGGTGTTGAGGACGTACACGAGGCCGTCGTGCTCGGCGACGCTCTTGGGCGCGGGGCCGGACGGCGTCCGGCCCATGCTCTCGAGGGCTCCGCCGGCACCCACGGCGTAGACGGTGACGTCGTCGCTGGACGCGTTGGTGACGAGCAGGTACGAACCGTCACCGGTGAGGACCACCGACCCCTGGGAGGTGAGGTGAGGCTGGCCGTCGCCGGCCCCGCCGGTGGCGTAGGAGCCGATCTCGGTCAGGCTGCCGTCCTCGGCGCGACCGAAGGCCACCACCCGGTTGTCCTGCTCGTTCGTCTGGACGTAGACCGCTCCGTCGGACATGTCGACTCCCCCTCCGTGCGTAGGTTGGCGGCATGTCGTCCGCGTCGCACGGGGTGGCGTTACACGGCGGAGTGGTCGGCGGGGTGTGCCAAGCTGGGCTCACCACGGGAGCCCGTCGGGGCTGAGAGGGCGCCCACACGGGGCGCCGACCGTCTGAACCTGTCCGGGTCATGCCGGCGAAGGGAGAGCTCGAATGGCCAGTCGGCGCAAGGTCTACGTCGAGGGCCCGCACGGGGCCCGGGTGCCGTTCAACCAGGTCGACCTCACCGACGGCTCGTCCATCCGCCTCTACGACACGTCCGGCCCGGGGTCGGAGCCGGCGGACGGCCTGCCGCCGATGCGGCGGGACTGGATCGTCGGGCGGGGCGACGTCGAGGAGCACGACGGCCGGGGCCCCACCGCTCGCGACGACGGCCGGGCCGCGGCCCGACGCAGCCCGAACGGCAACGGCACCGGCACCGGCACCGGCAACGGGGCAGCCCACCCCGGCCACGGCGGGCCCATCGTGCTGCGGGCCAAGCCGGGCCGGATCGTCACCCAGCTCCACTACGCCCGCCGGGGCGAGATCACGCCGGAGATGGAGTTCGTGGCCCTGCGGGAGAACTGCGACCCCGAGCACGTCCGGTCCGAGATCGCCCGGGGGCGGGCCATCCTGCCGGCCAACGTCAACCACCCCGAGACCGAGCCCATGATCATCGGCCGTAACTTCCTGGTGAAGATCAACGCCAACATCGGCAACTCGGCGGTGACGTCCTCCGTGGCCGAGGAGGTGGAGAAGCTCACCTGGTCCACCAAGTGGGGCGCCGACACGGTGATGGACCTGTCGACCGGCGCCAACATCCACACCACCCGGGAGTGGATCGTCCGCAACTCGCCGGTGCCCATCGGTACCGTCCCCATCTACCAGGCGCTGGAGAAGGTGGACGGCAAGGCCGAGGAGCTGTCGTGGGAGGTCTACCGCGACACCGTTATCGAGCAGGCCGAGCAGGGCGTCGACTACATGACCGTCCACGCCGGGGTGCGCCTGCGCTACGTCCCCCTGACCGCCCGGCGGACGACCGGCATCGTCAGCCGGGGCGGGTCGATCCATGCCGCCTGGTGCCTGGCCCACCACCAGGAGAACTTCCTCTACGAGCACTTCGAGGAGCTGTGCGAGATCCTCGCCGCCTACGACGTGGCCTTCTCGCTGGGTGACGGCCTGCGCCCGGGCTCGATCGCGGACGCCAACGACGAGTCGCAGCTGGCCGAGCTGGCCACCTTGGGTGAGCTGACCGAGGTGGCGTGGGGTCACGACGTCCAGGTCATGGTGGAGGGCCCGGGCCACGTCCCGATGCACAAGATCCGGGAGAACATGGACCTCCAGCTCGAGCTGTGCCACGAGGCGCCCTTCTACACGCTCGGACCTCTCACCACCGACGTCGCCCCCGGCTACGACCACATCACGTCGGCCATCGGGGCGGCCATGATCGGCTGGTTCGGGACGGCGATGCTCTGCTACGTCACCCCCAAGGAGCATCTCGGCCTGCCGAACCGGGACGACGTCAAGGCGGGCGTGATCGCCTACAAGATCGCGGCCCACGCGGCCGACCTGGCCAAGGGCCACGCCGGGGCCCAGGACTGGGACAACGCGCTGTCGAAGGCCCGCTTCGAGTTCCGGTGGGAGGACCAGTTCGACCTCGCCCTCGACCCCGACACGGCCCGGGCGTACCACGACGAGACCCTGCCCGCGGCCCCGGCCAAGACGGCCCACTTCTGCTCGATGTGCGGTCCCAAGTTCTGCTCCATGAAGATCAGCCACGACATCCGGGAGGCGGCCGCCATCGAGCTGGGCATGAAGGAGAAGTCGGCCGAGTTCGTGGCCGGCGGCGCCGAGATCTACGCGGTCGAAGGGAAGTAGCCGATGTCGGAAGTGTGCGCACTGTGCGGCGGCGAGCCGGGCCAGTCCGAGTACGGGCTGGTGAGCTGGACCGCCCTGCCCGACGTGGCCTGGCATTACGAGTGCATGGCCACCGACGAGGGGGCGGAGTGGTTCGCCAACCTCCGGGAGGAGCACCCCCTCCTCGACCGTCAGGTCATCTTCCGCACCCTGCGGGTCCCCCAGGAGTGCGAGTGGTGCCACACCGAGCAGCTGGTGAGCCCCACCGCCATCGGCCACAACGTCACCGGCTGGTGGATCACGTGCGACTCGTGCCCCACGCCGTGGCGGGACGCGGTCAACGGCTGGGACAACGAGGACGTCATCCGCAAGCTGTGGGGGCTGCGGCTGCGCTACGAGGTCGACGACTGGGACGACGCGGCCGAGGCCGAGCTGGTCGCGCTCGACGACATCCTGCCCGCCGCCTTCCGCAAGTGCGGGGCGTGCGGGGGCCAGTTCAGCTTCGCCTCCCGGGTGCGGTGCGTGGAGTGCGCGGCGGTGCTGCCCATCGACTCGTGGTTCCACTACAGCTACCAGCCGGAGGGCGAGGAGGAGTAGGCCGATGCTGATGGCCGAGGAACTCGCCCTGGTGGCGATTGACCCGGAGTCGGGCCGGCATGCAGTTGGGAGCCGGTCCCACCTCAACGCCTGCCTGGCCGGGCTCCTGGTCGCCGAGCTGGTCGTCGACGGTGCGGCCGCCCCAGGCGAGCGCACCGGTCAGGTCGTGGTCACCGGGGGGCGGCCGCCGAAGTCGCCCGCCCTCGCCGCCGCGGCCCAGGTGATGGTCGAGAAGGCACCCAAGCTGAAGGCCGCCCTGCAGCACATGAGCCGAGGGATCGAGAGCCAGCTCGGCGTCGGCACGTGGGACGCGGTCGTGGCGGGACTGGTGGGGGCCGGTGTGCTGGCTCCGACCGAGGGCGCGGTCCGGCCCCGGAACGACGTCATCGACCTCCGGGCCCGGGACACGGTCGTCGCCCGGCTCCGGTCCGCCGCCGCCGACGACGGCTCGATGGACGCCCGCACAGCCCTGCTGCTCAACATGACCGGCCCCGCCAACCTCCTGGAGGTGGTGGCTCCCGAGCGGCGTGGTCGCCGCCACGCCCGCCGCCGCATCGACCACGGGCTCGACGGGACCGACCTGGAGACCTACGGCAAGACCGTGCGCAAGCTCATCGCCGAGGCCGCGGCCGCGGCGTCGGGGTACGGCGCCGGCGGCGCGGTCGCCGCCAGCAGCGGATGATCTAGGCGGGGACGGGCCGGGTGATGTCCGGCTCGATGTAGATGATCTTGGCCTCGGGGACGGCGGCCCGCACCGAGGCCTCGATCCGGTCGATGGTCTCGGCCACCTGGCGGAAGTCGAGGTCGGAGTCGAGCTCGATCTTGGCTGCCACCAGCAACTCGTCGGGGCCCAGGTGTTGCGTGCGCATGTGGATCAGGCGGCGGGCGGCCGAGTCGCCTTCGATGGTCGAGCGGATCGTGGTCACCATCTCGGGGGTCGCCGACTCGCCGATGAGCAGGCCCTTCATCTCGATCATGAGGATGACGGCGATCACGCCCAGGAGGACGCCGATGGCCAGAGTGCCGACGGCGTCGAAGCGGGCGTTGCCGGTGATCTCGGCCAATCCGATCCCGGCCAGGGCGAAGAGCAGGCCGACTTCGGCCCCGATGTCCTCCAGCAGGACGACGGGCAACTCGGGGACCTTCGACCGGCGGATGAAGCTCCACCACGACTGGTCGCCGCGGACGTGGTTGCTCTCCTTGATGGCGGTGCGCAGGGAGAACGTCTCGAGCACGATCGCGACCAGGAGGATGCCGACGGCGACCCCGGCCGACTCCAGCTCGTGGGGATGACGGATCTTCTCCCATCCCTCGAACAGGGCGAACAGCGAGCCCAGGGTGAAGATCACCAGGGCCACCACGAACGACCAGAAGTAGCGCTCCCGCCCGTAGCCGAAGGCGTGCTCGGCGTCGGCCCGCCGCCGGGCCCGGCTGCCGCCCAGGAGCAGGAGACCCTGGTTGCTGCTGTCGGCCAGGGAGTGGATGGCCTCGGCCAGCATCGACGTGGCCCCCGTGATCAGGAACCCCACGAACTTGGCCACCGCGATGCCCACGTTGGCGACCAGGGCGGCGACGACGGCCTTGCGGCTCCCCTCCTGCATGGGGGCGGACCTTATCCGGCGGCGACCGCCTGGTCGGGGGTGGCCGCCGGGTAGCCCTCGGCCTGAAGGAGGGCCTTCTTGGCGTCGAGCCCGAGGCCGAAGCCACCCAGGCCGTTGGCCGCCACCACCCGATGGCAGGGGACGATCACCGGGACCCGGTTGCGCCCGAGGGCGCCGCCCACCGCCCGGGCCGCCCCCGGCTTGCCGATGGCGGCCGCCACCTCGCCGTAGGTCCAGGCGTCGCCCGGCGGGATGGCTCGGATGGCGGTGAGCACGGCTCGGTCGAACTCGGCCACCCCCCGCCAGTCGATGGGGACCTCGGCCTCGGTGAGGAGGCCGGGGGGCTGGTCGGCCCGGGTGACTGGGCGCCCGAAGGCGGCTTTGAACTCGGCTTCGAAGCGGGCGGCGTCGGTGCCCGGGTCGAGCCGGCACACCCCGTGGTCGTTCCACGCCACGAAGGCGGGCCCCATAGGCGTGTCGATGGGGACGTAGGCGTCGTGATCGGCCATGCCCCCAGTATGCCGACCGGGTGCGACAGCGAACGGCGCCCCCCGCATCTGGTGACACGGACGGCCCCATACCGGCGCTGGGCGTCACCAGTTCGGACCCGCCCTCGAACTGGTGACACGGACGGCCCCATACCGGCGCTGGGCGTCACCAGTTCGGGCCCGCCCTCGAACTGGTGACACGGACGGCCCCATACGGGCGCTGGGCGTCACCGGTTCGGGCCCGCCCTCGAACTGGTGACACGGACGGCCCCATACAGGCGCTGGGCGTCACCAGTTCGGGCCCGCCCTCGAACTGGTGACGGGGACGGCCCCTTACGGGCGCTGGGCGTCACCAGTTCGGGCCGACCTCGAACTGGTGACGGGGAAGGCCCTCCGGGGGCGTAGGGCGTCACCAGTTGCGGGACGGCACGGCGCTCAGGTGGGACGGATGCGGACCAGGCGGAGGATGTCGGTGACGGGGTTGGGGTCCTGGGGCGAGCCGACGAGGACGGCGACCACGTCGTCGACCTTCACCATGCCCATGTCGACCGCGGCCATCACCGCGAACCACACGATGTCGTCGGTGGTGCCCTGGCGTTGGGTGACGACCGGGGTGATACCCCACGCCACCGACAGCTGACGGGCGGTCCGCAGCGACGGGGTGGCGGCCAGGATCGGCATCCTCGGCCGGAACCGGGAGATGGCCCGGGCGGTGGCGCCGCTGTTCGTACAGGCGATGATGGCGGCCGCGTCGGCATCGATGGCGGCCCGCCAGGCGGCGGCCGACACCGAGGCGGTGATGCGGTCGAGGGCCGGTCCCCCCCTGGTCCCCGACAGCTGCTGCAAGCCCAGGTTGCGGCCCCACGTCTCGTAGTCGAACTCCCGCTCGGCCCGGGTCGCGATCCGGGCCATGGCCCGCACCGCGGCCGCCGGGTCGTGGCCGATGGCAGTCTCGCCCGAGAGCATGAGGGCGCTGGTCCCGTCGAAGACGGCGTTGGCCACGTCGCTCACCTCGGCCCGGGTGGGGGTGGGGGCCGAGATCATCGACTCGAGCATCTGGGTGGCGGTGATGACGGGCCGGGCGTAGCTCACCCCGGTGCGGATGATCCGCTTCTGGTAGTGAGGGACGTCCTCCAGGTCGCAGCGCACGCCGAGGTCACCCCGGGCCACCATCACCCCGTCTGACGCCGAGATCACGTCGATGATGGCGTCGACCGCCTCCTGGGTCTCGATCTTGGCGATCACCATGGGCCCGTCGGGGCCGACCGCGTCCCGCACCTTCTGCACGTCGGCTGCGGAGCGCACGAACGAGACCGCCACCGCGTCGACCCCTGAGGCGCACACCTGGTCGAGCAGGCGGAGGTCCTCCGCGGTGGGCGTGGCCGGCGCCGGCCGTCCCGCCGGGAAGCTCACCCCCGGGCGACCCCGCACCTGGCCACCGTTCTGGACCCGGGCCACGACCCGCTCGGCGCCGACCATGATCACCGCCAGCTGGATGCCGCCGTCGCCCAGCGCGATCCGGTCCCCCGGCTGGACGTGGTGGACCAGCTCGGGATCATCGACGGCGATGCAGTCGTGGTCGCTGGTGACCCGGCCCTGGCCGACGGGCATCAGCTCGATGGCGTCGCCCTCGTCGAGGTGGACGCCCTCCTCGGGGAAGGCGCCCGCCCGCACCTTCGGACCGGGGAGGTCGACCAGCACACCCACTGTGCGCCCCACGTCCTTGGCCGCCTGCCGCACCCGCGCGATGCGCTCGACCGTCTCCGCCACCGGACCGTGGGCGAGGGACAGGCGGGCCATGTCCATCCCCGCGGTCACCATGGCCCGGAGGGTGTTGAGGTCCTCCGAGGCGGGCCCGACGGTGGCGACGATCTTGGTCCGGCGCTCGGCGGGCGTCATCGTCGTGCGCTCGGGCTTGGCCACCACGCTCTAGCGTGGCCCATCGGTGGCGATGGGATCGAAACGGAGGCGATGCACTTGGCCGAGACCTGTGGGCACGAGGGATGCAACTGCGCGGCGGAGGACAGCGGCTACTGCAGCGACTACTGCCAGAGGCACGCCACCAAGGAGGGCCACCGGGCCCACGAGTGCAACTGCGGCCACGACGGCTGCCACTGAGCGCCGCCGCCGCCAGGCCCTGGCGGCCCGGTGACCCGGTGACCCGGTGACCCGGTGACTCGCATCGGCCCCGGCGTCGTCCAGATCGACACGCTTCTGGGCGGCTGGGAGCGGGTCACCGCCGGCTACCTGGTGGAGGGTCCCGAGCCGGTGCTGGTCGAGACCGGCAGCCAGACGTCGGTGCCGGCGTTGCTGGCCGCCCTGGCCGCCCACGGCCTGGGCCCGCCCGACCTGGCCGGGGTGGTGGTCACCCACATCCACCTCGACCATGCCGGCGGCGTCGGCGACGTGGCCGCCGCCTTCCCGAAGGCCAAGGTCTACGTCCACGAGAAGGGGGCGCGGCATCTGGCCGATCCGTCCCGGCTGGTGGCGTCGGCGGCCCGGGTCTACGGCGATCTCCTCGACTCGCTCTACGGCCGCCTCGAGCCCACGCCGGCCGACCGCATCCACGTGCTGGCCGAGGGCGACGAGGTCGTCATCGGGCCGGCGCGCACCCTCACCGCGGTCGACTCGCCGGGGCACGCCAAGCACCACCTCGGTCTGCACGACTCGGAGTCGGGCATCCTCTTCGTGGGCGACGCGGTGGGGGTGCGCCTGCCCGACGTGGGCGTCCTCCGGCCGGCCACGCCCCCGCCCGACTTCGACCTCGACCTCGCCCTCGACTCGCTGCGCCGCTTCGCCGCCCGCCGCCCGTCAGCCCTCGCCCTGGCCCACTACGGGGTGGTGCCGGGCGACCCCGCCGACGCCCTGGACGAGGCGGCCGAGGTCCTCCACCGGTGGACCGAGGTGGCGGAGGCGGCGTGGCGGGAGGGCCGCGACATCCCGGCCGCCCTATCCGCCGCCTTCGGATCCGACCTCACCGGCGTCGGCGCCGACGACCAGGCCCGGCTGGAGACGCTCAACGGCGTCCACGCCAACGCCGCCGGGATCCGCCGCTGGCTGGAACAACGGGCCGCGGCCACCGAGGCCGTGCCCGCCTGACGACGACGCCGATTCCCACTCCGGCGCAGGGGCTCAGGCGGGCGTCACCTCGTCGGCGATGGCCGCCGCGATGACGACGGCCAGCACGGCCAGGAGGGCGCCGGGCACGCCCGCCAGCTCGAGGCCGACGAGCCCGGCGGCGAGGGTGAGGAAGGGGCCGACGCGGACCGTCTGCGCCTCGACCCGGTTCTCGACCAGGAAGTTCTCGGCCAGCTGGTAGGCGACGAAGACGACCGCCAGCCAGGACGCGTCGCCGGCCGACGTCACCGCGGCCAGGGCCACGATCGGCAGGGCGCCCACCAGGGCGCCGCCCAGCGGCACCAGGTCCCACAGGCCGACCCAGATCCCGAGCGCGGCCGGGCCGGGCAGGTCGGCGATCCGGGCCATGGCGAAGGCGAACAGGCCCGCGGCCAGAGCCATGGTGAGGGTGGCGGCGGCGTAGCCGAACGACCGGGCGTAGACGATCGGCCCCAGCTCCCTCAGCCGTCGGCGACGCCGGGGGTCTGAGAACTGGCGGACCGCACCCGCCGCGATCCGGGGCCCGTGCTGGAGGAAGAAGATGGTGAGGACGCCCGTGGCCAGGAACGCCACCCCCCGGGTGGCGGCGGCCCGGAGGGCGTCGGCGGTCGATCCCCCGCGCAGGCGCTCGGGCAGGTCGTCGAGGAACCGGCGGGTGCGCTCGGCCACGTGCAGGTCGCGGGCGATCTCACCGAAGCGCTCCGAGCGCTCCAACTCCTCCGCCCGTTGGGGGGCGGCCTCCTGGAGGCGGCGGGTCTCGGCCCGGACGTCGTCGACCAGGCCGTAGATCACCACACCGGCCGTGCCCACCATGGTCAGCATCACCAGCAGCACGGCCAGGCCCCGGCGCATGTGGCGCTGGAGGTGCGACACGATCGGGTGGAGGAGGCCGGCGAGGGTGGCCGCCACCAGGATCCACCCGATCACCCGTCGGGAGGCGGCCAGCATGGCCAGCCCCGCCAGGGTGGCGCCCAGCATGGCGACGGCCAGCACCGCCGACCGGGGACTGATCAACAGCCGCTCCCTCGGCACCGCCACGTCGGTACAGTACCGACGGTGGCGGACCCCGGCCTCTCCCCCCCGGCGGGCACCCGTTGGTACCTCCGCCGCCGCGGTGAGACTCCGGTGCGACAGGTCGATCTCGACTGGCGCTCGGTGGCGTGGGTCCTGGGCGCGTTCGTCGCCCTGCTGGCGCTTACCAACCTCATCCGGGTGGCGCCCCGGGCCCTGACCGTCCTGGCCGTGGGCACCCTCCTGGCCCTGGCCCTGACCCCGTTGGTGACGGCGGCCCAGCGCCGCCTCCACCTGCCCCGTCCGGGAGCGGTGGCCGCGGTGGTGGCGGGGCTGGTCCTGCTGGCGGTGGCGGCCATGGCCCTGCTCCTCCCTCCCGCCATCCGCCAGGGCCGGGAGCTGGGCGGCGACCTCGACGAGGTGGTGGGCCAGATCGAGACCCTCCCCGTGATCGGCGACGACCTGGAGGAGGCGGGGACGGCCGACAAGGTCCGGCAGTGGCTGGAGGACCTCCCCAACCGGCTGGAGGGCGAGGACACCCCCATCGGCGACGCCGCCGTCCGGGTGGCGGACGGCTTCATCGCCTTCTTCTTCACCCTGCTCGTCACCATCAGCCTGCTGCTCGACGGCGAGCGCGTGGTGCGGGGGGTGCGCCGGCTGGTCCCACCACCCCGCCGGGCCCAGGCCGACCGCATCGGCCGGCTGGCCTACGAGACCGTCGGCCGCTACGTGGCCGGATCGGTGCTGGTGGCCGGCATCGCCGGGATGAGCATCCTGGTGATGGGCCTGATCCTGGGCGTGCCCCTGACCCCGCTGCTGGCCCTGTGGGTGGCCATCTTCGACCTCGTGCCCCAGATCGGGGGGGCGATGGGCGGCATCCCCTTCGTTCTCCTGGGCCTGACCCAGGGGATCACCACCGGCCTCATCTGCGCCGTGTTCTTCGTCCTCTACCTGCAGTTCGAGAACCACATCCTGGGCCCCCTGATCGTGGGCAAGTCGGTCCACCTGTCGCCGCCGGCGACGATGGTGGCGGCCCTGATCGGGGTGTCGGCCGGCGGCGTGGTGGGGGCGCTGCTGGCGGTGCCGGTGGTGGCGTCGGTGAAGGTGGTGTACCTGGAGCTGCGGCGACCGCCGCCCGAGCCGCCGCTGGCGCGTTTCACCGAGGCCGCCCCGGGGGACGGGTCGGGCGTGAGCGAACCCACCGAGGACCAGGTCACCAGCGTCCCGCTGGAGGACGAGGACGGAGAGGAGTACGTCGTCGCCCAGCAGAACAGCGGCGCGGCGGAGTCCACCGAGGGCGGCGGCGAGTACCCCGACCCCGACACGCCCCCCCAGGCCCCCGCGCCCGGCGCCGCCGACTAGACCGCGAAATTCCACCGCCGAGGGGGCGACGGCGCGGACTGTTCGCCCCCGGCCCGCCGGTACCATCCGGGCATGCGTCGGGGGGCCACGACTCTCGGCTTGGTGGTGGTGGCCCTGCTGCTGGCGGCTCTCGGGTCGGGGCCTGCCTCCCCGCCGGACGAGACGGTCGAGGTGGCGATCCAAACGGTTCCCACCACCGCCGGGCCGACCACGACCCTGCCCCTCCCGCCGGCCTTCCCCTCCAGCATCCCCATGCCCGCCCACCGCTACGTGGTGGCGACGGTCACCGGGCCGTCGATCGACGTCTTCACCACTCCCAACGCCGACGGCCCCGTCTCGTGGACGCTCTCCAACCCCCGGGCGTCCGGCGCCGAGCAGGTGTTCCTCGTCCAGCGGCGAGCGCGGCCGGTGGCTGAACGTGTTGGTGCCGGTGCGCCCCAATGGCTCCACCGGGTGGATCCGGGCCGACGACGTCACCCTCGTCGGCCACGACTTCTCGATCGTGGTCGAGCTGGGCGCCCACAAGCTCACCGTGTACGAGGGCGACGCGGTGGTGGGCCGAGGAGCCGGTGGGAGTCGGTGTGGACACCACCCCCACGCCGGGCGGGCGCTTCTACACCGTCGAGCTGTTCGCCTCCCAGAAGGCGGCCTACGGGCCCTACGCCTACGGGCTGTCGGGGTACTCCGAGGTCTTCTACGACTTCGCCGGCGGCGACGGCCAGTTCGGCATCCACGGCACCAGCGACCCGTCCGGGCATCGGCTCCGACGTGAGCAACGGCTGCATCCGCATGAACAACGACGCCATCACCCGCCTGGCCGAGACCCTCCCCATCGGCGTCCCCGTCGAGATCCGGGCCTGAGCGCCGACGCCGGCCCGGCCCGTCTACGTCGGGGTGATGCGCAGGCCCAGCTCGGAGAACTTGGCCAGGGCCTGGTCGTAGCCCCGCTCGAGGTGGTGGACGCCGTGGAGGATCGACGGGCCCCTCGGCGGCGGCGGCGGCGATGACGTAGGCGAAGGCGCCCCGGATGTCGGGCATCTCCACCTCCGCCCCCCGCAGGGCCCGGACGCCCCGCACCAGGGCCGAGTGGGACGACCCGCTCTCCTGGAACCGGCACGCCTCGCCCACCAGGCACTGCTCGAACAGCTCCACCTCCGCCTCCATCGAGCGCAGGGCGTCGACGTAGCCCAGGCGGTCCTCGAACACCGTCTCGTGGATCACCGACATCCCCGTGGCCCGGGTGCAGAGCACGACCAGGGGCGGCTGCCAGTCGGTCATGAACCCCGGGTGGGGGCTGGTCTGCACCGCCGCCGGCCGGAGGACGTCGGCCTCGGCGGTGATGCGGTCGTCGTCGATCTGGAAGCGGGCGCCCATGCGCTGGAGGGTGGAGATGGCGGTCACCAGCCGGTCCTGGGCGCAGCCCGAGATCCGCACCCTGCCCCCGGTGGCCAGCCCCGCCACCAGGTAGGAGAACGCCTCGATGCGGTCCCCGCCCAGCCGTTGGGTGGCGCCGGTGAGGTGGGAGACGCCCTCGATCACGAACCGGCGGTCGGGCTGCAGCTCGATGCGGGCGCCCATGCGCTGGAGGAGGAGGGCCAGCTCCACCACCTCGGGCTCGACGGCCGCGTTCTCCAGGATGGTGCGGCCCTCGGCCACCGCCGCCGTCATGAGCACGGTCTCGGTGGCGCCGACGCTGGGGAAGGGGAGGGCGAAGTGGGCCCCGTGGAGGCGGAGGGCCTTGGCCTCCAGCCCCTCGTCGGTGAGCTCGACCTCGGCGCCGAACTGGCGCAGCGCCTGCACGTGGAAGTCGACCGGGCGGGACCCGATGCGGTCGCCGCCGACCAGGGGGACGAACGCCTCGCCGATGCGGTGCAGCAGCGGCCCGACCATGAGGATCGGCACCCGGTTGAGGCCGGTGTAGGACACCGGGATGCGGCTGCCGGTGGCCGGCTCGGGATCGATGGTGACGGTGTCGCCGTCGATCTCCACCGCCGCCCCCAGGGAGCGCAGCATCCCCGCGGTGATGTCGACATCGCCCAGCCGGGGGGCGTTGCGGACGACGCTGGGCGTCTCGGCCAGCAGGGCGGCCACCATGAGCTTGGTGACCGCGTTCTTCGACCCCGAGATGCGGACGTCGCCCCGGAGAGGCCCGACCGGCTCGATCCCCCACGTCACGTGGCCGGGCGAGCTGGCGGGAGGCGGTGAACCTCGTCCGACCGGCTCGGGCACGGGGGCCATCATGGCACCGGCTGGCGGCCTCGTCCCCAACCGGGGCGGGGCCAGCCGGCCGGCAGCGGCTGCGACGACACCACCTGCAGGCGGCGGGTGGTGCGGGTGAGGGCGAGGTAGAGGGCCCGCCAGCCGTGGGGGTGCTCGGCCACGATGGCGGCCGGCTCGACCACGATCACCGAGTCGAACTCCAGGCCCTTGGCCTGGTGCGACGGGCAGCACGGCGAGCGGGCGCGTCGAGCACTCCGGCCCCGTCCGGCGGACGTCGAGCAGGGACGGACGCCGCTCCGACCATGGACGGGGCGGTGAGGACGGCCACCTTGCCGTCGGCGACGGCCTCCTGCTCGGCCCGGGCCGCGTCCGCCACCGCCGCGTCGCAGCTCGGCAGGCGTGACCGCGGTGAAGAGGGGGTCGACCCCCGCCTGGCGCACCGACCGGGACGGGGTGAGGTCGGGTGTGGCCACCGCCAGCACCCGGGCGGCCACGTCCATCACCTCCGACGGCGTGCGGTAGTTCACCGTCAGCTCGGCCCGGCGGGCCGGTCGGCGGGCGGGGGAGGGCAGGTGGGCGACCACCTCGTCCCACGGGCCGGGCGCCCACGAGCCGCTGGCCTGGCCGAGGTCGCCGACGATGGTGAGCGACCCGCTGGGCACCCGCCGGCCGACCATGCGCAGCTGCATGGGCGACAGGTCCTGGGCCTCGTCGATCACGACGTGGCCGAAGGTGCGGTTCCACAGCTCGACGGCTCGTCGTCACCGTGAACTCCCGGGGTCGATGGTCCTCCAGGTGCCGGAGGACGTCGCGGCGCATCTGGGCGTCGAGGTCGCCCATCTCGGCCACCACCTTCTCCCGCTCCCAGCCGGCGGGGCCGTCGCCGTCGCGGGCGCGCGGCCCGGCGGCGACGGGCGATGGGACCGAGGTGGACCAGGGCCTCGTCGAGCAGGGGCAGGTCGGCCTCGGTCCAGGGCGCGTCGGCCACCCGGTGGCCCGCCGACGGTGGAGGAGGGCGACCTCGTCCTCGTCGAGCACGCCCCTGCCGGCCAGGCGGATGAGCGCGGGCCAGCCGAACAGGTCGTGGAGCAGCTCCTCGGGCGTCAGCACCGGCCACATGCGCTCCAGGGCGGTCACGCACCGCCCGGTCGGCCCGCAGGGCCGCCCGATGGCCTCCCGTCCCGCCTGGGCGGTCGTCCTCCTCGTCCAGCGCCAACTGGCCGACGAGGTGGCGGACGACCGAGCGTTCCAGCAGCGGCCGGCGCTCGTTGTGGGTGCCCCGCCGGCGCCGGACCTGCTCGACGATGCGCCGCGAGTCGCGCACCGACAGGCGCACCCGCTGGCCGTTCCAGAGCAGGTGCAGCGGCTGCGGGCAGGCCCCGCTCCCGGTCGACCACGGCCTGGGCGATGACGGCGGCCATCCGGGTGTCGCCCTTGAGGCGGGCGGCGGCGGGGACGTCGCGGCCTCGCACCGGCGTCGGCACCAGGTCGGCCGGCGTGGCCAGGTTGACGGTGTGCTCACCGAGGGCGGGCAGGACCTGCTCGATGTAGCGCAGGAAGATGCGGCTGGGGCCGATCAGCAGCACGCCCGCCCGCTCCAGGGGGAAGCGGAACGTGTAGAGCAGGTAGGCGGCCCGGTGGAGGGCGACCGCGGTCTTGCCCGTCCCCGGACCGCCCTGGACGACCACGATGCCAGGCAGCGGCGACCGGACGATCTCGTCCTGCTCCCGCTGGATGGTGGCCACGATGTCGGCCATGCGCCCGGAGCGCGACCGCTCGAGGGCGGCCAGCAGCGCCCCCTCGCCCACCAGGACCAGGTCGTCGCCGGTGGGCTCGGCGGTGAGCAGCTCGTCGTCGAGGCCGGTGAGGGTGCGGCCCCGGAGGATGAAGTGGCGGCGGCGGACGAGGCCCATCGGCGCCCCCGGCGTGGCCCGGTAGAAGGGCTCCGCAGCCGGTGCCCGCCAGTCGACCACCAGGGGCTCGTTGTCCTCGTCGGAGATGGCCAGCCGGCCGATGTAGCGGCGCTCGCCGTCGGTCGCGTCGGTGCGCCCGAACACCAGGCCGGCCTCGCCCACCTGGAGCGACGCCAGGCGCCGCTCGGTGAGCAGCACCCGCACGTCGCGCTCGAGGCGGGCCTGGTGGGTGCCGCCGGGCGTGGTCTCGATGACGTCGGCCGACACGGCGCGGGCGGCGTCGCGCATGGCCTCCAGGCGGGCGTAGGCGCGGTCGACGACCGCCTGTTCGGCCTGCAACTCGGAGATCGACGTGGTCGGTGGTCCTTTGTGGGCTGCGAGAGGGAGCCATCGAGTGTCACCACTCCGGCGGCCGGGAGCAAACCGGCGCCCGTCGGAGAGCGTGGATCGGGTCGATCGACCTACCCGTCCGTGCTCCACCGGTGACTCGTCGGTGCCGATAGCATCGACATGGTGCACCTCTCCCCCAGCAGCCTCCTTGAACGGGCGCGCACACCCGGCGGGCGCAAGCTCGTCCGCTACAGCCTGGTGTCGGTCGTGTCGGTGGTGGTGTCGCAGGTCATCCTGTTCGTGGCCCAGTTCCAGTGGTCGGCCCGGTCGTCGAACATCATCGCGGTGTGCCTGTCGGCCATCCCGTCGTACCAGCTCAACCGGGCGTGGGCGTGGGGCAAGACCGGCCGTTCGCACCTGATGAAGGAGATCGTCCCCTTCTGGGGGATGTGCCTGCTGGGGCTCATCCTGTCCACCTGGTCGGCCGACTTCGCCGAGAGCCACGCCGCTTCCGTCACCGCGTCCGACCTGGGACAGAAGCTGGTCGTCAACTTCGCCGCCCTGGCCGCGTTCGGGGTGCTGTGGATCGGCAAGTTCGTGATCCTCAACCGGGTGCTGTTCGCCCACCCGGCGACGCCCCCTGAAGCCATCTGACCTGCGGACGCCCCCGTCGCCCTGGCCCGGTCGCGGGTGCGCGGTCCTGCTCCTCGGCTGCGGCGACGGCGACGACCGGCCGTCCTCGTCGCGGCGACGGGCCCACGATCGTGGTGGCCGGGGACCCGGTGCCGGTGGCGCAGATGACCGACGCCCTGGCCGCCCTCTGCGTGGCGCAGGACGAGGCTGCGGGCCGACCGCGGGCGGCGGAGGCGCGGTTCTTCGACCGCTCCCACGCCACGCTGCACCTCATGGCCCGGGCGTTGGAGGACGTCGACCGCCCCCTCGCAGCGCGCCTGCTCGAGGCCAAGCAGAAGGTGGAGGCGGACTTCTCGGGATTGGCGAGTGGGGATCGGGTGGCGGACGACCTGGGCACGCTGGCGGAAGTCACCGCCGAGGGCTGGACCGACTTGCGGTTCAGCAATACGTAGTGTTATGTCCTATTTGCTCGACTACATACATGTCTCTGATCGGCGTCCTCGCAGCCGGGGCCTGTGCCCTGATCACCCTCAGCACCACGGCGGCGAATGCTGCCCCGGATGAGAACGCTCGCGGCGAACAGGGCCAGAAGCACGCCGCGAAGCACCCGAAGAAGCCGGGCAGGCCCCACCACCTCACCCGCGCAGCTCGCGGATGCCCATCCAGCTGCTGTCGTTCAACGACTTCCACGGCAACCTCGAGCCGCCGAGCGGCTCCTCGGGGCCGAAACACCGTCGACCACAAGCTGGGGCCCGACCCCGTGACCGGCGTCATCAAGGCGCTGGACGTGACCGAGGACGCGGGCGGTGCCGCTTACCTCGCCACCCACCTTGAGAAGGCGCGCAAGGGCCACCGGAACAGCCTGACCGTCGCCGCGGGTGACCTGATCGGCGCCTCGCCGCTGCTCTCGGCCGCCTTCCACGACGAGCCGACCGTCGAGTCGATGAACAAGCTCGGCCTCGACGCCTCCGCCGTGGGGAACCACGAGTTCGACGAGGGCTACAAGGAGCTCCAGCGGATGGACGAGGGGCGGCTGCATCGCCGACGGCGACGGGCCACAACCAGAACTCCGCCCGGACCACAGGTTCCGCGGCGCGGACTTCGACTACCTCGCCGCCAACGTGAAGTACGCCGGCACCGACCAGACGATCCTCCGCCGTACACGATCAAGAAGGTGCACGGCGCCAAGATCGGCTTCATCGGCATGACCCTGGAGGACACTCCGGACATCGTCACCGCCAGTGGGCGTCGCCGGCCTGGAGTTCAGGGACGAGGTGCAGACCGCCAACGCGCTGGTCCCCGAGCTAAAAGAAGGGCGTCAAGGCGATCGTCAACTTGTCCACCAGGGCGCCAGCCCCGAAAGCAGAAGTGGACCGACCCCTCCGGCAAGGTGTACAAGGTCAACCCCAACTACGACTACACCTGCGACGGGGACAGCGACGGCGAGCCGGACCCCGGCCGGCTCGCCCATCGTGCCGATCGCCTCGGACCTCGACCCCGCGATCGACATGGTGGTCACCGGCCACACCCACCAGCCCTATGTCTGCGATGTCGAGGACCCCAAGGGAAAGTCCCGCCTGGTCACCTCGGCCTCGTCCTTCGGCCGCCTGTACACCGAGACCAACCTGAAGTACGACCGCCGGAAGCGCGACATCGTCCGCTCGCTCGGTCAAGGGCGGCAACTGCCGGTCACCCGCGACGTGCCAAGCAGGACCCGAGGCAGACCAACGCTGATCAGCACGTACCAAGAGGCTGGTCACGCCGATCGCGAGCGAGGTGCTCGGCCGCGATCACCTAGTGACGTGACCCGCACCCCGAACGCCGCCGGCGAGTAGCCACCTCGGTGACCTCATCGCCGACGCCCAGCTCGCCGACCAGTCGGTCGTCACCGCGGCAGGGCCGGTGATCGCGTTCATGAACCCGGGCGGCATCCGGGCCGACCTCACCTTCGCCAGCTCCGAGCCCGGCGAGCCGCCGGGTGAGGTCACCTACGAGGAGGCGTTCACGGTCCAGCCGTTCAACAACTACCTCGTCTCGATGAACCTCACCGGCGCGGACATCTACGACCTGCTGACCCAGCAGGTCACGGGTGCCAACGCCAGCGACCGACACAAAGATGCTCCAGGTTTCCGAGGGCTTCACCTACCAGCCCCCCTCAACGGGCCCGTCGACGGCACCGTCGAGCTCAACGGCCCGCCCATCGACAAGGCCGCCAGTCCTACCGGGTCGTGACCAACAACTTCCTCCCCGGCGGCGGCGACGCCTTCCCGGCCTTCACCAACGGCACCGCCCCCTACTTCGGCGGCCTCGACATCGACGCCTTCTCCGCCTACCTCAGCGCCAACTCGCCCTACACCCCCGGCCCGCTCGACCACATCATCGACGCCACCCCGTAGGGGACCCGCGCTCCGACAGGTGGTTGAGCAGCGGCCCGTACGTCGAGGCGGCGACCGCAAACCCCCGGTGGTCGAGCAGCGAGCGACGCGAGCGATCAGACGAGACCAGGTGCCGTACGCGGACAGGCGGCCGCAACCCCCGGTGGTCGAGCAGCGAGCGAAGCGAGCGATCACGGAGAACGCGCGCGGTACGTCGAGCAGGCGGCCGCAACCCCCGGTGGGCGATCAGACGAGACCTGAGGCGCCGTACGCGGAACAGGGCGGCGCCGCAGACCCCAGGTGGTCGAGCAGCGAGCGAAGCGAGCGATCAAGACGAGACCAGGGGCCGTACGTCGGCGGGCGGCCGCAACCCCCGGTGGTCGAGCAGCGAGCGAAGCGAGCGATCAGACGAGACCAAGGCGCGGTACGCCGAGCGGCCGGCCGCAACCCCCGGTGGTCGAGCAGCGAGCGAAGCGAGCGATCAGACGAGACCAGGGCGGTACGCCGACAGTCGACCGCAACCCCCGGTGGTCGAGCAGCGAGCGAAGCGAGCGATCGACGAGACCAGGCGCCGTACCTCGACAGCGACCTCAACCCGCGGTGGTCGAGCAGCGAGCGAAGCGAGCGATCAGACGAGACCAGGCGCGCCGTACGTCGAGCAGGCGACCGCAACCCCCGGTGGTCGAGCAGCGAGCGAAGCGAGCGATCAGACGAGACAAGCGCCGTATGCCGAGCGACGACCGCTACCCCCGGTGGTCGAGCAGCGAGCGAAGCGAGCGATCAGACGAGACCAAGAGCGCCGGACGCCGAGCAGAGGACCCACCACCCGGTTTCCAGCAGCGAGCAAAGCAAGCGATCAGACGAGACCAGACGCCGTACGCGGACAGGCGACCGCAACCCCCGGTGGTCGAGCAGCGAGCGAAGCGAGCGATCAGACGAGACCAAGGGCCGTGAGGAACCGGCGTGTCGGGTTGGGTCGAACACACGTTCTGACGAGCGTCGTGTCCACAGACAGGGTCCGACACCGGGTTCTCCACAGCCCGACAGAGTTGCCGAGAGGTTGTCGGTGCCGGCTCCTAACGTCTGGCAGGACACCGCATCGAAGACGAGTCGGGTCAGACCGGCGCCGGACGGCGCACCAGACACACGCGAGGGACGATCACCATGGCGGCAGCCCCGGATCGTGAGAAGGCGCTCGAAGCAGCGCTTGCCCAGATCGACAAGCAGTTCGGTAAAGGCTCGATCATGCGGCTGGGTGACGACACCCGGGCACCGCATCGAGGTCATTCCGACCGGCTCCATTGCACTGGACATCGCCCTTGGCATTGGTGGCCTGCCCCGTGGCCGCGTCGTGGAAATCTACGGTCCGGAATCGTCGGGTAAAACCACCGTGGCCCTTCACGCCGTAGCCAATGCCAGCGCGCCGGCGGCATCGCGGCCTTCATCGACGCCGAGCACGCGCTTGACCCGGACTACGCCGGCAAGCTCGGCGTGGACACGGATGCACTCTTGGTCTCCCAGCCGGACACCGGCGAGCAGGCGCTGGAAATCATGGACATGCTGGTGGGCTCCGGCGCGCTGGACATCGTGATCGACTCCGTGGCGGCCCTGGTACCCCGCGCTGAAATCGAAGGCGAAATGGGCGACTCCCACGTTGGCCTCCAGGCCCGGCTGATGAGCCAGGCACTGCGTAAGATCACCGGCGCGCTTGAGCCAGCACCAAGACCACCGCCATCTTCATCAACCAGCTGCGTGAGAAGATCGGCGTGTTCTTCGGCTCCCCCGAAACCACCACGGGTGGTAAGGCGCTGAAGTTCTATGCCTCAGTGCGAATCGACGTTCGCCGCATCCAGACCCTGAAGGAAGGCGCGGACATCGGTCGGTAACCGCACCAAGGTAAAGATCGTCAAGAACAAGGTGGCGCCGCCCTTCAAGATCGCCGAGTTCGACATCATCTACGGTCAGGGCATCAG